>NZBA01000097.1 GCA_002686265.1 Planctomycetota bacterium
CTCAGCGTCGCATCGCCCTGTCGGAATAGAAAAGCGTAAACAAAACCCGAACGATCGCCCAGCTCAAGCAATACTAACTTTGGCGCAGCCTAGAGCAACTCGCTCTTCAAAACATGCGAGCTTAGGACCACCAGATCTAGGTGTTATGTTCAGTGGCGACCGCAAAAACACTCAAACCTCCCTAATTGCCAAGATTATTATACCTGCGATTATTGACTTTCTTGGTACGGGTGACCAAACTAATTGGCCTGGAGTTTCCTTTACTCATGCGAGTTGCCGGCTCGTTGGTAGCTTGTCTTTTTTGGCCGTTAGATTGTCGGTTGTCTGCTACTGGCCGCTGTTACTTGCGAAAGGGTGGGATATACCGCGCCCGGCGAATAGTTGAGGTTCTTGACTTTCAGTAATTCTGTTACACCTTCCTGGCTTTTCCAAGAGTGATCTGTCAGGGAGGACAAGAGATGATTCAGATCGAGTTTACGGAAGAACAAATTGAACAATTGCGACATGAACGCTTTGCCCATCCCCACCCACGTGTGCAGAAGAAGATGGAAGCCTTGTTGCTCAAGAGTGAAGAGTTGCCGCACGGGCGGATCGCCAAGTTGTTGGAGATCAGCGAGAATACGTTGCGGGAATACTTTCGCGAGTTCCTGGATGGTGGCATCGAACGACTCAAAGAGACCCGCTGGATGGGGCCGACCAGCCAGTTGTCACCTTTTTGCCAGACGATCAAAGACTACTTTGAAGCCCATCCTCCGGCCACGCTGCAGGAAGCTCAACAGCGTATCGAAGAGATCACTGGCATCCGTCGGGGACGTACTCAGGTTCATGAGTTTCTCAAGTCGTTGGGATTCTCTTGGCGGAAGGTCGGCACGATGCCGGCCAAGGCGGACGTGGACGTCCAAGCGGATTTCAAAAAAACGAGTTGGAGCCCCGTTTGAAGGAGGCCCAAGCAGGCGAACGGACGGTCTTCTTTATCGACGCGGCACACTTCGTGTACGGCAGCTTCTTGGGATATCTGTGGACGGTGACGCGATTGTTTGTGAGGACCGGCAGCGGTCGCAAACGGTTCAACGTGCTGGGCGCGCTGCACGCTGTGACGCGGCAGGTAATCGTGGAAACCAACGACGGCTACATCAATGCCGAGACAGTTTGTCAGTTGCTTCGCCAAATCGCCCGCCGCGGATTCCGCACACCCATCACACTGGTGATGGACAATGCACGCTATCAGAAATGCAAACTGGTTCGTTCGCTGGCCGACGAATTAGGGGATCGAACTCTTGTTCTTACCTCCCTACTCACCGAATCTCAACTTGATCGAACGGTTTTGGAAGTTTGTCAAAAAGCGCGCACTGGCGTCGCGTTACCACGAAGACTTCGATGAGTTTTCCCAAGCGATCACCGATTGCATCAACAACGCCACAACCACTCACAAAGCCGAATTGAAAACGCTCCTAACTCTCAACTTCCAGACCTTCGAGAATGCTAAAGTTTTGGCCGGATAAGGTATATCATCATGAGGAACTTCCGAAAGAACTCTCGCGCCAATAGACGACGTTCAAGAAATCGCAGGGCGCATACGCTGTTTCGGCCTCTTGCAGCGAGCGTAGAACGCTTGGAGGACCGTAACTTGCTGGCCGTTGCCAGCGTCCTGCCGGACGGTCCAGTAGAAAGCAGCATCAACACTCCTAGCGCGACGGTCGATCTTGCGCTGTCGATTTCGCAGGGCGGGGCCCCGACGCTTCTTGGTTTCCAGATGTGGAGAACCAATGGCACGCTCGACCCAGCCAGTCCGGTCATCAAGTACGACGATGCGGGCGAGACGCCCCTTGAGGCGGATCGCATTGTCCTTGACGATCCCGACACTGGTGGCGGAACGGATAGCCTGTTGCTTGTAGAGCTGTCCCCAGGCGACTACATCGTCCGGGTCGGGGAAGAAAACGGCAGCATCGGCACCTTTCAGGTCGACGTCTTTTTGCCCGGCGATTTGGGAAACGACGGTGTTGTAGATGATTCCGAGTATGTGTACGCCACTGCAGCGGTACTCCACGATTCAGGGCAATGGAACGCGTTCACTGAGCGCTTTTTCCTGAACAATCATGGGATCAACCTTAATGACGATCTGTACCGCCAGGAGCTGGATGCCAATTTGGACGGCGTGATTGACGAGTTTGATCTTGCGCAGGTCGAGAAGAACGTAAACGCTCCGGTAGTTCAACTCGAGCTAGTCGGCGACCAGGACGGTCCGGTTATTGCTCCGTGGTTGGTCAACGACAACGGTCGAGATCCGGGAGACAGGATTGCAACGATTTCAACGGATCCGGCAATCGTTGGCACGATTACCGACGCCAGCGAGATCAACGCTGCATCGTTCGAGGGCCGTTTGGTAGCGCTTGTTCCCGGTCACCCAGTGCTTGGCGAGATTCAATCCCTCGAAGACTCACTCACGGCCGCCGGTAATGGGTTCACCTTCGAGTTGGACGTTGCGACGCTTGAAGGACTGTATAAGGGATCGCTTCCGGACGGTGAATACCGATTGGAGCTGGCTGCGACGGATGAGCACGAAAACCTCGGTACTACCTCGTTCACGTTCACGAAGCTCTCCTACAACGACGCGCCACAGGCAGGCGTATTGTCGAACCAGGAGATTCCTGAGGATACCCCGCTTGATGTCGATATCGCGGGTCTGTTTTCGGATGCCGACCTTGCTGGAGGAGACAATCTGCTTCTGGCCGCGAGCTTCGATTCTGCGTTGATTGCGGGCGTTACCTTCACAGACAATCCGCAGACCTACGATACCACGGACCTGGGCGTGACCATCGTCCCAGTCGCCAATCAGCACGGGGGCCCAACGGAGATAACCCTCTCGGCGACGGACGCAATGGGGGCCGAGGCAACCGCAACACTTACAGTCACAGTCAACTCAGCAAACGATCCGCCGTCGTTCATCAAGGGCGCGGACCCGACGGTAGACGAAGATGCCGGACCGCAAACGGTAGCGAACTGGGCGACAGGAATCAATGAAGGAGCACCAAACGAATCGGGCCAAACTCTGACCTTCAACATCACGGGCAACAGCAATACGGCCTTGTTTGCGGCCGGACCGGCGATTGCGCCGGATGGCACGTTGACCTACACGCCGGCGGACGATGCCTACGGGGCAGCAGAAATCAAAGTCACGCTCAGCGATGATGGTGGAACAGCAAACAATGGTCAAGACACGAGTGCCGAACAGACGTTCACGATCACGGTGAATTCGGCCAATGATGCACCATCGTTCACCAAGGGCACGGACCAGACGGTGAACGAGGACGCCGGTTCGCGAACGGTTGCGGACTGGGCAGCGGACATCAACAAAGGCGCATCGAACGAATCGGGCCAGACCCTGACGTTCAACATCACGGGCAACAGCAATACGGCCCTGTTTGCGGCCGGACCGGCAATCGACGCGGACGGCACGCTAACCTACACGCCGGCGGACGATGCCTACGGGTCGGCCCAAATCAAGGTCACGCTCCGCGATGATGGGGGCACAGCGAACAACGGTCAGGACACCAGTGCCGAACAGACGTTCACAATCACAGTCGACTTGGTCAATGATGCGCCGTCGTTCGCCAGCGGCGCGGACCAGGCGGTGGATGAAGATGCCGGTGCGCAAACGGTAGCGAACTGGGCGACGGGGATCGATGAAGGGGCACCAAACGAATCGGGCCAAACTCTGGCCTTCAACATCACGGCCAACAGCAATACGGCCTTGTTTGCGGCTGGGCCGGCGATTGCCGCCGACGGCACGTTGACCTACACGCCGGCGGACGATGCCCACGGATCCGCGCAAGTCAAAGTCACACTCAGCGACGACGGCGGCACAGCGAACAACGGCCAGGACACCAGCGTCGAACAGACGTTCACGATCACGGTCAACTCGGTCAATGATGCACCGGCGTTCGCCAGCGGCGCGGACCAGGCGGTGGATGAAGATGCCGGTGCGCAAACGGTAGCGAACTGGGCGACGGGGATCGATGAAGGGGCACCAAACGAGTCGGGCCAAACTCTGGCCTTCAATATCACGGCCAACAGCAATACGGCCTTGTTTGCGGCCGGGCCGGTGATTGCCGCTGATGGCACGTTGACCTACACGCCGGCGGACGACGCCAGCGGGTCCGCGCAAGTCAAAGTCACACTCAGCGACGATGGCGGCACAGCGAACAACGGTCAGGACACCAGCGCCGAGCAGACGTTCACGATCACAATCGACTCGGTCAACGATCCGCCAACGGCCGGGAATGATCTCGGCCCCAACGATGATGGGATCCCGTTGACGATCGGCGCCGTGAATCCCATCGACGTTCTGGCAAACGACTCGATCCTGCCGGATTCCGGCGAAACGCTTACGATCCAATCCACGACCGATCCCGCTGTCGGAAGCGTCGCGATCGTCAACCAGGGAGCGAGCCTCGCCTACACGGTGCCGGACGACGCGGAGTTGGACGGGACGACTGCCACGTTCGACTACACCATCACCGACGGGCAACTGCCTGACACCGCCCAAGTGAAGGTTCTGTTCGTGCTGAACAGCGTCACGGCGACGGACGACGAGTTCCCGCAAGCTGGCGGCGATCCGATCATGGAAGAGGGTGGCGCTGTGCCGCTGGACGTCCTGGCCAACGACGAGGATCTTCAGGGCGACAATTTTTCGATCATCTCGGCCGATGCAGTCGGCGATCAGGGTGGACAGATCACGATCGTCGGAAATGGTGCTTCGCTGAACTACGAACCGGCCGCGAATTTTTCTGGCACGGAGACTTTCAGGTACACGATTCAAGACGACCATGTACCGTCCGCGTCCGCCGTGGGCACCGTCACCGTCACGGTTACCGGGGTGAACGACTCACCTACGGCGAACGATGACACGGGCACCACGAATGAGGACCAAGCGGTCGCCATCGACGTGTTGGCCAATGACACCGACCCGGACACCGGTGACACCAAGAGCGTGCAAAGCGTGGTTACCACAGGCACGCTAGGTGCGGTGACCAACAACGGGGCAAACGTGACGTATGACCCGGACGGAGCGTTTGAGCAGTTGCCGGTGGGCGAGCAGGCTACCGATACGTTCACCTACACGATGGTAGATGGTCAGGGCGAGTCGTCCACGGCCACTGTCACCGTGACGGTCACGGGGGCGAACGACGCGCCTACGGCCAACACTGACACGGGCAGCACAGACGAAGACCACTCGGTCGCCATCGACGTGTTGGCCAACGACACCGACCCGGACACCAGCGACACAAAGAGCGTGCAAAGCGTAGATACCACGGGCACGCTCGGTGCGGTGACCAATAACGGGACGAACGTGACGTACAACCCGAACGGAGCCTTTGAGAATCTGTCCGTGGGCCAGTCGGCTACCGATACGTTCACCTACACGATGGTAGACGGCCAGGGCCAGTCGTCCGCGGCCACTGTCACCGTGACGGTTACAGGGGCAAACGATGCGCCAACGGCCAACACTGACACGGGCAGCACCAACGCGAACAACTCGGTGGCTATCGACGTGTTGGCCAACGACACCGACCCGGACAGCGGTGATACCAAGAGCGTGCAAAGCGTGGATAACACCGGCACACTAGGCGCGGTGACCAATAACGGAACAGACGTGACGTATGACCCGAACGGAGCGTTTGAGCATTTGGCGGGTGGCGAGCAGGCTACCGATACGTTCACCTACACGATGGTAGACGGCCAGGGCCAGTCGTCCGCGGCCACTGTTACCGTCACTGTGACCGGAGTGAATGATGCGCCCGAACTTGTGGGCCAGGGTGTCCCGGATGTCGTGGTGCAGAAAGATGGTGACCCCAATCCGGCACCTCTCAATCTGCCGGACTATTTCACCGATCCGGACGGCGACGTGCTGACTTTTGACATCGATGACCCCGGCAACGATGTCAATACTGATTTGCTCGATGTCGACCTCACCGGCGATACGCTGACCATAACCTACGAAAGCTACGCTGCCCTTCAAGAACGTTCGATTTCCACGATCGTCGTCACGGCAACCGACCCTGGCAGCGAATCGGTGACCAGCACGTTTACCGTGACCGTGAATCCCGTCAAGACGGTTGAAGTCGAGTTGGTGGTGCTGGAAACGGCGACCCCGGAAGCCCAGGCCGAGGGAATGATGTCTCTTCCGGCCTCACTGTCTGATGTGGCCGTTCAGCAAGACTATGTGGTTGAAATTTGGATGAAGGACCTGCTCATCGACGACGTGACCTCCGGGCCGATTACACAGGGCCTGGTGGGTGCTGCCTTCGATCTGAACTTCAACGCAAATCTGGCAGAGGGTGTTGATCCCCTTCATCACGATGGCGTGTTTGAAACCCTGCCCGTTGGCGCAATCAACAATTCCAGTGGCGTCGTCGAAGGATTTGGCGGCGGCACTTTGTCCGTGGATTATGGCGTCGAGCCGTACTACGTACGGCTTGGCTATGCGCAGTTCACCGCGACCGACACCGGTGGCGCGACGTATAGCGTGGATCTGGACGACTCGGGTAGACTCAACAACCCCATATCTTTGCCCTCACGTCAGGCCACTGGCGGGGACGCCATCGGCGCGATCCACGAAAGCCAGATCAGTCTCGGGAGCGTTTCCGTCACGCACGTTGCCGGAAGTGCGCTCTACGGCACGGGAGCCAACGGCAGCGAGTCGAACGCCGCCGGCGTCTACATGAGCTTGGTGAAGAATCCAACGGCCGTTGACGCCGACGGTCACGTTGCCGAGCTGCCGGAGAACGAGACGTGGATCGATGAATGGGATTCCTACTGGGTTGAATTGTGGGTCCACACAACTGAGGCCTCTGGCGTCGCAGCGGCGTCGGTGGATTTCGCCTATAACACCGAGTACTTTACCGCTACCGAAATCGAGCACGGCCCGGTGTACGTGAATGACACCTCGGGCAGTATCGACGATCCGACAGGTTTGGTTTCCGGTGTGGGCGGTATTTCCGCACGGTCGGGTATCGGCGGCGATGGTTCTGGGTATGCGCTGCTTGGGCGTGTCAAGTTCGAATCGCTCGACGAGGATCAGGTGTCGGTGGATGCCGGGAATCAGTTCATCGGGCCCTATGACTTGGGGTTAGAGCTGACCGACGCCCGCGTCGAAGTAGCCGGTGCCGGGGCGGTCGAAGCCGAGTTGGGTCGCAGTCCGGCGACGGATCTATGGGCAGTGGTTTACGACATCGACGACGATGACCGCATAGGTTTCGGCGATTTTGCCTACTTTGCCAACGCGTTCCAGGAGAATGCAACCGCATCCGACACACCGTTCGCGTTGGCGCTGGACTTTGATCATTCGGGCAGCGTGGATTTTGGCGACTTCGCCTACTTTGCCGCCAACTTCCAGCAACAAAAGGGATCGGCCGAGGATCTCCAGTTCCCGATTAGTTTCACGCAGCGGTGGATCGGCTCGGCCAGCAACGTGGATGGCACGGTTTCGGTTGGCGACCTGCTCGATGCGGCGACGGGCACCTGGCAGCGGGCTCTGGGAGCAGCAGAACCCATCGACATACAACTGGTGTTCGGGAACTTCGGCGACAACCAACTGGGCGAAGGACGGATCCTGGCACTCGACGACCAGGGGCAGCCGACTGCGGGCCGCGTCACTGTCGACGACGACGCCCTGGGCCTCGGTTGGTATTCCAACCTAAACGAGCCGGTTGACGCCGACAAGTACGATCTCTACACGGTTCTCTTGCATGAAATCGGGCACACGCTTGGCTTCACGCAAGCGTATGCGGGCTTCGCCCACCACGTCCAGACCGAAGCCGACGGCAGTACGATCTTCGTCGGCTCCGATTTCACCGCGGAGCTCGACGGCAGCGGACAGCATCTGGATCCGCTGGCCAATCGCAACGACCTGATGAATCCGACGCTGGCGCCGGGCGTGCGAAAACTGCCGTCGCTGGTGGACGTGCAAATTCTGCACGCCTCGTACGAGGCGGCCCGCGCCGGTGCAACTGGTTTCTCGACGGATGCGATGGCATTGCACGACGGCATCGAACCAGCGTCGCCGGAGCCCGAACCACTTGCCCGCGAGAACGCGTCCACACGCGGGATCTGGGCTCTAGGCAATCGAACCGAAGCTGTGTACCAGCGGCCTGGGATGCTGCCGGTATTCGCGAAGGGACTGCGAAGCGAAGGTTGGGATGCCCCCGTTACGCCCGCCTGTCTGCTTGCTCGACCTGCGGTCGAGTTGAGCGAACACGAGGATGCCAGCAATGCGTTTCCGTGGTTCGGGTGGGATGGCGATCGAGAGTTGGACCACCTGTTGAACGAATTGGAGGTGGGATTTACTTCCGAGCTGACCACCCTGGAAACCATCGACGCGGCATTTGCTCGGTGGTAATTGCCGCCGGTAGCCTTTCAGCACAAACGGCTTTCCGCAGGGATCGGCGGGGGAGATCTCCCGGAGCTCTTACGGTTTCTCGTCCTGGATGGCGATGGCCAACCGGGACGCCACGTACGACCCCTGTTGTGAGAAGTCGCTATGCTAAGACGCAAGAAGAAACGAAGCGGCCGAAAGCCGAACCAACCCTCGTCGCTTCGGCGGAGACGTCGGTCGCTGTTCGAGCGGCTCGAGCCGCGGGTACTTCTGGCCTCGGACTTCATGCTTGACGGCACGTCCGAAGCGGACGGTGCCCACGGTTGGAAGCTGACGGCCGATGCCACGCATCCGCTCGCTGCTGTCGAAACTCCGGTCGACCGTTCCCACTGCGGATCGCTGTCGGGAGCAAATCGGCCGCTACGGGTCGACGGGGATGTACTTGTTGACGCGGGTGAATCGTTCTCTGGGAGTGGTTGGATTCACGGCGATCTAACAAACAACGGCTTGCTCCGTCCGGGGAATTCTCCCGGAATTCAGGATGTCGGCTCATTCACTCAAACCTCCGACGGCGTTCTGGAGATTGAAATCGGCGGTTTGACGCCCGGCGACGGCCCCGACCCTTCGACGTCCAATGACGGCTACGACCAGATCAACGTCAGCAGTGTTGCGGAACTGGACGGAACGCTTCAAGTGCGTTTTCTGGACGACTTTGAGCCCGAACCCGGAGACGCCTTCGAGTTCATGACATTCGGCAACGTGACGGGCACATTCGCCGCCAGCGAAGGGCTTTTCGGTTTCGGGGATGGCTCGCTCTATCTCGAAATCGTGCAGAACGATGACAGTCTTCAACTGCTCACACGACAACTGCCTCTGGTCAGCGAGCTCGGAATCAGCCCGGCGGACGTTGCCGATGCGGACCAACTGGGGGAGATCTTCAACACGGACTACTTCGGATACGGGAGCGCCAGCGTTGATGTGTCGCTGGCCGTGTCTGACTTTTTTCACGTCTCCGGAAGTCTCGCTGTCGAAAACACGGTCGAGACGGTGAAACTGGCTGACGCCACGTCGGTGACCGTTGATGTCTGGCGGTTCGGAGCTGAAGATCTCGCAGCCTTCACTGGTCTGAACGGCGGAACCTCTGAGGCCGTTGGGTTGTCGCTCAGCGACGTGGACTTCGGCCTGGCATTGCTCTCTCCTCGCCCCGGTCAGCCGGGTGTCGAGCACCTGAGTTGGATGTCCCTTGACGCTTCCGCGGGTTCAGCAGGTGTCGTGGGTACGGATGATTTCACGGTTTCTGCGAACGATCTGCGGGTCGAGATCAACCGGGTGGACAGAGTGGAGACCGGTGTGGATCCGGATTCCCGTGTGGTGGACTTCAAAAACGATTCCATGTCGGTGAAGACCGGAGAGACCGGAACCATCGCGTTGGAGATGGACGGTTCTCGCGGCCAACTGCTGCAAGTCGCTGGAATGACAACACTGGGGGTCGGCGGGTTCTTCCAGACGTCAGGGAACGTCGCATTTTCGAGGTCGAATTCGCGCCTGACGCTTGACGACGGCGAAGTGGTGGATGTCGACCTGCTGACGGTGGGCGCAGCGGATGTGGACGCCTTCGCGGGCGCGGGCGGCGGGACTGCCGATGCCATGGGACTGAGCCTGGACGATGTGGATTTCGCTCTGGCGGTGGCTGGGGATCAGGCCGACGCGACGCGTAACTGGACCGCCTTGACGGCCTCGGCCGGCGGCGCAACAGCGATGGGCATCCCGGACGTGACCGTCTCAGGCAGTGACCTGAGCGTTAGCGTCAACCGCGCCGCGTCGGATGGCAGCATCGTCGATTACATGGCCCAGAACCTGGAGGTGGCGACCGGGCCGGCCAGCAGCCTGACGCTGGCCATGGATGGGCAGACTGGCGAGTTGACGCGGGCCGCCGGCGACGTTGCCCTCGGAATCGGCGGGTTCTTCCAGGTGGAAGGTGGATTTGCTTTTGACCAGACCAGTATCGGCGGCCTGCAGCTCTCCGACGGCAGCACACTGGCTGGCGACTTGTTGACGGTAGGCGCATCGGGCGTGGATGCCTTCGCAGGTCTGAACGGCGGTACGGACGACGCGTTGGGCGTGCAATTGGCGGACGTGGAGTTCGGTCTGGCGCTGATCGCCGACGGAACCGATCCCTCGCGCAAGTACACGTCACTCCAGGCGTCGACCGGCAACGCGTCCTTGGTGGGTATCGACGGTTTGACCCTTTCGGCCTCGTCGCTGGACGTCGCGGTCAACGTGGCGGATGCCAACGGCAAGGTAGTGGACTACGCGGCGACAGACTTGACACTGGCCACGGCCCCCGGCCGGGAATTGACGTTGGACATGGCCGGTTCGGACGGCGAGTTACTACGCGCCACGGGCGAGCTGGACGTGGAGGTATTCGACTTCTTCAGCGTCAACGGCGGGTTTGGGCTGGAAAAGAAGACGGCGCCGGGCATCGTCTTATCCGACGGCAGCGCGGCGGACATGGAGGTGGTGACGATCGGCGCCACGGACGTGAACGCCTTTGCCGGAATCAACGGCGGCAGTGCCGATGCGGTGGGCCTGTCGCTAGGCAGCGTGGACTTCGGACTGGCCTTGATGACCGATATGGACGAGCCATCGCGCAAGTTCACTTCGCTGAAAGCCACCGCCGATAGCGCGGCCTTTGCCGGCGTCGACACACTCTCGGTCTCCGCCGACACGCTGTCCGTGGCCGTCAACCAAGCGGAAGGCACGAGCGTGGTGGTCGACTACAGCGGCGATAACGCATACTCCGTTCCCGGCGGCCTGTCGCTGGAGATGGATGGTTCGCGCGGCGAGTTGCTGGAGGCCAGTGGCAACGTGACGATTGGCGTGGGCGACTTCTTCGAGGTTTCGGGCGGTTTTGCGTTAGAGAAGTCGAGTTCGCGCCTGACGCTGGACGACGGCGGCGAAGTGGACGTGGATCTGTTGACGGTGGGCGCTGCGGGCGTGGATGCCTTCGCGGGGATCGGCGGCGGTTCGGCAGACGCCATCGGTCTGAGCCTGGACGATGTAGATTTCGCGCTGGCCCTTGCCGGGGACAAGGCCGATGCGACGCGCACCTGGACTGCCGTGACGGCCGTGGCCGGCGGCGCGGCGTTGGTGGGCATCCCGGAGATGAGCGTGGCGGGCAATAACCTGAGCGTTGACGTCAACCGCGCGGCATCGGATGGCAGCATCGTGGATTACCTGGCCCAAAATCTGGAGGTAGCAACCGGACCGGCCAGCAGCCTGACGCTGGACATGGATGGGAAGGGCGGCGAGTTGACGCGGGCCGCGGGCGAGCTTGCTCTTGGGATTGGTGGGTTCTTCCATGTGGAAGGCGGATTTGCCTTTGACCAGACCAGCGTCAGCGGTCTGCAGCTTTCCGACGGCAGTGCGTTGGCGGGCGACTTGCTGACGGTGGGCGCATCGGGCGTGGATGCCTTTGCAGGTCTGAACGGCGGTACGGACGACGCGTTGGGCGTGCAATTGGCGGACGTTGAGTTCGGTCTGGCTCTGCTCTCCGACGGGACCGATCCTTCACGCAAATACACGTCGCTCAAGGCGTCGACCGGCAACGCGTCGTTTGTGGGTATCGATGGTCTGACGCTCTCGGCCTCGTCACTGGACGTGGCGGTCAACCTAGCCGATGCCGATGGCAACGTGGTGGACTACGCGGCGGCAGATTTGACCGTACCCACGGCACCGGACCGGGACGTGACGCTGGACATGGCCGGTTCGGACCGCGAGATGCTGCGCGCTACCGGCGAGCTGGACGTGAATGTGTTCGACTTCTTCAGCGTCAACGGCGGGTTCGGCCTGGAAAAGAAGACAGCGCCGGGCATCGTCTTGTCCGACGGCAGCACGGCGGACATGGAGGTAGTGACGATCGGCGCCACGGGCGCGAACGCGTTTGCCGGAGTCAATGGCGGCAGCGCCGATGCGATGGGCCTATCGCTAGGCAACGTGGACTTCGGACTGGCCCTGATGGCCGACATGGACGACCCGTCGCGAAAATTCACTTCGCTGGAAGCCACCGCCGATAACGCAGCCTTCACCGGCATCGACACGCTGACCGTCTCCGCCGACCAGCTCCGCGTGGCGGTCAACCAGGGGATCGAGGTGCCGGCCACTCCAGATACGACCGAGGCGGCCAACAGCATCTATCACTTGGACCTGCCGGCGAGTACCGTGGGCGAGCTCACATTCTCGCTGGACGGCAATACCAGGGCGCTTGCGGTGTCGGCCACCGACGGCGCCAGCCAACTGATCGCCGGCCTGGCCAGTACGCTGGAATCGCTGCCGGGAATCGGGGCCGGCAACGTCACGGTGACCGGCGACCGGTATGCCGGGTTCCAGATCGAATTGAACGGGGCACTGGCCGGTACGAACGTGGACGGACTGAGCGTCTCTACCAGCTCGGCCGGCGTAACCGTGGACGTGGCCCAGACGGTATCCTCGGCCGCGGGCATCGACGAGGTCAAGCAGCTGACGGTGCAGATTCCGCGGATCGAGTCCGAACCGGTCTTCACGTCGGTCACCGTCACCGGGGGAACGGGTGCGGGCACGAGCGAAATCAAATCTCTGATCTTCACCAAGCCCTACAGTTCCAGCGGCACATACGACCTTCAGATCGACGGCATATCCGGCACCGAAACGGTCACGTTCCGGGGCAGCCAGACGCTGACCAATGAGACAAACATCCGGGCGGCATTGGTGTCGCTGCTGGGCGCGAGCAACAGCGACATTCGGGTCAAGTTCGATCCGCGTTCATCGGGCAGTCACAAGTACCGGATCTGGTTCCGAGACGCATTGTCGGGCCAGGATATCGGCGACCTCATCGCGACCAATCACTTGAGCACGGGGCAGGTTCTGACAGGTACCATCGCACAGGGCGCCAGCGCCACGGGCGGGGTGCAGCAGGTGGTCGTCGGTTCCGAGGCATCTGGCAGGTTCAAACTGACGCTCGATCACGACGGCTCGGCTTACACCACGTCGGCCTTGGCCTTCGACGCTTCGCCAACCGAGGTCCAATCGGCGCTGAACGCGGCACTCGGCGCGCTGGCGGGCGCGTCGGTGACGGTGGGCGGCGCGGCCGGGAAATGGGAAGTCACGTTCGGCGGCAGTCTGACCGGCCAGAACGTCGGCTCGCTGCAGATCGCGGCCACGCCCGATGTAGCCGCGCCTTCCGGCACGTTCCTGATCACCTGCGACGGCCAGACCACCGCCCCGATTGCCTACAACGACGACCCGGCGGCGCTGGCCGCCGGCATCCGGACGGCCTTGGAAGGGCTGTCGAACATCGGCGCTGGCAACGTTACGGTCGTCTATGACGCAGGGTCGTCCGACAGCGAACACCTGGACTACACGGTCACATTCACCGGCGATCGAGCGGGAGAGGACATCCCCGACTTCGTTGTCGATTCGTCGGCGCTGAACCTGGCCGTGGTGCTTCCGTACCGGCTGACTCAGGGCCAGTCGCCGCAGGCCGAGCGGCAGGGGATCACGTTAGAGACAGACGCCCGATCAGGAACGTTCACGCTGTCGCTGGATCACGGCGGCCAGTCGTACGCCACGGGGCCCATCGCTCTGGACGCATCCATCAGCGATGTGAGCAGCGGCGTGGACACAGCATTTGCCGGACTGGCGGGGGCTGATGTCAACGTCTTGTTCTGGAACGGTACCGATTTGACTTTGTCGTTTGGGGGCACATTGGCTGGGACGGACGTGGCCGATATCCAAGTGACGGCCAGCACCAGCACCCCCGCCGCCGAGCTTACGCAGAGCCAAGCGGGTTTCAGCACGACCACTGCCGGTACGCCAGCCTACACGCTGGTCGTGGACTACAGCGGTGACAACGCGTATGCCGTTCCAGGCGGCCTGACGCTGGAGATGGATGGTTCGCGGGGCGAGTTGCTCGAAGCGAGCGGAAACGTGACGATCGGCGTCGGCGAATTCTTCGAGGTAACGGGTGGTTTTGCTTTCGAGAAGTCCACCGCGCCGATTTGCGTGTACGATCCGGCGACGGGTGCGGGCGCGGACGTCACTGCCGACCTTCTGACCGTGGGCGGCGACGGCGTCAGTGCTTTTGCCGGCCTCAATGGCGGTACGGCCGACGCGCTGGGATTGAACCTTTCGGACGTGGATTTTGCCGTGGTGGTCTTGGCGGACCAAGCTGCTCCGGGACGCAAGTGGAATTCGCTTGAGGCCACGGCCGGGAGCGTCTCCTCTAGCGGAATCGACGACCTTGCGGTTTCGGGCACCACCATGGCAGTCGAGATCAATCAGCCGGCCTCCGACGGTACGCTGGTTGACTACGCGAGTGAGAACTTGTCGGTGACCGCCGGCCCCGGCACCGCGATGACGCTGGACATGGCCGGTTCGGAAGGCGAGCTACTGCGGGCCTCTGGCAATCTTGCCCTTGACGTGGCGGACTACTTCCAGGTCAACGGCGGCTTCGCCTTCGAGAAATCAACCGCGACGGTACGCGTGTACAATCCGGCAGGTGGCGCGCGCACGGACGTCAGCGCCGACCTTCTGACCGTGGGCGGGGACGGTGTCAATGCGTTTGCGGGGATCGATGGCGGTACGGCGAATGCGCTCGGGTTGAACCTCTCGGATGTGGATTTCGCATTGGCGCTGGTGGCGGACCCCGCAGCTCCGGGCCGCAACTGGACATCGCTCGAAGCCACTGCCGGGAGCGCGTCCTTTAGTGGAATCGGCGATCTGGCGATATCGGGGACGAGCATGGCAGTCGAGGTCAATCAGCCGGCCTCCGACGGCACGCTGGTTGACTATGCAAGTCGAAACTTGTCGGTGGCCACCGGCCCCGGCGCCACCATGACGCTGGACGTGGCCGGTTCGGACGGCGAACTGCAGCGGGCTTCGGGCAACCTGAGCCTGGGCGTGGCTGACTTCTTCCAGGTCAACGGCGGTTTTTCCATCGACAAGTCCACGGCGTCCGTCCACGCATACAATCCGGCGACGGGTACGTCCTCGCCTGTCACTACCGACCTGTTGACCGTGGGCGGCGATGGCGTCAATGCGTTTGCGGGAATCAACGGCGGCAGCGCGGATGCGACCGGCCTGAGCCTGGGCGGCGTCAGCTTCGGCCTGGCCCTGATGAACGACCAGTCCGCACCAGGTCGGACTTGGACATCGCTTCAGGCCACCGCCGGTAACGCCGGCTTTGCTGGTATCGACGCGATCACGCTCGAAGGAAGCTCGCTGGCCGTGGACGTCAACCAGTCGGCCGCCGACGGGACTCTTGTCGACTACGCAGCTGGAGGCCTGTCGGTGAACACGGGCGGCGGGTCCAGTATTGCACTCGACATGGCCGGTTCCGAGGGCGAACTGCTGCGGGCGT
Organism: Planctomycetota bacterium; assembly: GCA_002686265.1. Lineage (GTDB taxonomy): Bacteria > Planctomycetota > UBA1135 > UBA1135. Next base: position 15,771 of record NZBA01000097.1, read on the forward strand.
CCGGCAGTCTGACACTGGGCATTGCCGATGTAGCGGATTTCGACGGCGACTTTGTGTTCGAGAAATCCGGCACGGGCGAGAACGAGAAGATACTCGTTGGCGGGCAGAACGTGAGCGCCTTTTTGGGTGTTAATGATATGGGGCTGGCGCTGCAAAACGGTCGCCTCGGCATGGTGGTCATCGACACGGCGGACGGTTCGTCGTCATATGCGCTACAGGGCAGCGGCACGGTGAGTACCCAGGGCATCGCGGTTACGCTGAGCGGGGATGTCGACGTGCTGGTCAACACTACCGGCACCGAGGTGCAAGAGACCATTGAAATGCCTGGCGGCGACATCCACATTGATTTCGAGGATGGCTTGGGGGTCAGCCGGATCACTCCGTCCAATTTAGACGTGAGCCTGACAGGGTTTCTTGGCGACCTGATGGACGATATGGGAGGGTGGTTGGTCGATCTGTCGTCCGACTTGACCGTGGAAACGGACGATGACGGCAACCGGATCGCCGGAACGGTACTGGTCGAGCGTTTGCCGGGCATAGGCGTCTCGCTGAACGATCTGCTGGGGGCCGACTCGATCTTGAAGGTCGGCGACTACGTGCAGCATTACCTGCATCCGGCGCTGAGACCGGATCAACCGTTGGAAGAGGATGACACGATCCCGCTGGGCGATTACGGTTTGAACGACCCGACGATGATGGGTTTGGCAGACTACCTCCAGGAACACTGGGTGCCAACGCTGCCCGGCGGCCTGACCAACGGATTGGTTCTCGATTTCACCGACAATGGGGTTCAGCTCAACTTCACGGCGGAACCGTCGTTTAGCGAGCAGGTGCAGCTTGATTTCACGGAAGACCTGGGGGCGTTCGGCCTGGAGTTCGATAGCGAGGCGACGGTCGACATCGGCGTCGCGGCCGATATCGATTTCGGACTCGCACTCGATTGGATTAACTCCGATTTCAGCTTTGACCTGAACCGCTTGGGGCTCAACGCCACGGCGGAGGTCGACGACTTGTTCCTCGGCGCCAGCCTGGGGCCGCTGGAGGTGAGCGTCGGACAAGAGAACGGCCGGCGGGCCAGTGCGTCGGTGGATCTCGGCGGCGCGGTGTCGCTGGTCAACGGCGAGTTCAGTTTCACCCCGGAGGGCAACACCATCTCGGCCGATCTGCCGGTATTTGCTTCGTTGGCCGGCGTCGACCTTTCGGCGGGAGACGCCGTGCCAATGGTATCGGTCTCCGGCGCCATGTTCGGCAACGAATCGGGTTTCCAGATCGCCACGCAGGACTTTGACAAGCTCTTCGATTTCAGGGGGTTGACCGTCGCGCAAATGATCCAGATGTTCCCGGACTTCCGGGATACCTTGGAGGAGCAGGTGGAGAGCGCGGATTCGCTGCTGAATCAGATCCCGTTCGTCGACAGCACGCTCGACCAGGTGCTGGTCTTCGCCAACGCCTTCGACGAGCACGTCTACAGCAAGATCGACTTCGACCGTCCGCGGGTGGACCTGCTCAGCGGGAGCGGCGGCGCGATTGAGGCTGGCCAGACGACGTTCACGGCCACGGGTGCCGGCTTCACCGACGAAATGAAATATCAGTACCTGTCGCTGGTCGGCAGCGATGGCAGCCTAAGCGAGGCCGTCACCATCAACGATGTCATCGACGGCGACACGCTGGAACTGGCCAGCGCCGCCGCCGAAACCGTGTCGGGCCAGTCCTTCCTGGTACACGAGAAACTCCAGAAGATCAAGACCATGCAGGAGCTGACCGCTGCGGTCAGCGCGTCGGGCGTACTGCCTGCAGGCATGCAGATCGCGTTCGATCCGGCGAGCCAGGTTTTCAGCATGCCGGTGTCGTTCTCCACGGCGATCGACCCGATTTCCTCGCCCATCGATTTTGGTTTTGATTTCGGCGACGCACTATCGCTTTCCACCGATGCGACCGGCTCGCTCAACGCGGCCCTGACGGGCGGCGTGGGGTTGTTCGCCGATTTGGACGGCGACGTGTTGGCCTCCGGTACCGACGGCGTGCTGACGGCTTCGTCCACCACCTTCACTTCGCAGGCCACGGCGTTCACGGCGGACATGGTCGGCAGTGATATCAAGATCGGCGACAACGTGTTCGAGATCTCCGCGGTGAACGGTTTGCACAGCATCCAGTTGGATCGGGCTGCGGATGAATCGCTAAGCGGACAATCGTTCTCGGTGCGTTCGGGTTTGACGATCGGCATCGACGATGCCAACCTGACTGGCGACATTTCGCTTGACGTCAACGATCTGGAAATCGCCGCGACGCTGGGCTTCTTGGGCGTCACGGCCGGGGGCGCGGGAACGGAGTCGGGGATTCACATCGGCGCAACGGCCGGCATTACCTTCGACCGCAATCCAGGCCAAGCCGTTGCGGGGGATACCCGGTTCTCAATCGATCAAATCTTCGACGGTGAGATAACCGATGCGTTTCAGCTCTCCTTCGATGGCGATGCGCACGCGCGGCTGAAGGGATTCTCGGTCGACGTAGGTCTCGGCAGCGATTTACCCGTCGCGCCCAACGCCGAATTGGGAATCTACGTGCAGGACTTGCTCGACTTCAGCACGGTCACGATGGTGGATCAGAACCCGGCTGTGCCGTTCGATCTTGCCGGGCAGGTTGCCTCCGGCGCGTTGGCCGGGGATGAACTTGTTGTGGTGATGCCAGACTTGGGTTCGGGATTCGACTTCCAGGATGTCAGTTTCCTGGATATCGTCCAAGGCGTGCGGATGGGTATCGAATTCATGAACGAATCGCTGGCCGATCAATCGTTCTACAACGATGCGTTGCCGGTGATCAACCGCTCGATCAGGGACGTCTTCTCGTTCGTCGACGACATGGCAGAGAAGGTGGAGACGGCTGCTGAAGATCCGGCCGGCACGATTCAAGCGGTCGAGTCCGCGCTCGAAGACGCGTTGGGCATCACCGACAACAACTCGCTGCCCTTTGACGATCAGAAACTGGCGCTGCGAATCAGCGGTGATGTGCTCGATCTACACGTCGAGCTCAGGGAGCTGTACTCGGAGTTGTTCTCGTTCGGCCTGGATCTGGGCACGCTGTTGCCGGCCGTGGACACGGTAGGAACGCTTAGCGATCTGCTGGGAGGCAGCGGCAACATCCGGTTGGAAGCTCTCGCGAATCTGGCCATCGACGTCGGCATCGATTTTGGCAGCGGCACTCCTGAAGTGTTCCTCTACGACTATCAAGCCGCCGAGGGCAGCGGTACTCAACTGACGCTCGGTGCGCGGATCCTGGGGTCGGACCTGGAACTTGGGTTCCAGGCCGGTCCGATCGCCATCGGTGTCAACGGCGGCTATGCGGTGCTCGACGCCGACGGGAATTCAGCGACGGACGATTACGCCGGGCTCACGGTTGCACTGGATCAAGCGGCAGGCACTCCGGGCGACGACGGCGCATTCCATTTCGACACCGAGAGCCTGGGCGACAACATCCAATTGATCCTGGCGGGAGCCTTCGACGTGAACCTGCCAGTGCGGCTCGAAGTGGCCGGATTCGAGCACACGCTGTCCACCCCGATTCGCATCCAGACCAATCCGGCTTATGGCGATCAGGGACTTGGGGAACTGCTCAAAATGCTGGCAGGGTCGTCGGACCTTGGCCCCCACTCGACGGTCGTTTACAGCTACCCGAACATCCGCGACGAGTTTGAGAATCTGGGCGGCAGCTTCTCTATCATCAGTTTGATCAACGATCCCAGCATCATCCTGGATGGCATTGACGTCGCGCTCGGCTCGGTCGAGGACGTGTTTGCCGATAGCATCGTGCAGGATATCCCGCTGGTGGGCGACAAGTTGATGTCGGCGTCCACGTTCCTGGGCGAGATGCGTACCGGCCTCATCGCCGACCTGCGGGAACGGCTGAGCGGCAACGGCAAGCTGATCGAGGTCACGCGACAGTCGATGTTCGACATCTTCGGCCCCGACAATCTGGACCTATTGGCGGATAACAACCAGGACGGCTCCATCACGATCGACGACATCGGCGTGGCCTGGTATGACGAGAACGGTCAATTTCTGGAAGCCTGGGTCCTGGGCGGAGATCTGCCAGCGGGTTCGCCGGACGCCATTCAGTTCGACGTCGGGCTGGGCGGCATCCTCTACGGCGACGGCATCGACATACCGCTCGACATCGCTGTGCCGGGCTTCGAGCTGAAGGTCGAAGGCGGGTTTGCCATCGAGTTGGGTTGGAGCTTCGACTTGGGCTTCGGCTTGTCCGTCACGGACGGCTTCTACATGACGACCAATGCCGATCCGTCCGATCCGGAATTCGAGTTCGGTGTGGACGTATTCCTGGATGGCGCGCCTGAGGACCCCAACGTCAAGACGCCCTTTGTGGGCACGGGCAAGCTGTTGTTCTTCAAAGCAACGCTTGTGGACAAGGACCGCGATCCGAACAAGGCGGGCGTCCAGCCCGGAGGCGTGAATGGCGCCCTGACCCTTGACTACGTGGGCAACGAGCGGGGGCGGTTCACGTTGTCGCACGTGATGGCGCAACCGCTGAGCACGCTGTTTGATGTCAACTTCGCGGTTGACGCCGGGCTGCGATTGGATACGACGCTGGAACTGGACGGGGTAGACGGCCTGCCCAAAGTGAAAGGGGACCTGGTCGTCGACTGGGACTGGGATCTGGAAAACGGGGCCACCGAGCCCAGCATCTCTCTGGAGATGTTCCGCGTCGATGTGGGTTCATTCGTCAGTGATTTCCTGAAACCGATTTCTGACCGCGTCTCCGGCGTGCTCGAACCATTCCGCCCGATCGTGGAAGGACTAACTCAGGAGATACCTGGGCTGGACCTTATCTCGCCGAATGAGCCCAACCTGATGGGCCTGATCAACTTGATCCTGAAGGTGAAAGGCAAGCAACCGATCAACTGGGCGTTCATCTATGCGGCCAAGAACATGCTGGAGTTGGTCGACCAGGTCGACGCCATGATCGGCACCAACGGCGAGATTCTGCTGGGCTCGATCTACGACCTGGGCACCGACCACTACTATTGCGTGCCGGCAACCGCCGCGGACCTCGCCTCGCTGCCTCCCGATCAGCAGCAGAACGCGTCGCTGGATGGGCCCCCGTCGTTGACCTCGAACATGAACGACGTTACCAGCAAGTCCTCGGCGGGCGGGAGTTCCACGACGCGGAGTGGCTTCAAGACGCTGGAGTACATCAAGGACATCGGCAATTGGATGAACATCCTCACCGGTGGTGACGCCGTGCTGTTCACCTACGAGATGCCGCTCTTGGAATTCAAGGCCGATTTCGACGTCCCGCTGTTGCGCATGCCCATGGGGCCGCTTGTGTTCGGCGTCAACGCGCAAGGCAGTCTTGGGGCGGCCGTCGATTTGGCATTCGGCTACGACACCTACGGAATTCGCAAGGCATTGGAGACGGGCGACCCGCTGTACGCGCTCGATGGATTCTTCGTGGCCGACGTTGCCATCGACAAGATCACCGCGGGCGAGATCACGCCGGACATGGACAAAGACGAGTTTACGCTCAATATGTATGCCGGGCTGGAGGCTTCTGTGAGCCTGGCCGTGGTGCGTGGCGGTCTGCGCGGCGGGGTCGAAGTGGGCGTGGGCGCCGACTTGCAGGATATCGCGCGCTCGAAGCTGACCAAAGACGCAGACGGCTACGTGACAGACGTCACATGGGTCAGCGACGGCAAGATTCGCGGCACGGAAATCGCCACCATGTACGAGTACGAAGACGGTGGTTTCGCCAATCTCTTCAACCTCGACGCATACGCGGATCTGGTCACCAGCGTGTTCGTGGATATCGGCATCGAGATTCCCTTCGTCGGCGGCGTGTGGAAGAACATCATCGACGAAGAGATCTTCCGGGCAAACTTGTTCGAGTACGAGCACAACGCGCCGCGCGTACAGCCATACCTGGCGGAGGAGAGCGGGGGAACCCTCACCATCAACGCGGGGCCGCGTGCCGGCGACCGAGAATACTTCAATACGGAAGACGGCAGCGAGACATTCATTCTCAGCGGCTCCGGCGGGACGGTCAATGTCGAGTTCGACGACTGGTACCAGACCTACACCGGCGTGACGGACGTGGTGGTGGACCTGGGAGCGGGCGACGACGTGTTCGACGCGTCGCGACTGGCCGACGTGACGGTAGATGTCTCCGGCGGGGCCGGTGAGGACACACTGATCGCCGGGCCGGCCGGAGGCACATTCGACGGCGGCGACGGCGACGACCGTATCACCGGCAGCGACGTGGCGGATACGCTCCGCGGCGGTGCGGGCGACGACCGGCTCGTGGCAGGTGCCGGAGCCGACACCATCGACGGCGGCTCCGGCGAAGATCGCCTGACTGGCGGCGCGGGCTTCGACACCTACGTGTTTGTCGATGGCTTCGGCGTGGATCGCTTCTCGGATTCCGGCGGCAACGTGTCGCTGGATTTCTCAGGTATGGCCGCGGCCATCACCGGCACCATCAACAGCAGCGCCGTCGAGTTCTTCGACGCGGCCGGCGACAAGCTGCGAGTGTCGCGCGTCCCGGTTACCGAGATCCATCTCGGCACGAACGACGACACGGTCTACGTGACCGCCTTCCCCGAACGAACGATCGGGCTATACGACTCGTCGGGCGACGACGCCTATCGTGTCCGGATGAACCGCGCCCAGTCCAACAAGGCCACCGGCACGTTGAACATCACGGATACTGGTGGCGCATTTGACGAGATCACCGTCGAACAGATGCAGGCCCGCACGCCGATCGCACTGAACTCCTACCAAGTGGTCAACGGCCGCGAGGTGATCAATTACAGCGACGGTGTCGAGCGTCTGACGCTCATGGGCAAGGGCGGCCAGTACGACCATGCCGACATCATCGACTTCGGCCTTAATGTGTCCTACACGCAGCAGGACAGCGTGTCCGATTTGGAAACCACGGGCATACGCGTCCTGGCCGATGAAATCGAGATGAACAGCGAGTTGAAGGCGGGGCACCTGATCCTGGAAACGTTCAGCGACCTGAACGTCGTCGAGCGAATCAATGCCGGCGGTAACGGCTACATTGACGCACGCGTCTTCGACGACGATGCCGACATCCACATCGCGGCCGATCTGCTCGTTTCGGCCGGGGACGATTGGCTGGCAGGCGGTTCGGGTTGGGTCCGACTGACCGCGCCGAACGGCTCGATCATCAACGACAACGCGTCCACGATCAAGGGAACGGGCAGCCACCTGATCCTCAAGGCGGAGAACGCCCTCGGCACATTCGATGCGCCAATTCTCAGCGAAGTGTCATCGCTGACGGCGGCCACCGCACTGGAAGGCACGGGTGACATCGTAGTGGTCGAGGCCGATGACCTGCGTTTGATCACTCAGGGCAACTTCACACCCCAGGAAAACCCAGGCCTGACGATCCCGGTCCTGGCCGAAACGCCGGAATGGCTCGACGCGGTAACCTGGGTAGACAATATCTCGACCGACTGGCTGAACCAGGTCCGGGACGGCAACGACGCCTTCGCCCTGGCCTCCGGCAACGGGACGATCGACCTGACCCTGGACGAGACCGATGCGTTGTTGACCCTGGAAGCCGGCAACATCATCGCCCGTGCCACCGGCTCGAATGTCGTCCTGAAAGCCGACGACATGAACTTCCGGACCGGTGATGACATGATCAACGGCACGGGCGAACTCCTAATCCGTTCAACCCACGACACGATCAACTACCGCATCGGCTCTGCTGGCGAAGCTACCAGCGGCGACGACCGTACCAGTCAGGGCGACGATGGCCACGTGGACCTGTCCATGCTGGATGTGGCGGCCATCGACCACGACTGGACACTCGTCTCCATCGGTCATGAGAACCCAGGCAATACCGTGCGCATCGGCGACATGGAAGACGCCACCGAGGTCAAGTACACCAAGATACCTCGTGTTAGAAACGCGGCTCTGCGCAATCTGACCCGGTTCTACGGGGACACCATTTACATTCAAGGAGATGTGCGGGCTCCGGTCGACCGGGTCGAGTTCTTTGCGGACCTGGTCGAGGTCAATTCGCAGAACGTGCACGATCCCATGGGCCTGCCCGATTCAGGCGTCACGGCCCAGGACATCTACTTCGACGTGGACGAACAGATGTTGGTCATGGGATGGATCATGGGCGAGGAGCGGGTGCACCTGAACATCCACAGCACCGACACGGACAGCGACACACCGCTGATCACCTACGAGGATGATACGGATGGCCCCATCTACAATACGGGTCAGAACAGCCTGAAAACGGACGTGGGCAGCATCATCCGGGGCGGCGACGACAACAGCCTGGTGGATATCGACGCCTCTGGCTCGGTCCGCATCGCCGGCATCATCAAGACCGGCGTCCATGCTCCCGGTGAGGCCGGGGCATCGGGCCAGTCGTCACAGATCGACATCGATTCCGACACCTCTGTCACCGTGCTCGAAGGCGGGTTGGTCTACAGCCGCCATCCGGATACCCGCATCGATATCGACGCGGCCACTTTCATGCACATGATGCCCGGTTCGGCCGTGACCGCCGGCGCCGACTTTGACTACACTTCCGGCGCTCCCGTGGCGTTCCTTACGGGCAACAATGCCGACATCCACCTCGGCTGCACCGAGGAGCTATGGGTGGGCGGTGCCGTGACTGCCAGTCGCAGCATGGACTTTGACATGGGCGGCACGTTCCACGACTTCGCCTCGTACTTCGATACCATACCCGGCAGGAAGCTGTTTGACGTGCCACCGAGCGGCGCGATGGTCGCAGACCTCGACGCCGGAAGTCTCCCAGCCGCACTGGAACAGGCCTTTACAGACAACGGGCACGCACTGGACGGGGCGGCCACACTGCGGTCGATCGAGGCGGGCAAGCGATGGGAACTCAGCGATGCGGCCGGAAGCACGTACATCGTGTACGCCAATGACCCGGAAGACGACGGCACGATCGACTCGATCGACGTGCTCCAGCCCCAGTACCTGCACGGCCACCGGGGATTCAGTTTCCTGCTGACCGGCACGCTGACCACGCTCATGGCCGATCACGGTATTGAGGTCGGCGCGGCCGAGGACGTGATCGTGCGGGGCAATATCGACGTGCTCGGTGCCGGCGGCGATCTGGTCCTTCAGTCGGACAAGTGGGTCTATTGGGAAGGCTTTGCCGACGTGGCTGGCGACATGACGCTCTACGGCGGAATGGAGACCGACAAGACCGACCGCGGCGGATCCGATGCGAATGGCTCCAGCGTCTACGTGCACTCCACCTCGCGACTGGTAACAACCGGAGCCGGCACGGCCGTCAATGTGTACGGGGCCAAGGATGTCGATATCTTCGGCGCCGTCGTGCCCGGCGGAACGATTGGCGCCAACGGCGTGACCTTTGCCGGGCCGGATTCCACGGCCCGCGTCGAGGCTGGCGAACAGATCTACCTGGACACAGGCATCGTCGCGGCCAAGAGCGTGGAATTGGTGGCTGGTCAGGCCGGCGCCGACGACGACCGCCTCAGCGTGCTGGTCAACACCGCCGGTGGGTTGACCGCGGTGGGCGACACCTCCGATGGAAGCGGCGGGCTGGTTAGCGTTACCGCCGGAACCGACGTCTGGATGATGGGCCACGTCACCGCCGGGGCCAACGTCAGTCAGACCTTCGACGACGAAGGCAACTTGGTGAGCGAGTCCTACATCTGGTCCGACGAGCCGGGCACGATCCGGATCGCGGCCACCGGCCAGGCCCTGGTCGGCGGCATGACCACGAACAAAGCCGGCGAGACGGTCGAGACCGGCGGATATCTCACCGCCCGCGATGCCATCGAGGTGGACGGCGGGGCCAATCCGGACAACCGCGGCGTGTACATCCCCGGCGCCGCCGAGTTGGTTGTGCACGAGCCCGATGGATCCATCAGTATCGACGCGGCCCAGAATACGGAAATCCTCGGCCTGCTGGTTGCCGGCGGCCAGGTGGACACATTCTACGATGGTGAAGGCCAGTACCTGGGCCGCAAGATCAGTAACTTCGACGGCGAATCGACGGTGACCATCGCCGCCGACGGTCAAGTCGTGCTGGGCCAGGATGTTTCCGCTGGCAAGACGGTTGATCTGATTGGTGGCGGCGCGGGGGACGATGGTAAAGGCATGGTGCTGCAAGGTTCGGTGCATATTACCACCTGGCGGCCCGATAGCGCCATCAATGTCTTCGGCACCGGCGATATCGATATCCTCGCACCAGCGGTTACCAACGAGGTCGAGGCCGACGGGTTCATCGCCACTGCCGACGGCAAACTGGCCGACGATGTGACCCTGGACGTATGGCTCGACAAAGTCGACTTCGAGGTGGAAGGCCAAGTGAAGGTCACGGCTGCGGATGCAGCCGGCAATACGGGTATCGAAGGCCTGATGGCCGACGTGCAAACGGCGCTGAACACATTTGAGTTCACCGTGACGCAGTCCGACAACGCGGACCATCCCGTAAACTCAACTTACACGTTCGACGATCTCGACAATCCCGATATCGAGGTCAAGCTGCGCAACAGCCGCTTCATGCTGACCGGTCCCTATGCGTTCAAGCTCAAAACCGGGTCCGTGAACGCGAACCTGCTGGGCTTCGACACATCCGCCGCGGACCTGTCATCCTCCCTGCCTTACACTTTGCTGGCGCCCGAATCCGGATCGGTGATCAACCTGGGCGCACCCGCCGGGCCCAACGGCCAACTCTATATCGCCGGCAAGCTCAAAGCGCACACGGCCATCAACCTGAACAGCGCTGAAAACGATGGCGGCCAGAACGTGGACCTCGATTGGACTGGCTTGCTGGAAACCGTAGACGGCCCGATCGCACTGTATCCGGGCGGTCTCAATGCAGTGATCAAGGGCGATGTCATCGCCGGGGGCCGCGGCAACGACGTGGTGGTCACGGCGGCGCACGACTTGACGCTGCGAGGCAGCCTCACCGCGGCTGACGACATCATCGTCACCGCCGGTACGCTGAGCACCAAGGGCACCAGCGTCCTCAGCACCGGGGGCGTCGGCAGCCAGATTTTGCTCACCGGCACGGGCGACGTCTCCATCGACAGTACCATCGGCGGACAGAACCCGGACCTCGATCTGGTACAGATCGGCTCCACAACCGGATCGGTGACCATCGAGGCCGCCTCAGGCTGGATCGAGACGGGGGCGCGGATCCGCCTGGTGGGTCACGACGTGGACGTGGCCGGAGTACTGAGAAGCACGCGGGCAACGCCGGCCTTGGATGATAACGAGGTGGAGATCGACATCGATGGCATGGCCGAGATCCATGGCGACGTGGAATTGGCTGGTTCCATGCTGGTTGCCGCCGACGAGAAGGTCCTTGTGTACGGCCCCCTGACCGTCGACGGCACGGGCCAGCGGCTGACGCTGACCTCGGAAGACACCGTGCAGCTCGGAAAGCGGGTGGACAATGGGGACGGCACCTATACCCAGCAGGGCGGCATCATCTCCGCCGACCGGCTCCTTGAGATCGAGGCGGGCAGTTTGATTCAGCTGGATTCGGGGGTCAAAGTGTCGAGCGTGGCTGATGCCAGCACCGTGAGCATTTCCGCCCCGAACGTGGACATCGTGGGCACGGTACTGGGCGGGGCCACGCTGGCAGACGACGGGAGCGTGACTTGGTCCGGTCAGAATGCCGTGGTGGACATTGAAGCCGACGCCATGTTGACGCTGGGCGGCCAGGGGGTGGATGAAAACGGCGCCCTCACCGCACGGGGCGGTACGCTGCAGGCCAAACGCGTGAATCTGGCCCTTGGCCGTGATGTCGACTCCGGCGTGTCCTTCTCCATGGGTACTCTGAGCATTGTCAAGGCCGATGCCACCGGCAGTGGGGCGTGGGCCGACGCCGCGGACGGTCTTGTCCGGATCAACAGCGACGGCGACATTCAGGTCTATGGCCTGATCGAGGCCGTGGACGATGGCGCGGACGTGACGATCAGCACCGACACCCTGCTGCTGGTCGATGGCCTGGTGCAGGCCGATGATCAACTGACGCTCCAAGGAGGCGCCGGCGATTACGATATCGGCATCCTTGTTAACTCGGTGGTGCTCGACGACAACGGGGACCGCATCTCTGGCGGCACGTTGGATACCAGCCCCGGCGGCGATATCACACTCACAGCCCACGATGACATCCTCATCGCCGGCGCGGCAGGCCAGTTCACCGAATCAGACGGCGAATTCACCGCGGATGCGGCAAGCATCGCGCTCCATTCCACCGCCGGGGCAGTAACGGTAAGCGGACACGTGGACGCGGCGGACACCGTCACCGCTCAGGGCAAGGCGGTCAATGTCCTGCCCGGCGGGCGCATCAAGACGCGGGCGGACGGCTCCAGCCTGCTGCTCCGCGCAACAGACACGGTCTATGTGGCCGGCGCAACCGCGGGTGCCGACCCGGCCGAAGTTCAGGCCGATTCGTTGACCCATCTGCTCGCCCCGACCCTTCGCGTGGACGGTGTGGTCAGCAACGGCGCGGCGACGGGCCGAGTCCTACTCAGCGCCGGCCAGACCCTCACCGTGACCAGCGCGATCCAGTCCCCCAACCGCATCGAGGCCAACGCCGGCGTGGACACCGTCAACTGGAGCTTGAGCAAGCTCCAAGGTCCAATCACCGTTGGCGAGCTTGGCGACGGCGACATAAACATCACCGGTCAGGGCCAGATGGACGCGACCAACGACATTGTGCTCAACGTGGGCGACGACCTTCTGGTGCGGGCCGACGCCTCGGTGGACGGCACGACTACGGTGAGCGATCCGGTAATCGTGACCACGGTAAGGATGATCCGCGTGGTTACCGGCTACAACAAGGTGGCCGTGGGGCGGATCAACGTGCCTGAGGTCCACTGGGTGGATACCACCGTCACCGAGCAGGTGGGCATGGAGGAGATCAAGGTCGGTTCCGAGTTCTACACCATGGACGTGACCTTGGAGCAGATCGGCTACTACAATCCCCAGGCCAGCGCTAGCAAGAAGACCCGGCAGTTCTTCATCGAGGGCATCGACTACTCGAACGCGACCTTTGGCTGGACGACCAACTACAAGTCCGACGACTACAAGACGTTCACTGAGCTCAGCGACGACCAGCAGATAAAGGTTTTGAACCACCTCGGCTACATGCCACTCTACGATTTCACCTTCGCCAATCCCGAGGTTCACAGGACACTGAACGGCAATCCCAGTGTCTCCAACTGGACGCCGGATTGGTACGAGGCAAACGACCTGTATAGCGGTAACAACGTAACCAACGCAGAACCGGAATCCGGCGACAGCAACGACGTGATTTACCGCGTCGACGTTGCCGGGTGGCGCGACAAGTACATCCGCATGCCCGAAGGCGCACAAGACGACGTGTTGCGCGTGGTGTCCCAGGGCGAACCGCAACTGATCGGTGGTACCTCGGCGAACGTCAACGGCGAGACCATCACCGTCAAGTACGTGGGCGCCTACCGCGATCATGCCACGTCCCTGTACACTCAGGATAAATCCGACCACGAAGCCCTCACGCAAACCTACTACCGGGAGTTCGACTACGACAGCAGCCCCGACCGTTGGACCGTGACTTACCACAGCAACGGCAGGCGGGAGTTCTCCATCAACGACGGCCGCACTGGAGGCAGCACCATCGCGAAATCCCGTCAGCCCAATTGGCACTGGGATTCCACGGGCACTGAAACCAATGTTACCGACACTCCGACCGGCGCGGCAGCCGGTGTTTCCGGCACTTACGGCACCAGCCGTTACGTGGTTGTGCCAACCGGATATCGGCCGGACACGGCAAGCATCACCGGGCGGACGACGAACTACTCCCACACCGTCCATGTCGGCTACGCAGAAGACAAGAAGTTCGATCTCGATGTCTACTGGGTCGGCACATGGCACGACGTAAACACCGAATGGGGCGCGGAAGAGGAGTGGGCCCTTGCGGGCGTCATGGTGCCGACTTCCCCGCACCACTACCGGGCTCAACGTGGCTGGGGCGGCGGCGGCGATGCGGGCTGGTACGGGAACGGCGCTTCCGGACATCGTCTATGGGGTGGCGTGCTCCGCCATGGAGACCAGGTACGCCTGTGGTCGCACTTCCGTGAAGATGATGGCGGGGGCGACTGGGTCTGGAGCGGCGATGACGATGTATTTCTGGACCACTATGCCTGGGTCACCATTCCTGAGTCGGGGCACACGACCTACAACTACGGCCCCGGGAACCCGCGGATTCAATTCCGCATTGAATCGACTCCCGGTTGGTATTTCAACAGAAACCTCTACGAAGTATTTAACGATTACCGCTACAACTGGACCTCCATCTGGCACGACGTTTACGACACTCGCCAGACGTTCAGCTACGAGTGGGTGAGCCAAGATCACGACATCTGGGGCCTGCGGCCACGATACGAGACCTACGACACCCAAACCAAAGTGGTCGAGGAGAAGTGGGTCACCCAATGGAAGGATCTGCCGGTCTATGATCATGAGCCCCAGCTCGTCCCTGAACGCAGGACATTGGACGGCGGCTCGGTTCAATACGGCGCCTTCCACGGCGAGTCCATCACCGCGGGCACGGTGACCGTGGCCACTGCCGGCGACGCCACACTCAGCGGCTTGATCACCGCCAACGACGGAAACCTGGACATCACCGCCGCCGGCTGGCTCAACGTCCTGGGGCTGGTACCCGATGGGGCTGCCGCCGGCACTTTGCCGTCCGAGGCCCGGCTGACCGCCACCGGCGCAATCAACCTCGAAGCCACCGCCGGGCTGACCCAGGCCGATTCGGCAAAGATTGGCAGTCACGGCGACACGGCCACCGATTCGGTAACTCTGAAAAGCCGCCAGGACATTGTTGCAGGCGGCGAGGTAGGCGCCGTCGATTCGGTCAGCATCCTGGCTGGGCGCGATGTGGCCCTGAGCGGCACGATCTCGGCTTCCTCTTCCAACGCCCAGATCACTATCACGGCCGGCGACCAGACGCTTGGCACGGCCGGCAGCGGCGCGATCACCGGCGACGTGGAAACCGAACTGCGGGCCGAGGGCGAGGGTGGCGACATCACTCTAACCGTCGGAACCTACGGCGGCGACATCACCCTCATTCACTCGCTGCTGTCCGCAGACGACCGGGTGAGCCTGACGGCGGTCGGGGGCAAGGTCACCCACAGCGGCATGGTGCAGGCCGGCACGCTCTACGGCCGAGCCGAGCGCGGCTTGGCCGTTTACGCCGAGGACGGGTCGGGCAATGCGATTGCCAGCGCGAATGTGGATGCCCTGGATGCAGTGCTTTCCGGCACCGGCAACATCACCCTGAACAATGCCAAAGCCCTGACCCTCACGAACGTCGTGGCCGCAGACGGCGCGATAACCATCGGCAGCCACGGGGACATGACGGCCACGAACGTCGTCACGCAGGGAACGGGCGACCGCAACGACATCAGCCTCACTACCCACAAGGTCGATGAAAGTGCGGCCTTGAGTTTTGACATCCTCTGGGCCGGCGGTCGTGGCGATGTGATCCTGGCCGTCAACGGCACCATCACAACTGAAGCGGGTGGCTTGCTCACGGCCGATTCACTCGACGTCACCGCGCACGGCCTCGTCGCTCTGACCACCAATGTCAATTCGCTGGCGATCGAGACCAGGGACGCGGGCAACGTCACAGTCATCCAAGGCGCGACAGCCCTTACTCTGCCCAGGGTCCGGATCGTGGACGGCAGCCTCACGATCGCGGCGGGTTCCGCGGTGGACCTGGCCGACGTGACGCTTGCGACCAACCACGAAGACAACGATATCACCGTGACCGCCGCAGGCGATATTCTGGTTCGATTCGCCAGCGCCGGCGTCTACAGCGAAACACCGCTGCCTGTGTCGATCAACGACGAGCACGCCAGCGATGCAGATGAAGACCGGACTATCGACTTGAACGGGATTACCGTCGAGAACGGCGCCACCTACACCGCCTCGATCGGCACCACGAAATTCGAGTACCAGGCCCAGGCCGAAGACGACGCCTCAGACGTTGCTTCCGGTCTTGCCACCGAAATCGATGCCCATGCCGACTATGCGGCATCGTCGTCTGGCGGACTCATTACCGTCGCTTCGGGTGCCGGCACCAAAACCATTTCGGCGTCCGCTCGCTGGACCGATGGCACTACGTCCTACAGCAGCATCACTTCCCACGGCGACATCCTTCTCACGTCGACCGGCGGGGCCATCGTCGAGAGCTTCGTCGACGATGGTGTGGACTTAGTGGCCGACTCCCTGCAACTGACCGCCGCTACAGGCATCACTGGCCTGGAAACGGCACTGAACGTGCTGACCGCGGCCCAAACCACCAGCGGCGACATTGAGATCTACGAGCAGGACGGCGAGGGCGAAAAGACCGAAGGGCTCAAGGTCCTGTTGGTCAGCGCAAAAGATGGAAGCGGAAACCGGGGCGATGTCACGGTCCAGTCGGAACACCTGCTCCAAATCGGGGACGAAGAATGGAACGAGAGTAACAGTCAATATGAGGCGGCGAGCGGCTACGATTCGGCGGCCGTCATTGGCGACACCCTGCGTCTGACCAGCACCGGCGGAAACATCAAGGTCATCGCACCGTCCAGCGGCGATGCCCTGGACTACGACTCCGGGGTGGCCTTCGACGCCCACGCTATCCTCAAACTGCACACCTTCTTCGAGGCGCCCGATCTCGTCGAGTACCGAGCCGGCGACTACTTCGACTTCGACCTGCCTTCGAGTATCATCTCCAAGAGCATCATTCTCGATACCGGCTCGGCCATCAGCATCGACGGCACACTCACTGCGGATGACCGGCTGGAACTGGTGTCGGGCACCAACGTCTTTGTCGGTGGCGACATCGTCGCGTCCGATGGCTCCATCGACGAAATGGTGGTCACGGCCAAGGGCGAAACTCCCGTTACGAAGTACATGGATCTGAACAATGACGGTGACTATTTGGATACCCTTGCCGAAACGGGGACGGACAGCACAGGCAAGAAAATACAGGTCGATCTCAACGACGACGGAGATTTCGACGACATGGTCAGCGAGAGTAGCGGGGTGACTCCTTCCGGCTATATCAACATCCAGGCCACGGGCGTGGATGCAAGCAACTTCGAGCTGCGAGCCCTGCGCGACATCTTCGTCGATCTGGACGATCACTTCACCTTGTCCGGCTTTGTCGGCGGCCTGACCGGCTACGACCCGGCAGCCAATGTGACGATCTACACCGATGGCACCCTGACCGTTGTCGGCGGCATTGTCGCGGCAAATGAGACCAGTGGCGAGATGGTGCTGCGTGCGGCCAACATCGCCTCGGATGAGAGTTCGATCTTCATCTCCGACGACCTCGACGTGCAGGCTACGGGCAACATCGGGCTCAATACCCTGGTCAACGACATCTGGGCCAACTCGACCGCAGCCGGGGACATCGCCATTAACGAATCCGACGGGGTGATACTCCAGCGGGTCATTGCCAATGACGGCAAGATCGAAGTCACATCGGGCGACGGCACGATGCTCGCCCGCTTCGTGCGGACCGTGGTCGACCAAAGCGGCAATGATGTGGTGCTCAAGGCCAGCAACAACTTGAACGTAGATTACGTCGAGGCCGGCTTCGCGGCAGGCGCCGAGAAGGAATACGCCCAAGTGACCTTGGATGCCGCGGGCACCATCGCCGAAGGCGAGCCGAATGTCTTCGTCAACCAGGAATACGCCGCCGCGCAGAACAAGTCGATCACCACCATCGAGAACGAACTCAAACAGGCTGATCGCTTGAAAGGTGTGGATGCCTTCGGCTACAAGGTCACGATTCTGGGGGCCACCGCGGCCACGACCGTGGTCGTGACCGATCCGTCTGTCACCGGCACCATCAACGGGCTGGAAATCGCCTATACCGCGCCCAGCGGAACAGGCTATACCACCGGGCCCACCACCATGGACTCCGGCGATGCGGTGCAGAATGCGTCCAGCGCAGTTGTTCAGGTCCCCGTGACCACCGTGCAACCAGCGCAAACGGGCGTGCCGAAAATCGCTAGCGTTACGTTCAACGGCATGCCCACCGTGGGCAGCACGGTCAGCGTGAATCCCAGCGTTACCGTGGACGGTTCCACGGTAACAGCCGATTGGACGTCGATCCTCGGCGCCCTTGAGAACGCGATCGAGGACGCGACCGACATCAGCGTGGCTACCAATCCCAGCGAGCGTACCCTTACCCTCACCGGCGATGTCAGTGCCAATTTCACCCTGAACGGCGCCGCGGTAGTCAATCAAAACGATACGCAATTCACCATCACACAGGATGGGAGCGTTCCGATCCGAGAGGCCGGTTCGCAACAGAAACAGGTTAGCCAGATTCTGTTCGACAGCACCAACACGCCCGGTGCCGTGGACGCAGGCTACGACCGAACCATCGATCTCGCCGGCCTTGAGGTTGTGGAGGGGCAGACCTACACCGTCACCATCGGCGGTGACAACTTTGCGTATACAGCCCAGGCGGAAGACGGTGCTGAGCAGATCGCCTCTGGCCTGGCGTCCGAAATCGACGACGTCTATGCGGAGACCGCGGTCAGCGGAACAACGATAACGATCGGTTCCGGCGCCGAAGACGAGATCATCTCGGTTTCCCCGGCCGGTGCATGGGTCAATGCCGCGGACACCGTTACCGAGCGGTACGACGTCAACATTGACGGCAGCGTCTATCGCATCGGGACGGGCCTCAATTCGTTCATTACCATCGACAATGTGGCCGGCAGTGTGGAATCGGAAACGATCTCCATCACTGCGGTCAGGCCGGACCCGAACGCCTCTTCGGCGTCGATCAACGCTCCGGTCACGCCCAGCTTCGGTCCGGGCCAAACTTTGGCGTCAGTGAACGAGGACACCGCCAGCCCTTCGGGCGCCACGGTCAACAGCCTGTTTGCTGCCGCGTTCAGCGATCTGGACAGTGGTTACAGCTTCGCGGGCATTGCCGTCAGCAACAATGCGGCCGACAGCGGCAGCGAGGGCGACTGGCAATACACGACCAATGGCGGATCGAACTGGTACGACATCGGCTCGCCGAGCGCGGGGGCCGCGCTGCTGATCCAGGACAACGGCGCCAGCACCAAGCTGCGATTCGTCCCAGCGGCCGGCTACAACGGCACGCCCGGCACGCTAACCGTGTTTGCGGTCGATAACAGTTCGGCCACGACGTGGACTTCGGGCGCGACCGGGCAGACCATCGATGCCACGGTCGATGACACGTCCTCCAAAGCGTCCGTCGTGGCCGTCAGCCTGAACACTAGCATCACCGCGCAGAATGACTCGCCCAGCTTCGGTATCAGCCAGACGCTGGCGGCCGTGAACGAGAATACCGCCAGCCCCTCGGGCGCCACGGTCAACAGCCTGTTCGCCGCCACCTTCACCGATACCGACAGCGAGGACGGTTTTGCGGGGATTGCCATCAGCGCCAATGCTGCCAACAGCGGCACGCAGGGCAACTGGCAGTACACCACCGACGGCGGATCGAACTGGCACAATGTGGGCACGCCAAGCACCGCCGCCGCGCTGCTGATCCAGGACAACGGCGGCAACACCAAGCTGCGTTTTGTCCCGGCAACTGACTACAACGGTACGCCCGGCGCACTAACCGTGTTCGCGGTCGATGACAGCTCGGCGACCACTTGGACTTCGGGCGGCAGCAGCCAGACTTTCAATACCACCACCGACGACGCCACCTCGAAGGTATCCGCCGCGGGCGTCAGCTTGGGCACCTACGTTCGGGACACTGCCGCGCCGAGCATCAACGACCTCAACAATTTCACGTACGCCGAGCAGGCCGCAGCCAGTGTCGTCGATAGCGACGTGAGTTTTTCGGACGGCACGAACTACAGCGGCGGCTACGTCGAGTTCAGCCTGGCCGGCGCGAGCACGTCCGACGTTCTGAGCCTTGCCACCGATGCCAGTTACTCCACAACCAACGGGGCGGTCTCCATTGTCGGTACCTCGGTTTATCTCGGTAACGGCAGCAGCGCGGCCGTCATCGGTAACGTGGACGGGACGTTCGACGGCCAGAACGGCCGGAAACTGCGGATCAGTTTCTCCAATGAATTCAAGAACGGTGATTTCCAGAGCGACTCTGTCGGTGACACGACGATCACGGACTGGACCGCTGTGAACCAGCAGATCAGACTCAACGGTAGCGACCAGATCGCCGGCCAAAACACGCCCGAGGACTCGACCTGGCCGACCAGCAACGGGTCCATTCACGATAACGTCAGCTGGTCCGGAGGCGGGCCCAACCGGACGACGAAAATCGCCACAAGATCAGGGGCAGATCTTGCCGTGGAGATGGACACCGGCAGCATATACATCATCCAGGGCTATGGCGTCCTCCGCGGGCCCTACATCTATAGCGATGGCACGGTGACCCTGCAGGCAGATGACTCGGTGTCCTTTGACTGGAAGGCCGTGGCCGGTGGTGATGCCTACGACGCGTACGGCTACATCATCGACGTCAACGACGGCAGCGTCGTTACCATTCTGGACCAGACGGGCACGAGTTCCGGCGATGGAACCGATTGGGCAACACAGACGGTCACCATCGGCGGCGGTCAGGATGGTGTGTACCGCTTTGTCTTCGTTTGCGGCTCTTACGACCTGTCGGGTGGTAACTATGTTGGCGGCAAGCTCATGATCGACAACGTGGCCATCACTCAAGCCAACCCCGCAGCGGACACGATTTCTGATGCGGTCCTGAGCGCCATCGCCCGGAAGGTGAAGTACAATAACACCTCGGATGATCCTGCTACCTCGAAGATCTTGAGCATCAGCGCCCAGAACGCCGCCGACCAGGGCGGGAATACGGGAAGCGCCGCGGCGATCATTACCATCACCGCGCAGAACGATGCGCCCGCCTTCGGCGCCGCACGGAACTTGGCGGCGGTAGACGAGGACGCCGCGGACCCATCCGGCACGACGGTCAACAGCCTGTTCTCCGCCACCTTCAGCGATCCAGACAGTGGCGACAGCCTCGCCGGAATCGCTGTCAGCAACAACGCTGCCAACGGCGCGACCCAGGGCGACTGGCAGTACACGACCGACGGCGGATCGAATTGGCACGACATCGGCACGCCAAGCACTACCGCCGCGCTGCTGATCCAGGACAATGGTGCCAACACCAAGCTGCGTTTTGTGCCGGTGACCGACTACAACGGCACGCCGGGCGCACTGACCGTGTTCGCGGTGGATGACAGCACGGCTACCACCTGGACATCGGGCGGCAGTACGCAGACATTCAACACTACCACCGACGGTGCCACCTCTAAGGTGTCCGCCGCGGGCGCGAGCCTCGGCACCAGCATCTCGCCGGTCAACGACGCCTGGTTGGCCCGAACCATCGACCTGACGGGCGTCGGCGTCGTCGAAGGGCTCACCTACACCGTCACTGTGGATGGCACGGGCTTTGATTATGTGGCGCAGTCAGGAGACGATCTGGCCGCCATCGCGACGGGTCTTGCCTCGGCAATCGATGCCAATGCCGGTTATGCGGCCACTAGCGCCGACGAAATCGTAACCATCACCGCCGGCGCCGGAACCAAGACCATTTCCCTATCCGCAACCGGGATGGGGGCGATCGCCGACATAGGCTCGGTAGTTTCGGCAACAACAGGCACGGCCGATCAGCGGGTCGTCAGTGTCGTCGATCTTACAACGGTCCAGGGGGCGGAATACACCTTTGCCATCGACGACGATAGCTTCGTATACACGGCACAGCTTGGAGACACGCAGGCGAACATCGCCGTGGGCATTGCAGCGTTGGTTGATGCTTCGACGGATCCCGACTACAGCGCCGCCGCCGAAACGGTGAATGTGGCAGCGACGTGGAGCGGAGTGCTGGCCGCGCTCGAAGCACGCATCGAATCCGGCGAGGCGATCGCGGTGGACAAAGACGCCGGCGCCGCCACGTTGGTCCTGACCGCCGATGCATACAATACGCCGTTCAGTCTAAGCGACGTCAGCCGAGTCGATGAGACGTTGGAGGACAACCCGAATTCTACGGCAATCCAGGTCGCCACGAACCTACAGACGCCTGCCGGACAGGATGCTGCGCAGATCAGCGAGATCGTCTTCCCCGATATCATCGGAGACGGCTATCGCATCGCGGTGACAGTCGCGGGAACGGAGTATTCGGCCACCGTGGGTGTGGCCGGGGTTGAGAGCACCTGGGATTCCCTCCTCACCGCCCTGAGCGGTCATATCAACGACGATGGCGATTTGGCGGTTGCTGCTACCATCGATGCGGCCAACCGGACCCTGACGCTGACCGCCGACGCAGTCAATACGCCTTTCACCGTCAGCGGTGCGGAACTGCGAGACCAGGCGACGTCGACGATCGAAGCAGACACGGAAACCCTCCAGCAGTGGAGCGGGCCCCAGGTTCAGATCAACGAGATAACGTTCAGCCATATCGCTGATCCGGCAAATAGCCACATCAAATACGATGTCAGAATCGACGGAACTACCTATGCGGCGCAACCGGGCCAGAATGGCGTCACAGGGAGTTGGGCGTCGATCCTCGGCAGCCTCGGCACACAGATCGAAGCAAATGACAACGTGGCAACCACCGACGTGACCGACAACACGCTCCGCATCGAAGGGGCAACCGTGGGCGATGCCTTTGGCGTCGCCACTCGCACCGAAGACACCTCGGTTACCGTGCCCACCATCGAGGGCGACTTTGTGCTGATCGCGCCGTATCGCACTCCAGGCGATTTCGCGCTGAACGTGACCGGGACCCTGATCGTGGTTTCTCTGCCTACCGCTTCCGGGGAGACGATCGATCTGACCGCAGGCGGCGATCTGGTCATCGTTGATCCCATGGACGTGGGGAGCAGCGGTACTATTCGACTCGACGCTGGTGAGGGCCTGTCTCTGGGCGGCAAGTTGACCGCGGGCATGCTGGAGGTGACAGCGGCCGACGACCTGACACTGACCACCGAGGTGGACGCCCTGGATGTTACCATGACCGGCGCGGGCGACCTGACGGTCTTTGAAACCGGTGATCTGGACGTTGATGCAATCACGATGAAGGGAGGCGACCTGACCCTGGAGGCCACGGGGAATGTCAGCGTCCCAACGATAACCAACAGCTCTGCCACACGCGGGGACGTCGCCATCCGCGCCGAGGGCGGCAGCATCACCAATTTCAACGGCCAGACGTTGAATGCCTCCAACGTCACTCTCGAAGCCAGCGGTTCGGTGAGTGGGTACGTTGATGCGGAAACGCTCGACGTTACATCGGGCGGCGAAGTGAGCCTGGTTGAAACCAACGACGTCGTCATCAACACGCTCAGTCAAAATGGCTATTCCGTCTCGGTTCAGGCCGGTGGTGACATCACACTGAATGATGCCATCAATACCTCGATGCTTCGAGACATCACGCTTGAGGCCGGCAGCGATGGCAGTGGCGCGCTGGCACTCTATCAATCAGTGACTTCCGAGAGCGGTGATATCGCGCTCGACGCCGGAAGCGGCATGACTCTTGCCGAATCGGGCGACATCACATCGACCAGCGGCGACGTGACCATCGATGCGGGCTCAGGGCCCTTGACCATGACCGGCCAAACCATCGTTGACGCGGGCAGTGGCGACATCGCCATCGACGCCGGCGGAGCCGTGACCCTTGGCAAGCTGCGCACCACCAGTACGAATGATCTCGAAATCACGAGCACCGGCGGCGGTGTCTTCGACGGCGGCGAGGGAGACCCTGACATCATCGCGCCGGATGCCCGGCTGAAGGTAACGGCCGCCGGCGGCATTGGAGCAGCCGACGACGCATTGGAGATCAATATCAGCGCCATCGACTTCGTCAACACGGTCAGCGGTGATGTGGCACTGGAGAACGCCGGTGCGCTCACGGTCGATCGGATCAGCCAGGGTGCCGGCGGCAGCGTCAGCGTGCAGACGCTGGACGGGGCGATTGTGGTAGGGAATGCGGGCGTCACAGCCTCGGCCGGGGCAGTCAGCCTGTACGCCGGCGGCCAGACGGGTAGCGGCCTGACCATCAACGGACCCGTCCAGACGGGCGGCGGAGCCGTATCGCTGATCACCGACAGCGGCGACATCACCTTCGCAGATAGGGTTTTCGTCAACGGCAACGGCGACATCGACGTTCGCGCGCCGCTGGGGGCCATCAACGTCGATCCGGCCGCTTCAGGCTGGCTGCGTTCCGACGGGACGTACACCGGAGGCTCGGACGCTTTCGACGTAGATATTGACTGGGCTTTGCGCCATGGCAAGGCCACCGCCGAGGTGGCCACGGGGCAGGTCACTGCAAGCGGGGCCACGAGCCACGAGGAATCCTATCACGAGGACAACGGCACGATCTTGCGACAGGCCAACGGGCCCTACGTGCGTACGGCAAGTGGCGAAGTGACGCTTGAAGCG
Source organism: Planctomycetota bacterium (assembly GCA_002686265.1). GTDB lineage: Bacteria > Planctomycetota > UBA1135 > UBA1135. Next base: position 40,223 of record NZBA01000097.1, read on the forward strand.
CTGAGCGGGATCGGGGCGCCCGTTACGGTCACGGTCAGTGGCAGCGACTACGAATTCAAATTCAGCCCCCTCTCGGTCGTTGTCAATGCCGTGAAGCTGAACTTGATCAGCGGCGACCGCAATCCGATCCACGTGATGCCCGTGGGCGACACATCGATCCACAAGCTCAGCAAGACGGTTGGCTCTTCGGGCGGCTATACCCTGATCGCAAACCTCGCCGGTAAGCAGACGGTCGAACATCCGGTGGATGCAGGCGGCGAGGACGTTACCATCGTGGCCGACGAGATCGACCTGCAGGCTGTGCTGCGTAGTCCCGGTGCCATTCTGGAATTGCATCCTCGCACGCCGGATCGCCCGATCGTGTTCGGCACGACCAATTCGGACACCGGAAGTGCCTTCCATCTGAACGTCGACGAACTGAGCAAGCTGCAAGATGGTTTCAAGCAGATCGTCATCGGCAGTGATGAAGGCAGCCATAACATCCAGATCGGCGATCCCAATACCGACTACGATCCGGACTCCGGCGACGGACAGATTGTGTTCAAGGATCCATTGGTGCTGAAAAACCCGCAGCTAGGTGGTGAGATTTTCATCGACGATCGTATCGTGGGACAGGACGATTCATCGCTGGTCATTCTCGGTTCCGGGCACACGACGACGATCGCCGAAGATATTCTCCAAAACGGGTATGTGGAGATCGGGGACTCGGTCAAGGTCAGTGGGGTGAGGTCTGTCGAAAGCCAAACCAGCCACATTCAGATGGGGACGCAAACCTCTCACTCGCTGGACGGTGATGGTGTCATGGGCGATGACCAGCTCACCATGACTGCGGCGGGACATATCAACGTGACGGGTCGCGTGGGCTACACGGATCCACTGGAAGGCATGACGATCAGCGCGATCGATGTGGATTTCGATCGGGAAGTGATTGTCCATGGCGACCTGATCATCGCGTCTAGCGGCGTGGTGACCTTCGACGACTCGCTTGCCGTGACCGGCGACCTGAAGATTACGGGTGCGTCGAGTATCGTGTTCGAGGAAAACGTTGCCGTGACCGGCAATATCTTGCTCGAAGGCGACGAGATCGACTTCCAGGGCGGGAACGAATCGGTCAGCGGCGGCGGCACGATCACGCTTCGCCCCGCGACGGTAGCGAACTCGATCGAAGTGGCCTCACCGCCCCAGCAGACCATGTCCGGTGTTCTGAACATCACGGCCGAGGAAGTCCTGGCGCTAATCGATACGTTCACGCAGATCATCATCGGGCATGAAGACCCGGCCGACCATCATGCTCGTGTCTCTGCCGGGAACGTGCGGGTCGGTGCCTTCGGCGCAGACCAGACGACGTTCCACGACGAACTGAAAATCTTCGGCGGCAGCATCGATATCTGCGACTACAGCAACCCGTACAACACCCTGATTACCACGGGAAATATCTGGCTGGACGCAGTCCACGACATCACAATCTACAACGAAGTGGAAGCGGTAAGCTCCAATATCATCCTGTATTCCGACTCCGGCAAGATCCAACAGGCTGATCCCGCCGTAGACAACGATGGGGTCTCCGGGGAAACACTCAAGAGTTCCCAACTCACGGCGATGGCGCAAACCGGTATCGATGTGCAGCACGTCGACGTGGACACACTGTCGATGGAAAACGAGGGCGATGGAGACATCATCGTCAACGTCATCGCCGCATCCGGCGACGTAACGGTCAACAAGTTGCGGCAAAGCTCGGCCGGGGATGGTGGCCGTATCGAACTGAGCACCGAAGGCGGCACGATCACCGTGGACGGGTCGGGCAGCGGTGTAACCACGGCTGGCAGCGGTGCCATTGCCCTGGATGCCCAGGGCACGGGCAGCGACGTGGTGGTCAACCAGGTCGTGAGCTCGCAGGCGGGAACGATCACCATCAGCGCCGCCGACATGATCCAGAACTCCGTGGTCATCAGCGCTGCGGGCGCCGGCACGATCGATCTTAATGCCGCCGACAATGTGGACCAGGACGCGAACATCACCTCGGCCGGCGGCGCAATCACCGTCGACGCGACGGCTGGCGGTATCCATATGACCGACGGCACAACCACATCCACTACGGGTTCGGGGACCATCGCGTACAGCGCGGGGACCGATGTGGCCTTGAGCGTTTTGAATAGTCCCGGCGCGGTTTCCGTGACCGCCGACAGCGACGGCAACGACACGGGAGCCATCACGGACAATCTGACCGTCGAGACAGCAAACATCATCGGCACGACCGCGACGCTCAGCGCAGCAGAAGGCATCGGCAGCGCGGACGATATCGACACCACGATCACGACGCTTGATGCGCAAAATTCGGACAGCGGCAACATCCAGATCACCGAACTCTCCACCGGCGGCCCGATCGGCGTGAACCGGATCGTCCAGAGCGACGCGGAAGAAGCTGGGACAATCCTGCTAACCACCGAAAACGGGACGATCACCCTGGTGTCCGGCGAAACCGGTATCGCCACGGACGGGACGGGTACGATCACGCTGGACGCCAACGGCGCGGGCAGTGACGTGGGTGTCAATGCGGCGGTGACGTCGACGACCGGGACGATCCGCATCGACGCGGTGGACGAAATATCCAATGCGGACGTGATCGGCGCCAGCGGAGCCGGCGACATCGACCTGAACGCCGGCGACAACGTAGACCAGGACGCAGGCATCACTTCGGCTGGCGGTGCGATCACCGTGGATACCGCGGCCGGCGGCATCGACATGGCAAGCGGGACGACGACCAGCGCCACTGGCAGCGGCACGATTGCCTACACGGCTTACACGGACGTAGCACTGAGTACGCTCAGCAGTGGCGGCACGGTTTCCGTAACCGCCGACAGCGGCAGCAACGGCACCGGCACGATCACGGACAACCTGAGCACGGAAGCGGCCAACATTGCCGGCACAACGGCGACGCTCAGAGCGGCCACGGGGATCGGTACCAGCAGTCAGGATATCGACACCACCATCACCACATTGGCGGCGAGCAACAGCAGCAGTGGCGATATCTTTATCCACGAGTCGAACGGAATGGTCGTTGGCGGCACAGGCGCCGTAACGCAAGCCGGCAACGGCAAAATCAACATCGACGTGGACGCGGGCGCCTTGACCATCGACTCGGTGGTCACGGCCCACGGTTCAGGCACGGTAACACTGAATGCCGACGCCGGAACGGTGGACATCAACGCCGTGGTTAGCTCAACCAGCGGAGCCATCGACATTGACGGTGACGCGGTGACGCAAGACTCGAACGTCACCACCGGCAGCGCGGGCACGGTGAGCGTGACGGCGGATGCCGGCGACATCACTATGGCCGACGCCACGACCACCTCCAGCGGCGGCGGCGGCCAAATCCGCTACGACGCGACGGGCAGCATCGCACTGAGCGTGCTGACCGGCACGGGCGCCACAATTGTGGTAACGGCCGACAGCGACGGCGGCGGCGAAGGCGCCATCACCGACAATCTAACCGGCGAGTTGGACGACGCGACGCCCAAGGTCAATGTCGTGGGCGGCCAGGCGGCGTTGCGTGCGGGTTCGGGGATCGGCACGGACGTGGAAGATCTGGACCTGCAGGTGAGCACGGTGGCGGCATCGACCGAATCCGGCGACATCAACCTCCGCAACCGCGGGACGCTGGCCATCGGCACGGTGGATTCGTTGAGCGGCGTGACGATCGACAACGCCGACGCAACGGCAACGGGCAACGACAATATCACGGTGACGGCAAGTAGCCCACTAACGGTCAGCCAGGCCGTGCAAAACCAGGACGGAGGCGACATCACGCTGGCGGCGGAAGGCAACACCACGAGCGATGACTTGACGATTGCGGCTGCCATCACGGCAGCGGGCGGCAGCGGGGATATCCATCTATTCGCCGGGCACGACATCCTGCACAATGCAGGTCTGATTTCGGCCGCCGGTTCAGGCGCCGTGAACCTCAGTGCGGGTGAAGACTACAACCAGGGCACGAATCAGGCCGGCCATGCAGATGGCGACGTGACACAGGCCGACGGGGTCACGATCCAGTCGGCCAGCGGTGACATTTCGGTGGAAGCCACGGCCCACGTGGCGGTCAGTATCCTGTCGACTGTAGGCAATATCGTCATCGAAGCCGACGACGATGATTTTGGCCTGGGCGACAACACCGGCGCCATCACAGATGTATTGAGCACCGAGGCATCGAATCTGATTGGCGATCAAGCGACCTTGATCGCGGCCACGGGGATCGGCACGGGCAGCCAGGATATTGACACCACCGCCGCAACCTTGGCGGCGACCAACAGCACCAGCGGCGGCATCTTCATCCACGAGACCGACGGCTTGAGTATTGGTGGTAGCGGGGTCGCGACGGAGGGCGGCAACGGGCCCGTCGTGGTTCGCACTGCCGATGGCAGCGTCACTGTGGACGAGGCGGTCAGCGCCGATGGCAGCGGCAACATCCTGCTGCAGGCTCAAGGCACTGGTCGCGATGTCACGCTGAATTCCGCCGTGCAGTCCAGTTCCGGTAACATCTCCGTGCTCGCGGCCGATGATGTAATGCAATCGGCCGACGGTGACATCCTGATCACCGGCGGCAGCGGGACGATCGACGTTGAAGCCACGGCCGGTTCGATCACCATGGCCAATGGGAGCTTGGCCCAAGCCAGTAGCAATATCCGCTACTACTCCGCCACCAACCTCAATCTGGGTGCCATCGATGCCGGCGGCGCTTCCGTGAGTCTCAAGGCGGACAACATCATCGATAGCGGCACGACGGGCACCGACGTAACGGCGTCGGGCTTGCGGATCGAAACAAGCGACGCCGCGGGCGGCGCCGGACAGAGCGGCAATCACCTGGAGACCTCGGTCGCCACGATCAGCGCCGACGTGAACAACGGCGGCTTGTTCCTCACCGAACTCAACGAGGTGGCCGTGGACACGGTTTCGGCCATCACGGTGAAACGGGTCGGCAGCGACGGAGCTACGCTCACGGACCCCACCGACGGCGCCCAATCCGACCTCGCCAGCACGGGAGCGATCGTGCTGGCGACCACCGTCGGCCCGATCACGATCAATGAAGGCGATGACGACGATACGGGCGTCACCGCCACGAGCAACGTCCTGCTCCAAGCGGGCGGCGGCACATCGGATATTGCCCTGGATGCCGATGTGATCTCGACGGGCGGGAACGTCAGCCTGAATGCGGGCCAAGATATTCTTCAGAACGCGGATGTGAGCACGTCGGCGGATTCCAAAACCATCGATCTGCTGGCGGCACGGCACATCACCATGGCCAGCGGAAGTTCGGTCGCAACCACCAACGGCAACATCCAACTCCAGGCCGCGGACAATGTTGGCCTGGAACTGCTCACGGCCGGCACGGGCAACGTGAGGGTCGTGGCTGCGAGCGGCGATATCGCAGATGGCGACGTCGATGTGGATATCACGGCTGCGGGCCTGATCCTGCAAGCCGGCAGTGGCGTCGCCGCCTCGAACGATCCTCTGGAAACCACGGTGACTACCCTGACGGCGCAGGCCGCAGCGGACGGTATCTTCCTAACGGAAAGCAACGGGGCGACCGTCGACACCCTGACGGTCCAGGTGAACCGCGTAGATACCACGGCGACGGCAACCCAGACGGCCAACGCCGCGCAGGAGGATCTGGCTACGACTGCTGGCGGTCACATCGGGTTTGTATCTTCGACCGGCGACTTGGTGCTCAGCGACGAAGTCACGGCAGCCGATTCCGGCAACGTGCTGCTTCAGGCCTCAGCCGGTTCCATCACCCAGAACAATGCCATCGACGGTGGCAGCGGGAATATCACCGTTCTGTCGAACACCGATTACATCCAAGAAAGCACGATTGCCACAACTGGCGGGGCCAAGACCATCGACATCGAGGCCACGACCGGTTCGATCAGCATGGACGATGGGACAAGCACCACGGGCGAAGACAACATCCGCTACAAGGCCGCCGGCACGATCAGTCTGGGCGCGATTTCGACAGGCGCGGATGTGAGCCTGATTGCCGCGAGCATCACCGATTCGGGGACAACAGACACGGATGTCGCTGCGGACGAGCTTCGCATCGTCACCAGTGGCACGGGAGACGGCGCCGGTGCCGGCACGGGCGCCAACCATCTGGAAATCACGGTCGCCAAGCTGGCCGCCGACGTTGACGGGACAGGCAGCGGTGGGCTGTTTGTGACGGAAACCGATTCCGTCATTGTCGATGCCCTCAACGCCATAGCGGTCAACCGGGTCGCCAGCGATGCCACCACGTCAACGGCCGGCACCACAGACGCTTCCCTGTCGGACATGGATTCCGCCGCACACCTCGTGCTTGCGACCACCGGCGGAACCATCACGATCAATGAAGGCGATGCCGACGACACGGGCGTCGCCGCTGCGGGCAACGTCCTGCTCCGGGCCCTCGGTAGCACATCCGATCTTGCCTTGGCTGCCGATGCGACTTCCACAGGCGGGAACCTCAGCTTGTATGCCGCACGGGACATCCTGCAGAACGCGGATGTGAACACGGCCGCAAGCTCGAAGACCATCGACCTGCTTGCGGCCCGGAACATCACCATGGCTGACGGCACTGCCACGGAAAGCAACGACGGTCATATTGAGGTTCAGGCGGCTGGCGGAGATGTCACGGTCGACATCCTGAGAGTGAATAATCTTTCCGCCGGTGACGCGGCCATCATTGCCGGCGATGACATTCGAGACATTGACGCGGGCAGTCTCATCACGGCCGACGAGTTGCTTCTCGCTGCGGTCAGCGGCATCGGCAGCGGCGCCAATCCGCTCAACACCGCCGCCCAGTCGCTCTCAGCCTTCGCGGGCAACGACGGTATGTTCCTCAGCGAGACCGACGCGGTAGACATCGCGGACGTCTCGACCAGCATCCACCGAGTGGACACCGCCGCGTCGACGGCCGCGGTCGCGAACTCGCAGGAAGACCTCCGCACCAGCGGAGATGGATCTATTGTGCTGGTGGCCGGCAACACCATTACCGTCACCGAGGGTTCCCAGGACGACCCAGACGGCAACACCCTGGCCGTGAGGGCCTCCGGGGCGGGCAACATTTTCCTGAACGCCACGGCGGGCAACATCGACATCCAGAGCGGCATCACGGCGGCCAGCGGGGCCGTCAGCCAGGCTGCCAACGCCGGCGACATTCTGCAAAATGCGGACGGCGACATCGTTTCTGCCGGCAGCATCGATCTGTTGGCGGCGGCTAACATTACCATGGCCGATGGGGCAGTGACAACCAGCAGCGGCGCCGACATCCGCTACCAGGCGGGCACAGACATTGCCTTGGGGCAGCTGATCGCCAGCGGGACCGGAAAAGGCGTCGCCCTTGTCTCCGGTGACGACATCGTGGACGGCGGCGACACGGGAGGGGCGGACATCCAGGCGGCCAACCTGCTGATCGCCGCCACCGGCGCGACGGGCCACGATGGCACCACCCTGGACGCCATCGAAACGGCGGTGACCAACCTCTCGGCCAGCGCCGGCGATGCGGGTATGTTCTTCAACGAGTCCAATGCGGTGACCATCGCGAACGTCTCCACCAACATCGACCGTGTGGACAGCATGGCGGCAACCGGGGCAATCGCCAATTCGCAAGAAGATCTGCGCACCAGTGGGAACGGTTCGATCGTGCTTGTAGCCGGCGACACGATTTTCGTTACCGAAGGCTCCCTGGACGACGCCGACGGCAACACGCTGGCCATCAAGGCATCCGGCACGGGCAACATCCTCCTGAACGCCGCTGACGGCAACATTGACGTCCAGAGCGGCATCACGGCAACCGCCGGGGCCATCAGCCTCGACGCCGATACGGGCGATATTCTGCAGAATGCGGACGGCGACATCACCTCAGGCGGCAGCATCGACCTATTGAGCCCGGCCAACATCACCATGAGCGATGGAGCCGTCACGACCAGTAGCGGCGCCGACATACGTTATGAGGCCGCAGGCGACATCACCCTGGGCCAGTTGATCGCCAGTGGGAACGACAAGGGCGTCACCCTCGTTTCCGGCGATGACATCGTGGACGGCGGCGATACGGGAGGCGCGGATATCCAGGCGGACAACCTGCTGATCGCCGCCACGGGCGCCGCGGGTCACAATGACACCACCCTGAATCACATCGACACAGCGGTTTCCAACCTTTCCGCCAGCGCCGGTGATGCGGGGCTGTTCTTCAACGAAACCGACGCGGTGACCATAGCGGACGTCTCCACCAGCATCGATCGGGTGGCCAGTACCGCCGCCACCGCCGCGGTCGCGAATTCTCAGGAAGACCTGCGCACCAGCGGAGACGGGGCCATCGTGCTGTTGGCCGGCAACACGATTACCATCACCGAGGGAGTCCTGAACGACGCGGACGGCAACACTCTGGGCGTGAAGGCTTCGGGCACGGGCAACATCTTCCTGAACGCCACCGCCGGCAACATCGACGTGCAGAGCGGCATCACGGCCGCCAGCGGGGCGATCAGCCTGGATACCGACGCCGGCGACATTCTGCAGAGCGCGGACGGCGACATCGCATCCGCCGGCAGCATCGACTTGCTCTCCGCGGCCAATATCACCATGACCGACGGGGCCGTGACAAACAGCAGCGGCGCTGACATCCGCTACCAGGCTGCAGGCAACGTGACCCTTGGCGGCCTGGACGCCGCCGGCACCACCGACGGCAACGTCAGCGTGATCGCCGGCAACAGTATCCTCGATGGCGGCTATCTCAACTACGAAGTCAGATCCGCCCAGCTCTACCTCCAGGCCGGTAACGGCGCTGGAGTCCTCGAAGGAACCGCTGATTCCCTTGAGGTAGTGGTCGAATCCGTGGCCGCTCAGGCCGGGGAAGGTGGGATCAACCTGTACGAATTGAATGCCGTGGCCGTGGAGGCTGTTTCAGCCACGGTCGACCGGGTCGGCGCTGATGGTCGTGTTGCCACAACGGTTACGAATACCGGGGAGGATCTGGCAACGACGGCAGAATCCAACGGCTCCATCGTGCTGCGGACCCAAAACGGCGACATCACACTGAACGACGGAGCCGATGCCGACGGAACGGCCATTTCCGCCGACGGCGGCGGCAACATCCTCGTCGAGGCTATCGGCAACGCCACCTCGATCACAGCCAATGCGGACGTTTTGTCGGGCACGGGTCACGTCACGCTCAAAGCAGACGATGACATCGTGCTGGCAGCGGCAGTGGACGTCGCCACGGCGACGGGCGGCACGATTTCTCTGGACGCAGAAACGGGCGTCTTGACCATGTCC
>NZBA01000098.1 GCA_002686265.1 Planctomycetota bacterium
CTTGGCGAGGCTGTCGATAACTGCGCCGTGCCGCTCGAATGGGATGTCGCTCCACACTTCGCCAACGCTGCGGATCTCGTCTTTGAGTTTCTCCATTGGTGATTTGCTCGCCTCGACGATCGATGCAACCTTGTCCCTGAGCGCTTCGGCTGCCGTGCTTACCGCTGCCGTGGTGTCCTCGATAGCTTTGGCGGTTTCCTTGGCAACCTCTTTAATCTTGGTAACCGCGAACACAATCTTGCGAGCCTCTTCTCGCGTGTGACCGCCAAGGATCAGTAGATTGACGCGCAGGTTTTGGAACGCGAGCGTAGTCCGCTCTACCGCGTCTGCCATCGCCTGCACCAATGTCGTTACCGCAGGGCCGAATGCAGCGCCAAGTTGGTTTCCGAGGCCTCGCAGCGCATCGACCAAATCGTTCGATGCTTCCTTTGCGTCATTCAGGTTGCGGAGATCTATCTTGGATAAGGTAAGCGATAACCGATCAGCCCGTTCGGCGGCCTCTTTGAGCCCTTCGCCTGACAATTTCTCGAGCGTTCCAAGCAGCGCCACGCCCTCGCTGTCGAACAGCTTCATCGCCAGTCGCACACGGTCACCTTTGTTCGCGACTTTCTGCATGGCGTCGGCAATGGCCTTGAATTGCTGCGTCGCGGTCATGTTGGACAATTCGGCCGCGTTCAGGTTGAGTTCCTTGAGCGCGTCTTTTGCCTCCCCAGCTCCTATCGCGGCTTCGGCAATTCTCCTGACCATGCGCTGCAGACTCATGTCGAGAGTCGACGCAGATGCACCGAGCTTTGACGCCTCGCTTCGAAGTGCGATGATCTCCGCGGTGGTTGCGTTCAGGCGGGTGGCTACAAGTGCGGCTGATTCCATCGCAGTTGCCACTCTGAGCGTGTTGACGGCCAGAGCGCCAAACACGGCAACGGCAATCTTGATGCCCTTTACCACTCCTTTGAGGCTGCCTGCCAAAGCTTTGAATTTCGCTCCCAGGCCGGCCACCGCGGATTGCCCGCTCTTGCCGAAGCCTTTCAGCTCACCTTTCGCTTTGCTGAGGCCCTTGCGGACTCCTTCAGCCGAAGCTGTTACTTTGATATTCAGTGTGGAGATTGTTTTCTTAGCCATTATCCAAGTCCATTCAATTTGGTGGCGGGGTCCAGAAGCTCATTGATTGCGTCAATCTCGCCTGCCAGATACGCCCGGCCATCGTCGCTATCGAACTGCAACTTGCCGGCCTCGTTGGCGATCATCTTGCTTAGCATCGTGACACTCGTTGCTAGGTTGTCGGTGAACTCGTCGCCAGACTTGGACGCGTCAATCAATGCCAGGAAATCTGCCGGCAGCAATCGATTGAGCCGGACGTCGCCGTCCCATGCCTTGACCGGGACGATGCGAAACAACTCCTTGTCTTTCTGGATTCGGCCGAAGTTGACGAATTTCCGTTTTGCAGTTTTCTTCCTTGCCATTGGTTCCTCGATTCCTTTGTCAAATAACGAGAATGCCGCGCCGGTTGTAAACAGATGATTTGATACCCAGTGCCGTAGCACCCCACGCACTCATTACGCTCGACACCATGCCGTCAATCTTGCGGAAGTCGCCTTGCTTTGGTTTGCACAGAATGCGGTGTCCGCGATGGCTTTCTCTGATTTCGCAGTTGCCGGCTTGCCAGTTGAGGCACGGGTTGTTGTCGTGACGGAGTGTGTGGTCCCGAACGTAACTTTCAAAGTCGTCAATCGGTCGCTCCATCATTGCTGACGACTGCCCGAATTCGACGCATTCAATTTGCGGATGCTCTTCCTGGCACCACTCGGTAAACTCTTGCGCGTAGGTCTTGTCGAAGATCAAGCATCGAATCTTGAGAATGGTGGCCAACTCCGTCAGCTGGTCGCGGATGTAAACCTGTTTGATCGTGTCGCCCGGAATCACGGCAAGGTAACCGTCTTTCGCCCATTGCTTGAAATTCGCCTTGTCCTGATTGGCGCGGACGTACGCTTCGGTAACCCACAACCAGGTCTTTTGCCGGATGTGCCCCTTAGCCTGAAGTGTCACCGTCAGCGCCGACATGTCGCGAGTCTTGGAAAGATCAAGACCAAGAGACGCCTCCCGTTTGGGATAGTCGCTCTCGTGCCACGTTTCGCCGCAAGCCAGCCAGTCAGCGCCAGTCAGCCAAGCGTTGGCCACTTGCTGCCAGATGTTCAACCGATACATGAGGAAGTCAGCGAACCCTGAAATAGTCCTGCGCGACTCGTTGTAGTCATCTAGAAATTCCTCTTCGTGGGCCGTGTGGCCCCATGCCGGGTTGGCCATCTTCCCGAACTTGACCGGATCCTCGGCCAACTGGTTTTCTGTAAGCGTCTGCGGTGCTTCGTAGATCGCAACGAACATTCGGTCGTTCGGTTCGGCGCCAGCCATCACGCTACGGCCAAGGTCCTGCCGTTCTTTGCCGTAGCTCTCCGGTTCATTGCCAGCAGACGATACTTCGCACCGCATCGGTTCGGATCGTGAAATACCCATTCGAGAGATGCGGCGAATAAAGGATCGATCCACAACGTGCGTCTCGTCGATCATCATCGACCCGTTCAAGCCCTCTTTGCTCTTCTCGGTTTGCTTGTTCGACGACGACATCGGCGCGAACTTGGAACGCGTTGGCTTGTGCGTGATCGACGACTCGTTGGCGTTCGTCTTGCATTCAATAGCCAGCTCCGGCGATTGATCCACCATTGCTATCGCGTGATTCATTTGGAGTCGCGCCTGTAATCCGTCCTTGGCGCCTGCAAACACCTTGCCGCCCTGTTCTCCATCTCCGCAGGTGAGATACAGACCCCAGGCAGCCTCGGTCGGTGTCTTCTTCTGTTTTTTCGGCACCCAGACTTGAGCCGCGTTGAATCTGCGAATCTGACGCTTCCACCGTTCGGAGTCTCGAGCCCAGCCGAAAATCCGCATCGTGCATTCAAATTGCCAGTCGGGAGAGTCACCGGCCGCAACCCACTCGGCATACTCAGAAGCCCGCTCGATCGATAACGCACGTCCGCCACCCGAATACCAATCATCGCCAATCTGCTGGTCGAGGTCGTCGTTGCCCGAGCGGAGGATCAGAGGTTCGCCAGCCCAATCGCCTTCGTACAGTTTGCAATACTTCTCGATCCACCAGACCGTAAAGGCACCACGGGCAACGTCAAACCAGCAACCATTTTCCACGGCTAATCGGTCAGACTCGTTGCGGATCCAGGCCGCCGTTACCGCATCATCTGGCACGCTGGTGGCCTCTCGATCACGGTATCGCGTCTGGCGTTCGGGGTCGGGAACTCGAATCATGGTCTTCCTAGCTTGCCTAAAAAACGTGCACGAGTGGTCAATGGTATCCTGTCGGCGGCCGGTTCAGAAAACGGACCCCCCATAGTCGTAACATCATAGCTCCAATAGCCTTAGCTTGGCCCGTGCCGCCCGAGCACGCGGTGATAAGGTTGCGGCTGCTGCTCGTCTGCGTCCGGCCTTGCGGCCTGCTGCTGCGTCATCGATGACCTCGTGCAGCGGCGCGATTGCATCGACCAAACCAGCAGCGCGAGCCTCACTGGCGGACAACATTTCACCGTTGCCAAACTTTGCTACGACGCTGGAAGTCGACACGGACCGATTGCGAGAAACGGCTCCAACGAACTGGGCATACGCCTGCTCGTTGCGCCGTTGCATATGCTCTTGCATTTCCGGCGTGAGCGATTCGACGCCGGTGAACCTCGCCTTCTTGGCCGGAGTTCTTACGACGGCGATCGAGATCCCCATCTTCTCCAGCGCGGCTGACCAGTCTTCATACATCGAAATAACGCCAATCGAACCCGCTTCGCCCGATGGCGTGATCACCACTTCTTTCGCCGCGGTCCCGATCCAGGTTGCGGCCGATGCCATCATTGGGTCGACGACTGAGATCGTCCGAGTCTGCCCACGCTTACGGGCTGCGAAGATTGCATCGGCTGCTTCCATCGTGCCACTCACGGTGCCGCCTGGTGAATCGATCCAGACGACGATTGTGCCAATACCTGGTGAGGCATCGAACGCACGGAAGTCCTTGGCGAACTGTTGGGTTGGTGTGGTGACGTGCATTGATTCGTGCGTGCCAAGCACTCCAACCAACGGCAAAACCGCGACCGCTCCTGATTGCTGCCCCGCGCCCCGTGAGCCCATCGGGAACCGCTCACCAGCTGCGTTCACGATGTAGGGGTCGGGACGCTGGAATCGCTCGCGAACGCTGCGAGGTCTGGTGTCGGTAATGTGGTCAATGTATTCAGGGTGGATTGCGTACAATTCATGTCTCATCTTCTAGGTTCCTTATGCTTACGCTGCCGCCAGGCAAAGCTCTGCCCGCCGTTGTAACGCTTCGGGTGATTTTGGTATTGGCGCGCCGGACAATTCGCATTGGCGCAAGATGGATTTTGATGCCTGAAACGTCAGCCAGTCGTCATCGCTCATGTCGGCCAGTGATGCGTTGGCGATGATCAGCAAGTCTCTGAGTCGATCCACGTTGGCCCATCGCGGGCGGAGGCGTGCCACTGTGTTTGGATTCGCGGGGCTGTGCGTTAGCGATACTTCGCCGAGCCGACCACGTGTGATATCGACGACACCATCCAATTTGCATTTTGGGTGCTTGTAGCCGATAGACCAGCACGACAAAGCGCCGCTGCTAATGGCCCGCCACATGAAACGTGAACTCTCATTACCAGCCGCAGATCCCTCAACCCACAGTCCATGAAAATCACTGTCGACAAGATGCACGCGACCGAGGACGCGATTTCGACAGTGATCGTGCAGGATGTCGACGGCGGTCTGTTTGAACGTGTCAGCCAGGAACGTGTTCTGCCCGTATCGCATACGGTAGCCACCCTTGTCGAATGACGGCACGTTCCACACGACCACATATCCAACAATGGGTGGCATCTCTGAGAAGAACTCCGCCTCACCGGACGGCCGCCACACCGCCGGCTCGGAGGTTCTTAGCGTTTCGCAAAGTTCGGTGGTGTAATCGGTCACGCCAGGATTTCCGGTGCTGAAGATGGCAGCCTGTAGCGTCCGCTGATTCTTTCGTCGCCAATATTCTTAACTTCGACCGCAACGCCCGCGGCGATCAGTGCCTTGCCAACTTCAGTGGGAACTTCGGCCAGCCCCTCTTGTCGGCAGCCTTCAAAATGCGGGCCTGCAAGGTTATGTGTTGTTCGAATAATCATGCTTCATTCTCCAGTTACATTGGTGGTGAATCTCAAGCTCGCACGGCGCTAGCTTGCCTCGTCGTTGAACATGTCAAATTCTTCGGCTTCGGCCTGCCATCGCTGAATTTCTTCAAGGCGTTTTGTTTTTGGGTTGAATTCGCCAAACGGCCTGAATCGCATCGTCCGGAAAACCTGATTTTCGGTTGCGATGTAGAATTCCGCGAGCGCAGCGCCAGCCTCTTCTACTGCAAGCAGTCGGTCGCGAAGTTCGCGAAGCAGCGCGGCGTGCGGTTCCTGGTTTTCGCGCTTCATGGCGAGCACGGCTTGTCCTTCGGCTTCACGCACCGTGCGCGTTTGTAGCTCGATCGCAGCAGAAACAATTGCCAATTCTTGATTGACTCGCTTGCGCTCTGTCGACAACGCGGGAATGTCCTTCGCGTCAATTCCACAGATCAACTTTTCCGCGGCAAGCTGCACGTCAGACTTGTGCCCACTGGCATCACCTATCTGCTGGGCTCGCAGTTCAGCCAACTTGTTCCGGAGTGCGGTTTCCTGGGTCTGCAATTCGTACTGTTTGTCGCGTGCTGTCTTGTAGCTCGGATACTGCCGCAGGCGCTCTTCGAAACTCAACTGCTTGGGTTTTCGATCTAACAATTTCATTGGTTACTCCTGGTAAGGTTCGTGGTGATTCAAAAGGCCCGCTCGCCCAACGTGTAAAAAAACGAGCGGGCCGCGCGAGTCGCCAGCTCACGATGATGTTTTGTCGAGTTGCGCCGCCTTGACTTCAAAACGACGATAGTCGACACGCTGGCCGAGTTCTCGCCGAGCCGCGACGTCCTTGGGGTCAATCGTGTACTGATGCTCGCCAGTTGCGCTGCATTCCAAGACGGTCAAAATCGGTGCAAAGTAGGGTGCGATTCGGTTGGTCATGTCGCAAAATCCTCAGCCAGGCAGATCAGCCGTCTGTAATATCTGATGTCGTCGATTAGCGAATGCGACACGTTGATCTCAGCGAGATACACCAACAGACCGATGGTGCCCCCAGACTCCAGCCTGTGGTAACAGTCCGCACAGCAGACTCCGAGATAAGGTTCGGTAGGCGTATGGCAGACTGCCATCTCTGCACCTGGGTTTGTGTGGATGGCCGCGTCTACGTCGAATTGACAGAACATGCAGGGGCGGCGACTGTCTGGTGAGCCTTCTTCGCTCGGGGCTAGGGTGATAAGCAATTCGCGATTCGTCATGGCGAGGTTCCTTCCGTGGTGGTGGTGTTCGTCTATTGGTCCATTGCTCGTGCAAGTCGTTCCCATGCGAATGGCTCGGGACAGACGCAGACCGGCAGATCAAGCAGCTGCTGTGTCTTGACGCCCTTCAGGCCGAGTTCAATGTCGGCTGGGTCGTCGGGTAGTCCGTGCTTCCGCATCAACTCGGCGCCGGTGATCACCTTGCCTTTCGACATGGCGGTGAGTCGCTGGACGCGGGCGCGGCGGGCGGCTTCGCGTTGGTCGTCAATCGTCATGGTGGTTGCCCTCGTTTCGGTAGCCAGTTGGTGGAGACGTGTAGGACGCGTAGGACGGATGTTTTGCATTGTTACTACCTACTACTTTCTGCCCTGTTTTCTTGTTGTCTCTCTTGAATGGGTACAAGGTAAAAAAAGCGTCCTATGCGTCCTGCTTGTCATCACAATGGGATATCTCCACCACCGCTGGCAGTTTGGGATTTCTGCGTAATCCGCTCTCTGATGTCCGTCCACGTTCCTGCCATTCCGGCATCAACTGTTGCCGCCCACACGAATCCGCGACCATAGCTCCGGCCGGTTTTGGACAACCTTGCGCAACGTCCCTCGGTGCAAAGTTGAGACATGATGCGACCGACGGCCACCGTGTTTTTGCGCTCGTTGGTCGCACTGCAATACCAAGCAGTGGCGATGTTGCTGGGGATGAAAACCTTGTCTGTTGCTGGTTCGTATCCAAGCCACTTGAGACGCTCGGCGAAGTATTCCTCGATAGTGGCCACTTCGTCAGTTTCGACGTCGACGGCGTCTTGTCGCTCAGCAATGACGGCTTGTGCGTCGTTGGGTTCCGGTAGCCGGCCAAGTATTTCACGTTCCCATGACGCCCAACGGCTGAATTTTTCCAGGGGTTCCGCAGGTCGCCTCAGGGTGCCAATGATGTCGGCAATGATTTTCTCGCGGTGCTCGTCGACAAACTCTTGAGTATCCTCGAGCCACGTTGCAGACCGCGTTGGCTTCTTCACCTTGATGACGACAGCGCGTTGTGCCATGTCGGTCGATAGGCTGGCACCGTTCAAGGTGATGAACCAAGTCAGCGTGTTTGGCCGGGTCGCTTCGCCGGCATACATTCGGTGTCCGCCAATCTCGCTAGCGGTGATCATGGCCTCCAATTCAGCCCACGAGAACTTGAGCGACTTGACGTTATCCAGCAGGCAGACACGACGCACCAGAGCATCAGACGACAACAGCCGCGTCTTGATTTTGTTGATATCCTCCGCAGCGGAAAACGACAGAATGCCTTGCCACACCCTGGCAACCAGAATGGCCACCGTACTCTTACCAGCTCCGCGCCCATCGTCGCTTGTGATAACGAAACATGGACGGCAGCCAGCGGGGCCGCCCCAGCCAGGTGTCAAGAAGGCTGCGAGAATCAAATCGCCATCAATGTCGGTCGCAGGGCAAAAGCGATCTACCAATTCATGCAACTTTGAACCGTCGCCAGCTCTGATGTCCGCACCTGAGTAATACCGATTCGGCATCGGTGGTTCGTGCGGCAACGGTTCAACTGACAAGTAGGACGTCGCGGTTCGCTGGTACTCGGCAAATAGTTCGGGTTGCTTTACGGAGGATGGTCCGCCATGCCAAGCGACCCGCCCGACTTTATGTGCGAACCAGCCAAATAGTTGGGGAGACTTATCGAAAAATGAAATACCGTGTTGCTGGTCGTCGATGAACAGCACGTTGCCCATGCGTCGCGGCCAGTCGCCTGTCTGGTGTCTGGTCCGTGCGATGATTTCGTTCAACCGCAAGGGGAACTTTTTGGGCTTCTCTTCCCCGTTCCCAACTTTCACGATGGCATTGGTGACGACATCTTCCGGAGCTTCACTTGCGCTCGACACGCTGGAGGCCGAGGAGGAATCATTCAGCAGATAGCCGGCATCGCGGTCGGCTTTCGCGCCCTCGTCCATCTTGCGGCGCAAATCATGTTCGGACCACGGAGGCTTGCATCGATCGTTGTATCGGCAGAGGATTCGCCAGGCGTCGTTGTCGGACAAACTGAACCCCCGTTTCAGGACGGCCGCAACCTCGAATGTTGCCGTGTGTCCGCCTTGCCCGTCGATTGCTTCGGGCATCTTGCCAACGTACTTTGCGGCCCGGTCTGCAATGTTGCTGGGTGCTTTGCCGTTGCCGGTCGCCTTGCCGTTGCCGTTATGATTCGCGGTCGCCGTTTCCTTCAGCGGAAAGTACGTCGCCAGAAATTCATCGATCACGTCTTGTCGAGGTTCCACGTTGGGTGAAACGTTTTCGTGGCGTTGTGCGGTGACAGTGAAGAATCGCACCTTGTCGTATATCTCAACGCCAGGTGGCTTGTCAGTGATCGCGTCTTCGTCAACTCTCCGGTTCTTTCCGCGTGGACGCGGGTTCTTGCCCTGGACAAATATCTTGACGCCGCTTTCGCTTGGGCTCACTTCCGTGTACGAATTGAATTTGTCGATCCAGTACGTAGCCCAGGGGGCGATTCGGCCACTTAGGGGATCTCTGCAGGCATCCAGGTCGATGCCACATAAGTCGTCGGCGGCGCTGAAGACAAAGCCGACGCCTTCGAACCGCTCGACGACTGCGACCGCCGCGTTGAATTCGGTCCAAGTGTCTCGGTCGTTTGACTTCGCCTCGTAGCCGCTAGTTTGGTATGGGACCTTCGTCGGTCTGCCACCTTTGTCAACCGTCTTCCAGACGACCCATTGCGTCAGCTCACGGAGTTTGGCCGGAATCAGTTCTGGCTGACGGTCGGTGTTTTGTGGTGTAGACTTCATGTCTCTTAAGTCAAAGCAGTGGGCCGGCACTTTGGTTGGGTGTTGCGGCCTGCTGTTGTTTCCTGGGGTTACTTGAAGAACTCAATGACGTCAGTGTTCCGCGGCCGCTTCTTGGGCCGCGATGCCGTTGCCGGCCGAACTTCGCGGCACTCTTCGAACGCGAGACGGTCCTCATCACGGACGCGATACAACGGACGAGACGCACCGCGGGTAGCGATGTTGTGGGCGGGCAGATCGCCGTCGGTGATCAGCTTCAGGACATGCTCGTAACCGCACGTCCAGTGCTCAGCCAGCTGGCGGGGCTTCCAGTCCTTTGGCGACGTGCTCACGCTAACACCTCCGGCGGAAGTGTCGCTGCGCGTTCGAGCAAGACCCTGCGAACGGCTTCACTGTTGAAGAGATACCGGTTGCCAGCCTTGACGTGGGGCAGCCTGCCCGCGTCTGCCTCATCTCGCAGCCAGCCGACGGTGACACGAAGATTGCGTGCGAGGTATCTGTCTAGTAGAAGTTCGGGCTCATTGATCATGCCCTAATTGTCGCACTGCAAAAAAAGCTAGTGCGTACGTGGCGCGTCAATTGCGCGTCACTTTCGACGCGCTAAGGGCATTCTTGCCGAGTTCGGTGATAAACTCGCCACCACGTTCGCCCCTCATGCGTTCAGTCAGGTCAAGTTCCCTTAGTGCCGCGCATCGCTCGCCTACTTTCTTGCGCGATATGTCAACCTTGCGATCCGCCTCCAGATCGGCCAGCTTAATGCCCGGGGTTTTGTAGATGGCTTGAAGTATCGAGATGTCCTTGGTGTCCAATCGCAGCAGAACATCGGAAGTGACCGGTTGCTGTTGAGCAAGCGCATGTTTGGTTTCCAGCCGAATCAGGCGATCAAAGTACATTGCGTCAATCTGTTCATGTGCCAAAATCTCGCTTCGTACGGCGTCCAAATGCTTGTGCAGGTGGTCGAACTCGATCGCGTCACTGCCCTCTCGTAGCCAGCAACCGGTCGTGGCCGCGATTCCAGACCAGATTGCGTTCCCCCAGCGCGGCATAATCGCCATCGCGGAATTCTCAACCCAGTTCTCGTGACGCAAGGGGGCGTGCGACGAAACAACCGAATCACTTACGGCGTCAACAATTGGTGAGCATTCGAGGAGCATATCGCGAAATGAAATCACCTGCTGAGATAGTTCATCCACTTCATGGGGGACCTCGGTGACGATTTCTGGTTCAGGCACCTCGTGGGCATCCCTGATTAGACCGTGAGCGTCCCACAGAATTCGCAACGCGGCTTCGCGTGCGTTGATGAGTTGGTCTTTTGTCGCCATCGTGCCACTCCCTGCGGTGACTCCCCGGACCAAAAAGCAGCACGGCGCTCCGCTCCAGGGAGAGACGGCTTTCGGGAGCTACCCTAGCCGTGCTGTTGTGATTTTACGATTTTGTCGCCAAGCAGCCAAACAGCCACTCTCGGACGTGGTCGACGACAGCCCGCAATCGTTCGTCCTTGATTCGTTCGCGATAAGTGCCGCTGATGGTGTTGTCGGCGTGGCCCATGATCGAACGCGTGGCCAAGTAATCGCCGTGTTCATCGCCAATGGTTTGGAAAGTGTGCCTGCAGGCATAGAACCCTTTGCCGGGTTCGTACACACCGACGGCTTGGCAGAGCTTGCGGAATTCGGCCGATAGGGCACATCGGGCAGAGTCTACAAACCACGAACGACCGTATTTGGTCCTGAAGACCAGGGTATCGGTGCTAGATTTTCGGGCGGAAAGGGCCGCCTTCAGTGCTTCGACGGTCTCCGTCCACAGCGGGCAACGTCTGCCGATTCCGGTTTTCGGCCTCGGAAAGTCAATCCAACCGCTGTCCAGATCCAGGGCGGCCGCGGGCAGTTGGCCGCAATCGGCATTCCCAAACCCACAGTTGATCGCCAGCAAGATCATGGCCTTCATCTGAACGTCGGCGCCGTCGAGTAGCTTCTGAATTGTGGCAGCCTCAAACAGCTTGGGCCCGGCCTTGGCTTTCTCCCGCCGCAAGACACGCTTGGCGGGGCGTTTGAAATCACCGAATCGAACCGGCTTGTCCGTTAGTCCGTTCTCGAATGCGAAACGCAAGATCACCCGAACCCGCCCTACCTCGTTGCCCAAACTGGTCGGGTTCATCGTCTTCGCCAGTGCTCGACGGAGCTTCATCAGATCGTCCGGCCGCAATTCCTCAACGGCAGCCGACTTGCCAATGTGCTTCAGGATCCGCTCGCACGAGGTGTGGTAGTCGTCGAAAGTGCGGCTGGTGATTTCGCCGCCGTCCCGCTTGCTCTTGGCATTTGTCAAGAAATGGTTGCAGAGCGTCATCAGGCTGCACATGTCGCCATCAAACGGCTTCGGTGTTCTGCCGGCCAGCCGATCTTCCTTGACTCGCAACCATTCGGCTAATGCCGCATCTTGGTCCGTGCCGAAATAGAAGTCTTTGCCGCGAATGCGTTTTCGCCACTGGCCAGTGGGCTTATGCAACGTGAGCGGGAATTTGGCTGCCCGCTTTTCCCTAGAGTTGGGTTTGGTACGATGGGCCATGCTGGTACTCCTTGCTTAAGGGATGAGTATCAGTAGCTCGTTGCCGTTCACGCGGCAGCGGGCACTTTACCTCCGGGGGTAGTACCGGGGGTAGCCAGCAAGATACCAAAATGGACGCTCAGTGACAAGTAAGCGAGAAAAGCACTTGAAAACAAGGCTAAAACGAACACCCAGGTCGGGTAGCTCAGTTGGTAGAGCAACGGACTGAAAATCCGTGTGTCGGCGGTTCGAGACCGCCCCCGACCACTTTCCTTTTTCTTAGAAGTTGCTTCTCCGCAACGGCTTGCGGCAACGCACCGAGCAAGGGCGATTTGCCGCATTGGGGTCGGATGTTCCCGAAGTGGTCCCAAACTGCTCCCAAAGTCGCCCTGAAACTGCGTAGCTGACCGGGTTTTCAACTATTGCTCGACTGACCCGGTAGGGCACTGATACGCTGGCTCCGCTTTTCGACCAATCCCCAAGAAAACGGAGAAACAGCGATGCCTCGCAAGTACGATTTGACCTGGGTAAAGCATGCCAAGTGCTGGAGAAAGCAATACCGTGGGAAAAGGTTCTACCTCAAGACCAAGTGCAGGGGGAAAGCCGACCGAGCCGGATATCTTGCTTCCTGTCGAGAGTGGAAACGAGTAAAGGCTTGGCAGGACGGGCTAGGACCTAGTCCGTACACCCTGACTGGAGCATTGATCCCCGAGGATTTGCAGGGCAAAACGCAATCGAATTCAGTGCATTCGAATGCACCTGAAAACCAAGCAAACAAAGCCCATCTTACGCCCGTTCGGTGGGCCACTGATCCCGGGTGGATTTTGTCCCGTGGATTTGAGCCCTTCGTCCACAGTGACCAAGTCGTCTCCCCTGAGTCTGTGCAGTCGTACAACGGAAAGCGGATTACAGAGTTGGCCGAGCTATGGCTTGATGGACGCCAAAGGCAGGCGAAGCGAGGCGACCTGAAGTTGAAACAATGGTCGGAGGATAAGACGCAACTCGATACATTCTGCAATTTCATTCGAGTGAATTACCCGGCAGTCACGAAGGTTGCCGAAATCGACGCGGGAATTCTGAATGTCTACCGTGCCCAGCAATGGCACCTTGTCGACTACGGCAAGTTCTCCAAGACCACACTCAGGAAACGGCTACGCACGGTTGTCCAATGGCTGCGTTGGCTGGTAGATGAGAACCTATTGGCCGATTTGCCGAAGAAGTTGAGTAGATATGCGGCAGGAGTTCAACTCGATCAACCAAAGCCCGTTTTCTGGACGGTCGATGAAATCAAGCTGCTTGTGAAATCCGCCACAGAGCGGACACGGCTCTACATTATGTTGGCTCTGAATCTCGGATATACGCAAATCGATATCGCCACGCTCGACGAATCGATGATCGATTGGGAATCCGGCATCATTGAGCGAGAAAGGCACAAGACAGGTGTTCTGACGAAAGCGAAGTTGTGGCCGTCCACACTCTGGCTTCTACTACGGCATCGTAGCCAAGGCCGGGGGCCGGTGCTGTTGAATCAGAATGGCGGCCCTTTGCTCGTGGAGCGGATAAACGACAAAGACAATCTGATTGTGAATGACGCTATTCGACTCGCCTTCGATCGCCGCAAGAGAGCGGCCGGATTCAAAACTGCCAAGCGAAGTTTCAAGCACTTCAGAAAGACGGCCGCAAACGAAATCGAAAAAGTGGCTCCACACCTGACGGGATCATTCCTGGGGCACAGCGAAAAGGGCACGAAACGCTTCTACGTTAGAAGGCACTACGATGAGCTTTACGAGCACACAGACAGGCTAGAGTCACTCTTCGGGTTCGACGCCTGATACGTTGATTGGCACATATTGGCACAAAATCGGCCTTTGCACGGGATTGAAGTGAAATGACCGACTTGGCTTTGACGGCAATTGAATCCGATGAACTGACCCCGGAACGCATCGAGCAATGCAGGGAAGCACTCCGATTGCATCTTGCTGGGCACTCCCAATTTCAGATTGCCGCCAAGATGGACGTATCGCGAAGAACCGTTTGCCGACTTCTCTCGGACTATCGGGCAATGTATGATAGCGATCACATAAAACCAGCCAGTATCGATCATTGAAGGCCGACCACTTTTCCTTCGGGTCTACTTCTTCATTTTTCCTTCTGATCGTTTC
>NZBA01000099.1 GCA_002686265.1 Planctomycetota bacterium
GCGCAAGCCCAGCTCTGCGGCGCAGCCGAAGCGAGCGCCCATCCGGCGCGTGCACCGCAGGTAGCACGTCCCCCCAAGCGGTGCGAAGGCGAGTTGCGGGCATGGAGTACCTTGCCGCCCTCGATGCCTGCCCGGCATCCACCGCCGCCAGACCCCAGGAGGACTCCGACATGCCCGACCCCCTCGCCCGCATCCCCAGCCGTTCCGCGCGCCCCGGAGGCCTGGCCTTGTTCCTGAGCATGGCTCTCGCACCGCCCGCCTTCGCCGGTCCCGGTGATCTCGACGCGCTCCTCGAAGAGGCCGTCGGTGAGACCATCGCCGCCACGGTGGCCTGGCGCCGCGATATTCATGCCCACCCGGAGCTGGGCGAGTGCGAGCAGCGCACGGCTGCGCTCGTGGCGCGGGAGCTCGAGAGCCTGGGGATCGAAGTGCGCACGGGCGTCGCGGGCACGGGCGTCGTGGGGCTGCTGCGCGGAGGACTCCCGGGCGGGATCTGCGCCTGGCGCGCCGACATGGACGCCCTGCCCGTGACCGAGGCGACCGGCCTGCCCTACGCCAGCCGCGTCACCGCCGAGTGGGGTGGCGCCGAGGTGGGCGTGATGCACGCCTGCGGCCACGATGTCCACACGGCCGTAGCCCTTGGGGTCGCGACCGTTCTGGCTCGCGAGGAGGTGCGCGAGCGCCTACCGGGTGCCGTACTGTTCCTGTTCCAGCCCGCGGAAGAGGGCCATCCCGGCCCCGGCCTGCACGGAGCGGCGCGCATGCTGGCCGAGGGTGCTTTCGAGCCGCACCGCCCCGAGGCGATCTTCGGGCTGCATGTCAGTCCGAACCTCCCCGTCGGCGCGATCGCGGCCATGGGGGGCGGCGTGATGGCCGCCGTCGATCGTCTGAGGATCGACGTCCACGGCCGCCAGGCCCATGGCGCCTACCCCGAGGACGGCGTCGATCCGATCGTGACCGCGAGCCAGATCATCCTGGGCCTGCAAACGATCGTCTCGCGCACGGTGAGCACCCACGAGCGCGTGGTCGTCACGATCGGCAAGCTGACGGCGGGCAACCGCTTCAACATCATCCCTGCGACAGCCGAGCTCCTCGGGACCGTGCGCACCCATGACGAGCGCGTGCAGGAGCGCGTGCACGAGCGCATCGAGGAGATCGCCGTGGGCGTGGCCGGCGCCATGGGAGCACGAGCCGAGGTGACGATCGAGCCCGTTACGCCCGTGACCGTCAACGACGCCGAGCTGCTGATCGGCGTGCGCGCCTCCCTCGCGCGCGTGGTGGGTGCGGCCAACCTGCGCGTCGAGCGACCCCACATGGGGGGCGAGGACTTCGCCTACTTCGCCCGCGAGGTCCCCGGCTGCTACTTCTTCCTGGGCACCACAGCGCCGGGGACCGAGGCGCCTGGACGCATCCACACCCCGACCTTCGCTCCCGACGAAGGAGCGCTCGAGGTCGGCCTGCGCGGCGCGACCTTCGTCCTCGGCGACTGGCTCACGGCCCACTCGCCCTGAGGCCGGGCCGCTCGGCGCCCCAAGGGGCCCTCCGCGGGCAGCTCAGGCCTAGCAGCCGCCGGGGAGTGCCGCCATCGAGCGCATCTCGCGCCGGCGGCAGAGGGCCTCGAAGTCCTCTTCCCAGAAGAAACTCTCCGCTCCCCAGGCGGGCTTGAGGCCGTCGAGCCAGGTGGCTTGGGGGTCGAAGGTCGCGTGGAAGGGGCGGTGCAGCCAGGAGGGGTTCCGCGCCTGGAGGAAGCGCAGGGAGAAGACGCGCTCGCCGGCGATCTCGCTCACGCCGTTGATTTCGACCTTGCCAGGGGCGGCGCTCATGGACGGGCCGCGCGCCGTGCGCGCCAGGCCCGAGACACGGGCCATCGCGTCGCGGTAGATATCGAAGGCCCGCGCGAGGGGTAGCTCGAAGTAGCGGCGGGCACCGGTGTCACGCTCGACGAACATGTAGTAGGGGACGATCCCCAGGTGTACCTGCCGGCGCCACAGCTCGCTCCAGACACTCGGGTCGTCGTTCACGTGCGCCAGCACCGGGCTCTGGGAGCGGATGACCGCGCCGGTCTCGCGCACGCGCCGGACGGCCTCCTCGGCCATGGGCGTGCGTAGCTCCTGGGGGTGGTTCTGATGGAGCATCAGCGCCACGTGCCGGCCGCGTGCGACCAGGCGCTCGAGCAGGCCGAGCAAGTCGTCGGCGTCGGCGTCCTCGACGTAGCGCTGGGGCCAGAAGGACAGGGACTTGGTGCCGATGCGGATGTTGCGGATGTGGTCGAGCCCCGGACCCAGAAGGGGCTCGAGGTAGCGCTCCAGGTGGCGCGTCTTCATGACCATCGGGTCGCCACCGGTGATCAGGAGGTCGGAGACCTCGGGGTGGCGCTTGAGGTAGGCGTGCAGGCTCTCGGCTTCGCGGGACGCAAAGCGCAGCTCCTGATCGCCCACGAACTGCGCCCAGCGGAAGCAGAAGGTGCAGTAGGAGTGGCAGGTCTGGCCCTGGCTGGGGAAGAACAGGACCGTCTCGCGGTACTTGTGCTGCATCCCCTCGAGCGGTCGCCCGTTCAGGCGCGGGACGTTGAGCTCTTGCTGGCCGGAGGGATGTGGGTTGAGGCCGGCGCGCACCTCCCGAACGAGGGCATCCACCTCGTCTCGCCCGACCTCGGCCCGCAGGGCGTCGGCTACGCGCGCGAAGTCCGCCGGGTCCAGCATCCCCGGCTGGGGGAAGGTGAGCTGGAATACCGGGTCGGCGGGGACCCGCTCCCAGTCGATCAGCTCCTCGACCACGTACTCGTTCACTCGGAAGGGCAGGACGCGCGCCACGACCCGCATGGCGAAGCGTAGCTCCCTCGGCAGGCGCTGCAGAGCGGGGATGCGGTCGATGTCGCGCTCCGTGAAGATGCGCAGTCCACGCCCTCGCGCACCGCCGGCGAGGGGCCAAGCGGGCTTGGGGCGTGCGGGCTGGTCCTTCATGGGTGGTTGGCCGGCGTCCCCGTGCCGGGGGAGTGGGGCACGGGCGCGGGCGTCGCTCGGACACCCCTACGCCAGGCGGCAACCCGCATTCTAGGCGATCGGGAGGGGCCGGGCCAGAACGGCCCCCCCGTCCGGCCTCCAGCGGGCCTCAGCGTCCCAGGAGCTCGGTTGCGGCGCGGGCCAGCGACTCGAGGCGCTCGGCATCGCCCCCCGGCGCGTCGAGGGTGATCCAACCCTCGTAGCGCGCGTGGGCCAGGGCCTCCAGAAGGGGCTCCCACTGGCAGTCTCCCCGGCCCAGGGCGACCTCGAAGCCCTTGCTGAAGCCCTCGCTCTCGCTGGCGGCGCGGCTGAAGTCGCCCAGGTCGACCTTCAACAGGCGCGCCCCGAGGACGTGGATCCAGTGTTGTGGCCAGGAGAGGGCCAGGGACCAGGCGACGTCGAGGTGCCAGCCGAAGACCGGGCTGGCGAGCTCGTCCACGAAGCGGGCCGCCTCCAAGGGGCTGAGCAGGAAGCGGTTGGGACCGTTCCTCAGGCCGATCCGTAGGCCTAGGGACTCGGCCAGGGGGGCCATGGCGCCGAGTTCGACCCGTGCGTGGTTCCAGGCGCGGGCGTAGGAGATCTCAGGCGTGACCGCGCCCGGCAGCAGGCCGACCCCTGTGCCGCCGACCGCCTTGCACAGGCGCAAGGCCCGCTCGAGCACCTCGCGGCCGCGGCTGCGGACGTTGGGGTCGTCGCTCGTCAGGGGGTGGTCGAGGGCCCGGTCCTCGCGCAGGCCGTGCACCGCGAGGCCCGTCACATTCGCGGCCTCGACGACTTCTCGCACGTCGAGGTCCTGGGAGTACTCGAGCTCCACGCCCGCGAACCCCGCCGTGCGCAGGAGTGCGAAGCGCTCCTCCAAGGAACCGCCGGGGGGCGCCATCGAGAGGCGGGCGGCGAGGTCGAGCCTCTTCGGGCGCGGGGGCGGCGGGAACTGGACCCTTGCCGGTCCCAGGAGGGAGAGGGAGGCGACGCAAGAGCGGCAGAACTCGCGACGATCGGGGGGGAGCGACATGGGCGGTGGGGCGGCGGACCCCCGAGGAGTATAAAGGGCTGGCGCTCTCCTTCCCCCGCGCGAACCGAGCCTTGGATTCCCTCTCTCCGACCTTCCCTCCCCGACCGGCCGTCGTGCTCGGGATCCTCTCGGCCGTGGGCCTGGGCGGGCTCGCGCCCTCGCGCGGCGCGGGGCTGGACCCGGCGGCCCTGCTGACCTGGCTGGCCCTGGCGGCCACGGCCCTGGGCGTCCTCGCCGGAGCCTGGCTGCCGCGGGCCACGGCCCTGCTCGTGACCCTGCCCTGGTGGGCCGCCGTGGAGGGGCTCGGCAGGCGCGCCCCCGGTGCGCTGCCCGATCCTACCGGAGCCTGGTGGGCCGCCGCCGGCCTGTTCACCCTGGGCTGGGGGGCGGGTTGTCTGTGGCGCCACGGCGCCGTGCGCATCGCGGGCGCCGCGCTCCTGATATCGGGCCTGCTGGCGGCCCTCCCCAGCGGCGGTGGTCGCCTGGCGCAGCCTTGGCCGCCGGGCGCGGCAGCGCGCCTGCTCGATCTCTCACCCGTGGCGATCGTCCTGGAGTGCGGCGGGCTCGACTTCATGCGCCACCCAGCGGTCTACGGCCCGGTCGGCACGATGGACATCGGGCCCGAGCTGCGTGCCCCTTGGCGCGCCACGACCGCCGCCGTGCCCCTGCTGCTCCTCGGCGCCGCCCTCGCCGGAGCCGCATCCCTGCGCGGCGCACGCTGACCCGTCGACCTCGCCCTTGCGGCGAAGGGTGGGGATTTGGTGGGATGCCCCCGCGATGAGTCCCAAGAAGATTTTCTGCACCTTCCCTCAGGAGCTGATTTCCGAGCCCATCATCAGCCACACCCTCGGCGAGCGCTTCGCTGTGATCCCCAACATCCGTGCGGCCAGCATCACCGACAAGGTGGCCCTCGTGGCGGTCGAGATCGATGGCGCCGACGATGCGATCGAGGAGGCGATCGAGTACCTGCGCGAGCGGGGTGTCAAGGTCGAGGACATCGCCGAGACGGACGAGGCGCCCGGCTTCTGAGCCCGTCGTGACGCGTTCGTCCACGATCCCGCTCTGCACCCTTCTCGTCGGCCTGCTCTTCGCCTGCGCCGGGCCCGGTGACGGGTCGGGCAAGGGGTGCCTGAGGGAGGGCGCGGTCGTCTCGGAGCATCCCCTGGCCACCGCCGTGGGGCTCGAGATTCTCGAGCGCGGCGGAAACGCCGCCGACGCCGCCGTGGCCACGGCCCTCGCCCTGGCGGTCTGCCTGCCCCAGGCCGGGAACCTCGGCGGAGGGGGCTTCGCCGTGCAGGTCGCGCCAACGGGCGAGGCCTGGGCACTGGACTTCCGCGAGACGGCTCCGAGTGCCGCCGATCCGCGGCGCTATCTGGACGAGGGCGGCGAGCACGTGCCCGAGCGCTCGATCAGCGGAGCCCTGGCGATCGGGATCCCCGGCTCGCCTCACGGCCTCTTCGAGCTGCACCGCCGGTGCGGCTCGGGACGTCTCGGTTTCGCGCAGCTCGTGGAGCCGGCCATCCGCCTGGCGCGCGAGGGGTTTGGGGTGGACCCCTGGCTGGCGCGCGACCTCGGCCGTGCGCGGGTCATGGAGAAGATGAACGCGCCGGCTCGGGCCGTCTTCTATCCCGGCGGCGTGCCTCTGGTGGCCGGACAGCGCCTGGTTCAGCAGGACTTGGCCCGCACCCTGGAGCGCTACGCCCGGGAGGGACCCGACGGCTTCTACCGCGGCTGGGTGGCCGCGGCCTTGGTGCGCGAGGTGCTGCGTACCCCAGTGCCCGGGGTCGGCCTGCCGAGTGCCGACACCTTGAGCCTGGAGGACCTGGCGGCCTACCGCAGCCAGGAGCGCCCGGTCCTGCGCGGGCGTTTCCGGGGCCACGAGCTGCTGACCATGCCGCCGCCAAGTTCCGGCGGACTGGTGGTGCTCTCGGTCCTCGGCGTGCTCGACGGCCTGCCCTTGGAGGGCGAGGTCGACGGAGCGGATGGCGAGCCCGGCGAGCGCCTGCTCCACTGGTGGATCGAGGCCATGCGTCAGGCCTTCGCCGACCGCGCCCTGCACATGGGCGACCCTGACTTCTACCCTGTTCCCACCGACAACCTACTTGCGCCGGAGTGGATTGCCGCCCGGCGCGTCGCCATCGGCGAGCAGGCTGCCCCGGATGTAGCGGCCTGGGCGCCCGCTCCGCCGCCGGAGTCGGAGCAGACGACCCACCTCTCCGTCGTGGATAGGACCGGCGGCGCCGTGGCCATGACCACGACCCTCAACGCTTCCTTCGGGTGTGGGACGATGGTGCAGGGGTGCGGTTTCCTGTTGAACAACGAGCTGGACGACTTCGCCATCGCGGCCGGGGTGCCCAACATGTTCGGCCTGGTCGGATCGACGGCCAACGCCATTCGCCCCGGCAAGCGCCCACTCTCGTCGATGTCGCCGACGATCGTCCTCGGCCCCCAGGGGCGGGTGCGGCTGGTCCTGGGGAGCCCGGGCGGACCGCGCATCATCACGGCCACACTCCAGGTGCTGCTGCGCACCTTGGTCGGGGGGCAGGATCTGCGGACCGCCGTGCGCGCGCCCCGACTGCACCAGCAGTGGTCGCCGGCGAGCACCCTCTTCGAGGCGACGCCCCGCTTCTCCTGGGAGCCGGGGCCTCTCGAAGCGCTCGTAGGGCGCGGTCATCCCATCGAGCGCGTGGAGCGACGTTTCGGCAGCGTTCAGGCAATCTGGATCGACGGCCGTTCTCCCATCGCCTGCAGCGACCCCCGGCGGGGCGGAGCAGGAGGGACCGAGAGGGGCGGCGTCGCGCGGCCCGCGATGCCTCCGCGCTGAGCGCGCCCCGCACAAGCGCAGCGGGGGGGGGGGGGCGC
>NZBA01000100.1 GCA_002686265.1 Planctomycetota bacterium
GAGTCGAGAGGTTCACGTACGGTTCTGTGAGGGGGTGAGGGGGCGGTTCCCTTGCTCTACTCGACTTCGCCAAGGAAAATCGATGAGGTTCGCGTTCATCGATGTGGAGAAGGCTTCGTATCCGTTGCGAGTGCTATGTCGCGTGCTTCGCGTATCAAGAAGCGGCTTCTACGCTTGGCTTCGCCGAATGCCCTCGAATCGCGAACTCGACGACGAACGGCTGCGACCGAAGATTGTGGATGCGTTCAAGGTCGGTCGTGGGACGTACGGAAGTCCGCGCGTTCAGGGCGAACTCGTCGACCAGGGCGTCGAGGTTGGGCGTCGGCGTGTCGCTCGCCTGATGCGTGAGCTGGGCCTTCAGGGGCTCTCTCCGCGCAAGTTCCGAGTCACGACCGACTCGAACCACGGCGAGGCGATCGCACCGAACGTGTTGGTTCGAGACTTCGTGGCAGACGAACCGAACGAGAAATGGACGACGGATATCACCTACATCTGGACGGCCGAAGGCTGGCTCTATCTGGCCGTGGTGATGGATCTCTACTCGCGTCGCATCGTCGGATGGTCGACGGCGGATCACATGGAGACGAGTCTTTGTCTCGACGCACTCTCGATGGCTATCAAGTCGCGCACGAACGTGAGGGGAGTGATCCATCACTCGGATCGCGGCGTTCAATATGCGAGCAAGGTGTACCGGCAGGAACTCGAGTCACAGAAGATCGAATGCAGCATGAGTCGACGTGGAAATTGCTGGGACAACGCAGTCGCGGAGAGCTTCTTCGGAACGTTCAAGAACGAGCTGATCTACCGAAGGCCCTGGCTCGATCGTGAAAGCGTTCGCGATGCGATCAGCGAATACATCGAAGTGTTCTACAATCGGATCCGGAGACACTCAACGATCGGAAACATAAGCCCAGCGAAGTTCGAAGAGATGAATCAAGCCGAAGCGGCGTAATCAACTTGTCCACTTTTACGAAGCAAGGTCAAAGCCCCGGATTCGCTAGGCGAGAGAGTAGAACTCCCGCCGCCCTTGCCCCGCGCCCGAGGCTCTCGAGCAGATCCGAGCCACGCCGACAGATTCGATACTTTCGCGCCTAGCGAATCCGGGGCTTATTCTTCCTATCCACCTGGTCGGGTTGCTTCCGTCCACATCGATTACATAGATGTCACTGTTGCCGACCGCTCTACGGGTAAACGCGATCTTCGTTCCATCGGGTGACCATGCGGGGTTGTAATCGCTAGCCGGATTGACGGTGAGTCTGGTCGGGTTGCTTCCGTCCACCCCGATTACATAGATCTGATTTCTGCCGTCTCTAGAGGATGAAAACGTAATTCTCGCGCCATCTGGTGACCATGAAGGGCTCCAGCTTTGAGTAGATTCATCATTTGTGATTCGCGTCAAGCTCGATCCATCAGCACCCATGATATAAATCACACCGCTTCCATTAGCCCCATTCCTATTCGAGTGGAATGCAAGTTTTGCCTCTATTGCTTGTGCAGACGCCGCTAACGTCCAGTCAAGGAAGAACGTCCCCATCAAAGCGCAAAGTATCCAGCGCCTTCCTCGGGCGGGAGCGAGTGTGAATAGCGTTAAGTGCATAGGAAGAATAGGCCCCGAATTCGCTAGGCGAGAGAGGATGAAAAGAGCAGAGTTGATATGCTGGGGAACCCAGCCTTTTCTGCAGCATCCCTCGGCGTGGTTCCCCAGTCGTTAGGGGTCGTGGCGTCGGCTCCGTTCTCCAGCAGAAGCTGGACCGCTGGGAGGTGGCCATTCACAGCGGCAAGGAAAACTGCCGTCGCACCGTTCTCGTTCCTAGTGTCGAGCGGACAGCCCCCCCTAATCAGCATTTGAATTCCAGCGTAGTCACCCACCATTGCAGCCGAAAATAGCTCCCTCTCCTGAAGCGTCTCTTTCCGTCCGTCGTCTCGTGCCGAGCTGCGCCTTGCAGCTTCTGCTCGCTTGAGCATCTCGACGCGGAACCTGACATAAGCCAGCTCAGTCTGCGGTTCTTTGCCATCAGCCTCGACCCTAGCCTTGAGCCAGAGAGCATCGTCCCTCGTACCCTCCTTGAGTTCTTTGTCTACGGCTGAATAGAACTCCAGGTCGTCAACATCAGTCATCTCATCGGACTCCCGGCTCGCCGCCGACTGTGGCTCGATGGGTAAGATGGAGCCAGAACTTCGGCGTTCCGCTGGCCGACTCTCAGGGGCTGGGGTATGAGCGGAGCCGCCGATGTTCTCTTGAACCGAATCTCCCCTGTTCCGGCTACGTATGAATTGCATGACCATTCCAAAGGCGAAGCCGGAGTGGATTACATAGAGGGCCGAATCTCCTTGTGAGGCATCAAGTGACATACCTGCAAGCCCATACACTACGATCGACAGAAAGACGAAAGCGATCCACGCGACGACAAGAACAAGAACATGAGAAATACCGGACAAATCCTGGATTCCAACCCACTTGCCGAACATCCATCCAGTCCAGGTTCCTATCGAAATGAAGACAATGAATTCGAGGGTCAGTTTTCCAAGGTTGAAATTCTCGAAGGCCGAGGTCTGAGCATCCACGGCCCCCGCTGCAAACAGCAGCAGTCCGACGACGCAGAGATTTCGAAGAGACCCGAACATCATCAATTCCCTGCCCCAGAGGTTAGGCGATATCAGGGACCGGCTGGTTGACCTGGATCCCACGGCGCGTCTAGGCGCTGCCCATCGCCCAAGCGCCCTCCTCCAGACGACTCGGGAGAGATGCGGCACTAGTTTGAATGTATTTCACTCCTTGATCTTCACGCAGTTCGGAGGTCAGCCCCTCGCGAGAACTATTCTCAAGTCCGCGTGGAGAGCCTACTGTGTGTTGAGTTGGTCAAAGAAGACTCCTGTTGGAGGATCAAGAGCGTGAGGTCTCAGATCGATATAGGGCGAGAAAATCTGGGAATAGGAATTAAAAGCCCCGTTTTCAGCACCACCGATACTAGACATTACGACAAATGGGCCCGTTCCGGGGTCCCTTGATCCATGACGTGGGCTGGGTGGCGAGGCACGAAGGTTCGTCTTTCGCGGGCTGTAGAACGAGTTCCTTCGTCTCCCGCCCTGGCACGACCCGATCTCGACCGCTGGCGCACGGAGCCAGGATCCCGTGATAGCGAACCTGATGCGCGCGGGGTGGCGGAATGAGTGGCGCCAGCCGTTCGAGCAACTCTCTCCGCTCCATCGCGACGTGTGTCGTTCCGTCGCGCCAGGGCGTCTTGAGGCGAAAGCTGAGTCGACGATCCGGAAGCTCCTGGAGACGGTCGAGCGCAAGCGGCGGTCGCGCCACGTATCGACACAACCGCTCGAGTCGTCTCCGATCGTGGGCGGGCACGGCCACGTCGGCATGGAGGCTCATTCCGCCGTATCGCACACAGCGCGGCGGGAGCCTGGCTCCCGGCTCCACGCCGTCCTCCTCCTCTTCGCCTGGCTCCACCCGGTCTCCGAGACGACGCCATGGATCTCCCGCCTCAGGGCCGGTCGCGATCCGCGATCGGATGGAGGCGGCGCCGAGCATCGCCATCAGGGGATCGTCTGCGGCGAGTGGATCTTCCTCCATCGTGATCCCCTTCCGCTCGAACCGCCGCAGGACGCGCCGGGCTGTGCCTGCGAGTACGCGCGCCACGTCCTCGGTCTCGGGCGGCGGGAGCGGTGAGAAGGGGCCGGGCGCAGACGACGTGCCCGTGTAGACGCCGTCGAGCACGAGCGTGTGGAAGTGGGGCGTGAGGTTCAGCGCGGAACCGAAGCGCTGGATGAAAGTGACCGAGCCGCACAGTCCGCGCCCGATCCCGAGATCCCGCTTCGCCCTCCTCCGCTGGTCGGCGAAGACCGCCCGCAGGAAACAACGCAGCACTTCACTCGTCAGCCGAGCGTTCCAGGCACAGCGATAGCGGAGCGGGTACGGAAGCGTGAGCACCCACTGCCGGATCGGGACCTCGGGCAGCACGCGGTCGACGAGATGGGCGGCGGTATCCGCCATCCGCCGACCTCCACACGAAGGACAGAATCCCCGGCCTTTGCACGAGAAGGCGACGAGGCGATCGTGCCCGCACCCGTCGCAATGAACGCGCAAGAAACCGTGGGCGAGCACACCGCAGTTCAGATACGCGCGGATCTCACGCTCGACGAAGCGCGCGACGGGCGCCCCCACCGCTCTGGCGCGGTCGAGGAAGGGTTCGAGCTCGGCTCGGACGACCTCGTGGAGGAGGGTCTTCTCGGGCTCGTGACGTTCGTACCGGTCGATGGCGTGGAGCCCATCGGGACCGGGTCGAAACGGCGAGGCGAGCGGTCACAAAGTGGTCCACTCGGAAGCGCCCAGGCGAGTCGTGAACGCGCAGGCACGCTTCGGCCACGCGATCAATTCAAAAACCCCGAGGCGGGCATCGTTCTTAGCAGCCATCAAGATGGCTTGAGCCCGACTAGCCCCCTGAAACTGTGAAGAAATGCGATGGCATGCCGAGAGGGGAGGGGCTGCGCAGCAGACCGACTAAACCCCTTTCGCGCTTTGTGCGTGCTCGTCGATCGCTGATCGGACGCGACTTTCTGGGATTATTGAAGTCGTACGATTGGGGGCAACTCCGGGGGCAACCGGACTTCGAGAGCTGGAGATGCTTCAATGGAATTGGATAGTTACCGCGGCAGTTCGGTTGACGCCGCCTCCGCCATTCTATCGTCCTGCGAGATCCAGGGGCGTCCTAGGGTGTTCTTTTTTTTCGCAATCTCTATGGCTAGCGGTTTCTGTCGTTGATTGGGATCGATCTACTCCGCGACGATCCGGAAATGGATTGCCCAGGACCAGGATAGGTGAATGGACCGAGCCGCCGAATGCTCCTCGAATGGCATCACGTCGACCAAGACTCCTCGAGCAGGCTCCGAAATTTTCGAAACCGCTCGGCCCCATGCGGCCTTTCACCTGCCGCCCATCGCTTGATCCGCGCGAGGTTGATGGGATGTCCTCGCGCAACCTGGAGAGCCTGCTCGAGACATTGGCGATCCGTATTGTGGAAGTACCAGGCGAGCCGATCCATCACGCATTCGGTGGGATGCAGGATTCGCAGCACACCCGCCGGACCGCGGCGTTCTGCAAAGTCGTGGATCACCTCTTCGCCAATTGCGACGGGGCCCGCTGGAAACTCAACCCAATAGCGATTGTGCGGATGCACCCAGTGACGTTGCTGTCGCTCAAAGCCGAGGGCCTGCATCGTGTGATCGACGCGTCGGGCCAGACCGGTCGGGATGAAGTCGAGGTCATAGGACTCGTACTCATTCTCGGAATAGATCGAGACCGCTGCGCCGCCGGAGAGGACGACCGAGATTCCGTCTGCCTCGAGTCGGGCACACACGAGGGTGGCGACCTCTTCCAGGGGAGAGTCTTTGTTGATCTCGGCCTCTGCCTTCTTTGCAGGACTCACCGCGGCTTGCCGGTCCGCCGGGGCCTTCGTCGCTCTTCGAAGTAGCGCTTGCGTTCCGCGGCAGGTAAGGCGTCGAGCGCCTTTGCGAGCAGCGCGCGCAGCTCTTTGAGAAATGGGTACCGTGCATTCCAGATGTAGAGGCGAGTGCGGCCACTGAGTCTGCTCACGAGGGCACCGGCTCGTTCGAAGCGTTCGAGCTGACGCTGAGCCATGTGGAGGGACAGTCCGTCGAAACGCCGCGCGATCTCGGTCGCGTATCCCGCACCGTATTGCTCGAGATATAGGAGGACCTTCTCCGCGCTGGCGTTTCCGAAAAGGCCTTCGAGCATCGCGCCGCCCCTTGGTGGTTCGCTGACAAGTTTAACCCAATTAATGGGTTATAAAACCCATTAATTGGGTCTATCGCATTCGATCTCACGGCGGTCCGCGGCTCATGGACGGATGCAACATGTCTCGTCATCTGGTGATGTCTGAAGACAGCAGGGGCGACATACCGAGAGCCTCGGAACGCCCGGCTGCGTGGGACGACCGCGGGACGAGTTCTCAGCCAGTAGACATCTTCCTTTTCGCGGACTTATGCTTCCTGGAGCCGAGTTCGGGATTCCCACCCGGACGAATGCCGGCCCGATCTGATATGATGGCGGGCTTGAAAGAGCTCATGACTGCGACAGCGACGCCACTCGCGTCGATTTTTGGCAGTGGCTTTCTGGTGATCGTGCCGATTCTGAGTGGCTTGGTGGGCCCCTATTCGGTCTTTGCCATGGCGGCTGTCTGTGCCCTCGCCTACGCGGTGGGAAGCGTGGTCCGCTTCAACATTGCCCACTTCGAGCCGCTTCTGGAGGCCGGCAATGCTCCGCTTCTGGCCCGGCGCTCGGAACAGGTTGCGGACATGGCCCTAGTACTGGCCTACGTAATCTCCGTCTCACTCTATATCAATATCCTTTCGGCTTTCCTGCTCCACGGGATTGGCCTCGACAGCCCGCTCCACGAGCATGTCGTCACGGTATCGGTGATCAGCTTGATCGCCCTGGTGGGTGCCACTCGGGGCCTCGACATGTTGCAGAAACTCGAGGGCTATGCGTTGAGGATCACGCTGGTCATCATCGTCGCGGTGCTGATCGGATTCGGGGGCTACGATCTGGACGTGGCCGAAGCTGGAACGCTGCAATGGCCCTCGCTTCCGGATGCGACTCCATGGCTCATCCTGACGACGCTGGGCGGCACTCTGATCGTGACCCAGGGATTCGAGACCTCGCGTTATCTCGGTCAGGAATTCGATCGCCAGACACGAATCCGCTCCAGTCGTTTGTCGCAGATCATGTCGACGGGGGTTTATCTCCTCTTCGTCGCCCTGGCGACGCCCCTGATGTACTTCCTCGGCGACACGGTCGATGACAGCGCGCTCATCGTCCTGGCGGGGAAGGCGGCCGTTTGGCTTCCCGCCCCCCTGATCGCCGCAGCGGTTCTGAGCCAGTTCAGCGCTGCCGTCGCCGATACCATCGCGGGGGCTGGCAACATGATCGAGGTCTCGGAGCAGCGCATCGACCGCAGACTGGCCTATCTGGGGATCTGCGGTTTCGCGATCGTCCTGGCCTTCCATGAGACATTGACGTTGGTGGCGTTGGCCTCTCGGGCATTCGCCTTCTATTACCTCTTGCAGTGCATGGTGGCGATCTGCATCACGAGAAATACCTTCGAGAGAGCT
Source organism: Planctomycetota bacterium (assembly GCA_002686265.1). Lineage (GTDB taxonomy): Bacteria > Planctomycetota > UBA1135 > UBA1135. The sequence continues at coordinate 7,141 of NZBA01000100.1, forward strand.
GCGATCGGTCTGGTGGCCGTCGTCCTGGCATTCATCACCGTCTTTGCGGTGCCGGTGGGCTGACTTCCTTCGTCTCAGGCCGGTCCGAGTCGTGGCGCCCCCTCTCGGTCATCGGGCCCATGGCGATGGGGTCTAGAGGCCGAAGTCCCAGGATTCTCCGTTCCGATACGCGCTCGGGACGTTCTTGGCGATCAGGATCTTATGAACCTCGTCGGGACCGTCGGCGAGGCGAAGGGTACGCGCTCCTCGATACATTCCCTCCAGCGGGATTTCGCTCGAAACGCCAAGGGCGCCGTGGACCTGAATCGCCCGATCCACCACTCGGTGCATGGCGGCGGGAACGGCGATCTTGATCGCCGAAATATCCGTTCTGGCGTCCAATCCCTGCTCCATGATCTCCGCACATCGGATCGTCATCAGCCGGGCCGAATGAATGTCGATATAGGAATCGGCGATGAAGCCCTGGATGAATTGTTTGGTTTCGAGGGGCCACCGTGTACCTCTCTTTCCATCGAGCGCTTGATCATCATGTCGAAAGCCCGCCACACCTGGCCCACGCAGTTCATACAATGATAGACGCGGCCCGCACCCAGGCGGTCTCGAGCCGCCTGATGCCCTGAGCCCTGTTCTCCCAGGGCGTTTCCGCGGATGAGCAAGGCGCGGAGTGGCGATTACGCCGGCATTCAGGAACATCTCGAACAGGGCTTCCCGCCGGACGTCATAGACACTTACGGTAATACACCCATTTATCTAGCTGCCTACAATGGTCACAGGGAGGCCGTAGAGCTTCTTTTGAAACACGGGGCGGATGCGCTCATTCGAAACGACAAGGGCCTAACTGCTAAGACAGCGGCGCAACGTGGAGGGGGCGCTGACATTGCGGCGCTTCTTCCGTGATTTTCGGTCAATGGATTTCTGAGAAACAGCCATTGGATATGAATGGGTTACGGTGTTGTGCCCGTCGGCGGCGATTCGCTACCCATCTCCCTAACGTCCGTCACATTGAATCCGTAGGGTCAAAGGGTGGCGCGGTACAGTAGACGTCGCCCAGCTGTTGCCGCCCCTTTCGGTTGGCGGTGCCTCACTCGCGACATCGTAGCCCGTCTCCACCCAGTGCCCATCGAACCCGGCGGGCGCTATTCACGCACCGGGCTCACCCATCACCTTCCTCCGTGTGCATACGGTTCGGGGTATCGCAGTCCGGTGTAGAAATGATAGACACTCGTCAGGCCGAGAACGGTGCGGAGCCACGCATCCGGATAGGAGCGGGTTCCTCGATTTCGGAGGCCACGCCTCCGCGTCAAGTACTTCCGCACCCGATGTTTCACGAAGTCTCCCAGCGCCTTGAAGGGCTGCTTGCGGTTACTCCTGGAAAAGTACCGCACCCACCCCTCGACCACGCGGTTGACCTCAGCCACGAGATCGGCGGGTTGCCGATTCCCGCGATTGGGGATTATCGCGCGTAGTCGCTCCCGGATCCGCTTGCACGCCTTGGGCGATGGATACAGAAGCAGCGCCTGCCCGGAGGTGCTCCGCGACTTGCGCCGCGCAAAGCGATAGCCCAGGTA
>NZBA01000101.1 GCA_002686265.1 Planctomycetota bacterium
ACGACCGCCGCGGATTATGCCTACTCCGTCTACGCGACGGACCTCGACGGTGACGGGGACGCAGATGTGCTTTCGGCGTCGGTGCTCGACGACAAGATCGCCTGGTACGAGAACCTGGGCGGTGGGTCGTTCGGACCCCAGAAGGTGATCACGACCGCCGCGGATTATGCCTACTCCGTCTACGCGACGGACCTCGACGGTGACGGGGACGCAGATGTGCTGTCGGCGAGCCACGGGGACGATAAGATCGCCTGGTATGAGAACCTGGGCGGTGGAGCGTTTGGACCCCAGCAGGTGATCACGACTGGCGCAAATGGCGCGCAGTCCGTCTACGCGACGGACCTCGATGGCGATGTCGACGCGGACGTGTTCTCGGCGTCGGAAAACGACAGCAAGATCGCCTGGTACGAGAACTTAATGGGCCCATTCGACTGCAATGGCAACGGCATCCCCGACCCGGACGACATCGCCAACGGCGCACCGGACTGTGACGGCAACGGAGTGCTCGACGAATGCCAGATCACCTACGATCCGTCTCTCGACTGCCAGCCGAACGGAGTCCTCGACTCGTGCGAGATCACAGGTGACCCGAGCCTGGACTGTGACTTGAACGGTACGATCGACAGTTGCGATATCGCAGCAGACCTCTCCCTCGACCAGAACAACAACGGTGTCCTCGACTCCTGCGAATGTCTTGCTGCGAATTACTGCGTCGCGGCGGGCAACTCCAGCGGCACGGCAGCACAGATGGGATGGACAGGTTCGACCTACATCACGGACAATTCGTTCACCCTCGAAGTCACAGGAGCTCCACCGATTCAATTCGGTCTGTTCTTCTACGCCAGAGGCCAGGGGTTCACTATCTTCGGAGATGGCGCCCTCTGCGTGCAGCCGCCCATCTACAGGCTGAACCCTGTACTCGCGACGGACGGCTCAGGTTACGCCTACCACGACATCAGCTTCCCGGACCCGCCGACGGGCGCAGGGCCTGGTCAGATCCAGCCCTTCGCTACCTGGAACTTCCAGTTCTGGTACCGCGACCCTCAAGGCGGACCAGCAGGCTTCAACTTCTCTGACGGTCTCGAGGTGACGTTCTGCCCGTAGGGGCGTAGCGCGCGGGGGCCTGGGGCGGGGCTGGCCCCGCGGTCGTGGCGGCGGCGCCGGATCGGGTATTCTGTCTTCCATGAGCGATCCTGGAGGAGAACGTTTCACTGCCGAGGAAATCCTGGCTGCCTTCCTTGAGGAGTACGCCGAGCCGTCGGCCGCTGATGTCGAGGCCCTCTGCAGTGAGCACGCGGAGATCGCCGATGAGCTGCGGCCGCTGATCAAAACCGCCCTCGAACTGCGCGAGCTACTGGAAGAACAGTGGAACATCGCAGGCATCCTGAATCCCGCCGAGGACGGCGAGAGAGCCGGTCTGCACCGGAGGTTGCGTTTCACCGAGGAAGCGGGCGCGAGCGCGTTCCGCGCGGTCGAGGGGGAGACGGTGGGGGATTTCCGACTCCTGCGCCTCTTGGGACGCGGCGGCATGGGAGAGGTGTGGGAGGCCGAGCAGCTCTCGCTCTCGCGGCGTGTCGCCCTGAAGCTGCTCCTGCCGGAGCGCGTAGACCAGCGGGGCCTCGACTTCTTTGCCCGCGAAGCACGGGCGGGTGGACGGCTCGCGCACCCGGGAATCGTGTCGGTCTTCGGCAAGGGCGAGGACGACGGGTTGCACTGGATCGCCATGGAGCTGGTCGAGGACGCCTGCGACCTGCGCCGGTCAATGGAGGGACTGCGAGAAGAAGAGGAGTTGTCCGACGGGTACTACCGGCAGGTGGCGGAGTTCGTGGCGGAGGTGGCGGACGCGCTGGAGGCGGCGCACAGCGCGTCGGTGATCCACCGCGACCTGAAGCCGGGGAATATCCTGGTCACGAAGGACGACCGGCCGAAGGTGTCGGACTTCGGGCTGGCCAAATTGACCGACGAGCTCTCGATCTCGTTGGCAGGGCAGTTGGTGGGGACCTACGCCTACATGAGCCCGGAGCAGGTGGCGGCGAAGCATGCAGGGATCGATCACCGCACGGACGTGTTCAGCCTGGGGGTGGTCTTGTACGAGATGCTGACCCTGGTGCGGCCCTTCGACGGGGACACGACCGAGCAGGTGGCGCACAAGATCCTGTGGGAGGAGCCCGTCGATCCGCGCACGATCCGCTCGAGGGTGCCACGGGACCTGGCGGTGATCTGCGGTATGGCGATGGAGAAGGATCCGAACCGACGTTACAGCTCGATGGTGGGGTTCGCGGCGGATCTGCGGCGCCATCTCGCCCATGAGCTAATCCAGGCCACGCCGCCGACTCTCGTGCAGCGGATGGGCAAGTGGATGCAACGTAACCCCATGAAGTCGGCGGTCGGCGCGGTGGCGGCTCTGGCTTTCCTGCTGGTGAGCGTTCTCCTGGCCGACAATGTCGAAAAGCGCAGCGGCCTTGCAGAGGCACTCAACGACCGAACCGCTGCACTGGAGCTCGCCGAGGAGGCGCGGGAAGCAGCCGCCGAGGCCGCGGAGAAGGCGAAGCGGGAGACGTCGGCGGCCAGAGAGGTGCAGGAGTTCATGGTGAGTCTCTTTCAGGGCTCCGACCCCTCGGAAGCCAGAGGGGCGACGATCACTGCCAGGGAGATCCTGGATAGGGGGGCAGAGCGAATTGATCAGGAACTCGAGGATCAACCAGTGCTCCGGGCGAGGCTACAGATAGTGATGGGAGACGTTTACACCTCTCTGAGTCTCTACGGCAGTGCGGAGTCGCTTCTCGAGCAGGCCCTCGCTGCACGGCGTGAGGCCCTGGGGGGATCTCATCCCGACACACTAGAGGCAATCGGTGCGCTCGGGCATCTGCGGGTGTTGCAGGGCCGGTACAAGGACGGCGCCGCGCTCTTCGACGAGGCCCTCGCGGCTTGCGAAGAGACGGGGAAAGGGGACCCCTTCTTTTCGATGAAGATGCTGATGGAGAAGGCCCGTGCGCTCTGCAAGGTCGAGCAGTTTGTGGAGGCCGAGGAGGTCTTCTTGCGTGCGCTGGAACTTGCCGAGGGGATGGGCGAAGAGAAGTGGCTTGCATCAGGTCGTGGTGGACTGGGACTGGTGTACTGGCACATGAAACGCTACGAGGAGGCCGAGTCCCTCCTCGAGGAGAGCCTCGCAGCCGCTCGGAATCACTACGGAGAAGATGATCCGAGGACGCTTGCCGTGCTTGGTAACTTCGTCTTGCTCTACAAATCGACCGGCCGGGGGGCCGAGGCCGAGCCGTTGCTTACGGAACTCATAGAGATGAAAACACGGGTCCTCGGCAGGGGCCATCCGAGCACGGTCTCCTCACTGAACAACCTGGCCTACTGGTACCAGGACGAGGAGCGTTTCGCGGAGGCCGAAGCGCTCTTCTTGGAGTGCATCGAGTTGACACGGGCGAAGTTCGGAGCGGACCACGAGAAGGTCCTCTTCTTCGATGTTCAGGTTGGCAACCTGTACACCATCTCCCACCAGCTTGAGAAGGCTGAGGCTCGCTACCAGGACGCCATCGAGAAGACGTGGCGTATTCGAGGGAAGGAGAACGGGGTTCTGCTGCATAACCTAGCCGACCTCTACCGCATCTGGGGGCGCTTCGAAGAAGCTGAGGAACATCAGTTGAGAGCCGTAGAATTCATGCGCCAGCGCTGGGGCGATGACGGCCCGAGGACCATCACGGCGCTCTCACTCCTCGGCCAGGTCTACGCGCACTGGGGGCGACTTGAGGACGCGGAAGACCACTTCCTGGAGGCCCTAGAGAGAAGCGTTCGCGTACATGGCGCGGAGAACGCAAATACCTTGTCGATCCTGGAGCGGATCAACGCGTGCGTCTGGCCGGTCGTAGACCCGGATGGAGAACCCGGGGGAGACGTGGGAGTTGCCCTGCGGCTCGCGAGGGCTGCCGCAGGGATCGCGAGGCAGGATGCTGCTCTGAGAGACACCCTGGCCTGGGCCCTCCTGGTGAACGGCCTCCACGACGAGGCTCTGGTGGAATTCGAGAAAGCCCTCGTGCTCTTCCCCGAAGATGGGAAGAAGGAATACAGGGAACTCATCGACCGAGCGCGACGGATGATCGAAGAGAATTCGGCCGCCGAGGCCCCACCCGAAGACGATGGCTAGCGATCTCACGCTCCCGGCAGAGGTTTTCGATGTCACCGGAGCTCAAGGGGACTCTCCAGTGTTCATCTGCATGGCCAGGGACGCCATCGCCCGCGAGTAACTCTTGCGCACGACGTCGTCGCTCTTGCCCAGGAGCTTGGCCACCTCCTTGCTGGAGAGCCCGTCGAAGTTGCGCATGAGTAGTACCTCGCGCTGCTCCTCCGGCAGGATCCTGATCGCTCGTTCAAGTCGATCGAACCGGCCTCTCTCGTCCCTGTAAGGGACCTCGGTACCCTGGAGGGGGAGATGTTCCAGGCGCGTCTTGGATAGGTTCTCGCCTCCTCCTCGCTTGGCGGCCTCAAAGTAGCGCGCCTTGTCGCGGATCTCGTTGAGGACCAGTTGATTGAGGTATGCTCGAAAGCTCCCTTCATGCTGGGGCGTGAATCGTTCGAGGTCACGAAACGCCCGCATGGCGACGCTTTGAAAGATGTCTGCGCTCTCCAGAACTGAGCGCAGACGTCGTCCCAGTCGTAGCCGCACGGCAAGGAGAAGGTGATCGTGATAGCGCTCGAAGAGCTGGATCCACGCCACCTCCTCACCCTGCTGGGCGCGGCAGACGAGGTCCATGGTGGTCTCCTCGTCGGGTACCTCGGGAAAGAGTTTCGCGGTCAAGGTGAAGTTCATTCTAGCCCTCCGAGGCCCCGGTGGCGCCTGAAGGCAGCCCGCGGCACTTTTTTTCGCGGCGCGGTCACATTTGATGACTCCTTGGCGCTGGTTCCAGACAGAAGCGAGATCCCCGTCTTCCAGTCCCGAACCAAGCGAGATAAGACCCATGCAACGACTTGATCATCAGAACATCCTGCGGCTCAGCGTCCTCCTGGCTGGCCTCGCAGGCCTGCAGACGACCAGTACCGCTCAGGTTACCGAGCGAGCCTCTGTGGACAGCGCTTACAGGGAAGGGGAACAAGGAGCCCTCGACGGAGGCGTTCTGTCCTCCGACGGACGGCACGTTGCCTTCGCCAGCCGCTCCACTAACCTCGTCGATGGCGATACGAATGCCAAGGCCGACGTGTTCGTCCGTGACCGTCTACTGGCCGTCACGGTGCGGGTGAGCATCAGCTCGGATGGGGTGGAGGGAAACGCAGACTCCGGCCAAAGCGCGCTCGTCGATATCTCGGCCGACGGTCGGTGGGTAGTCTTCAACAGCCCAGCGACGAACCTCGTGTCGGGGGACAACAACGGGTGGTCGGATGTCTTCATTCACGATCGTGACCCGGACTCGAACGGCGTCTTCGACGAAGGCAACGGCACGACGGTGCTCGTCAGCCGAGCATCTTCCGGACACTCCGGGAACGATAGGAGCGGAGAGGGCGGCATCGCCATCTCCGGCAACGGCGACAAGGTTGCCTTCCAGACCGACGCTTCCGACCTGACGCCTACCCACGGTGGCTGGCCCTATAGTGGACAACTTCTCGTCTGGGACCGCATCACAGGTGCAATGACCAACGTGTCCATCGGCTTCAGTGATGGCAGCCCTTCGACTGACGCGGACGATGGCCTGTACAACCCGGACCTGAGCGATGACGGTTCACTCGTCACTTTCGATACCGAAGCCAGCAACCTGCTTGACAACACCGACCCGACTACCGATAGCGACACCAACGGCAAGTGGGATGTCTATCGCGCAGATACCAGCCCGGGCAGCGCCCTGACCCGCGTTCGCGCGAGCCTGGGGCACCTGGGACAGCTGGGCGCGGGTGGGGACTCCGGTAGGCTCTCCGGAGACGGCAGCCAGGTCCTTTTCGAGAGCTATGGGCAGAGCGTCACTCCCGGGACCTCGAGCGGTCGGACGAACGTCTACGTGCGTGACATTTCGGCAGGCGTCACGACTCGCCTGAGCGCGCATTCCGATGGCAGTGAGGGCAATGACGATAGCTACCTCGGTCGGATCTCCAGTACGGGGCGCTTCGTCTCGTTCATCACGGAGGCAACCGATCTGTTCGACGGCGACACCAGCAGCTCCCCTTACCGGGATCTCGTGCTCGTCGATCGGGACCCGGACGGGGACGGCGTCTTAGACCCCCTGAACGCCGCGCTCTCTCTGGGCTCAGTGACCCACACCGGAGATCAGTTTGTGGGGTATGTGGGCGGGGGAGATCTGTCCTCGGACGGCCGCGTAGCCTCATTCGAGACCAACTCACACACAGTGGTTGCTCACGATGAGAATGGGGCCTATGACGTTTTCATCCGCGACCTCGACTCCTCCTGCGAGCAGCCCGCCGCCTACTGCAGTCCCACGGCCAACTCGACCGGCGCGGCTTCCTACATGGACCTGGGGGGAAGTACCAGCGTCACGGCAAACGACCTGGCCCTCCAGGCCTTCGACTTGCCCACCAGCCAGTTCGGGATCTTCTTCTACGGTCCGGCAGCGGCGAGCGTTCCGTTCGGTGACGGGATTCGCTGCGTCGGCAGCGGCGGCGGCATCGGGCTCTTTCGTTTGAGCGTCGTCAACTCGGGTCCGAGCGGCGAGGTCATCCAGGCGCTGGATATGACCGATCCGCCCCAATCCAGCGGTCAGATCATCGCGGGCAGCACCTGGAACGCCCAGTTCTGGTACCGCGATCCCAGCGGCGGGCCGGTGGGCTTCAACTTCTCCAACGCCCTGCGCATCAGCTTCTGCGAGTGACCAGAACGCGAGGGCGGCGGGGTCATCCCGTCGCCCCGCTCCGAACACCCCGGCGCGTCTCTATTGGGCGGCTAGGAGAAGAGAGCCCGACCGGGTGAACGGCTGCCTCTCACTAGCTCCCACCTGGCTCTGAAGGAGTCCCATCAACGCGAAGTTCTCCGCTGAAGTTGGAGGTTGGTAGGCTTTGGCTCCGCCACCACATTCACCGGGAGCACAAGAATGAAAACTTACATTTACATAAAGGTTTGTCTGATCGCGATGGGCATGGCCGCAGTATTTTTCTTCGTCGACTATGTCTACTCCGCGTGGTCTGGAGACCCTGCATCGCTTTCGAAGGCTGCCGTCATTTTAATGATCGTGTTCTTTGCATTTCAGATCGCGAACAAGTCAGACGTTCAACCGCCTGAAGAAGACCCATCGGATTAGGAAACCGACGTTCGGTCTGAGTTGGCGGCAACAAGCCACTAACAGTTAGTGACATGCGAGGGCTTGCCTGAAACAGGCCCTGAGTTTTGCCTCAGGTTTGCCTCAGAACTTGGAGTGAGGTCTGAGCAGTCCGGAATGGCTGGCGACTGACAAGGAACGGTTGAGAGCTGGTGCCCTCATGTGCAGGGCATAAATCCTGGAGGTGCTTGGACCAAGACCTGGTTGGAGTCCCTTCAACTAGGTGTAGCCACCTCACCAGGAGTCCCATCAACGCGAAGTTCTCCGCTGGGGTTGGAGGTTGGTAGGATGGGGGCGCGATGAATACTCGACTCCTCTTTGATGGCGTCCTGCTAATTATCTTCTACGTCTTCTGGCTCACCCTGGCTTCTTCGCCGGAAGAGTTCCATTCCAGAGAGGGTTGGTTTTCGCCGCAGGGTCTTGGCTCTTATCTGGTTGGCTACGGCCTCGTAATAGCGTGGGCTTGGCTGTCGTCTAGGTTGTGGCACTTTAGGTTCGCCATTGTGGGGACTCTCATATGCTTGACCGCCCTGCTCGTGTGCTGGAGAGGGACCGGCCACACTGGTTCAATCCTCCCCTTCCTCGACAATGGGAGGCTCTCTGGTGGGTTATTAATCGGGTGTTTCATCGCCTGGTGCCACTGGGCAAAGGCCCAGTCTGTGAAGGATCCTTCCGACCCTTGAATAGGTTGGTCCACGGAAGTCGAGTATCTCCGTCAGGCTTTGCCTCACATTTGCCTCAGAGTTCGCATCGAGGCTGTTTGGAGCTTTCTCAAACCCCACTGAGAACACACTCACAGGCCCTTCAAAGCCCCATTCAGCGAGCATCGGATTAGGAACCCGGTGCTCTATCCAGAAGGAGCGGGTGGACGAGGATGTCCAATCCGCGCATCGGGACAAGAGAACGGGCGTAGCAGGCCCGTTTGGAGTTCCTAACCGCTACAGGTAACTGGCAAGTCGCGTTAGCAACTGTGCGACCCCATTCGTGTAGAAGTCGGGCAAGACGATCAGAGGGTGCCGTTCCCGTGTGGTGTTTGGGCCGACATAGAGGTCAATGACGTCCGAGGCGAGCGGGAAGCCTTCGGCCTGCGCGGCGTATGTGCTGCTGATCTGCGCATTGAACAGAAAAGCCCACCACCCAAGGTGGAAAGTTCCGGATAGTTCGTATGGTCCATAGCCGAACGCTTCGCCGGTTGTGGTGTAGCCGTACCGGTACACGCCATTCCATCCGTCCATGTAGTTCGTGAGGCGGTACCCGCCGAAATCTACGGATGGGGACGTAAGAACCGCATCGAGCACCTGGACGCTCAGCCCGCCGATCAGGTCCTGGTAGAGCGCATGGTCGGTAGTGCCGGGCTGGTGGGCGTCTCTTAGGCTGCACAGCCAGCGCGGCATCCGGTGGAAGTGG
>NZBA01000102.1 GCA_002686265.1 Planctomycetota bacterium
CACGGGGTCATTGTATCCCCTGCCCTGCCCCCAAAATGCTTTTTCCATCCGCTCTTCGTCCAGAAGAGAGCGGATGGAAAAAAACTCCACGCTGCCGATGAGCGTCATGGAGGGCGTGGAGCGGGGGAACGGCATGCCAAGCCGTAGCGAGTCATCGAGCGCTTGGCATGACGTTCAGCCGCGCAGCGACCGGAATGACGCGGCGAACGACGCGGGGCCCTCATTCACGAGGGCATTGAGCCAGTCTGGCGATTGAAGACGCCCGCCCGGCGAGGGCATCCGCTTAGACCGCACAGCGAACATGGCACCCATGAGTCATCAACAGACCGCTAAATCGCTATCCTCTTGGGTTGCGGGCAAAGCCCGCGTTGGGTTAGATTAAGATATTGGTCGTTAAGCCAATCGTTATTTGCTGTTGCGGACGCACTGTGAGTGTCGTGCGCTGTTTGCCCTGTTGCTCATGAATCCGAAATGCATCTCGATCGTCGGTGGAGGCAGCTACCAGTGGACCTTCGGGTTCGTTCGGCAGTTCATCGAGTCCAGGCACCTGGTCGGGGCGGATATCCGACTGATGGACGTCGACGCGGAGGCGCTCGATCTGGTCGGTCGCGCCTGCAGCAGATTCAACGCGTCGCGCGGCGAGCCGATTCGGCTCACCATGGGGACCGATCTCGATGCGAGCCTCGACGGCGCCGACTTCGTGCTCGTGGCGATTACGACCGGCGGGCTCGAAGCGATGAGTCACGACCTGAAGATTCCTGAGCATTACGGCATCCGGCACACGGTCGGCGACACGGTCGGGCCGGGTGGGTGGAGCCGCGCCGCGCGAAACATCCCTGTTTTCGCTGACATCGCGCGTCGCATGACGGAGCGATGTCCGTCGGCGTGGTTCATCAACTTCACCAACCCGCTGACCGTGCTCACCCGCGTGCCGCATCGTGAGCACGGCGTTCGCACGATCGGCATGTGCCCGGGCGTGGAGCACCAGGCGCGGGTGATGTCCCGGCTCGCCGGCGCATCGGACGACGCGCCCGTCGATTACGTCTGCACCGGCATCGATCACGGATCGTGGTTTACCCGCCTGGAATGCGACGGTATCGACGTCATCGAACGGTTGAAGGAGATGGGGTTCTACCGCAGCGACGATCAGCTTCCGTTCGAATCGACGACCGACGATCCGCATGTCGACCTCTTCGCCAACCGGGCCGTCTTCGCCCTGTGGCGCGAGTACGGCTATCTCCCGTCCATTTCGGACCGGCACCACGTGGAGAATCATCCGTTTTTCGTCAGCGGTGACGGTGAGCTTTCGTACGGGATTCAACGCACGAGCACGGACGAACGGGACGAGTGGCGGCACATCTCCCGAGGCGTCGTCGAGCGCTACCTGGACGGCGACGAGACGGCGCTCACGGAAGGCGGGCACGGCGATGATCCGGTTTGCGCGGTCATCGAGGCGCTGGGGGGACACCGGACGTTCGTCTGGGGCACCAACTACCGGAACGTCGGCCAGATCCCCGGCGCGCCACCGGACGCGGTCGTCGAGACGCGCTGTCGCTTCGATCGTGACGGGGTCCATCCGGACGTGTCGCCGATGCCTGACGTGCTCAAGGCCGTCACGTTTCCGCACATCTATCGCCAGGAGGCGATCGTCGACGTCGTGCTTCGCGGTGACTTCGACCAGTTCGTCGCCGTCGTGCTGAGCGATCCGCTGTGCAGTCACCTTGGGATCGATCAGTGCCGGGAGATGATGAGGCGGATGCTTCTGGCGACGAGGAAGTGGATTGCGAACCCGCGGTTGTTGCCTGCCACGAACACGGAGAAACTGATTTAATTCAGGACTCGATCCGCCAGTCCTCGCTTCCCAGATCGACGTCCCGTCCTGTCCTTCCGCTCTCGTACGCCGCCTGTGCGATCGCCGCGTCCTGCGCGAGCTCGCGCGTTTCCGGCGCGCAGGGTTGGCCGTCGATCGCCAGCAGCAGGTTGCGGTACACCGACGCGTAAGTCGTTTCGGCGGGAGGCAGGTCGCGGGTGATCTCCGCGCCGTCGCGCGGCATCATTCTCCACGTCGTGTCGTCCCACGAAACCATGCCCTTTTCGAAGATGAAGTGTCGTCCGCCGTTGAGCCACGGCGGGCGTTCGAAGTAGCCGACCTCCTCGTAGAGCATCGATCCGCCGTCGCGATAGCGAACGAGCGCCGAAGTGCACGCTTCGACCGCATGCTCCGGGACATGTGCGACGGCCGCCGTCACGGATGCAGGGATTGCGCCCGGAAGGCAGCCGCGCGCGTTGGCAAGCCGGTGGAGGCCGACGTTGCCGAACATGCCGCCACCGCTGGCCTGGGAATCGAGGAACCACTGCGGCCGATCGGAATTGAAGTAGCGGCGCGCGTTGATGCTGCTTCCGGTGAGGAAGCGTCCGAGGTCACCGCGGGCATACCGCCGGCCGGTCTCGACGACGCCGGGCTCGAAGCTGCCGGTTTCCGAGACGATCAGCGCGCGCCGTCGATCGCGGGCCGTCTTCAGCATGGACCGCAGATCTTCGACCGTCGTCGCCATCGGCTTCTCGACGATGACGTGGCAGCCGGCCCCCATCGCCTCGACGGACACCACGCCGTGCAGCGCGTGGGGCAGCGCCACGACGACGACGTCGGGCGGCGCTTCGAGCAGGTCCGTGTGGCGTGTGAATCCACGTCCACCGACCCGCTGCTGCCATGCCTCGACGCGCGCCGGATCCGCGTCGCAGATCGCGGTGATATCGAAGTCATCGAACTGCTCAACGGTCGCCACGTGCTTCTGAATGATGGCGCCGAGGCCGATGAGGCCGAGAGTCAGGTTGGGTTCTTGATTCTTGATTCTTGATTCTTGATTTCGTTCAGGTTCGTGGTCGAATCGTACCGCTCCTGCACCTCCGGCTCCAGTGCATGCCAGCGCCCGGGCCGTCCGGATCCCGTGTTTTCGTCTTCCGCGACAGATCGGGTACAATGATGCACGTCTCGTCCACGCCGGGCGGTAACGCTTCGCCGGATGGACCGATCATGAAAACGGTGTCCGCCATCGTCCTGCTGTTGTCCGGGGTGGCCTGGTGCGGGGAAATCCGTGCCCGACTCGATTCCGACGAACCTGTCCTGAAAGCCTGGGCGGTCCATCGCCTGCAGACCGACGAGGGCTTCGTGAGCCGCAGTCTCCCCGCGCGGGTCGAGGACGAAATGCTCGTCGCGGACGATCTTCCGGTCCCGGGCCGCTTCGACCTGCGCTTCCAGGTCAAGTCGGGGTTTCTCGAGGGCTGGGACGCTACGGTGCCCGAGAGCGATTACGTCGAGGAGCAGCCTCTGAGCGAAGCGTCGCGCGCGACGATTCTGAGCAAGATGTCGGCCTCGTCGTTCACCGCGTACTGGGATCGCGTCGTCATTCTCGACATCCAGGGCAACATTCAGAACGCGGCCGTGCTCCGCGCGGTGCTGCGGACGCGACCCTTCGTCGGAGGCGGTTACCGACCCGGTGAGTGGACATGGCGCGTCGAGCGGTGGCAGTGGGAAGACCCGATGGAGCACACGTGGACCACGCACCAGGACCGACCCTACTATGCGCTGGTGCGTCGAAGGATGTTCGAGCGGGACCACCGCGCCCTGCGAACGACTTACGCCCGGCATCTGGGCGGCATCGCGCTGACGTCCCGGCGCCCGCGCGCGGACCTGGGGCCGATCCGCCTGCCCCGACCGATGCCGGGCACACATGCCGTCAATCCTGACGGGTCGCGTGTCGCGCCCGTCCTCATCAAACCCGCAACGGAACCAGGAGGTGCACCATGAAACGCTTGCTCGTCCCTGCCGTGGCGATGCTCGTGGCCGTCGCAACCGCGTCGGAGGCCGCCGAGCGCAAGCTTGGCACGATCGGTCCGCCGCCGCGTCAGAGCCCGCAGCGCCAGACGTCGGCCGAGTCGCTGCCGCCGTTGCCGCTGCCGGCGACGCCGCTTCGCCGCAGCGAACCGAAGGCCGAGCCGAGTCCCCCGCTGTTCGTCGCCAGGCTCAAGTACGGCGAATACCAGGACTACATGCCGAACCCGGGCGATCTGGACAATCTGCTTCGCCACGTGCGCGAGCAGTTGGACGTCTGGTACGGCCACCAGATGGTCAGCGCCGACGAGATTGCGACCGTGCACGAGAAGGGCGGCGCCTACGCCATGCCGGTGCTGTACGTCACTGGCTACCACCCGTTCGAGCTGACGGACCGCCAGCGCGGCGCCTTGCGCCAGTACGTGCTGGACGGCGGCATGCTGATCGGCGACGCGACCCTTGGCAGCGGCGCGTTCGCAGACTCGTTCCGGCGCGAGGCGGCGCAGATGTTCCCCAAGCGGCGGATGGCGGTCCTGGCCCCGGATCATCCGATCTATCGCAGCTATTACACCGCGCCGACCGCGCAGTACTTCTCGGTCGCAAGGGGGACGGCAAGCATCGTCAAGGGCCCGCCGGTCCTGGAGGGCGTCAACATCGCCGCGCGCACGGCGATCGTCCTTTCGCCCTACGACATGACGTGCGGCTGGGACGGCTTCTACGCGCCGCCGGCAGACGCGCGGGTGCCGGAGGCGCCTCGGACGAAAGCGGTGCTTCCCGGCGACGCCGTTCGGCTGGGCATCAACCTGATCGCGTACGCGGCCGCGGAACGACGCTTCGCGAAGGCCCAGGCCAGCACCCGCGAGATCATGGGGCAGCAGCCGCAGCGCCGCGCCGCCGTGACGATCGGCGTGCTGCGCCATCACGGCGACTGGAACGCGGATCCGAACAGCCTGTATCAGCTCGTCCGCCTGGCGGCGCGGCAGACGAGCATGCCGGTCTCGTACGCACTGCGCCCCGTCGACGCGAAGGTCGAGCAGTTGATCGAGACCCCGTTCGTCGTCATGACAGGCATGGATGAGCCCGGCCTCACCGAGACCGAGATCGACGCCCTGAAGCGCCACGTCCAGGCGGGCGGGTTCCTGTTCATCAACAACACCTCGGGATTCGCCCGGTTCGACGCAGGGGCGCGTCAGCTGATCGCGGCCATCATGCCGGACCAGAAGCTTCAGGTGGTGCCCGCCGATCACGAGTTGATGAACGGTCTCTATCACGTCCGGGAGATGCGCGACGCGGCGACGGGCAACCCGCGCCCGGCAGGCCTCGAGGCCGTTTTCGTCGGAGGTCGCGCGGCGGTCGTCTACGCGCCGACCGACACCCTGGCCATGCTCAAGGGCATTCACGATCCGTTCGCGAACGCCTATGACACGGAATCGGCGCGCAAGTTGGCGCTCAATATCACGAGCTACGCGATGCGTCATTGACGCGGCCGCGAGCCGCGCCAGACCGTGCTTGTCCGCGACTGTCCGCGGCTGTCCGCGGCTTCCGCGGCTGTTAATGAAGGAAACGAACCATGACTGTGCTCGGTTCCCCCGAAACGACTCCGTCCGACCTGGAGCCCGAGGCGCTGGATCGGCTCGGCGCCGCCCACGAGGCGCTGCGCTCCGAGGTGTCAAGGGTGATCGTCGGCCAGGACAAGGTGGTCGAGGACGTGCTGACGGCCATCTTTGCCCGCGGTCACAGCCTCATGGTCGGCGTGCCCGGCCTGGCGAAGACGCTGATGGTCCATACGATCGCGCGGGCCGTCGATCTCGAGTTCAATCGCATCCAGTTCACCCCGGACCTCATGCCCGCGGACATCACCGGCACCGAAGTGATGCAGTCGGACGCCGAGACGGGACAGCGAGAGTTCACCTTCGTCCGCGGCCCGGTGTTCGCGAATATCCTGCTTGCCGACGAGATCAATCGCACCCCGCCGAAGACGCAAGCGGCGCTGCTGCAGGCGATGCAGGAGGCGCAGGTCACCAGCGGCGGTCGGACTTACGACCTGCCCTCGCCGTTCTTCGTGCTCGCGACGCAGAACCCGATCGAGCAGGAGGGCACCTACCCGCTGCCGGAAGCCCAACTCGACCGTTTCATGTTCATGCTGAAGGTCGGCTACCCGGCGCCGTCGGCAGAGCTTGCCATCGCCAGGGCGACGACGGCGGACACCGAGCCCACGATTCGGAAGGTGCTCAGCGGGTCGGAGATCGTCGATCTGCAGAAGACGATCCGGCAGCTTCCCGTCAGCGACCACGTCGCGCTGTACGGCGTGAAGCTCTGCCGCGCCACGCGGCCCGAAGATGAGCTGGCGCCCGAGGTCGTGCGTCAGTACGTGAACTGGGGTCTCGGACCGAGGGCGCTGCAGTACCTGGTCATCGCCGCCAAGGCGCGGGCCGGGCTGCACGGCGAGTACAACGTGACCGCGCAGCATGTCCGGGACGTGGCGCCGCTGGTGATGCGGCACCGGATCATCGCCAACTTCCACGCCGAGGCCGAGGGCGTCGATGCCGATCGAATCGTCGCGCGGCTGCTCGACGAGGTGTCCGAGCCGACGCCCGAGGAGTACGACGGGCTGGGTCTGGTCGATCGTGATTAGCTAAAGGATTCGAGCCGAATTCCTTGGAGGTTCGCATTGCGTTGCCGAGCCGGGCCGTCTCCGGCCCGGAGTCGGCAACGCAATGCCCACCAAAAAGGCTTCGCAAGTTCCATGCCGAACAGGATTGGACCTGACCCCGTTTTCGCTCCGCCCGTCGCCGCACGCGCCGGCAGCGCCAGGCGGCCAGGGATTTTCGAGCCGTTGACGGTTGTCGTTTAGAGCCAGGCAGTCATTGGGGATCCCGCATTGCCCGAACCCACCCGTTATCTGAAGCCCGAGGCGCTTGCGCGGCTCAAGAACCTCGGCCTTGCCGCGAGGCTCGTCGTCGAGGGGCTGTTCGCGGGCCAGCACAAGTCGCCGAACCGGGGGTTCTCGATCGAGTTCGCCGAGCATCGGCAGTACACGCCGGGGATCGATCCGCGGCACATCGACTGGAAGGTGCTGGCCCGTCGTGACAAGTACTACGTCAAGCAGTACGAGGAGCAGACGAACCTGCGATGCCTGCTGCTCCTGGACGCGTCGGCGTCGATGGGATACCGGGACGGCGGCTCGATGACCAAGCTCGAATACGCCTGCTTCTGCGCGGCGAGCCTCGCTTACCTCATGCAGGTGCAGCACGACGCCTTCGGCCTCATCACGTGCCGTGAGCGAATGGAGCACTACATGCCCGCGCGGCAGGGGCACGGACATCTCCGCATGCTGCTCGAACGCCTCGAATCGCTGGAGCCGCGCGGCCGGACGAGCCTTCCGCGGGCGCTGCACGAGGTGGCCGAGCGCCTGGGCCGTCGCGCGCTGGTCGTCGTCCTCGCCGACCTGTTCAGCACGGACGAGGGCGACGGCGCCAAGGCGCTGATCGACGCGCTGAGCCACCTGCGTCACCGCAAGCACGAAGTGGTCGTGCTCCAGATGCTCGATCCATCCGAGCTGACCTTTCCCTTCGGCGACGCCACCCAGATCGAGGACATGGAAACCAACGACGTCATCACCGCGGACGCGGAAGCGGTTCGGCGTCACTACCTCGAGTCGCTCGATGCGTACCTGGGGGCGATTCGCAGCGGATGCCTCTCACGGGGCATCGGCTACGCGCTCGCGGACACGTCCGAGCCGTTCGACCGGTTCCTTGGTGCCTATCTCGGCCGGCGCCACCGGCTCGCCATGAGCAGGAGCGCCTGAGCATGTTCGCGGCACCGCTGTTTCTGCTCGGACTCGCCGCCGCCGCGATCCCGCTCGTGCTGCACCTTCGCCGTGCGCGCCACGTCCGGCGGATCACGTTCAGCCACACCCGGTTCTTCGACGAGGCGTTCATCCGATCGGCGCGGCGCGCCCGCATCCAGGATCGGCTGCTCATGCTGCTGCGCATGGCGCTGATCTGCCTGTTCGCGACGGCCCTTGCCCGACCGTTGCTGAGCGTGCCGGGCCTCGGCGGCCTCACCGGCGACCGGCGCACCGTGGCGGTGATCCTGGACGATTCGGCGTCGATGTCCGTCGTGACGGAGCGGGGCGTGCTCCTGGATCGGGCCAGGGACGCCGCGCTCGCGGCGCTCCGCGATCTTTCCACGACCCGGGGCGACCGCGCGACGCTCGTGCTGGCCGGCGATCGCGCGAGCGGGGCGCAGGTGCTGTTCGACCCGCCGACCACGGATCTCGACGGTGTGCGCCAGGCGATTCGCGGCACGACACCGACGGGGCTGGCGACGGATCTCGATGCCGCCGTCGCCGCGGGCCGCGCCGCGCTCGGGCAGGCTTCCGGCCGCCGCGACATCGTCGTGGTCAGCGATCTGCAGGCGTCAGCGTTCGCGCCAGGCGCGTTCGAGAAGGCCGATCCCAGTATCGGCGTGTGCTTCGTTTCGGTCCGTCCGACGGAGACGGAGGGTGCCGGCAACGTTTCGATCGACGCGATTCGATTCGGGGCCGCGCGACCGATGCGCGCCATCCCCTATACCTTCCGGATCCTGATTACCAATCACGGGACGGCGCCCGTGCAGCGCGCGGTCCAGTTCGTGATCGGCGACGAAATCCTGGCCCGGCGCGAGGAGACGATCGAGCCGGGGCGCAGCGCGATCGTCCGCTTCGTGCATCGATTCGCCGAGCCGGGATGGTTCGCCGGACGCGTCGGCTTCGACCCGGCGGGGCAGGACGGTCGTGACGTCCAGCCTGCCGATGACGAGCGACATTTCGTCGTTCACGTCGGCGCGCCGCTCGAGGTGCTCGCGATCAATGGTGCGCCGTCACGGATTCCTCGGCACGACGAGCTGTTCTTCCTGCGCGCTGCGCTGGCGGCCGGCGAGGATGGCGTCGGCCGGCCGATCGTGGATCAGATCGCCCCGACTGAACTCACGACTGAACTCACGACGGAGCGACTCGAGAAGCGTCCGGTGGTCGTGCTGGCCAACGTCGCCGATCTGGAGCCGGCGCAGGTCGCGCTGCTGGAGCGCCACGTGGACGACGGCGGCGGGTTGCTGATCGCGTTGGGCGATCGTGCGGACGCCGAACGGTACAACCAGTGGGTCGGCGATCATCGTCTGCACGGGGGGCTTCTTCCCGCGCGGCTGGGAGGCCGCGTGGCGGTCGAGAGCTTTGTGGCATCGATCGATTCCGAGCACCCGGTCATGGCGCCGTTCGCCGATGGAAGACTCGGTTACCTGTCGTCGGTGCGCGTCCGCGAGCGATTCGATCTGGTGCTGCGCCAAGGCCATGATCCCGAGGGAGTCATGATGCGCGACTCGGACGGGCGTCCGCTGCTGGTCGAGAGGCGGTTCGGCAAGGGTCGCGTCCTGCTGTTCGCGACGACCGTCGATCGCGACTGGTCGGACTTCCCGCTGCAGCCGGCGTTCGTGCCGACGGTGTACAGGTTGCTGACGTACCTCGCGGGAAGCGGCGCGGGTCGCGCGGACTTCGCGCATACCGGACAGATCGTCACGCTGGCCACGTCCATCCATGGCGCCGCGGCGCACCGAGTGGTGTGTCCGGATGGGACTGTGCTGTTTCCCGAGCCGCCGAGCGATCCGTCGCAACGTGGCATGGTCGTGTCGACGACGGAGATCTCCGGCGTCTACCGGGTCGAACGCGTCGACGCGGCAGGGGGTTCGCTCGTCCAGTTGTTCTGCACGAACACGCCGAGGCGAGAATCGCGCCTGGACGATGCAGACGAGGCCACGTTACGAGAGCACGTCGGTGATTCAAATCTGGTCTTCATCGACGACGGTACGGACATCGGCGCGGCCATGCAGACGGCACGAACGGGACGAGGGCTGTGGGAGCAGTTGCTGATCGTGGCCTTGCTCGTTTGC
Source organism: Planctomycetota bacterium (assembly GCA_002686265.1). Classification (GTDB taxonomy): domain Bacteria; phylum Planctomycetota; class UBA1135; order UBA1135. Next base: position 9,758 of record NZBA01000102.1, read on the forward strand.
CTGATCGAGCCGTGGTGGGCGAATCGGCTCACGGCGCGGCGCGGCAATGCACCCAAGGTGGCGACGCAGGCGCAGTCCGATAGCAGGGAGGCGGCATGATGACCGGTTGCCTGGCCACGCTCGTGCTGCAGAACTTCGACCCGCCATGGTTCTGGCTGCTGGTCGTCGTCGGATCGATAGCGGCGACCGTGCTGGCCTACCGTACGGTGGTTCACCAGGGAGGGCGAGGCCTGTCGCGGACGCTGCTCGCCCTGCGCCTGCTCGGTGTCGCGGTGCTGCTGGTCGCGCTCGTCCGGCCTGCGTGGCTTTCGCGCGCGGCGCAGGTTCAGGACGCCCAGGTCGCCGTGATCGTCGACGATTCGCAGAGCATGGGCCAGCCCCACGACCCCGGCGACAATGCGCCGGTCCGCGCGCGGTACGACCAGGCACAGCACTGGATTCACGAATCGGACGCGGGGCGAAAGCTAAGCGATCGATTCGAGGTGCACGTGTTCGGCGTCGACGGCCGGAAGGCGCCGGTTGGAAGCGAGGGCCCGGGGCCGATCGTCGAGCACACCGATCTCGTACGGTCGCTCCACGGCGCCGCCGCGCGACTGCGGGGCGGACATCTGCGGGCCGTGCTGCTGATCAGCGACGGGCAGGACAACAGTGGTCGCCGGCAGTTTCTGGAGATCGACGAGTACCCGGTACCGATCCATTGCGTCGGATTTCCCCAGCCGCCGCGCGAAGGAGACGTCGATCTCGCAATTGTTTCCGTCGAGGCGCCCGAGCGGGCCCGAATCGGCGATGTCGTGCCGATTCGAGTGCTGGTCAGCGCGGACGGCGGCGCTGCAGCCGACGCGCCGGTCACCGTCGAGGTCGCCGGGCGGACCCTCGCCGGAGCGCGCGTCGAGTTCAAGGCCGGTGAGACGCGGCAACCCGTCACTCTGGATCTCACGCCGGACACGCCCGGTTCGTTCGTGATGACGGTCCGCGTCGGCGGCGCCGCCGGGGAGCGCAGGCTGACGAACAACGCGAGGGAGATGTCGCTCACGGTTGGGGACGACCCCATGCGCGTGCTCTATATCGAGGGTCATCTGCGCAGCGAATACACGTACCTGCGCAACCGCCTCGCCAACGACCCGGACGTCGACCTGGCGACGTTCGTGCGCAGCGCGAATCCCGATGATGTCACGACCGCCGGTGTCCTCATGGACGATCGTCTGCTGAGCCCGCAGCGCATGGAGAAGCTCGACGTCGTGATCCTCGGCGACTTCGAGGCGAGCATGCTCAGCCGAGAGGCGTACGAGCAGTTGTCCGCCTGGGTCGATGCGGGCGGCGGCCTCATCGTTCTCGCGGGGTATCGCAACGTCGCGGCGGACGGGCTGATCGCCACGCCGTTAGCGCCGATCCTTCCGGTCGACCTCGCCGGCGCCGCCCAGCTCGACGCGCCGTTCGCGTTCGAGCCGACGGAGCTTGGGGCCCGGCACCCCGTGCTTGCGATCACCGGCGATTTCCGTAGAGACGCGTCGATGTGGGCGCAGTCACCATCGCTGCCTGGCATCGCCGCGGTCGGGCTCGCGCGGCCGGGAGCCGAAGTCCTGGCGCGGCACCCGCGCCGACAGTTCGACTCGGACAAGGGGCATGTCGTTCTCGCGGTGCAGCGCTACGGCGAGGGACGCGTGGCTGTACTGACCGCGGACACGACATGGCGGTGGTCGCGCATCGCGCGGCTCGCCGGTCGAGCCGATGCGCTGTATGCGCGATTCTGGTCGCAGATGGTCCGATGGCTCGCGGGCCGTGACGAAGACGAGGGCGCGCACCCGCTGACCGTGACCACCGACGCGCCGGCCTACGATCGCGGACAGCGCGTGACCGTCCAGGTCCGACGCGACCCGGCGGCGATCGTCCCTGGACCCGCGGGATCGGCGATGACGCCGACGGTGACCGTGCGTTCGCCGGACGGTCGGCTGACGCAACTGGTCGGCATGGTGCCGGGTGTCGCCGCCGACGCCTGGAAGGCGCACTACTTTCCGGACCGGGGAGGGCGATTCGAGGTGACGGCCGGACTCGCATCCGCGGCGGCGGAGGGCGACACGCGTGATGTCGTGACGCGGGTGACCCACTTCAACGTGCGCGGAGCGGCCGTCGAGATGAACGACCCGGGCACGAACCCCGCGCTGCTGCGGCGGTTCGCGGATCGGACGGGGGGGCTCTACGCCTCGGTCGACGACGGCGCGGCCGGTCTGCGGATCGTCGAGTCCTTGCCGTCGGCGCCGCGGATCACCTACGAGACGAAAAAGGCACAGCTATGGAGCAGTCCGTGGCTGTTCATCCTCTTCCTGGTGGTCGTGACGATCGAGTGGGTCGTCCGCCGCCGCAACCGGATGGTGTGACCATGTACGAGCAATTGCTGGCCAGCCTCGACGACCTGCGCAGCCGATGGCGACTGCGGCGCGTGATTGAGGGGCTCGGCGTCGCGATCGCGGTTGCCGCGGGCGTGCTGACGGCAGGCGCGATCTGCGACCAGTGGCTCGATCCGGCGATGACCGGGCGGGTCGCACTGGCGGTCTGCTTCTGGACGATCGTCGTCGCCGGCCTTTGGCGCTGGGTCGTGACACCGGTCCGGATCCAGCACTGCGACGACTTCTTCGCTTCGCTTATCGAGCAGCGCGTGCCGACGCTCGGCAACCGGTTCATCAACGCGGTGCAGCTCGGGCGTGAACATCCGTCGGGCCGGCATCGCCTCGTGGAGCGCATCGTCGCGGATGCGATCGAGATCATCGACCAGGTCGATCCCCGCCAGGCCGTGTCCGGGGACGGAGCGCGGCGGCGCCTGGTGGCTTCGGGCGCCGTGATCATTGCGGCGATGGTCGTCCTGGTCCTGCTCGGACCGGCTGCGCGGACGAGCCTGGCACGCATCCTTCTGCCGTTTGCCGAGATCGCGCCGCACACGCGGACGCAACTCGTCCCGTCGTTCGGTCCGTCCGTCACGGTCCGGGAGGGTGAGCCCCTGAAGATCGAAGTGGAGACACGTGGGCACGTGCCGGAGCGAGCCGACCTTGCCTGGATCGATGGCGATCGACGACGGTCGGTGCGCATGGCCCGGTCCGGCTCGGCGTTCGGTCATGCCTTCGCCGCCGTGTCGTCGCCTTTCCGGTTCTCCGTGTCCGCAGGGGATGCGAAGACTGACTGGGTCATGGTGGCGGTCACCCCACGGCCGCGCGTCACCTCGATGTCCGTGACCTATACGTATCCCGCGTACGCCCACCTCGCGGCGCGGACGATCGACGAATTCGACGGCCATCTTCACGGTCTGGCCGGATCGCAGGCTCGGCTGACCGTGCGTGTCAATCGCGACCTCGAGGCGTTGTCGATCCAGGGGATCGATCCCGTCGCGCCGTTCAAGCCCGAAGGGGACGGACGGTCCTGGACGGGATCGATCGCGCTCGAGCACAGCGCGACCTGGCGGATCGAGCTTCGGGAGACGGACTACCGCGCCGTCGCGCCCGAGACCTTCACCCTCAGCGTCGAGCAGGACCAGGTCCCGGGCGTCCGGTTCACGGATCCGGGCCGTGATCTGCAGATCGGCCCCGAGCAGACGGCGCGATTCGGGATCGGTGCGCGCGACGACCTGGGGCTTGCCGCGGTGCGCCTGGTCGGGCAGGTTCACGCGGCCGGCGCGCAGGCGTCGGGGTCGCCGGTCACGCTGGCGCAGTGGCCGTTTGAAGCCGGCTCCGCGCGCCGTCGCGTCGACCTGGCGTGGCAGAAGCCGGTGGCGGAACTGGGCCTGGGCGACGGAGCGAGGCTCGAGTACTGGGCCGAAGCGGTCGACCACAACGATCGCAGCGGGCCGGGGCTGGCACGGACGCGCCGCTTCAACCTGGTCGTCGTCGGCGCGGAGCAGTCGCGGATGCTCGAGGCGCGGCGGCTCTCCGACTACGCCAGGGTCGTGTCCGAGCTGATCCGGCTGCAGCGCGAGAATCGTGCCGAGACGGCCGCGCTCATGGCCGGTGAGCCGCTCGTCGCGCGCCAGAGCGTCATCCGCCGGCACACGATGCGCCTCGCCGACCTCATGGAGCGCAATCGATTCCCGGCGGAGTCGATCATCGCGACGTTGCGCGAGCTTGCCGCAGGCCCGATGGCCGACGCGCTGGGCGGGCTCGAGCGCTACCGCGACGCGCGCGGCGAGACAGGTCGCGATCACGCGAACGGGACGCTGCCGGTCCAGGACGGGATCGTCGAGTCCCTCGAGCAGATCCTGATGCGCCTGAACCGGGATCAGCGCGTGCGGGCGCTGCTGCGCAAGATCAGGAAGCAGGATCCCGTCGCGCACAGAAAGATCAGCACGCGGCTCGAGAGGCTGGCGGAAGACCTCGACGCGTTCCTGGTCGAGGTGAAGGAGATCGAGGAGAAGTACGAAAAGATCGCGAAGCGCCGGGTCGAGGACCTCGAGGGAGAGGACCTGAAGATCCTCGAAGAGGCCGAGCACCGCGTGGACAAGTGGAAGAAGTGGGCGAAGGACACGGTCGACGACATCGCGAAGCTTCCGGAGGGGTTCGTGAACGACACGCACCTCAAGGACGATCTCAACACGATCTTCGAGGAGATCGAAAAGCAGCAGCGCGCCAGGACGACCGAGATCGCCACCCCGGTCGAGGAGGGCGTCAAGGCCCTGGCGCAGACCGTGGCCGAGGACGTCGAGATCTGGATGCCGCACGCCGGAGATTCGGTTCGCTGGGTGATGGAGCAACCGCCCGAGGGCAAGTTCGAGGTGCCGCCCTACACGTTGCCCGAATCGCTCCAGGACATGGTGGGCGAGCTGATCGAGGACATCACCGAGTTCGACGAGGCCGCCGACGACATCACGAGCACCTGGGGCGGCAACATGGCGGTCGGGTGGGACGTCATGGACGGGCCGATCAGCGTCTTCAGCGCGCAGGGCAAGACCGGCAACCAGCTTCCGAACAACAGCGAAATCACCGGCCGGTCGGGCGGCGGCCGGCGGGGCAAGTCCTCGGGCCAGATGGTCGGCTCGGAGTCGCGCGCGCTCGAAGGGCGCCCGACGCCGGCCCGAGTGACGAAGGAGCCGTACGAAGCCGGGGCCGTCTCGGCCAGTCGTCAGCTCGACCCGCGCGGCGCGACCGGTGGCGGCAAGAAGACCGGTGGCGGAGCGCGCGGGCTGCAGGGGGGCACGCCGCCGGACGTCGTGAAGCACATGCAGCGTCTGACGCGGCGGCAGAAGGTTCTCCAGGAGAAGTTGCAGCAGCTTGCAAGGGAGTTCCAGGTGGCGGGTCGATCTTCGTGGCGGCTGGATCGGTCCCTGGAGCTCATGGAGGCGGCCGGGCAGGACATGCAGGATCGACGCTACCGCGACGGCGCACGGCGCCGGCGCGTCGCATTGAGCGACCTGCGGGCGCTGCAGGGTGAGGTTGACGAAGCCGTGAGCATGTCGCTGGAGAAAGCCCGGGACGTGCCGCCCGAACTGCGACAACAGATCACCGCCGGCGCGCAGCAGCCGCTGCCGGACGGCTACGAGCATCTGGTCGGCGCGTACTACAGGATGCTGAGCGAAGTTGGAGAGGAGGGACCGTCGGGACCGTAGGGCCTTCGTACAGTGAATGAATCTCGCGCAATTCGCCCCCCTCTGAGCCCCTCCTGGAAAGGAAGGAGTCCGGAGGGCGCGCGCCGATTCGTGTGGTGCGTATTCGTTGCCACCGGATCGCTGGCAGTATCCGCCCATGCGATGCCGTGGCACGACGAGCAGGCAGCGTACCGGGCGGTGGTTGCGGTGGCCTCGAAGTCCGACGCGAAGGTGGACGTGGCCGCCGTGCGCATCCGACATTGCGGGCTCGTTCGCGCCGACGGTCACGATTACCGCATATTCGACCAGGCGGGCACGGCGACGCCGTACGAGATCACGCATCACGATCCAGATCGAGACACGTTGATCAGCCTTCGCTGCGATGATCCCTCGATGCGATTCGTGGTCTACTTCGGCCGGTCATCCTCCGATGTCGATCCGATGCGCGCCACCCGATCGGGCAAGGTCGGCGAGGGGCCGCCTCGACCCGGGCCCGGCGCCGGCGGCTGGATCCCGCGGACGGGTCTCGTGCTCACGACGCTGCGACGGCCGGTCGAGGCGGACAATCCCCGGACGCCCGAGGCGCTCCAGGCGATGATCGACGCGGCGACCCCCGACGGGGCCGCGTACCGGTCGGCCGTCAGCGACAGCTACAACCCGTTCGGTGACTCGGACTACTTCATCAGCATCTACCGGGGATGGCTGCGCATTGCGAAGGACGGACGATACGGTTTCTGCACGGCCTCTAACGAGGCGAGCTTCAGCTTTCTCGACGGCAAGGAACTCGTGCACTGGCCGGGCCGGCACACCGAGCAGCGAGGCAAGCACGGACAGAAGAGCCGTGATCACGAACTGCGTGCGGGCCTGCACTACGTCGAGTATTACCACGAAGAGGTGCTGCTCTACCAGGTCGCTTTCCTTGGCTGGCGGCCGCCGGGCGCGGATCACTTTCAGGGCATCGATTCGACGGTGTTCCCGCAGCCGCACCGCGCTCAGGTGACCCAGTACGAGAAGCGGGACGCGGGGCGTATCCCGATGATCCGCGCCGAGCTGCTCGACAGCGCGTGGCCCTTGAAGCGATCCAGGGGACAGTACACGCGCTTCCGGTTCACGACTGACGGCGGCGACGGCGCCCCGTGGACGCAGGTGGCATGGTCTTTCGGCGACGGTCAGACCGCGGTCGGCGCGGAAGCGGAGCATGTATACCTTCGCGTGGGCGCCTACGAGGTGAAGATGACCGCGACGGCGGCCGTCGGCGGCGCCATCGAGCGACGCTGGCCGCTCATCGTCTACCCCGTCGAGCATCTGGATGGCCCTTACCGGGACGCCGACGCGAAGTCGTATCGGGAGGCGATCGAAGCGTTCGATCCGGGCGCGCTCGACACGCAGGACCTCGCCGAGCTGATCCGGTTTCACGACGAAACGGGAGACGCCGAGCGCGCGGCGGCTTTGGCGCAAGCGCTTCTTGATCGCGCGGATGCGGGAGCCGCCGAGCTTGCGGAGGCACACTGGATCGCCGCGTCCGGGACGGAGCGTCGCGGCGAGCACCTGCGCGCCGCGCTGAAGCTTGAACCGGATGCGGCGCGGCGCATGGAGATCGCTGCCCGCCTCATCGCGCTGACGGGCACGGAGGGTGGCGATCTCGCTGCGGCCGAAGCGGTGTTCGACGAGGTGGTCGTCTCGATGCGCGGAGCGACGTCGACGGATCGGTTGCGCGTCGCGATGCGCGGCGCCATCATCGCGATCGGGGAGGCGAGGCTCGGCTCACTGCAGCGCGAGAAGGCGCTCGAGGCGTTTCACCTCGCCGAATCGCTCGCCGAGCCCCCGGTGCCGCTCGCGGTTCGGCACGCCCGAATCGGGTCGTACCACGAGACGGTGGCCGCTCGTTTCAAGGACGGGCGGATCGACGATGCGGCCGCCGTGATCGAGCGGTGGCGCACGCAGTTCCCGGCGGACCAGCTTCGCGGCGAGGTCCACTTCTGGCGCGGCCGGATCCAGCTTGCGCGCGGCGCGGCGCGCGACGCCGCGCGGTCCCTCGGGCTTGCCGCCGAACTGGCTGAGGGTTCCGAACTGGAAGCGCACGCCCGGTTTCTGCTCGCCCAGGCGTACGGTGACGCGGGCGACGAAGCCCGGAGTCGCCAGGCCCTCGAAGCGCTGATTGCGACGGGGCTCGCCGGCGAGTACCGCGAGCGCGCCATGAAGCTGCTGGCGGGGCAACGGGAGGGAGCACCATGACCACGTCGATGCGGTTTCTGGGCATTGGTTGCGGAGTCTGCATCCTGCTGGTGGCCGCCGTCCCGGCCGTGACCGGGCCGAAGCCGGTCGACGAAGAGGCCACGGTCGCGAACGACCCACCCTCGAGCGGCAACCTTCTCGAGAACGGTGATTTCGAAACGCCCGATCCGACGAAGTCGGGCCCGGCGCGATGGCAGAAGATGGACGGCCTCGTCTACCGTTGGACGACGGATCCGAAGGCGCCGGCGCGGGGGAAGGTGCTCCGGATCGACACGAGCGTCGACGAGGCGCATGCCGTGCGCTGGTGGGTCGACCGTTACGTGCGGGACCGGCCGCTCGACCGGGCGCCGCAGAAGGTGGCGGGATCCGGGTACAGCCACGTCGGCGGGAACATCGGCGGCTTCTGCTGGTCGTCGCACTTCATCCCGGTGAAACCAGGCGGGGCCTACCGGGTGTACGTCGACGCGCGGGGACCGGCGGGCAAGGTGTTCATCCGCGGTTACGAAAAGAAGGTTCCGGTGTTCTTCGGCGACGAGCAACCGTTGGTGCAGCAGGTGTTTCGCGAAGCCCGGGGCGACCCCACGCACGACGAGAACGGCCGGCCGATCCGCTACCGCCTGCGGTTTCGTTACCAAAGCTGGATCCCGGTCGGCGGCAGCGACGAGTGGAAGACCTACACCCACCGCAAGCCGCGCCACCCCAACGGCAACGAGATCACCGAGGACGTGCGTTTCATCCGCATCATGCTCTACCCCTACTGGCCCCCGGGCGAATACTGGTTCGACAACGTCCGGGTCGTCGAGGTCGAGGATTCAGAGTAGGAAGGTCGAAGGTCGAAAGTCGAAAGTCGAAAGTCGAAGGTCGAAGGTCGAGGGTCGGAAGTCGAAAGTCGAAAGTCGAAGGTCGAAGGTCGAAAGTCGAAGGTCGAAAGTCGAAAGTCGAAAGTCGAAAGTCGAAAGTCGAAGGTCGAAGGTCGAA
>NZBA01000103.1 GCA_002686265.1 Planctomycetota bacterium
AGGACGTCGGGACGGAGCCTGTGCGCTTCGTCGATGACGAGCACGACCTTGAGTTTCCGTTCGGTCACCAATCGCGCGATTTCGGCTTGGATCGCGCGCAGATTCATCGATCGGGACCATTCGGGCTCGATGCCGAGCTCGAGCGCGATGTGGCGGAAGAAGTCACGCGCGTTGGCGGCGGTGTCGAAAAGGTAAACCGGGCGCACTTGGTCGGGATGGAGCGCTGCGCGCAAGCGACGCAGTGCTGTCGACTTGCCCGCCCCGGGCTCTCCGAGAAGCAAGCCGATGCCTTGGGTGTCCACGAGGTAGAGCAAGCGAGTGTGGAGCTCGTCGAGCTCGGGTGAGCCGAAGAGGTCGTCAGGCGCCACTTCTCGCGAGAATGGCAACCGTTTGAATCCGTAGAAGGGTCGATACATCGTTATTGTTCTCCATCGTAGAAACGATCGGCGACGAGGTCGAGATAGCGGATTCCGGTGGGCACCGGGGCGTCGCCTTCGATGAGTTCCCGCGCTGCGCGTTTCAGTTCGGCGTTGGCGACGAGATCGAGTCTGCGCAACGGAATTTCCTCGCTCTCTCCCCGGCGACGCATATGAATGGGTCGGGACATGTCGTACGGATCGAAGAGCACATCGACCTTCTCGCCGGCGTAGCCGTCGGGGCACTCGAGCCGGCGGCCGTTGAGGCGAATGGTGCGATCTCTACCGACGACTCTCGTTACCTCCATCCGCATCAGGTCATCGAGATCGTCGGGGGCAGGGCGAATGAGAGCTTCGTCTTCACAGAACCGATCCAGCGGAGTCTTCTTGCCGATTCCTCTATGTGGCGTCTGGTGGTACTCGCATTCAACCCAAGCCCACCACACGCGATTGAGTGTCGCTAGATCCGTGAGATGCTCAGGTGTGACATGGGGAAGAAAACCCGAGCGCACCGTGCGAAAGAAACGCTCGATCTTCCCGCGTCCTCTTGGCCGATAGGGTCGCGAATGGACCAAGGTGATGTTGAGTGTCGCGCAGATCACCCGCAGGTGGTGCGTACGATAAGTCGCGCCGTTGTCGCAGTAGAGGCGCCGAGGCACGCCACGACGTAGGATCGCTTCCTTGAGGGCGTTCTGGAAGCATGCAGCGTTCTCCGCTACATAGAACGCGCTGAACGGCACCATCCGGGTGGCATCGTCCAGAAACCCGTAGAGATAGGTCTTCTGCCCCTTGGTCCTCCCGGGAATCTGAAGGCGGGGACCGTGCATGATGTCGCTCATCCACAGATCCCCCGCATGCGGATGGGTGAAGGCGCGGGCGTCGGGCTCGCCGGTGGCGTCGGGTTTGGCTGAACGGCCGAATCCGTGAGCAACGAATAGCCGATGCACGGTGCTCGGAGCGAGTATGAGATCGGAATCCACCTTCCCGGAAAGCCGAACCGCGCGAATGATGCTGGTGACCGTCGCCTTCGGACGCTCCGCTTTGATCGCGAGCAGAAGATCGGCCACTGAATCGGGGATCGCACGGCTGGTTCCCGCATCCTGCCTGCGACGTGGCTTGAGCCCCTCGAACCCCATCGCTTTGTGCAGAGCGACCCAGTCCCGCAACGTGGTGCGGCCAATGGTGCGACGACGGGTGCCAGGGATCTCCCAGTCGCGCTCGGCGAGTTCGTCCAAAATGTTGCCGATCACCAAAAACCGCGGGAATCTGAACACGCCGAGCGATGACTTGCGATCGTCCGGCTTGGGACCTTCGGTGCGCATCTCTTCGACAGCGCGCTAGAAGGGCAGGTCTTCGTCGACGCATTGCGGGTCATGATTCGGCCCGTTGAGCTCTCGTTCGGCGAGTTCGACGAGTTCCTCCTGGTAGGCGAGGAAGACGACTTCGGTGATCTTGTTGGCGAACTCGAAGACGGCGTCGGCTTGTTGGTCGCTCCAGCCGGTCGGGATGGGGATCTGGAAGTTCTTGGAAGTCGGAGGATTGGTGTCGTTGGGTCGGGACATGGTCTGTTCCTTTCTAGAGATGCGGTGGGTTCGGGCGTGGTACTACTCGGCAGAAGCGCGATCGGCGTCTTTTGCTTTTCGCTCCTGTGCCTCTCTACGTCGATAGCTCTCGCCTTTGATGGCGAGGATGTCCGCGTGGTGCGTGAGGCGATCGATGAGTGCTGTGACACAACTTGCGTTTGGGAAGATGGTCGGCCAGTCAGCGAACGCGAGCTTGGTGGTCATGACGATCGATTTGCGTTCGTAGCGTCTAGAGACGACCTCGAAGAGCAGATCCGCTGCTCGCGCATCAAGCGACAGATATCCAATCTCGTCGATGCACAGGAGCGCGGGCCTGGCGTAGTGGCGCAGGCGCCGTTCGAGGGCACGCGCTCCATCTTGTGATGCGAGATCGAGAATCAGTCGTGACGCTTCGACGAATGCGACGGAGTAGCCGTTCAGGACGGCCTGATAGCCGATGTTGCGGGCGATCGTGGTCTTCCCCAGTCCTTGGGCCGCGGCAAGGACCAGATTGTCAGAGCGGCGAACGAAGTCGATCGAGAGCGCTCTCTCGACGGCGTCCCGATCGATGTGGGTCGGCCAGTTCCAATCGAAGTCGGCGATCGGCTTGAATCGAGCGAGGCGAGCGCTGCGCAGGCGTCGTTCGAGAGAGCGCCGTTCCCGCTCTCTGAGCTCGGCTCGGGCGAGCTCCTCCAGCAGGGTTTGGGGCGAGTAGCGGTTCTTGGTCGCGCGGGTCAAGAAGTCGTTGAGCTCGTCCATGGACTCGAAGGGCCGTGACCCGCCGGACAGCGGAGTCCGCGCAAGCAAGACCCCCTGCGAGACCCAGAATGGCGCTGCTGGGAGCGCAAGGCCCTTTTCCGCAGGGCGTTAGCGGGTTACTTGACTTTATGTATGGCAGCATTATCATAGCAATATGCGCTTCTCCCGGAACGATCGAAAAGCCGGCGAGAATGAACGCAAGCACGGGGTGACTTTCGAGGAGGCCATGACGGTCTTCGCGGACGAGAACGCACGGCTTCGGCATGACCCAGACCACTCGGACTCGGAGGATCGATTCATCTTGCTTGGGTTCAGCGCCCAGGCCCGCATACTGGTTGTCGTGCACGGCTATCGGCAGGGGGAAGAGGAAATCAGAATCATCTCCGCCCGGAGGGCGACTCGAAATGAGCGCAAGCAATACGGGAGTTTCTTATGAGAAAGGAATACGACTTCTCCGAATCCAAACGGAATCCATACGCTGGCCGGCTGAAGAAGCAAGTCACACTTCGGCTCAATCTAGACGTCATCGCATACTTCAAGGCGCTCGCGGAAGAGACCGGGATTCCCTATCAAAACCTGATCAACCTGTATCTCTCTGAATGCGCACACAGCAGGAAGAAGCTCAAGTGGGCTTCTTGAGCGTCACTTGCCCGAAACAGCACGTTACCGGGGGAGGCGATTGCTCGTAGCAAGAAACGGCCTGTCTTGATGGGGAGGCAGAACAACGGGTTGCAGACGGACGAGGGCAGCGATCACGAGGCCGAAAGGCTCAGTCGCGGTTTCGATTGCCCCCTCCCCACTCCAGAGGCGTCCCACCTATACTCACCCTCGCCGCTGAACCGGAGCGTTAGCCCAACACGAGCCGATGAACACGTTCCTTGAATGGCACATCTCCAACAGTATCGCAGACGCGATTGCGTCGCATGGAGCGCGAGGACATTTGCCCCCTGGGCTACCCTGTCGTGATCCCGTACTCTTGAGGTCCCCACGGAGCTCGGAGTCCTGACATCGGAAAGGCGTGATGGAACCGGTCCGGCTGACCATTCGGTTCAAGAAGGACGGTGTCCCGCCTGGGAAGATCCCTCTACCGGATCTTGCTGCGCTCGGGGGTGGCATTCAGGACGCTCTTGTGCGGCTGATCTCTGTGGATCTGGGATACTCGGCCCGCACTCGCCCTCGGCTAGAGGCTAAGGAACTCGCTCAGATCGCTCTGGCCGGGATCGGCGAGGGCAGTACAGAGCTTGTTTGCGAACCCCTGCCCGAGTCCGATGGCTTTGGCCGTCATCCGACGGCAGTGGCTCTCAGTGAACTCATTGCAGGGATCGAGAAATTCTCCGCGAGCGGCGCTTGGCCCCGCTTCCTACCCGCAACCGTACGAAACCGTCTCGGCGCATCCCTAGCGCCGATATTCGACTCGGCTACCGCCATTGATTTGAGCCTCAGAGAATCTGCGAAACCTTCACGCGAGTGCCACATAGACACGCAGATGCGTGCTTCCCTGCAGGTTCCCGAGGAATTTGACCTTGCTGAGTCCGTCTCTATCACGGGGCAGCTGTACGCGCTAAACGTGAAATCGGAGACATTCTCCGTGGACACGAGTCCGAAGCGAGTATCCGTGCGGTATCATGGTATCGATCTTCGCCGAATCGATACTCTCCGTTGGAAGAGGGTTACCGTTGTTGGCCGTCCTACCGACCCACGGTGCCGGGCGCTCGATTCCATCGAGTCAGTACGTCTCGCAAAGGAAGACGAAGAAGACGGCATCATGGTGCCCGCAGAGGAGGAGGCCGTCCGCGACCTAGAAGAGTACGGACGGTTCGCTCGCGCCCTGTCAGAGCTGGAGTCACTCGGACCCAATTGGGATTCATACGGCGCAAAGGCCCCGAGGAGGCCGATCCTGGAACAAGCGGACGAATTCACTCTGGCCGCCTTCGGGATCCTCCTTGCACACGACGTTGAGCCAATCGCGCCATTCGTTGTCCCGACGCGCGCGGGAAGCGTTCAATTGGAGTGGAGCGAAGACGATCGAGAGCTAGAGCTTGAGCTGGGCAACTCTGGGCAATTTCAGTACCTCGTCGTGTCGCATGATCACGAGGCGGAAGGTCCCTGCAAGCGCTGGCATGCACTGCGCCTGGTGCGTTGGGTTCTGACTGGGGAGGACGCGTGAATCATCAGGGTACGGTGGCGGATGACGAAGTCCTGCATCGAAGGATCCACTCGTCATTTCGGCGTCCGGACGGGAGAATGTCGTCGCAGGCCTTCAGGGATCCGGAACTGTCCGCCGATCGAGCTATTCTCAGAAGTGTCCAGGAGACCATGAACGGCTTCGAGGGCTTTGGGCTCGCATCCTTGACCGCCCAAGACGCTCGCATGAACGGCCAAGATGTTGTCCCAGAGCCCGATATCTTCAATCCAGCCCATGCCATTGTACGGGGCAACAAGACGAAGAGTATCGCTCGCGCACTGGCCCGCGCGGCGGCATGGGTGATTTCGCTCCCGCCAGGTTATGGCGCAGCCTCCGCTTAACGAACAGTGCATGGATGTCCCCGATGATCGGAGCGGAGAACGAATCGTGGTGGGCAGTCTGCGCGACGACTGTTGGGAGTGCAACTGCCCGATTCAAAAAAGGCTGACGAGGTGCGTTGGCCGCTGAGAATCAGAGGTCGGCCAATCCTACGAAGAGGTTGTCCATGGGCTTTCTAGAATCCGCGCTTTCCGCATTACCGGATGCAGCCTCAACCCCCCTCGCCCTCGTAGGCTACGTCGTCTTAATCGTCGCGTGGGTCGTCATTGCCCTCAGGGTCAAGCGAAACAAGCAGTTGCTCGGATCACTCGAAAAGCTGCCTGAGGGCGATCGCTTGAAAGTGCTGCAAATGGAGATGGGAGCGGTGCATATTAAATCGGGACTCACACCCGAACAATGGATCCGCAGCCGTGTGCACCTCTACTATTTTCTCGGGTTCGCCATCCTCTCTCTTGTCGTCGTGCTCATTTTCACGATCGCGGCAACGACGGGCGCCACGCCAGGCACGGCCGAGGGCACCATCACACTTTACCAGGACGAGTTTGACGATCCCACCTCTCCAACACAGGCTTCCGTGAGCCAGGATCTTCCGGTGACGGTACGCAACGAGTACGACGGTTCGGGCGGGAACACTCCCCAGGCATCCGCGGACCTCACGCTAACTTACCGCTACGATCGACGAGGCGATTCCATCTACATCACACCACAAATGCCTTTCCTATCACGTCTCGAGCGTGGCGGCCCGATCAAGGGTATCAACTTCTGGTGGTCAGTGTTTCAATGGCAGTTTCCGAGGCTGTCTGTCAAGTTTGTCAATAACACGCCACATACAGTATTCCTGACCGAGATTGTTGTGAAGGTGAACTCCAGCGTTATCAATACTGAGCCGGTTTTGATCATCGAAGAGGATTTCTGCAACGTGGGCAAGTTTGACATCATCAACGAGGGATGGGGAAAGGTCATCGATCCTACGGTCGAGTTCGGTATCACGAACGTTGGAGCGTACGACAGCAATTCCCCGCTTGAGGGTCGCAAGGAGTCGATTCGCATTGATACCTTCTTCGAGAGGGCGACGGTCGAGGTCGGCGGTTATGTGCCGGCCAACCTTCGCGGCGCGAACCTGGTGACTGCTTTTGGCACGATTCACTACACAACGGAAGATGGCGACCAGCGAGCGGTGAAGTTCAAGACTAGGGTGTCGTTGGTCGCGCCCGGCCCTGGCGCTCCTGCGCCACCAACCTACACCTACGACGTCTTTCTGGAGGCGGGTAAGTCGGGATACACCGAGCTGGTTCCAATCTCACAGACGGTCGAGGCGAACAGTGTCGACCACTTTCTTCTCCGTGTCGCCACAGACAAGTCAGCACGGTTCGACCTCGACTTCTCGTTTCGTGTCGCTGGCGGCGAAGAGTTGGCCGGCGAATCAGTGTCGATGGACATCTTTGTTCCTCGCACTCAACAGCGCCGCATCGCAAGGCGGTGAATGGAGACTAGATACTGCGGGTGCTTCCTCCTTTGAAGCCCCCGATGTTTAAGGCCAATTCACGAGAAGACAAGGACGCCCAACACTTATCAGCCCACCGGTAGTCAAGAGAAAAAACTGCCCCGAGGGGCGACAACTGTAAGGGCGGTGCCGCCAAGGTTGTTGTAG
>NZBA01000104.1 GCA_002686265.1 Planctomycetota bacterium
CACTGTTGTTTCGTGACCTTTGTGCTCCTTGATGACCTTGAATGTGTCGCTATTGGTCCTCATGGTTCGGACCCACTTGCCCTGAACTTTGGCAAGTTCATTGGTCGCCTTTTGCTCGGAAGCTACGGAGGGCGGCCCTTGCTCTTCCCGCTGCCTCACTTCCTCAAAACCATCCGGGAGGCAAGGGGTAAAGCAGTAAAGGGGATCAGGGATAAGTTCTGACCGGGCGAAAACCGACGTTGAAGTCACTGCCTGTCGGTGGTAGAAGATACCGGCGTTGGGCGGAACGGACTTTTATCGCTATCCGGGGGTGGATCGAGCCGCCACGATACACACGGTTCTTGCCCTGTGCAGGACCCATCGGGTCAATGACGGCCTTCTCACTGCCGTAGGGTGCGTACCAGTCCTGACACCATTCCCAGACATTGCTGTGCATGTCGTACAAACCCCACGGGTTGGGTAGTTTTTGACCGACACGGTGAGCGTATTTCTCGCCAATATCGAGAGTGTTCTTGTTGTACCAAGCATACTGTCCAAAATTAGACGCATCATCCCCAAAGCTGTAAGCCGTGGTTGTTCCGGCACGGCAGGCGTGTTCCCACTCAGCTTCGGTCGGTAAGCGATATTCCACGCCTTCCTGCTCGCTCAGCTTGCGGCAGAACTCCACCGCATCGCCCCAGTTCACATACGTCGCCGGGTAGTCAGGCCCCTCCTGAACGGAATCCTCGCCTTGCCACGGACGAACTCCCATCACCTTCTCGTACTGCGATTGAGTCACTTCATAGGCCGCCAGATAAAACGGCTTCGTGATCTTCACCAAATGCTGGGGTTTCTCGATGTCATCGGCTTCGCTGTCGGAGTCCGGGCTGCCCATCTGGAATTCACCGGCAGGGATCGGCACCAGTTTCATGCCGATGCTGTTGACAATTGGTTCGCCCAATGCAAGCTGAGCGGGAGTCATCTGTTTCTTGGCCGCTGCCGCATCGGGTGTCTTCGCAGCAGATGGCTTCTCTGCTGGGGATAAGGGGTAAGTTCTGGCCGGGCGAAAACCGAAGGTGAAGCGACGGTACGTCGGTAGAAACCAGCGGCGGTTGGCGGAACGGCAGTGGCTCGCTAGGTAAGTGAACGAGCCGCCACGAATCATACGGTCCCTGCCCTGTGCAGGACCCATCGGGTCACTGACGGCCTTCTCACTGCCGTAAGGTGCGTGCCAGTCCTGACACCATTCCCAAACATTGCCGTGCGTGTCGTACAGACCCCACGGGTTGGGCAGTTTTTGGCCGACACGGTGAGCGTACCACTCGTCAATATCGACAGCATTCTTATCGTACCAAGCATACTGTCCCAAATTAGACACATCATCCCCAAAGCTGTAAACCGTGGTTGTTCCGGCACGGCAAGCGTATTCCCACTGGGCTTCGGTCGGTAAGTGGTATTCCACGCCTTCTCGCTCACTCAGCTTGCGGCAGAACTCCACCGCATTGTCCCAGTTCAGATACGTCGCCGGGTAGTCAGGTCCCTCCTCCACGCCCTGCTTGCCTTGCCACGGACAAACTCCCATGACCTTCTCGTACTGTGATTGAGTCACCTCGTACACACTCAGATAGAACGGCTTCGTGATCTTCACCAGATGTTGGGGTCTCTCGTTGTCATCGGCCTCGCTGTCCGAGTCCGGGCTGCCCATCTGGAATTCACCGGCAGGGATCGGCACCAACTTCATGCCGATGCTGTTGACAATTGGATCGCCCAAACCCTTTGGTTCTGCTGTGGTGTCATCAGCAGGATGTTCTTCACTTTCACGAACAGCTTTTGGAGCCTGATCGACCTTCTGAACGACTTGCGGCTGTTGCACTTCATCGACGACGGCAGGCTCTTTGTTTTTCAGAAGCTTCTGCCACGGCAGGTAGAACGAGACGACGGCCATGATGATGAATCCGCCCAAGATGACGGACATGATCCCCAAATACTCTCGGAACCAACCGGACTCTTCACCCACGGTACGTGCACCCGTGTGAATCGGTGACGGTGCTACGACAGCATCAATTTGCCGTTTCTTCCTTCGTTTCTTGAAGAGCTTGACTTGGCGGTCATAATTTCGACGAAGCTGAGGATTCAGAAGCGTTACTTCAGCTTCGTCAAGCTGATAGAGAATCTGTGTGGCGTGTGCCGAATGGGGACCAACTTTGAATTGTTCGATGTGGGCTCGCTGACGTTGTGCAGCAGAGCGGATTACGCCATGGTCTTCTTCATCCAGAGAGACACCCAGCAGTTCGTAATGTGTCGGAGGACACTTTTTCTCAGGAATACCGAGCCACTGATGATAAGGGTTGAAGTCGTCAGTCATGTTGCGCTGCGTCCAATGCTTAGTGTATCCTTAATGCCCAATGGAATCATTCTAGCTGCACTGGATTGAGAAATCACTGATCCCGGTTATCCGGCGAGGATGAACGCCTTGATGGGTTTGTCGGCAGCATTTCCCAAAGTCGCAATGGTTGTCGTGAGTATGGTGGCGAGGGTCACTGTCAGAAGCAATTGGGATTTCATCGTTGGAAGCTTCACTTTTGGACGGTTGGCGGCAAATTGAATCATTGTCTGATCAACTCCACACGATGGTCTGTCCGGCTTTCAACTGGCTCTCCGACGCTGATGATTGAACCATCTTTCGTCGTGGCGTCAGCATAGTCCGGGACATCCTTCGGGTACACTGCCTGTGCCATTACGACTTTGGCCGGTTTCCCATTCACAGTCAGATTGCCAAAGGTCACCGTCACCTTCGGAATCTCACTCACCGGAATTCGCCGCCCGTAAACCTCAACGAAGCTGGCCACTTTGCGTGACAGAACAAGATTGTTGCCTTTGAACCGTAGGGCTCCGATGAAGACGTTCTCGTCTTTCTCGTGGGAGTAAACAAAGGCACCGACCCACGTGTGCGACGTACCGTCGATGATTTCTTCATCCATGCGGACGACTCGGTACGTGTAGGTGCCCTTGCTCCATTCATAGGGTCGGCGAACGCTCACGAAATCGCCTTCGTGCCCGGAGCTTTGGCACAAGCCGCCGATGGAGGGTCTGATTGCATCAAGGCTCCGCTCGCCCCACATCGACATCAGGTAGCCGGGACCGATCTTGCGGATACGGCGATCCGTCTTCGTGTGCCCATCGGCCTGCGTCTGGATTCCGCCGTAGAATGGCGTCTTATTCAAATGTCCGAGTCCAATCGGAGCGACGTACAGGTTCTTCGTCGAAGGCACGTCGTGGCTGATCGTCACGTCAACGCTGTAACTCTCGAACGGCGCATCTTCCCCTATGTCCCACCAGAGATCGACCAGATGCCACGGCATCCGAGCGTATTGCTTCTCATCAGCAGTAGCGGGAGTTGCGATCAGGCATACGCTGACGGCAATCAGAAGACAGAACCGAATCACCTTGATCCAAGTCATTGAAGTGACCTTTTACCCTACGGCTGACGTTTCAACACGATCAAGAATTCGCCGCCCTTCTTGTCCGTTTCACACGAAAAACGACTGGGCCGACCACCATCTCGGATGCCGCATAGGACGAGGTAATCCCCAGCCAGCACCTGAATGCTCCGATAGACCTGTCCGTCCTTGAACTTCTGAGTGAACTGTTTGGGATTCTGCATCGAATCGACCTCAATCGTCGTCTCGACTCTGGTCTCCCCGCCAGTACGGAAATCCAAACGGCTGTCGGCAATGACGAACTGCTTGGTGCCGGGTTCCTGAACAACACCTTCGTCGAATGCCTCTGAACGACGCTGGTTCGCAATGTCGATGTCGAGCCAAGTGGCCGGAAGAAGCTGATGCCAATGAAACAACCGCCGGGCGGCAAGTTGGTCGTAGGTCATTCCGCCAATCGGCGTGACGGACACGATTTGAAGAAGTCCCAGATCGCTTTCGTGGCGTCGAAATCTCGGCTGGCCTTGCCGATCACTCGTTCTGGCAGGTAAAGAGGGCGTCCCGGCCATGTGTGGCCCCCGTTCTGGACGACGTACACCTGCACTTTTATTCCGCCGACGCCGGTGGGATAGACGGTTGCTTCGGTCGTCGTAGAGTCGTTGGGGCTGTTGTCCTTGAGCATCGCTACGGTCGGCTTGCCGGTGATGCCGTTTCGCTCCACGTATTTCGCCACAACTTCCTTTGTCGAGATGACTCGTCCCCGTTTCCGCCCTCGTTTGAAGCCGACGCTGCCGCCGTCGATGGGAACCAGCGGATCAGCATTCCCTTGAATCACGAACAGCGAAACCGGGTGCTTTGGCCTAAAGTCTTTGGCAATGTCTGGGGCCATGCCGCCGATGACCGGTGCAACGGCGGCGATCACGTCGGAAGCCTCTGCCGCCAAGCGGTGCGACATGATGGCTCCGTTGGAAGCACCGGTGGTGAACACCCGTGATCGGTCCAGCCGATAGTCCTTGCCGATCTCCTTGACCAGTGTGCGGATGAACTTCACGTCGTCGATGTTCTCTCGCTGTTCCCGGATGAAATCGACACCCCGACCGTCATTCCAGTTCTTTTCAACCGCCTGCGGATAACAGACCATGAAGCCTTCCTTCTCGGCGAGGGCATTGAACCGGGTGGATCGCTCGATCTGGCGGGCATTGCTGCCGCCACCGTGCAAAGCGAACACGAGTGGCAGCGGGGACTGTCGTTCAGACGGGACAAACAGAGTGTACTTGCGGGTAAGGCCATCGACCGCCACAGTCCTTTCGACCGAGTGACCAGTCGGATTTTGCTTCGATGCGGAACTGCCGCCTGCGAGAATGCCATCCAAGAAGGCAAACACCTGCTTCGTCGCTGGATCGTCAGCAAGACCCAACTCACGATTGACCGTGGCGTGAGTCTTGTTCTCGGCGGGAAATACGCTCGCTTTGACATCTGCCTTCTGAAGCGACTCGGCGAGCAACTTTGATTGCATCTTTGAGGCGAGCCGGTCGGCGACGTGAACAATCAGGAACGGCGGGATGCCTTTACCTTTCGCAACGTGTGTGATCGGAGAAGCGTCTCGCTGTGTCTTTTCATCTTCCGTGAAAACCGTCGTGTACAGCTTCTTGGCCCGTCCCAACGCCCATCGCACCTGCTTCGGAATATCGTAGCCTGCACCATCAAGCAGAATCACGCCTTTGACGGCATTCAGCTTGAGTTTCTCGTTTCGCAGGTATCGGTTGTCTGTCGCCACGAGTGCAGCGAGGTGAGCACCTGCCGAGTGCCCCATGACAAAAATCCTGTCGGAATCACCGCCGTACATCTCGGCGTGATCGTGAACCCAGCGGATCGCTTTGGCAACATCGGCCCCTTGCTCTTTGTAGCTCGCATTGGAGTTCAGCCGGTAGTTGATGCTGACAAACACGAATCCTTTTTCGACAAACGCTCTCGGTTTCTCCTGAACCGCACGCTTGTCACCGATCCGCCACGCCCCGCCATGAATCCAAACCATGACCGGATGCCCCGTGCCCTCTTCGGGCGCATATAGGTCGAGGCTCGTGCGCAGAGTTTCAGTGCCTTCGTATTTGGCATAAACAATGTCCCGTTCAATTCGCATCTCGGCGATTGCAACATTGCCGATTGCCACCACACTCAAAGCCAGCAGGAAAACTCGCATCATCGTCCTTTCAAAATCTACCCGTCTCGTTGATGTGATAGATTAAACCCCCAAGAGAGGTGAATGTTCCGAAGCGGGTGCTGCATTCACCTTGGTTTCAACGACGAATCCATCAAAATCAATTGAACCACTACCAACGATTCATCGCACGGGCAAGCGGTTGAGGATCGGCTGCGGTGGCGCTCGCACAAACAGCGACAAGGCAGAAAACGGGCAACAGTAGATTGAGCGGTCTCGTCATTGCTTTCTCGCAGTCACGCCTCTGTTCCGTTGAGGTTTCACGTTTAGATGGCGTCCACAAAGTCACCCACTGCCGCCAAGTATTCTTTCAAGTTCATCCCGAGGATCGTGTTGTGATTGCCGACAGGAAATCGCAGAAGCCGCTTTTGTGCGGAGCCAGCCCATTTGTGATTTCTCTCGGCGTGTGTGATGTCAATCAAGCCGTCGTTTTCGGTGTGCATGATTAGCAAAGGATTCCTGTACTTCGACAGTTTCCTTTGGTGATTGAAGTGCTGCTCCACTTCGGCAAGAACGTCACTTTTCGTAACACCTGCCGCTGAGAGATCTGCATACTTCAGAAACCGCTCAGACGGATCGGCAAGCCGTCGATGATGTTGCCATCTTGATCGACGATGATGGGGACTTGCAGACCACGCTCTGCAATGTCCAACTTCAGCGCCTCGTATTCTTCTGGGAGCAAATCGGGGAAGAATTGGTAGTTGGATCGCATTTTGTTCCTCTCGTTGTTCGGACGTAACATTCCCGCAGAAGGCGCAGCGGTAGCGCCAGACCACTGAGGGGCTCTTGAAAAAGTGAACTCGTGCCCGAGGCCAAACCGGGCTGCGATGACGCTTCCATGCCTATCGAGGAAGCGGTGTCCTGTTTGTCACGCCGTGAAGCGTGGGCCGCTGAGCAAGTCGGCCTGTGGGATTTCGGTCTTAGGACGATTTACCGTGGTCGGATTTGTATCCCGCCTCCCACCCTGCTGCGGCTCATATTGGCTGACGGTGCTCGCCATCAACCTCAACGACCTAGAGTTTAGACTGGCCACTTCGAAGGTCGTCGGACCAGTATTGAACGACCACTACAGTTGGCATAGGTTTTCCTCGATGAACTTGAGAAGTTCAGCGGACGGGCCGTCGAATCCAAAGAGCTTGCATTGCTGCCAGTTGTCGAGCCCATGTTCCGTAAGGCTTGCCAGAGCTTCACGGATGTCATCTCGGCGTTGGATGTCACCATGGCACTCAAGGCGAGACGTTAGGATCTCGATCCCGACAGCCCCATCGTCCTTTTCATATCGCACGGTGGCGTATTCCAACTCGTCGGTGTTAGTGGTGCCAAGCACACGTGCTGCGATTGGGAGTGAAGTGTGGTCATCTGTCCCCATCATGAATATGTCTTTCCAATCCTTTTCGTCCATAATGTTCATAGTCCTCTGATCCTTTTGTTGGTGATTAGTCGGTACTGGAATGAACTTAGCAACGTGAGTTGGGTGGGTTCAAAGTGGGTTCAACAAAAAATGGACAACTCATCAGTTTGGGTAGCGTGGTCAATAACCCTTGTTGGCTTTGTCGCCGTAATAGCGTCGATACGCCTCTCGGATCGTGTCTGGATTCTTCACCCGTTTGTCGGCTGGGTACTGCTTCTTCCACTCGACGTAGATCTCATTCCACGTCAAACGTCGCTCTCTCCTGATAGCCGCAAAGTCAGCAATTTCCTTGGTCTCGTTCCTGCGACCCCGTTTGCCGACGATGCGATGTGACATCGGCGACACGCTGACACGTGTGCTCAGGAGCAGGAGATCATCTGCTTCAAGGCCGACACTCTCCGCCATCGTATGAACGTCGTCGATGTCGAGGCCCATCGCTGCGAACATCCGTAAGTTGCCTTCCATTTGCTCAGCTAACGTGATTCGCCTCGCCATCTTTCTCAACTGTTCCAATTTGGTGCTCATGTTGCATCGCCCTCCCTTCCTCCATAGACCGCCAAATCTGGTTGGCGGTCTATGTGCGGACTGTCCGATCCGTCACCTTGCTCCTTATCCCGTGGCAGTTCCCAGAACACTACACCACCAAACTGCTTGCGGCTGGATCTTATGCCCAAGGCTTGTTTGGCCCGCTCAGCAGTGCGATAGGAAAAGGGCTGTTTTTTGCACTCGTTTTCGATCACGTCCTGCTCGACTGGTCCGTCCCGGAGCATCTCCAGAAGGAAAGTCTTGGCCTTGTCCAGCGCTGCGCCCCCTCCAGACTTGGGGGAAAGCAAGTCTTCGCCAGTGAAATCGCTTGGCCCCCGCCACTCGATGCCCACGACGTTCTCTTCGACGGTGACAGGCTCAAAGAGCAGGCTTGGTGCTAGGGGGCCAAGGTTGCTTTTATGGTGGCACAAGACTCGCATGTGCGGGTCATCTGGAGATTTTGCCACGAGAAGTGCTGACCTCGTAGCAGCGATGATGCCGATGCTCCCGCCGCCTCGGTAGAGCGACTGTCTCCCGCCGCTCTTGTTGAGGTGACGAACCAGCACGATTGCGATGTTGCTCCGCTCGGCGACACTTTTCAGTTGTGTCATGACTCGTCGGATTGCCTGTTCCTTGTTTGCATCGGGCTGCACAAACGCCATGAATGGATCGATGATGATCAGCTTTGCGGTCAACTGGACTGCTGCAGCTTGAATGTCGGTCAGACTGTCGGGCAAGGATACATCGCCCTTCATGACGGCGATCCGTCTCATGTTCGCCCCGGCAGCTTTTAGGCGACCGATGATTGTCTTTCGCAGGCTGTCCTCACCGGCCAAGAGAAGTACGCCGCCGTGGACGCTGGCCGTCCCATCTGGCATCGAACGACCAGTTGAGACACGACCGGCGAGATCGAGAAGAAAGCTGCTTTTGTTGCTTCCGGGATCTCCGTCAACAATCGTGATCTCCCCTAGCGGAATCCACCATTTCCAGAACCACTCAACCCGCTGCTCATTCAGTTCTGACAAGCGGGTGAATAGCGGCGGCTGCCGTTGCAAATCAACCTCGACAATCTGATCGCCATCATGTGCCGTCGTAGACGATGAGGACTGGCTGTCTGGGCCGCGTAGCGGCCCAGACAGAACACTGCGTTCAGCGTCACCAGTAGGCACTACTTCGGCGATGGACCGTCGAACTCGGCCATTTCCATTCTCGCTGGGTTGCTTGACCCATACGTTCGTCACCTTGATCTCCGCAGCAATCTTCTCGGCCTCGGCGACGAGGGCTCTGCGTTTCTTCCTTTCCGGGCACGGCTTGAGAACGATCTTCATCATGCAACCTCCTCGATAGGCAGGCACTCGTCGCAAGTGCGACCGCCAAGTAGTCGGCCTGTCTGCTTTTTGTTGGTCCCGCCCCACTGCTTGAAAAAGAATGGCACGCCAGCGGCCTCGCATTGCTCCTTGAGGGGCCAGACCCATTCCTCCTTCATGGGGCGGGCAGTCGGCCCGCTTTCGCCACCGACGACGACCCAATGGATGCCTTCGAGATTGATGTCACCAAGATCTTCCAAGAGCGGCTCGATGGAGAGCCAGCGGATTCTGGCTGGTGTCGTGCGGAGAGCGTCGATGCGGGGTAGGCCGAACTTGCGATCCTCAACGCTCACGCCCCACATGATATTTGGCAGATCGGCGTATTCCTTGAGGTCGCCGTTCAGTAGGCGGTGGAGTTCATCTTCACGCTTAGTCAGAATTTGGAAGATGTGCCAGTCGGCCATCCGCATGACTTCGAGACCGGCAATCTGCCACTCAATGGGAATGGCCTCATGGAAGAAATCCGAGAGGCTGTTCACGAACCATTTGGTGGGTTTGGTTCTTCGAAGCGGCTCGGAAAGCCGGGCAGGAACAAATCGAATCAGCCCGGTCCAGTTTCGCACTGGCTTGGGAATGGCGAGCCCCTCATGGGCTTCGCACCGCTCACGAGCCACCTCACGGATGGCGTAGCAGTTGGCACAACCGGGGCTGAATTTGCTGCAACCAAGGATGAGATTCCAGACTAATTCGGACCACTCGATTGATGTTCTTGACATGAAAAAACCCCGCTACCTGAAACACAAGGGCGTACCGCATACGCACCCTGTGGTTTTCAGGCAGCGGGGTTTGAGTTCCGGCTAAAGAGCCTTCGCTATCGCTGCTCACCCAGAAGTATGTGTTACATTCAGCTACGCTTCCGTGGCGGCAAAGAGCACAGTCGTAGCCTATCTGGGATGTACCTACTTGTTGAGTCGAGCCTGTCGTGCATTGCCTTGGGTTTCAGCGACAGGCCACTCACGTTCGATATTATCACTGCAAACATTGTACGACTGCGAATCGACTCAGTAAACGAAGCGAATGAAAGAATTGCGAATTGTTTCTTTGCACGAGTTGCATATCACGGGTTGGATTCTCGGCGAATCGTACCCGTGTCCCGTGGAAATTGAGTGGGTGCCTTTATTGGGTCGATTTGGGTGCCTTTCTTGGAAAACTGGCCCAGAGGCGGTTATCGCAAGTCGTTGCACGATTGGTCGTTGAGGCAACACAGAATTTGAGGAGTTATCAGCCCGCCGCCTCCACTTGGACGGGTTCCACAACCCGTCTCGATGAACACAAGGCCCGTCAGCACCAACTGGCGGGCCTTGTTCGTTTCGTACGTGTATCGCAGGGTTTACGAGCTTTCGCGTGATTCGTGACGACCGAAATCACGGGACTAACCCACGCCCATTTCGGCCCGAAAAGTCTCGAACTGGGCCAAAAGTCTCGAAATCACGTGATACACCCCAAGTGAGTCCCGCGATGGAAGTGCTGTAAAATCAGCGGGTTGCGATATGCGACTTTTTTCCAGTTTGGCGTCGTCTGCCAGTAGGTGTTGCGGGGAAAACCGTGTCCCAGCAACATTGACCCACGAACGGTCGACCACTTGTGTGCGTCGATTGTGGATTGGTGAACTTTGCGCGGTGACAAATAGGGGCAAGCGAGTAAAGGATGCCAGATCCGTCGAATATCCATCAGTTTGTTCAATTGAATCGTACGTTTCGAGAGCTATCGAAAGATGGCGACGACGACGGCGTGGATATCGGTGTCGCTTATTTCTATACAGATCGAATGACTTGGGCTGATCTCATCAGCAAGTTTCGAGTTGTCGTTCTTTCAGAAGCGGGCACGGGCAAGACCGAGGAGATTCGACATATTGCCGAGACCCTTCGTCGTGAAGGAAAGAAAGCGTTCTTTCTGCGTCTTGAGCATATCCCACAGGACATTGAGGACGCTTTTGAAGCCGGGTCCTGGGAGGAATTCCAAGAGTGGCTTGCGTCGGACGACGAAGGATGGCTACTGCTTGATTCAGTCGATGAGGCGAGACTTCGTCATCCTGGAGACTTCGAGCTGGCCATCCGCAAGCTTGGAAGACGCATTTCCGCAGCGTACCAGCGTGCCCATGTTGTCATCACAGGTAGGACGACGGCTTGGCGGCCCAAGACTGACCTCGATCACTGCACGAGGCATCTGCCCTTCGACACATCCACGAAAACGGTTGTGGGCGACCATCCGAGTGGACCTGATCGGCCCCAACGAATCGCTGGAGCCAATCACGAGCATCATCCAGTAGATCAAGACCCACCTTGATCGAAACACTGGCATCGCCAGTGATCTCAAAAAGTGCATCGCTGGCAGCAAGTCGCACACACGAATTGTCATCCTGAAGCAGCAGCGACAGCGACAGGATTGCGTCACCGGCAATCTCGCCAAGATGCTCAAGCCAAAATATGGCTTCAAGCTGTGCCATTCCGTCTGATTCAATGGCGTCGATCAACAAAGGCAGCAGATCGTCAGCCTTGGTTGGATCGATCAACATGATGCTGCCCAATGCAGTGACGTGACTGAATCGATCCTTGGCCCCAATCCACTTCTCAAGAATCCGGGTCGCTTTTTTTGCCTTTTGTCCAATCCGCCCCAAGATACCAGCGGCACAAAGGCGGACGTTTCTATTTGAATCTTCCAACGATTTGATCAAAGCTTGCAGAGCGGGTTCAGCGTCCGTACCCATCTCCCAAAAGAGTCGCAGGACAAGAAGACGAACCTCGTCGTCTGGATCGTTGAGAGAATCGACAAGGGCTGGGACCAGTTCATCACCGTAGCCCTTTAACTCACGCAATACGTTTTCAGTCAGATCGTAGATGTCCGCTCTGGTTGCAAAAGCCCGGAGCTTGTCTCGGATTTCAACGTGATTCGCCATGCCAGTATCTATCGGGAGCTGGGATGTTTGCGAGCGAACGCGGATTTCTCCTCGTTGATGGTCTTCGTTACGGCGGCGATGACACTCGCGTCCTTCTCGTAGCCGTAGTCGAACCACAGCCGCAAGTCGCCGAACAGAATCGGCCGATGCTTGGCCGCGCCTTGATACCGGCCGCGATAGAAAGTGAGGTGAAACCAAAAACCGCCTTTCTCGTAGACCGCGCGGCGGCCGTTCAGTTTGCTTGCCGGCTTGGCGGGATCGTCGAGGACCCATTTGACTTTGTAGTGCAAACCGAGTCCGCCGGCCCCGCCTTGCCCTTTGCGGACGATGCCGTTGGGAATCTCATTTAACTGCGGGAACTTCTCATTCAACGCGACCACGCGGCCCATGATGCGCCGAGTGATCGCCTCGTATTCGTCATCGGACAGCTTGGTGTTACTCGCCTTCGGTTTGGACTCCGGCGGACCTTCGCCGGACGCCTCTTCCTGAGCGGCTGCGGCTACTTGCGCCACCGCGGCGAGCAACACCAACACGGCGTGTCCAACGGCGCTCGCGAGGTTTCTGTGCGTCATTTGATCGTGTCCCTTTCGAGCGTACTTGGCAGCATTCGTCCCGAATGATTCGCGTATTTCCTCTTCATCGACGAATCCTGGTTCACGATTGTACCGCCATCCTATTCCTCGTCAGCGTAACTCGTTTGTAAATCCTCAGAGCCGACATTTCCCATATGGGTTGAGCCTGGAACCGCTCCAAGCCTAAATCGCTTCTATAACACCGAGTAAACGGTCGAGTACCTGAGGGATGTAGTTTGGATGTTGGTTGATGA
>NZBA01000105.1 GCA_002686265.1 Planctomycetota bacterium
GGTGGATGACCTCCGTCAGGATCAGGCTCACATCCTCAAGGGCCTGGGGTAAGGATTCACCTTCGGGCCCTGTAACCATCCCTTGCCCCATTCCTTGCCCCATCCATTGAGGGTCGGAGATATTCAGATTGGCGAGTAGGCTCCCGTGATCGGGATGGAGCGTGTTGCCCAAAGCGAGAAAGGGGAGCATGGTCCCCAGCAGGGTTCCGTGCGCAGGCGTGTTTTCGAAGATCCGCTTCAATTCGGGAATCAGCGCCTTGTCTGCTTTTCCGCAGTGCTGCCGCTCGAGGCTGAACTCCGCTGCGTACTGCGCCATCCATAATTTCTGCTTCATGTGGGGCGGCCCCACAAAATCCTTTCCTGAGCCCTGTTGGTAACCACTTGCGCCGGAGGAGATCCACGTATCCAGTTGGGGAAGGATCGTCTCGATGAGATCTTGCCGGGGTGTGAAGCTTTGATTGCATGCCTCCACCTGGGTTGGGTAGAGCACGATGCACGAGCGAAACCCTGAATCTGCGACCGCTTGAAAATGGGCCGAACTGTCGCCCTTGATGGCCAGGGTTGGGGTTCCGATCGGAAAGCGGCCATGGCGCAGACATGCATTGAGAATATCCCAGCCTAGGAGGTCGGCCAGACGGGTCTTGTCCGCGAGCTGAGTATAACGCGCAAAATCCCCCGCACCAACGATGACCGCAGCGATAGATGGATGATCCGAAAGAATATCGTCGAGGTTTTTCAGGCACCGAGGCGTTTCGCATATGAGCTGTAACTGCCCGTGCTCGCTCAGCCAGTTCTTGTCAGCCTCGTTGATCATGTCAATGTAGGTTTGTACATCTTTGGATTCATCGCACATCGGAAGCAGAAGCCAGTGGACTTGCGGTTGAGCAATGGATGTCCGGATCTCTTCGATGATTTTGGATGTGGTTTGGGGCTGGTGCGCGTACTCGGGTTCTAGCTCCGTGAGTCGAACTGAGCATAGACTGCCCGGGAAAATCTCATGGCACATCCCAATGCTCTTGGTGACGGAGATGTGCTCACCCGGCTGGCAACCGTCCTGATAATCGAAAATAAGGAGATCGGCCGCCATCGCCTCGGCCCAGAACCGACCCCGGCGCAGGCCTGTCCGGGACGTCAGAAAAAGCAGGGAGCGCACAAAGTGGGACCGCTTCGCACTGCGAAGGCCCGGTCGAAGCATTTGCTTAGCCGCCGCAGATGCGCTTCCGTCCCACACTGACTCCATGGGTTTCATCCCGCTTTTCCTTTCATGCCAGAGGTCGCCGACACGCTGCTCCCGGCTCCATTCCCCATGGAGCATTCAAACACGACAATCATTTATTTGCGAGCCTAGGTCAAATGAGCCCCCCAAAAGAGCATAGGGAATACAAGTGCGTGTCGGGCTGCGTGGTAGCCGCCCGGAGGCCCGGGCCGGTCGCCCTGCCAGTTCGAGAACAGCCCTCTGGGCGCCCGCTCTGCCCGCGATCGGGTGGCGGGCGCACGGCCGGAGGTGCGCCGAGCATAACCAAGGTCGCTGCCAAGACCGGTTGCTGCAAGGACGCCACCGCCAAGGTCGCTGCCAAGAGCGATTGCTGCAAGGACGCTACCGCCAAGGTCGCTGCCAAGACCGGTTGCTGCAAGGACGCCACCGCCAAGGTCGCTGCCAAGACCGGTTGCTGCAAGGACGCCAAGAAGGACTGAGAGGAAGGCCTCCGACGAGAGGCATCACTCAGCAAGTGCGCCTTCGAGAGCGCCGGACCGGGTCCGCCTGGTTCGGCGCTCTCTGCTTGTTCCGGCTCCGTTGCCGCCCGACAGGGCAGGGAAGACCCTGGGCCGTCGTGCCGGACCTCGGCCTGCGCGAGGGCGGGAAAATGTCCAACTCGCCGGAACATCGGCTACGGTCTGGGGTTGACCCTGAAGCCTCGAGCCGACGCGAGCTCGATCTCTTCGCCCTGAGTCGTTGCGCTTGATCAGCTCGGCCCACTCCGGCAGTTCAACCGGTTCGCCGCTGCTCATCAGCGCCAGGGTCTTGGCGACGACTGTCGGCGACCGAAGGTAGGTCAAGAGCCGCACCACTTCGGTGTTGACGGCAGCGGACGATGCGGGCAGTAGGTGGTCCAGCTCGGCGATCACGCGCTCACGAAGCGAGTCGTCGGGCTCTCCCAGGCGCGTGAATGCGAGAGCGTAGGCTCGCAGGGCCGCCAGCCTCTGCGACTCTTCGAGCCGGTGCAGATCGAGACGACCGAGCGCGGCGACGATCCCCGAAAGGTCGTCCGCATCGCCTTGTCTCGCGAGCGCGATGCACGCCATGACCGCGGCTTGCGGGTCCTCCTCACCCAGCGCGCGCTCGCGCCATGTCTCGACGGGTTGATTCTCAACGGCGATGCGGGCGGCAAAGCGGATGAAACGGTCCGCGTTCGAGAGCCCTGGCCATGCGTCATCGACGGCGCTCGCATCGACCCTGCCGTGGAACGCCTCGAATGCTCTGCGCTGCTCCCGCGCTTCCGAGCCCGCATCTGCGATCGCCGGCGTATGGGGTGCGGTGGACTCAGGGCCGGTGTACCGGACTCGATAGAGCGCGGATTGGGAGCCGCGGCCGCCCACCGTGAAGTAGAGCGAACCATCGGCGCCCACAATCGCGTCGGTGACCCCGAGCGGCTTGGCCCAGACGAAGTCCTCCTTGATCGCGGCGTAGCTCGCGCCGTCGGGCTCGAGGTGCAGGGCGTAGATCGTGCCGAAGGTCCAGTCCAGGATGAACAGCGCCTCCTGGTACCTGGCAGGGAACTTCGCGCCCGTTCCGAACACGATCCCCGTCGGCGAGCCCGGGCCGATGTCGATGACCGAGGGAAGGGAGTCTTCGTAGTACGAAGGCCACTTACCCGTTCCGCTGCGCCAGCCGAACTCGCTGCCGCTCGTGACGTGGCAGACACGCGTCGGGCGATACCAGGGCGAACCGATGTCCCACTCCATGTCCGCGTCGTAGGTGAACATCTCACCGCGCTGGTTGAGCGCGATGTCGTACTGGTTGCGATAGCCGTTGCTCAGGATCTTGATGTTCTCGCCGTTCGGGTCGCAACGCGCGATCCAGCCGCCGGGCGCAAGCTTGCCCCGCGCGTGACCGCGGGCGTCCCACTGGCGAGGCAGCAGCAGGTCCTCGTTCCAGTTGGCCGGAGCCCGTGAGCCGTTGAACTGTGGAGGGGTGACGTGGTTGCCGCCGATGAAGTAGAGGCCCTGGCCGTCCTCGGTCGCGAGGATCGCGTGCGGCCCGTGCTCGCCGCCGTGGCCGAGGGGGATGATGTTCTCGGCCTTGTCGAGCTGGTCGTCGTCATCCGTGTCGGTGATGCGCCAGACTCCCTGGCCGTTCACGTTCACATAAAGCGAGTCGAACGCCCAGCACATCCCCTGCGCGCCGCTGACCTCGACGGGGACACGCTCGACACTCGTGACGGAACCCGGTTTTCCAATCTCGGCGGGGGTGACTCGGTAGAGTCCGCGTCTCCCCTGATCGCTCGTGTAAAAGCGTCCCTCGTCGTCTTTCGTCAGAGCGACCCAGGACCCCTGGACTTCGTTCGGCACCGTGTAGAGCAGTTCCGCCTCGAACCCGTCGGGCAGGCTCAAGCCTTCGGCCGCCCGCGGCGCCTGGGGCCCGCCTGGATCATCCATCCTCAGCTCCCCGCCCCCCGTGGCGTAGCTCGCGAGGGTGACCTGACCACTCCATGGCAACCCGTCGGCGCCGACCGGACCGATCACCGTCACCTCCGACCACTTGTTTCGCACAGCGCGTTGGGGAATCGCGGCCTGCCACGAGGCGTCCGTCACGAGCTCTCGCCCGTCGCCGAAGGCGAGGCGCAGCGCGAGCCCCGCGACGCCCCCTTCGTTGCGAGCTCTAACTTCGAGCGTGTTCTCGCCCGGCGACAGGGCATCGGAGACGTCGCGAGACACGACCTGCTCCCACCTGCCGTGGATCCCGACCCTCTCGCCGTTGATCAAGACGATCATGCGGTTGTCGCACGAGCCCGTGATCACGGCATCCACTGGTGTGCCCGGGACGTCGAAGGTCCTGCGGAAGACGACCTCCTGATTGTCCGCCCCCGGTCCGAGCCAGATCCAATTAGGCGTGGCCTGCGAGGCAACGACCGTCTCTTGCCCGGGTCTCCCTGAGAGCAACGGAGCGCAAGCCATGGCGGCCAGCAGGACCATGTGCGTCTTGGCCATTTCTTTCGTCTTCTTCCTGTGGGGCGCGCCCCGTTCCCCGGCAGCTTGGCTGCGCCCCTGCGATCATTGCGTGCGACCCACATCGCACGCTGCTCCATCCAGCGTATCCGGAGATCGTATCCGGAGATGCCGCGCTCGACATGCTCAGCACAAAATCTCCTGCAGTCATCGATCAGTGTCCGGAGCAGCGCGTCAAAATTGGTCTGGCATCAAGGGAGGAGCGGCGGGGAAGACAGCCCTGGTCACGGGTGCGCCGCCCTTACATGAACACGGGACTTCATCTGGAGAAGACCGCCGACCCTGCTCAATCATCCTCCGGGAGCAGCTCGACCAGAGCGTCTCCCAGCGCGTCTCCGATCAAAAGGTAGCTCTCGGCGTTGCCGAACCAGTGGTGGCCATGCCCGGTGTTGGGCGAGTCCTTGGCGGCGCGCAGGAACGCGCGAGTCGGGACGAAGGTGGTGTGTTCGGCGACCTCCTCGTGCTCGCAGCCCGCACGTTGCCCCGCGTGCAGGTTGGGCTTATCCATGTTGCCCGTCTCACCTACGACGACAGGTAGCTCGGGCCGCTGCAGCCTGGCACGCACGTCGCCGATCAGATGCTTGAGGTTCGCCGCGTAGGCCTTCGTCGCCGCCTCGTCGACACCGTCGTTCCAGCCCTGAAACCAGACGAAGCCCTCGACGCGCGGCTCGTAGCCCTTCCACTGGGGAAACGACTCGGCGATGCCCGCCAGCGCCGTGTCCAGCTCCTCGAAGATGCGATCGTAGTATGGCCCCCGCTCACCGCCGGCGGACGGCGGGCGAAAGTCGACGTGCAGGCTCTTCCCCCCCCAGGCCGCCTTCACCAGCAGCACGGGGTCCTCGAGCCGCTTGCCGAGGGCGTTCCCGATCCCGAGCTCTGGGCCGAAGTGATGCCGGCCGCCGTAGACGGCGTAGCCGATCGAGAGCAATCCGATCTTCTCCTCGTGAGACGGTCGATACCAGACACCAACGTCGTCGCGCTTCGCCCACGTTCCGTCCGCGGCGCGCAGGTGACCCCAGCGTCTGCGTGCCTGCTCTCCCTCGAGGAGCCGCGCCAGCGTCCCACGCCCGCCGTTGTAGTGCTGCTCGTGATCGAGGTCGACGACCGCCTGCCCCTCCATGTTGGACTGGCCGGCAAGCAGGAAGACACGCAGGACGGGCGGGTCGTCTGCGGACTCGTCGAGGCCGGGCGGTTTGGGAAACGCGACAACCGCAGCCAGGCTCAGGGCAATGGAGAGACGATTGAGGAAGAAGATGATGCCCCTTATAGCAGCCCTACCTGGCCATCCCCCAACGAATCAGAGAACCCAGCCGGGTAGGGCCGGGGCCTCGCTTGAGCCTTCTAGCGCCGAAGTCACCACTCGACGAAAAGGCGGCCGCCTCCTCACTACCGGTTGCCCTGAGTTGACCTAGTTCTTCAGACCACCCGGCACCTCCACTCCATGCTCCGCCGTGCATCATCACCTGCCCTCGCCGTGGACCTGCTCACCCAGGAATCCTGCATCAACGGCATGCTTCTCTGGTAGTTTCCGGCACCGATCGCTGCTGGACCTCCCATATGAAAATCCCCGGCATGATGATGATCCTCGGCCTCACGGGACTATGCGCTGCCTGCGCATGGAGCGCTCAGGTTGACGAGAGTCCAGAGGCGCCCGACCGACCGACGAACTTCGTTGTCATCCTGGCCGATGACCTCGGCTTTTCCGACGTGGGCTGCTACGGAGGCGAGATCGAGACTCCGAACCTCGACGCCCTGGCGGCGGGCGGCCTGCAATTCACGCAGTTTTACAACACGGGGCGTTGCTGGCCGACGCGCGCCGCCCTGATGACCGGGTACTACGCCCAGCAGGTCCGTCGAGACAAGCTGCCCGGCGTCCGTTCCGGTGGTGGCGGAGTGCGTCCGAACTGGGCACGACTGCTGCCGGAGATGTTGCGACCGTCGGGGTTTCGAACCTATCACTCGGGCAAGTGGCACATCGACGGTCAAGTGCTTCAGAACGGTTTCGATCGCTCCTACCGGTTGAACGATCACGATCACTTCTTCGATCCCCGTAACCACACCGAAGACGACGAGAGGCTGCCTCCGGTCGAGCTGGGCACCGGCTTCTACACGACCAGCGCGATCGCCGATCACGCGATCCGCTGCCTGCAGGATCACGCGGCGGAGCACCCCGACAAGCCGTTCTTCCAGTTCCTGGCCTTCACCACTCCGCATTTCCCCCTGCACGCCTTGCCGGAGGACATCGCTCGCTACAGGGACGTCTACCTCAGGGATTGGCAGAAAGTGCGCCAGGAGCGTTTTGCGCGACAGGAGAAGTCCGGGCTGCTCGACGCGCGCCTGTCCGACGTCGAGCGCGACGTCGGCCCGCCCTACCACTTCGCGGATGCCATGCAGGTGCTCGGCCCGGGAGAGGTGAACCGGCCGCTGCCGTGGAAGCAGCTCACTGCGGAGCAACAGCGCTTCCAGGCGACGAAGATGGCGATCCACGCGGCGATGGTCGACCGCATGGACAGAGACATCGGCCGGGTGCTGCAACAGCTGCGCGAGATGGACGCCTTCGATGACACGCTGATCCTGTTCCTGTCGGACAATGGTGCCAGCGCCGAGATCATGGTGCGTGGAGATGGTCACGACAGGGCCGCTGCGCCGGGCTCCGCGAAGTCCTACCTCTGCCTGGGTCCCGGGTGGTCGACCGTCGCCAACACCCCCTTCCGCCGGCACAAGACCTGGGTGCACGAGGGCGGCATCGCCACGCCGATGATCGCCCACTGGCCGCACGGCATCACGGCGCGCGGAGAGCTTCGGGGGACCAGCGGGCACGTCATCGACATCGTGCCCACCATTCTGGATCTCGCCGGCGTACCGCCGACCACAAGCCTGAAGGGCGAGCCAGTGCCGTCGGCTCCGGGCAAAAGTCTGGTCCCGGCCTTCGCGGCGGACGTGCAGATCGAGCGGGACCATTTGTGGTGGTCCCACGAGGGACACCGGGCGCTACGGATCGGCGCCTGGAAACTGGTCGCCGCGAGTGGCGACGAGTGGGAGCTGTTCGACCTGAGCACGGACCGCGCGGAAACCAGGGACCTCTCGGCGGAACAACCTGAGAGAGTCAAGAGTATGGCTGGGCTATGGCAAGCGCGTGAGAATGAGTTCCTCGAGCTGGTCGAGGACTAGCAGCGAGTCCGCAAGTTGCGGCCCTTCTTGGTGTTCGGTGGTAGCGCGGGCCGCTTGGCTCGGCGGGAGAGCTCGGCTACTCCCGCTTGCGCTGCTTCCACCAAGCGCGCACGCAGGCAAGACCAACACCCCAGACCAGGCTGTTCAGAGGGAACACGGTCCATTGGAGAACTTCGGAATGCGCAGACCCGTCATCTCCGATCATGAACACGGCCAACCCCGGCATGGCCAGCACCGACAGGAGCACTTCGGCGCCCCTTCCCAGCATGGAGGGAGTCCGGTCCGAGTCGAACCCCGGCAGGCTCCAGATGGCCAGCAACCAGGCCATGAACAGAGCCACCAGGTGCAGGCCAGCGAAGGCGAGCACCTGACGTAACGAGATCTTGGGCACTTGTATCCTCACGAGGGGCGACCTGGCCCCCGACCAGGGAGGCTTCCGGCCTCCTTGTACACCCTGACTTCGCGTGGGCCGCTCCGCAAGGCATGCTATTCGCGATCATGATCCCGGCTTCCCCCGACAAGACGTGAGCCATCCGTCGCCGCGTCCCCAAAAAGGCCTCGCATTGCTCAGCACACGCACGACCACCGCCTTCGTCCTCGCTGTTCAGCTGCTCATGCTGCTCGCCGCGCCCGCCGTCGCCGCGCAGGTGCCCGACCAGCTGCCGGACCCCGACAGCAAGTCAGCGAGCCAGCTCAAGAGGGTCGCGGCCGCGGCCTGGAAGAGCACGCAGGGCGAAGAGAAGCGCAAGGAAGGAGGGGGCGTCGACGTCGAGGCCCTGAAGTACTGGCCGCAGTGGCGAGGACCGACCTGGAACGGCGTAGCGTCACAAGCTGACCCGCCGGTCACCTGGAGCGAGACGGAGAACTTGCGCTGGAAGACGCCCATCGAGGGCAAGGGGTACGCGACTCCGATCGTCTGGGGCGACCGAATCTTTCTGCTGACGGCGATTGCCCTCGACAAGGAGATGCCGGTGCCGGACGTCATTCCTGCCGGCACACCAAACATCAATGAGCACCCTCAGGTGAAGGGTTCGTGGAAACCGCAGAGATTCGTGATCGTCTGCCTCGACCGGATGACCGGCAAGGAACGCTGGAGCCGGATCGTCCACGAGGCGATGCCGCACCAGGGGCATCACGACAAGGGTGGGTTTGCCTCGGCATCGCCGGTGACGGACGGCGAGCACATCTACGCCTACTTCGGTTCTTTCGGGCTCTATTGCTACGACTTCGAGGGCCGGTTGGTCTGGAAACGCGCTTTCGAGCACCAGGCGATGGAGGACTCGTTGGGCGAAGGCAGTTCGCCGGCGCTTTCCGGAGACGTGCTGGTGATCGTCGTCGATCAGGAACGGCAGTCGTACGTCGTAGCGATCGATAAACGGACGGGAAGGAACATCTGGAAGCAGAATCGCGAGGAGCCCTCGAACTGGAGCACGCCGCGCATCTTCACCCATGCGGGTCGTCGCCAGGTGGTGACCAACGGGAAGACGGTTCGATCGTACGACCTGGCCACGGGCGAGCTGCTCTGGCGATGTGGCGGGCACACCGCGAGCGCGATACCGATGCCGGCGGTCGGTCACGGCCTGGTATTCACCGCCAGCGGCTGGCGGAAAGACCTGCTCCAGGCAATCGCCTTGGGGCAGCGCGGAGACTTGACCAACAGCGAGAGCGTGATCTGGACGCTGCGCCGCGGTGTCCCCTACGTGCCATGTCCGATGCTCTGGGGAGAGGAGATCTACATACTGGATGACCAGACCTTCTTCTCTTGCCTCAACGCGACCGATGGCGTGCGTCACTACCCGAAACACCGCTTGCCTGGGGGGCTCAACTTCAGTGCCTCGCCTGTGGGCGCGGCGGACCGCATCTACTTGCTCAGCGAGGAAGGCTCAACCGTCGTTCTGCAACGCGGCCCGCAATTGAAAGTACTGGCGATCAACGAATTGGATGAGAGGTTCCATGCGTCGCCAGCCATCGTCGGCGACGCCATCTACCTCCGGGGCTTTGAACATCTGTATTGCTTCGCGAAATCCTCACGTTGACAAGACAGATCATGCGCTACTGACCGCCAAGCGAGCTTCCTGACGCTACGGCCCGCTCCGGCCCTCACGCGCTACGCCCCTACGGGCAGAACGTCACCTCGAGACTTCAAGAAAGGTCGAAGCCCAGACCCGCCGTTCATTCGGCTGTCACGAACACATCGTCGACGGCCCACCACCAGCGGTCGCCCGGGCTCGCATAACGAAATGCGAAGACGACGTTCGGCGCGCCAGCTGCCAACGGAACCTCGATTACGCGCCGCGCAAAGTGTGGCTCCTCCCCGCTCTCGATCAGGCCGCCGGCGGCGTAGGAGAACAGCGGCTGCGGCTCGAACGTGATGCCACCGTCGAGGCTCAAAAGCACCTCCTCGGTGGCGCTCGCGTCGGGCAACACCTCGGATGAGTAATGCAGGAAGACGCGCGAGACTCCACCGCAGTCGATGACGGGCGTCATGAGCAACTCGTCCTCAGCAGGGTCAGGGTTGGCGTCGGAGTCCAGGATCGCGAAGGCCGGAGCCGGCCCGGGATGCTGCAGTCGATTGACCCCCTGGCCCGACACGTTGCCCGGCGAGTAGCGACCGCCCTTGTCGCTCGTGTGCCAGGTCTCCGTACCCGTGTTCTGACCACTCAGTGTCCAGGTGGCCGGAATGCCGCCCGAGAAGTCCTCCAGGCCCAGCAGAATCGATGAGCCACCGCTTGCCAGATCGACGTCGTCGATCATGAAATCGTCGAGCGCCACCCACCAGTCCCACCTCGGCTCATAGTGGCGCACGCGCACCCGCACGTTTCGTTGTCCGGTGGCGAACGGGGAAAGGTCGACGTCCAGCCGGCCAAAGAAGCCGTCGGCGTTCGAGTTGTCCGGGAAGGGCGTCGCCGAGCGCGCCGGGGCTACGCGCCGAAAGGCGTTGAGCCAGCTCCCGCCGTTGATCGATACATCGACGTCGAGCACTCCCTGGCCGTTGTTATTGAGCACCGCGCTGCAGCTCGCGTGCAGCCACACCTGGCCGAGTCCCGTGCAGTCAAAGTTCGGGCTCAGCAGGTCGTGCGACATGCCGCTACCGAGCTGGTTTCCTTGTGACGGGCTCCCACCCCAGTCGGAATCGGAGATCAGGAAGCGGCCACCCGAAGCGATGCCGTCGAAGGTGGGAGGGTTCGCGCGCCCGCCGGGATTGGTGATCGTCCAGGTGCTGTCCTCGATCGGGTTGTTGGTGTCGACGATAGTCCACCCCGCCCCCTCGAGTTCGGCGTCGGAAGCGTGGCTCTCAAAGTCGTCCCAGAGCCGCACATCCCCTGTGGAGAGCACCGCGCGGGCGCGCAGCGTGGGGCAACCTTCGCTCGTCGCCAAGGGCACGAGCTCGTAGTCGAACACTGCATGGCCGCCGAGGCCATTGAGATTGGGTGCGTCGAGGTAATCGGTGCGTGTGGGAGGTAAAAAGGCCAAGGTGCGTCCGTTGCGAAGCAGCTCATAGCCAGTGACCTGCGGTCCGGTCGCCGCTTGCCACCATAGCGCTACGGTTCCGTTCTCCTGCTTGGCACGCGCCAAGAGCCCGTCAGGACATCCCACTCTGTGCAACACCGACTCGCCGTCCCAGTCCCAGGCCGGGAGTACGGGCAACCCGAGGTGATCCATCGCGGTGGGGATCGTGTCCATGGTAACCGGCGAGGGCATGATGGTCTCGCCGTCGTAGACTGAGGGACTGCTGGCGATCAGAAAGATCGTCTGCTCCTCTGGTGAATTGCCGCCGTGGCCGGTCCCGATGCCTCCATGGTCGGTACTGACAAGAACCAGCCAGTCCTCCGCCGGCCCCGTGGCACGGCTCGTGTATGGCAGGCGCTGGATCAAAGCGTCCAGCACTGTACCGATGTGAGTATCGGTGATCTCGATGGCGTCCAGGTACTCGGGCACATCTGGGGAGTAACCAAACGAGTGTCCGGCGCCGTCGACGTCGTCGAAGTGCAGAAAGATGACGTCGGGGTCGCCGGTCAGGAGAAGTTGCGCCGCCTCTTGTGCAACCTGCGCGTCGGAGATACCGCCGACCGAGACGTCGGCGTCCGTGACGATCTCGGTGTGGATCGGCGTCCAGTGCACGAACGAGGCAAGAAACAGGCTCGGCGCAACCTCACGCACACGGGTGAAGAAGTGAGGGTACTGGTCGAAGTGGTCGCCATTGAACGAGTTATCGGTCACGCCATGTTTGGCAGGAGAAACCGCGGTCAACATGCTCGACCAGTTGGGACCGCTCGAGGTCGGATACACCGCTTGCGACTGGTTGGAGTACAGGCCCTCTGCCCGCAGCCCGTCGAGATAGGGCGTCACGGCCGCCTCAAGCGCGTCGGGGCGACAGCCGTCGATGCCAATGATGAGCACCTTCTGTTGTCCGGCGAAGGCGGGTTGGGCGCCGAGTACCAGGCAGGCCGATGCGACCGAGAGAAGGGTGAACAAGCCGACGTGCGGGGTAGCTTTCATGTGGGGATTGAGCGCCACAACGTCCTCCTGGACACCAGCATAGTGGTTCTCCGACTGATGGGGGCGCCCATCCCGCCCCAGGTCCCCCAGGCCCCCACGCGCTACGCCCCTACGGGCAGAACGTCACCTCAAGACCGTCTGAGAGGTTCCATCCCAAACCAACCTCGGGGTGCAGGAGGACGTCGAATGGGCAGAGTCGTCAAGCCGCGTAGGAAGCCCTCGAACGGTCCCTATTCGAACGAGTAATACCATTCACCTTCGGCCAGACGCATCTCGAACCCATCAAGGTCTCCACACCTATAGCTGACATGCGCGAGATCCGGATCCTTCGGGTCAATCCGGACAGAACGAACGGGCCCTGGTGTATATCGGTGCTGAGGAAGAGAGCTGGGCCCACGGTTCCCGTACATCCCTTCATAGAATCCGGCGACCTTCTCCCTTCTCACTTCAGGGCTGGCTCCATCGGAAATGCCCAAATACCGCCGTGTGGTCTCATCGACCCATACTAAGTCGGCAGCTCTCTCCCACTGCTCGTCTCTCAGTAGCTGAAGTAAGGTCTCGGCTCGCGCACGAACAGCATCCTTCTTCTCCCTCAACCCTTCCGGTGCGAAGGACCAGTCCCCCACCTGCTGACCTTCGGCATACATGCCCGCGGCTTTGACATCGCGGTCCTCATCCCAGAAGGTCCACGCACCCTCGCGGCGATCGAGAACGAACGGACCCTCTGCCTGTTGCACCCCGTTCTCGTGCCAGTAGGTCCAGAGCCCTTCTCGCTTCCCGTCCTTCAATCGCCCCTCCGATTTCACCGCCCCGTTCTCGTGCCAGTCCGCCCAGCGGCCATCTCGCCTGCCCTTCTTCCACTGCTCCGCGACGCCCAACTGCCCGTCCTCGTCCCAGTGGATCCAGAGGCCTTCCGCTTTCCCGTTCTTGAATTGTCCCTTCGCTCGCTTCTGCCCGTTCTCGTGCCATGTAGCCCACAGGCCGTCCTCGAGCCCAGGGTCAAGCATGAAGCCGTCTGCGATCAACGGAACGTTCTCATGCGTTTGGGTCAGCTCTTCGCGAGGAGAACAGCCAACGAGAATGCACAGGACGAGGTGGGTGCAAGAGATCTTCATGGCGCCCTGATTCCTCCTACCAGGCGTCTTTGGCCTGATGAACAGGTTGGTGGTACATACGTGGGGCCTCGGCCTGATCAGAGCTGCCTGGAGGCGAATCCAGGGTTCATCAAGTAGTTCATTCTCCCTAACGATGAGCAAGCAGACTCTCTTGGTGGGAAGAGGTTTTTTTCAGCCTTTATCGCTGCACCTGTTCCGACGCCCTCAGCTCTCAGACCAGGTTCTGCGCCAATCCCGAGGCATTACTCAGGGCCTGGTCCGAACTTCCCCCACGCCTTCAGAGATTATTCTATTCTGCTGTTGAAGGAGGTCGCCTGGTCTTCATGGAAGCATGATCATGAGCCTCACTAGGCGCGCCTCACCTACCTCGGTATTCGGATACACCATGAACTTCCACTCGCCTGCAATTCACCACCAAGCGCTCAGAGCAACTATCCTCATGCTCGCGGCCTCAGCGACCGCAAGCGCGCAGCAGATTGCCCTGTACGACGCAGGGGTCGCCGGCAACCCCGCGACGGCTCCTGACCCGGCGAGTGTCGGGTGGACGCTGCACTACCCGTCGGGGAGCAACGTCGCCATGACCGATGTCTCGCCCGACGGTGCGACCGGGCTGAACGCGTGGTCAATCGACGACACGGGTGTGAACACCGGAGACCGTGCCCATTACGAACTCCTGTTCACTCCCCAGCAGAACGCCGCTGCGTTCAACCTGGGGTGGGAATACGAGGTGAACATGCGGATGATCTCCTCCTCAGGCGTCGACGCCCTCGCCGAGTACGCGGCGGGCACGGGTGGATCGGACAATCGCTACCTGGCCTTCTATGAAGTGTCGGGCAACGATGTCCTCTGCAACATCTT
The DNA here is from genome assembly GCA_002686265.1 of Planctomycetota bacterium. GTDB lineage: Bacteria > Planctomycetota > UBA1135 > UBA1135. Next base: position 13,872 of record NZBA01000105.1, read on the forward strand.
CGCTGTCGGCATCGTCATCACCTGCCCGAACGCCATGGACGGTAACTACCACTCGTTCATGATCCGCAAGCCGGCAGGTCAGATCGATGCCGAGTTCTATTACGACGGAGCTCTCCTGGGTCCGTTTCCTGCCGGGGGCTCCAATCCCGGAGCGCCGAGCGGAGGGGTCACTTTCGGCACGGGCTCCAGTGCCGGGCAGGCGAACGTCAACTTCAACTACGCCGAGTTCCGGATCCTCTCTGATGCGGGGAATCCGATCTGCTTCGGCGATGGCAACGGCACGACGTGCCCCTGCGGCAATGACGACCCGGGAGGCAGCGGAGGCTGCTCCAACTCATCCACTACGGGCGCTCTGCTCTCGTCCTCGGGCACGAGCAGCCTCGCCGCCGGAGACCTGATCCTGTCGGCAGCCAACGCCATACCGGGCCAACCGGGCCTCTTCTTTCAAGGTGACAACAGCATCAGCGGCGGCTCAGGGGTGATCTTCGGCGACGGCCTCCGCTGCTGCGGATCCAACGTCGTGCGGCTACAGGTCGTCGTACCTGACGGCAGCGGGGCTGCATCGTCCACCGTGAACATCGCCACCAGCAGCGGCGCGAGCGCGGGGGACACCAGGTGCTACCAGTACTGGTATCGCGACCCGAGCGCAGGCCCGTGCGGGTCCGGGTTCAACCTCACGAACGCGATCGAGTTGACTTGGGCTCCCTGACCAGAACCAGCATTTTGCTGGCGGCCGTTGCGCTCCTTGGCGGAGCGGCCGCTGCTCAACTCGCAGCGTACGATGCCGGCGATGAGGGCAACCCAACCGCCGCACCAGATCCGACGACGCAGGACTGGATCCTGCACGAGGGGGGAGCATCGAACACCCTGTTGACCGACGTGTCACCAGACGGGTCGACGGGAGTCAACGCATGGGCGGTCGATGATCTCTTCACCGACGGCGGGTCTTGGGCGGACTACCGACATCTCTTCACGGCAGAAGAGCTAGCCCTCGCCCAGATCCGTGGTTGGGAGTACACGACCAGGATGCGCATGGTGCACTCCACGGGTGTGGACGTCGTGTTTGAGTTCGCTTCGGGCCAACAAGCTGCGGATGACCGGTACTTGATCTTCTTCGAAGTCGCAGGGAATGATGTCCTGGCACACGCATACCTCTCCGGCATCGCGTACACGTGTTCGGGTGCCATGGACGGCAACTACCATGAACTCCAGCTTCGGAAGCTCCCGGGCAGCACGGGAGACGAGGCGGAGCTCTACTACGATGGGCAGTTCCTTGGCCCTGTACCGGCCGAGGCCTCGAGCGGCAACGCTCCAGACGGTGGTGTCTCCTGGGGTACGGGTTCCAGTGCGGGGATGGGAGGCGCCTACTTCCATTCCGTCGACTTCAAGCTCTCCGACCCCACCGAGCCCGAGCTCATCGATGTGTTCACCAGCGGCGACGGGTACCCGTCCTATCGAATCCCGTCGATCCTGACCACCGCATCCGGGACCATCCTGGCCCTTGCCGAAGGCCGCGCCTACTTCTCGGACCACGCGAGGAATGACATCGTGATGCGCCGCAGTACCGACGGTGGCACGACCTGGGGGCCGCTGGTCGTGTTGCACGACGACGGTGACAACTCCCTGAACGATCCATGCGCGATGCAAGTGCTCCAGGGGCGCAATGCCGGCCGCATACTGGTCGTTTACGACCGCTATCCCAACGGCTGCCACGCGGATTGCGTCGTTCCGGGGTATGACGGAGACAACATCTGCCGCGCGTTCATCCAGCATAGTGATGACGACGGCCTCACCTGGTCTGCGCCTGTCGAAATCACCGAGCAGGTGAAGCGCCCGACGATTGCCACCAGCATCGCGAGTGGGCCGGGAGTCGGCATCCAGAAGAGGCGGCCTCCGCATGCCGGCCGCATGATCATCCCCTACAACCAGGGACCGGGGGGTGAGTGGAAGGTCTACGCTGCATTCAGCGACGATGGCGGTGATTCGTGGGCGTGGGGCGAGCTCGCGGACGACAGCGCGACGCCGGGTGTTGCGAACGAAGTGCAGATGGTCGAGCTGACTGATGGTTCTCTGCTCCTCAACGCGCGGAGTTTCTTCGGAACCTCCCATCGCAAGATCGCGCACAGCTTTGACGGCGGCCTGACCTGGACGCCAGTGACCGACGAACTGCAGTTGATCGAGCCGGGGGTAATGGCCAGCACGCTCAGGCACACTGACCCTCTCGACGGATTCATCGCGAGGCTCCTCTACTCGGGCCCACTCTCCACTTCGGCCCGCGTCGATGGCACGATCCATCTGAGCTACGACGAAGGAGTCACCTGGCCGGTCGCGAAGCTCCTCTATGAAGGACCCTTCGCGTACAGCGTGCTGACCGTCCTGCCTGATCAACGCATCGGGTGCTTGTTCGAGCGCGACAACTACTCCTCGATCACGCTTGCGCGCTTCTCCATCGAGTGGCTGACCGACGGAGCCGATTGCATTGGTAGTGGTGCTGAAGGCTACTGCACGACTTCACCGAACTCCGCGGGCTCGGGAGCCCTCATTTCATCCCAGGGGAGCTTCCGAATCTCCGACAACGACTTCCATCTCGAGGTCGTCAACGGAGTACCACAGCAACATGGGATCTTCTTCTACTCGGATACAGCGAACTCCGTCCCGTTTGGGGATGGCGTCCTGTGTGTGGGGCATGGGAGCACGGGCGTACACCGCCTGCCTGTTTTGCAGATGGACTTTCTCGGCGACGCAAACCTCCAACTCGACTTCCCGTCCCTGACTGGTTCCGACGTGATCGAGCCGGGAGCGAGCTACTACTTCCAATTCTGGTATCGCGATCCTGGAGGGCCCGGGGGTTCTGGTTTCAACCTGAGCGACGCGCTCACCGCAGGGTTTTGTCCCTGATAGTTGCGCCAACCATTTTGGAACGCTCAGGCTCCATGGATCTACGCGCGCTGCAGCCTGGCATGACCCCCGAAAACGAGTCCAGGCCTTGTGAGAGTTCGACCGCCCGAAATCGGGCAGACTGGACCTCACCATGGCACGACGAAAACA
>NZBA01000106.1 GCA_002686265.1 Planctomycetota bacterium
GACCGGGACTCGACGCCGATGGTTGCAGCCAGTGTCAGCGGCGCCTCGAATGTCGCTGACCGTGCTCGGGAGACAAGGCGAGATTGCAGGATCGATTGCCGCCCGAGTGACCCCACCCAACTTCCCGGCCACGAAAAAAAAGGGCCCGGCCGGGAAGGGCCGAGTCCTCTCTTGTGATTGGTAGCGGGGGGCCACTTGGAGCGGCTGGAGAGGCAGTGCGTGCCCCCGTTTCGGTACCAGAGGTGGCGGCTGTCCGTTTGCACCCCACCGGTCCTCCCTCAGCGACCTGGCTGTGTATGCACGGTGAAGTACACCTCGCCCCCCTCGAGCGCCTCGCCCGTGATCGCGCGCACCCCGTGCAACTGCAGCCCTCAGGCGGACGACGCGCCAGGCGCGCGCGAGGTCGATGGCCGCCACGGCCTCGGGCCGATTCGTCACACCCGGCGTGAGCTCGATGCCGCCGATCTCCACGACGGCACCCGGGGTCGGCACGTGCGGCCCCGGGCGGTGGAAGACGCGCAGGGTGCACGCTCCAGGCACCAGCCAGGAGACCTCGAAGCCTCCGTCGGGTCCGACGAGGAGCGTCGTGCGCTCGCGCCGCGCCAGTGCGTCGCCGAAGGCCCGTGGACGGCCGTGCTCGATCTCGATCAGGATCTCGCGCGCGGGCACCCGAGGGTCAAGGATCGCCGAACCCGCCAGAGTCGCGCAGCGCGCCAGCACGAGGCGGGCGCGCTGCACGCCCCACGAGACCGGAGAGGGCGGGAGCGGCTGCCAGCCCCATTTCCGCGCCTGCAGACGGAAGCGGCCGGGCTCGTCCGCCCACCCCCGCAGTTCGAAGCGCCCGTCGGCGGCGCTCCGCACCGTCAGGCCCGGAGGCGCGATCCAACCCTCGACGTCACGCGTCCCGCCACCGGGAAAGGCCAGCTCGCGCGCACCGACGAGCACGTCGGCGCCCCCCCCCGCCGACACCCGCGTCGTCCACGATGACGCCCGCCATGACGAGCGGCGGGTCGGCGAGGCGCAGGTCACCCAGTTCGACCGGCCCAACCGTGGCGGTCGCGCCGAGGGCGACCCGCGCCCGCCCGTAGGTGGGGACGCCGGGCGGCACGACACGCCAGTGCCTCAGCTCCAGGGTCGCAGAGGCGCCGGCCGGCGGCGCTGGGACGTCGTAGCGCACGCGCCCGTTCTCGTCGCAGCGCGCGCGGGCCGCCCGCCACTCCGGCTCACCCTCCTCGGCGCCCGACGCCCAAGACACGAGCGCGTCGACCTCACAGCCTGCCAGCGGCGCTCCGTTGGCGTCGAGCAGGCGCGCGTGAAGACCGAGCATCGCCGTCGAGGACCCGAGGATCCCTCCGAATGCGAGACACAGACCGAGCATCACGCCCCGCCGCGCTCAGCGCCCTCCGCCCCGCCGCAACTTGTGGTAGCGGCCGGCCTCGAGGGAGCCAAAGCGCTCGACGAGCCCGTCGGGCCAACGCACCTCGACCTCCTCGGCCCGCTGTGCGTCCCCGAGCCCGACGTGCACTCGGGGATCGTTGGCGGCGCAGTAGGAGTAGCTGGTGTGAGCGATCCGGTAGCGGTCACGCTCGCCCGAGCGCACGCGCACGACGGCGCCCAGGGCCGGCGTCCCGCTCTCGCCCAGCACCGAGAGACCGATCCAGCTCCCCTGCTTTGGCAGCTCGTTGCGCAACAGGCGCACGGGGGCCTGGGCGTCGATGTAGAGGACGTCGATGTCCCCGTCGTCGTCGATATCGCCAAAGGCGGCCGCTCGGCTCGTCCCCAACGGCACGCCAGGGGCGCCGCCGCCGACGACCTCCTCGAAGCACCCGTCACCGCGGCCCAAGAAGAGCTGGTTGGGCTCGGCATAAGGATCGCTCTTCGAGAGCGCGGGCGGCCACAAGCCGACACGGCCGTTGGCGACGAACAGATCGACGAAGCCGTCGTGGTCGAAGTCGTGGAAGCCGAGGCCAAAGCCGGTGAAGGGGATGCTGGCCGCCGAGAGCCCGGTGCTGGAGGTGCGATCCGTGAAGGCGGAGCCGAGGTTCTCGTAGAAGGTGTTGGTCTGCTCGCGCACGTGGGTCATGAACAGGTCCCAGTCACCGTCGGACTCTACGTCAACGGCGTGGACGCCCATCCCCGCCTCCGGCGCCCCAGAGCTGTTCACCGCGCACCCGGCGAGCAGAGCGCGGTCGGTGAAGCGGCCCGGCTCGAGCTGCAGCCACAGGTGGTTCGGCATCCCGTCGTTCGTCACGTAGACGTCCACGCGCCCGTCGCCGTCGAAGTCGGCACAGGACAGGCCCAGGCCGGTCCCGGTTCCCGCTCCGATTCCAACGGCGATACTGACGTCGGTGAAGGTCCCGTCGCCCTCGTTGCGGTAGAGGGTGTCGCGCGTCGGCGCGTTGTAGTTGATCGGGTTGCAGTAGTCGCGCTCGCCGTAGCTCGTCTGGCAGGGGATCTCGTGCTCGGGCTTCCAGTTCAGATACTGGACCACGAACAGGTCGAGGTCCCCGTCGCCGTCGTAGTCGAAGAAGGAAGCCGCCGAGCTCCAGCGCTTCTCCCCGACGCCCGCTATCGCGGTGACGTCGGCGAAAGCACCGTCGCCCTCGTTGCGGTAGAGGACGTTCTCCTCGAGATTGCAGACGTACAGATCGGTGTCGCCGTCGCCGTCATAGTCACCGGTGGCGCAGCCGAATCCGTAGCGCCGGTCGCCGACGCCCGCACTCTCGGTCACATCGGTGAAGGTGCCGTCAGTCTCCTGGTGGAAGAGGCGGTTGGGTTCGTTGGTCTCGCTCCCCGGCACCGGATCGCCGCCCTGTACGCAGTAGACGTCGAGGCGGCCGTCGCCGTCGTAGTCGAGGAACCCGCCGCCGCCGGTGACGGTCTCGGGGATCCAGAAGCGCTGCTCGTGGGCGCGCACGTGGACGAAGTCGAGGCCGGCGGCCGCGGCTCCCTCGGCGAACCACGTGGGGGCGATGGGGGCCGGCCCAGGGGCGCCGGGTTCATCGCCGCCGCCGCAGGCGCCGAGGAACGAGGACAGGAGAACAGCCAGGAGGAAGCGGGGGCTCTGCATCGGTAGGCGACAGTCTATTCGGCGGCGGGCGCCGCACGCCTCGACGCGGACGCACGGAGCGGGAACTTCTTTCCGATTTCCACCCCACCTCGGGCGCGACGGCTCAAGGCACGCCTCAGCCGCGGCCGAGAAGGGGGAAGCGCGACGGCCCACCCCCATGGGCCAGCGCCCCCCATGACCACGCACGCCACACAGGCGACCATCGCCGTCCCTCCCGTTTTCAGAGCAACCCGTCAGCGACGTTCCGGACCGCTATGGGCCGCGCTCTCCATATGCGCCGCCCTCGTCGGCCTGGTCGGAGTGATGGCCTCGCCGCCCGAGGCCGTCATTCCCCAAGCCGCTCCCGTGCGCGCCTTGGAGAACGAGCTCTGGCAGAACCTCCGTCGGTTGCGCGTGGCCATCACCGACTACCGCGCCGACCTCGGCCGCTGGCCGAGCGCCGAGGCCACAGCCGGAGCGGGCACGCCTTGCGAGCACGGCGCTCTGGGGTGCGAGCTCGGCTTTCACGGAGAGGCCCACGCCCCCCCGCCGCTGATCCTGCGCGATGCACGCGTGCCCTACCTGCCCCACGGGATTCCCCTCAACCCGCTGAACGGCCTGCGCACCGTCCTGGTCCTCGACGCCTCCACGCAGATGCCCCGCTCGCCCGACGGGAGCACCGGCTGGATCTACGATCCGCATTCGGGCGTGGTGCGCTGTAACGTCGCCGGACGCGTGCGCGGACGCACTCAACGCTACTACGATCTCTAGCCTCGGCGATGCCAGAGGCTTCGCAGCGCCGACCGACATGACCACCGAGCCCTCCGCACGACCCGGCGGCGTCAACATCGCCGCCCTGGCCGCGGCCTTGCTCGCGGTCTCGGCCCTGGCCTTGCTGGCGATCCCCGCCTTCTTCGCCCGCGCGGACGTCAGCCTCGACAACGCCGCCTTGCTGCTCGCCGCGGACCTGCGGGCGGCGCAGGACGTAGCCGTGATCGGCGAGCGCGAGCTGCGAGTCGTGTTCTTCGAAGACGGGACCGGCTACCGGGTCGTGGACGCGAGCGACCGGCCGATTCCCCACCCCGTGGGCCTGGGCGAGTTCGTGCGCTCCTACTCGCGCGACGGGGTCTTCGAGAACGTGCGCATCGCAAATCGCGATATCGGCCCGGAGACCTGGATCACCTTCGACGCCTACGGGTTCGCCCGCTCGGTCGGGACCGTCGTCCTGGGGCTGGGCGAGGAGCGACGCACCCTGGAGGTCCAGGCCGGCTCCGGTTTGGTACGCATCGAGGGCCTCGGCCGACCTTGGGACGACGGCGGGAACTGAAGCCCCCCCGCCGGCGAGCCGCGCGCCGGTTTTCTCGGATTGGGCGAACCTCGAAGGGCACGCTCGCGTCCAAGTGACTCAATCGTCGCGGATTCCGGTCTTGCCGGGTGCGGGGTATCCCAGGAAGCCTCTCTCTCTCTTTTTCCGTAGTCCGGCACAGTGAAGGAGGCCGACGCCGCGACGAGCCCCATGTCCATACCACACGATGGGGCACACTATTGCCGACGGCTGCGGCCGGGAGCGTCCTACGACGCTTCCGGCCGTATTTCTGTCTCCCGGCAGCCTCCGAGCGCAATCGGGAGGGCTATTCTGAAGGGTTCGAGCTCCGACGCCCCTCGTCGCCAGCGCCCCCATCATGGTTCGCCTGCAGGCCCGCTCCGCCTTCCTGATCGCTCTCGCCTACGTGCTCGTGGGAGCGCTGCGCTGGCACCACCCCCTCGGCGGGAGCGCGGATCTCCTCGCCCGGCTCGCGGCGGGCGTCGGGGTCGTTGGGAACCTCCTGTGGCTACTGCTGGTCGCGCTCTCCCTGCCCCTGATGCGCTGGCCTCGCCTGGCGCTAGGGCTGCCGACGGCGCTGGTAGCCACCTGCGCGGTGACCGGCGAGCTGGCAGTGGGCTGGAACGTCGACCTCCCCTTCTACGTCGGCCCCGGCGATCCCGAGCGCCTGATCACCCTCGCCCGCGGCCTCGCCTACGCCCTCCCCCTGGGGATCGCCGCGGGGCTCTTGGCTTCGTGCGCCGCCAAGGCGACGCACCCGGGACGGGTCCGGCGCTGGCCGACGATCCTGCTCGCCCTCCAAGGCTGCTGCACCCTGGCCCTGGTCGGTGGTAACGCGGCCGGCTTGCGGGCGCTACCGCTCGAAGCGGTCGAGGGGAGCGCACGCTCGCCGGGCGTGCAGCGCAAGCTCACGATCTTCTGCATCGACGCGGGGCTGTGGACGATGGTGGATCACTTCATCGACGAGGGCCGCATGCCACACCTCGCCGCCCTCAAGGAGCGCGGATCCTACGGGCACCTGATGACCCACGGCCGCCGCCTGTCGCCGGTCGTCTGGACCAGCATGGTGACGGGCATGGCCGAAGCCGGACACGGGATCCACGACTTCACCGTGCTCTCCGACGACGGCGAGGGCCGCTCGCTCCCCACGCCCTCGACCGAGCGGACCGCCGCGGCGGTGTGGAACATCGCCGACGCGGCGGGCCTGAAGTCATTGGTGCACAACTGGCTGGTCACGGCGCCGGCGGAGGAGATCGGCGGCGTCGTCGTCCCAAACCTCAAGTCCGCCCTCGGCGGCAGCATCCCGGCGACCCATCCCGCCGCCGTGCGCTCCCTGGTCGCCGACGCCCTCGATGACTCCCCCGACGAGCGCCCGGAGGACGCCTACGCCGACATCACGAGGTTGCTCGAGATCGAGATCGACGCCTGGGAAGCCGTGCGGGAGCTCGCCGACTTCGATCTGGTGGTCACCGGCACCCAAGCGTCCGACAGCTCCCTGCACCTGCGCTACCTCGACACCTTCCCCGAGCTGTTCGACCTCGAAGCCTGGGGGGCGGATACCCAGCGAGCCGCACAACGCTCGAACGACGTTCCCGCCATCTTCACGCGCATCGACGAGTGGCTCGGGGCTCTGACGGCGGAGGGGCGGGCGGTGCTCGTGGTCTCCGACCACGGCGCGCGGCCGCGGGCGGTGCCCCTGGTCCTGTTCCACGCCGATGCCCTGCTGGCGGACATGGGCCTGATCGCCTTCGAAGGCGAGCGCCTCGAAGGCTCCGCGCTCGACCCCAAGCGAGCGCGAGCGCGGGAGGCCGGCTCGAGCGCCACGCGCCACCGTGTCGAGATCCTCTTCCGCGAAGAAGTGACCGAGGGAGTCGAACCGATGTCTCTCGCCGAGGTGATCGCCGCACTCGCCGCACTCACGGTGACGGAGACGGGCGAGCCCTTGTTCGAGGCTGCCGGCCCCATGCCCGAGGGACGCCGCCCGGAGGCCTTTGTCATACCCGCACCGTGCCTCAGCCGTCCTCCGGGCGAGGTCAGCGTGGAGGTCGCGGGCGTCGAGCGGCCGCTGGCCCGCTACCTCGACGTGCGTAGCGAGAACAGCGGCAACCACGACCCACACGGGATGTTCCTCTTCGCCGCGCCGGATGTCGAACCGGTCGGGCCGGTCGCCGCCCTGTGCTCGGAGACCTCGCTCTCCACGCTGCTGGGCTTCACCCTGGGCACCTCGCGCACCCTCGACCGCGTGGCCGAGGCGGCGCGCCGGCTGGGCCTGTTCGAACCCTACACCTCCCTCGACGTAACGCCCACCGCGCTCGCCTACCTCGGCCTTCCGCTCGCGCGCGACATGCACGGGCGCGTCATGGAGCGTGTGCTCGGCCCGACGCCGCGAGCGCGGGCAGGCGTGGACACCCACGGCGGGTTGCTCGATCCCGACCGTCGCTCCGCGCCCATCGACGAAGCGGCCCGAGCGGAGATCCTCGAGCAGTTGCGGGCGTTGGGCTACACGAAGTAGGCCGCCCCCGCGGCCGCCAGCTTCCGCCGGGTGGCCCGGATGGGCGCGGAATGGTAAAGAAGGGGCTGGCGCAGACACTCCGCGCCTTCATCGCGTCCCGCCACAGCCTGAGGCCATCCATGAAACGACTCCTCGCGCTCACACTCGCCGCCGCCGCTTCCTGCTCATCGCCCTCGGTGAGCGTCACCCCCTACTTGGCCCAGAACTCGCTCGACGGCTCGGTCGCCTCTTCGACCGATGGGGCCAGCGGCTCGACCAGCGTCGAGGCGCTCGGCGTGGACGGGGAGGAGTCCGTCCTCGGCGGACGGATCGACGTTCGGGGAGACCACTCGCACCTCAGCCTCTCCTACACGTCCACCGATCTCTCCGCGACGGGCGGCATCTTGTCCGATGACATCGAGATCGACGGCACCACGATCGACTCCGACTCGGTGTCCGTGGACACGGATCTGGACATCGCGGCCACCAACGCCATGTGGACCTACGACTGGAACATCGGAGAGACCGCTTTCTTCGGATTGGGCCTCGGGGTCACGGCTCTCGACCTCTCGATCGCCCTCACGGGCGCGGAGGAGATCACCGGCTTGATCGTCACCGCCACCCTGGACGAGACCTTGCCGGTCCCCCTGATCGCCGCTCGCGCGGGCGGCGAGATCGGTCCGGTGTGGATCGAGGGCAGCTACGCGCTCCTGAGCGTGAGCGTCGACGAGGCCGAGGTCGAAATGAGCGACCTGGACGTCTCCGCCGGCCTGAAGATCCTGGGTGACACGGGCTCGATCGTCGTTGGTTACCGGATGATCGACTTTGACGCCGCGTACGACGTCGACAGCGACTCCATCGACCTTGATCTCGCGTTCGGCGGCCCCTACGCGGGCGTGCGCCTCGGCTTCTGACCCTTACCCGGCGCGCAGCGGCCCGGCGATCTTGATGCGCCCTCCGCACTTCATCACCACCCTGTCCTGGTGCTGCATCCTCTTGGCGGCCTGCACCGAGCAGGCCGCCACGACCGGCGGAGAGGGCGCCCACTCCACCGCGGCCACGGCGGAGGCCGTCGCCGAGCGACCCGTCCCAGGCCGCGTTTTCCTCGTCGGCATCGACGGCGCCTCCTGGGACGTCTTTGACTTCGTCCTCGCCGACGGCGTCATGCCACGGCTGGCCGAGCTCTGCGCCCGGGGCAGCAAGGCCGAGCTGCGCTCGATGAGCCCGACGGCATCCGCGATCCTGTGGACGACCATCGCCACCGGGAAGCTCCCCAAGAAGCACGGGATCCTGGGCTTCGTGACCGAGACGGAGGCCGGAGAGACCGTGCCGGTGTCGTCGACCCTGCGCAGGGTGGACGCGCTGTGGAACATCTGCGGCAGCGCCGGCGTCTCCGTCGGGTTCCTGGCCTGGTGGGTGTCGTGGCCCGCGGAGCCGGTGCGCGGCTTCATGATCACCGACTACGCCTGGCCCCTCAGAAAGGACGCGCGCGGCTTCGCCACCGGCGCCGACGCCGACATCGAACGCGAGGATCGGACCTGGCCGCGCGAACTGATGGCGGAGCTCGAGCCTCTCAATCTGACCGAAGCGCGCCTGTCCACAGAGCTCCTCGACGAGCTCGGCATCTCTTCCATCCCGCCCGTGCGCGGCTACGCGATCCGCGACATCTTCCTCAAGGACGTCTCCATCGCAGCGATGACGCGCCACATGGTCGAGAAGGGCAACGGCGAGTCCCTGATCGCCACCTACTTCGACGGCTACGACGCCTTCTGCCACGTCTTCTGGCCCGCCTACCGGGCCTACAGCGCCGCGCGACGCCAAGGTGAGGCGGCCCTGGCGGGCCTCGATCCCTCCTGGCGGGCCTTGGGCGTGGCGATGGACACGCACTTGGGGCGCATCGACGCGTCTGTGGGCTTCCTGATGGACGAGGCGCGCCCGGAGGACACGATCCTGGTCATCAGCGACCACGGCTTCTTCGACACCCCCGGACGCAAGCCGATCGAGCGCACCTACGGCGACTTCATCGAAGGCCAGGCCTTCTGGCACACCGAGCGCGGCATCCTCGCGGCCATGGGCGGCCCGATCCGCAGCGGCGCGGGAGACCTCGGCGCGACGGTGCTCGACGTCACGCCGACCGTGCTCGCCCTGCTCGGCCTGCCGGTGGGCGAGGACATGGACGGCAAGGTGCTGCGCGGCCTGTTCACCGACGCCTTCCTCGCCGAGCACCCGGTCACGACGATCCCGACCCACGAGAGCGGCGAACGCCGGGCGACGGCCACCGAGAGCCCCTACGACGCCGCCATGCTCGAACGCCTCGAGCAGCTCGGTTACGTCGGGGACTGAACACCTTCGAGCCGCCCCCGAGCCGCGGGGTCACCGGCTGGCTTGGCCGAGGGCTCCCCGCCGCCGCCGAGCCGTGCCCGCGCCCCGGCTTCAGGGACAGACTTCGGCCACGGCCGCGCGCGCCGCCGCCGAGGCGGGCAGCGCCTCGGCCCACTCGCGCGCCGCCTCGCAGGCCGCGGCGGACTGCCCCGCTCGGACATGGACCTCCACGAGCCCGGCGAAGGCCCGCTCCGCCCAGGCCGGCTGGGTCGAGGCCCGCAGGGCGAGCGCGCTCCGGTAGTGCTCGGCCGCCTCGGTGAGCCGGCCGAGCATCCCCGCGACCTTGCCGCAGGCCAGCGCCGCACGGAAGGAGCCGGCATCCAGGCGCCGGGCCTGGTCGAAGGCGGCCAGGGACTCCTCCATCCGACCGAGCTCGGCGAGAGCGCGGCCCCGGTAGTAGTGCGGGATCGCGGGCCCGGGGTAGTCGCGTGCGTAGGCGCCCGCGACGTTCAGAACGTCGGCGTGACGCCCGGCGCCGAGCAGGGTGTCGAGCAAGAGCTCGATGCCGTCGGTCTTGCGCGGGTGCAGGCCGACGGCCTTCTCGAGGTGCTCCACCGCCGCCTCGGTCCGACCTGCCTCACGCTCGAGCCTGGCAAGCTGAACGAGGGCGTAGAGGTTGTTCGGGTTGATCGCGAGCGAGCGTTCGAAGCTCTCGCGCGCCGCCACCTCATCCTCGCGCCGCAGCTCCGCCGTCCCTAGCTGCATCCAACCGTTGCTGTCGTCGGCCTTCACGTAGCTCGGCTTGACGAAGCTGAAGCCCCCCACCGCGGCGGCGAGGGCCCAGGGTGCGAGGGCACTCGCGGCGCGGCCGCTCTTGAGACGGTCGACGCTCCAGAAGACCGCGTGCGCGCCGTAGATCATCAGGATCGGCAGCACCGGAGCGCGGAAGCGGGCGCAGACGAAGAAAGCCACGACGCCGAGCATGTAGACGGGCAGGAAACCCCACAGAGGGAAGTGCTCGCCGCGCTTGCGCGATGCCAAGAAGAAGCCCGCCACGCCCGCTCCGGCAAGGAACGGGAATCCGAGCGAGAGGAACGGCACGAAGGAGCCGAAGCGGCGGGCGAAGAAACGCAGCTCGTGGTTGTTGCCGACCTCCCAGGAGTTCCAGAACAGGCGCAACTTGCGCGCGAGCAGCGCTAGGGCGGCGCCGGGGTCGTTGAGCATGAACTCGCGCGCCTTCCTGGAGTAGTGCGCGGAGACTTCCGAAGCGCGCAAGGGGCGGCCCTCGGCCTGCTCGGCGAGGGCAATCGACGCGTGGTAGCCCGGCCACCAGCCGCCGGGCGTGCCCGGGACGATGGCGGTGACACCGTCGGAGGTGGGGTTGTTGCCGATGTGGAGGTTCACGCCCGCCTGGGAGGAGATCAGGACGAAGTCGTCCCGAGCGAAGGTGTTGTGCGCCGTGAGCGGGAGGATGGGCGCCAACAGGCCCGCGGAGAAGGCCGCCGCAGCCACCCAGGCCAGGGGGCCGCGCCGCCCGTCGGTCTCAGCCGCCGGTGAGCGGGGCCGCAGGAGGATCCACAGAGCGAGCAGGGGCATGAACAGGAGCACGTTGGGGCGCGCGATGGCACAGAGGCCCCAGATCGCACCCGCAGCCGCGGCGCGGCCGGGCCGGGGCGCGCACGCCAAGCGCAAGGAGAGCAGGATCGCGAGCAAGTCGAGCGGAATGATGAGGGTGGGAATCAGGAGCTCGGCGTCGAAGTAGACGAGGACCCAGTAGGTGGCGGCGCAGAACGCGGCGAGCAGGCCCGTGCGCGAATCGAAGGCGCGCTTGCCGACGAGGTAGACGAGCAAGGCCGTCGCGCCACCGAACAGCGACTGGACCAGGCGCACGGCGAGTAGGCTCCCGCCCGTGAGCTTGAGGACACCGGCGAGCATCCAGACATACAGCGGAGCGCGGAAGAAGGGGCGGCCTTCCAGCTTCTCGAACGCCTCGCCCGAGGCGAGCGCCCGCGCCCACTCGAGGTGGAACAGCGAGTCCATCGCAGGCTGAAGGTGCGTGGGGTTGGCCTCGGCCGCGAGGGTGTAGATCACCCGCAGGACCACCGCCAGGGCAACGACGGCGACGACGGTCAGGGCTTCACGCTTGGGGACTTTCAATGTTCCGGGCGCGGGTCGCGACCCAAACCTACCGCGCCCACCCGCGATTGCCGAACCCTCCCTTTCCTTGCTCGGCCACCGTGCGGCGCGGAGGTCAAAAAAATGGGAGCCGTCTCCGAAGAGACGACTCCGCGCGGGTCGTATCTGATGCGAACACCAGACGACGGCCGATGGCGATGGCAGGTTCCCCATCGGCGGCCTCGGGGCTCATGGCAGGGAGGACCCCGAGGCGCCTCGGGCGAACCCGAGGCGCACCGGACATCGGGCAACACCCGGTGTAGGGGGAATCTAGCAACTTGCCCGGCGAGGTGTCCACCCGAACCTCGACGGGGCGCGGCCCACGCCCGGGGTGGTGCCGTGACAGCCGCTCCACTACCCTTCCTGCCCGTTCCTCCCGCCCCCCTCTCCCGGTCGAATCCCCTGAAATGGCCCAGACACGCATCACTCCCCGTTCCCAGGACTACGCGCAGTGGTACCAGGACGTGATCGCCGAGGCGCAGCTGGCGGAGGCCGCCGGCGTCGTCAAGGGCTGCATGGTGATCCGCCCCCACGGCTTCGCGATCTGGGAGAAAATGCAGGCGGACCTCGACCGGCGCTTCAAGGAGACCGGGCACCAAAACGCCTGCTTCCCGCTGTTGATCCCGATGAGCTTCATCGAGAAGGAGGCCGAGCACGTCGAGGGCTTCGCGCCGGAGCTGGCGGTGGTGACCCACGCCGGCGGCAAGGAGCTCGAAGAGAGCTACGCGATCCGCCCGACCTCCGAGACGATCGTCGGCCACTTCTTCTCCAAGTGGATCGACTCCTGGCGCGACCTGCCGCTCTTGATCAATCAGTGGGCGAACGTCATGCGCTGGGAGCTGCGCACGCGCCTGTTCCTGCGCACCGGCGAGTTCTTCTGGCAGGAAGGCCACACCGCCCACGCGACCCACGAGGAGGCGCTCGAGGAGGTCGCGCGCATGCTCGACGTCTACCGCGACTTCAGCCACGAGGTGATGGCCCTGCCGGTCATCCGCGGGATCAAGACCGCCAACGAGCGCTTCGCGGGCGCGCTGGAGACGCGCTGCATCGAGTCCTACATGCAGGACGGCAAGGCGTTGCAGTCGGGGACCAGCCACGACCTCGGCCAGAACTTCGGCAAGGCCTTCAACGTCACCTTCCAGAACGCCGAGGGCGAGCGCGAGTTCGTCTGGCAGACCTCCTGGGGGATGTCCACGCGCCAAATCGGCGCGCTGATCATGGGGCACTCCGACGACGGCGGCCTGGTCCTGCCGCCGCGCCTCGCGCCGATCCACGTGGTGATCGTCCCGATCTACCGCTCCGAGGACGAGAAGGGCGCCGTCCTGGAGACCACCGCCAAGGTCGCGGGCGAGCTGCGCGACGACGGCCTGACGGTCGAGGTGGACGACCGCGAGGGCATCAAGCCCGGCGCGAAGTACTACGAGTGGGAGCGCAAGGGCGTCCCCCTGCGCCTGGAGCTCGGCCCGCGCGACCTCGAACAGCGCTCGGTGATGGCCAAGCGCCGCCTGGCCGACACCGACGAGCGGGGCAGGCCGGTCAAGGAGACCCTGCCGCTCGCCGACATCGGCGTGAGCGTCGGCCGCATCATGGACGAGCTCCAGGCCGCGCTCTTCGAGCGCGCCCTCGCGCTCCGCGAGGAGAACACGGTCGAGGTCGACTCCTGGGGCGACTTCACCGACCTCTTCGAGGGCGGTGCCTCGAGGTTCGTCTACGCCCACTGGGACGGCACGACCGAGACCGAGCTCGCCATCAAGCAGGCGACCAAGGCCACGATCCGCTGCATCCCCTACCCAGGCGAGGGCCCCGCCCCCGAGCCGGGAGCGTGCATCAAGACCGGCGCCCCCAGCGCTCAGAAGGTCCTGTTCGCGAAGAACTACTGATCCGCGTGGGGTCGAGGCTCGCGGTCGATAGGAAGCGCTCTTGCAAGGGTCCCCGAGCGGTGTGCGTTGGTGATCCTCTCGGATCAGCTCTGGTTCCCGCCTACTCGCCACCAAGGAGGTCACTCGCATGAACCGCCTTCAGCTCTGCATCGTCTTGCCTTGTTCGCTCCTGGTTTCCTCTGCGCTCTGGGCACAGGATCCGATTGACTGCGGTTCATCCGGTCCGACTCGAGACGTCTCTCCCGGCACGCACGGGCCTGCACTCGCCCATAGTCCAATGGGCGCATGCGATCAGGTGTACTCCGGCATGGTCCCGGGCGAATGCGATCAGTGCCCAGGAGGGGTGCTCCAGGGACTTCTGCTGGCGCCCTTCGGGCGATCCGTATTGCGACGTAAGGACGTAAGGAAGATCCCGGGCACCGACCCTCCCATCTACATGGCGCGCTCTCTCCCTACCGCCGGTTCGGAGGCCACGGATTCACTCGGGAGCGGCGGGTCGCTGCGCCCGTGTCGGCGAGCCTCGGCGAGAGCGAGTTCACGGCGACGTGGCCCGATCTGGCAGCGGGGGAGTACGTCCTGGCCCTGGGACCGTTCACGTGGATCGTGGAGGTCGAAGAAGGGCGGGAGAACCGGTTCGAGCACTCCCTGCCGGAGCCCGCACGCACGGACATCCTCTTCGTGGACGGACAGACCAGCGAGCCCGCCGCGGTCTCCTTCGTCCGCTGGACGCTCCTCCTCACTCGAGGAGCCTTCTCTTCCGGATCGCTCATCCCGTCGGGGGCAGCCGCCGCTCCCGGGGGCGGGCTGTCCGTGTTCCTTCCCCCCGGCGAGCTACGCCTGCTCTACGGTGGGGAGTTCGGGGCGCGCTACGCCGCGTTCGATCTGATCGAGGAGCAGACGGTGTACACGGTCGCTGTCGCGCCGAGCCACGAGCTCCTCATCGGGGCGGGCCCCGAGCCCGACGCGACGATGGCGCGAGGTGGGGTGTTCGACCTGCGCTTTCGCAAGGCCGGAGTCCTGTTTGGAGCCGAGCGGATCAACTACGGATTCGAGGGCGCTTCCCCGCAGGCGGGGGCGGCGCGGGCGACGATGGTGTTCGTGGACGGAGCTCCCGATGAGGTGTACATCCCGTCCTCCCTCGAATTCGCCGCCCACGGCGGCACCTGGCAGGCGACCCCCTGGGAGGGCGCCGCCCGCCTCGCCTACGAGCTGGAAGCGGGCGAGTTCTCCCGGCCCTGAACCCCAGAGCCTCGCCGGTGGAGGCCGATCCATCCATCCGGTACGCGCAGGGCCGCTCGCGGACTCAGTCGACGCGATAGGCGTCCGGCGTCGGCTTGAGCGGCCGGTTCATCCACGCCGGCCGCCGCAGGCCGCCGGGGCCGGGAGCGGGGGGGGTCAGGGCGAGCCACTCGGCGTAGACCTCGCGCGAACGGTGCGTGTCTACGAAGACGTCGCCGTAGCGGTCGCCCTCCTCGGCGGGAGTGACGCGGACCTTCTGGTGCCAGCAGTGCATGCCGCTGATCGGGTCGGGCTGGACGGGGAAGGTGAGGTTCTGGTTCACGCCGGATTCGGACCAGAACACCCGCTCGCTGTCGGGATCGGCGCTTTGGTGCGGGCCAGGCTGTTCGATCTGGCGCAAGAGGAACGAGCCGTCGGAGCGCTCCAGCTCGACCAGCGCGCTCGCGATCCGCTGGCCGCCGATCGATCGGAACAGGCGCCAGCGGCCCACGTGGTGGGAGCAGGCGACGACGCCGGGGTGGACACCCTCGGTCTCCCACACCCGCGCGACGAAGTAGCCGATGCGGGTCGCCACGCGCACCAGGCCCTCGCTCTCCAGGCCGAGGGCGGCGACGTCCGTGGGGTGCACCCACAACGGATTGGTGTGGGATATCTCCTGTAGCCACTTGGCGTTCCCCGAGCGAGTGTGGATCAAGGTCGGCAGGCGGAAGGTGGGCAACAGCGCCCGATCACCGGCCTCGAAATCCATCTCGCCGTGGTGCACCTGCGAGCGGATGTAGCCCGGCAGCGCCTGGTCGGCATGCCCCCACTCGACGAGCGTCGGCGAGTAGAGCTCCAGCTTCCCGCTCGGCGTCGGGAAGCCCGCGCGGCGATCCCCCTCGCCCACCTCGATGCCGTCGGCCTCGGCCCGCTCGTAGCGCTCTTGCCCCGCGTAGGGCACCGCGAAGGCTCCGCGGCGGCGCATGAATTCCAGGGGCTCCAGTCCCTCGGAGCGCGCCGCCTCGGGCAGACCCGGGACGCCGTTCTCGAAGATGTCGGCGTAGTACTCATCGAGCGAGACCGGCTCACCCGGCCGCTCCGATGACTCGAAGAACTTCGCGATCCCACGCGTCCCGTCCGGGTCGATGCGGTGGGTCAGGGCGATCCAGAACTCCGCCTCCTCCCAGACCTTCCCCGGGTTCTGACCTAGGGTGGTCTCGACCACCTCGCCCGAGCGTCGCCGGTACTCGCGCAGGACCGGCTGACGGAAGCCGATCCACGTCCCCGCGTGAGTCTCCTGGCTGACGAGATCGTGGCGCTCTGGACCCAGCCCCATAGGCAGCACGTAGTCAGCCCACTGGGCCGTCTCCGACCAGATGGGCGTCAACGCCACGTGGCAGCCGATGCGCTCTTCGTCCTCGAGCATCTCTATCCACGCGCAGCCGTCTGGGTTGGTCCAGACGGGGTTGTAGACGCGCGTGAAGTAGGTGTCTACTCGCTTGCCCCCTTCGCGCAGCAGGTGCGGCAGGAGGAAACTCATCTCGTAGTGCGCCAGCGGGTACTCGCGCGGCCAGATCGCCTCGTTCCAGCGCTCGTTCTGCGGCGGCTTCGCGCTCGGCGTCGGCACGAACTTGTCCCAGGAGTTGGGGTTCAACCCGCCCGGCGTGCCGACGCTGCCCGAGAGCACGTGCAGGAAGAGCAACGAGCGCGCCACCTGCCAACCGCCCAGGTGCCCGCTGGCCGTACTGCGCCACAAGTGACTCGAGAAGGCGCTCCCCGCCACCGCGATCTCGTCGGCGAGCTTGGCGACCATGCCCGTCGGGATGCGGCACTCGCGGACGACGAATTCCTCGGTGTACTCGGCGTAGACCTCGCAGAGCTTCTCGATCAGGCGCTCGAAGCTCCCGTCCCCATCGGGATCCTCGGCGGCCAAGTAGGCCTCCCAGTTGGTCCAGCGGCGCAAGAACTCCGCGTCGAAGCGCCCCGACGCCAAGAGCTCGCGAGCGACGGCGAGCAGCATCGCCGCCTCGGTCCCCGGCCAGGGCGCGACCCACAGATCGGCGCGCGAGGCCGTGTTCGACAGGCGCGTGTCCACGACCGCCAGCCGCGCCCCGCCCTCGCGCGCCTCGACGATGCGCTGGGCATGGGGATTGAAGTAGTGCCCGGTTTCGAGGTGCGCCGAGATGAGAAGCATGAACTTCGTCTGCGAGTAGTCCGGCGAGGGACGGTCAGCCCCGAACCACAGGCTGAACCCCAATCGCGCGCCCGCGCTGCAGACGTTGGTGTGGCTGTTGTGGCCGTCCACGCCCCAAGCCTGGAGCATGCGCAGGACGAAGTGATCGTCGCCCGGGCGCCCGACGTGGTACATGATCTCGTCGTGGCGTTCCTCGTCGAGGGCGGTGCGGATGCGCCCGCCGATGTCGTCGAGGGCCTCCTCCCAACTGACGGGTTCGAACTCGCCCGAACCGCGCGGCCCGATTCGCTTGAGCGGCTCGAGGATGCGCTCACCGTCACGCACCTGGTTGATCGTCGCCGGTCCCTTGGCGCAGGTCCGCCCGCGGCTACCGGGATGCAGGGGGTTGCCCTCGAACTTCTCGATCGCGTCCGTCTCCTTGTCGACGAACGCGAGCAGCCCGCAGCCCGATTCGCAATTGAAGCAGATCGTCGGCACGCACGCGTAATGCCGCTCGCGACGCTCCGGCCAGGCGTCGGGGTCCAGCTCGACCCAGTCGTCCCAGAGCTCGCTCGGCGGGCCGATGCCCAGGTCCCAAGGTGATCGGCGGGGTTCGCTCACTCGCTCACTCCTCAGCTGATGGCAAGCGCCTGGCCGGCGCGGATGAAAACCTGCTCGGAGATCCAAAGGCCGACCAGCGCGCAGGCCGCGGCGGGGAGGGGCAAGCCAAGGGTGATGAGCGTCACCGGAACCGCAAAGCCCAAGGTGACGCTCCCGAGCCAGTGCTGGCGAGCGTAGGGTCCGTGGGTGATCAG
This sequence comes from Planctomycetota bacterium, assembly GCA_002686265.1. Lineage (GTDB taxonomy): Bacteria > Planctomycetota > UBA1135 > UBA1135. The sequence continues at coordinate 17,448 of NZBA01000106.1, forward strand.
CCGCGCGGCGCGGACGTACTCGCGCTGACGGCCGGGCGGAGCGAGCCTTCCCTCCACGGCCAGGGCGAACAGGTGGACGATCAGCCCTAGGCTCAACAGGCCTTCAAGGCGCTCGGTCGCAGCGATGTCCTGGTCGAGCAGCGGCCGCGCCACGAGCAACAGAGCGCTGCCGGCCACGGCGGCCTGAGCCAGGAGGTGCAGCCACAGCCCGCGCTTCATCCACAAGACACGCCCTCGCGCTTGGCCGAAGAGCCAGCCGGTGTAGGCCGCGGTCGCCGCTGCCGCCACGCAGGTGGCGAGGAGCGCCGCCGAGCCAGTGGCTCCGCCGACCTCCCAGCCCATGAAGTGCGTCGTGAGCCAGCCTGTGAGCATGACGCCGTAGGCCATGATGATGAAGCTCCCGCGCGCCAGCCACGAGTCCCAGTTGGGACGGACGAGAATGCGCCAGAATCGCTCGGGGCGCTTGAGGTCCGCGACCAACAACAACCCGGTGAGGGCCAGGAAAACCAAGGCGAGAGCGATCGGCACCGGCCCCGGGACGGGCCCGCCGGCCAAGGCGGCGGCAGGGAAGAGGCCCGCGGCGAGGGACTTGGCGTAGAGGTAGCCGGTGATCTTGCCCCCCCAGGCCACCGAGCGCGGCACGTCGTAGGTCGTGCGGGCGCGCGCCTCGGCTGCTTCGAGCGCCACGCGCGCCTCGAAGTTCCCGGCGGCCAAACGCGGAGGGGTCGGACCCTCCGCCCAGAGGTAACCTCCACTGGCGACGGTCAGGTTGGGATCGAGTCCGGCCGGGGCGGCCTCCCGGTAACGGACGTTGGGGCCGGTTTGAGCCTCGGGCTTGCGGGCGGCGAGCTCGAACCCCTCAGCGATCTCTGCGACCAGGCTCTGGGGATCGTGGAAGTCCCCGGGCACGATGGCCTCGGTGGGACAAACGACCGCGCAGGCCGGCGCCAGGCCGATCTCGACGCGGTGGGCGCAGAAGTGACACTTCTGCGCGATCCCCTTGTCGGGGTGGATATGGAGCGCATCGTAGGGACAGCCGTGCATGCACGACTTGCAGCCGATGCAGGTCTCAGGGTCGATGTCCACGATCCCGTCGGGGCGCTTGGCGAGGGAGCCGACGGGGCAGATCGTGACGCAGGGGGGCTCGCTGCACTGGTTGCAGCGCAGCACCGCAAAGGAGCGCTTCAGGGTCGGGAACTCCCCGCGCTCGGTGTACTTGACCCAGGTACGGAAGCTCCCCAGCGGTACGTCGTTCTCCGACTTGCAAGCAACGGTGCACGCGTGGCAACCGATGCACCGTGAATGGTCGATGACGAAGCCGAACTGCAAGGGTAGGCCCTCCGGGGCGCGGGGGATCCTAGCCCGCCGGAGCGCCCGATGGGTAGGGCGACACGTGGGAGTCTGCGCTCAACGCCCCGCCGCGGCGGCGACCAGCGCCACCAGCCCCGCCCCCGCCAGGACGGCCCCAACCGCGAGCAGGATCTTGACCCAGCTCAAAGGTGCCCGACCGACGACGCGGCCGGTCTGTCCGTGGACGAGGACCGTGTAGGTCTCGCCCTTGAAGGCGTACTGCGCGCTCCAGATCGGCAGCAGGACGTGCTTCCAGCGCACGTCGAAGATCCGGTTTCGGACCCGCAGGTTGCGTTGGGTGTCGCCGGGGACGTCACCCGCGCAGCGGCCGCGCTGGGAGTCGAGGACCAGCGCCTCGCCTCGCTCCCAGCCACCTTCGAGGTCCGTGCGGTACTCCTCGGACCGCCAGCCGGCGAGGTACTCGGGACGGTAGGGGACCAGCTCGGAAGTGTCGAAGCTACCCAGCTTCGCCACCAAGTCGTCGGGCAGCCCGCCCGAAGCGGAGACCAACAGGTCGTCGTAGGCGTCGTCGCGCTCTCCCCAGGCCGGGACCCAGCGGACCTTGCGAACCCTCCGCGTGCGGCGTACGCGACGGCCATTGACCGTCGTCCAGTAGCTCTGGGTGACCCAGTAGTAGTGCCCCGCATCGGCCGACCAGTCCGAGTGAACGGCGCAGTCGAAGGTCCAGAAGGGAACGTAGACGCCCACCGCCTCGAAGCGGCGCGCCCGCTTGAGCGCGTTGGGCCGAAACCACAGACCGCTGATCCAGCGCCGGAGGTTCTCCTGGACCGTCGCACGACCGATGTCGAGCGGGATGAGGGACTCGGGGCGTATCGCGTTGCGGTTCGCCTCCTGGTCGAGGACGCTCGGCGAGCCGCAGTAGACGCACAGCTTGGAGGTGGCCGCGTCCTCGAAGCTGACGCGCGCTCCGCAGTTCTCGCACTGCGAGACGCGCAGCTCCAAGCCCAAGCCGCGGGCCGCCGAACCGGCCTCGGAGAGGTCGTGCTCGACGATCACGCCCTCGGCGCGCGGCACCTGGCGGGTCGTCCCGCAGTGCTCGCAGTGCATCGCGTCGGCGTCTGGATCCCACGCCATGTCCGCGCCGCAGCCGTCGCAAGGAAAGCCGGTGTTGCCGCTCTGGCCCGGCTCCTCGAGCTCCTCGGTGATCTCCTCGTCCGCCGGGCCCTCGAGCGGCGGGTCGGTCATGGGCGCGTCCGTGTTCATGGCGGTTCGGTGAATGGACCCGTATTCTGTGGGTGGGGGCCCTCGAAGTTCCACCTGCCCCCGGTTTTCCATCGAGAGGAGCACACTGCCATGGGCGTGATCGACTGGTTCAAGCGCGGCGTCGGCGAGATGATGGTCGCCCGCCCCGACGACGCGAAGGCGCACGTCGTCTGGAAGCACCCCGACCCGACCGTCCCGCTCAAATCGCAGCTGACCGTGGAAGCGGACGAACGCGCCGTCTTCTTCCGCGACGGCAAGGTCATCGAGACCCTCGAGGCCGGTCGGCACACCCTCGACTCCTCGAACCTCCCCTTCCTCTCTGACCTCGTCGACAGCTTCACCGGCGGCGACGTGTTCATCGCGGAGGTGTTCTTCGTCAACGTCCGCGAGCATGTCGGCGTCAAGTTCGGCGGGCGGATCGGACACGTCGAAGACCCCAAGAGCGGTGTCCCGGCCGAGACCATGGTCCACGGGGAGTTCTCCTTTCGGGTCACCGACCCCGAGAAGCTGATCGTCGGCCTGGTGGGCATGGGGCGTGCGGAGTCCTACATGGTGCGCTCGTGGATGAAGGAGCAGGTCCTGAAGGTCATCCGCGACCGCGTGGCCGAGCTGCTCGTGAAGAACAAGTGGCCGCTCTTGGACGTCACCTCCGGCGCCTACACCGAGGAGATCGAGCGCGACGTCCTGGCGGGCCTGGCGGGCCATGTCGGCGCCTACGGAGTCGAGATCGTGCGGCTGGGTAACTTCGTGGTCGCTATCGACGACGAGGACGCGGCCAACCTCAAGAAGCTCTACACCGACGCGGCCTACCTGCGCGCAGTCGGCGGCGTGGGACAGTACCAGCAGTTCGCCGCCGGCAAGGCCATGATGGGCGCCGGCGAGGGCATGGCCCTAGGCGGTGGCGGTGAGGGCGGCGGCGCTGCCGGCGGCCTGTTGGGAGGCGCCGGCCTCGGCGTCGGCTTCGGCCTCGCGCAGATGCTCGTCACCGACCACAAGGGCGGCGACAGGCTCACGCCGGTCGCCGCCGGCATCGTTTGCGCTGCGTGTTCGCGGACCGTGCCGCCAGGGAAGTTCTGCGGCAAGTGTGGGACCGAGCTGCAGACCGCCGCACTGGCGTCCTCGACCGAGGACTTCTGCACTGGCTGTGGGAGCGCGCTCGCCGCCGACTCGAAGTTCTGCGGGCAATGTGGGAACGCGCGCGAACAGACCGGCTGACGGAGTGCCGGTGACCGCCGGGGCGCCTGCGAAACCGATGCCCGCGGGAAACGGCGCCAACGGGACCTCGCGCTCCCCGCGGGCGATCACCCGCCTGCCGGACGCCTCTCTCGCGTTCTGTGAGCTGACGCATCTCGAGCGCACGCCGATCAACGCCGCCCGCGCTCGGGCGCAGCACGGTGCCTACGTGGACTGGTTGCGCGCGCGCGGCGTGCTGGTCGAGGTACTCGAGCCCCTCGCCGGCTCCCCCGACGCCTGTTTCGTGGAAGACACGGCGATCGTCCTCGACGAGGTGGCGATCGTCACGCGACCGGGGGTCGAGTCGCGCCGAGGCGAGGTGGACTCGGTGGCCGCGGCCCTCGCGCCCCATCGGGAGTTGATCAGGATCGAGGCCCCCGCGATCCTCGAGGGAGGAGACGTGGTCGTGACGGAGGAAACGCTCTTCGTGGGCCTCTCGGGCCGTACCAACCACGCCGGCCTGAAGGAGCTCGCGCACAGCGTCCTGCCCTTCGGATACCGGGTCAAGGCGGTCGAGGTGAGCGGCTGCTTGCACCTCAAGAGCGCGATGACGCTCATCGCTCCACGGACCCTGCTCGTCCAGCCCGCCTGGATTGACCTGGCGCGGGTTGAGGGCTTCGAGCTCATCCCCGTGGACAGCGAGGAGCCCTTCGCGGCGAACACCCTACGCGTGGGAGACTCGCTACTGCACCCGGCGTGTTTCCCGCGCACGCGGGCGTCCCTCTCGGGACGTGGGTTCGCGGTCACACCCCTCGACATCGGGGAGTTCCAGAAGGCCGAGGGAGCCGTGAGTTGTTTGAGCCTGTTGCTCGACGGCGGACAGGCGCGAAGGTAGAGCGCCTAGGAACGCCTACGGCCGCGATCCCCCGACCCGCCCGGGTTTCCCCTTGCCCTCTGGCGCTGGCGGGCGAGGGTGGTAGATGAGGCCGCCCTTGCCCGAGATCCTCTACAACCTCGTCCTGGTCCACGTCGTCATCCTGGGCTTGGTGCAGCTACGCCAGGTTCCTTCGGGAACGACGTGCGTCGTGGGTTTGGCGATGACCGCCGCGGCCGCCTGCCTCTTCGCCGCCCTGGGAGCCTTCCTTGGAGGCCTCGGCCTCTTCGGAGCCCTGGGATTGTTGGCCTGGGGCGTATTCGTTCACCTTCCGCTCCAGCTGACCGCCGCCGCCTTCTGCCTGCGCGCTCAGCGCCCGCGCAGCGCATCAGCCTCGTTCCTCCTAGGCCTGGGCGTCATCGCCGTGGGCGCGGACGCCTTTCTGCTCGAGCCCGGCCGGCTGCAGGTCACGCGCCACGAGATCATGTCGCGTTCGGCCACCGCCCCCCTGCGGATCGCCGTCCTAGCCGACATCCAGACCGACGAGGTCGGCGAGCACGAGCGGCGCGCGGTCGCCATGGCCGTCGCCGAGCAGCCCGACCTGATCCTGCTCCCCGGGGACTACATCCAACTGACAGACCCCCAGCGGGCGGCCGTCGAGCGGCGCAAGCTGCGGGAGGTCTTCATCGAAGAGGGTCTCACCGCGCCCCTGGGCGTGTTCGCCGTCGGCGGGAACACCGACGACCCACGCTGGACGGAGATCTTCGACGGCCTCGACGCGCAGGTCGCCACGGAGCAGCGCGACTTCCAAACCGGCGGCGTGACGATCACCTGCCTGCCCTACGAGCGCTCTTGTGCGCCGGATGTCCTCGTGAAGCCGACCGATGGTTTCCACGTTGTCCTCGGCCATTCCCCCGACTTCGCCCTCGGCGCCGTCGATGCCGACCTGCTCATCGCCGGCCACTGTCACGGAGGCCAGGTGAGACTGCCGGGGATCGGTCCGCTCTTCATCCTCGCCCGCATCCCGCGCGAGTGGGCCTCGGGCGCCAGCGTCGTCCGGGCGCACACCACGCTGGTGGTCTCCCGCGGCATCGGCCTCGAGCGCGGGCGAGCGCCACGACTCCGTTTCCTCTGCCCTCCCGAAGTGGTGATCATCGACGTCGTGCCGGCGATCGACTGAGCACACCCTAGCGCAGGACGCGGATCGAGTCGTTGCGGCGGACGAGTCCGTCGGAAACGACCAGGCACAAGACCCCGCGGCCGCGCCGACCGATTCGATTGGCGCGCGCCACCTTCTTGGCGCCAGTCGCTCCGAAGCGCTCCACGAAGAACTTGCACGGTCGGTGGAGCGTGGGCGAGACCTCTAGGGTCGCCCCGCCTACCTGCAAGCGCGTCCCGACCGGCAGGTTCTCCTCGGAGAGCTCGAGATCCACCTGCAGGTTGTCCCCTGAACGCGCCATGCTCTCGGGATCCTCGCCGGCGAGAGAACGCAGGACGTGGACGTTCACCAAGCTGACCTGATTCCCGGGGGTGCGCCCGTCCATCTCCGCCCAACGATCGCCGGCGAGACCGCCCGTGATGGTGAGCTCGACCTCCTCGAGGCACTCGCGGCCCCCGTGCCCCGCCGCCGACGGGCGGATGACGATGCCGTGCACCACCCCCTCGTCCCGTGGTGATCCTTGGAGCCGCTTGAACCAGCGATCGAAGCGCCAGGAGATGTCCACCGTCGCCTACTGGCTCAGGTCCCGCAGCTGCTCGAGGGCCTGGCGCGCGCGACCGTTGTCGAGCGAAATGGTGGCCGCGTCCACGCCCTCCGCGAGGGTCATGCAGCGCCCCGCCACTTTGAGGATCAACGCCGCGGCGATCAAAGTGGCGCTGCGAGCCTCTCCCGGCTCACCGGCCAGAACGAGCGCCGTCATCTCGGCTGCCGCTCGGACCAAGGCCTCGTTGTCGCCCTGTCCCTTTCCCTCCGGCGGCGGGCTGAACAGGGGGAGCTCGGGCTCCCCTTCGCTCTCCAGCCCGAAGTCCTCGGGCTCGACGTGGACGGAGATCAGGTATCCCTCGCTGAGCTCGATGGCGCGCGTCTTGCGCCGCAGCGAGGGGATCACGCCTCCCTCCATGCCCTGCACGGCGAGGGCGTTCTGGTGTCCGAGCTCCTGCAACCCCTCGACCGCCATGCCGAGCACGGGCCCGCTCTGGGCACCGGCAACGACCGCCGCGCTCGGCGGGCATATGAGCTTCTCGACGGTGGACAGCGGCGTCCGCACGGCGATCTCGTCGCGCACACGCCGCAGCTCCAGTAGCTCGGGGAGCATGCCGCTCACGCTGCAGACCGCGAAGCGTGTCTGCTCCACCCAGGACTCCGCCTCGGCCGGATCCCAGGTCATGCTCAGGCCGAGGCCCTCGAGGACGCTGGAGGCGGTCAGGCCGCGCTTGGGCGGGACGCAGCGATCGCAAGAGATCAGCACGCGCGCGCCCGCGCCCGCCGCGACCAACCCCGCCGCGACCTCCAGCGGAGGAGCGCTCTCGTAGCCGCCGAGAGGCGGGCTGATCCAGACCAAGCCCTGCGCCTTCTCACCGGGGAGGTTGGCACGTTCGCGCGCCGCGCTGGCGAAGCCCCGCAACTCCTCGACGGTGGTCCCCTTGGCCCGCAGGGCCACCCAGAACGCGCCGACGGTCACCTCGCTCTCGCCGCCCGACAGGCAGGCGTCCATGGCTTCGCGGCACTCGTCGAAGGTCAAGTGGCGCACGTCGTTGCGCCCGGGAGCGATGTGCTTGAGGAGATCGCGGAGACTCATGGAGGCGACCGTGGGTGTGCGCCGTCCGCCCTCGAGGTTCCTCGGCCGCTCGACCCTTGTCGAGCGTGGACTGCGAACCGTCGCACGGCACAAGGTTAGCATAGGCCCTGCGCCCGACCACAGGGACGCGGGCGCCCTGGCGGTCTTGAACGCCCGCGGCCCCGCTCCGATGGGCGGGTCTCCATGAGCAAGCCCAGCAAACGAGCCCGTCGCCGCCTCGCCGCCACCGCCTTGGGGGTGGGAGCGGCCCTGGCCTTCGCGGAGCTCGCCTACCGGGTGGTGCGCGCACCCGACCTGGGGCCCACGACGCACCCCGCCTACGTCGTCCGCGATCCCGATCTCGGCTGGGCCTACAGTCCGGGCGCGCGGCGCCGCCATCGATCGGAGGAGTTCGATGTCGAAGTGCGGATCCACTCGCGCGGGTTCCGCGGGGAGGAGTGGGACCTCGAGAGCGACGCGTCGCCGCGCGTCTTGATCCTCGGCGACTCCTTCGCCTTCGGCTGGGGTGTGGAGGAGCACGAGACCTTCAGCGCGCACCTGGCCGCTGAGCACGAGGACTGGTTGGTCTGCAACGCGGCCATCAGCGGCTTTGGGACCGACCAGGAGCTCCTGGTGTTGCGCCGCCTGGCAAGCAAGGTGCGCCCCGACATCGTCGTGTGCGTCTTCTGCACCAACGATGTGTACGAGAACGCGACAGCGGTCTCCTACGGGAAACCCAAGCCGCGCTTCCTCCTCTCCGAGGGGACCCTGGGGCCTCTCGAGGCACCGGCGGAGCTCTCATTCCTCGCACGCCACAGCCAGCTCTGGCGCGCGATCGCCAAGATGCGCTGGGAGCGCGCGCACCTGCGCCGGAAGGTCTCGCCCGAAGACGAGTGGCGCCTGACCCTGGCTCTGCTGGAGGCCATGAAAGCCTCCGCCGGAGAGGCGCCGCTCTTGATCGTCTCGGAGGGAGCGGCGGCCGGCGATCGTCTGGCGGCCTTGGCTCGGAGGCGCGCGGGGATCCGACACCTCGACCTGGATCGCGTGCCGGGTGAGAGCGCGGTGGAGCACTTCGCGGTAGACGGACACTGGACCGCCGCGGGGCACGCGCTGGTCGGCAGGGCCCTCTCCGCCCGCCTGGATGAGTGGGTCCCCTGACGAGTCTCTAGCCGCCGAACCGGACCGGCCCATAGGCCAGAATCACCCAGACTTGAAAGAGGGTCACGACCAGGCCGGATAGGGCGAGGCCGATCCGCTGCGCGAGACGCAGGCCGGGCGGAGCGTTTCTGGAGCGCAGGGCGTCGAGAGCGAGGCCGGCGATCAGGAAAGCGTCGATGGTCGTGAAGAGGACCAGCTCGCGTAGGGAGATCAGGCGCAGAGGATCACCCGAGGCGATGGTGGGGAGGCGCAGCGTGCACGCGATCCACACGTACCAGATGCTGAACAGACCGAGCGCGACCGTGGCGGCGATCACGCTGGGGGGGATCACCGAACCGATCGGCTTGGGGGCGCTGAGCCTCACGTTCCGCCCCCACGGCCGGGCGAACGCTCAGTCCCCGCCCTCTTCTCCCTCATCGCCTTCCCCGTCATCGCCTTCCCCGTCGTCGCCTTCCCCGTCATCGCCTTCCTCGTCGTCACCTTCCCCGTCGTCGTCTTCCTCGTCGTCGCCGTCGTCACCTTCCCCGTCGTCGCCTTCCCCGTCGTCGTCGCTGTCGTCGAGGTTCTCGCCCGCGTCGAGCTTCTCCTGGGGAGCGACCTCGCCCTGGGCGCGCGGGCGGATGTGGGCGTAGTAGAGCTCCTGCTCCTTGTCGTAGGCGAGCTCTCCATCGACGACGGCGTACTGAACGAAGGTCTGGTAGTGCAGCACATCGCCGTCGGTGACGATCAGATCGCAGTCCTTGCCCACGGCCAAGGAGCCGACCCGATGTCCGATGCCCAGCATGCGCGCCGGCTCGATGGTGATCCCGTCGAGCGCCGCCGCCTCGGGCAGACCGCCGCGTACCGCGAAGCCCGCTTCCACGGGCAAGTGGATGATGTCGCGTCCCACGATCCCGCCCATGTTGACACCGCCGCTCTGGGTCTTGATCACGATTGGGATGCCCGCGGCATGGAGGATCGCCGCGTTCTCGATGCTCGATCCTCCCGGCCGGACGAGGTTCTCGCTCTTGTCCCGTCGGGTTCGGGGCGTGATGATCGCCGATGCGCCCGCCCGGCCGAGCTCCGCGGCCACGGTCCAGCCCTCCCGGCAGCCCTCGATGACCGGGCGGAACCCGAACTCCTGGGCCAAGCGTGCGATCCCGAGTAGGTCATCGCGGTCGTCGGCGCCGAACCGCGCGCGGACTTCCCCCTTGAGGATCGCGAGGGCCGAGGAGTCCACGCCCTTCTTGCTCGGCTCCTTGAGCTCCTTGTCCTTCTTGACGTCCTTCTCCCACTTCCGGAAGGCCCGCTGGTACTCCGCGGCATCCGAGAGCTTCTCGCGCAAGGACGCCTTGCCCGAGGGGCTGCGGCCCGACCAGGAGAGCGAGGAGTAGGTGTTCTCCCCCAGGAGGATGGAGCTGAAGTCGAAGTCCCGGGGCGGGTCGTGCTCGACGTAGCGCTTGAGCTTCACGACGTTGCGTGACGAGCCCGTACTGGTAATCCCGCTCGCGAGAGCGAGGACGAGATTCTGGCCGAACGGATTAGCGGTGTCGGCGATGTCCCCGCTGGAGCCCATCAGGCTCGAGGAGCTGATCGCGACCAGACCGGGGTAGACGCGCAAGCCGGTGGCGTCGAGGGTCTCGGTCAAGAAGTTCCGATCCTCCTCCGGCATGTCCTGGAAGTAGTCGACGCCGGGGATCTCCACGTCGTAACCGATATGGGTGATCTTCCCGTTCTTCGCCAGGAGGGTTGCCCCGCGCAACACCTCGCCACCGGAGGCGTAGATGTCCCCGCCCGTCACGGCGAAGTAGTAATCCTCGATTTCCGTCGCCTCCCGCTCTTCCTCCGCCGGTTCGTCGTCGGCTACCCGCACGGGGGGGGCGAGGGCGCCGGCGGCCGGCGCGAAGGAGATCAGGGCGAGGGACGCGAACAGCTTGTGTCGGGGTTTCATTGGGGCACCTCCTCGGAGATGAAGCTGCCGTCTAGCATGACAGCCTTGATCCTGGTGTCCGGCTCCAGCGGATCTCCGTTCAGGAAGACGATGTTCGCCGCCTTGTCGGCGTCGAGAGAGCCGAGGCTCTCGCCCACTCCGAGCAGGTCGGCCGGTTCTTGCGTCAGCGCGCGCAGCGCGACCTCGCGCGGCAGACCGAGCGCCACGATTTCACCGGTGTCTCGCAGCCATTTCTCGTGGCTCGAAATCGAGTCCGATCTGGGGATCAGCACGAGCTTGGCACCGGCCTCGGCGAATTCCGCCGGCAGATTGCGCTGCCGCATCGTGTTCGGGTGCAGGCTGATCGTCGGCTCCATCACGATCCGACGTCCGGTCGCTCCGATCTTGCCGGCGAGATGGAAGAGGTTCAGCTCACGCGTGACCGGTACGCGCAGGTCCCAGGCGAACTCCTCCTCCCCGATCGCGTCGAGGAAGTGCAGGTAGCTCGCTGAGTCGATTATCGAGATCAAGGCCGACAGCTCCCCGTCCCGTAGGGCCTGGAAGGCCGCCGCCTGGTCATCGGGCTCGGGCGGAGCGTAGGGGTCGAAGGTCTTCTTCTCGTCGCCTTTCTCTTCGTCGTCGTCCTTCTTCTTCTTCTTGTCCTTCTCCCACTTCTCCTTCGCCTTCTCCCACTTCTCGCGCGCCTTCCGCTCCTTCTCCGCATGCTCGTCAGCCTTCTCGAAGCCCCCGCGGACCATCTTCTTGGAGGAGGCGCTGCTGCGCGCAAGGACCTTCAGGTACGCACCGTCACCGATGATCATCTCCTCGGCGGTCGCACCCACCGGACGCACGACGACGCACTGACCGGGAATCCCGTTGCCCGGCGGGTAGAGGCCGAGGGTCGTGACGCCGGCCTCGAGCACCTCTTGGTAGGCCTTGCTGGCCGGGTAGACCTCCCTCGACGCCATCTGCAAGGGGCGTGAGTCGTTACCACCCTTGCTGTCCAGCCCCACGCGCGAGTAGCAGTTGACCAGCCCCGGCATGGCGGTCCACTCCGGATCGCGGTCGAGCACCTCGATGCCCCGGTCGACCGGAAGGTCCTCGCCGATCATGACGATGCGCCCGTCCTCGACGAGGATCACGGCGTGTTCGATCGTCCCGTGGGAGATCGTCTCGGCTCGACCGACCTTGATCGCGAGGATGTCGGCCCTCGCAGCGGGGCTTGCACCTGCCAGAAGGCCGAGAACCGGGAGGAGTGTGTTCGAGATCATGTTTGGAGTCCTTGTTCGAGCTCAGAAGACCTGTCCGCCGCGCTCGTATGCGTACTGGAGTTCGCCGTCGATCCACACGCGCTCGACACGCGAGCGTGGATCCAAAGGGTCGCCGCTGTAGACGACGACGTCCGCGTCCTTGCCATCTTCGAGGCTGCCAACGCGGTCGTCGATGCCGAAGACCCGCGCCGGATGGATCGTCATGGCCTTCAGCATCAGGTAGGAAGGGGCGCCGTAGCGCGCGCTCATCGCACCCTGGAGGAAGAGCTCCTCCTGGGGAATGACCGACGAGTCGGTGTTGAGAGAGAAGAGCGGCACCCCGGCGGCCACGTACTCCGCCGACGTCCCGTTCACGCGCCCGTTGCGGCTGGAGCGAAAGTCGCACGTGCGCGGACCGTGGTTGACCGGCACACCCCACTCGGCCACTGCGCGGGCCGCCTTCCAGCCGTCGAAACTGCCGTGGCTGATCGTGCAGCGCGTATCGTAGAGTCGCTTCCACATGCGCGCCGTGTTCACCACGCCGTCGCTCCCGGCGGTGTGGATCAAGACGGGCAGCTCACGGGCGAGGACGCGGGCGAGATCCTCGAGGGCGGGATCGAAGCGCCCGTCGCGCCGAGCGCCTAGGGCCCGCTCGCAGACGTCCACCAGAGCCCAGGACATGGAGGCGCGGCTGTTGCCGAAGCCGAAATCTCCTGCCCGTCCCTGGGGGTTGGAGTCCTGGGCGACCTTCATGCCGCCCACGGCCTCCATCACGACCGAGTCGAAGCCGCCGGTCGTCTTGGCCTTGTACAGAACGCCGAACCCGGAGATGTTCGTGCCGCTGCCGGGGATGCCTAGGAGCGTCGTCACACCCCCGGCACAGGCAACCTGAAGCAGACGGTTGGCCGGCCGCAGGGCCGGCGCACTGCGCAGCTCGGGATTCACGGTGCGACACATGTCGTTCGTGTCGCCCCAGCCGCCGCTGTGGATGTGGGTGTGAAGATCGACGAGCCCCGGGCTCGCCCACCCGGCGATCTCGACGCGCTCGAAGCCGCTCGGCACGACCCGCGGGGCGCCCACGTAAGTGATGCGGCCCCCATCCATCCACACCATTCCCGGCGAGATGATGCGGTCCGCCCCGTCCATCGTCAGAACCTTGTCGCAGACCACCGCGGTCGGGCCGGCGACGTCGGTGCCCACTCCAAGGCCGACCAGGGAGAGCGCCAGCGGTGCAAGGCCTACCATCGCTGGGCTCCCTTCCGCGCCTCGTAGACCACGCGGCCCTCGACGAGCACGCGCTCGATCGCGTTACGCGGATCGGTGGGGTCGCCGCCGACGACCAGGATGTCCGCGTCCTTCCCCACCTCCAGGCTCCCCAGACGCTCATCGATTCCCGCCGTCCAGGCAGGCACGATCGTCACCGCCCGCACAGCGTCCACGTGGCTGTCGTCGAAACCGTAGCGCACGCCCATGGCAGCCTGGAGCGGGAGCTCCTCCTGCGGCACGACCGGCGCGTCGGTGTTGAAGCCGATGCGCGTGTGCCCCATGCGCTGAAAGCCCCAGGACGAGGCCTCGACGCGTCCGTCGGTGTCGTAGCGCGGCGGACGAGGCCAGAGGACCTCGCGCGGCCCGAGGATCGCCGGCACGCCGATGTTCTCGGCGACCGCGCCCAGCTCCCAGCTGTCGAAGGAGCCGTGGTCGATGTAGGCGTCGAAGCCGAACTCCATGCGCAGGATGCGCAGGCTGGCCAGCACGACCTGGTAGTACTGCGTGTGAGTCGAGATCTGGGTCTCCTTGGCCGCCAGCGCGCGGAAGATGTCCAGATCGAGCCGCCGTTCGGGTTCCTCGCCGCCCTCGCGCTCGTAATCCTCCCAGCGTCGCGCATAGGCCAGGCCCCTGCGCAAGGTCGTGCGGATGTGGTGGTTCATCAACAGCCGCCCCATCCCGTAGCCCCAGCGCTTGGGGTTGTCGCCCTGGGCTACCTTGAGTGAGCCGGGGTTGCGCACGCAGACCTCGTCGTAGGTGCCCGGCCCGGTCTTCACCAAGATCCCCTGGCCACCGATGTTGGTGCCAGAGCCGGGGATGAAGAGCACGGTCGTGACCCCCCCCGCCAAGGCGCGCTGGAGGGCGGCGTTGTCGGGACGCAAGGTCGCAGCGACGCGCAAGCCCGGATTCACCTGCAGCACCATGTCGTTGATACCGCTCCCCCCGACATGGCTGTGCAGGTCCACCATGCCCGGAACGAGCCAGGACTCGCCGACGTCCATCAAGGCGTAGCCGGCGGGGATGTCGATGTCATCGGCGCTCCCCACGGCTTCGATCTCGCCGTCGCGCACTAGCAGCAGCGCACCGTCGACGACCTGCCGCCCCTCGAGCTCGCAACAGAGTGCCTTCGCCGCACGGATCGCGAGCCCGCGGCCGCCTCGCGCCCCGGCATCGGCGACGATGTCCACACCGTCCGCGGGCGCGCCCGCGAGGATGCACACCGCGATCCCCGCCAGGCGGGGGCTCGGCTGAGTCAGGGGTCGGGCGAAGGGCATCGAGGTTCGCGCGGAAGCTAGAAGCGGCGGCCGTCCCGTTCGGCGTCGTAGACGCGCACGCCGTCCACCAAGACGGCATCGATACCGCGGCGCGGGTCCGCGGGATCGCCGTCGATGATCAGGATGTCCGCATCCTTTCCGGCCTCCAAGCTGCCGACGCGGTCGGCGATGCCCGCTGCGAGGGCCGGAACGATCGTCAGGCCGCGCACCGACTGCAGCTCATCCCAGCGGAACCCGTAGCGCACGCCCATGCTGGCCTGGAAGAAGAGCTCCTCGGCAGGGATGACCGGTGCGTCGGTGTTGAAGCCGATCATCGTGTGGCCCATGTCCTGGTAGCCCGCCGCCACGCCCTGGATGCGCTCGGGGTTGCTGCCGGTCCAGTCGATGAACCGGCGCGAGGGGACATCGATGTTGCGCGGGCCGAGGATCGCGGGAACCTTCGCCGCCTCAGCCAGAGACGCGGCACGCCAACCGTCGAAGGTGCCGTGGTCGATGTAGACGTCGATGCCGAGCTCCTGCTTGATCATGAGCACCGTCATCATCACTACCTGGTACATCTGGGTGTGGGTCGAGACCTGGGCCTCCTTGGCGTACAGCGGCCGGAAGACCTCGAACTGCGGGTTGACTTCGGGGCGCTCTCCCCCGTCCCGCTCGTGCGCCTCCCAACGCTTCGCGTAGGCCACGCCGCGCTCGAAGGTATCGCGCGTGTTCCAGTTCATGAACGAGCGGCCGACACCGATCAGGTAGCGCTCGGGATTGCCCGCCTGGGCCAGCTTCAGCGATCCGGGATTGCGGATCTCGCCCTTCTCGTACTCGGGGTGACCGACCTTCACCAAGACGCCCTGTCCGCCGATGTTGGTTCCCGACCCTGGGATCAACAGAAGGGAGGTGACGCCGCCCGCCAACCCGCGCTGTACGGCGGCATTCCTCGGCGAGACTATCGACGAGGCGCGCAAGCCCGGGTTGGTCAGGTAGACCATGTCGTTCAGGTCTCCCAGGCTGCCGGCTACGTGGTTGTGCAGATCGATCATGCCCGGCGCGAGCCAGCGCTCGCCGACATCGATCGTCTCCCAGCCCTCGGGGATCGCCGTCGAGGCCTGGGGGCCGACCTCGGTGATTCGGCCGTCCTTGACGAGCACGACGGCGTTGTCGAACACCTGCTGGCCCTCGGCGGGGACGGCGAGGACTTTCGCGGCCTTGATCGCAAGCCCCCTCTCCTCGCCCGGCGCGCCGGGATCGCCCGCGAAGGCGAGCGTCGCCATGATGGAGAGGGCGAGCGGACAGTAGTGGAGCCTCAGCATGCTTCGGATTCCCATCGGTTTGACCTACCGGGTCCCCCGGGCGGACGCGGCCGCATCTTCGTCGTGGTGCTGGCGACGGGCTTCCCCGCCTCCGATGATCTCGTCTCGGCGGAACATCAGCGGTCCCCCACCTCTCTGCCCGCGACCCACACGCGTTCGATGCGCGTGTCGAGGTCCAAGGGGCTTCCGTCCAAGAGCAGCAGGTCGGCGTCGAGGCCCGCCGCAAGGCGGCCGACGCGATCACTGATGGACATCATGGTCGCCGCGTCGGCGGTCAAGGCACGCAGTGCGCCGGTTGGGCTCATCCCCTGAGAGACGGCGTAGGCGGCCACCATCGGGAGCTGGGCGGCGCCCTCTTCCGCGGCACTATGGAAGGCCACCGGGATGCCCGCGGCCACCAGCTCTGCGTAGCGATTGCGTCGCTTGCCGTAGCCCTCCGCCGCCTCGACCGCGATGACACGGTGGTTGAGCAGCACACCGGCCACGCGCCCCTGGATCTGGTCCGCCACCTTCCAGGCGCTCTCGGCTCCGCGCAGAACCGGGCGGATGCCGACGGCCTCGAAGGCAGCCACGCAGGCGAGGATCTCGTCCTCGCGCTCCACCACGACCGCCACCGCGCCGCGCCCGTCCATCGCCCGCCGCAGGGGCTCGAGGTCCGGGTTGATCCCCGGGGGCTTCGGCTTGCCCTTGGGCGCCTTGGTGGTTTCGGTGACCTGCTTGCGGCGCTCGGGGCGGCGGGCGACGCGGTACTCCGTGGAGGTCTGGACAGCGCTGAACTCCAGCGTTTCCCCACGGACGGTCAGCGAGCCGGTGAGCTTGCGCTGCTCGGGCTCGTCCGGGGCCTCCTCGTCCCGTTCGTCGTCGTCCTTCTTGCGCTTCTTCTTCTTCTTCTTCTTCTCGACCTCCACGACCGTGGCCGAAAGCTGCACGCGCCCACGGGTACCGACGCCGGCGATGGTCAGGGCGCCTTCTTCAAGGGAACCCTCCACGACCACGAGCTCGCTCGAGACGAGGTCGCAGCGCAGGCGGCCCTCTAGGGCGCCTTCCTCCTCGAGAACCTGCAGCCTGAGGCGAGCGGCATCGCCGCCGGACCCGGAGATCGAAGCGACCCACGCGCCGGTCACGGGAGCGGGCGGAGCGTCCTCATCCGCTTCCTCCTCGTCCTTGCCCTCCTTCTCCTCCTCCTCTTCCTCTTCGCCTTCTTCCTCCTCCTCTTCGTCCTCCTCCTCGGCCGGTTCGGGCGGCGGGGGCGACCAAGCGGCGATGGCCTTCTCGTACTCCTCCCACTTCTGCTTGTACTCCGCGGCCTTCTCGAGGGTCTCGCGCACCGCGGCGCCCGCGGCGTAGCGGTTGGCGTCAGTCCAGCTGAGGTGGACGGCGGCCGGGTCCGCGACGATCATCCGATCAAGATCCCGTGCAGCCGGCTTGTAGGCCATGGCGGGCGCGCCGGTCTTGTTCACGCCGCGCGGAGTCATGACAACGGTCGTCACACCCGCCCGCGCCACGCGTCGGTCGACGGCGTCCCCCGGCTCCACGATCGACTTCAGCGCGAAGCGCGTCTTGGGGACCTTGCCCGAGCCTTCCAGTCCCAGGTGACCCAGGGCGTCCACGATGCCCGGCATGGCCGCCGCGCCGCGCACGACGGTGCAGCCGGGAGGGTGTGCGACCTTGCGGCCGACCTCGACGATACGTCCCTCGTCCATCAACAGCTGGCCGGGAGCGAGGACGATCCCGTCACCCACGTGCAGCTCCTCGACCTCGAGCACCGTGGCGCCGCCTTCAGCCGACCACGCCGGTTCTCCACCGACCCAGGTCGCGCGGACACTGGAAGTCATGTCCAGAGGCGGGCCGTTCAGCACGCACAGGTCGGCGTCCTTGCCCACCGCCAAGCTCCCGACGCGCTCTTGCACGCCGAGGATACGCGCCGCATCGATCGTGATCGCGGCTAGGGCCTGCCCCTCGTCAAGCCCGCCGCGGGAGGCGATGCGGGCTGCGAAGCGCAGGTTCGAGGAGGAGATGAAGTGGGGCAGGGCGAGGGCGAACGGGACGCCCTCCGCGGCCAGCTCTGCGGCGACGCCGAACTCCGGCCAGACAGCGGTTTCGCTCTTGCCCCGGTCCAGCAGCTTGACGCCGGGACGGACCGGGATGGTGAGTACGACCGAGAAGCCCTTGGCGGCGATGCGCTCGGCGAGATCGCCGGCGCCGTAGGTTCCCGCGAGCACGAGCGGCAGGCCGTTCTCGCCAAAGAAGTCCAAGAGGGCACCGACCTCCTCGGAGTCCTCGGCGTGCATGCGCCAGGGGGTATTGTGTTCGATGTGAGTTGCGAGCTCGGGGCCGAGATACGGGCCGTATTCCTCGGACGCTCCGCCGCCGCGCGCGAGGGCGAGCACCTCACCGAGAGCCACGAGGGCGCCCGCGGCCGTGCCGGGGAGCTGCTTTCTCGCCACCCCCAGCCCGACGTCGACCGTGGCCGGGATCGGCGGTTCCCAGTATCCGGGGGTCCCGCGGGAGTCGCTCGCCACCGAGCCGTGAAGCGAGGCCGTGGCGGTCAGAATCCGCCCCTTGCCCGGCTTGCCGGCCAGCTTGACGACGGCCCCCTGGCCAGCGAGCAGCCGGCTGCGCGCCGGGGCGATGTAGGCGGTCGTCACACCGCCGGCGAGGTCCGCGGTGTAGCGGCCGTAGTGGTCGAACTGGTCCGCCCCGCTCAGGGTCGCATCCGCGGTGCGTGGTCCGGCCACGAGGCCTCCCAGGTTCGAGTCCGCCGCCACGAGGCCGGGGACGATCACCGCGTCGGGGCCGTAGTCCACGACACGGATTCCGATGGGGAGCTCGACCGCACCCGCTCCAAAGCTCGCGCCCACGGCGACGATCACGCCATCGCGGATCACGAGGGTGCCGCCGCCGTCGATGATGCCGGTGCCGTCCATGGTGTGGATGACGCCCGCCTGAACGGCGACCTCACCGCCGGAGCCCACGAGCGGCAGGCTGAGTAGGATCGTCGCGAGCATCAGTCCTTCGCTCCGTCTTCTTCTTCCTCGCCATCGCCATCGCCCTCGTCACCTTCCTCGCCGACGAGGTCGTCTTCTTCCCCCGCGCCCTCTTCGGGTGCGGTGTTCTCGGGAGTCTCGCCTGTCTCGATGTGGCGGTTGCGTGTGTCCGTCGAGCGGTCGTAGCACTGTCGGCCCTCGATGAAGACGTACTCGCAGAAGGAAGTCACGCTGAGCGGGTCTCCCGAGTAGAGCAGGACGTTACCGTCCTTGCCCTTCTCGAGGGTCCCGACCCGGCTCTCCAACCCGAGCATCTTCGCCGGAGTCGTGGTGACCGCCGCCAGAGCGGCGTCGCGCTCCATCCCGTTGCCGAGGCAAGTCGCGGCCTGATACCAGAGGGACTGGGTCGAGTCGTTCGCCGAGCGCAAGGCGAAGTCGATGCCCTTGTCGGCGAAGACACCGGGAACGAAGGTCTCGATCTCCTCGCCGGTCAGCGGATCGCGCTCGATCGACACGAGAGTCGAGCTGAGGATGACCGCTACCCCCGCGGCGGCAATCTCGTCCGCGGCCTTCCAGCAGTCGCTGGAGAGCACGAGGGTCGTGCGCCCGAGGAAGCCGTTGTCGCGCGCGACTTCGATGGCGACGCGCACATCCATGGGCCTTCCGCAGTAGAAGTAGGCGGGGGTCTTGCCCTCCACCAGGCGCAGCAGGGGCTCCTGCTTCTCGTCGATTTCCCAGCGCGGCACGAGCTCGAGGCCGTCGACCTTCCAGCCCTCCCCGCTCATCACACGCCCGCGAGCCGTTTCCTCGTCCGGCTCGCGCCCCTGGTAGCGTGCCTCCCGCGTGGCGAAGTCGAGTCCGTCGCGCTTCTCCTGCACGAGGCCCTCGAGGTAGCGCCGCAGGCCGGAGAAGGACCGGCGCAAGGCCTGGGCCTGGGTCGCGCTGGCCTTCCCGCGCTTGGGCGAAGCCGACAGCACGACCCCGGAGCGAGGCCGCACGCTCATCTGCTCGACGGTCATTCCGAAGGGTTTGACGACGTGCCCCTGGGCGCCGATCACACACGAGGAGCCGTGCTGGACGTTGACCGTGGTCACGCCCCAGCGCAGGCAGTCCTCGAAGTAGAAGTTGACCGGGTCGATCGAATCGCGCACGTCGAGGAAGGGAGCGACGTCCACGTTTTCGTTGGGGCGATCCATGCCCCGGTTGGAGATCGCCTCCACGAAGCCGGGGAACGCGACCAGGTCGGGAAACTCGCGCACGGGAGCGTCCCAGCGCCCCGCGGCCTCGGGGCCGATGTCGGTGATGCGCCCGTTCTCGATCACGATCGTGCCGTTCTCGATCGGCGCTCCGGCGTTGGTGATGATCTTGCCGACCTTCAGCACGACCGTGCCGTCTTCCGCGGCGGTGGCCGGGAGGGCGGCGAGGGAGACTGCGAGCGAGGAGAGGGCCAGGGCCCTGGAGAGTATCTTCATCTTCGTGGACTCCACGTTGCTATCCGAGGTCGTGACGGCGCCCGAAGGCTCCCGATCAGATCGTTCGTTGGTGTGCGGGTTCTTGTTCACGGTCACTTCCCACCTCGCGGGTCGAGGACCAGCTCGCCGTCGAGGACGACACCGATGACCCTCGAGCCAGCCTCGAAAGGCGTGGCATTCCACAGGGCGAGGTCGCCGTCCTTGCCGACCTCGATCGAGCCCAGGCGGTCGTCGACACCGATCATGCGCGCCGGCGTGAGGGTGACGGCGGCCAGGGTGTCCGCGAAGGACAGGCCCCCGCGTCGGGCCCAGGCGCCTTGGACCGCGAGGCGGTCGTCGGCTCCCCGGGCGTCGTGGGAGGAGAGGGCGATCGGGACGCCCTTCTCGGCCAGGAGCGCCGCCACGTTCCAGGCCATGAAGGCCCCGTCGCTCGTGCGGCCGTCGTGGTCGAAGGGCGGCAGGATGACCGCCGAACCCGAGCGCACGAGGAGCTCGGGCTCCTTCCAGGCCTCCGCCCCGGCGTCGATGACCAGGCGTATCCCGCCCTCGACATGTCCGGCCATCTCCTCGACGAGGAAGACGGCCGTGCGGATGTCCTGGGTGGCCCAGGCCTGAGCCACGACCGGCAGCTCGCCGCGCATGGCCTGCATCAACCGCTCGTGGCCGGCGAAGGCGCGCGTCTCGTCGCTCGCCGCGGCGATGGCGTCGTACATGGCCTTGCGCCACTCCCACTCGACACCCATGCGCGTCGTCGGGCGGCGCGAGAAGAAGTCCGTCGGGCGGCCGAAGGCGGGATGGTTGCGGCGAGAGGGCTGGCTGCCGAAGGCGCCGCGCAGGGCGGCGTCGGCCTTGACCGTCCGAGCGGAGAGCGAGCGCGGCCCGCCGGTCTTCACCACCGCCGAGAGACCGCCTATGACATTGTCGTCCGGCGGCGAGATCATCACGCAGGTCACGCCGCTGCGCAGTTGGCGATCCCAGCTGACCGAGAACAGATCGATGGCGTCGGTGGCCCGCACATGGGG
This sequence comes from Planctomycetota bacterium, assembly GCA_002686265.1. Lineage (GTDB taxonomy): Bacteria > Planctomycetota > UBA1135 > UBA1135. The sequence goes on from NZBA01000106.1 coordinate 38,485, forward strand.
CGTGATCTCGTTGGACTGCTCGACGGCTCGCGAGGAGAGGATGCGCCCGGAGAGGTCGATCATCCCGGCGGTGACGGCCGCCACGTGGACGTCGTCCTCGGCCGGCGCTCCCTTGCTGACGACGCGTATCTTGCCGTCGCGCACGCGCACCATCCCGCCCTCGATCACCTCGCCGGTCGAGGTGTAGACCACGTCGGCGAAGATAGCCAGGTTCTGGCCGGCCGGCGCTGCGTTCTCCGTGTCCGCGCCGGCGAGCAGGCAGATCGCCGCGGTGGTGATCGTGATCATCATCGCTCCCCTCCTCGAACTCGCTTGCCATCCACGTAGACGGCGGAGATCTCGCTGGCGAGGTCCATCGGTTCCCCGCTCCACAGCACCAAGTCAGCATCCAGGCCGCGCTCCACGCGACCGAGGCGCCCCCCGACGCCTGCGATGGCGGCCGCATCGCCGGTCAGGGCGGTCAATGCCGCCCCTGGGTCCATCCCCTCGCGTACCGCCACCGCGGCGCCGAAGCGCAGACAGTGGGGGTGGCGGCCGGGGGCATCGAGGCCGAAGCCGAGGCGCACGCCGGCGGCGGAGAGGGCCGCGATCGAGCGCGCCCAACGCCCATCGTCGCCTGGGTCGGAGGGGGTACAGATGACCGAGAAGGCCGAGGCCTTGATCTCGTCGACGACTTCCTCGGCCCAGTAGGAGCCGTAGAGAGCGCCCCGCAGGCGGTGGCGCGTGAGGAACCCGAGGGCGCGTTGGATCTGAGAGCGCGTGCTGATCTTCACCAGCAGGGGCAGCTCACCGTCGAGGGCCGAGCGGAAGGCACCCTTGGGCTCGCTGAAGCGCTCGTCCAGGGCGGCCAGCGCACCGGCGTAGCTGGTAGGGAACTCGTCCGCCTTGAGCGCCGAGGTGGACAAACCCAGGACCAGCTGGGCCCGGCGGCTGACGACGACCGCGCCGGCGGTCTTGACCACGGCCGTCGTTCCCGGACAGAGGATCGAGGCCGGCGGCGAGAGGACCACGGCGGTGATCCCGCAGTCGAGGCTGCGAGTGAAGTCGGGGTGGTCGGGGTTGAAGGCCGTCGCCGCGTCGGCGCCGGGGAGGAACGGCCGGGTGCTGTCGAGCAGCTCCTCCCCGCCGCCCTCGAAGCCGTGCAGGGCGACGAGGCCGGGAGTCAGGGCGCCGTCGTGCTCGACGACGTGCGCTCCCGTGGGCGGCTCGAGGCCGACGCCGACCTCGCGGATCACTCCGTCTTGGACGAAGACGACGCCACCGTCGAGGACGCGCCCGTCCCCGAGGTGGACCTCGTCGGCGCGGAACACGGTGGTGCGCTCGCCCACCAAGGGCGCGTCGAGGTCGACGCGATCTCCTCCGGCGGCGAGGGTGGCGATGACGGTCAGGGTCTCCAACATCGGCTCAGTCCTCCTGGTGGACGACCTCGCGGCCGCCGCAGATCACGTGACGGACGCGGGCGGTAGTGTCTAGCGGATCGCCGTCGAGAACGAGCAGGTCCGCGTCCTTGCCGGCCTCGACGCTGCCGAGGCGGTGAGCGAGATCGAAGGTCGTGGCGGCTCCCAGGGTGAGGGCCTCGAAAGCCGCCTCGCGCCCGAAGCCGTGAGAAACGGTCAGAGCCGCGAGCAGGGGCAGGTCGCGGGTCACGCTCCCGTCGCGCCCTCCGCTGCCGAGCAGCACGCTCCCCCCCCGCCCGGCGAGTTCGCCCGCAAGCTCCAGGCCGGCGCCGTCGAACTCATCGAACCGTTCGGTCCCGCGCAGAGAGGGCCAGACGATGACCGGGACCTTACGCTCGGCGAGCTGCTCGGCGGCGTGCAGGGCCTCGGAGCCCCCGGCGATGACCAGCCGCAGGCGGTTGAAGCGGGCCGTCATGGCCAAGAGGTTTCGGATCTCCGCCGTGCGGTGCACCTCGACCACCAGCGGAACGACGCCGTCGGCGATGAGGGAGAGGGCCTCCTTCTCGGCGTCGAACTTGGGCTTCTTGGGCTTCTTGTCTTCCTTGTACTTCTTCTCCTTGTACTCCTCGCCCTCCTCCTCCGCCTCGGCGACCTTCTTGTCGCGGGCCTTCTTGGCCTTCTTGAAGTCCTTCTCGGACTCCTTCAACTTCTCGGCGATGCCCAGCTCCCAGGCCTCGAGCTCGTGGCGGTACTCGACCTGCGCCTCGAGATAGGAGCGTCCCTCCTCGATCTTCGAGACGACGCGCTCGACCTGGGAGAGCCGGTCGAAGGGATCGACGGCGCGTGCCCCGGAGATCATGCTGTAGGAGCCGTCGGGGAGCTGGACGAGCTGCATGCCCCCGTCGACCGAGAGGCCGACCGCCATGGCGATATCGGCCTCGTCGTTCACCAACGCCTCGGTGGCGGAGAGCTGCGGATCGAGGCGCACGACCGCGCCGAGGCCGCCGACAGCCGCCGCCTGCCCGCCCTGCAGGCGCACGCTGGTGACGCCGGCGGCGAGGGCCTCGGCGAGCAGGTGATCGACACCGTAGGGGTCGAGCCCGTCGGCCGTGCGGGTCGCGGCGTCGGTGCTCTGGTCGCCGAGGACCGAGGCGTCGAGGCCGAGGGCCGACCAGGGGTCGATGAAGCCCGCGCAGCAGACCGCGCCCTCGATCACCCGTGCCCCCTCGGGCACCTCGAGCTCGCTTCCGACGGCTTCGATCACGCCGTCGCGCACGAGCACGACCGCTCCCTCGACGCTCACGCCCGGACGAACGAGGACCCGTCCGGCACGGATCGCCAGGACAGTTGCGTCATCGAACGCAACCTCCGCTTCACCGGGACTTGCGGCCGCCTCCTGACTGGGATCGGCGCCCGCGGCCGGGCCTGCCCCCAGGGCGACGGCGCCGGCGATGAGCCCGCTCACGACTGTCTTCATTCGAACCCCTTCGCTCGCATATCGGAATCGGACCGGGCGCAACCGTCCGGGCCTGTGAGAGACCGTTTTCCCGGGCGTCGGACCCGCTTTGCTGGGCCCGGCGCTCCGCGGGTGGCCGCATGGTAGGTGATGGATGAGCCGACTTGCAGTCTGCTCTGGGATGAACGCGGGCCCCTTACACGCCTCGCACACGCCGGGGGGGGGCTGCGGCGCGCGCGGCCGGCGCGCCGAGACCCGATGGGTTCGTTTCGCATCGGGCGCGTCTTCGTTTCTTCCGCAGAAGGGAAAACCGCCCTTTTCGAGACCGCGGCGTTCGGATCACCCGCTCCTACCGGCTGTCTGCTGACGGTTCGTATTCGAACCGGTCAACTTCTTGCATCCTTCTCTCCTCGAGCCCGACTACTGGCGTAAGCGATTGGAATTGCAGGAGTTGGTGCGCCACGGCCTGCTCACCCTTCCACGGCCGGATCTCTCCTCGCGGGCTCTCGAGGTGGTGGAGCTCAAGTTCCGCGCGCACGACGGCAAGCGTCTTTGGGGCTTGATGGGCCGCTGCCCCCTGGTGCGTGGCGCGCTCCCCGCGCGCCTGCGCGTGGTCGGCCCGGCGGAGCCGGTGGGGATCGCCGCAGACGACGTGGAGGGGGACTTCGTCGCGTTCGTGCTCCAAGAGCCCCCCGGGCGTCGTCTCGAGGATCGGGTGCTGGACGTGGTGCGCCTGTGCCGGGTGGCGGCGTTGATGGATGGGGTCGCCGCGGATCGGATCGAGCTCCGAAACGGTGCCAGGGGCCCCACCCCCGACGAGTTCCTGATCACCGACAGCCTGCGCGCCGGCGGTCTCTTGTCCGGCGAGTGAGCCCCTCAGCCTTCAACGATGGCGACTGAAGCGGAGGCACCGATGCGCGTCGCCCCGGCGGCGATCATGGCGCGGGCCTGCTCGGTGTCGCGCACGCCGCCCGACGCCTTGACGCCCATCACCTCGCCCACGGCGCGCCGCATCAGGCTCACGTCCTCGGCGGTGGCGCCGCCCTTGGAGAAGCCGGTCGAGGTCTTGACGAAGTCGGCGCCGGAGCGCTTGGCGAGTTCGCAGGCGCGCAGCTTCTCGGCGTCGGTCAGGAGCGCGGTCTCGAGGATGACCTTCAGCTTCGCACCGAGCTTGTGGCAGACCTCGGCCACGCCGGCCATGTCGCGCCGCACGAACTCGTCGTCGCCTGACTTGAGGGCGCCGATATTCATGACCATGTCGATCTCACACGCTCCGTCCTCGATGGCGCGGCGGGCCTCGTAGACCTTCACCTCGGGAGCGACGGCGCCGAGGGGGAAGCCGACGACCGTGCAGACGAGGGTGGGTGATCCGGCCAGGATTTCGGCGCAGCGCTTGACCCACACGCCGTTGACGCAGACCGAGGCGAAGGAGTGGGTGCGCGCCTCGTCGCACAGCTCGTCGACTTCCGCGGCGGTGGCGTCGGGTTTGAGGAGTGTGTGGTCGATGACGCCGCCGAGGCCGGTGAGGCCCGCGGCGCCGGGGGGGCAGACACCGACGCGGCAGGCTCCGGCGTCGAGCACGCCCTGGACGTTGTCGGGGCACAGCTCGACTTGGATCGAGGTGCAGCCCCAGGCTCCGTAGTGCACTCCTTGCGGACCGTGCTCGAGGATCTGGCGCGCGATCTCGGTCAGGATCTCTTCCAGCCGTTCGGGATCCATCGGCTCACGGTTCCTTTCTGGGCAGGACGCGCTGCACGGGCCGTCCCTGCGAGGTGTAGCGTCGCTCCGCATCCGCGATCTTCGCTACTCTCCGTTCGTGTCGGCAAGCCCCTTCGGGGGGGGCGAGGAAGACGCGCAGCACCTCCGCGGCCTCGTTCTCGTCGAGCCCTCCGCCGAGGGTCAGGACGTTGGCGAAGTTGTGCTCGCGAGCGTTGGCGGCGAGTTGTGTGGTGTGGCACATCGCGGCGCGTACGCCGGGCACCTTGTTGGCGGCGATGGTCGAGCCGATCCCTGCGCCGTCGATGCAGACGCCGAGGTCCACGCGGCCTCCGGCGACGGCCTCGGCGACGGCGATGGCGTAGTCGGGGTAATCGACGGGATTGGCGTCTCGTGGTCCGAGGTCGATGGCGGCGTGGCCGCTCTCGGCGAGCCGGGCGAGCAGTTGTCCCTTGAGGGTGAAGCCTCCGTGATCGCTGGCGACGGCGATGGTGAGGCGTCTGCCTGCAGAGCCGCCGCCGCCTTCGTCGAGGTGGATGCCGCGTCGGCGGGCTTCCTCGCGAGCGAGGGGGGTTGCGATGGCGCCGGGTTCCATGGCGATGCGTGCGCCGTCGGGGAGTTCGGCCACGTCGCTCGCCGCCCACAGGCGCGCTCCCTGATCTGGGCGCGGTGAGTGCTCGGTGCCGGGGCGTAGGCCCTCGCCGGCGGGGCGCAGGTCGACGTGAACGCCTCCTGGCCGCTGCCTGCCAACGCCCGAGCCACGTTCCGCGAATACGCGCCCGACGACCCGGCGAACGATCTCCTCGAGGGCGGCGGCCATCCCCCTATCGTACGGTGTCGCACACTCATCATCACTCCGCCGACAGCAGAGTGCCGCACACACCGATCGTCGCTGCCCGTCTCCACAGAGCCCGCCGCCCTCCGGTGTCCTGGGCGATCACCGTCCTCCCGGCCCACCCCCCGGCGCCCGCGCCCTCCATCGCCGCTCACCTGCCGCCGAGCCTCCTCGCGCGGGCAATCCGCCGCCCCCACTCGTAGGCTCCTGCTCCATGGAAGCCGCCCTCCTCCCGCGCGTCGTCTCGATCGCCACGCTCCTCGGTTGCGCCGGATCTCCACCAGCCGAAGCGGCCCCACAGGAGGGCGCCTCCTCCTCCGCCGTGCTGCGCTTCGGCGATCCGCCCGACCACGCCTACCCCGAGCCGTTCTTCGCCGGCGCCGACTACGATCCCTCGATCCCCGCCCCCGAGGCGGTCCTGGGTCAAGTCCACGGCTCGCGCCTCACCCACCACAGCGAGGTCCTCTCCTGTTTCGAGGCCCTCGCCGCCGCCAGCGAGCGCGTTACGCTCACCGAGTACGGCCGCACCCACGAGGGCCGGCGGTTGGTGTACGCGGTCGTGACCGCGCCGGCGAACCACGGGCGCCTCGAAGCGATCCGCTCCGACCTCGCCCGTCTCGCGGACCCGCGCGGACTCTCCGACGCCGAGGCTCAGGCTGTGATCGAGCGCACGCCGCCGGTGGCCTGGATGGCCTACAGCATCCACGGGGACGAGCTGTCGGGCACCGACGCCGCCGTCGCCCTGGGCTACCACCTCGCGGCGGACACGAGCGCGGCCACGGCGGAGTTGTTGAGCGCGGTCGTGGTCGTGATCGACCCCTGCATGAACCCCGACGGCCGCCAGCGGATCATCGGCATGGTCGAGCAAGCGGCGGGGTACACGCCGAACTTCGACTACGAGGGCATGCACCGAGGGCGCTGGCCGCACGGGCGCGGGAACCACTACCTGTTCGACCTCAACCGCGACTGGATGGCGGGCACGCAGCCGGAGACGCGTGGGCGCTGGCGGGCCGTGCTCGGCTTCCATCCCCAGCTGTTCGTGGACGCTCACGAGATGGGAAGTCTCGACACGTTCCTGTTCTACCCGCAGGCGGAGCCGATCCACCCGGCATTTGGCCCGCGGCACGTCGAGTGGCAGCGCGCCTTCGCGGCCGACGCCGCGCGCGCCTTCGACGAGCACGGCTGGAGCTACTACACCCGCGAGTGGGCCGACGGCTGGGCGCCGTTCTACTCCGACTCGTGGAGCTCGCTCGCCGGGGCGGTGGGGATCCTCTACGAGCAGGCGGCCACGAACGGAACGCCGGTGCGGCGGCCATCGGGGGAGGTGCTGACCTACCGTGAGGCGGTGCACCACCAGGTGGCGGCCAGCATGGCGAACCTCGAGACCCTGGCCGAGCGCCGCGGCGATGTCCTGGAGAGCTACCTCGCCGACAAGCGCGCGAGCGTGGCGGCGGACACGCCGGGAAACGACCGCGCCTTCGTCCTGCGCCCCGGCCCCCACCCCAGCCGGGAGCGGGAGCTCGTGCGCATCCTGCTCGGGCAGGGGATCGAGGTCTTTCGGGCGGAGTCGGAGTTCACCGGCCTCGACGGCGAGGGGGCGCTGGGGCAGGCCGAGGCGGAGGTGAGCTTCCCAGCAGAGAGCCTCGTCGTCCCCGCGCGCCAGCCCCAGGGGCGCATGGTGCGGGCGTACTTGGAGTTCGACACGCGCATGGGCGCGGCGGCCCTCTTGTCCGAGCGCGAGGAGCTCGAGCGCAAGGGAGCCTCGAAGATCTACGACGTGACCTCGTGGTCTGTGCCCCATGCCCTGGGCCTGGACGGGTGGTGGTGCGCCGCACCGGAAGTCGGGCTCACCTTGGTGGCCGGCCCGCCGCCGGCTCCCGGGCAGCTCGTCGAGTGCGACGCGCCGGTCGCCTGGGTGGTGGACGGGGCCGACGACGGGGCGGTCGCGTTCGCGGCGCGGGCTCTGGAGGCGGACCTTGCGGTGCGCCTGTCGGACGCCTCCTTCCGGGCGTCGGGCCGCTCCTTCGCACGCGGCAGCGTGCTGTTGCGGCGAGCCGAGAATCCCGGCGACCTCGACGGGGTACGCGAGCGCATCGCCGGGGCGGCCGGCGCCTCACAGATCGATGTCTTCGAGGCGTCGACCGGACGTTCTCCTGACGACGGTCCCGACCTCGGAGGCGGGCATTTCGGCCTGCTCACGCGGCCGCGCATCGCGGTGTTGGCCAACGCCCCGGTCCGCGCGGACCGCTACGGTCATCTCTGGCATCACCTCGACGTCGTCTTGGGGGTTCCCTTCACGGTGCTCGACGCCGCCGCTCTCTCGCGCGCGGATCTGCGGCGTTACAACGTGCTCGTCCTGCCTCCTGGCGGCCTGGCGGGCGTCCTGGGCGCCGCCGAGGACGAGCTGGCGGACTGGGTGCGTTCCGGCGGGACCTTGATCGCCTGTGCACAGAGCGCGGCGGCCTTGACCCGTGAGCGGTTGGGCTTGAGCTCGGTCGTGCGTCGCCGGGACGTGATCGAGGATCTCGATCCCTACCTCCTCGCGGCCCGCCGCGAGCGTGCCGCCCGTGCGGTCGAGATCGACGAGCGTCTCGTTTGGGAGGGCGTGGCGAGCGAGGCCTCGGCCGGGTCCTTGGATGGGGACTCCGCCGGCGGAGCCCGGGACGCGACCGGCGCCGGCGGGGGAGCGGTCGTTCGTGGTGCGGGCGAGGCCGAGGCCTCCGCCGAGACCCCGTCGGAGTCCGCCGTGGACCGTGACGAGTGGTTGCGCGGCTTCTCGCCCTTCGGCGTGACCTTGTTGGCCCACGCGGACCCCGATGCTTGGATCACGGTCGGTTGCGCGTCGTCGCTGCCGGTTCTCTTCAGCGGCTCGACGGTCCTCCACGCCCGGCGTGGTGTCGCCGTCCGTCTCGCTCCCGCCGAGTCCCTACGCCTCTCGGGCCTGTTGTGGCCCGAGGCCCGCGAGCGCACGGCCGATTCCGCTTACCTGGTGACCGAGCCCCTCGGCCACGGCCAGCTGATCCTCTTCGCCTCCATGCCCGCCTTTCGCGGCCACCACGCGGCGACGGGGCGGTTGTTCTCCAACGCGGTGGTCTACGGACCGGGCCTGGGGGCCGATACGCCCTAGCAGCCCGTTGAAGGAGAGCTGTAGCGGAGCGAAGGCCTCCCCGTCGCCGCAAGGCGGGCGAGGTCGCAGCAGGCCCTTCTCAATGGGATGCTAGGCGTCCTCACTGGCAGCGAGCCGCGAGCCGGCCGAGCGCTCACCCCCCGAAACCGGGGGCTCTGGTAGCCTGGATCGCGACCGTGCGCGGCGGGATCGCGGGCAGGCTTGCCCGCCGGCGGGCGAAACCGCCGGGCGTGCGGAAGGTTTGGGTGAGCCCGTGTGTCGCTCAGGCTCCCCGGCTCCACGCTCACCCCTTCGGATCATGCTTCGACCCGCCACCTTCCTGGTGATCGCGCTCTCGACGGCCACGGGCTTCGCGCAGTACCAGGGCATCGCCCCGACCCAGCGACCCAAGCCGGTCTACATCTACCTCTTCAGCCACACCGAGGACCACATCAACCTCGATCGCTCCGAGGAGCGCTTCGAGAGGGTTCTCCCGATGCTCGAAGGGCTGCACGCGAGCTACCCGCAGTACGGTCCCCAGGCCTGCTTCCAGTTCTACGGCGCCGACAGCGAGACGTTGAGCTTCGGCACGATCCACGACATCACGACGGCGCGGGACGCGGGCGTCCTGTCGCTGGGCTACCACGGCGCCCACGAGCCCACCTACTCGAACAACCCCATCGCGCTCCTGAACTACCCCACCGCGACCTGGAGCGAGATCCAGGTCGCGATGGAGCTGCACCTCAACGCCCACCGGCACCTGTACCTCGGCGACATCAACCCGCTCTTCCACGGCGCCCTGAAGAAGACCCGCAACGTCTTCGGGTCCATGCTCGCCGTCTCGGGTTTGGACGAGTTCGATCCTGCCAAGGCTCACGCTGTCGACGCCACCGAGCCGGAGGCGATCCTGTTCGGCTACTCCGCCCACATCCCCAACCCGCCGCCGAACTACATGGACGGGATCGCGGCGTTCAGCGAGCTGCTCTCGCCCACGCCCGATCACGTAAGGCAGATGTTCTGGGCGCGCCATCACCTGCGCGTCTCCGCCACCGACGGCACGGGGAACTTCGACAGCCGGGGGATGGACGGCGTGGCGCACCTGGAGGACACGATCGCCACCCTGGACCGCTCGCGCACCAACCTGCTCAAGATGAGCATCGCCGGCAAGACCATCTACGCCCTGCAGTCGCCCACGGGCTACGCCTACAACCACCCTGACGATCCCGACCTGCCGCCCTGGCTCATCCGGCCCCAGGCCGACATCGACGCCAACTACCAGAACATCCAGGAGGTGCTCGACTGGTTGGTGCAGTCCTTCTTCCCCGCCAATCCCGGCAGTCGCTTCGTCTCGGTGGACGCCCTGCAGTCGGCCTTCACCTCCCTCAACGGCCAGAGCCTGAGTCGGGTCGAGCTGCTCGACTTCGCCCACGATCTGCTGGACGGTTGGGGCGGCGCGACTCCGGCTCCGCCGCCGGCCTTCGTCACCAGTGGAGAGCGTTACCTCTCCCTGTGCGACATGACGCAGTGTCTGGTGGGGATGCTCGCCGGCTACGGCGGCTCCCTGCCTGCTTCCGTCCCCTTGGGCCGCGCCATCGGTCCTCTGAACGCCGCGTTGCCCTCTCTCATCCCGCCTCAGGTGGCCGCGACGGACCTACTGGCTGCCGCCGCCGCCCTCGATCCCGCGTTGAACTCGACCGCTTGGGCGGAGACGCCGGGGTATGTCGTGCCTTCCTACCTGAGCGTCGGTTCGGTGCAGGTCAACGCCGCGGAGTTCCTCTACCTCTGCGCGAGCTTGTTCGTCGATTTGGCCGAGGGCGGCTCCCCGTCCACGGTCCAGGCTCCCTCCTGCGCCATGCTCGATCCCTTGGTCGAGGCTGCCCAGGACATGGTCGGCGATCTGCGTGACAAGTGGCCCTACCTCGACTGGGATCTCAAGCCGGCCATCCTCTCCGGCTTCCCCGCACAGCTCGCCGCTGACGCCCCGCCGCGGGCGGGCGCGACTCTGACGGTTTCCTTGACCGACGACCCCGGCACCCACGCCACCCTGGTGGCCGCCGCCCACCGCGCCTCGCTTCCTCTCTCCGATGTCGGCCGACCCACGTTGGATCCGTGGGGAGCCCAGGAGTTCCCGATCCTCTCCCTCGGGGAGAGCTGCACGGGCTCCTGGCGCTTGGAGATCCCTCGCGACTACCGCGGGCCCCTCCACCTCCAGGCCCTCTGCGAGAACGGCGACGGTGTCGAGCTGACGCCGGTGTTGTCGCTGCGGGTTCGGTGAGCGCATACGGTGTCGCACACCCTTCATCGCTTCACCGACAGAGGAGTACCGCACGGCCTCGGAGGTGCGTCCTGGCTGGGGATCTGGGCCTGCGCGA
>NZBA01000107.1 GCA_002686265.1 Planctomycetota bacterium
CGCGGCGGAGCTGGACGAGGAGGACGCCGAGGAGGACGAGCTGGAGGAGGACGACGACTCCGACGAGCTCGACGACGCGGCGGAACTGGACGAGGAGGACGCCGAGGAGGACGAGCTGGACGAGGACGACGACTCCGACGAGCTCGACGACGCGGCGGAGCTGGACGAGGAGGACGCCGAGGAGGACGCCGAGGAGGACGAGCTGGAGGAGGACGACGACTCCGACGAGCTCGACGACGCGGCGGAGCTGGACGAGGACGACACCGAGGGCGACGAGCCCGCCGAGGCGGACGGCGAAGAGGAGAGCGGAGAAGACTGCCAACGCGATCTGTTCGGCGAGCCGGTCACCGAACCGATCGAGCCGGCCGAGCCGGACCCGCCCGCCGAGCGCGAGCTCGTCCTGGAGCCCCAGCCCGCGCCCGAGACGGGCGCAGAGCTCCTGATGAAGGCCGGCTGCCTCTTCCTGGAACGGGAGCGAGTGGCCGTCTCCATGCTCCAGCGCGGTTTCGACCTGTCCTTCGACCAATCCTGCAAGATCCTGGATGAGCTCCAGGAGCGAGGCCTGATCGGGCCCTACATGGGGGGCAAGAGCCGGGAGATCCTGATGAACCGCGAGGAGTGGTTGGCCCTCGCCGACGACTCCTAGTGTCGAGCCGAGGGGCTACAATCCCGAACCACGATCGTCCACGCCGTGAGTGACCACCGCCTCGTCTCCCTCGTCCACCTAGGCTGCGCCCGAAACCTGATCGACTCCGAGTTGATCCTCGGGCGCATGGCGGAAGAAGGGCTGGTCATCACCGACGATCCCGCCGCGGCGCAGGCCGTCGTCGTCAACACCTGCTCGTTTATCGGACCCGCACGCGAGGAGTCCCTCGGCATCATCCGCGAGCTCTTGGAGCGCAAGCGACGGGGGGAGATCGGCTCGGTCGTCGTGGCCGGCTGCCTCGTGCAGCGCTACCGGCGCAAGCTCCGGGAGGAGCTGCCCGAGGTCGATCTCTTCGCCGAGATCTCCGACTACACGAACCTCGCACGCTCGGTGCGGGAGCTGACCGACGGGAAGGCGATCCCCGACTACCTCGAGGGACCCGCCCAGCGCGAGGCGCGCCGCGAGGGAGGTCGGCTCCTCGCCACCCCCGCTTCCTATGCGTTCCTGCGCATCTCCCACGGCTGCGATCACCAGTGCAGCTTCTGCACCATCCCCTCGATTCGCGGGACGCACCGTTCCAAGGGTCTGGCCGACCTGCTGGAGGAAGGGCGCGAGCTTGCGGCCTGCGGCGTGCGCGAGTTGGTGCTCGTCGCCGAGGATTCGACCGCCTGGGGACGGGACGCGGGCCGGGAGCTGCCCGAGCTCGTGGAAGCCCTGGCGGACCTCTCCGGAATCCACCGCGTGAGAGTGATGTACGCCTACCCCAACCGCCTCCCCGCCGGTCTCTCCGACCTCCTGCGGGACCACCCGCGGGTCGCGACCTACCTCGATATGCCCATCCAGCACGTCTCCACGCCGATCCTGCGCGCCATGCGCCGCCACGGCAGCGGGGAGCAGGTGCGCGAGATCGTTGGACGGCTCTTCGACGAGGTGCCCGGCCTCACCCTGCGGACGACCCTGCTCGTGGGCTTCCCCGGCGAGCGCGAGGAGGACTTGGAGGAGCTGTGCGCCTTCCTGAGGGAGTTCCGCCTGACGCGCGTGGGCGCTTTTCCCTACTCGAACGAAGAAGGAACTCCGAGCCAAGCCCTCGACGGTAGCCTTCCGACCGAGGAGGTGCTGCAGCGCACCCGCGCAGTGCTCGCTGTCCGCGACGAGCTCCTGCGCGCCTCCCAGGCCGCCCGCGTCGGGGAGGAGCTGGAAGTCCTCGTCGACGAGGCCGACCGCGGGCCTGGCGCCGTCGCCCGCGGCGAGACGGACGCGCCGGAGGTGGACACCGTGGCCCTGGTTTCCGAGTCCAACGCTCAGCCGGGCGATGTCTTGCGCGTGCGCGTCGAGGACATCGACGACGAGGCGAACCTGCTGTGCAAGCCCTGCGTTCCCGTTCCGGTGGACCGATGAGCGTCTTCGAGCACTGGCCCAACAGGATCACCGCGTCGCGCTTCGTGGGAGCCCTGGCGCTGTTCTCGATCTTCGCCGTCTACGGCGCAAAGCCCGCGGAGACGATCCGACTCGAGCTCCACATTGCCTTCTGGCTCTTCATCGTCGTCGCCTCGACCGACGCACTCGACGGCTACCTCGCACGGCGCGACAACCAGGTAAGCGCCTTCGGTAGGATCGCCGATCCATTCGTTGACAAGGTCCTGATCGTCGGCGCGATGGTCTACCTGGCGACCATGCCCTGGTCGCGGGGGTTCATGCCGGCGACGGTCGTCGTGCTCACCTTGGCGCGCGAGTTCCTGGTCACCGCGATCCGCGGCTACGTGGAGAGCGTCGGGCGTGAGTTCCCCGCCGACGGATTCGGGAAGTTCAAGATGATCATGCAGTGCGTCACGATCGGCGCTGTGCTTTGCACACAGATCGTGGCCTGGCCACCCGCCTTCTACGCGTTCCTCGCCTTCTTCGCCCACGCCATGGTCTGGACCACGCTGGTCGCGACGGTCGGCTCGGGCATCACCTACAGCCTGCGGACGCGTGGCGTCCTGCTGGGAGAGCAGGCGTGAACCTCATCCGCCTCGGCCTGGTCTCCTGCGGCTTTCTGGGCTGCTCGCCGTTCGCCCCCGGCACGGTGGGGACCCTGGGCGGCGTTGCCATCGCCTGGGCCCTGGCGCCCACCGCGCTCTACCCCCTCTGGATCCTCGTGGCCGTCGCCGGGATCTACCTGATCGGACGTTCGCTCGGCACCTGGGCCGAGGAGTACGCTGGGAAGAAGGACCCGGGCATCTTCGTCCTCGACGAGGTCATCGGCTACCTGATCTGCGTGCTGTGGTCGAGCGGCCCGAGCCTGCTTACCTTGGTCGTCGCCTTCTTCGTGTTCCGCTTCTTCGACATCGCCAAGCCGCGCCTCGCGCGCCGCATGGAGTCCATCCCCGGCGGGGACGGGATCCTGCTCGATGATGTCGTGGCCGGGCTCTTCGGCCTCGTCCTGATCATCGCGCCCGCGCGGTTGCTCTTGCCCGACCTTCCCTGGAGCGTGATCGGCACGCCGTGATGAGAGCGCCATGACGAGAGCAGCAGAGCAGGATCGTCGCGTCGGCGGCCTCCCCCTGAGGGCGAAGTTCACCCTGGCGATGAGCCTCTCCCTGGCGGCCGTCATGGTCGTGGCGGGCTACCTGTTGAAGCAGTCCATCAGCCGGATCTCCGCGAACTCCCTGGAGAACAGGGTCATCCAGGGGCTCGAGTTGAGCGCGCGCGAGCTGCAGTCCACCAACTTCGAGCAGCAGGGCGAGAAGGCGACGAGCTTCCGGGGGTCGCCGGTACTGCGCTACGACGCGATCTACGGCATGGATCGCGGCGAGGTGATTCCCGCCTGGTACTACGAGTACCGCGATCCCAACCTGCCCGATGGACAGAAGAGGCCGGCGCGCTTCCTCATCCCCAAGGAAACCGCGGAGACCGACAAGGGCGTCGGTAGGCTGATCGCCGGGATCACTCTCGTGGTCATCATCGTCGGCGGTTTCGTCGCGCTGCTCGTCTCGAACCACGTCGTGCAACCGATCAACGCGATCGTCAACGACATCCGTCAGATCGCCCGGGGGAACCTGCACCATCGCTCGCGGGTCAAGGCGGGAGGCGAGGTGGCGCTGCTCGCGCGCACCGTCAATCGCATGGCCGAGGATCTCGAGGAGGCGCAGGAGGTCGAGATCGAGCTCTCCGTGCGCGAGCGCGAGATGGAGGTCGCCAACGAGGTGCGCGAGGCGCTGCACGTCGAGTCCACCCCCGCCTGCGCCGGATACGACCTGGGCGGGATCCACATCGGCGCCGCTCAGCCGGGCGGGGACTTCCACGACTTCATCGCCTCGGACGAAGGGCGCGTGGGCGTGTTGGTCTGCGGGGTCAGCGGCCAGGGCGTGCCGGGCGCTCTGGTGGGAGCCACCGCCCGCGCCTACCTGCGTAGCGAGCTCTCCCGTAGTGTTCACTGCGAGGATGCCCTCCGACGCGTCAACCGCTTCCTGGCCATGGATGTGCGCCGCGGGATGTACGTCACCGCCATGTACGTCCTGATCGATCCACAGGCGCACACGGTCGACGTCGCGTGCGCCGGGCACAAGGTGCCGCTGCTGCACTACGTGGCCGCCAAGCGCAGCTTGCGCCTCATCCAGCCCGAGGGGATCGCCCTCGGCTTCGACAAGGGCCCGGTCTTCGACCGCACCCTCCAGGTCCAACGCATCGTCCTGGAGAGCGAGGATCGGATCGTGCTGGCGAACACGGGGCCCGTGTCGGTGCAGGACGAGGAGGGCGACGAGCTTGGCGAGCGGCCCTTCTACAAGCTCGTCCACGCCAATGCGGGTGGCTCGACCGCGAGCATGCTCGCGGCGCTCGAGGAGGCGGTCTCCAGTTTCGCGGGCGACCAGCCCTTCCCCAACGACATCACGATCGCCTCGGTGAAGCGGGAGGGCTGAGGGTGCGGATCGAGGAGTTCCAGGAGTTGATCGAGCGCATCTACTACGAGCGCGACTCGAGCCGAGGCCTCGCGGGCACCCACATGTGGTTCTGCGAGGAAGTCGGGGAGCTCACCCGCGCCCTGCGGCGCAACGAGGTTGACGATCTCGAGGGGGAGTTCGCCGACGTCCTTGCCTGGCTGGCGACTCTGGCCTCGGTTTCCGGCGTCAACCTGGAGCAGGCCGCCTGTCGCAAGTACGCCGAGGGCTGCCCGCGCTGCCGCGCGACCCCCTGCGCCTGCGGATGATGCCGTGGCCGACCGCGCCCCCGATCCCGCCCGAGGTCTGCTCTTCCCCGCCGACGAGGAGGAAGAAGCCCCCGTGGCCGGTTTCGCGCGCGTGGCGCTGAACCGCCCGCTGCACTGCGAGTTCACCTACTCCGTTCCTCCAGCCCTGGCCGAGAGCGCGCGCCCAGGCGTGCGCGTGGCGGTCCCCTTCGGCTCGCGGCGCTTGATCGGCGTGATCGTCGCCACCGAAGACGGGTGCGATCTCGACCCGCGGCGCATCCGCCCGCTGGCGGATGTCTTGGACGCGGAGCCCATGGTCGATGCCGGCCTGCTGGAGCTGACGCGCTGGTTCGCGGACTACTACGCCTGCTCCTGGGGCCAGGCCCTGTCCGCGGTTCTTCCCGGTTCCCTCAAACGCGAAGGCAATAGACGCCGCGTGCGTGTCGTCTCGGTCCGCGAGGGCGTCGGAGAGACGGAGTTGGCTGAGGTCGTCGATCGCTTCCCCAAGCAGCACCGCCTGCTGCGGACCCTCCTGGAGATCGGTGCGCCCGTCGAACTGCGCGTGGTGACCCGCCGCTTGAAGATCAGTGAGCACCCCTGCCGCTCCCTGGAGCGCCGCGGATGGGTGACCATCGAGCGCGTCGTCTCGGCGCCGGATCCCCTGCTCTCGTCCGGCCTCGACAGGGAGCGGCCCGAGCAGCTCTCGGACCAGCAGGAGACGGCCGTGGGAGCCCTCGTCGAGCGCCTCGAGCAGGGGGAGTACGGCACCTTCCTGCTCCAGGGCGTCACGGGCAGCGGCAAGACCGAGGTCTACCTGCGGGTGATCGAGCGCGCCCTCGAGCTTGGGCGTGGGGCGATAGTGCTCGTGCCCGAGATCGCTCTCACGCCCCAAACCGTGAGCTGGTTCCGCTCGCGGTTCGGTGACGTCGCGATCCTCCACAGTGGCATGACCGACGCCCAGCGCCTCGACATGTGGATGCGGGCGCGCAGCGGGGCGGCGCGCGTGGTCGTCGGCGCGCGCTCGGCGATCTTCGCCCCCGTGCCCGATCTGGGCGTGATCGTCGTGGACGAGGAGCACGAGCCTTCGTTCAAGCAGGAGAGCGTTCCGCGCTACCACGCACGCGACATCGCGGTCGTCCGAGCCCGCGCCCTGGGAGCGGTGTGCGTGCTCGGCTCGGCCACGCCCTCCCTCGAGTCCTGGAAGAACGCGCGCGAAGAGCGCTACGAGCGGCTGGCCCTGACCGAGCGCGTGAGCGGGCGCGGCATGCCCGTGATCGAGATCGTCGACATGCGACGGGAGAAGCCGGATCGCGCGGGCCCGAAGCTCTTCTCGCGCCGCCTGCGGACTCTCCTGGAAGAGACCCTCGAGCGTGGGAAGCAGTCGATTCTCTTCTTGAATCGGCGCGGCTTCGCCCCAGTGCTGTGGTGCCGCGAGTGTGGAGAGAGCGTCCGCTGCCGCCAGTGCGACGTGACCCTGACCTTCCATCGCCGCATCGGCCGGGCGGTCTGCCACTGCTGTTGCGAGGAGGTCGGGCCTCCCAAGGCCTGCCCGGCTTGCACCGCTCCGGCCTTGCACTACCTCGGCGGTGGGAGCGAGCGCGTCGAGAGCTCCCTCGGTGCCCTTCTGCCCGAGGCGCGCGTGGCGCGCATGGACTCGGACACCATGCTGCGACGCGAGGACTACGAGCGCACCCTGGAGTCCTTCGGTCGCGGCGAGCTCGACGTGTTGGTGGGTACGCAGATGATCGCCAAGGGACTCGACTTCCCCAACGTCGTGCTGGTCGGGATCGTGGCGGCGGACAGCGCCCTGCACCTGCCCGACTTCCGTGCCGCCGAGCGCACCTATCAGCTCCTGGCCCAGGTGTCCGGCCGCGCGGGACGCGGAGCCGACCAGGGGCGCATCGTCGTACAGACCTGCACGCCCGACCATCCGGCCATCCAGCGCGCCGCCCGCAACGACTTCGAGGGGTTCTGCGCCCAAGAAGAGGCTCTGCGCGGCGAGCTGGGCTACCCGCCCCACGCCCGCCTGATCCGCGTCGTGTTCGAGGACGAGGACGCCGCCCGCGCAGGGGAGGCCGCCGAGCGCTGCGCCCACGGTCTCGAGGCCTGCGCCCGGGAGCACGGCGGCGCGGTCCTCGGTCCCGCTCCGGCGCCGATCGCCATGCTGCGCGGCCGCCACCGCCGCCACCTGCTCCTCAAGCTCCCCGCGCGCGGCTCGGACGCCGAGGCCGGGTCCGTTGCCCGCGGCTTCCTGATTCGTTTCGCCGAGGAGAGCACCCGTACCCGCGTGCTGATCGACGTCGATCCGGTCTCGATGCTCTGACCCTCGCGCGGGGCGCGGGCGAGCATCCGCCTACACCCGCTGGGCCGCGACGAGGTCGCGGAAGCGCTGGAAGATGTAGGCGGAGTCGAGGGGGCCGGGGGCGGCTTCGGGGTGGTACTGGACGCTGAACACCGGCAGTGAAGTGTGGCGCACTCCTTCGATCGTGCCGTCGTTGAGGTTCACGTGGGAGAGCTCCAGCTCGCTAGGCAGGCTCTGGGGCTCGACCGCGAAGGAGTGGTTCTGGGAAGTGATCTCGACCTTGCCCGTCTGAATGTCGCGCACGGGATGGTTCGCCCCGTGGTGGCCGAAGGGCATCTTGACCGTGCGCGCCCCGAGCACGATCGAGAGGATCTGATGACCGAGGCAGATGCCGAAGATCGGGACCTTGCCCACCAAGTCCGCGACCGCGTCGATGGCCGGAGTCACCGCCGACGGATCGCCCGGACCGTTGGAGAGGAACACCGCCTCGGGGTCGCGCGCCAGGACTTCGCCGGCGGGCGTGTGGGCGGGGACCACGCTCAGGTCGAACCCGCAGTGCACGAGGCTGCGCAGGATGTTGCGCTTGAGGCCGAAGTCGTAGGCCACGCACCGGATGCGCTCGCCTTCGATCTCGCCCAGCTGGTGGGGATAGGAGCTGTCGAAGGCCGCGTCCCAGGTGTACTCCTGGGGGCAGGTCACGACCGACGCCAGGTCGCGGCCGTCGGTCGAGCGCGTGGCGCGTGCCTTGGCGAGGAGGGATTCGGTGTCGCCGTCCTCGGTAGAGACTACGCAGCGCAGGGAGCCCTCCGTGCGCGTCATGCGCGTCAGGCGCCGCGTGTCGACGCCCTCGATGGCGACCACGCCGCGTGAGCACAGCCAATCGCGCAGGGAGACATCGGCGCGGAAGCTGCTCGGCCGGGCGGCCATCTCGCGCATGACGAAAGCCTCGGCCCAAGAGCTTCCGCTCTCGGCGTCTTCCTCGGCCACGCCGTAGTTGCCGATCAGTGGGTAGGTCATGAGCACGACCTGACCCGCGTAGGACGGATCCGTGAGGATCTCGTGGTAGCCGGTCATGGCCGTGTTGAAGACGATGTCGCCGCTCGCCTCGCCGTCGGCGCCGGCGGCCTTGCCCTCGAGGACGGTGCCGTTCTCGAGGGCGATCCATGCGCGCTTGGATTCGCTCATGCTGTCGTGACCTCCGCCATGCGGTTGATCTGGGCCGCTTGATAACCGGCGCCGAAGCCGTTGTCGATGTTGACCACGGAAACTCCCGCCGCGCAGGAGTTCAGCATCGCAAGCAGGGCCGCGATACCTCCGAAGGAGGCGCCGTAGCCAATCGAGGTGGGCACGGCGATCACCGGCCTGTCCACAAGACCACCGACGACGCTGGGCAGGGCTCCCTCCATGCCGGCCACGACGACTACGGCGCGAGCTTTGCGCAGGCGGTCGACGTGGGCGAGCAGGCGGTGCAGGCCGGCGACGCCCACGTCGGGCAGGGTCTGCACCCGGGCTCCCAGCATGCGGGCGGTCAGGGCGGCCTCCTCGGCGACCGGCAGGTCGCTGGTGCCCGCGCAGACGACGATGACCGAGCCTGTCTCGTTCAGCTCGTCGGGCTCGACTGTCACGGCCCGGGCCAGAGCATGGTGCCGGGCGCCCGCGAGCTCCGCCGTGAGCAGGGCCGCGGTCTCCTCGCTGGTACGCGTGACCAGCAGGGAGTCGTGGGCGGTCAGGACAGCTCGTGCGATCTCCAGCACCTGTTCAGGGGTCTTGCCCTCGCCGTAGATCACCTCGGGGTGTCCGCAGCGCATGGCGCGTCCGATGTCCAGGCGCGTGTGACCGAGGTCGAGCTCTCCGCGTCCGGTCAGGCGTTCGATGCCCTCGGAGACAGCGAGGGTTCCCTCCCGGACGGCTTCGAAGACTCGTTTGAGCTCTTGGGTGTTCACGAGTTGCGGGGGCGGCCGGCGCGCGGCGGTTGGGGATTGTATCCGCCCTGAGCAGGGCTCAGCGTGGGCTGGCGTCCAGGTCCCAGCCACAGGTGCGACCCGCTCGCAGGAGCTCGGACCCCAAGCCGGCGATCATGACGGCGTTGTCGGTGCAGTAGGAGGGAGAGGGGAAGACCACCAAGCGGCCGTCCTGTTCGCCCTGGCGCTTCATCTCCTCCCGCAGGCGGTGGTTGCAGGCCACGCCTCCGGCCACCAGGATCGTCTCGAGCCCTTCACGCCGTGCGGCTCGGAGGGTCTCGCTCACCAGGGCCTCGACCACCGCCTGCTCGAAGGAAGCGGCCACGTCGGCGCGGTCGTCAATTCCCTCGGGCGGCGGCGTGGGCGCCAGGGCGTCGCCCCCGCGCAGATGGTAGAGGACAGAGGTCTTGAGCCCGCTGAAGGAGAAGCCACCGCCTCCGCCGGGGGCGCGGTAGCGCGGGAAGGCGATCGCGTCGGCGCGGCCCTCTCGGGCGAGGGCGCTGACCGAGGGGCCGCCCGGGTAGGGTAGGCCGAGGAGCCACGCGACCTTGTCGAAGGCCTCGCCGGCGGCGTCGTCGAGGGTCGCTGCCAGGAGCGTGTGCTCGAGCGGGCTCTCCGCGCGGTAGAGGGCCGTGTGACCGCCGGAGACGACCAGGGCGATGCAGGGGTAGGGCGGGCTCGAGCACTCCATCGTGGCCGCATAGACATGGGCTTCGATGTGGTGCACGCCGATCAGTGGCAGGTCGGCGCCGTAGGCGAGGCCCTTGGCTGTGGAAACTCCCACGAGCAGCGAGCCGATCAGGCCCGGGCGCGTGGTCACCGCCACGGCGTCGATCTCCTCAAGGCCGACCCCGGCTTCCACCAGGGCGCGATCGGTGATCCCGGTCAGCTCGCGCAAGTGCGAGCGCCCCGCGAGTTCGGGCACCACCCCCCCGTAGACGGCGTGCTCGTCGATCTGGCTGTGGATCACCGAGGAGAGCACCTCGCGCCCGTCGCTGACGACCGCCGCGGCCGTCTCGTCGCAGGAGGTTTCGATGCCCAGGATCCGCTCGCTCACCGCTCCGTTTCCTCGCCGAGCAACTCCGCCCGCTCGCCGCGCAACAGGGCCAGGGCCGCCTCCAGCTGGGGATCCTCGGGGTGCTCATCGAGCAGGGCGACGCCCTCGGCCTCTTCCCAGGCGCGCAGCTGATCGGTCAGCTCTCGCGGCGGGCCGTAGCGCAGGATGTGGCTGAGCACGCTCGTGCGTTGGCCGTCGCTCAGGCTGACCTCGAAGTCGGGCACGATGCCCCACTCCCGCCCCTCGGCGGGGTTGCGCTCCAGATTGCGGTGGGCTGGTGTGTAGAAGTACGACGTCGTCACCTTCGCGATGGTCCCGCGTTCGTCGTAGCGCCGTATGGTCTGAACGACGCCCTTGCCATGGGTCGGCTCGCCCAGGATGACCGCCACGCGGTGGTCCTGCAGGGCTCCCGCGAGGACCTCGCTTGCGCTCGCCGAGCCGCCGTCGACCAGGACCACGAGCGGCGTGCCCTCGAGGTGGGCTTCGGAGGGGTCCGCCCGCAAGACGTCCCGCGCCCCGCGCCCCTCGGTCGAGACGATCACGCCCTCGGGGATGAAGCGCCGGGCGAGATCCACCGCGGCCTCGAGCACCCCCCCGGGGTTGTCGCGCAGGTCGAGGACGAGGCCGCGCATACCCGCGTCCTCCAGCCACTCGCAGGCCTCGTCGAACTCCCGGCTCGTCTCGCGGCTGAAGGAAGACACGGCCACATAGCCGATGGCCGGCTCTTCATCCGCCAGCCTGACGTGGCGCACCGTGGGGTCGACCAGGGACTGGCGCACGACGCGGTGCTCGCGCTCGCTCCCGTCGAGGCCGCGCACCTCCAGTACGACCTCGGACTGCGGCTCTCCCCGCAGGCGCTCTCGCAGGGTCTCCTGACCGCCTTCGGCGGCCGGTTCGCCGTCGATGGTGAGCAGCACGTCGCCGACTTGCAGGCCCGCGGCGTCCGCCGGACCGCCGGGGAGGGGGAAGAGAACTTGGGCCGCCGAAACCGGCGCGCGAAAGACGACTCCGATGCCGGTGAAGCGCCCGCGGGTTTCCCGGTCGACGCGCTGCGATTCGGACTGGTCGTAGTAACGCGAGTACTCGTCGAGGTTGCCGAGCATGCCCTGCAGGGCGTCCTGCACGAGCACGTCGGGGTCCACGACGCCCACGAAGTGGTCGAGGACGAAGCGGCGCACCTCTCGGTAGTGCGTGATGTCGGCCGCCTCGCGCGCCGGCAGGAGGGCCTGGACCAGAGCCAGCAGCACCATCCCGAGGGCGACTCCGAAGGCGATCGGACCGGCGCTCCATGCGCCGCTGCCGCGCCGTCTCGCTCCCCGTCCGCTCATGGCGGGGATTGTAGCCCGCCGGTGGGGGCTAGACGCCCAGCTCCGCCAGGGCCTGCGTCGCCTGCTCGTCGTCGGGGGCCACGCCGTGCCAGCCGGCGTCGTTCTCCATGAACGAGACGCCCTTGCCGAGCGTCGTGTGGCAGATGATGGCGCTGGGGCGGTCGTCGGTCACGCGTGCCTCGCAGAGGGCGCCGTCGACCGCGTCGACGTCGTGGCCGTCGACCTCCACGGCGTGCCAGCCGAAGGCCTCGTACTTCGCGCGCAAGTCGCGGACGTCCATCACCTCGCGCATCACTCCGTCGATCTGGATGTTGTTGAAGTCGACCAGGACGCACAGGTTCGAGAGACCGTAGTGGGCGGCGCTCGTGGCCGCCTCCCAGATCTGTCCCTCCTGGCTCTCTCCGTCCGAGGACGCGACGTAGATGCGCGAGCCCCAGCCGTTGAGGCGCGCGGCGAGGGCCATGCCGGCGCCCACCGAGAGCCCGGTGCCCAAGCTCCCCGTGCTCATGTCGATGCCCAGCTCCGGGTTGCGGTGGGGGTGTCCCTGTAGCGGAGAGCCCAGCTTGCGGAAGGTCGCCAGGAGCTCGTGGGGGAAGATGCCCTTCTGGGAGAGCAGGGAGTACAGGCCCGCGCAGGTGTGCCCGTTGCCGAGCACCATGCGGTCCCGATCAGGATCGTGCAGGTTCCCTCCGTCGAGGCGCAGGTGCGCGATGAACAGGGTCGCCATGAAGTCCGCCATGCCCATCGGACCGCCGGGGTGACCGCAGCCGGCGGCATGGGTCATCTCGATCGTGTCGATCCGGACCTGGCGGGCCACCTGCTCGATCTCGTGCTTGCGTTCGGGGGTCAAGACCACGATCAGCTCTTCCTTTCGATCAAGGTGCGGGCGCGCTTTGCCAGGGAGGCCCCGTCGAGTCCGAAGCGAACGAGCAGCTCTTCGGCGGTTCCGCTCTCTCCGAAGGTGTCGTCCACTCCGACCATGTCCATGGGGACGGGCGTCGTGCGCGCCAGGAGATCGCTGACCGCGCTCCCCAGACCTCCGCGTACCTGGTGTTCCTCGGCGGTCAGCACGGCCCCACACTCGCGGGCCGCTCGGCAGAGCAGATCCTCGTCGAGTGGCTTCACCGTGGCCATGTTGATGACCCTCGCCTCCACGCCGTCGGCTGCCAGGAGTCCGGCGGCCTCCAGGGCGGCGCCGACCTCCACACCGCAGGCGACGATCGCTACGTCGGCGCCCTCGCGCAGCGTGGTTCCCACACCCGGTTCGAAGGTGTGGCCGTCGGGGAGTACGATCGGGGTAGGAGCACGCGACAGGCGAACGTAGACCGGTCCCTCTAGCTCGGCGGCCGCGCGTACCGCGCCGCGCGCTTCGACGGCGTCGGCGGGGACGATCACCGTCATGTTGGGGAGTACCCCCATGATCGTCAGGTCCTCCAGCATCTGGTGGGACTTGCCGTCCTCGCCGACCGTGAGTCCCGCGTGGGAGGCGCAGATCTTCACATCGAGCTTGGGGACGCAGATCGACTGCCGGATCTGCTCCCAGGCCTTGCCCGCTGCGAACATCGCGAACGAGCTGGCGAACACGGTCTTGCCCATCGCGGCCAGGCCGGCGGCCGTGCCCATCATGTTCGCCTCGGCGACGCCCATGTTGAAGAAGCGCTCGGGGAAGGCCTTCGAGAAGCCCTTCGTGCGCGTCGAGCCGGAGAGGTCGGCGTCGAGGACCACGATGTCGTCGCGCTCCCCTCCGAGTTGCACCAGGGCTTCGCCGTAGGCGTCCCTGGTGGCGATCTTCTTCGCGCTGGGGGTCTCCACGGTGGTTGTCTCGCTCGTCTTGGCTAGCATCGGGGACTTCGGTCGGCTTGCAGTCGACTACGGGATCGGGCGCGACGAGGTGACGGGGACCGGGCGCCGTCGCGGTGTTCGCGCAGCGTTTGTACTGGCACCTCTCCCCGGCTGCAATCGGGCCTTTTGCGATTCGGAAGCCGATGCCGCCCCGAGGCGCTCGGCCCACTCCCCCCGGGCGATCCTCCCAGCCGGTGTCTCCTGGAGAGGACGGCCAGGCCCGGGCGTGACGGACTGCGCGGCAGTGACACCCCTGTTGGGCGGCCTTCACAGCCATCTGGAGGCCCTTCGCTGGGCTCCGAGGGGTTTCCTGCCGTCTGGCACGCTCCTCGCATGGCTCGCGACGGATCCGGCGCCGCCGGCTCCCCAGACCCACCTCGCTCACACTAGAGGCCGATCCGATGAAGCACCTCCTCACTCCCCTGTTGACCCTCGGGTTGCTCGCCGCGGACGCCGCGGCCCAGCGTTCCCAAGAGACCTCGCCCTTGCGCCGTGCGCGCGGCACCTTCGCCGCCGCGGATAGCAACAAGGACGGCGTGCTCGACGCCCGCGAGGTGAGCCGCGCATCGATCCCGCGCGACGAATTCAAGGCCTTCGACCACAACGGCGACCGGGCCCTCTCTTCCGACGAGTTCCTGCTCTACTACCGCCAGCTGCTGCTCGACGCCCGCAAGGCGGCCGGGGCCGAGCTGGACCGTGAAGCGGCTCGCATCCAGGCCCTCAGGAAGGCTCACGAGGAGAAGGAAGCCCGGGCCCGTCGTGCGGCGGCCAAGGCTTCAGGTGGCGCCGAGGCGTCCGGGAACGAGAAGCCCCAGGCGCAGGGCGCGTCCGCATCGACTGCTCAGAAGCTGCAGCGCGCCAAGCAGGCCCTGTACGAACGAGCGGTAGCGGGTGAGATGAGCCGCGAGCAGGTACAGGCCCTCGAGCAGAGTCTGGAGCAGCGCGCGCGGGCCGCCTCCGGCGGCGCAGCGCCCACCGGCGCGGTCACGGCCGCTTCGAGCGCGGATGGAACTCCCGTGGGCCCCGCGGCGACCCGCGGGGAGAGGCTGCGCGCGGCCGACGAGGCTGCCGAGGCTCGCCGTCGGCATGAGGCGCAGGGAGCGAGGCAGGCGCGCTCGAATGCCGCTGGCGATGGAACCGATCCGATGGCGGGCCTGAGCCCGGAGACCCGCTCCAAGGTAGAGCGGGCCCTCGCGGCCCTCGAGGTCCGGGCCAAGGCCGGCCACATGACCCGCGCTCAGTTCGAGGCCAAGAAGCGTGAGCTTCTGGCCAGGGCGAAGCAAGTCGACGTCGCGGACGGTGGCGGCGGGGACGGGCAGACCCCCGCTGAGCGCGCCGTAGCCGAG
Organism: Planctomycetota bacterium; assembly: GCA_002686265.1. Taxonomy (GTDB): domain Bacteria; phylum Planctomycetota; class UBA1135; order UBA1135. The sequence continues at coordinate 14,648 of NZBA01000107.1, forward strand.
CGTCGTCGCCGCGCGGCTGCGAGCGGGGCCGGGCAGACCCCCGCTGAGCGTGCCGAAGCCGAGCGTCGTCGCCGGGCGGCGGCGGCCGCCGCGGCCGAGCGTGCCTCGGCCGAGCGTCGTCGTCGGGCAGCG
>NZBA01000108.1 GCA_002686265.1 Planctomycetota bacterium
GACTCCGCTCCGCTCCGTCTCCGGGCGCACAGCCCGGGCACCCCTCACGCCCCCTCGAGGGGCACCACCCTCCTCCTCACCGGACTCTCATTGGGACTGGACCACTTCTTGGGGTCATGCCATCGCTACCAGGTCACCTTCAGACCGTTCGAGAGGTTGAAACCCGAGTCACACGGTGTCCCGTTCGGGTCGCGGTACGACCACTGGTAGTGCTCCGTCTCGCCGGGCGACACCCCACCGGTGGTCGCGATCGCCACCGAGGACGACGCCGAACCCTCGCCGTCGGCCACCACGATTTCGAGACGCACGGCGTTCCCCCCCGCGCACCGCAGGCCGTCGCCGAACGGCGCGCCGTTGCCGCCGTCGATCGCTTCGTCGCCTTGGAAGAACAAGCCCAGCCCGCCGGGAGTGGAGTTGCTCGCGGTCAGGACCAGCGTGTCGGGGTTCGTCTCGCCCGTGGCGCTCAGGTTGCAGCCGGCCGAAAACGTGCGGTTCGCGCAGCCGTTGCCGGGTTCGCCGTCGTTCGCGCACGGACAAGGAGTGCCTCCACCGTCGCCGAAGCAGTACGGAATCGGGCCCGCATCCCCCTCGAGGAAGTGGAGGTAGGCCGATCCGGATTCGACACCGTTGTCATCGTCCCCCTGGGCCCCGACGATGGCGGTCGTGCCGCTGATCGCAACGGACCAGCCAGCATGGTCATGGTCGTCGCCGTCGCTGGCGACCAACTTGGCGATCTCCGTGCCCGTCGTGGTGTCGAAGAGGTAGGCCGATCCGGAAATGACGCCGTTGTCGTCATCCTCATAGGCCCCGACGATGGCGGTCGTGCCACTGATCGCGACGGAACAGCCGAACCTATCAAACTGTGCGCCGTCGCTGGCGAGCAACTTGGCGATCTGCGTGCCCGTCGTGGTGTCGAAGAGGTAGGCCGATCCGGATTCGGAGCCGTTGTCGTTATCCCAAGAGGCCCCGACGATGGCGGTCGTGCCGCTGATCGCAACGGACCAGCCGAAACCAGTATTCGGCTGTGCGCCATCGCTGGCGAGCAACCTGGCGATCTCCGTGCCCGTCGTGGCGTCGAAGAGGTAGGCCGATGCTTCATAGCCGTTGGGGTCATACCCATTGGCCCCGACGATGGCGGTCGTGCCGCTGATCGCGACGGAGAAGCCAAAACCGAAATGCTGTGCGCCGTCGCTGGCGAGCAACTTGGCGATCTCCGTGCCCGTCGTGGTGTCGAAGAGGTAGGCCGATCCAGAAGTGGCGCCGTTGCCTTCGCTTATGCGGCCCCCGACGATGGCGGTCGTGCCACTGATCGCGACGGAGAAGCCAAAACCAAAAGGCAGTTCGTCGTCGCTGGGGAGCAACTTGGCGATCTCCCTGCCCGTCGTGGTGTCGAAGAGGTAGGCCGATCCGGAATTGTCGCCGTTGCTGTTGTCCCAGGGAGCCCCGACGATGGCGGTTGTGCCGCTGATCGCGACGGAGTGGCCAAGAAAATCACCCGATGCACCGTCGCTGGCGAGCAGTTTGGCGATCTCCGTGCCCGTCGCGGCGTCGTAGAGGTAGGCCGATCCGGAAGCGGCGCCATCGTCGCTGTCTAAGGGGGCTCCGACGATGGCGGTCGTGCCGCTGACCGCGACGGAGCAGCCAAACAAATCACCCGATGCGCCGTCGCTAGCGAGCAGCTTCACCTCCCTTTGACCAGAGGCAAGGCGTCGTGCAGCGCCGGCGTTATCGAGCACTGCGAGATCGAAATAGCCGTCGTCGTTACGCTCCAGGACCGCGAGGTCAGCCAGCGCACCGATGAGCAACCCATCATCGTTGTGTCTACCGACATCCCCGTCTTTGTCACCGACAATCAGATCATCATCCTTGTCCGTTCCCGTGCCCACCCCTCCAGGGCTGACAGGCTTTGGCTTGGCCTCGGGTGCCACCGTTCTGCCCCCGCCAAATCCAGATGACCGGGGTGCCGTGATGTTCTCGTGAGTCGCCAGCGTGTCTTCGAGGTAGCCTGTGACGGCGACGTCAGGAAGATCGTCGCCGTTGAGCGAGAAGGCTGTGATTCCCTCGGGCTGGTCGCCGGTTGTGAGCGTCGCGCCCAACGAGAATACGGCGCTTGCAAGGGGCAGCACAAACAGAAGCGCGGCAAGTGCCAGGGTGTGCTTCATGGGGGAAGCAAGGACATCTGCTTCCGATCCCTGAGCTCTCCTCTGATCTTGGACAGTCTGATGGTCAAGTCGTCGCATGGGTCTTCCCTCGTGTTGTTCTGGACTGACAAACGGTGACCTCGCCTCTACCTGGGACCAGCGACGAGGTCACTCCGAATGTGGCCGCGCCGCGAAAAACAACGCCGCGGGCTGCCTTCAGGCGTCACCGGGAGCCTCGGAGGATTCGTCCCTTTCATCAGAGCGGCCTGGGATGAACCTTCACGGTACGTTCACGCCCAACCCTGCGGATCGTCGTCGTGGAAGACGTTCTCGGCGGCACCAACGATGCCGACGCTGACGACGTAGTTCGTGAGCGGGATGTACCACGACCAGGATCTCTCGGGGAGGAGGAGGGTTTTCGTCTCGTCATGGGCAGGATGTCTGACTTCGAGGGGGACGTGGGAGAAACCCGAATCTGCCTGCACGCACGCATGCCCGGTGACGCTTGGGGGGTGAGGAACCGACTGCCATGACGGGCGTGGATGATCGACAGCTCTTCGCCCGCATGGCCAGCGGGTCCCCTCCCCAGGCCCGAGAGGCCCTGCGGGTGCTCTACGATCGCCACGGGGCCGCAGTGCTCCGCTTCGCACGCCGCATGCTGTCCGACGAGAACCATGCCCACGACATCCTGCAAGAGGCTTTCCTGGTCGTCGCCCGCGATGCGGCCGCGTTTCGCACCGGCTCCGCGAAGGCCTGGCTGCTCGAGATCGCGAGTCGGCGCGTCCGGGACGAGTTTCGGCGCCGCCGGCGAGCGAAGCGCCGCGAACGGGCCGGTGCCCGTCAGGAGGCAGTCGAGGATCCGGAGGTCTCCGATGACCTCGATGCCGCTCTCGCCCGCCTGCCCGCCGCCCAGCGCGCGGCCCTCGAGCTGCGCGTCGTGGACGGCCTCGCACATGACGAGGTGGCGCGCATCCTGGGCGTCTCCCTGCGCACCACGAAGGAGTGGACGAAGCTCGGTCTGGCCCGCTTGCGTGAGCTCCTCGAAGGAGAGCGGTGATGAGCACTGAGCGGATCTCCGAACGCCTGCGCTCCCTACGAGGCACGAGCGATCTGCCCGCTCCCGATGCGCTGCTCGCCAGGGCCTTCCCCGATGTCCAGCAGCGATCGGATGCTCCACATCGTCCGTCGCTATCGCCCTTCCCTCTCATGGCCGCCGTACTCGTGGCCCTGGCTTTCGGCCCGCTCTGGCTGCGGCCCGGCCCGCGCGATCGCGCGTGGTGCGAGGGCCTGCTACGGAGCACTGACGTCGTCGTGACACAGATCGGAAAGTGGAACCCACAATGAGCAACCCTTCCTCGCAAGCAGGCCTCTGGCGAGCCCCCGCCTGGGTGCTTCTCATCGGCTTCGTGCTACTCTCGGCCGTGGTCGGGTCCATTGGCGCGGGCCCCTTCGGTCTCTTGAGCGGTGAGAGCGCTCCCGGCCTCGACCTGACCCTGAGGTCCGTCGTGGGCGCCCTGGCACCCGGCGTGCTGCCGCTGCTCGCTCTGGGTGTGCTGTTCTCGGCCGCATCGGTCGGCCCGCGGGCGACCCTCGCCGGCATGGCCTGGGTTTGCGGGTCGCGGAAGAGCGATCCCCTGCAGGCCGCGCGCGCCCTGGCCGCCGGAGCGCGCGGCCTGATCGCCGCAGCTCTCACCCTGGGGCTGATCGGCGTGATGATGCTCATGGTCCTCTATCGCCGCGGGGCCGACGGACCCGACGCGATGCCCGCGCCGCACATGGTCGCCCACGTGCTGACGGCCACGATCCAGTACCCGCTGGTGGCCCTCGTCTTCGGTCGCCTCCTGTGCGCGACGGTCGCCGACGCGGCCTTCGCCGAAGCGGGCGAGGTCCGTCGGCGCGCCCTGGGCTCCGCCTGGGATCTGGCCCTCCTGACCCTGATGGTGCCGCCGATCATCGCCGTCTCTTCCATGTTCTGGAAATACCCCACGCTCTGATCTCATGTCCACCAATCGCCTCCTGTCTCTCGTCTCGACCTGGATCGTCCTCGCGCTCGTCGCCGGCAGCTTCACCGACGATTGGGGCCTCTTGATCGACCTGCGCGTGCTGGCCTTCGTGCTGGCGCTGCCCTGGCTGGGAGCCGCCTTGGCTGCCTCACCGCGCGCCGCCCTCGATGCCATGGTGGATGGCTGGCGGCCGAACCCGGACCTGCCCTCCGAGCGCCGCGCGACCTCGGCCGCGCTGTTGCACACCGTCGGCGGCGCGAGCTTCGCCGCAGGTCTCCTGTCCCTCCTCCTGGGGATGATCGTGACCCTGAACGTCGTCGCCGCCTCCCCCGGACAAGCCAGCCCCTTGGAACTCATGAGCGCCTTCGGTGGCCTGGTCCTCGGACCGCTCTACGGCCTGGCGCTGATGTCGTTCCTCTACCAGCCGCTCTCCGCCGGGCTGGAGAGTGACGGCAAGGGGCTGGGCGCGGAATTGTAGAGCGCCACAGGCGGCGGGCGCCCGCTCGCACTCGGGGGCACCGCTCCGCCGGTCGGATTCCAGGCGCCCTGACACGCCGGTGCGCTCTCGCGCGCTGCGGTTCGTTGTCCTCGCGCTGCTGCTCTACTCCATCGTGACCCAATCGCAGTTGGTGGCCCATGCGCGCCCGGCAGGCGGGCATCGCCAACAACGCCGCGCTCGTCAAGATCTTCCGTCCTGGAACTCAGTGGAAGGTACAGCGTGCTTCGGCCCCACCAGGGTCTTCGGATGAGCACTCCCTTCGTTGCGCCGGTTGTAGAGATGCTCGCAGGTTCTGGAGACCGCCTGGCTGGCCACGCCGAATCCCCTGAGTCTCCGCGGTGGTCTGTTTGCCTCAGTACTGGGGATTCGGTACGGTAGCCAAGCTTCCACACTAGCTTCCCTGGATCGAGGAATTGGTCAGATGCGCGCACTGTTCGCCATTCCCGTTCTCCTTCTGATCGTCTTGCTGGCAGCCGCCATCTCGCCCGCCGCCGACTCGTGCATCTGTAGCAGCGCGGCCAAGTGGAGACTCGTCGGTGGTTGGTTCTTGAGCTGTCCACTCGGAGACGCTTGCGATGCCGCCGAAGGCACGTGCAGCGAGGTGCAGATCGGTGCCTCGACAGTGTGCCGTTGCACTACGAGCTCCGCGGTCAACAAGGATGACGAGTGCTCGTGTTCCGTGGTCCTCAGCGGTGAGCCTCCGAACCACGGTCCTTCTTGCGAGAACCTGGGATCCTGCTCCTCTCCGCGGGTGTGCAAGTCGCGTGCAGCGGCGACCACGTTCACTTGTTCTTGCGGAGATCCCGGTCCGTGAGGAGCATCGGTCCTTCCAAGTGCCGACTTCCCGAGTGTCCCCGATCTCGGTCTTCGGATCCCCGGTGCCTGCGCCCGCCGGGTGAGTGGAGAGGCCCGACCCACCATCCGCGAGTTCCCTGAGCGGCCGTCGGTGAGCACGCATGAAGTGGGAGAACACCACGGAACCGAGAGCTCGAAACCGAGTCATCTCCATTCCAACGCTGATTCTCGCAACTGGCTTCGCTCTCCTGGCCCTGGGTCTGGCCGCCATCCGCGGTCTTCGCGACGGACCTCGTTCCCTACATCCTGCGCATGACCCACCCACTGAACCGACCTACACGAGCCCCTCCGCGGCTTCCCCCGAGGTCATGCGCTCGATGGTCCCCCGAACGAGCCGGCCGTCTCTGAGCGTGAAGGTCCTCTCCGCTAGCGGACGACCCGTCATCTCCGCGGAGCTCTTGGTCTCCACTTCCCTGGAACGCACGCTCGCCCCCGACGACCTTCGCCTCCTGGGCGTGACCGACTCATCGGGCATGTTCACCCTGTCCCAGGAGAGTGAGGCAACACCGCCTGCCGCCATCTGCGTGCGCGCCCCGGGACTCGCTTCCTCGTTCGTCGATCGTCCCAAGTGGCGGTTTCATTACGACGTCACGCTCGGGCCTGGACTCGCTCTTGTCGGGCGAGTCCAAGACGAGCGGGGCGCGCCCATCCCCGGGGCCGTCCTGTCGGTCAGTCGCTCTCCCATTGACCCGGCAGGCGGATTCCGAACCGCCAGGCGAGTACCCGGCCTGATCGCTGCGGAGGCAGTGCACTGCTCCGAGTCCGATGAGAACGGGGTGGTGGAGATCCTCGACCTGGAGAGCGGGTCCTACGACTTCACGCTCTGGCACCCCTCCCACGTCTTCATGGACTCGGGGGAGTTCCCGCGCGGGAGCCTCGAGCTACCGTCGTCTTCCACCACGTTCGCCATGGAGCGGCTCGTCGGGGTCCGCAAGCGCATCAGGGGCATGGATGTGCTCGCGAGCGCGTACGTCGGCGCCATCACGAACGGTCACTGGTCACGAGACTTCTTCGCGTTTGTCCGGGAGGAGCTCGAAGGCGGGGACGAGCCCTCGGTCTGCTTCTTGAGCGGAGCGTCTTCCTGCCGGTTGACGGAGCGCTCGGTCGCGCTGTTCTTGCGCGGCGAGGGTTGGAGGGAGTTCACGTTTCCGGTCGAGCCGATCGACATCCGCAGCGAGCCAGGCGTCCTCGAACTCGAGCCCTCGACCCGAGCAGGGAGCTCACCGGCGGCGGCCCTGATCGAGATAGCTCTGCGTGGTGTGGACGGAACTCTGTTCGCGATCGAAGAGGTGGGGTTGGTGAGTACGTCCGGTAGGGACTTCGTGATCCACATGGCGAATGGCGGATCGGCTGAGATTCCCTCGGGCGCGTACAAGATCACAACGGGCGAACCGCTCCTGGACGAACACTACGCCGACCTCCGCATCGCGGCGAGAGCGGGCGAAACCGTCACGCTGGATCGCTCCCACGGGCTCGTGGCCTGCTCCCTCCACCTCTACCGGGGCGACCGGCGGCCCGTTGTCGGCCGGGTGGGCTTGATCGTCGAACCCGACGGCCAGCCCAGGTCGATCCGCAGCGTCTGGCATGGTCAGACCCTGCTGCTCCCCCCCGGTCGGATCGGCCTCGAAGTCGTGACGACGGAGGGCTCGTACCTGCGCAGCATCGTGGTCACGGAATCCGAGCCGGGCGTCCCGCACAGAGTCGAGGTGCAACTGCCGTGAGATGGCTGATTCGCTCAGCCGGGTTCCTGATGGCGGCCTCCCTCGTGGTCAGTGGTGGAGCGAAGTTCCTGGGAGGTCATCTGGAAGAGCACTTCTTGGGCCAGCACGCCTACTACACGCTCGGATGGCTCGAGCTCTCCGCGGCTGTCCTTCTGACGACCCGGGCAGCGACATGGGCAGCGGTCGGCGTGGTTGGCTTGAGCGCCGCGGGCCTGGCCTACGCTTGGTTGGGAGGCGAGAGCGCCTGTGGGTGCCTGGGAACGACGCGCCTGACGACCCATCAGCATGTGCTCTGGGCCTCGGGTACGGGAGCCGCGGCGGGCGCTTGGCTGGCGTTCACCGTACACGCCAGGCGGACGGCGGGCCGCTGAGCGCGCGCTCAGCGCGGAGGTTCACGAGCAGGGAACAGGGCGGCGGGGGCGTTACCTGTCGGTGGGGACGTCTTCTCGGGCATCGGCGGAGAAGCTCCCTCGGGCCAGGCGCTCCTCCGCCTCTCGGCGGTGCATGTTCCGGTTCAGCCAGTAGATCTCCCTCCGGAGCTCGTAGATCTCAGGCACTTCCTCTTCGGAGAGCATGACCTTGAGAATCTGGTCGTCGGACATGATGACCTTGCACACCTCCAGAGGATCCCAGTCATCGCAGTGGTACTCCCTTCCCTGGCCGATCACCTCGTATTGACCGTCCCTGTACCTCTGGACGAGGGTCTCATGGGTCTCCTCGTGAATGTAGGATTCGAGTGCATCACGCTGAACGCGGAGATCATCGGACGAGGCGCGCTTGTACCGGTCGTCGAAGAGCGCGATTCCCTGGGCTGAGAGCGGTTTGCGCTCGATCAACATGATCCGATCCGGATCTCCCGCCGGGGTGGCAGCAGGAGCCCGCAGGGCATTGGTCAACTCGGCACCGGAATGCTCAGAGGCCGGAGCCGCCAGCTGCCCGTGAACCTCCGTGCTCGTGGCTTCCTCGTCCGCCCTGCTCTCGGGTTGCACAGCGCTGCTCTCGGGTTGCACGACAGAGCCCGCCGCGGAGTTTGTCCACCGACCGCCACTCGCCCATATGAGAACGACACCCACGGTAGCGAGACCGACCAGGGCGACTGGGATGAAGCGCTTCATTCGACCTCGGTGCAGTCCTCGGCGCAAGCCAACACCAGGGCCACGAATCCTTCACCGCCCGGGCAACCCTTGCGTGTTGATCCGGAGCCGTCGCAGTGCGCCTCGACATTCAATGAGAAGGTCCCGGTACATTCGCTTCCGGGTCCGAGAAACGAGACAAGAACCTGAGCCGTACACTTGTTGCTGTTGATCACACTGCACTCCGGCGGAGGCGTGCAATCGGCGCCAACCTTCGTGATAGGCCCCATGATGACGTCGCAATCACACGCTCCGCTGGTCAGCGTGGATACACTGGGTTCGCACTGGCAGGCGGGATCGAAGGGCAGCGGCGGGACGAGTGCCTCAGCTCGGGGAACACCGAAGCTGACGATTCCGGCGAGGAGCACGCCTCCGGCGACGGCGAGGGAGAACGGCACATTCCGGGGAACCATGAGCTGTCCTTTCCAAGGAGAGTGACTTCTCCAGCCATCGCTGGATGGGTCTATCAGGATTCGCCGGGCGCGCGAGAGATACGCGGATGGTGACCCTGGTGCCTTCTAGGGAAGCTGGCCCTCAAGTCAGTTTCGTGAGCTGACCGAAGTGTAGGGGGGGGGCGGAATCCGCAAGTAGTCTCTGACCAAGGCGAAAGCCCCCTGCGTCGAGGCCACGAGTGGCCCTGGCGAACAGGGCGGCGATGCCAGCGCGCCGGGTCTGTCTCGCACCGCGCAGGGACCTGACCACTCGATCCGATCCATCCTGGAGGCCAGTGTTCGCAGCCTGTCAGCGACGCGCCCTGACGCGGGGCCGGGGCGCAACCAGGCGAGTCAGAGATCGACCCGGCTGCCCTCTTCCGAGGAGACGTAGGCGGCGTACACGACGCGCGTCACCTCCAGGCCGAGGCGGCCGCCGGACAGGGCCGGGCGACCCTCGGAGACGGCGCGCAGGAAGTCGGCGGGCTCGGCCGGCCTGTCCTTCGGGTGTTCGCCCATCTCAGCTCTCCACCCGCGTCAAGCCGCCGGCAAGAGGGACGATCGGCAGGGTTGGCATCGACCCACACGTAGTCGCCCACCTCCAACCCGAGGTCGCGTGCGGCGATCGCGTTCATCTGAATCTGCCGGTCACCGGTCCCGGGGTCGCGCTTGTCGTGGCGGTAGGGATCGCCGAAGTCAGTACTCCAGAGCCAATGCCAGTCGACCACGAGGAGTGGGTCGTGTGGCGACTCCTGGGCGTCGAGCAGAAGAAGTGGCCGAGGCACTCACCTCAGGGTTCTGATCGGCCTTGGTCTGTGGAGAGCCCAGGATGGGGCTGACAACCCACGTCAGTCGGAACCGCAGCCCGAACACTCGCTCTCCGACCCTTCCTCGTCAGGCTTCGCGAGGGCGAGTTCGTCCGGAGGCTCCACCCCGAGCACGGCGCGTTCCGCGGGTATGAGGCACGCGAGGGCTCGTGCCAGTCCGATGTGGAGCGGCGAGGGAGGGTCGAGCGCCTCGGCCCGCTTGCCCAGGGCGTGCGCGAACGCCGGTACCCACCAGGCGAGGTGTTTGGCGACGAAGTCGCGCTGGGCGTCGCGGGAGATCGCAGCGCGCTCGGCCCACTCTTCCTCGCCCTCGTCCTGCTGGGAGTGCGCGTAGTGTTCCTTGGCCACCAGCCAGGCAAGGAACTCCAGCTCACAGGCCACGTGGTCGACCCGCTCGGGGACGTCCCGGCCAGGCTCCACACCAAACGCCCGGTAGAAACCCGCGATGTCAGCCATGCGCTGACTGCGATAGATCGAGAAAGTCTGTGGGCAGTACTGCACCTCGTGGGGCGGGCACTCCTTCGAGACCACCAACCCAAAGACGCGAGTGTGCTCGTCCACGAGCTTCTCGTGCGGAGCGCGGAGCGCTTCAACGATCGGCTCGACGTCGAACCGCTCGGGCGATACCTCTCCGGGAGCGAGGTCCACCTGGTTGGTCGCGGGGTCGGTGGCGAGGTGCCGGGCGGCCGCCGCGGCCAACTCCGAGAAGTCGGCGTCGAAGACCCGAGCAAAGCGCTCGGAGGTGGGATCGCTGGCCGCGAGAGCCAAGAAGCGCAGGACGATCCCGCGGGCCGAGAGGCGCGCGAGGTCCGCCTCGACCATCGGTTCGCTGGTGCTGCTCATGAGGGAAGTCAGATCGAGTTGAGGTGCTCGGCGGGACGTTCCCAGGTCGGTTCCTCGACCGTAACCCTGGCCACTTCCGTTCCCGCGGCGTCGAACCCGCGGGCGGTGTCGTTGTAGATCTCCTGGGTCTTCTTCTTCCCATCGGGCATCGTGACCTCGATCTCGCCGACCTTGGGCCCCTTGTCGATCGCGAAGCGGAAGAGCACTCGCTGGGTCGCACGGAAGAGCTGCAGGACCGCCAGTAGCTCGCGGTCGGGGCAGGAGTACTGCTCGATAGCGCTCTTCACTCCCGGGCCGAACATCTGTTCCAGATACGGCCTCGGCACCCAACGCGGCGGAATGTAGTAGCCATTCGGCTCAGTGCCGAACTGCGGGTACAGGGGAAGCGCGATCTTGCGTTCGCGGATCAGGTAGTAGAGCGGGTGCTCCGGCTGCTTCGCCCACGTGCCGTCCTTCTCGACTTTCACCATCCCCTGCATGCGGATCTTGCCGACGCATGCGCTCATGCAACGCGTCTCGATCGGCATGCCATCGGGGGTGATCTGCTCGTCCTTCCCCTCGAGTCGGGGGGAGCAGGCGATGCACTTCTCGCTCGTGCGCGTGGTGGGCCGGTACATCGACTTCTTGTACGGGCAGGCCTCGACGCACTTGCGGTACCCGCGACAACGGAACTGGTCGATCAACACGACCCCGTCTTCCTTGCGCTTGTAGATGGCTTGCCGCGGGCAGGCCGAGAGGCAGCCGGGATACGTGCAGTGGTTGCAGATCCGTTGCAGGTAGAAGTACCAGACCCGGTGCTCGGGCAACTGGGCCGTGCCGGGACGATCGCCCTTCTCTTGCAGCGGACCGTGGGCCACCTCCTCGTGCATGTTGGGCGCGCGCCACTCCTCCTCGGAGGGCAGATAGCCGAGGGCACGGGACGACTGCGGCTCGATACGTTGGCGCTCAGCAGCCTCGAAGATCGTCTTCCCCTCGAAGCTCCCGTAGGGCCACTCGTGCTCCTTGTCGTCCTGGTAGCCCCAGACCTGGCCCTTCGGATTGACCTCCTCCAGCATCGAGAGGAGCTTGGAGTCCCAACCGTGCGGGTAGCCGCCGTAGGGCTTCGTCTCGACGTTGTTCCACCACATGAACTCCTGTCCGCGTGACCAACTCCACGTGGACTTGCACGCCATCGAGCATGTCTGGCAGGCAATACAGCGGTTGATGTTGAATACGAAGGCGAACTGCCGGTCGGGATGCCGCTCCTCGTACGGGTAGCTCATCGAACGGCCGAGCTGCCAGTTGTAGACGTCAGGCATCGGGATGGGTTCCTTGGCAGAGGGATTGGGATTCGGGGCGGGCAACGGTCGTGGTGACGCGCATGACTCCGCAGCGCGAGAGCACCTCACGTACGCGGTCGCGCGTACCGTCAGAACCAAAGAGGTTGCGCAGGCCGTGCGTGGCCAGGAACTCCTGGCTCTCGAACAACTCGAGGATCTGGGCTTCGCCGAAGCCAATGCGTGCGTACTCCTCGACCATGCAATCGAGCATCAGCCCGGGGTCGCCAGCGACACCGCCGGCCATCATCTTCAACGGGTCGGCGGGCTCGGCCGGCCTGTCCTTCGGGTGTTCGCCCATCTCAGCTCTCCACCCGCGTCAAGCCGCCGGCAAGGTAGCGACGCATCTGATCATCAGGGTCGCTCGGGGAGCGACCCGTATGGGCGCCATACCAGCTCCCCTCGCCGCCTTCACCCCCGGCCTCCGCCTTGGTGATGCGTACCAGCGTCTCCTTGGGCACCGTGTTGACGCCGTGGTTGTCGATGGCGAAGCCGAAGACGTAGCCAACCGCACCTGTCTTCTTGTGGAACAGCGTGTCGGTTTGGTGCATCGGCATCAGCCAGTTGCGCGTGATGCTCTGGTGCGATCCATAGCGGTAGTTCGACTGGTAGCCCGTCGTCTCCGAAATGGCCTTGCCGTCTTCCCTCGCCTGGTGGCCCTTCACCGTGCGTTCGGTGGCGATCCAGCCCGTGTGCTTCATGATCGTCATCTCATAAGGCAGCGACGGGTTGGTCTTGACCCTCACCATGCAACGGAAGGCCGTGGTCCGCGGGTCGTCGGGCTTGGCGCCCCGGAAGGGACGATCGGCAGGGTTGGCATCGACCCACACGTAGTCACCCACCTCCAACCCGAGGTCGCGTGCGGCGATCGGGTTCATCTGAATCTGCCGGTCACCGGTCCCGGGGTCGCGCTTGTCGTGGCGGTAGGGATCGCCGAAGTCAGTACTCCAGAGCCAATGCCAGTCGACAGTGGACCACGAGGAGTGGGTCGTGTGGCGACTCTTGGGCGTCGAGCAGAAGAAGCTGTAGCCCTGTTCCCAGAGTGGGTTCTTGGTGTTCTTGACTTCCTTCCATGGCATTTTGACGTTGCGCACCGTGCGCAGGTCGGGGTCCATCTCGTCGAGAGGGATGCCGTAGTCGTCGGGACGCACGTAGGGACTCGACGAGACGATCACGTTGGGCAAGTACGGCGTGGCCTCCGTCCCCTCGCGGTGGACGATCAGGTTCTCGCCGTATTCGATGGCCTCCGGCAGATCGCAGTAGGCGCACAGGCGCCCGGTGTCGGTGTAGAAGGGATCGCTGTCCTGAATCTGCTCGACGAAAGGCACCCGGGGGTAGGTCCTGAAGAGCATCAAGGCGGCGCCAGGCTCCTCCCCGTATTCGCCTGCAATCAACTTGTCGAGCTGGTAGGAACCCTTCGAACTGGTCGTGGTCGTGCATGAGTCGAGCACGCGCTGTATGTAGACCCCAGCCTTCTTCTCGGTGATGTAGCGCCAGTAGTCTGCGAAGCGCCGATCGCCGGTCCGCTTCGCAAGGGCACGCCCGACGCCCGCGAAGATCTCGGCGTCGTCGCGCGAGTCGTGCACCGGAGCGATGCCGTCGCCGCCCCAGACCTGGAGGAAGGGGTTCGAGCACGAGCCACCGATCTCCAGATCCTCGAACTCGACCCAAGAGTTCGCCGGGAGCACCACGTCCGAATACTCCGCCGACGCGGTGAACTCGACCTGCTGATCGACGATCATGTCGATCTTCGGGAAGACGTTCACGATCAGCTCATAGATCCACTTGGCCTGATTGATGAGGTTCGCGTTGCTGTACCACATCAACTTGGTCGGTGAGGGCATGTGCGTATCGCCCGTGAAGACCTTGCGCCCCTGCGGCGTTTCGACGATGAGTGGGCGGTCGCCATGTCCCCAGAAGGCCACGTCCTCGCCCTTCACCGTCTTGCGCAGGTGGTGATGGGTGATCTTCTCATCCTCGTCGAGAACGGGATGGAAGGGGTCCTCGTGGGAGTAGGCCCCCGCACCCGGCCCGGACCAGGGTGAGCCTTGGAAGAGCGCCCCCTTGTAGTTGCCGGCCCAGGTGAAGACGCCCGCACCGTGGTGGCCGATGTTGCCCGTCAACATCATGGGCAGCCAGCAGGCGCGGTTGTGAAGTGTCCCGTGGAAGTAGTGGTTGGTGCCCTCACCGTGATGGATGGAGACCGGCCCGCCCGCCTGGGTCGTCTCCCAGATGTCACGCGCCAGCCGCTCGACGAGCTCCCCGTCCGCGCCGGAGATCTCCGCGACGGTCTCAAGGTCGTAGTCGGCCAGGTGGCGCCGGTACATCTCGAGCACCGGCATGACCTCCACGCGCTCGCCGTCTACGAGTTCGACTTGGAAGGTGCCCTCGAGGGCGGCGTGCAGGTTGGCGTTTTGTCCGACGTCGTCACGCGAGATCGCAACGACGCGCTTCCGCTCTGTGTCGTAGACAGTGAAGTCGCCGATCCGTTCGCGCTGCTCGTCGGTGAGAGCTTGCTTCTCGTAGGAAGGTCCCCCGCGCAGGTCCTTGTTCTGGTAGCCCGGGATCAAGTCCTCGGGCCTCAGCCGGCGCAGGTTGTCGGTGCGTACCAGCAACGGGAAGTCGGTGAAACGCAGCACGTAGTCGCGGTCGATCCAGTCGCGGTCGATGAGGATCTTCGTCACCCCGAGCAGGACAGACGTGTCCGAGAGACCCGGACGGCATCCGATCCAGTAGTCCGCCTTGGCTGACGGCGCGCTGTAGTCGGGCGAGATGCACACAATCTTGCCGCCCCGCTCGATCAGCTCGGTGAGCCAGTGCGAGTCGGCCATCTTGTTCTCGATCAGGTTCTTGCCGACCTGGATCGTCAGTTTCGAGAAGCGCAGGTCGCTCATGTCCATGTCGGACGTCTGCAACCCGTGGACGAACGGCTGACCGGGAGCCTGGTCTCCACGCCACGTGTACTCCGTCCACTCACGGCACCCGAGCGCGTCGTCGGCCTTGACGCCGCGCGTGTGGTGGTCGAGCAGCGCGGTCATGTTCGCGAAGCGGAACAGGCCGAACTTGCCGACCAGTCCGTGCAGCGGCAGGTTTGAGCCGATCTTCATCGTGCGCGTCCCAGCCCCCTTCCAGTGCTGGAACATCTCGGGCTCGTAGCCGTCGGCCTCGAGCCGTCGCCGGCCGTCGTCGCCGTTGTAGGTGTCCGAGATTGCGAGCAGTCCGCCCGCGACGTAGTCGGAGACCTGCTCCCAGCCGACTCGCACGAACTCGTCGTTGCCGCGATCGTCGAACTTGTACTTCGTGCGCAGCTCGGGCGAGTCCGAGAGGGAGGGAAAGCCGTCGTCGGCCCACTGCTTCCAGCCCTTGCGCAGGACGGGACCCTTGAGTCGGAAGGGTCCATACACGCGTCGCTGGAAGGTGTACCCCTTGGGGCATCCTCGCGGGTTCCAGGCCTGGGTCGTCTTGTTGCCGTACAGATCGCCGACCCGCTGCGAGTCGTAGTTCTGCTCCGAACGCACCATCACCCCGTTGCGCACGAACGCGCGCATTCGGCACATGTGGGTGTCGTTGGGCGCGCAGATCCAAGTGAAGGACCGGTCGTGCCCGTACTGATCGTGGTAGATGTGCTCCCAGCCCCTGTCGGGGTAGTGGGCGAGGGGGTTGTCGACGTCGGAGATCGGCGTGAGGGCACCGGTCAGAGCGCCGAGGGGGGTGGCCGTCAAGGCCGTCGCCCCGGAGAGCAGGGTCAGGAAGTCGCGGCGGGACGGAGTGTTGGACTCGGGAGCGGGTCGCACGGAGGATTTCCTCTCAGCCGGCGTCGAATCGGAATCGTGGGGGAACATGGTGGTATGTGAGCTCCTACAGAAGCCGCTAGGGGGACACCTGCAGGCGGTGCCAAACACTCACGGACTTCTGTCCGTTCCGGTCACGGGCTTCGCCATCCCAAATTGCGAAGGCGAGGAAGGCTGACAGCCCGGGGGACAGAACGGGCTCGCCCTCGATCTCGGCGGTCATCGACCGCGTGAAGACGATGTCCCAGTATCCTCCCTCCCAGCTGCTATCCGCGGTCCAGGAGGAGGGGGCGCCACCGGGCCGCGGACCCACGGTGCCGAAGCCCTGTGCCATCAGCGCCTCGGCAGCCTGGGGGCGCGTGGCGACCGACTGCGGATTGCCTACGGCGCGCGCCGTTATCGACTGCTCGAGAAGATCGCCGACCAGCTCCGGGAAATCGTCGTCGACCATCCCAGGGTAGCGATCGCGCATGCCGCGGGCGGCGACTGCGTCGGCCACCCATGCGGCGCGCCAGAAGGCGATGTCGACCGGGTGGTCCGTGGCCCCCATCGCGAACAGGGGCGGGTCCCGCTCGACCGAGATCTCGATCGCCGCGCAGTCGCTGAAGGACTGCGGGCCCAAGAGGTCTCCGTTGTTCGACATGTCGCGCCAGGAGAGGCGGAAGGCGATTCCCTCGCCGTCGTGGAGCGCGCGCACGATGATGCCCTCGACGCGCTGGTCTCGCCACCAGAGCGGCGCCAACGCGATCCACGTGCCATCGGTGCTCGACCAGGCCGGGTCGTTCGGGTCGGTGGGCAGCGGGCCGGACGTGCGGGCCACTGGAACGGTGCGGCGGCTCTGCACCACCCGCTCCTGGGCGCCCGGCTTGATGAGGCTGCGAACGAACGCGGAGAGGGCGGCAATGTCGTCCGGGTCGTCGTAGCTCGTCGCGGGCATCGGACTCCCGGGCAGGCCGCCCAGGATCCGATTCACGATGTCCTTGTGCCCCGACCCGCCCTTGAAGATGCCGACGGTGAAATCGCGCGCGGTGTTCGGAGTGCCGTCTTCGTTCTTCAGCTCACCGGCAAGGTTGACCGGTGCGTTCCCGGTACCGTCCGCGCCGTGACATGCCGCGCAGGTCTTCAGGAACAATCGTCGTCCCCGAGCCAGGGTGACCGGGTCGTCGTGCGCGGGTGGCCCCGTATCGATCGAATCCCCGGGGATCACCTTCTCGGCGACGATTTCGCGCGCCTCGGTCTCGGACAGGTTCTCCTCTTGCTCCTCGGCCCAGGTCAAGAGGTCCGCGACCTGCCCCTCGATCGAGAGCTCGCGTACGTAGAGGGCCAGGCTCCAAAGATCCTCCTCCGCGAGCCATCCCCAGGGCGGCATCGACGATCCCGGCATGCCGCGCCGGATGGTCTCGATCAGGTCGGCTTGCGTGGGGATGCCGTTGGTCGTCGAGACGAGACGGAAGCGCCCGCTAGCCAAGTTGCGCGGTGCGGGGTGGAGGAGGTAAGCAGCGTCTCCGTTCCCCCTTCCCTCGCCTCCATGGCAGACCGAGCAATGGCGATCGTAAAGTCCGCGACCGCGCTCCAGGTCGTGCGTAGGCCGCGGATCCGCGTCGCCGCCCAGCGCCAAGAGCACTGCGGGGACTGCAACGACCACGAGTAAACCGAACGAGCCCAAGCCGACCGAGGTTGTTTGCATTCAGGCGCCTCTCTGGGGGTGTGACCGTGCGTCGGATCCTGCGACGTGCCCATTTCCCGGGAAGATGCCCTCCGACGGTATGGGTCCTTGGGCGTACTCGCGATGGTCCAGGTTCGAAGATAGCGCAGTTCTCCCGCGCGGAACTCCGCAGTGCGCGGGCCTCGACTACGCACTCCGCAGGCCGCGGCCGCTGAGCGGGTGGCGGTGGTGTCCTCGAAGGGAGGTTCGACGGCCAACGGTCCCTGACGACCGCCTGGAATCGGGAGGAAGACGTAGGCACGGGGCTCTTGTCGCCGGCGAGCTCGGCGGTGCGCAGTGGTTCCTCGGCGGCCCGTGCCGGCTCGACTCCGCGCCCGAGGAACAGGTTGAGGTAGCGGAACTCGACCGACGCGCTCCCCATCCAATCGACCGAGATCCGGTAACCTGAGGCCCCTGCGAACGAGGGCTCTCGGCCACGGACCTTGTTGGTTTCGTCCGGGATCTTCCTGGCCACTACCTCGCGGGCGGAGAAGTACACCGGCCGAAGCCGCGGCAGACCCGCGAGGGCCTGGGCGACACGTCCAGGTGGAATGACCTCGTCACGGTTCTCGAGACCGGCGCTCGTCGCGTGACTCGAGATCAGCAGGATCACAGGGCCGTCGAGCCAGGCGATCTGGCGTTCCCACCCCTCCGAGCTCACCCCGTCGGTGGACGATCGGCGGTGGACCCTGACGCCTTCTTGGTGGTCGAGGATCGACTCGAACATCTCGCCGAAGGCGACCGGGGTCGCGCTCGTGCTGCCCTCCTACGACAGCCGCAAGGGAATGGGCGACGACGCACGGCGCATGATCCGGCACGAGCCGCTCACCGAGCAGGCGCTGATGTCGGTCCCGACCTCCCTGACCGACCGCTCGATCGACATCGACACCTTCGTCGCCCCAGAGGCGCACGGGGAGCTGTCGAGGCAATTCCGCACGCTCGAGTCGCTGGAGCTCTGAGCGCAATCATGCCCCCGGGCTCCGGCCCGGGGGCATGATTGCGGATCGCCGCTGCCCACATCGGCCCCTGGCTCGGGCGGCGGGGGTGCCCTAGTGTCTCCGTCTCGAATGAAGGCACCCCACCCTGAAGTGACGCGTGTCCGCTGCAGAGCGCGCGCGTTGTTCCTGCTGCTCCTCGCGTGCTCCCCGCTCGCCGGCTGCGGGTCGGTCGAGTTCTACGAGCGCCGCCATCTCGCCGAGCGTCACATGCTCCTCGACGACGGCCCGGGCGAGGCGCACTTCTACCAGAAGACCATCTACTCGATGGAGGGCAGCGCCGGCGGTGTCGGCGCGAGCGCGGGAGGAGGGTGCGGATGTTACTGATTCCGCGCGCCCTCGCGGGTCTCGCGCCGGCCTGCCTGGCGGCAGCCGCCCCCGCTCTCGCTCAGGAGATGGCCCAGGGGACGGCGGAAGAGGAACCTGAGATCGGCTCGCGCTCCCTGCGCGTGCAGCTCGGCACCTATGTCCACGACGACTCCGGCGACGGCAATCCGTTCCTCGACGAGGACCTCGTCGTCATCGAGCCCGCCGTGATCTTCGACCACCAGCTCAGCGAGAGCTTCGGCTACAGCGTGGACTTCAGCTACGACTTCATCTCGGCCGCGTCGATCGATCGCCTGGGTTCCTTCCCGGAGCAGAGCGGCGCCTCGCGTGACAACTACATCGGCGCCGACGTCGCCTTTCGCCACCGCACCTCCGAGGAGACGCTCTTCGGCTGGCACGTCGGTCTCAGCCACGAGTACGACTACAACTCGCTGCGGCTCGGCGGTGATGTCACCCTCGACCGCTCCCACGGCCAGATCCTCAACCTCGGCCTGAACGCCTACTACGACGTCGTCGACATCATCCGCTTCGACGGCAGCGAGGACGAGGGCTCGGATGAGCGTCTCTCGGGCAGCGCCACGGCGAAGTGGTATCGGCCGCTCTCGTCCAAGATGCACGCCGAGCTAGGCCTCACCCTCGCGCACCAGAGCGGCTTCCTCGAGACCCCCTACAACGCGGTCGTGATCGAGGACCCCGATCTGCCGCCCAACCCGAATCTCGACAACGAGGCGCGCGGCTTCGAGATCACCGAGGAGCTGCCCGACTCGCGCTCCCGCGGCGTGCTCTTCGGCCGCGCGCGGCGCTGGATCGGGCCGCGCACGGCGCTCGAGCTCGGAGGCCGGCTGTACGTCGACGATTGGGGCATCGAGAGCGTGACGGTCGAGCCGCGGCTCTACAGGACCTTGGTCGCCGACGAGCTCGACCTGCGCCTGCGCTACCGCTTCTACACCCAGTCCGCGGCGGACTTCTTCAGCGAGAGCTTCATCGAGGAGGTCCCTCTGCGCACGCAGGACTCCGATCTGGCCGACTTCGATTCCCACACCTTCGGGACGCGCCTCACCTGGCAGCGCTCGGCGACCTCGTCGATCGACCTCGACCTCAACTACACCTTGCGCAGCGACGGCTTGGACCACATCTACACTCTGCTCGGCTGGTCATGGAACTTCTGAGCAAGAACGCGGTGAGCGGAATCGCCTGGGCCGCCCTGGCCCTCGCCGGCTGCGCCGGCGCGCCCTCCGCCGCTCCGCCGACGACCCTGCAGGAGCTGGCCGGCGTCTTGACCGACCTAGACGGCGCCACCCACGACGTCGACGCCGCCCTGCGGGACGGCCGCCGGGTCGCCTTGGTCTTCTGGCAGACCTGGTGCGAGTCGTGCCTGCGCGAGGGGCCCGCGCTCGCGCGCGCCGCCAAGCGGCTGGAAGGCGAGATCGACTTCCTAGGCGTCATCCCAGGCCCCGACGAGCAGGTGGACGAGGCCGAGGTGCGGCGCGTGGCCGCATCTCTAGGCCTGAGTTACCCGCAGGTCCGCGATCGCGACCTGGCTTGGACGCACGCCCTCGCCGTCGAGGGCACGCCGACGATCGTCGTCCTCGGCCCCGGGCGCGAGGTGCTCTACCACGGCCACCGGCCGCCGAGTGATTGGAGCGCACTCTCCCGGGCCGCGACCCAGTTGCTCCAGCGCGAGCTGGCCGTGATGGGAACGCAGCTCCAACTGGAGGTGCTAGGAGAGGACGCCGATCAGTTGGAGCGAGCCATGGACGCCGCCGTGGCGGAGCTCCTGCGCGTCGAGGACCTGATGACCGATTGGCGTCCGTCGGAGCTGATGCGCCTCAACGAGGCCGCCGGCACAGGGCCGGTGGAGGTTCCCGCCGAGCTGACCGAGATGATCGCCCGCGCCCTGGAGATCGCAAGCTTGACCGGTGGCGCCTTCGACCCCACCTACGCGGGGGCGGGCGCCCTGTGGGACTACCGCTCGACGCCTCCGCGCGTGCCCTCCCCGACGGCAATCGAGGCCGCCCTGGAGGTCGTCGGCCACGAGCGCGTGCGCGTGGACTTGGGCGCGAGCACGGTCGCGCTGCCCGCCGGGGCGCGCCTCGGCCTAGGCGGCATCGCGAAAGGCTACGGCGTGGACCGCGCCATGGCGATCTTGATGGAGCACGGCGTCGAGCACGCCCTGGTGAACGCGGGCGGCGACCTGAAGGCCCTCGGCACCAAGCACGGCGAGCTGTGGCAGATTGCGATCCGCCACCCGCGCGACCGCGAGCGCGCCCTGGCGGTGATCCCGATCTCTAACGCCTGCGTCGTGACCTCGGGAGACTACGAGCGATTCTTCGAGCACGAGGGGCGCCGCTACCACCATGTGATCGACCCGCGCACCGGCTATCCCTCGGAGGGCTGCATGAGCGCGACGGTCGTCGCCCCCGACGCGGCCTACGCCGACGCCCTCGCCACGGCGCTGTGCGTCCTCGCGCCCCCCGAGGGGCTGGCCTTGGTCGCCACGCTCGCGCGGGTCGAAGCCCTCCTGGTGGACATGGAGGGCAGGCTGCACGCATCCGAGGCGCTGAAGGGCGCGCTCGCCGCCGGGTCTGGGGGCTGAGTCAGGCGGGAGCGGGCGCCGGCGGAAGGCCGGCGGAGTAGTCGCGGGCCAGCCGCTCCCAGCCGCGCAGGGTGGCGCGGATCGAGCGCTGGGCGTGGCGGATGGCACGCCGCAGGTGCGCGAGCTCGCGTTCGGTGGCGCGCCGCAGCTCCCTCGTCGCCGCGCTCGCAGCCCGGCGCTGGCCGTCGCGGTGGGCGGCGCGCAGGGCCTTGAGCTCCACAAGCCGCAGCTCGGCCTTGGCCTGCGTCGCGAGCAACTGGTCGCGCAACGCCGTCTTCCCCCCGCGCAGCCCTTCGAGGAACTGGTCTCGGCGGGAGAGCAGCTCCTCGCGCTTGTTCTCCAGCATGGCGCTCCATTCCTCGGCGCTGTGGGCGCCCCAGGCTTCCATGCGCGTGGCGAGGGAGCGGCAGCTCTCCTCGAAGCGCGTGGTCAGGACGATATCGACGGGCGCTCTGTGGAGGTCGCTGGCGAGGCCGACGCGGCTCAGACACCAGATCAACCACTTGGTTGGATCGCAGTTGTACCAGCGCGGTCCATTGCGGTAGTCGGCTTGGAAGGAGTGGTGATAGTTGTGGTAGCCCTCGCCGAGGGTGAACAGGGAGAGGAACCAGTTGTCGCGGCTGCTCGTTCCCTTCGACCACGGCTGCGTGCCCCACACGTGCGCGGCGGAGTTGATCAGGAAGGTCAGGTGTTGGACGACGACGATGCGCAGCAGAACGGCGACGACGAGCATCCCGAGCAGGTGCCCGCCGATGAGGGTGGCCAAGCCCGCGAGGATCAGGTTGGTGGCGACGGCGACGGCGAGGTAGTGCTCGTGCTGCCAGGCGAGGATCGGATCGCGTCGTAGGTCGGGGACGTTGGTGTAGTCGTTCCCCTGTGCGCCTTCGAAGAAGATCCATCCCATGTGCGAGTACCAGAACCCTCGCGTGGCGTCGTAGGGATCACCGTCGGTGTCGGTCTCCGAGTGGTGGTAGCGGTGGTCGCTGCTCCAGGCGATGGCGCTGTTCTGGCATGCGGCGGCCCCTAGCGCCGCGTAGACCAAGCGCAGGGGCGCGGGGGCCCGGTAGCCGCAGTGGGAGAAGAGGCGGTGGTAGCCGGCGGTGATTCCCAGCCCGGTGAGCCACCACAGGACGACCGCCGCGCCCACCTCCGCCCATCCGATCCCCACGGTCATCCCGTAGGCGACGGTGGCGGCGACGGCGATGACGGGGAAGACCGTCAGGAACAAGGCGTTGCGCCAGATGATCGGACGACGAGGTAGGGGCGGTCGGGACACGGTGGTCTCGCTCTCGTGGTGATGAGTGGACGAAGGTGGGGACCAGAGCCTAGCACCCGCTGGAGAACGGCCGTAGCGAGACGCGGACATCTTCGTCGCTCCAAGGGAGGGCGAAGCCGGAGGGGGGCGCGTTCTCCATGGGCTGCCAGTCCACGACGCCCGCGGGTGCACGTTCGAGAGCATCCTCTCCCCTCTTGGGAGGTGCGCCGCTGGGATTGTGCGGCCCTGGAAGCTTGGAAGCGGGACGCCGAGCGGGCTAACTGGCGCAGATGAGGGTCGGACTCGACTACAGGGCTGGGCTGGTCAACCGCGAGGGCATCGGACGCTACACGCGCGAGCTCGTGCGGGCGCTGTGCGGACTGGGGTTCGACGGGAACTTGGGGCTGTTCGGCTACACACTGGCCACCCAGCGCTTCTCCCCCGCCGAGCTGGGCATCGAAGGGTCGCGCACCGAGCTCGTGCGCCTGCGGATGCCCGCGCGCTGGACGCCTTGGCTGCTCGAACGCCTCCGCAAGGGCGTCGACGACCTCGTCGGCGGCTGCGCGGTCTACCACCACACCCAACCGAACCTGCTGGCCGTGCGCGAAGCCGCGGAGGTCGTGACGATCTTCGATTGCATCTACACCCTCGACGCAGGCTACATGGACCCCGCCGGCGCCGAGCGCATGACCGCCGTGGCCCGAGAGATGGTCGAGCGCGCTCGCCGCATTCTGGTCCCCAGCGAGTTCGTCGGCGCGGAGGTCGTCATGGCACTCGGCGCCCACCCCGGCCGGATCAGCATCACGCGCCTGGGCTGCGACCACATCGTCCGCGGCCTACCGCCGGGAGGATTCGGTGAAGCCGCGAGCCCCTACATCCTGACCGTCTCTCGCGTCGATCCGCGCAAGAACCACCCGCGCATGCTGGAGGCCTTCGAGCTCCTCGTGCGCGACGGCTTCCCTCATCGTTGGGTGATCGCCGGGCCCGCGGGCTGGGGCTCTGACGCCTTCGAACGCGCCCTGGCGGCCTCGCCCGCGCGCGAGCGAGTCGAGTGGCGCCGTGAGGTTCCCGACGGCGAGCTGACACGGCTCTACGCCGGAGCCGACGCCTTCCTGTTCGCCAGCCTCAACGAGGGTTTCGGCCTGCCACCGCTCGAGGCCATGGCCTGCGGGACGCCGGTCGTGACGAGCTGCGTCACGTCCCTGCCCGAGGTGTGCGGCGACGCCGCCCTGCTGGTCGAGCCCACCGACCCCGGGCAGATCTTCGAGGCCGCACGCCGGGTCCTCTCCGATCCGGAGTTGGCCGCGGACCTCGTGCGCCGCGGCAACATCCGCGCTCGCGCCCTTACCTGGCGCGAGTGCGCGCGGAGCACGTTGCGCGCCTACCGCGCCGCGACCATGCCCGACGGCGGCGAGCCCGCCCTGCGACGCTCCCTCTGAGAGGAGCGCGGCGAATCCGTCGCTACGAAGCTCGGCCGGCGGCGGGCGGGCTCGGTCACGAGGTCGCGCAGGTAGCCCCGGCGCAGCCGTCGCAAGCGATGGAAAGCGTCAAAGGTCAGCACCACGCCGAAGAGATCGACATCGAAGTCATCGAAGCTGAATGACCCAGAGAAGCGATCGAACAGCGGCACGCTGATCTGCGCACCGAGCTGGCGCTCGCGGTACCAGCCGTAGGCGATGGCCGTTTCGCCGGCGGGCAGCTCCCACACGCGAAGGGGCGCGCCGCAGGCCGCGAGCACGAGGGTGAGGTCCGAGCGATCGACGCGCAATTGCTCGAGCGCGCCCTCGGGGAGCGGCGCGTGGCGGCGGTGGTGCTCCCAGGTCACGCTCAGACAAGAGCTGAGGAACAGGGGAACCAGCGCCAGGAGCGCCGAGCGTGCCGGTGTGTCACCCACGGCGCTTCACTCCACGGCCGACCACGGCATGTCGTAGGCCGTCTCCGCGCCGTCGAAGCTCCCTCCGACGTGCGTGAGCGTGCCCGCCTCGTCGAAGAACACCCAGACGCGGTCGGAGCGTGTGTCGGTGTTCATGAGGGTGAGGACGAGGACCGAGAAGGCCGCGCTCTTGGTCTGGGTAAACAGGTACAGCCAGGCGCTGCGGCGTCCGAGCTGGACCACGTCCGCGGGGGCTCCGAGCGCATCGAGGACGTCGTCCCCGGACGACACTCCCGGCTCGAGGTCTAGGACCAGGGGCTGGGACAGAGGCTCGTTGACCCGGTCCCGAGACACGAAGCAGGACGACGAGAGGAGCGCGAGAAGGAGGATCGACAGGAGGTGTCTCATGGTCGGGCGTGACGCGGGGATCGATGGAGGCGGACGCGGGAGAACACCTTAGCCCAAGCGCCTTGCGAACACGCACGCTAGCCCGGCCAAGAGGGGGACAGGGCCACTCCGAGCCCGCGCGGCCCAAGAACCGACTGCGGCTCCCCTGGAAACGGCTGCCGAAACGGACCAACGCGGCGGGAGCCAACCTGTCGGCGATGGGAGCTCCACGACCGAGAACCCTCGCCCTCGCGGGCGCCGGAGCCACACCCGGTCAGCCGGGACTCTACTTCCAGGGCGACAACCAGATCGCCGGAGGCGCGGGTGTGGGCTTCGAGGACGGGGCCGCTGTGCGGGAGGCGGTGTAGTCCGCCTGCAGGCCGTCACCGCCGATGCAACCGGCGCCGGCCAGGCCTCGATCGACAGCTTCACAACCGGCGGCGTCTGCGTACTCCATTCCCCCCGATCCTACGCTCGGTCGGATGGGCGTGAGTGGAATCCACAACGACCAGGCGCGATCGGCGGGGCGCAGGAAGTTGAAGCTGTAGACGTCGAAGTGCCAGCGAACGCCGGGGCCTCCCGGAGCCTGCACGAAGGCCGCCCCGTGGGTGAATACAGCCTGGGTGCCGCACAGCTCCTCCGCGGTGGCGCGGAAGCCAGGCGAGCCGCAGATTCCCTCGACCGCCGGACAAGGAAGATCGACGTCATGGTGGCTGTCGAGGGGATTCCCGCGGCGCACGAGCCCTCCGCCGACGCATTTCATCATGGCCTCGATGGCCTGTTCGGTCACGAGGTCCCGCGGAACGACGGCGCCCTCGCGCTCGAACGTCTGCACCTGTTCGGGGGAAGAGAGCATTCCCTCACCCAGTAATCGGGTTCCATCACAACTCCCCTCTCCTCCGGCATGTGGGCCTTCGTCGATGCGCCGGTGCAGGAATCACGCCGCGCGCTCGTCTCGGTACCCAGGCCGCGTCCCAGGCCATCGCAACCCCCCAATCCCGCGAGGAGCCGGCCCCTAGCGCGCCTCGCCGACCTGAAGGACGGTCAGGTAGACGGTCTCCTCGAGCGGCGCGCCACCGGCGTCGAGCAACCGAAAACGCAACTCCATCTGGTCCACGGGGCGCAGATCGGCGAGTTCAATACGCACGGTGCGGCCGTCCGCCGTGGCACTCGCGGCCAGAACGGGCACCGAGTCCTGCCCGTGCTCCCCGGGGCGCTCGAGCGAATAGAATGCCGATCCGTAGGAGCGCTCCCAGCGGTAGTTCCAACGCCGGACGGTGTAGCGCCCGCGCTCTTGGGCGGCGGCGCGGTCGACGGACGCGCTGAAGACGAGCTCGATGCAGCCCGCGCCCACTCCCGCCTCCACCAGGACCGTGTTCGACTCACCGGTGAAACGCACACGCTGTAGGCAGCCGTCGGCGCCACCCGACGGCCCCTGCCAGCCAGACAACCCCACCGCGTAGACCTGGCCATCGGCGGGATTCACGCGCGCCCGCTGGATCCCCGCCGCGAACTGGAACGGCAGAGCCCACCCGGCGCCCTGAGCGATCCCGCCTCGCTCGCGGATCCACAGGCGAACCATGCGTCCCTTGCCGAAGCTGGTGTGCACGTAGCCGCCGGCCAGCGGTCCCCAGCGAGCATCGTCCACGAAGAGCTGACCGCCGCTCGAAGAGTCGAACTCCTGGGGCATCCAGAGCACGGGCGGATCGAAATCGTCGCGCGTCTTCTCTCCGGGGGCGTCGGTGTCGATGGACTTGAACACACCGTAGAAGCCGCCCGGACGAGTGAGACTGATCTTGCTCGCGGGCACCCAGTTGCCCTGGTTGTCGCTCACCAGCGGCCTGCCGTCGGGAGTCATGCCCATCCCGTTCGGTGTGCGCAAGCCGGTGCAGAAGACCTCGTGCGAGCGGCCATCGGGAGCGACTTTCAGGATTGCCCCGGGTAGAGCGTAGTCGGTGTACTGACCGGACTTGGCGTAGTAGAGATTCCCCTCGCCATCGGATTGCAGGTCGAAGTTGAAGGCGTGGAAGCTCGCGCTCACATCGGGGTCGGCGAAGAAATTCTCGTAGTAGTCCGCCTCTCCGTTGCCGTCCGAATCGTGCAAGCGGACGATTCGATCGCGGCAGGTGACCAGGATCTTCCCGTCGATGATGCGCAGGCCCATGGGCTCGAACAACCCGGCGGCGTAGCGCTTCCAGCGCAGCTCCTCCAGGGCCTCGTCGATCCCCGAGACGATCCAAACATCACCCCCGTAGGTAGACACGACGGCGCGGCCGTCCGGGAAGAAGTCGAGGGCGCTCGTGCGCAACCAGGCGTTCCAGGGGTTCGCGGCGGGCAGGACCAGAGTGTCGAGCGCGTAGGGCTGTTGCGCGCCGAGTTCGCCGCGCGTGACGAGCTCCTCCGGCCAAAGCACGGGCCCGCCACCGAGCAGCTCGGTGGGCGGCGGAGGGAGCGGGCGTTCCGCGGTGTTGTCCAACAAGCGCGTGAAGCCTGCAACGCTCTCGAGGGACAGGCCACCCGCGCGCAGGATCCACATCTGTGTCTCGCCGTCGGAGGGCGGGATCTCGAGCGCCGCTCGCCGTCCGTCCTCGAACCAGCGCAGGCGGGCCTTACCGCGAAAAGCCAGAGCGGCGCGCCCCTCGCCAGTACCGACGAAGGCCGTCGTCCAGGCACCCGCTCCCGGTCCCTCCCACCAACCGATCAGGCTGGGGCCCTCGCCCTCCGACGGGGCGCGCACACACCCCAACAAGAGCGGGTGCTCACCCGGTCCGACCGTCAGACGGTGAGTCACGACCGACAGCCCCGATGCGCGGTCCACCCCTGGCAGCTCCAGCACCTCGCGGCCCTCGATCGCGTAGGAGAGCACCAGCTGATCGCCGTGGACGAAGCGCCCGTGATAGTCGAGCCATTCTCGCGGCAGGGGGCCGCGCGGCGTCCGGCGTTCGACCGGCCAGGCGAGGGCGCCCTCGAAGCCCCAGCCCCAGCCGTCGAGGCCCGCGAGCATCAGGCCGTCGGGGCTGCCGATGGCCTCGCCGCGCTGGCGGTAGTGCTGCGTCCCGCCGAGCTCCACGAAACCGCCGGTCCACGCACCGGGGGAGCGCATGGTCTGCAGGTCGTAGCCGAGAGTGGTCGCATCGTCGAGCCGAACCGCCAGGCCGGCACCGATCTCCCGGCCGAGTTGCACGCCGAGAGCCGGGCCGAAGTCGCGGAAGACGAGCCCCTCACCGCCCGAAGCGACGCGCTTCGGCTTCCCTTTCTGAAGGCCGTTCAGCCAGGTGTCGTCGATCTCGAAGTACTGCCCGGGGTTCCGCTCGCGCAGGAACTCCTCGCGCAGGAAGTGGATCACATCGTAGCGCTGCTGCGGGCTCAGCCAGCCGTTGCCGGGCATCTCGCGGTAGCCGTCCGTGATCGTCCGAAAGAGACTCGCGGGGTCGCTGCCGTTCTCGAGTCGGCCTAAGGCGAAGGGGCGCGCCATGGGGTTCGTCGGCCGCGCGCCATCCTCGCCGTGGCAGAGCACGCACAGGCCGCCGTAGATCTGCTTCCCGCGCTCGAAGCTCTCGGGGCCCCAGGCAGCGATCAATCCGGCGTGGTCGACGGCACCCAGGGGCGCGACCCAGACGTTGGCGAAGCGCAGACCCTCCACATCGGCCCGCAGACGAACGGGCGCGTGCAGGAGCGCGACATCTTCGAGATCGGGCGACGATTGCCACTCGAAGGTCGCGGAGACGGCAGGCTCAATGCCGCCTGAGACGGAGCGCGCATCCTCAACGGAGAGCTCGTGCGGGAAGAAGCGCGCGTCGGAGACCTCCCCGGCGAGGATGCCGCCGAAGTTCGTGCTGGCCGCGCCGACCTTGAACACGAAGGACGGATCATCGTCCGCCCGAAATCCGTCGCGCCGCCCCTCCAGGGCTCCGTCCACGAGTAGGCGCGCCGAGCCTCCCCCGGAGGTCAAGACGGCCGTGTGCCACTTCCCGTCGTTCCAGGCGCGCTCGCTGGTGAGGGCCGCGATCCAGCCGATGTCGTAGACGAGCCGGCCGTCGCGCAGAAACAGCGCCTTGGCGTCGGGCACCCACTCGCCTTCGGGCGGACATTTGGCGACGAGCGTTCCGCCCGCCAGGGAGCGAAAGCGAACCGCGAGGGTAAAGGGCGCGCCGAGGTCGATCGCCCGCGACTGTTCGCCGGCCTCGCTCGAGAAGCGCGCGGCGCTCGCGCCTCGGGCCCCGGGGATCGGCGGCGACAGACCTCCCGGCGTGGACGCGCCCAGCTCGACGTCGTCTTGGACCAGCACGTCGTTCAGCCAGACCGAGACGCGCGGATGCTCGCCGGGAGCGAGGTGAACGGTCGCGTCCAGGCTCTGCCAGACCCCCGCGGGCCCGGCGGCGTCACGCAGCGGTGGGGCGAGGTCACAGAGGGCGCCCGCGGAGCGCGCGCCGGTGTCGTCGTCGAGCGCGTCGGAGAGCCTCACCTCGTAGCGCCCGGCGAGGAACACTCCGCCGACACCGCTTCTGATCTCGGTGGCCGCCGCGGGTTGGAGGAAGTCCAGGTGCAGGTGGTAGTCGGTGAAGGACTCTCCGCTGACGAGGTCTGCCGCTCCCGGCTCCGCGACGAGGACCCCGTCATCCACGCGCCAGCCGACCGGTGCACCGCCAATGCCCGACGGCGCGCCGGCGGGATCCCAACGCCGCCAGGCGGTGGTGCCCGCGCCGTCGAGGAGCACCCGCGCCCCCTCAGGCGCGGACAGGGGCGGCGGATCGTTCCCGATCAGCCCAGACGAGAGACCGGGCGCGAGGTGGGGCGCGACGAGAAGACAGGTGAGGAGCGACGGCATCCGGTGGCGCCCCACCTTACCGCCAAACGGCCATTCGCTCCCCACTCGGAAGCGTGCGGGCCGCTCAGCGCGGGGACTCCGGGGCGGATCCGGTGTCCGCCCGGGCCCAAGCCTCGCTACCGGAGCGCAGCACGCCGCCCTCGCTCCAGAAGAACTCGACCGTCCGCGAGTGGTACATGTCCGCGCGCCGAAACACGCGGAATCCCAGCCCGCGCTCCGTCACCCGCTCACACGCCGCGAGGTACTCGCGCTCGGGGATCGCCAGCGAGTCCGCGTTGGATGCGCCGCCGCGACCGAGCGGGAGGAATCGGTACAGGTGCCACGCGTGGATGTTCCCGGCGTGGGCGTGGTATTCCTCGAGGAAGCGAGCGAGATCCTCGACGCCCGCAGCGTTGACCGCCGTCACCACCGTCGAGAGGGTCACCGACTTGCCGACGCGCCGCAGGGCCTCCAGACGCCGCAGGATCAGGGCGTGATGGCCCGCCGGTCGGTAGCGCATGCGCCCGTGGACCTCTGGGTCCGCGGACTCGAGCGGGAGCACCCAGCGATCGATGCAGTCGAGCTCCTCGAAGCCGTGCGGGAGACGGATCGCATTCGTTCCGACCTGAACGCAGAAGCCGCGCGACTTGGCCTCTCCCGCCAGGCGAAGGAGGTCTCCCGGCCAGACGA
Organism: Planctomycetota bacterium; assembly: GCA_002686265.1. Classification (GTDB taxonomy): domain Bacteria; phylum Planctomycetota; class UBA1135; order UBA1135. The sequence goes on from NZBA01000108.1 coordinate 30,196, forward strand.
GAGGCTCGCCCCCTCCGAGCACGATGCTCCGCACGCCGCGGGCCGTGAGCTCCTCGAGCAGGTCGAGGGCCTGGTCGAAGCGGATGGCGTCGAAGCCGTCTTCGGTGACGCAGAAGGAGCACGCCATGTTGCAGGCCGGCTGCAGCATGAGGACGGCCACTGAGAGCGGCCGCTCCGCGGATCGGGCGGGATCGACGAGATCCTCTAGCCCCCCGGCCTCCGCGCTCACGGAGCCGCGGGTGACTCGCTCGGCACGAGAGGCGCCCGACCCAACGCGCGCAGGAGGATCCAGCCGAACAGGGCCAGGGCGCCGACGAGCGGGCCGAGCTCCCAGAGGCCTAGGCGAACATCGCTCCCCAGAATCGGGGGCGCGATCATCACGAACAAGTCGAGAGCGTGGCCGACGAGTATCAAGACCGCGACGCGTGTCAGGATCACGCTCGAGCGCCTCCAGGGGCGCGGCATGAGTACCAGGAAGGGCACGGCGAAGTTCACGGTCAGGTTGACCGGCAGCAGGGTGCCCCAGTCACCTTGCCTGCGGAGCAGGTAGTACCCGGTTTCCTCGGGGATGTCGGTGTACCAGATGATCATGTACTCGCAGTACCAGATGTACGCCCAGAAGAGTGCGAGCGAGAGCAGGATCTTGCCGAGATCGTCCATGCGCTCGGCGGTCACCACCGCCCGCATCGGGCCGCGCCTGCGCAGGACGGTGAGAACGAGCGTGCACAACGCCATCCCCGCGCACCCGAAGCCCGAGAGTATGCGGAGGGCAAACATCGTGCTGAACCAGTGCGGATCGAGGGACTGCACCCAGTCGATGCTCGCCAGGGAGAGGGTGACCGAGAGCACGGCCATGAACAAAGCCGAGATGGCGATGCTCCTGCGGCGCCCCTGGGGTTGTGGCGTGCGACTCGTGGACAGGCCCACGACCTTGCGCCCGACCCAGATCCAGATGACGAAGTAGATGATCAGCCGGACGGAGAATCCACCCACGTTGAGGTACGCGGCCTTGTGGCTGAGCAGGAGGTCTTCTTCGACGACTTGGGCGTGCGACCACTCGTAGAGCTCGTGCGTCCCGACAATGAGCCCCAAGCCGAGAACGAAGGCGACGGGCAGGGCGGCGCTCATCGCCTCGGGGATGCGCCGCAGCGGTCGGGCCCAGGAGGCTCCACAGAGGTAGACGATCGAGAGGAAGAGCGGACCGGCAAGCGCCAGGCCGACGAAGTAGATGAAGCCCATCAGGTAGCCGCCCCAGGCCCGCTCGGGCTGGAGCATGACGCCCACGAGGAAGAGGCTGGCGCCCAGGCCCGCTGTCGTGAGCAGGCCGTTCGACAGCTCCCGCGATGCCCGCCAGGGCCCCGGAGTGAGAGTCGTTTCACGCACTTCGTTCATCGCGCCGGCTCCTGCAGGGAGCGGATGTAGCGGATCACCTTCCAGCGGTCGTCGGGGACGATCTGCGCGGCGTGGGAGCCCATGTTCCCCTGTCCCATCGTCACGATGTGAAACATCTCGCCGTCGGCGATCGCCAGGGCGCGCGCCCCCGAGAGGGACGGCGGCGGGAGCATCCCGCGCTCGACGACCGGCCCCCTTCCCCCACCGTCGTGGCCGTGGCAGACCGCACAGAACCTGCCGAACAGCTCCCCGCCGCGCTCGAGCACGTCGCCGTCATCGGCGTAGGGGTTGCTCAGCTCCTTGCCGGCCCGCGCGGCTTCCTCTTGCCCCGCGGCGAAGTGGAAGGGCATCCGCCCGCGCACGACGACACCCTCGACGATCGCCTGCTGGGTCATGCCGGCGGGGAGACCGTCGCTCGCACCGAGGCTCTCGGCGGCTTTCGAGTACACCATCTCCGTGAGCAGCTCGAAGTTCCGCTCGCGAGGGTTCGGCAGCAGCAGGCTCTCGAGAATCAAGAGGAGCGCGATGGCCGGAAGGAAGAAGACGAGCAGCGTTCTTCGTGACGGGTTCATTCTCCACCTTCCTGCCAAACGTCGATCGCTCCATGCCGCCGCAGGAGCTCCGGCAGCTCCGCGCTGGACATGTCGGTGTTCCTTCGGGCGATCACGAGGGCAAACCGGTCGTCGGTGACACCCTCCAGCGCGCGTCCGCGCTTGCCCGGCCAGAGGCGGCTGCGGACGAACAACATCAGGGCCGTGGACAGGCCTCCGAAGAGGACCGTGAGCTCGAATCCGACGGGCATGAAGGCCGGGAGCGAATCGAAGGGCTTGCCTCCGACGTTCAGCGGCCAGTCCGTCGCCGACGACCAGTACTGGAACCACAATCCCAGGGCCAAGCCCGCCAGGCCGCCGAAGAAGCACACCATCGTCAGGCGCGAGCGGCGGATCCCCATCAGCTCGTCGATCCCGTGGATCGGGTAGGGCGAGTAGGCGTCGACCACGACCAGGCCACGGATTCGGCTCTCTCCGATGGCCGCCAGGAGCTGCTCCTCGCGCTCGAACAGGCCCACCTGGGTGAAGCGCTTCATGCCACCCCCCTCTCCTTCGTCTCCTCGACCTCCTCCGTGGCGTGGTGTCCGCCACTGAGAACCGTCTTGATCTCGAAGATGCTGATCATCGGCAGGAAGCGGCAGAACAGTAGGAACAGGGTGAAGAAGAGGCCGAAGCCTCCGATCAGGGCTCCGAACTCGATTGAGGTCGGCACGTAGTCCGACCAGGCCGACGGCAGGTAGTCGCGCTGCAGGGATCCCGCGATGATCACGAAGCGCTCGAACCACATCCCGATGTTCACCATGATCGTGATCGTGAAGACCATGCCGAGCGAACTGCGCACGCGCCGGCTCCACAAGAACTGCGGCGCCACGACGTTGCACAGGACCATCACGGCGTAGGCCCACCCCATCGGGCCGCGGATGCGGTTGGAGAAAGCGAACTGCTCGTACTCACTGCCCGAGTACCAGGCTGTGAACAGCTCCGTCGCGTACGCCAAACCCACGATCGATCCCGTGAAGACGATGACCTTGCACATCGCTGTGATGTGAACGGTCGTGATGTAGTCCTCGAAGTTCATCACCTTGCGGGCGATGAGCATCAGCATCAGCACCATCGCGAAACCCGAGAACACGGCCCCGATGACGAAGTAGGGCGGGAGCACGGTCGTGTGCCAGCCCGGAACGACGGAGGTCGCGAAGTCGGTGCTGACGACGCTGTGCACCGAGACGACGAGCGGCGTGGCGAGGCTCGCCAGTAGAACGCAGGCCATCTCGTAGCGCGACCAGGTGCGCGCCGACCCGTCCCAGCCCAGGCTCAGCAGGCCGGTGATCTTCTTGCGCAGGCCCCGGGAGCGATCCCGGAGGGTCGCCAGGTCGGGGATCAGGCCCACGTACCAGAAGACCAGGGAAATCGTGAAGTAGGTGCCGATCGCGAACACGTCCCACAGGAGGGCCGAGCGCCAGTTCACCCACAGCGGGCCGCGGAAGTTCGGGTAGGGGAAGACCCAGAAGGCCAACCAGGGACGGCCCATGTGGATCACCGGGAACAGGCCCGCGCACATGACGGCGAAGATCGTCATCGCCTCCGCCGAACGGTTGATCGAGGTGCGCCACTTCTGACGGAACAGGAGCAGCACGGCGGAGATCAGCGTGCCGGCGTGGCCGATCCCGACCCAGAAGACGAAATTGGTGATATCGAAGCCCCACCCGACGGTGCGGTTCAGCCCCCAGGTGCCGATCCCGGTGGCGATCTGATACCAGACGGAAACCACGCCGATCGCCAGCAGGGTCAGAGCGCCGGCGAACGCCAGCCACCACATCCGGGTCGGGCGACGCTCCAGCGGCCCGCAGACGTCACGGGTCACGTCGGTGGGAGTCTTGTTCCCGCCGATCAAGGCCGGCGGACGGTGGGCGGTTTGGAGCTCAGTGTGCACCGTGATCCTCCTCCTTGCGCCCGTTGTGAACATGGGCCAGGTAGCGCACCGAGGGCTGGACGTTCAGCTCCTCGAGCATGCTGTAGGCGCGCGGCCGCTTCGCCAACTGGGCGATGCGGCTCTCGGGGTCGCGCAGGTTCCCGAACACGATCGCCCCCGCGGGACAGGACTGCTGGCAAGCGGGCGTGATGTCGCCGTCACGCACGTCGCGGCCCTCGCGCCGGGCCTCGGCCTTGGCCTCCTGGATACGCTGCAAGCAGAACGAGCACTTCTCCATGACGCCGCGGGAGCGGATGGTCACATCTGGGTTCAGCGCGTGGTTCTGCAGGGCATCCTCCCGCGGGTACTCGAACCAGTTGAAGCGCCGCACCTTGTAAGGGCAGGTATTGGCGCAGTAGCGCGTCCCGACACAGCGGTTGTAGACCTGCTGGTTGAGCCCCTCGGCAGAGTGCACCGTCGCCAGAACGGGACAGACTGACTCGCAAGGCGCGTGATCGCACTGCTGACACATCATCGGCTGGTGCAAGGCGCGCAGGTCGTCCTCGCCGCCCTCGAAGTAGCGGTCGATGCGCAGCCAGCTCATCTCCCGGTGTCGCCGGACTTCGTCGCGCCCCACGACCGGGACGTTGTTCTCCGCCTGACAGGAGACGACACAGGCCGAGCAACCGGTGCACTTGGAGAGGTCGATCGCCAGCCCCCAGGTCGTATCGCCAGAGTGGTCGTCGCTCCACAGGTCGGTCACCGGCAAGTCGTGGCCGTGAGCCGCGGCGTGCGGGTCGGCCTTCCAGGCGGCGAAGGATGTGGTGTGCACGAGGTCGCGCCGCTCGTGCCCCTCGATCGCCAGGTGCTCGGGGAGAACGAGCGAGTGGTGGTCCTGCGTGGCCGCCAGCTCCACCGAGGCCCCGGTCCGCGCCAGCGTGACGTGCCGGCCGTCGAGACGCCGACCAGCGGAATCTACCGCCAGGAGTCGGGCATTCGCCCCGATGACGCTTCCCGCCTCGACGGTCGGGCGACCCTCGAGCCACTGCGGGCCCACATCGGTGAAGCGGTCCGTCCCCAGGCGCCCGTAGCCGAGGGCCACGGCGACCACGCCGTCGTGCTGGCCGCGTTGGACGTGCACGGGGAGCGAAATGGCGGCGGCGTCGTCTGTGACGGCGATCTCGACGACGGCGCCCTCCTCGAGTTCGAGGCGCTCGGCGGTCAGGGGCGACAGGCAGGCGTAGTTGTCCCAGGTGATCTTGCTGACCGGGTCGGGGAGCTCGTGCAGCCAGGGGTTGTGTCCGTGGCGACCGTCGAGCATGCCGATCTTGGGGTACAGCACGAGGCTGAGCGCACCGGTGACGGGCGCCGGAGCCGAGGCTACGGCGTGCACCGCCTCACGAACGAAGTGGTCGGAGACCCGGCGCTGCTCGTCGAGAACGACGAAGCCGTCGTCTAGGGCGCGATCGAAGAACGTGTCGAAGTCCTCCACCCCCGAGCGCGGGTGCAGCTCACGGCGCCAATGGTCGCGAAGTAGCTCGCGGTCGGGACGCGAGTCTCCGCCGAGCGCCGCGAGGGTGGCGCGCAGGGTCCGGCCAGAGCGCAGGGCGGGGACCGTGGGTTGTGTAAGGCTGAAGGTGCCGCGCAGCGGCTCGGCATCATTCCAACTCTCCAGGAAGTGCGGCTCGGGCAACACCCAGTCCGCCAGCTCGCTGGTCTCGTCGGGAGCGGCGGCGCAGCTGACGAGCAGCTTGGCCCGCTCGACCGTGAGGGCGCCGGCCAGATCGTAAACGGGGTTCGCTCCGGCCACGATCAGCAGGTCCACCTGCTCGTCGGCCAGCTCCGCCTGCAGTTCCGCGAGTTCGCGCTCGTCACCGAGCCGCTGTTGCGACGCGTGGACCAAGTCCAGGGTCGCTCCGTAGTTCCCCAGGAGCTCGTTCGCGTAGTTGACGAGGACTTGGACCTCGCTGTCCTGCGCGCCGGCGATGACCAGGCTCTCGCCGCGCGTCTCCCACAGGTCCGCGGCAATGGTCACGAGCAGCTCCGCGTGCGGCGCGTGCTCCGCCGCCCCCCGACAGGGGCCCCGGGCCCCGCCGCACTGCTCGAGCAGGTCACAGAGTCCACTCAGCACCGCGCCGGTCTCCCAGGGCGCGAGCCGTGTGCGGACGTCCGCCCGACAGCCGGTCAGAGAGGTACGGGCCTCGAGCTGGTAGTGGCGCGACATCGTCTCACCCTGAACATCGAGGTCCCTCCCGCGGGTGTAACCGGCAGCGAACTCAACCGGTGATATCCAGGTGGCAAGGAAGTCGGCGTCGAAGGCGACGATCGTCTTCGCGCGCTCGAAGCGGTAGCGCGGGAGCACGCGCTCCCCGTGGGTGAGCTCGTGGGCGGATGGGATCGCCGACGCGGAGAGTCCGTCATACGAGAGGTGACGCGCATCCTGGAAGCTCTCCAGGAAGCGGTCGATCGCGACGCGCGTACTCGGGCTGTTGACCGTTGAAGTCAACAGCCGCACCCGGCCGCCGCTCGCACGCAGGCCATCCAGGATCACGGTGAGCTCCTCGTCGGCGGCGCTCCAGCGCAGGTCTTGACCGCGGCCGTCTACGATGCGGCGCGCACCATCGAAGCGCTTGGAGTCGTAGAGGGAGAGGACCGATCCCTGCCCCGCCGGACAAAGCCCGCCCGCGGAAACTGGATGCCCGGGGATTCCCTCGAGCTTGATCGGCCTGCCGTCCCTGCAGCGAGCCAACACACCACAGCCCGCCTCGCAGCCGCCACAGCTGGATGCGATCCAGTAGGGCCGCCCCGGAACGAACTCCCGCGACGCTTCCAGCGCCGGGATCGCTCTGCGAGTCGGGCCGCGCGAACATCCGGCCAGGGAGGCTCCCGCGATGCCGAATCCCACGAGCTGCAGGAACCCTCGCCGGGAGCTGCCCTCCCGCTCGAAGGGGAGCAGGACTTCGTCTTCGGTGCTCTGATCCATCAGTAGTGACACACTCCGCAATCGGTCGACGCGTGCTCGACCAAGTGACCTTCGGGCGCGATCGAACTCTCACGGTGGCAGTTCACGCACCAGCCCATGGACAGGTCCGAGTGCTGCCGGATGCGCTCCATGCTCTGGACCGGACCGTGGCACGTTTCGCAGGCCAGTCCTTTCGCAACGTGAACTCGGTGATCGAAGTACACGAAGTCGGGGAGGTTGTGGACGCGCACCCACTCGATCGGCTTCCCAAGCTCGCCGGTCGGCTCCAACTTCTCGTCCAAACCCACCGCGTCGAAGAGCTTGCGCAGCTCGCTCGAAACGATGCGTTGGGGTTCGCGCTCCTCCTTCTCCGCCGCCTCCCGCTCCTCGAGGAAGGCATCGAACCCGCTCGTGACCGTCTTGTGGCAGTTCATGCACACCGACGCCGAGGGAATCCCCGCGTGCCGGCTGCGCTCCGCCCCGTAGTGGCAGTACTGACAGTCGATGCCGAGTTCGCCCGCGTGCAGGCGGTGGGAATAAGCGATCGGCTGGACAGGTTCGTAGCCCTGGTTGTTCCCCGGCAGCCTCACGGAGGCCGTCCGGGCCAGGACCACGGTCCCGATCACCAGCATGAAGAAGGCGAGTATCTTGCCGTTCAGCGCCATCATATCAGCAGGGCACCTCCGCACCCTTGCGCGCGTAGAACCACCAGTTGACGAGCAGGCACGAGGCGTAGTAGAGCGCGAAACCGTAGAGCGCATACTCCGGAGTGCCGGCCTTGATCTGCGTCGCGAAGATCTTGGGGATGAGATACGCACCGTAGGCCGCGATGGCCGAGGTCCACCCCAGCACGGGGCCCGCCTGCTCCTTCGAGAAGATGATCGGGATCATCCGGAAGGTCGAACCGTTCCCGATCCCGGTCGTGGCGAAGAGAACGATGAAGAGCAGCAAGAAGGGCATGAAGTACTGCTCGGGCGTGGACGATTGGCTCGCCAGCGACACGCAGTAACCAGCCCCGATCGTGGACGCGATCATGAGCACCGTGTCCCACTGCGTCACGCGAGCGCCGCCCAGCTTGTCGGACAGCCAGCCTCCCAGGGGCCTGATCAAGGCTCCCACTCCGGCGCCGATCCAGATGTACTTGGCCGAAATCGGCGCGCCGGGGTTGCTGATCGCCTCGGCCAATGGCGATCCGTCGGCACCGACCCGAACTACGCCGAAGACGTCGTCGATCAGCTTCGGGAAGGCGTTCGCATAGCCGATGAACGAGCCGAAGGTCATCGTGTAGAGCCAGGTCATGACCCAGTTGTGCTTGTTGCTGAAGATGGCGAACTGCCCCTTCAGATTCTCCTTGGTCGCCTTCGGCGTCATGAAGCGCATCAAGACCAAGGTCACGACCACGGTCACGAGCAGCACGAGGAAGGTCTTCAACAGGACCGGGAAGCCCCCCCAGGGCACGATCAGCATCCCCACGCCGACGGTCACGCCCAAGAACCCCAGGAAGGTCAGCCAGAGGCACTTCCCGATCGCCACGGGGAACGGGCCGCAGTCGTGCTGCGGCAGGTTGTTCATGAAGAAGTAGGCCATGACGGCGAAGGCGGCCAGGATCGGAATCCAGACCAAGGCCGCGTTCTGCACCCATACCGGCTCACCACCGGCTCCGACATGGGGCTCACCGCCGACAGCACCGAAGGCGCCGAAGGTGATGACCCACGGCAGGAGGAACTGCATCACGCTGACACCCGCATTCCCCAGTCCCGCGTTGAGTCCCAGGGAGAGGCCCTGCATGCGCTTGGGGAAGAAGAAGCTGATGTTGGACATCGACGACGCGAAGGCGCCCCCGCCCACGCCCGAGAGAGCCGCCAGCAAGATGAAGATGTGGAAGGGCGTCTGCGGGTTCTGCAAGGCGAACCCGGCACCGATGGCCGGCAAGAGCAGCATCAAGGTCGTCATGAACTTGACGTTGCGCCCGCCGCAGATGGCGATCATGAACGCATTGGGGATGCGCAGGGTCGCTCCCGCCAACCCGGCCACGGCCGGCAGGGTGAATAGCAGCGCGCGGTACTCGTCTCCGGAGTACGACGCGCCGTCGTTCATGAAGGTGAAGTCGAAGACCTCCTTGCTCGCGAAGTGCAGCTTCTGAATGAACTTGGCCAGCATCCCCCAGTAGAGCCAGACGGAGAACGCGCACAGGAGATTGGGAATGGAGACCCACAGATTCCGGTTCGCGATGGCCTTGCCCTCGCCGTCCCAGAACCCCTCGTCTTCGACGTCCCAGCGTTTGAGCTCCTTCACGGATGGACCTTCCTGATCAGTCGGGGTTGTTGACCTTCGTGCGGTCCCAGTTCCAGATCACGACCTGGGTGCGACGCCAGAGGTAGGGATTGGGAACAACGAGGATGTGCACGAGGCGCGTGAACGGGAAGAAGCCGATCAGGAGGAAGGCGTTGATGACGTGCGCCTTGACCATGAGCGGTAGGGCCGCGACGAAGGTCACGTCCGGGGAGAGTTTCACCAGGGACCAGAGCCAGGGCGTGAGATTGGTGGCGAACCAGGAACTGCCCCAACCATGGAAGACGGCCACTCCGATTCCGGTGAGCACCTGCACGAGCAGCAAGCAGTAGACGATCCAATCACCGCTCGTCGTCACGCGGCGCGCCAGGGCGCTCGTGCGACGGCGGATCATGATGTTCGCGAGCCCCACCAGGGTCAGGACCGCGAAGGCGATCCCGGTGACCTCCAGCAACATCAGCCGCAGGGGTTCGGCGTTCCACGAGAGGATCGTGCCCGGGAGCAAGAACCCGATCACGTGCCCGCAGAGGACCACGAGGATCCCGTAGTGGAAGGGCACGGAGCCCCAGAAGTGGTGTTGGTTCTCGAGGAACTGCGAAGACAGGCTCGAGTAGCTGAAGGCCTTCAGGCGGTAGCGCTGGATCGTGACGATGAAGAAGACCACCATCACGACGTACGGCAACACTCCAAACAGGACGAAGTCGTTCATCTCACCGCCTCCTGCGCGGCATCAGCCAGGGGAGAGTGCAACTCGAGCACGCGCAGGGTGGCTCCGAGCACGCCGACCCAGGGACTCTCGATGGTCGCCAGGTTCTCGTGGATCTTCTCCACGGCCTGATGGACCTGACCGGCGGCTAGGGCGCTCGCCAGCTTGTCGGGAACGCGGCCGAGGACCGCCAGGACGTGCGTCAGGTGGTCGGGAAGCTCGGTTTGCTCGGTGATGCCGTGCTCCCGCATGAGCGCACGGAAGCGAACCATCAGGACCCCGCGGGCGTAGTTCTCGCCGAACAACTGCCAGCCCACCTCCAGCGAGCGATCGGCGACGTTGTCGAAGGTCCTGGTGTAGAGTTCCTCGAGCCGCCCACCGTCCAGCGTCGCGATACCCTCGAGGAAGCCGCGCAACTCCTCCGCGCTCTCGGGACAGGCCCGTCCCACGACGGCGACGGCCGCGGTGTACCGCTCGACTCCGCCAGCCTCCCCAGGGTAGGTGAGCAAGCACGCCAGGGCGTCGTGAACTTCGGGTCCGGGCCTCATCTCAGCTCCTCCGCGGAGCATCCCGGAAGCCGAAACCGGCCGCCGATCGGTGATCGTGCGGGTCGGCGATCATCTCCATTGCCATTTCGCGTTGGAACGGTGGGATGACGAAGCGGTCTTCCCAAGTGGAGAGAGCCGTGAGCTTGAAGATGGCATCCGCCTCCTCGGGGGTGCAGTCCGCTTCGGTCAGCCCCTGGGTCGCGGCCTCCAAGCTGACGTCCCCGACGGTCACGTGCCTCCGCCAAACGCGAACGGCCAGCTGCTTGCGCAAGGCGTACCGCACCTTGCCTTCGTTTCCAGCGGCGAAGAGCTTGCCGAGGTACCCCATGGGTGCCCGGGCCTTCTCGATCTCGGCGAACAACTCGTCCACGTCGCTGCGCACGAGATCTCCCTCTGAGATCGACATCACCGGCAGCAGCGGCGGAACGTAGAACAGCATCGGGAAGGTGCGGTACTCGACGTGCAGCGGCAGGCCGAGCTTCCACTCCTTCGCGAACCGGTACGCGGGCGACTTCTGGGCGGAGTCGACGACGCCCTCGGGGATCCCGCAGCGGCTGGCCTCCTCGATTACGGCAGGGTCGTTGGGATCGAGGATCATCCGGCGCTGGGCCTCGACGAGCTCGTCGTCGGGGCGCAGGGCGGCCTCTTTGATCTGGTCGGCGTCGTAGAGGACGTTCCCGAGGTAGCGGATGCGGCCGACGCAGCTGTGGAAGCAGGCCGGCGCCTCGCCCGACTCGAGCCGCGGGAAACAGAGGATGCACTTCTCCGACTTACCGGTGGACCAGTTGTAGTAGGTCTTCTTGTAGGGGCAGGCCGAGATGCAAGAGCGCCAGGCTCGGCAGCGGTCCTGGTTGATCAGGACGATCCCGTCCTCGCCTCGCTTGTACATCGCTCCCGATGGACAGGAGGCAACGCACGCGGGATTGAGGCAGTGATTGCAGATGCGCGGCAGGTAGAACATGACCATCCGCTCGATGGCCTTCATCTGCTGCCTCTGCTCTTCGGAGAGCACCTCCAGGTTGGTGTCGTTGGCCGCGTAGATCTCAGACCCACCCAGGTCATCGTCCCAATTCGGCCCCGCTTCGATCTCCATCGGCTCGCCGGTGATCATCGAGATCGGACGCGCCACGGGCTGGTCGTCACCCTCGGGGGCGTTGAAGAGCTCGCTGTAGTCGTAGGTCCACGGCTCGTAGTAGTCGTCGAGGCTCGGCTGCGACGGGTTGTGGAAGATGTTCGGGATGATCTTCCGCTTGCCTGTCGAACGCAGCTCGAGGTCCTCGCCGTCCGTCTTCCAGCCACCCTTGTAGGAGTCCTGATCCTCCCATTTCGTCGGGTAACCGGTACCGGGCTTGGTCTCGACGTTGTTCCACCACATGTAGTCCGTGCCCTCGCGGTCGGTCCACACGTTCTTGCAGGCGACGCTGCAGGTGTGGCACCCGATGCACTTGTCGAGGTGGAACACCAGCGATATCTGAGATCGAACGTCCATGGCTATCCTCGTGAAGATGGGCTACCAGTTCAGCTCCGGGAGCTTGCGAACCAGGATGTGGGTATCCCGGTTGCAACCCGTCGGGCCCCAGTAGTTGAAGTGGTAGGTGAACTGCCCGTAGCCGCCGACCATCAGGTTGGGCTTCAGGCGCGTGCGTGTGAGGCTGTTGTGCCCGCCCGCGCGCCGGTTCCCCCGCAGGGGGGACTTGGGCACCGAGTAGGTCCGCTCCGGCGAGTGGTAGATCAGGCAGATCCCCTGCGGGATCCTGTGGCTGACCGCTGCGCGGGTCACGACGACGCCGTGGTCGTTGTGAACCTCCACCCAGTCGTTGTCGTCGACGTCGATCGCGGCTGCGTCGGCCGGGTTGATCCACATCGGCTCGCACCCGCGAGACAAGGTCGTCATCCTCTGGTTGTCCCCGTAGGTCGAGTGGATGTGCCACTTGCCGTGCGGAGTCAGGTAATTGAGCTGGATCGTCGGCCCAGTCTCGGTGCTGAACACGAGGTCGGCGTACTCGTTCGGGTTGGGCTTGGGCTTGTAGGTCGGCAGGTGCTCGCCGAGTTGGATGTAGCCCTCATGATCGAGGTAGAAGTGCTGTCTGCCCGTCAGCGTCCGCCACGGCACCATGCGCTCTCGGTTGTAGGTGAACGGAGCGTAGGTGCGCCCGTTCGCAACGAGCCCGCTCCACATCGGCGAGTTCAGGAGCCGCCGCGGCTGTGCCTGCAGGTCCTTGTACGTCATGCGGACGTTGCGGTCCGCTTCCGCCAGATCCGCAAGCGGCAGCCCGACCTTCTCCTCCATGTTCGTGTAGGAGCGGTGCGCCAGCTCACCGTTGGTCACCGTCGCCAAGCGCAGAACGGCATCCGCGGCCTCGCGGGCATCTCGCAGGGACGGATAGGCGCCCTCGCCCCAGCGCTGCACCGGGCCCGTGGCCAGCATCTCGTCGTAGAAGTCGTCGATCGCGTAACTGGTGCCGTGGGCTCCCAGACCGTTCTTCCTCGCAACCGGCCCGAACGAGATGAACTGGTTGTAGAGGTTCGCGTAGTCCCGCTCGACAACCTTGAAGTCGGGCATCGTCACGCCGGGAATGGCCTCGCACTCACCCTTGCTCCAATCGAGCATCTTGGGCTGGGAAACCTCTCCGGGTGTGTCGTGCGCGATAGGGGCCGCGATGATGTCGGGCGTGAGCCCCGGAAGGTGCTTGGCGGCGAGCTCCGAGAAGCTCTTGGAGATCGCCCGAAAGATGTCCCAGTCACTCTTGGATTCCCAACACGGCGGCACGGCCTGCGACAGCGGGTGGATGAAGCTGTGCATGTCCGTGGAGTTGAGATCGTCCTTCTCGTACCACGTCGCTGCCGGGAGAATGATGTCGGAGTACAGCGCCGAGGTATCCATGCGGAAATTCAGATCGATGACGAGATCGATCTTCCCGCTGGGCGCCTCTCCTCTCCAAACGACATCGCAGACCGAATCGGCCGCCATGTCCTTGGAGATGTTGTTGTGGTGCGTGCCGAGGTAATGGTCGAGGAAGTACTCGTGCCCCTTGGCGGATGACATCAGGGCGTTCCCGCGCCAGATGAACCACAAGCGCGGCCAAGCGCTCTCGGCGTCGGGGTCCTCGATGGCGAACTTCAGGTCTCCCTTCTTGAGGGAGTCCACGACGTGCCCGACCACCGCGGCGTCGTCTTGCGCTCCGGCGTCGCGCGCCTCGCGCACGAGGTCGACCGAGCTCTTGTCGAACTGCGGGTAGAAGGGCAGCCAGCCGTTCTTCACGGCCCGCACGTTCGTATCGATGGTGTGCCCGTCGGCCAACCCGCCATCGGGATGGTCCTGAGGCACGCAGTTGTAGTCGCGGTGGCTCTTCTCGTAGCGCCACTGGTCGGAGTGGACGTAGTGCCAGCTCGGCGCGTTCTGCAGACGCGAGGGCGGATACCAGTCCTTGGCGAAGGCGATGCTGGACCAGGGCTCCATCGGTGCGAGTTTCTCCTGCCCGACGTAGTGAGCCAGCCCGCCGCCATTCACTCCGACGCAACCGCAGAACATCAGGGCGTGCATCGCCGCCCGGTACATCAGGTTGGCGTGGTACCAGTGGTTGATGCCGGCGCCGATGATGACCGTGCACTTGCCGCCGGTGTGGTGAGCGGTGGACGCCCACTCGCGCGCGAAGCGAATGATCGTCTCCCGGTCCATGCCGGTGTAGCGCTCAGCCCAGGCGGGAGTGTACACCGCATCTTCGTCGTAGCTCGCGGGGTAGTCGCCCTCGAGCCCGCGCCCGACGCCATACTGGGCCATCAACAGGTCGTAGGCCGTCGCGACGAGCACCTCCGCCCCGTCCGCCAGCCGCAGGCGCCGCGCGGGCACGCCGCGCTCGACCGAGCGGGCCCCGCCGAAGTCGTCGAGAGTCACCTGCACGATCTCGTCGTGGTCCTCCAGCAACGTCAGGGCCGCGTCGATGTCACTGCCGTCCTTGCCGTCCTTCGGGAGCAGGTTCCACTGCCCCTTCCGCTCCTGCCAGCGATGGCCGGAACTGCCCATCGGCATCTTGGCGCGACCCTCCCCGCGGTCCCATTGCAGGAACTTCCACTCGCCCTTCTCCTCGTCCGTGTAGCCTTCGAGGCGGCCGGCCCGCAGCAGCTGGCGCGCCTTGTATGCCCCGCCCGCCTGCTCCAGTTCGACAAGGAACGGAGCGTCGGTGAAGTCCCGCGTGTAGTCGAGGAAGGCCTCGTTCTGCTGCTCGTGGTGGAACTCCTTGAGGATCACGTGGTTGACGGCCATCCACCACGCCCCGTCCTGTCCAGCGTTGATCGGGATCCACTCGTCGGCGAACTTGGCGACCTGGTTGAAGTCCGGCGCGAAGACGACCATCTTCGACCCGTTGGTCCTCGCCTCCGACGCGAAATGCACATCGGGCGTGCGGGTCATGTTCAAGTTCGCGCCCATTACGGCCAGGAACTTGGCATGGAACCAATCCGCCGATTCGTTCACGTCGGTCTGCTCGCCCCAGGTCTCCGGCGAGGCATTGGGCAGGTCGCAGTACCAGTCGTAGAACGACAGGTTGACTCCTCCCATCAGCTGGAGCATCCGTCCTCCCGCTGCGTAGGAGAGCATCGACATCGCCGGGATGGGCGAGAAGCCCACGATGCGGTCCGGTCCGTGGTCCTTGATCGTGTGCACGGCGGAGGCCGAGATGATCTCCTTGACGGTGCTCCAGGACGTGCGCCGCAGACCGCCCTTGCCGCGCGCCCGCTGGTAGCGGGCACGCTTGACCGGATCGCGCGTCAGCGCCTGCCAGGCGTCGACGGGGTCCTCGTGCTTGGAGCGCGCTTCCTTCCACAGGTCGAGCAGCGCCCCGCGGATGTAGGGGTA
Source organism: Planctomycetota bacterium (assembly GCA_002686265.1). Classification (GTDB taxonomy): domain Bacteria; phylum Planctomycetota; class UBA1135; order UBA1135. The sequence continues at coordinate 45,414 of NZBA01000108.1, forward strand.
CTTGACCCGCAGCGGGCTGTAGAGATACCAGGAGTACGAAATCCCGCGCTGGCAGCCACGAGGCTCGTAGGGCGGGATGTTCTTGTCGATGGTCGGGTAATCGAGCGCCTGCATCTCCCAGGTCACGATCCCGTCCTTGGTGTGGATGTTCCAAGAACAGCCACCGGTGCAGTTGACCCCGTGAGTGCTGCGCACGACGTTGTCGTGCTGCCAGCGGTTGCGGTAGAACTCCTCCCAAGAGCGCGTCTTGGGGTCGACGGAATCCTGAATGTAGGGGTTGTCGGGGTTTCCCGGATAGCCGTTCTTCATGAGCTGGCTCCGATCCGCGCGTGCTTGCTGTCCCTGATCAACGGGCGCCGAGTCGCGCGATAACGGCCGCGCCAGAGGAAGTCGAAGAGCAGGAGCAGCAGGGCCGAACCACCGAAGCCCAGCAGCACGAACTGCAGGACGCTGGCCGGTTCCGCGGCTCCCTCGCTCTCGGAGACGGACTTGAGGTAGGCGACGATCGCGAGGATCTCCTCGCCGTCGAGGGCGTGGTTCTTGAACACCGGCTGCATGACCAGGGACGGCGGGGAGCCGAGCCAGGCAGAGAGCGCCTTGCGCCCCTCGAGGCGCGCGTAGGCGTCGGTCAGATCAGGGCCCAGACGCCCGCCGCCGAGCCCGCCGATGCCGCTTGCCGTGTGGCAGGAGATGCACGCCGGGGCGCCGTTCTCATAGGGAACGGTCCCCATGAAGAGCCCCCGCCCGCGCTCGATGTCGATCTCGGTCAGCGGTCGGTCGCTGATTTGAAGTCCCGCGAAGAGCGAGCGTTCCTTGGCCGACTCGGAGACGATCAGATCGACGAGTTTCTCGGCTTTCGTTCGGTCCATCCCGGGCACCTGAGTCATGTAGAGGCCACGGGCCTTGCGCAAGAGCTCCGCCGCATACGGATCACCGCTGTCGATGACCCCCTTGGGATCGAGGATGAAGTCCACCAGCCACGCCTCGTCTGCGCGCTCGGCGACGCCTTTCAGGTCGGGTCCCGTCAGAGCTCCGCCGCCGATCGTGTGGCAACTGACGCAGTTCCGTCGGAAGAACTCGATCGTCTCCTCCGACGGAGCGTCCTGGGCGCCGGCTACACCGGCTGTCGTCAGCAGGAACACGGCCGTGAGGAACGGTGACAGGGAGGAGGTGGTGTGGTCGGGCTTCTTCAACATTGGACTCCGTGCGGGCGCGATGGCCGCCGCTGTTCAAACTCCGTGCCGGGGCGCAAGGGCTCCCCCGCTGGTTTCCGACGCCTTCTTCGCCGAACTGCGCATACGCCGCTATGCACCGTGCGCATCCCTCTATGCACCGTCGGGCTCAGGTAGCCGAAGCGACGCCGCCGGGGAGCCGTCTTCTTCCCGCACCATGCGGTCCATCGAGAAGCCGCCCGCCCCCTGCCAGAAGATGATCACCAGGGTCACCAGCACGAGCATCGCGAACTGGAAGTTGAGGTTCGCTCCGAGCATCTCGAGACTCGGAGCACCGGTCAGGTGCACGAGCACCGCTCCGCTCAGGACGACGGCGTTGACCGCCGCCACCAGGCGCGTGGCGAGACCGAGCGCCAGACAGGCTCCTCCGACGGAGTGCGCGAAGACGACGAACCAGGCCACGACGGTCTGCGCGTGGCCGAAAGTGCCCTCCATCTGCGCCTCCAGCTCACCCATGTTCAGGATGAAGTAGATGCCCTTGATCGCCAGGGCGATGCCCAGGTAGATGCGTAGGACGGCGATCGGCGTCACCCTTCGTTTTGCGCCCGGGCGCGGAAGCTCGAAGCGGCGCTCGCTCTTGGTCCGAGCCCGCACGGCAAGCGCTTCGGCGTGCTCGGCGGTCGCCGCCTTCTCATCCGCCTCGCTGAAGCGCACCTGCAGAGCGACGAAGGAGAGCCCGAGGACCGCGCAGCCGAGGATCAACAGGGCGGTGGACCAGGAGATGCTCTCCACGCGGAGCAGGAAACCGGCCGCGACCGCGCCCATGTTGCCCCCCGCGCCCACGATGCCCGCGACAGACCCGAGGGCCTTCTTGTTGATGAACGGGACGACAGAGTAGGTCGCTCCCTCTGACATCTGGACGAACAGGCTGAACACGATCATCGTGCCGATCGCAACGGGGAGCACGGTCATGCGCGAGAAGAGAATGAGCGCGACCCCCTCGACCAACAGGGCGATGAAGAGCCAGCGCACGCGCCCCTTGAGGCCCCCGCGGCGACCGAACTTGTCTCCGATGATGCCACCAGTCGTGCGCGCGAAGATGTTCATCAGGCCGAACAGGCCGGCGACGAGACCGGCGGATTTCAAGCCGAGCCCGAAGTAGTCGATGTAGTAGAGGGCGGCGATGTTGTTGATCGTCAGCTCGATGCCGAAGCACGCCCCGTAGACGAGGAAGAGCATCCAGACCCGGCGGTCCTTCGCGGCCAGAAGGAAAGTGCCACGCGTCTTCTCCTTGGCCCGGATCTTCCCCTGCTTGCGCAGCTCGCCGAAGTTCCCGTCGGGGAGGTCCTGAGTGAGGAAGAAGTAGGCGATGCCGGTCACGAAGCACACCCCGCCGGCCACGACCATCGACAGGCGCCAGCTGATGGCGTCCGTGTACCCCAAGACCACGAAACCGGCGAAGACCAGCGGCATCACCATCTGGGTGACGCCGCCGCCCAGATTGCCCCAGCCGGCACTGGTGGCGTTGGCCGTCCCGACGCAGTTCGGGGCGAACATCACCGAGGTGTGGTACTGGGTGATGACGAAGGAGGCACCGATCACGCCGATCCCGAGGCGGAAGAGCAGGAAGCTCTCGTATCCGTTCGCGAGCCCGATCCCCATCACGGGGAGCGAACCGACCATCAAGAGGATCGTGTAGCTGATGCGCGGGCCGATATGGTCACACAACCAGCCGATCAACAGCCGCGCCACGATCGTGATCGCCACCGAGGCGATGATCGTGTTGCCGATCTGCGCCTTGGTCAGGCCGAGCTCGTCGCGCACGATGGCCATCAGAGGCGCGATACCGAACCAGGCGAAGAAACACAGGAAGAAGGCGAACCACGACATGTGGAAGGCCCTCGTCTGCGGGGTCCTCAGGCTGAACAGCTCAATGCGGGTCGCCTTGTTCTTGACGTCCATTCCTCTTGCTCCGTGGTCGGTCGTCTCCGGGGCCGTTCGTCCGGGTCGGTCCGAGGCCACCGGCGGCGGACCACGGACTACACCCGCCAACGCAAGAGGTGTGCCGGAGCGAAGATGCCCCGTGCGCGCAAGCCAAGCGCAATCGGGGCCGCCAGTGCATAGGGCACTATGCAAGCGCGCATACCGGCAGCGGCGGGAGCGAGATCGCGGACATCGGCACGAGTGCGTAGGAGCCGGCGCGACGGCGCCCTTCGCGGCGACAGGACCGGGCGAACGGACCCTACTCGTAATCCTCGCGGGCGATCTCGAGCTGGCGCATGATGCGCTGGAGCGCCGCTCGCGTCATCCCGCAGCTCTGGGCGGCGCGCGAGATGTTCCCCGCCGCTCCCTCGAGGGCGCGATGCACGAACTGGCGCTGGAACTCCTCGACCGCCCGCTGCTTGCTCTTGGCGTAGTCCATGTCTTCCCCGCCGGCGGCCGCGGACTCCCAGCCGCTGTCGCGCAAGCCGAGGTGCCAGGGTTCGATCATGCCCCCCGTGCAGACGATCACCGCTCGCTGCATGGCGTTCTCGAGCTCCCGCACATTACCGGGCCAGTCGTGGCCGATGAGCGCGCTCATCGCCTCGGTTGAGAGGCGCGGGATCTCGGTGCCCTCGCCCAGGCTCGTGGCCGCGCTGTGCCTCAGGAAGTGGTTCGCGAGGAGCGGGATGTCGTCCGGCCGCGACCGCAGCGGCGGGACGAAGATGCGCACGACGCCAAGTCGATAGAACAGGTCCTCGCGGAACTCGCCCTTGCGGATGGCCGCCTCGAGGTCACGGTTCGTGGCGGCCAGGAGGCGAAACTCCACCGACACATCGCCGGACCCGCCCAAACGGCGCACGACGCGATCCTGCAGCACGCGCAGCAGCTTGCCCTGAAATGAGGGGGACATCGAGGACACCTCGTCCAGGAAGACCGTCCCGCCGCACGCCTCGGCGAAGATCCCGTCGCGAGCGCGGTCGGCGCCGGTGAAAGCGCCGCGCTCGTGGCCGAACAGCTCCGATTCGAGGAGCGTGTCGGGCAGCGCCGGAGTGTTGACCGCCAAGAACGGCCGGTCCGCGACGGCACTGCGACGGTGGATCTCGCGTGCGATGACCTCCTTCCCGGTCCCGCTCTCGCCCTCGATCAGGACCGCGACGGAGCTGCCGGCCACACGCGCGATCAGGTCGGTGACGGGCTTCATGCGCGCGTCCTGAGCCAACAGCCCGTGCGCGCCATCCACCGCTGGAGCCCGACGCGCGAGAACCTGACGCCCCAGGCGCCTGATCAGTTGCATCACACCGTCGTTGTCGAACGGCTTGGTCAGGAAGTGCGCCGCCCCGGTCTGCAGGCACTGCACAGCGGACTGCACGGTCCCGTAGCCGGTGAGGATCACGACCTCCGCCGCCGGCAGGCGCTTCTTGATCTCGACCAGTAGCTCCGCGCCGGACATCCTCGGCATCATCAGGTCGGTCAGGATCAGATCGGCCGGCCACCGCTCGAGCACTTCCAAGGCGGCCTTGCCGTCCTCGGCCGCCTCGACCGCGGCGCCCACCGACGACGCCAGGCGCGTCAGTCCCAGCCGAATGTCGGCTTCATCATCGACGACCAGGACGCGCAGGGCGCCCAGGTCGGGTTGGGAGGCGGCGCTCACGGCGTACCCCGCAACAGCCGCACGAGGAACACGGTCCGCCCCGGCCTGGACTCGACGAGCTCGATGCCGCCGCCCTGGATCTCGGTGATGCGCCGCGCCGTGGACAGGCCCAATCCCGTGCCGCTGCCGCGCGGCTTGGTGGTGTAGAACGGCCTGAAGACCTCCTCGGCGGCGGCGGGCGGAATCCCAGGACCGTCGTCCCGCACCTCCACTGCGAGGTGGGTGCCGTCGAGCCGCGTGCGCACGCTCACCGTGCCCTCTCCCACGGCCTGCAGGGCGTTGAGGATCAGGTTGACGAACACCTGCCGCAACTGCACCTCGTCGCCGATGACCATCGGGTCCTCGGCCGCGAGGTCCATCTCGAGCTCGATGTCCTTGCGCTCGCGGAAGGCGCGCAGGAAGCTCGCCACCTCTCTCAGGTTCTCGTGGACATCGACGGGCCCCACCTCGGGCGTGGCGCCCGTGGCGTAGTCGAGCAGCTCGCGGATCGTGCGCGTACAGGTTTGGGTGTTGCGCTCGATCACGGTGAGGTCCTCGAGCAAGGGCGAACCCTCCGGGAGCTTGGAAACGGCCATCTGGGTGAACATGTTGATCGCCGCGAGCGGGTTGTTCAACTCGTGCGCCATCACGGCGGCCACCTCACCGAGCACCGCGAGGCGCTCCTGGTGGATCTCGCGCTCGTCCTGCTGGGCGCGGTCGGTCACATCGCGGGCGACGAGGACCCTCCCGGCGCGGCCATCGGGTTCGGAGGAGAGGCGCGTCGAGTGGATCTCGTAGACGAAGGGACCGACATCGAGCAGGCACGAGCGAGGGGGCGCCGCCGGCTCGAACAGGCACTTCAGGCAAGGATGCTCCGTGCCGCTCCGCTCCCCCTCGCCACCGTCGAACGCCTCCGAGGTCCGCTGGCAGCTGTGGTGCGATGCAAGCTGCAGGCCGCCTTCCTCGACGGCGACGCGCAGAGGCTCCGCTGCGGCGTTCCACACGTCGGGCCTCCCGTCCGCATCGAGGACCATCAGGCCGTCGCGCATCGAGAGGATGACCGCATTCAGGCGGTCGCGCTCCTTGAGCAGCTCGTTCTTGCGCTGCACGAGGGACTCGGCCGTCGCCTTGAGCCACTGCGCGCGCTCCTCGACCGCCTGCGCCATGCGATTGAACGAGAGCGACAGGGCGCCGATTTCGTCGCTGGACTCCACGGGGACGCGCACGCTGAAGTCGCCGTCGCCGATGTGCACGGTCGCGTCGCGCAGATCGCTGATCGGGCGCACGAGGAAGCGCATGGGAAAGAGCAGGATCAGGCAAGCCGCGAAGGCCAGGATCACTCCCGTCAGGAGGAAGCGCGCCTGGAGACCCGACACGGCGCTCAGGGCCTCGGTCGTCTCCAGGGAGGTCTCCAGCGCCCAACCGTTGAAGGAGATCGGGAAACTGCGCGCGAGCGTGTCGCGCGTTGGGACGGGCGGGCCCTCGCGCTCCCTCCCGGGCCCGGCGACGGCGAGCCCTATCCCCGTTTCTCCGGCGGCGCTCCCGGCCGCGAGGCCGCGGCCCGCCAACAGCTCGCGCGGGATCTTCAGAGTGTGCCCGGCGCGGTCAATCAGGCTCAGGCTGAGGTTGGCGCCCCGCAGCTCATCGCCGGCCTGGATGGCACCGAGCGCGTCCGCGATCCAAGCGCCGCAGTCAACGCGCACGAGCAGGGTTCCCACCTGGCGGTCACCCGCGAGACTCGAGAGCGGCGTGGCGAGCACTACCGAGGGCTCCACGCCCACTCCGTCCCCGGCGACCAGTCCGCTCGACCAGTCCTCGTCCCCGAAGGCGGCCGGCGGGAGGAGCGCGGTCCAGCGCGCATCCTGCTCGTCAGCCAGAAAGACCCTCCCGCCCGCCGGCTCCGCCAGGGCCAGGTTCAAGAACGCGGGCTCGAGGGAGAGCTTGTTCTCCCGCAGGTGGCGGCGCAGCGCTTCCTCCTGGGCGGCGAGCGCGAGGGGATCCGGCTCGTCCTGAATCTGGACGAAGCGCGTCCGGATGTAGCCGTCGGAGGCGAAGTCGTGCGCTCGCAGACCGAGGGCCCGCAGGTCCCCCTCGAGGACCGTGGCGTAGAACTGCGACTGGAAGCGCAACAGGGTGAGGATCTCGCGCTCGAGAGACTCCCGGGCGGAGGTCGAGACGAGGAAACCCCCCACGCCGAACGCCAGGAAGCAGACGCCCAGGAAGGTGATGACGAGCTTGTAGCGTACGGAGACGTTGCGTAGGGGATCCCTCATGGCCCGGCGGCCGGCGCCAGCCGACTGACTCCTCTTGTAGCACGGCGCGGCACCGCCCGAGCCGGACGCCCCCGGGGAAGTCCCCCGCTCCAAGGCGATCCACGCTCGGGAGTCTTGCAACCCCGGCCGCGCGCTGGAGACTATGGCGGTGGACGTCCGGACCCGACAACTCCTGCTCGCCGTGCTCGTAGCGATCTTCGGCCTGCAGACTTGGCGCGTCTACTCGGACCCGTCCGGGAGGCGGCGGAGCCTGTCTCCCGTCGCGAGCGACGGTCAGGCGATCTGGCGCGAGCACAACTGCCAGAGCTGCCACCAGCTCTACGGTTTCGGCGGCTTCCTCGGGCCAGACCTGACGAACACCGTGGTCGAGATCAGCTCCGAGAGATTGGCCTCGATCCTGACCGTCGGCGCCGGACAGATGCCGGCCTTCCACCTCGATGAGCCCGCGCGCGAGGCCGTCGCCATCTTCCTGCGGGAGATCGACGCGACGGGCGTCTCCCAGCCCGTCCTGGGCGAGGTCGTCCCGCCGGCGGAGCTGCTGCGCGATCTCGTCGAAGCGGGCGGCGAGCTGGACCCCGACGTCGCGCGCGGCTGGGAGATCGCCGACGCACAGGGGTGCATCGGCTGCCACCTACCCAACGGCCAGAGCCTCCACCGCGCGGCGGACCTGACGAAGATCGCCGGGAGCGTGGAGCACTCGCGACTGTTCGGCGTACTGCGCGAGGGCATCGCCGGCACGGCCATGCCGCGCCTCGCGCTCTCCGACGCGGACTGCGAGGCGGTCCTCGCCTTTCTGGACTGGCTCGGCGAGCACGGTGAGGGCATCCGCGCGCGCTTCGCGAGCCTCGCGACCAGCGACCAGCTCCTCCTGTCCGAGATCCCCTGGTTCGAGTTCGAATGACCGACGACGCTCTCTCGGGCAGCCAGCGCATCACGCTCACGGTGATGAGTTGCGCGTTCGCATGCCTGCTACTCTCGATCCTCGCCGGAGGACTCGCGGCGCTCTACTACCTGCCGCCCCTCGCGAGCCTCGCCCAGGGCTTCGGCATCAGCCTGGTTGAGCTGCGCCCCCTGCACACGACGTTCGCGTCCTCGTGGATCTTCCTCGGTGTCACCGCGTGCGTCCTGTACTTCCTCTTCGACACCGTGGGGCCCACTCCGACCGAGAAGCTACGTCTCAAGGCTCAGCTCACCTGCTGGGGCCTGGCCGGGCTCGGTGCGCTCGTGACCCTGTCCATGGGGATCACGACCGGCCGCGAGTACCTGGGCTTCCACCCGCTCATCTCCGCCCTGGTCCTCGCCGGCTGGTTCCTCTTCGCGTTCACCTTTTTCCGGCGCGTCGGCCGCGGCTTCTTCGCGCGGGGCGTGTACGTCTACATGTGGGGGGCGGGAATCCTCTACTTCATCTACACCTTCGTCGAGGGACACGCCTACCTCCTTCCCGGCATCGAGAAGCACCCGATCGCTGACCTGCAGATCCAATGGAAGAGCTGCGGCACTCTGGTCGCGGCCTTCAACCAGATGGTCTACGGCTCGCTCATCTTCGTCGGCGAGAAGATGACCGGCGACACGCGCGCGGCGCACTCCAAGACCTCCTTTGCACTCTTCTTCGTCGGCTTGCTGAACTCGTTCACCAACTACGCGCACCACACCTACCACATCCCCCAAGACCACCTCATCAAGTGGATCGCGTTCTGCGTGAGCATGCTCGAGATCATCTTGCTCGTCCTCGTCTTCCGCGAGGTGACGCAACTGATGCGCCGCAAGCCCGGCTCCTCCCTCGACTACCGGACCTCCGTGCGCTTCATCGAGTACTCCAAGTGCTGGAACGCCTGCTTGCTGACCCTCGCGCTCCTGATCTCGGTCCCGCCCCTGAACTCCCTGATCCACGGGACGCACGTCGTGATGGCCCACGCCATGGGCTCGGAGCTGGCGATCGACAGCTACATCCTGTTCGCGGTGTTCGCCTACATCCTCTCCACCGTCTTCCCCAAGCGCGAGGTCCGGCGCGAGTTCATCGACAGCCCGCGCGTGCGCCGGATCGCGCGCACCTTGAACGCCGCCCTCGTCGCTCTCGTGCTCTGGCTCCTCGTGCGCGGGCTGGCCGTGGGCGTCACGCGCTACCTCGGCCGCCGCGAGCCAGACTGGCTCGAGCCCTTCCCCTACGTCTTCGCCTTCCTGGGCGTCACGGTCGGGATCTTCCTGACGCGGTTGGTCTTCGCGTGGGCGCCCTTGATGCTGCACGCGGAGCGGTACAAGCGCTGGCGGTGATCAGCGCGGGCTCCGCAAAGCCCTCAGTCCGGCGGCCAGGCGTACTCGACCTCCGCGAGCGGCTCTCGCTCGGTCAGGCCGCGCCAGCGCTCCAACGCTCCTGCCCCACGTGCCGCGGGGCGCGCCACGAGCGGCTCTCCGCCGGCCGTGTCACCCTCGCTGGAGACCGAGGCATCGCGCTCTCCGCCAGTCGCGGTCGCGTGGGCCTCCTCGAGGAGCGCCTGGGCCCGCGCGCGGTCTCCCGCCAGCCAGGCCGCACGCCCTCCGAAGTACGGCGCCTGCGGGTCGCGCGGATTCCCGACGGAAGCCCGTGCCAGGAGATCAGCGGCGCGCTCGAGCTCACCGCGCAACAGAGCCACGAGCCCGAGCTGAAGGACCGGTAGGCTCTCCTCGCCGTTGATGCGGTGGCTGCGCTCGAAGGCTTGCTGGGCCAGGGCCAAGTCGTCGAGGCCCGCGTCGCCGCCGGGGAGTCGGATCGTACCGATGCGCATGAACCCACGACTGCTGTCGGGTCGTGCGGCGGTCAGGCGCCCGAAGACCTCGAGAGCTGCCGGCTCGTCACCCAGCTCGAGCAGGCAGCTCCCGAGGTAGTAGAGGCTGTCGGCGTGGTCGGGCCACATCGCGAGTGCCTCACGGTAGAGGCGGACGGCGTCTTCATCACGAGCCTCCACCCTGGCGCGGCGCGCCCGACGCTGGAGGTCGTAGAAGACGCGTTGCTCGGGGACCGTCAGGGCCTCGCGCTCCTCGCCGGCGGGCGCAGCGCCCCGCCGATCGACCAGGGCAGGCGCTCCTTTCACCCAGGTGACCACGCTCCCGGCGGAAAACGGCCCCGCTTCCCCGGAGGAACCATCCGGCCAGCGCAAGGTCACGCGCTCCACCTCCCGCGCTCCGCCCAGGCCGATCGTCGTCTCACCCACGGCGTGCTGAGAGAGATAGGAGCCCTGAGTGTCGCTCATCCGCACCAGCGTCCTGCCGCCCACTTCGGCCGTGATGCGAGTCCCCAGGGCGAAGCGATTCCCCTCCGCCTGGCGCAGGCGCAGGCGCACCGAACCGCCCGTCGGGGTGTCATTGCGCAGCAGGCGCACACCCTCGCCGTAGAGGAGCACGAGCAGGTCCTCGTCCCCGTCGCCGTCGTAGTCGAACACGGCCCCGCCGCGGCCGACGTGCTCCTCCCCGAAGAAGGTCCCGGCGGTGCGGCCGAACTCGAAGAACCCGCGCTTCGCCCCCGCGTTCCAGAACATCTGCGAGGCCATGGGCGCAAGCTCGTGCGCGCGACCCTCGACGGGAATCGTGCTCCCGTTGACGACGAACAGGTCGAGCCTCCCGTCGAGGTCGAAGTCGACGAATCCCGTCGCCCAGCCCACGCGGTCGAGGGCGACGTGCCCAAGGCCGAAGCGATCGGCCGAATCCATGAAGAGCGGCGCGCCGCCACGGGCGGTATCGGCGGGCGTGTGGTTCACATACAGCCCGTTCTCCTGGGCGATCCAGTGGGTGACGAGGAAATCGAGATCCCCGTCCTCGTCGAAATCACCCGCAGCGAGGCCCATGGCGCCGCGGTAATCGCCCACGAGCGCGTCGTTGGTACGGTCGCCGAAGGTCCCATCGCCCTCGTTCAGGAACAACGCGTTGTCCGAGACGTCATTCGCCACGTACAGATCCGGCAGACCGTCGGCGTTCAGATCGCAGAACATCGCCCCTAGGCCGCGCCCACCGGGATCGGCGACCCCCGCCGCTTCCGCGACGTCCTCGAAGCGGTTCCCACCCAAGTTGCGCAGGAGCAGGTTCGGCGCCGGCTCGAAAACGGAGGGATTGAGGAGCATCGGGATGTCCACGCCGAACTGCGAGAGCAGGCCGCCATCGGCGGCGTGCTCGTCGAAGACGACGTAGCGACAGACGTACAGGTCCACGCCGCCGTCGCCGTCGGCGTCGCCGACGGCGATACCGGCGAAGAACCCGGTGAAGGCCGACAGACCGGCCTCGTCGGTGATGTCGGTGAATGCCCAGCCGCCGTCGTTGCGCAGCAGGTGCAGGCCTCCCACCGAGGAGAGCGCGAGGTCGAGATCGCCGTCCGAATCGGTGTCGCAGAACGCCGCCGCCATGCCGATTCCCACCGAGGCGAGGCCCGCCCGCTCGGTCACGTCCGCGAAGGTCCCGTCGCCGCGGTTTTGGAACAGCCGCGGCGGCGCGGGAGCGTCGCCCTCGATCGTCATGACCAGCGCATCGCACCAGCCGTCGCCGTCGACGTCGCCGAGGGCGACGCCCGAGCCCATGTCCTCGGAGAGCAGCCCGGCCCGCTGCCCCTCGAAGTGCCCGCAGGCGAGACCCGCCGCGGCGGTGACGTCGGTGAAACTGAGGGCCGGCGCATCTTCGGGGAGCCTACGCCCGAGGGCGTCCGTGAGACCATCGGTCACTTCTCCCGCGCGATAGGGATCGGTCCGCGAGCGAAGGGCGAGCCACGCCCCGACGACCGAGAGCACCACGAAGACCAGCGCCAAGAGGCGCCGCGTGCGTCGATTCCGCAGGACAGCCACTCCGTGCTCACCCGCGAGGTCAGAGCCCCTTCTGAACGGCGTCCGCCACGCCCACCGTAGCGCTCGTCTCCGCGACCGTCGTGATCGGCGCGGTGAGTCCCGAATCCTCCCCGAAGGCGAAGTTCAGCAGGAACTGATCGAACTTGCGGTAGTGCAGCCAGGCCTGCACCTCGAAGGGCCCGCGGGCGCTCTCGGGAGCACGCACGGTGATCGGCGCCGGTTCGTCCTGCTCCCCCCTCCCGCTCTCGGCTTCGCCGGGCGCCACCGCCGGCGCCGCTCCGGGGCAGTCGAACGAGAAGCGCGCCACCTCCGCTGCGCCGGGAAACAGGGAGCGCTTGAAGCGCACGCCGACCATCTCCCACAAGTTGTGCCGGTCGATCAGGTTCCCGTAGCGATCGACGGGCTCGGCCTTGAACATGTAGCTGCCTGGCTCGACGAAGTTCCGCTCGTCCACGGTCCCGGTGTGGAAGATGACCTGGCCGTCGGCATCGGTCACGCGCACCTCGACCCAGGCCTGGATGATGTCGAGCGGGCCGGTCGGGAAGTCGTGGCCGACCTTGTTGTTGGCCACGTGCACGCGGATCGGGAATTCCTCCCCCGGCCTGACGACGTCGGGCACCTCGAGCACGATCGGAACCGCCGGCCCTTCGCGCCAACGGTCGGCGATCTCGGGAATCTCGAACTCGCCGCGCAGCCAGGCCTCGACGAGCCGCACGTGCTCCTCGGCTCCTTCGAGCTCGTGCAGCAGCGGGATGAACTGGTTCGCCCCCAGGAAGCGGTGGCTACGGTGCTTCCCGTCATCGGCCGTGCGGTTGAAGTCGGCCTCGTCTCCCGCCGCCGGGTCTCGGGAGTCAACGAGCGGCATGTGGCACTCGCGGCACTCGATCGTCCGCTCGGGATCCTCGGCGTGATGCCAGCGGCTCGCTCGCCAGTTGTCGTACTGGTTCTGGAGCTGGACCCAGCCGACGTCGTTCACCTCCTCGTCGATGAACTGCTTGTGGCAGGCGGCGCAGAACTCGGGGGGCTTGAACATGCGCCGCGAGAGCGTCGCGACGTGCTGCTCGGGATAGGTCCGGATGAGGAACTTCGAGAGGAACCCGGCCAGCGGTCCCTCGCGCAACTCCCAGACGTAGCGTTCCGGCTGCGCCATCACGTAGTTCGCGTTCCCCTGGACGTCGGTGGCGTCCACGGCATGGCAGGCCACGCAGCTGATGCCCTCGTTGTAGCCGGAGAGGCTCGTAAGGTCGTCGACGCCGATGTTCTTGGTGCCCGAGAACAACGAGATCGGATCGTGGCAGCCGCCGCAGTAGCGGGTCGTCACCGGCCCGTTCTGCTGGGCCATGACGCTCTGGATCTTCTGGAACCCAGCGTCCATCGATGCATAGCGGTGGGCGCTGGGGAGCCACTCCGCGTAGATTTCCTCGTGGCAGCCGGATGCCCCGCAGGAAGCCGAGTCCGCCAGAGAGCGGCTGTCGAGCGCGCCGCCGGTGAGCGTCGTCGCGAGGCTGGGGGAGAAGGGTCCGGCTCCCTCGTAGGGGCTGTGCTCGTAGTCGGGGGGAAACTCGTTATTGAAGCTCACCGCCTGGGTCGTGAACGCGAGCACGACGACGACCAGGGAAGGGACAGCGGCGGACGCGAGGGTGAAGCGCGACCAGCCGCGGCGGGCTGTATCGAGCAGGCCGGTCCCGTCGGCGCGCGTGGGCTTGCGCAGGAAGACGGCGACGAGGTGAGGAGCGACGAAGAGGATCAGGCCGAAGGTCGTGATGATGTGGATCGAGCGCGCGAGGGAACCGATGCGCGTCCCGAAGGCGCCCTGGCCTGTCAGCCAGAGGCCGGACACGGTGCACGCGAGCAGCATCACGCCGCTCGCGTAGCCGGTGAACTTGATGTGGGTCAGGGGGAAAGCGAACCAGGCCTTGACGTGGCGCGGGATGTAGACGCACGCGGGGGCCAGGAAAAGGAGCCCGACGAGCGTGTGCACGAGCAGGGCGTGCTGGGTGAGCGCGCTGAAGGGGAGCGCGAGGATCGCCAGGCCGCTGAGGGTCAGGAACAGGCCGACCCCGCAGGTCCAACGCCCCAGGCGGTCGGCCCAGCCGGCCCTGCGGAGGGCGCTCCAGTCGGTGTGTGCTGATTCCGCGGGCATGTCTACCGTGCGCGAGCCCTCCCGACAGCCGCGCCCCACAACCTTAGGACGGGTCGCGGAAGGCTGAAATACGCACAGAGGGGGAGTGGAAGCCTCCCCCCGGAGGGTTCGGGCGGGAGCTTCACCTCGTCTCCCCCGCGCACCGTTCTCCACGCCGGTAGGCGCGGGCGCCCGTTCCCCCCGACTCCAGTCCGTTTGGGGTTCTCTCGCACTGTCGGCGATCTCACCGGCCCTACGGGGCGCGGGGAGCACCGATGGGGCGAGCGCTCGAGGGGTGAACGGCCGGCACGCCTCGGCGTGGAACCTCGCGAGGGAGGCGGATCAGGCTTCGAACGGGGGGCGCCAGCCGCCGGCGAGCCGCTCCAACTCGCCGGCCACGGCGATCGTGAGGGCGTCGTTGCCGTGGGCCGCGATGACCTGAACGCCGAGTGGGAGGCCGCGCTCCCCCAGGCCGAGGGGAACCTGGGTCACCGGCAGCTCGAGGATGTTGAAGAGCCCGGCGTAAAGCCACTGGAACGGGCGCAGCAGAGGAACGCGGTGGCGCGGAGCGACGTCGGCGTAGCTGGGGAACAAGAGCACGCCGTCGCTGCCGAGCAGCTCGTTGAGCTCCGTGCGCAGGGCGGCCATCTCGCGCACGACCGGCTGACGATCACGGGGCATGACCAGCGGTAGGTCCTCGCCAGCGGCCACGATCAGCGGCGGCAGGGTGTGCCGGGAGCGGCCGACCGACCAGAGCGCCAGCTCCTTCCAGGGGTTGATCGCCTCTCCGGCGCCAAGGTGCATGCGCAGCGGAACGTCCGCCGCGGCCTCGCGCATGCACTGCGTCCAGATCGCGAAGGCGCGTGCGAAGCCCGCAAGGCGCGGCGTGTCGTCGGCGTTCATTCCGTGCTCGACTAGCGCGCTCGCCCATGCTCCCTGGACCTCGCGCAGCTCGCGACTGACACTCCCCATGCCGGTCTCGGTCCAGCTCAAGAGCCGTAGGGAGCAGAGTTTCACGCCGGCGGGGTCGCCCACGAGGCGCTCCTCTCCTCCGGCCCTCCCCTCGCGCTCACCGGCCAACACCTCGAGCAGAGGCCAGAGGTCCTCCGCGTGTCGGGCAAGCGGTCCGATACCCAGGTAGCGGCGCGCGAAGCCGTTCGGCATCGGCTGGTGCCCCTCGATCGATCCGAGTCCGCCGCTGGGCTTGTGGCCGAACACGCCGTTGAAGAAGGCTGGGATGCGGATCGAGCCGCCGATGTCGCTGCCGATCCCGATCGGCGTGCAGCCCGAGCCGACCAGGGCACCCTCGCCGCCGGAGCTCCCGCCGGAGGTGCGCCGCGGATCGTAGGCGTTGCCCGTGCGCCCGTAGACCCGGTTGACCGACTCGATCCAGAATCCCGCCTCGGAGAGGTTGGACACGCCGAGGAGGATCCCGCCCGCCTCGCGCATGCGCGCGACAGCTTCGGCGTCGGTCTGGGCGATCGTGCCCCTGCGTGCCACCAGGGCGCTCGTGTGCGGCTGCCCGGCGGCGGGAATGCACTCCTTGACGGTGAACGGAACGCCGTAGAAGGGTGGGAATCTCGCGCCGTCGGGCGCCGCCGCCACGGCACGGTCAACCTCGCGCGCCTCCTCCAGCGCCTCGTCGAAGCGCTCGTTCACCAGCGCATTCAGGTCCGGGTTGACCCTGCGGATGCGACGAATGTGGGCCGAGACGACCTCCTCGGAGCGCTCCTCACCCCGCGCGATCCAGCGTGCGAGAGCCGTGGCCGAACGTGTCAGAAGCGTGTGGTCCACCGAGTCCATCCCGTCCATTATCCACGAACGGACAGATCGAAGGGAAGTGGGATAACTCGTCGCCGGGGTATCCTCTCGGCGGCTCCGAAGCTGGCGCCGCGTCCGGCGCGCCCGACCCGATGATCCTCCCGGCCCCCTCCCGCTCCCCCACGACGCGCATCTCCCCGCGAAAGGCGCGACCGTGAGCTTCATGCGCTGGTGGGGCTGGGGGCACGACGGTTGCGACGAGCCCCTGCCCGAGACCTCCAGGGCGACGCTCTTCGCTCTGCTGGGCGCCGACGACCGGCCGCCGCGGGGAGTCGGTGCGGCCCCCGAGCCGATTCCGGCCGTTCCGCTCACGCCGCCGGTACGCTCGGCGTGCGATCCGCACGCACGCCTCTTGCACAGCATGGGCAAGAGCAGTCGCGACCTCCTGCACCTGCGCATGGGTCGCGTGCCTCACGCGCCCGACGCGGTGCTGTTCCCCGAATCGGCCGAAGAGGTGGCCGAGGCCCTCGCCTGGGCCGGGCGCGAGGACGTCGCCGTCATCCCCTTCGGAGGCGGCACGAGCGTCGTCGGAGGCGTGGACGCACGCCGCGGAGAGCGCCGGGCGGCGGTCAGCCTCGACCTCCGCGGACTGGCACGGGTCGGTGAGGTGGACGAGGAGTCCGGCCTCGTCGAGGCGCAGTGCGGCGTTCTCGGTCCCGACCTCGAGCGCCTGCTGAACGCGAGCGGCTGGTCCGTGGGGCACTTCCCGCAGTCCTTCGAGCACTCCACCCTCGGCGGCTGGGTCGCGACGCGCTCCGCGGGCCAGAACTCGACGCGCTGGGGGAAGATCGAGCACATGGTGGCCGGCCTGCGCGCCGTCACGCCCGGCGGCGAGTGGAACGTGCCCGCCCTCCCCGCGCGCGCCAGCGGCCCGGAGCTGCGCGAGCTGCTCGTGGGCAGCGAGGGCCAGCTCGGCGTGCTGTGCGACGTCACTCTGCGAGTCCACCGCCGGCCGCCTGCGATGCGCTTCTCGTCGTGGTTCTTCCCCTGCTTCGACTCCGGGCGCGACGCCCTGCGGGAGATGATGCAGGCCGGCCTGCGCCCCGCCGTCCTGCGCCTCTCCGACGAGCTCGAGACGCGCCTGCACCTGACCCTCTCCGGTGCCGACCAGAAGCTCGGCCCGCGCCTCCTACGAGCCGTCGGTGCGGGCAGCCGCCTCGACGGCTGCCACCTGATGGCGGGCTTCGAGGGCGCGGGGACCGCCGGCGACCGCCACGCACACGCCGAGCAGCGCTGCGCCGGACGCATCGCGCGCGCCGGCGGCGGACTCCCGGTCGGCTCCTCCCCCGGCCGCCACTGGGAGAGCGAGCGCTTCACGCACCCCTACCTGCGCGATCGTCTGCTCGACGTCGGCGTGTTGGCCGAGACCTTCGAGACCGCGACGACCTACACCCGCATCCCGGCCTTGGTCGATGCCGTGCGCGAGGCCCTCGAGGCGCCGCTGGTAATGTGCCATCTCTCCCACGCCTACCCCGACGGCGCCTCGCTCTACTTCACCTGGTTCGCCGACGCTCCCGACCCCGAGCAGGCGCTCGAGCTGTGGACGCGCACCAAGCGCACGGCGGGCGAGGGGCTCGCCGCCCACGGCGCGGCTCTCAGCCACCACCACGCCGTGGGCCACGACCACCGTCCGTTCATGGCAGCCGAACACGGCGAGCACGGCATGGCCCTCTTGCGCGCCGCCAAACGCGAGCTCGATCCCGCGGGCATCCTGAATCCCGAGAAGCTCCTGTGAAGCCGGCGGCACCCGTCAGGATGCCGACCTGGTCGCGCCGCGACCGCGCTCGGGACCTCGAGGCCCTGTTCGGCCGTCGCGTCGACCTGCTCGTCATCGGAGGTGGCATCACCGGTGCCGGAATCGCCCTCGACGCCGCGACGCGCGGCCTCGGCACGGCGCTGGTTGACAAAGGCGACTTCACCTCGGGGACCAGCAGCCGTTCGTCGAAGCTGATCCACGGCGGCCTGCGCTACCTGCGCCAGGGGCAGTGGCGCACGACGGTCGAGTCCTCGCGCGAGCGCGCGACCCTGCAGCGTCTCGCGCCGCACCTCGTCGAGGATCTGCCGTTCCTGCTACCCATCGACGGGGGCCTGCGCAAGCGCCTCGTGCTCGGGACCGGGATGTGGCTCTACGAGCGAGCCGGCGGCCACGGCTCGCGAGGCGGCTACCGGCACCTCGACCGCGCGCGAGCCCTCGAGCAGCTGCCGGCCCTCCCGCCGACCGACCGCGGCGGGTTCCTCTTCCACGACGCCCGCGCCGACGACTGCAGGCTGACCCTGCACGTACTCAAGGGCGCCGTCAGCGCGGGCTGCACGGCGCTGAACCACGTTCGTGTCGAGGAGCTCCACCACACCGCCGGCCGGATCGACGGAGCCTGTGTGCGCGACCTCCGCGGAGGCCGCAAGGGCAGGATCGAGGCGCGCGCGGTCATCAACGCGACCGGCGTCTGGTGCGACGAGCTGCGGCGTTTCGACCGACCCGGCGCCGACACCCTCCTACGCCCCTCCAAGGGTGTCCACCTCCTGCTCGAGAGGGAGCGTGTCCGCAACCGCTGCGCCGTGGCCTTCACCCTGCCGCGCGGCGGGCCGTCGGGGTTCCTGCTGCCCTGGGGCGAGCGAGCGATCCTCGGCACCACCGACACCGAGCACACCGGAGGCCTGGACGAGGTCCAAGCGACGGCGGCGGACGTCGACTCCCTCTTGGCCGTCGCCAACGGGCGCTTCCCCGACCTCGCCCTTCGCCGATCCGACGTCCTCGCCACCTGGGCGGGACTGCGGCCCCTGCTCGGCCACGCCGACGACGATCCGGCGCGGGCGCCGCGCGACGACGTGATCGAGCGCTCTCCCTCCGGCTTGCTCTCGGTGACCGGCGGGAAGCTGACGACCTACCGTCACATGGCGGAGCGGGTCGTCGACCGCGTCGCGGCGGAGCTCGGGTCGGCCGCTCCCTGCTCGACCGCGCACCACACGCTCTTCGCCGCGCCCGCCGGCGACGACCCGCTCGGCCGCTCCCACGGCAGCGAAGCGGCGGTAGTGCGCGCCATGCAGGAGCGCGACGGCGACCTCGCCCGCCCCCTTGTCGAGGGGCGTCCGGAGACGCTCGCCGAGGCACTCTACGCCCTCGAGCACGAGCGCACAGAGACCCTCGCGGACCTCCTGCTGCGCCGCACGCGCCTGGGATTGGTGGCGCGCGAGGCGACCGCCGTCGCCGCCGAGTCGATCGCCCGCGCCCTGGCCCCCCGCACCGGGTGGGACGTCGCCGCCGAGGTCGACGAGTACACCGAGCAGGCGCGACTCTTCGGGGTGCCGGCATGAGCGCGGCGCTGCGCTGTATCGCCAACCCTCGCGCCCGGCGGCGCCGATCCCTCGAGCGGGCGGCGGCGGCGCTGGGCGTGGACCTCGTCTTCACACGCGGCCCCGACGACGCGCGGGGTCTGTTCGCGCAGGCACTGGAGTCTGGCGGGGAGCGTGTGGCCGTCGCCGGCGGCGACGGAATGGTGATGCAGGCGGTGGACGCCCTGCGCGGCACGGACGTGGCCCTGGGCGTCATCCCGGCGGGGACGGGCAACGACTTCGCCCGCATGCTCGCCATCCCGACCGACCTCGAGGACGCACTGCTCCTGGCCCGCGACGGCCCTGCACGCTCCCTCGACCTCGGCCTGGCGACGCTCGGCGAGCGCGCGCCGGTGGCCTTCGCCAACATCGCCAACGTCGGCCTCGCCGCCGAAGTCGTGCAGCTCATGAATCGCTTCAGCCGCCACGCTCCGGGCGGGCTCGCCTACCCGCTGGCCGTGCTCGGAGCCCTGGGCACGCACCGCCCGCGCTCGGTCGAGCTCGTACTCGACGGCGAGCGACGCATGGAGGTGGAACGACTCACGAATCTGGTGATCGCCAACGGCCGCCACTTCGGCCGCGGACTGACCCCGGCCCCCGATGCGCGCCCCGACGACGGTCTGTTCGACCTGCTGATCCTGCGCGACCTCAGCCGCGCGCGGATCCTGAGGGCCTTCCCTTCTCTCGCCCACGGCCCGCCCGCCGACGACCCTAGCGCCCAAACCCTGCGCGCGCGCGCGATCGAAGTGCGCGGACCGGCGGATCTCGGGGTCGAGGCGGACGGCGAGTCCCTCGGACACCTGCCCGCCCGCTTCGAGATCGCTCCACAAGCGGTGCGGGTGGTGTGCCCGAGCCCTGAGTGACGAGTCCCGCGCGGACGAACGTCTACTGCTCGATCGGAAGGTGACAGGAGCGACAACGGGCCGCGAGCAGGAGCGGCGCCATGCCCTCGTGGCGGACCACCGGGGCGTCCGAGGAGCCGTCGGCGTGACACAGGAGACAGTCGTCTCGCAGCCAGGCGCCGTGGTGATCGCCGTCGTCTGGCAATTGTGGCGGGAAAGCCCCCCGCAGGAAGGCGACACCGCAGACCTCGTCGACCGGGTCGCCCTCGCCCCCCGGCACGTGGCAGGTTCGGCAGCGAGCCTGCAGGAGCAGGCGCGCCATCCCCGAGTGTCGCACGCGAGGGGCGCCCTGGTCGCCGTCGGCGTGGCACAGGAGGCAATCGTCGCCGTACCAGGCGTCCGCGTGGGTCTCGTCAACGGGCAGGGTCGGGGGAAAGGCGTTGCGCGCGAAGTCCGTGAAGAACGGAGCGGGCGCCTCCACAAGACACGATGCCGCGCCTTCCCCATCCGACGAAAACGAGGCCGTGACGCCCGCTCCGATGCCGCCGCGATAGACGATCCCCAGGGCGAGAAAGCTGACCGAGAGAGCCGTTAGCGATCCGTTCCACATGGCGATCTCCTTTCAGACGCTCTGGACCTTGTAGAGCCGAACGGCGCAGATCTTGAACTCCGGCTGCTTGGAACCGGCGTCGAAGGCGTCGATCGTGACCTCGTTGATGAGGCTCCCTGGATGCTCCCAGTGGAACGGGACGAAGACCGTTCCGGGCTGCGGCATGTCGGTCACGCGCGCCTCGATCCGAGCCTCGCCGCGGCGTGACTCCAGGCGCACCAAGTCACCCGTCTCGATCTCCAACTCCCGCGCGTCGGTCGGGTGGATCTCCATGAAGGCCTTGGGCTGGGCGCGACGCAGCTCGCGCGCCGCCATCGTCATCGTGCCGGTGTGCCAGTGCTCCAGGACGCGTCCGGTGGAGAGCAGGAACGGATACTCCTCGTCCGCCTCCTCCGCGGGGCCGACGACCGGGCGCAGCCAGATCGTCGCGCGGTGGTCAGCGGCCGCGTAGAACTTCAGCTCGCCCGCGGCGAGGCTCTCGTCGGCATAGGGGCCCGCGTCGAGCAGCGGGTCATCGCCCTTGACGAAGCGCCGGGAGGTACCGGGGTGATCGACCGTCGGGGCGGGCCAGCGCACGCCGCGCTCGCGCTTGAGGCGCTCGCGCGTCATCCCGCGGAAGTCGTAGGCCGTGTCCCGCGAAGCCTCGCGCATCTCGTCCCAGACCGCGTCCGCGTCCTCCAGCTTCCCGGAGACGAACCCCTCGGAGACGACGCCGCGCCCCTCGAGGCGCTTGGCCAAGTCGATCAGGACATCGAGGTCGGGCCGCGCCTCTCCCGGCGGGTCGACGACTCGTGGCTGGTACTGATAGCGCCGCTCCGACATGCCGAAGACGCCCTCCTTCTCGGTCCAGATCGCCGCCGGGAGCACGACATCGGCGAGGCGCGTCGTCTGGGTCTCGAAGGCGTCGATCACGCACAAGAAGGGGACGTTCTCCATCGCCGCGCGGTGCGCGTTGAGGTTCGGCATCGAGTGGGCGGGGTTGGTCGTCAGGACGAACATCGCCTTGATGTCGCCGCGGCCGAGGGCGTTGAACATCGCCACCGTGTGCAGGCCGGGCTTGGACTGGATCTTGCCCTCCTCGCAGCCCCACAGGGCCTCGATCTCGGCGCGGTGCGCCGCGTTCTTGACCACGCGCCCGTAGGGCAGGATGTGGCACAACGACCCTGTGTCCCGCACGCCGCCGCAAGCGTTGGGCTGGCCGGTCAGAGAGAACGGCGTCGCTCCGGGCTTGCCGATCTGGCCGGTCAACAGGTGCAGATTGTGGACGAGGTTGTTGGCCCAGACGCCGCGAGTGCGCTGGTTGAGGCCCATGGTCCAAAACGACATCGTCGGGCCCATGGCGAAGGCGCGGGCGGCGTCGCGGATTCCCTCGGCGCCCACCCCGCAGACCGTCTCGGCCTTCTCCGGCGTCCAGTCGTCGAGGAACTCGCGGTAGGCCTCCCAGCCCACCGAAACCGGCTTGCCGTCCGCGACCGTCTTGAACTGCACGTGCGTGGAGAGGAACTCCTCGTCGTGACGGTTGCTCTCGATGATGGCGCTCGCCATCCCGTGCAGGAGCGCGAGGTCGTATCCCGGCCGCGGGCTGAGGTAGATGTCGGCGATCGACTGCACCGGACTCTTGCGCGGATCGACGCAGATCACCATCACGCGGTTGCTCTCCTGCTTGCGGGCCATGATGCGGTCGAACAGGACCGGGTGGCACTCCGCGGCGTTCGAGCCGATCAGGAAGAACACGTTGGCGTGGTCGATGTCGTCGTAGGAGCCCATCGGCTCGTCCTTGCCGTAGGTCGAGACGTAGCCGCCGACGGCGCTCGCCATGCACAGGCGCGGGTTGCCCTCGACGTTGTTCGTCCCGATGCCGCCCTTGAAGAGGCGGTTGGCGAAGTAGCTCTCCTCGGAGAGCGCCTGACCCGACCCGTAGTAGGCGACGCTATCGGCACCGTGTTCATCGATCGCGTCGGCGAACTTCTCGGCCACCAGGCTCATGGCTTCCTCCCAACTCGCCCGCTCGAGCTTCCCGCCACGCCGGATCCTCGGGTACGTCAAGCGAGTCGGCGAGTGGACTATCTTGGGCAAGAAGAGGGCCTTCGCGCAGACCAGGCCTTTGGTCGTGGGGTGATCGATATCACCGCGCAAGGCGACCAGCTTGCGGTCGGAGACCGCCAGCTGGACCCCGCAGCCGGTACCGCAGAAGCGACAGACCGACTTGACCCATTCCGGCCCTGGACGCGGCATCGCCCTGGCGCAGAGGCTGCCCGCGGTGGCGGAAGCGGCGGTAACGGTCGCCGCTGATACCTTGACGAAATCCCGTCGGTTGATTCGCATCAGTGCTCCTTTGGTTCGCTGGTTCACTCCACCGTCCCCCGTCACCACTCGAGGTGTACCGGCCACGCGACGAGGACATCCTTCAGACGGGTGACCTGATCCCGCAGGCGGGCGTGCGCGCTCTCGAGGTCGTCGTCGCTGATGAGAATACCCAGGGCCCCCGGCTCTTCGAGCACGATCGGATCGATGCCCTCGAGCCTCTCCAGCTCGAGCATGACCCCGCGTTCGCAACCGGGCATCGTTCGAACATGTACTCCGACCGTCACCATGGAAACCTCCTCATCCGGCACCACCAACCTAGCCGGAGGTAGCCACCCGGCGCGCTCGGGTTGACTGCGCAGCAGGCCGCGGCGCTGTCCGTACCGAGCGTCTGCGCATGGTCGGGTTTGCGTGGTCCGCAGGGCGTACCGATCGCGCCGGCATCCGCCGTCGGTCGTACGCAGCGCGTGCGCGCCGCCGGCTAGGGCCGCCTTGTCGCCGGCACGGGATGCTCAGCGGCCGGAATGACCTCGGAGGCTACCTGCCATTGGGGGGCGAAGAGGGCTGGCATGGGCCGCCGGGAGGGAGCTGATGAGCTGGCGGTTCCCAGACCCTACGAGCCGCGTGCGCCGGTTCGAGGTTCGCGGGCGCAACTCGGCGCGCTCACGCTACGCACGAGCAGGTCCTCGAGGTGCGCGAGCCAGTCGTCCAGACCGCGCTCGATGACGCCGCGGCGCACGGCCTCGGGATCCGACTCGCCCGCCTCCGCGCGCTCGAGCCAGGCGCTGATCGCCGCGCTCCAAGGGGTGGCGACGCCCAGGGGAAGGACCTCGCCGCCGACACCGGAGAGCACGCCGTCGGCCGCACCCACAGCCTCGCTGACCAGAGCCGGTGTCCCCGCGGCCACAGCTTCCAGGACAGCCAGGGGACAGGGATCGCGGCGGCTGGGCGCGAGGTGCAGGTCGACTCCCGCGGCCAAATCGAGGCTATCGACGCGCTCGACCACGGCGATGCGCGCGCGAGGGAGACCGCGGGCCCGGGCCATGCGCAACCATCGCCCGCGGCCCGCCGGCCCGGCGATCAGCAGGCGCCAGGGCCTCTCCTCGAGGGCGGCCAGAGCATCGAAGCACAGCTCGATTCCCTTGGGACGGGGGTGGCGGGCCACGAAGGACAGGCGCGGGACGGCGTCGGGCCAGCCCAACAGCGCGCCCAGGCGCGCGCGGGCGGCGTCGCGCTCGGCGGGTCGGAAGCGCTCGAGGTCCACACCGTTTGGGGCGAGGTGCAGGCGCTCGACGCAGGCGGGGTAGTGCCGTGCGAGCTCTTCCAGCACGAGCTCGGAGACGCAAGCCACCGCGCGTGCGCGACCGCCTTCGAGCAGGCCGCGCTCGAGCTCGACGAAGGTCGCGTGGCGTCCGGTGCAAGGCTTCCCGAGGGCGGCCAGGGTCGCGGCGTGGGCGCCTCCGTGGGGCCAGTAGAGGTCGACCCGCGGCAGGTGGCGCACGCCCACGGTGGCATCGCAATCCTCGGCTTCGGCCGCGGCGAGCAGGGCCTCGCCCAGGTGCCGCTCCCGGGCAACCCGACCCAACCCACGCGACGCGACGCGGACGAAGCGACCGGGTGGGTGTTCGTCGCCGGCCGGGCCGCGCACTCCGAAGGCCAGCACCTCGTGGCCGCGCTCTTCGAGATGGTGGGCGAACTGCGCCAGGGCGCGCTCGGCGCCGCCACGCCGCGGCTGCCAGCGGTCGATCAAGAAGGCGACGCGCACGACGCTCGCTCAGCGCTCCCGGGTCCGTGGTGGGGTCAGCGCGAGGTCCATCCCCCCGCATGGCAGCTGCCAGATCAGGTCGGACACCGCGCAGCGATCCCCCCGCTCTCGGCCCCCGCCCACGAACACCGCACGGGTTGTTCGGACACGCGGCCGCGGCGGCGGCGCGGCGGTGGAGGGGACCGCGAACCCGAAGGCCTCTCGTGCGTCGCTCACGGCCACGAGGCTACTCCGATCCACGCCAGCGAGGGCACCCGCTACCGCCGGTAGGCACTGGGCGAGGTTCACTCGAAGGGCGCGCAGCGGGCACAGGTGCAGTCGGCCTCGATCCAGCTCGCGCTCCCTGCGTCCTCCATCGAGACATATCCCAGGGCGGCCAGCTGGCGTTCGACCTCTGCATCGGGGGCGAAAGTGCTCGTCACCAGGGTTTGCTCGCTCGCCTCGCCCAACCAGCGCACCAGGACACTCCTCAGGCGCGCGCTGCGCTGAGCGTGCTCCCCGGCGACGTCCTCGAGACAGAAGGGGTCCGATCCGAGGTCAAAGAACTCGATCGCATGCAAGTCACCGCCCGGGTTGCCTCTCTTCGGAGGCACCGCTCGCAGGAACAGGCGTAGCATCCAGGCGTCGCTGATGATCGCGGCGCTGATCCCGTTGGCTTCGATGGCGAAACGCGGGCCACCCTCTTCCCCAAGCAGACTGCGGCCGGGAAAGGGAACCGTGCCCAACCCGGCAAGGTCGAGCAGGGTGCGACCGACATCGATCTGCCGCACGGGGTCGGTGCGCGTCGTCCCCGCGGCGAGCCCCGGCGCCCGCAAGATCAGCGGGACGGCGAGGGTGCTCCAGGAGAGACCCGAGTGATCGAAAAAGCGATCTCTCCCGTAGCGCAGGACCTCCCCGTGGTCGGCCGTGAAGGCCGTGACTCCCTCGCGCACGCGTTCGACGGACAACAGGCGCGACAGCTGTCGGTCCAGGAAGGTGATCTCGCCCTTGTAGAGCGCCTCCGTGTAGTCGGGGTCGGTGATGGTGAAGTCCCAGGCCGGCGCGAATCGGCGATTCGCGCGCCGGCGCCCGATGTCGAACGGATCCCGGTCTTCGGCGTAGTACAGCGCCTGCAGGTCGCCGGGAGGTTCGTAGGGCCCGTGGGCGTCGAACAGGTGGACCCAGAGGAAGACCGGCGCCCCGGCGTACTCCTCCAAGGCCGCCAACGCCCGGTCGACGGTCTCGTCCGCCGGACGCGAGGCGCTGTGTCCGGGGATCGAGTAGCGATCGAATCCCTGTCCGAGCCCGGAGCTCTGATACTTGACCGGCGCGGCGCTGACCGCTGCAAGAGTCGCGAAGCCACGGTCGCGGAAGGCCTCCGCGAGGGTCGAGGCCTCCTCCGCCAAGCGCTCGCGATTCGCTACGAGTCCGGTGTCGCGCGGCGGGAGGCCGGTGAGGAGCGCGGCATGGGAGGGGGGGGTGTTGTTGGCGCTGGAGACGGCGTCGAGAAAGGCCACGCCTTCGCGCGCCAACGCGTCGATGGCCTTCGTCTCCAGGGCATCCTCACCCGCGACGTACCCGACGTGATCGGCGCGGTGAGTGTCGGAGGTGACGAGCAACACGGTCGGCGCCTCCGCCCGAGATTGGACGAGGTGCGGTGCGGCGAGCAGGCAGAGGGTCTGCTCGCTCGCGTCCACGAGCTCGAAGGACGCCCGCACCCGACGGCCGATCCAGGCATCCAGATCGATCGATTCGCTCCGCCAGCGTGCGGGCTGATCTCCCTCCGTTTTCAGGTCGAAGATCGTCTCGCCCACGCCGCCGCCCTCCCCTTCCATCGTCACGCGCAACCTCCCGCCACCGAGTTCCGCGCGCAACACGGAGGGTCGCCCATGGCTGAAGCGCAAGCGCTCGCCCGCGCCCTCCACCTCGAACACGGTCTCGAGCGCGGCGCGGTCGGTGATGACGGTGGCGAGCCGAGCATCGCCGTCGATCTCGACCAGGGCCTGCCCGCCGAACACGGCGGCCCCTAGTTCCATCCCCTCGGCCATCTCCCTCACGGAGATCGCGAGGATCCCAAGCGGCGCCACATCCGCCGCGAGGGCCAGGACCAGGCGATCGGGAGTGGTCAAGCCCGGTTCGTTGGCCTCGATGCGCAGGGCGATGGCCTGGATGTTGGGCGTGGAGGCAGCGCTCGTGCGGGCCCTCCCCAGGACTCGCCCGTCCGCGGTCAGAGACGCTGTCAGATCGGCCCCGCGCCCGGGGACAGCCGCCATCACGGTCACGATGCAGGCATCGCGAAAGCGGACTTGGATGGGAATCTCGATCTCCACCGGCTCGTCGCGGGCCACGCGCAGCACCGGTCGGTCGCCGAAGGCGCCGATCCAAAAGCGTGCACCGTGGAAGTTCCAGTCCGCATGTTGCCGGCCTCTCTTGAAGTCGTCCCAGCGTGCGAGCAGCGCTCCCTCGGAGAAGACCGCGACCGCCTCGATCGGTTGCAGCTCCAGGCGTTCGAAGCGCGCGGGATGGAGCCGGGCGCGATCATCCGTCCCGCAACCCGCAAGCCAGGCGAGCGCACAGGCAACGACCGCCCTCGCGGAGGCACTGGGCTCGGCTCTGCTCAGCATCGCCAGCTCATCCTACCTGGGGCCGAGACGACCCCGAAACGCCACGCCCGCTCCTGAGTGGACGAGCAGCCCGTTGGCGTTTCTCCTGCGGGCTGCAGGCAGCCCGTTGAAGAAGGGCCGTAGCGAGACGAGGACACCCTCGTCGCTGCAAGGAGGACGAAGTCGGGACGGCGCAGGCGCTCCCGTAGGGCCGTCGAGCACGGGTCGCCGAGACCGACGCCGCAGCGGCGGAGCGGGCGAAGTCGGAGTAGGGCACTGTTCTGCGGGGCTGCTAGGGGAGCCAGCTCAGGGTCAGGCCGTTGGTGAGATTGAAGGTCGATCCGCAGGGTGAGCCGGCGGGATCCCGATACCACAACTGGTAGTGGCGGGTGTCGCCCACCGCGACACCACCCGTCGCCGCGATCGCCGCCGAGGTCTGGGAGTCACCGTTCCCGTCTGCCGCCACGACCTGCAGACGGACGACGTTCATGCCGGCGCAGCGCAGCCCGTCTCCGAAGAAAGCGCCCGCTCCGTTGTTGACGGCGTTGTCTCCCTGGAAGAAGAGCCCCGGCTGTCCAGCGGCGGCTCCGCCGCCAACGAAGGCGATCGAATCGGACGAGATACTGGGGAAGCCGCTCGCCGAGAGGTTCGCGCCGGAGGGATTGGCCCCGTTTCCGCAGCCGTTACCCGCGGCCCCGGGGTTCCCACACGGCGAGGTCTGGTCGCAGTAGCAGAAGGGCGTCCCAGGGGGGGCGGCGTCGGTGGTGATCTCAAAGGTGCCGGAGTTCCCCGGACCGCCCGGCCAGTTGCCGAGTTGGATGGTGTACGTGGCGCCGACCGTAACCGGCCAGTGGATCGTCGACCGCGTCAGACAATCATCGTCGTTACAGTCGAGGGCCGTGCCGTCGAGTGGACAGCCGCTGCCGGGGTAGACGGCCACCTTGCTGTCCATGAAGACCATGTTGCAGGTGGTCAAGGTCGCCGTCCCCGAGCCCGACGAAGTCCACTCGAACCAAACATCGTTGGTGATGCCCAAGCCGCCTCCTCCCGCGCACAGCGACTCGTTCTGCCCCTCGGTCCCGGTCGTCGCCGCGCTGTTGTCGAAGGGGAAGATCCCCTCGCCGGCGATGGGAGTCGGAGTCACGCAGGAGTCGCTCCCTCCCGTCCATCCGCCCCCCGCGGGCGAGGGATTCACGGCGACCGTCCCCTTGGGAGCGACGCGCGGGAGAGACCCTTGGTTCGAGGGAGCGGCGCCCGTGAGGACCAGCGCCAGAGGAATCAGGTGCAGCATGGAGGGTCTCCGCTCAAGACGAACTGGAGGAGTAGTATCGGCAAGGCCGCTCGCGGCCTCGACTCGCGGGCCCGTACGACCCGCTTCGGCCACCGCGGCGGGTCGCGGAGCATCGAGAGAGGGTGAGGGGCTCTAGAACCAGACAATCGTGTAGCCGTTGGTCAGGTTGAAAGTTGACCCGCAGGGCGAGCCGGCCGGGTCTCGATACCACAGCTGGTAGTGCTTGGTGTCACCAGGGCTGACGCCGCCCTGTGTGGACACCGAGATGTTCGTCTCCGAGTCCCCGCCGGCGTCGGCGCCGCGCACCTGCAAGCGCTGGATGTTCTGTCCCGCGCAACGAAGGCCGTCGCCGAAGGTCACGCCATTGCCACCGTTGATGGCGTTGTCGCCCTGAAAGTACAGCCCCGGCTGGCCGGGGACCAAGCCACTGCCCTGGAGCACGACCGTATCGGCTGCCGTGTCCGCAACGCCTGAACCCGCGAGGTTCGCGCCGGCCAGGTTCGAACCGTTGGCACAGCCGTTGCCGGCGCCACCGGTCGTCCCGCAGGCGCTGGAAGAAGTGGCGCAGTCACAGAACCCAGTGCCGGGCTCGGCGCCCGGGCAGGGATTCACGCGCTCAACGATCTGGAATCCGTTGCACGAGGCGAAGCCCGAGCCGGGGTTGGCGATCTCGATGTGCACCAGGGAGCCGCCGGAGACAGTCACGCAGTGGCGAGCGTAGGTGCCGCCCTGGGTGTGTGTGCCGGTCCAGGCCACGCCACCGACCGCCTGGGTGTCGCCCAGATCGCCGCCGGTGATGTTGGTGATGTAGCTGGGGTTGTCGGGAGCCCACGAGTAGGTGTAGATGTCGTAGAACCCGTCGGCCAGACCTCCAAAGGTCCAGGTGTAGACGCCGCCGGCGCCCCCGATGTCCTGGAGATCGTCGAGCAGGGCCTGGTCATCGCCCGCGGTCGCGCCGTTGTCGAAGAAGTAGTCTCCGCCGCCGCCCGTGCCCTGGCAGTCGGTCGTGACCGTCGTCGCCTGCTGGTTCAGGTCGAACAGGGTGAATTGGTAGGGCGGGCCGCCGCTGATCGGGTTCCAGAAGCCGGCCTGGCCCGCACCCGCGGCGTAGGTGGCTGCGGGATTCCCGACGCTGAAGGTATCTCCGACGTCGAGATTGAAATCCTGAGCGTTCACCGAACCGGCGAAGATCAGGAGCACGGCGGAGGGAAAGAGGTGAACGCGGCTCTTCATGGCACAGCTGGGTCTTGGGGGGGGCGGTCATCGGGATCCACTCCCAGCCTACCCCCCGAGCACGGATTCCGCCCACCCCTCGCCGTCCACGAGGCCCCCAAGGACTCGCGGAGCGTTGCTTGCGGCGACGCCCCGGCCCCAAGGGAGCACCACGGAGCCTCCGTGCCCGTCACCCATCCACGACGGCGGTACTCCCCGTCCGCCGCCGACCGAAGCCAGAAACACCTACCAGTCGACAGTGACGCCGTTGGTCAGGTTGAAGCCCGAACCGCAGGGTGATCCCGCCGGATCCCGGTACCAGAGCTGATAGCTCCTGGTGTCTCCAGGCGCGATGCCGCCCTCGACGAAGAGGTCGGCGGTCGTCGAGGAGGTCCCCGCCGCCGAAGCGGCGACGATCTCGAGGCGGACCACGCCCCCGCCCGCGCAGCGCAATCCGTCACCGAAGGTGGCTCCCGCGCCGCCGTTGATCTCGTTGTCGCCCTGGAAGTACAGGCCCGGCTGAAAGGCCACGAGTCCGTCGGCCTCGAGCGTCAGGCCACCGGGCGTGGCGGAACCGGTGGCAAGGAGATTCGCCCCCGCGGGATCCGACCCGTTGGCGCACCCGTTGCCCGCGCCGCCGGTGTTCCCGCACGGCGCCGGCACTGAGGCGCCGTCGCAGAAGCAGAAGGCAGTCCCCGGCCCACCGCCGCCGCAGGCGGAGGACTTGGGAACGAGCTGGAAGCCGTTGACCGATCCGAAACCGCTGGCCGTGACGATCTCGAGCACCAAGACGCCGCTGGGGTCCACGATCACGCAGTGCAGCGCGTAGGTCGTGCCCAAGGCGTGCGCGCCCGGCCAAGGACCACCGCTCACCTGCGTGTCGCCGGTGCCTCCTGGGGTGATGTTCGTCGTGTAGGTCGCGACGTCCGGAGCCCAGGCGTAGGTGAAGATGTTGTAAGCGCCCGGCGCCAAGCCGCTGAAGGTCCAGATCGCCGTCGAGCCAGCGCCGCCGACGTCCTGCAGGTCGTCCATCAAGAGTTCGTCGTCGCCCAAGGTGAGAGCGTTGTCGGAGCTGTAGTCCCCCAGCCCGTTGCCGGTTACCTGGCAATCGGTCACCACGCCGGTCGTCGTGCCGTGGATGTCGTCGAGGGTGAAGGCGTAGGGCGGCCCGCCGTTGAGGCTGAACCACTCCCCCGCCTGCCCCGCGGCGGCGCCGTAGGCGCTGGAGGGAACGCCGAAGGTGGTCGTGTCGCCGACATCGAGGTTGAACTCCTGGGCGGAGGCGCTCAGCGGAGCGACGAGAAGCGCGGTGGACAGCCACCATCGATGGCATCTCATGGGTTTGGGGTCCGGGATTCCTCTGGGCCTGGCGCGGCCTCCCCGAAGGCCGGTGCGGGGGCTTCCTCGACGACGATCCGGGATCGGTCGAGGACTGCTGGGACAGAGTTCGACTCTAGCCGTGATCCGCCAAACCGACAAGCCGTGCCGTCTCGGGCGACCGACTTCGTAGGCCGCCCCGAAGACGGACGGGAGGTGTCAGGATCCGCGCAAGTGGGGCAGGACCGCCGCGCGGCAGGCGGCGCGCTCGCGGCTGCGCTCGGGGGGCTGGGCGTCGATCACCGTGTTGCGGCAATCGAAGAAGTCCGAGTACATGAAGACGCCGAAGCCCCCCAAGGAACGCTCGCAGCGGCGCATGCGTTCGATCAGGCGCGCCGGCTCGATCGAGCCGACGCGCAGGCCCATGACCACGGGCAGGTCCGCCGCGTGGGCGGACCAGACCCGCATGCGGGCGTCAAAGCGCTCATCATCGGCCGTGTAGTTCATCGGAAACACGCGCTCCAAGAGGCCCTCGGTGATCCAGCGCCGCCAGTCCTGGTGGTGGGAGAGCGCCGCCTCCGCCTCGGGCCCCACCGCGGCGCTCAGCTCGGCGGTCGGCCGCAGCCGATCGCGCGCGGTGGCGACGGCCCGCACGAGCTCGGTCACCTGCTCGGCGCGCCACGCGTCCCAAGCCTTCATGTCGTCTCCGGGTGCACGGCCACTCGCCGCCCGGTAGAGCTCGAGCGTCCGTACGTCACGCGGGAAGTCCTGGCCCGGACGCACCGCCGGCGGCTCGTTGGGAAAGCGGATGTAATCGAGGTGCAAGCCGTCGACGGCGTAGTCCTCCAGCAGCTCGGAGAGCACGGCCACGAGGTACTCGCGCACCTCGGGCAGGCAGGGATTCAGGCTCACGTAGAAACGCTCCGAGTAGTCCTGGCGCCGCCCGTTCCCGTCGAACCACAACCACTCGGGATGGGTGTGGACCACGTGCGCGCGCTCCTCCGGCGGCCCCGGCCCCCACCAGGCTGGGACGACGTTTACCCAGGCGTGCAGGGCGAGTCCGTGGCGGCGGGCCGCGGCCAGGGCCGTCGCCAGGGGATCGAAGCCCGGGTCACGCCAACCGAGCTGCTCCGCCCAGGGCTCGAAGGAAGAGCGGTAGAAAACCGTCGCGTTACCGCGCACCTGGAACAGGAGCGTGTCGAAGCCGGCCTCGGCGCAGTCGCTCACGATGCGCTCGACGTCTTCGCGCGTGAGGTAGTCCCAGCGCGTGATCCAGACCGCGCGCGTCGGAGCGGGATCGGACGCGGAGGCGGCGGGCGCGCAGGCCGACAGGAGACAACAGAGCCAGGCGACGACGAGCTTCATCGTTGCGCCGCCGGGCGCGCGAGGGCGAGAGCGAGGGTGGAAGCGATCGCGCACCCCAGCGGCACGTACCAAGGCCAGGCCAAGACGGCGCGGCCGCCGCCGGGGGCGGGGAAGGACCCCCAGCGCGCGAGAGCCACGACCCCCGCCGCCGCGGCGGCCAGGAGGAAGGACTGGCCCGCGACACGCGTCATGCCCGCACCGGCACGCAGCTCGGGCAATGCCCTTCGATGGAGGAAGAGCGCCAACAGCACGACGCCCGCGCCCGAACAGAGGACCGTTGGCGGCACGCCGAGCTCCAGCGCCCAGCTCTGGTGCGAGGTCACGGCGAAGACCGCCAGCACCGAGAGCGGAGCGGAGAAGACCAGGCCCGCGCCGGCCCGCGAGCGACCGAGGAAGGCCAGGCAGAAGCCGGCGATCAGCGCGCCGCCGGTGTAGCTGGCCACGGCCAGAGCCAGGTCGAGGATCGAGGCGTAGTCCTCGGCCACGCGGTCGATCCAGACCGCCAGCGAACACAGCAGCACGGCGCAGAGGACGACCAGCAAGCGCGATGCGCGCAGGGCCGCGGCGGGTTCCAGCTCCCGACCACGCCTGCGCAAGACGGGGACGACGACCGCCGAGAGGATCGTCTGGGAGAGGGCCGCCAGGATCGAGTCCAGGCTCGAGATCGCGGCCGCGAAGGCTCCGGCGAGCACGAGTCCCTTCGCACCTGCGGGTAGGGCCTCGAGGATGAAGGCCGGGAAGGCCCGATCCGCCTGGTCGGAGGCCAGGGCGAGAGCGGTGGCACTCTGAGGGTGCTCAGCGGCGAAGGCCCACAGTCCCAAGCCCACGGCGGCCACGAGACAGGTCACGATCATCGCCGCATAGCTCGCAATCACCGCCCGCCGCGCCTCCACCGCTGTCCGACAGCAGAGCAGGCGCTGGGCGATCAGCTGATCGGTCCCGTAGAAGCCGACCATGCCCCAGGTGGACGCGATCGCGGCGGTCCAGATCGTGTAGCTCTTCACGGGAGAGGGATCGAAGTCGATCAGGCGCAGCTTGCCCGCCTCCCAAGCCCCTTCCAAGGCTCCGCCGAAGCCTCCCTCGAGGTGGCCGTGAACGGCGATCAACGACACGCCGATGCCAACCAGGAACAACAGGAAGAGGATGCCGTCGGTCCAGACGACGGTCGCGATGCCGCCGATCAACGTCCAGGCGACCGCCACGACGCCGATGGCGACCCCGGCGCTGACCAAGGGCGGCAGGCCGGTGTGCACCTCGACCCAAGCCAGCTCCCCGGCCAGGATCACCTCCAAGACCACCGCCGTCAGGTAGACGCGCGCCGCCTGGCCGAGCACGCCGCCGAGGGCGAACAGCGCCGAGGCCGTCAGGCGCGC
Source organism: Planctomycetota bacterium (assembly GCA_002686265.1). Classification (GTDB taxonomy): domain Bacteria; phylum Planctomycetota; class UBA1135; order UBA1135. The sequence goes on from NZBA01000108.1 coordinate 79,208, forward strand.
CCCGCCGCCGAGGCGCGCGCCCATGTAGTCGTAGGGGCTGTAGATCTCGCGCTCGTAGTAGGCCGGCACCAACACCAGGGCGATGACCGCCTTGGCGCACAGGGAACCGATGAGCCCGAGCTGGAGGTAGGTCAGATCGCCACCGGGACGCGCAACGACCGACGGCAGGCTGATGAAGGTCACGGCGCTGATCTCGGTCGCGACGATCGAGGCCGCCACGGCGTACCAGGGCAGGCGCCGGCCGCCGAGGAAGAAATCGCGCAGGGAACGCTGGCTCCCGGCCATGCGCCCGGCGACGAAGGTCGTCAGGGCCAGCAAACCGAAGACGACGGCCCAGTCAAAGCCGCCGAAATGGGAGGGGTCACGCATCTTCGGCGCGAGGGACGACGCCGGTCACGGGCGCGGCGGCGGGGGTGGGCGTGGAGGGCATGCGGCGTCCACGCCGGATCCTACGCGCGGAGCGGATCGCCCTCCAGGGTGCGCGACTTCCGCGAGTCGTCCCGCGCTATCATCTCGCGCCCATGCGCCCCTACCCACCTCACGCCGCCCGCGAGCTTCCCGGTGCAGACTTGAAGACGCTCGTGGTCAGCGATGCGAGCGAGGCGACCGCCGCCGTCGCCGCCGAGATCGCCGCGCTGATAGACGCCCCACGCCCGCGAGGCGAGAGCGCGACCTTGGGCCTCGCCACCGGCGACACACCCCTGGGAGTCTACGCGGAGCTCGTCCGGCGCTCGCGCGAGGGGCTCGACCTCACCTGCGTGACGACCTTCAACCTCGACGAGTACGTCGGACTGGCCGGCGATCATCCCTCCAGCTTCGCCGCCTTCATGCGCCGGAACCTGTTCGAACCGGCGGGCATCGACGACGCGCGCGCGCACATCCCCAAGGGCAACCTGGCCGAGGCCGATCTCGAGGATCACTGCGCCGAGTACGAACGCGCGATCGCGGCGGCGGGCGGCATCGACCTGCAGCTACTCGGCCTCGGGCGCAACGGCCACATCGCATTCAACGAGCCGGGCACGGACTTCGACTCCCGCACCCACGTGCAGTTGCTGACAGACGGCACGCGCACGGCCAACGCACGGGGTTTCTCCTCCTGCGAGGCGGTCCCGACGCGCGCGGTGACCATGGGCCTCGGAACGATCCGCGAGGCTCGCCGCGTACGCCTCTTGGCCTTCGGCTCCCACAAAGCGGCCGTCGTCGAGCGCTTGCTCCGCGGCCCGGTAGAGACCGCTTTCCCCGCCTCCTGCCTGCGCGACCATCCCGACGCGATCTTGTGGATCGACGAAGCCGCAGGGGAGCGAATGCGCTGAGCCGAGGCCGTAGCGGCCGCCGACTCCCATCCGGTAGGGTTCCGCGGACCATGCGCGTCGGCTTCGACTGCTCGCCTCTCGTACGTCCGCACCCCGCCGGGATCGTGCGCGTCGTGCGCGAGACCGTCGAGGCGATCGAGGCGCGCGGCGTGATCGAGCTTGTGCGCCTGGCCCCCCCCCCCGGCGAGAAGAGCGCACGCTGGCGCCAGCGAACGCTCCCGCGGCTCGTGAACGAGCGCGAGCTCCGTGGCGTGCACTCCTTCCTGTCCGCCTTCCCCTTGCTCGGTTCCGGCCTCCGCGTGCAGACGATCCACGAGCTGCCCTGGCGGCACGGCGTGCGCGAGAACGCGGGCGCGCGCCACCGCCTGTGGGCCGCGCTCGGCCCCCTGCGCGCCGACCGCGTTCTGACCTCCACCGAATTCGTGGCGCGCAAGTTACGCCGGCGCCGCCTACCCGGCGGCGATCGCGTCCGTGTCTGCCCCTGGGGAGTGGGACCGCCCTTCGCGCCCGAGCCGCCTGGGGGGGTCGTGGACGAGGCGGTCCTGCACCGCTATCGACTCCCGGAGGATGCCCTGGTGACCTGCCCCGGCGCCGTCCGGCCGAAGAAGAACCTGGCCGCATTGCTGCGCGGGGTGGCGCGCCTGCACGAGTCGCGCGGCGACCGGGTCCACGTGGTCGTGACCGGCGGGCCGACCGCGCAACTGCGCAGGGACCTCGGGCTCGTCTCGCGCCTGGGCCTCAACCGCCACGTGTCCACCCCGGGTCTGCTCTCCGACGACGAGATCGCCGGCCTCCTGAGAATGAGCTCGGCCGTTTCCGTCCTCTCGACCTCCGAGGGCTTCGGCCTGCCGGTACTCGAGGCCCTCGCGTGCGGCGCCGGGGTCCTCGTGCCGCACGGGAGCGCCCAGGCGGAGGTGGCCGGAGAGGCGGGAATCGAGGTCGAACCCTCCGATCCCGACTCGGTGGCCGCCGGCCTGCGCCGGGCACTCGAAGAGCGCGACCTCCTACGCCGCGCCCGCATCGAGCGCGCGCGCGGTTTCTCCTGGGAACGCTGCGCAGGCGCGATCGAGGTCCTGTGGGAGGAGCTGGCGTGAGCGCGCCGCGCGTCCTGGTCTCCGGGGTACTCCTCGGCCAACCCGCCGGCGGCGTGCGTCGCCACAGCGCCGAGCTACTCGGGCGCGCCGCCTCCCTGCTCGCCGAGAGAGGCGGAGGGCTGACGGTGATGGAGGGCAGCAAGTCCATCGCCTTCCACCTGCCGCCGAGCGTCGAACGCATTCCGAGCGGCGTCCCGCCGCACCCGGTGCTCGTGCGCGCGACCCTCGAGGGACGCTGGCTGCGCAAGACCATCGCGGCGGCAACCTCGCCCTTCGATCTGGTCCACCTCGCCCACCTCCCGGTCCCGCGCCGCCTCCCGCTCCCCTACAGCCTGACGATCCACGACCTGCGCGACCTCGAGCTCGCCCACACCCCCCTGTCCCGACGGTTGGTGGCGCGAAACGTGATCGGCAAGGCGGTCGAGGGAGCCGCGCGCGTGATCGCGGTCAGCGAGACCGTCCGTGAGGATCTGCTCGCCCGTTTCCGAATCGGCGGCGAGCGGGTGCTCGTCGTTCCCAACGCCGCCGACCACTTGCCCCTCCCGCCGCGCGCTCTCCGGCCAGACGCGCCGATCCTGCACGTCGGCCACGTCGAACGGCGCAAGAACATCGAGCTCCTGCTGCGCGCCCTGGCCATCGACCCCGACCTGCCGCCGCTACTGGCCGCGGGCGCTCCCAAGGCCGGAGAAGACGAGCGCCTGCTGGCCGTGGCGCGCGAGCTCGGCGTCGCCGATCGCGTGACCTTCGCCGGCGCGGTGGACGACGACGAGCTCGCGCGTCTCTACGCCCGCGCCGCTTGCGTCGCCCTGCCCTCACTCCTCGAGGGCTTCGGTATCGCCGCCCTCGAGGCTCAGCGCGCGGGTGTCCCGCTGTGCGTCTCCGATACCCCCGCCCTGCGCGAAGTCGCCGGGCCTTCGGTGCCGACATTCGCCCCCGACGACCCGGCCGCTTGCGCGCGCGCCCTGCGGGCGGCCCTCGCGGTGACCGAAGACACCCTGCGCGCCGCCCGCGAGCGGGCGCGCGGCCGGCGCTGGGAAGTCTCCGCCGCGCTCCTGGTCGATGCCTGGACGGAGGCCGCCGCGTGACCGTCGCAGCCGCCTTTCTCACCTCCCTCTCCGCCGTCTGGGGAGGCGACACTCTCGTGAATTTCGAGACGCCGCACGTCTCGCCCCTGGCCCTCTCGCCGGACGCCGCGACCCTCTGCGCGGTCAACACGCCCGACGGCCGCCTGGAGGTGTTCGACGTCTCCGGCGCCGCCCCGCTCCTCACCGCCGGTGTGCCGGTCGGCCTCGCTCCCGTGTCGGCCCGCTTCCGCGACGAGGGCGAGGTCTGGGTCACCAACCAGCTCTCCGACAGCGTCAGCGTGGTCGACTTGGCGACGCGCAGCGTCCTCGCGACCCTCCAGACCGCCGACGAGCCCTGTGACGTCGTCTTCGCGGGCGATCCCCCGCGGGCATTCGTGTCCTGCTCCCAGGCGAACCTCATCCTGGTCTTCGATCCCGACGACCTCGCCGCCACGCCGCTCGTCGTCCCGATCGAGGGCGAGGACCCGCGAGCTCTCGCGTGCAGCCCCGACGGTGCGACGGTCTACGCGGCGATCTTCGAATCCGGAAACGGATCGACCATCCTCTCGGGGGGTCTGGACGGCTCGCGACCCTTCTCCTACCCCCCCGACGCCCTCGGCGCCGCCGGCGGACCGCACGCAGGGCGCAACCCGCCGCCCAACGCCGCCGACGGCTTCGAACCGGCGCGAAACCCCGAGAATCCGCCGCCACCGCGGGTCGGCATGATCGTCAAGCGCGACGGCAGCGGGCGCTGGCGGGACGACACCGGCGGCGACTGGACGGAGCTCGTCAGCGGTCCACGCGCCGCCCTCTCGGGGCGGCCGATCGGCTGGGAGCTCGTCGATCACGACCTGGCCGCCATCGACGCGCGCGACCTCTCGGTCACCTACACAGGCGGGTTGATGAACCTCTGCATGGCGCTCGCGGTCCACCCCCTGACCGGAGCGGTGTGCGTGGTCGGCACCGACGCCACCAACGAAACCCGCTTCGAGCCGCGCCTCAACGGCCGCTTCCTGCGAGTGAACGCGGCCTTCGTCGACGCCGGGGGAGCGCGAGTCGTCGACCTCAACCCACACCTCGATTACCGCGCCTCCACAGTCCCGCAAGCGACGCGCGAGGAGTCGGTGGGCGACCCGCGCGGCATCGTGTGGAGCGCCTCGACGGGGAAGGGCTACGTGAGCGGGATGGGCTCGAACAACCTGGTCGTGATCGACGCCTTCGGAGCGCGCACGGGGCGGGCGGCGACCGTCGAAGTGGGCGAGGGTCCCACAGGCCTGGCTCTGGACGAAGCGCGCGGACGGTTGTTCGTCCTGGCCCGCTTCGAGGCGGCGCTGTGCGTGGTGGACCTCGCGGAAGAGCGCGAAACGGCACGAGTCGTCTTCCACGACCCCACGCCCCCGGTGATCCGCGCCGGCCGCCGGCTGCTCTACGACACCCACGCGACCTCCGGTTTGGGGCACGTCGCTTGCGCCTCGTGCCACGCGGACGCGCGCATGGACCGGCTGGCCTGGGATCTCGGCGACCCAGGGGGTGAGGTCAAGCCGATCGCGGGGCGCAACCTCGGGGCTAACTTCCCCGGCTTCACCGGCTTCGAGGACTACCACCCGATGAAGGGGCCGATGACGACCCAGACCCTACAGGGAGCGGTCGGGTTGGAGCCCTTGCACTGGCGCGGAGATCGCCTGGGGATCGAGGACTTCGCGCCCGCCTTCCGCTCCCTGCAAGGGGACGACGAGCTCCCCGACGAGGCCGAGCTGGCGGCTTTCAAGGTGTTCCTGAAGAGCATCCACTACCCGCCGAACCCCTTTCGCGACGCCGACAACCGCCTCGCCGCGCGGGTTGCGCTCCCCGGCCACTTCACGAGCGGCCGCTTCGGCGCGGCGGGACGCCCACTGCCGGACGGAGACGCGCGGCGCGGGCTCGCGCTCTTCGATCTCGGCAGCCTGAACGCCGGGCGACTGCACTGCTCCACCTGCCACACGCTGCCGACCGGGGCGGGGACCGACTCGCGCTGGGAGGGCACGCGCTACGCGCCGCTCCCCGCCGGACCGCGCGGGGAGCGAAACCACGCCCTGTTCGCGGGAGACGGCTCGTCCCAGCACCACTTCAAGATTCCCCATCTGCGCAACGCCTACGAGAAGGTCGGCTTCGAGACGACGCGCCCGAGCTCTCGCGCGGGCTTCGGCTTCCTCCATGACGGCAGCGTCGACTCCCTGGCGCGCTTCGTTTCCCAGCCCGCCTTCGCCGTAGGCGACGATCAGGACGTGGCCGATGTGGTCGCGTTCCTGCTGAGCCTCTCGGGGTCAGACCTGCCCGCCGCTCGCGAGGGAGACCTGCGCCATCCGCCGGGGACCTCCAGCCCCGACGCCCACGCGGCGGTCGGAAGGCAGACGACCGTCGGCGGCGGCGATGATCTCCCGCCGCGGCAGTACGAGCGGATCGCGACCGCCGTCGCCCGCGCGGAGTCGGGGGCGGTGGGGCTCATCGTCAAGGGCCTGCGCAACGGCGAGCAACGCGGCTGGGTTCATGTGGGTGGCGGGCGAATGCAGTCCGACCGAACGGGCGATGCGATCGAATGGGAGCGCCTGCTGCGCTCGGCGAGGGCGGGCGAGCGCCTCACCTGGACCGAGCTCCCCGCCGGCACGGCGCGGCGGGCGGGCATCGACCGCGACCGCGACGGCACCCTCGACCGCGACGAGCTCGACGCCGGAGGCGACCCGGCGGACGCCCACAGCGTGCCGCTGGTCGGCGGCCGATCCGTCGGCTGCGGGGCCTTTGAGGGGGCGGGCGCGCGCCTGCTCGCGACGGGCCGGGAGGAGGTCGGCGCCGGCACGCTCGCCTTCGGCGGGGTCGGCCTGGCCGCGGGCGGGGTGTGCCTGCTGATCGCGAACGAGCCCGGCGCCGACGGAGTGCCCTTCGCCGGCCCCACCGGCGCCACGGCAATCGTCGCCTTCGGCGTCGCTGACGAGGCGGGAGGGGTCCATCTGCGCGAGAGGTGGAGCCCGCGGACACAGACCGGGAGGCACCGGCGCTTTGCGCTCCGCTGGCGTTCCCTGGCGACCGACGCGCGTTTCAACCGCGCTGGCCCCTTCGAGGTCGATCTGCCCTGAGCGGGCGCGCCCTCAGCCGAAGAGCTTGCGCACGCGGCCGGCGGAGTAGCCGGGGAAGAAGTCCTTGGGCGCGTCGAAGCGGAAGTGCTCGCGCAGCACCTCGGCGAAGACGTCGCGGAAGTCGGTGGTCACCTCGAGGTCCCGGCGCTGGTAGAGGTTCGCCTCGGCCAGGCCGGTCCACTTGCCGTGCACACGCCCACCGGCGACATCGCCGCCCAGCAACAACATCGCGCTCCCGTGGCCGTGGTCCGTGCCGGAGTTCCCGTTCTCGCGGCAGGTGCGGCCGAACTCGGTCATCACCATCACGAGCGTTCGTTTCGCATGCGGGCCTATATCGCCCATGAACGCGGCGAGGGCGTCGGCCAAGCTCCGCAGGCGATTCGCCATGCCGCCCCTCGCTCCGCCCTGAGCCGCGTGGGTGTCCCAGCCGCCGACGTCGAGGGCCGCCACCTCGAGCCCCGCGCCCGAGCGCACGACACGCGCGAGGTCTCGCAGGGCCGAGCCGAGACCGTCGCTGGGGTAGCGGCCGCCGCCGCGCGAGCGGCCCTCCTTGCGTCCCACGATCTCGCGGAAGCGTTCGAGGGTTTCGAAGGTGTCTCGGCCGGCATCGATCAGCACGTCCTCCCCCTCGCGGCGCGGCTCCATCGTCCCTCCCGCGCCGCCGTAGAGCGGCCCGTAGAGATCGAGCAGTTCCTCGTCACCGAGGACCTTCTGCTCAGGAACAGCGAGGGCCGTGTAGGCGCCGCGCAGGGAGCGTGGGAGCAGGCCCTGCATGGCGAGGGCGCGCAGATCGCCTCCCTCGCCTGCATCGTCCGAGGCGGCGAGGAAGCGATTCAGCCAGCCCGCGCGCACCGTGCGCAGCCCCGGCGCGGCGTACTCCATGAAGTCCTGGGCGTCGAAGTGACTGCGCGTGGGGTGCGGGGAGCCGACGTTCACGATCGGGGCGAGCTTCTCATCCTCCCAGTACGGCATCAGGCTCGCCATCGCCGGGTGCAGGCCGAAGTCGCCGTCTAGGCGCAGGACACCCGCGCCCTCCGCCGTGTCCTCGGGAGGGATCGCGATCGTCGGCCGCAGCTCGTAGTAGCGTTTGTCGGAGTAGGGAACGACGATGTTGAGCGGGTCCGCGCCCCCGCGCAGGTAGATGACGACCAAGGTGGGCGGCTGCTCGTCGTCGCCGAACGCGCGGCGCAGGTGGGCGGCGGGCAACGGCAGAGCGAACGAGGCGAAGCCCGCGCCCGAGGCCTTGAGGAAGGTGCGTCGTTCCATCGACTACTGCTCCTGAAAGTCGGGGGAGGCGAGGATCACGCCCAGGAGGGCGGGCACGACCTTGCGTGGGTTCTTGGAGGACTTGGAGTGCTCGGCGATCATGGCGCTGAGGACGCGCGAGGTGCGCTCGCCCACGCCCGCGGGCAGCACGCGCCGGACTAGCTCGAGCTTGAGGTACTCCTCCCGCGCGTCCTCGAGACCGGCGTACATCGCCCGCGGCACGCGCACGCCCTCGATCTTCCCGGCGACGAGGTCCTTGGCGAACTTCCAACGCACGGCGAGCGCGCCGGGATCGAGCCAGGCCTCGGCCTGGTCGTAGTAGCCGGTCGGGTCCTTGCACAGGTAGAGGCTCTCGTTCATCGCGGCGAGCGCTTCGTGCAGTCCCTCGCAGCTCTGGATGTCCGCCCGCGTGGCGCGCAGAGCGCTCACGACGAACTCGAAGGGTCGCTTGAACTTCGCTCCGTAGTGCTCGGGAGCGAAGAACTCCGGATCGGTGGCGATCGCCTTGTAGGTCGCTCCGAGATCTCCATCGGTCTTGCGAAAGACGGCCGCCACGCGCTTGACGATGTCCTTGGGCGGGTCGTCGCGGACGAGGAAACGACACAGCTTCCAGGCGATGAAGTCCGCCGTTCCCTTGTGCTCCGCGAGTAAATCGAGCACTTGCTCGCCTTCTGAGAGAGGGTCCTTCCAGTCGCGGCGAATCACCTTGTGCAGGACGCGCTTGCTGTCCCCGCAGTGCATGTCGGCGCGAAACTTGAAGACCATCGGCTCGCGCCCGCCCTTCTCGATCGTCCAGCCGGTGAGCGCCCGTGCGACCTCCTCGACGTCGCTCTGCGTGTAGTGGTTGTCGACGCCGAGGGTGTGCAGCTCGAGCAGCTCGCGTGCGTAGTTCTCGTTGAGACCGCGCTGGGCTGCGATGTCGCTGGCCTCCTGCCCCTGCTCCTTCGAGCTCGTCTCGAGGCGCTTGCGCATCTCGATCGCCTTGAGCTCCGCCTTGGTCGGCGGGCGCCGGGAGACCTCATTGTCGAGGTAGGTGAGCATCGCCGGGTGCTTGGCGCTCGCGCCCAGAATGTCGCGAAAGGAGCCGAAGCAGCGCGCGCGGATCACCTCACGTTCGTACTCGGTGGCGAAGTACTTCACCGCGCCCTTGTCCATGGCCACGCAGAAGTGGTTGCGGAGGAAATCCGCGGCGACCTCGAGCAGGTGGTTGGGCCCGTAGACGGCGTGGAACAGGACGCTATCGCGCAGCTCGCGCCTGGGCACGTTGCGCAACCGGTTGCGCGCCCGGCGCTCCTCCGTGGGGAGGTCGGGAGGGATCGGCTTCACATAGCGAGTGAAGATGTCGGCGTTGGAGAGGCCGATCGAGCCCAACGACTCCAGTCGGCGGTCGAGCTCGGCTGCGGGCTCGACGCGCCCCTCCAACTGCCGGTCGAGCCACGCCTCGACACCCATCCCGCTGACCTGCGACAGCAGCTCGGGGGTGCAGCCGGGGCTGAAGCGGCGCAAGAAGTGGACGACGCGCTGGCGCTCGGTGAGCGGCGGCAGGTCCCCGCGCCGCGCTCTTGAGGAGTTGCTGTTCCAGCCCGTAGCCCACGCCATGCCGGCCATCCTAACCCAGATCGCTGCGAGGGGTTCCGCCCCCGCGCCCACGCCCCGTGCAACGCGTTTCGCTCAGCCTCCGCCCTCGACCTGTGTGTCAGCAGGGGGCGCCGCGCCGCCCTTGAGGGCTCCTGTAGCCCGGAAGGCGACCAGGAACGCGCCCAGGGCAAGGCCGATGGCGCCGATCACGAGCAAGGTCCGCATCCAGCCGGGGAGCTGGGAGAGGTCGCTCACGAACAGCCCCCCCCGCGCGGGTTGAGTGTGGTACTGGAGCGGCGGCCGACCGCCGCCCTGCAGGTCGAGTCCGCCGGCGGCGGGGCGAACGGCGCCGCTGCGGGCGAGCTCCTCCGCCATGCGCTCACGGGCGCCCGAACGGGCGGGCGCGGGCGGCGGGGCCGCGGCGGGCGGCGGGGCCGGGGC
>NZBA01000109.1 GCA_002686265.1 Planctomycetota bacterium
CGACGTTTGAATAAAGCACAAGATTGAGGGCGGCTGCACGTAGGAACAATATTAAGTCTCAAATAGAAAACAACATTATTGAGCGTCTGCTGTTTGTCTTTTGCCGACCTTCACTTTATAGGTGTCGGTTGGCCGTAATGCGCAAGTACCAATCTGTCAGGTTAAGTCGAGACTGATTCATGTTACATTGTTACATATTTTTGATTGCTCACATTTTTCAATTGTTAAGGAATTATTCGCCAATCTCACCTTTTTGTATAAATTGCCAGATAGGTTCATCATTCTCCCACCAGACAAGTGTTATAAAGATATCATCGTGATAGTGGAAGGCGTTCTCATGGACAACACCCAAGTCTGTTAGGTCTCGTCTACACCATACTTCCCCATCCGTTAAGCCATATCCTGACTTTTTACCGTTGTGAATCAATTCATAAGTGCGTGAATGTTCAGGTGCGAGTTGAGGTGGAAGGAATTCGTAGGGTAAAGATTCGTTTGCTTTGAACAATCGTCGTCTTCCTTTTGAATCATACATTGCGAAAAAGCCCATGTGATGCTGACTTCCGATCACGCGTCGAAGTGCGGCCATGAAACTTACATCGAACGCGCTAACTACTTCACTGAGCAAAGACTGATCGAGAGGTCTGTCTTGCAGAACAGGTTTTAGTAGATAGGTGGGTAGCAGTAGCTCTGATGCATATTCATTTGCTATTACTTCTCGCGATTTTCCAGCTCCAGACGGCGAGTCCATATCATGCTTTGAACAGAGGTTTCCGACTTTCCCTCTGTCTTTAAACCAATGTCCTAATTCATGACCGATTGAAAAACGTTGACGTTGTGGGCTGCTTTTTTCGTTTACTGTGATTGTGGCTTTGTCACCTGCACCAATGATCATGGCTTCACAGCCTGTAAGCTGTCCCTGAAGCACAGTAGCGGAACGATCAAAAGCAATAGCTTCAATGTCGATTTCTGTGGGAGAAGTTATACCATAGCGATCAATATAAAGGCTTTCGACGTGCTGCTTAATCCTTGCTATCGTCAATCTCGACTACTCCCATGTTGACTAGGTCTTCGAGTATTTTTTCAGCATCATGATCGGTGAACTCCTCGCCATCACGAAATGCCAGCGTGAGGTTTTCTGGAAGTTTTCCTTGAGCCATAAGCTTAATAAGCATTCCTTTCGCATCAGTTCCTTTCCTTACTAGCGTTTCACGGATAGTAGACTTTTTGTATAGCTCACGTTGTCTTTCAAGCCCTTGACGCGCAGCCTGCAACACACTGAGTGGAGTAGGCTTTTGATGTGATGTCAGTCTCGATACAACGCGAGCTTTCACAACGTCTAAATCAGACACATAGTGATTTAATTCTTTATTTAGCTGTTTGTCAGACATTTGTGCAATCTTATCGAGCATAATATCATCCAACAGCTCATTTGCTTCCTTGTTTACCATTACATAGACCCCTTCATCTGCGATGATGCCTTTCTTATGATTTTCCTACGCATGCTGTCATATGCAGTTTCATTCCCGTTGAAAAAGTCTTCAACAATCTGTGATTTTTTGATGCCTTGTTCTGTTGCTGCTAAAAAAGCGCTAGCATCTTCATCTTCTTTGAAAAGTGAAGTGAGCATTGACCACCGTTGGTCTGATTTTTCCGAATAGCCATCCAGTAAACTACCCGCAATAGACTCATCGTCCAAAGGTGACGTATTTCTCATGGCCTCATCACTGCGCTTGGTAAGTATCTCGTAACTAACGCTCTTCATTATCTGATTAATCGCAGTATATACCTTCACGCCTTTCGGTAAGTGCCGTTTACCCTCTAGTATCCTAACTATCGCTTCATTTAATAAGTCCTCGCCTTCTATCGGCAAATCGTACTTATCAATGAAGTAATAAGCAGCTCTGAGGCATCTGAGCATGTCTTCCTCACTCATGCTTTGAACTTGCGATATAGCATCGTCGCTATCGAAATATTCGTATCCTTGCATCTACCACTCCATTAGGCGCAAAAAAATTATTTTCTGGACATTGTCCAGTTTTGCTCATTTTTCCGCCTTAGTTAATGAGCACATATTTTCTATGACAGGAAAGAAATTAATAAGAGGAAAAATAAATGTCCAGTGGAACTACACATATGTTCGTCGGATCAGGAGCGGCTGGTCTTGCCGCAATGGTTGATGATCACCCTCATCCAATCACTCACAGCTTACTGCTTGCGCCGCTATTAGGAAGCTTTTCCGGCAAACTCCCAGACTATATAGAGCCTGCTTTACACCCTAATCATCGACAATTTTTTCATAGCATAACATTTGCCGGTTTAATAACCGTCGGTCTTATCAAATGCTACCAATGGAAACCAGAAGAGCCATTAGAAAAATTTATTAGGGGTTTTGTTTTACTCGGTGGGGTCGGGTATCTCAGTCACTTAATCTGTGATTCAACAACACCAAAAGGTTTGCCTCTTGTTGGCAAGCTGTAACGAAGCAAGAGGTAATAATTATGTCTATTCAACGAAAATTCATCAATTTTCATAACGCAATCAAGCTGAGTCGTGAAGATGACAAATACCGGGATGCCAGAGAGAAAGATGAGAGCATTCTAGCGGCGCTAAAGGCAGCATTTAAAGAGGCGGGTTACCCAGTCATAGAAACCTTTATACAAGGTTCATTGAGGACTGCTACCACGATCAAACATCCGAAAAACGATTTTGACATCGACAGAGCACTTGTCATTGACTCTGCAAATGCTCCAGAAGACCCGGTAGAGGTGAAAAAGGTAGTATGTAGCGTTCTTGAAAAGCGCGGTTTTAAAGATGCGAAAATAAAGATGCCCTGCGTGACCGCAGATTACGCCAGCTTAAATCTTCATATTGATATTGTTGTGTATAGGAAAAGTGGCGACAACTATGAGCTGGCGGTAGGGAAGCGTAACTCAGGAGACGCTGTGAAAGAATGGTCGCCATCAGATCCCAAAGGCCTTATCGATAACATCAATGATAAGTCGTCCTACGTTTATATTGGCTCTACCGAGGATAAACTGTGCCAGTATAAACGTCTGGTTCGTTACATGAAGCGTTGGCGTGATGAAAAGTTCGAAGATTCTGTACGAAAGAAGGTTTATTCGATCGGGATCACCGTCATGTTGAAAGAACAGTTTAAGCCTGTACTTAACGAAGAAGGGAAGCCAGACGACCTTCAGGCACTTCGAGACACAGTGGCCGCTATCCTGACTGGGGGGTATTTTAAACCGCAGGTTGATGGAAATTACCGGGTTAAAGTAGATCTGCCTGTCACGCCTTCTAGAGATATCTTTGACGGCAGTAGTGCGGCGACTGGAACCCAATTTTGGAATAAGTTGAATACGGTGTTGCGGAAATTGGATAAAGCGCTGGCGGAAGAATCGCTGAAAAAGCAATGTGATATTTTACGTGAACTGTTTGGTGACGATTTTGAGACTGCTGAAGACGCCAACAGAAACGAAGGTGCAAAAGTTGCTTTTAGCACTGCTGGATCAGTTGGTACGTCGCAGGGAGCGTGATTTTGAAAAATCAGATCTCTCAGTATCTTTCAGAATATGGGTTTGACTGTGAACCGGGCGATTTCTTCGGTCAAGGAGTCGTCAAGGTGTCAACTACCATTTCCGGCTATGCAGCGGAGTTGATGCTTAGAATAGAAGACCGGTTTCTCTCGTTGCCAGAGTTTCTCTTATTAGAACCCTCTAAGTATGGCAAGCTTGCTCACGTTAACATTGAGCGTATTGACGATGTTGAAGTGGGATTGGTTTGTGTAAATGCGCCTGATGCCGTATCTGTTAATTTTGATCAACCTCTGTTGTTAGTCAGAGATTCACTTAAGCGACACATATCCTTGCTGGAATCGGTAATGTCGGATCCTGACTGGAATGACAGAGAGCTTCTGAGAGAGTTTTACAGCAATTGGCTCTTTCTCTGCAAGAGCGGACAGAAACCGTTGTTGATCAATTTTAGCCAGCCCATTTTGCAACGTGTGGATGTTTATGAGCCAATCGAAAAGGCGAATTATGGTCTGCATAGCTACTATGTTGCACATCCTTCTGATTCAGAGATTTCTAAGCTTAGTGAAATGCACTTTTCGATTAAGGAACGTGATAGGAAAGTAGCCGGTAAAGCGGTAGTTATTCCACTTGACCAATTGATACCAGCGCCAAACTCAAATGAGTCTGTTGAAGATTGGTACCTCAAAACAATTAATAGGTTGCCAGATGAAAGACTGAATCAGTTGCGTGATCAATTAGGCCAGTGGAGAGATAGGCACTACTGGATCGTCTTCACTGCAATTACCGTCGATAACAACCGAACATGGTTCGCGTTAAAGCTCGACAATGACAACAAAAAAGCATTGCCCTTATCATCAAATAAAATTGATGGGTGGCGTCTGACTCCTATCAGTGTGCGTGTGTTTAATCAGGAAAATGTGGTGCAACGTGGAGGCGGCTCTACCTCTCTAGCAGACAAGAAGGTTGCTGTTGTTGGTGTCGGGTCGGTAGGAAGCGAAGTCGGGCATAAATTAGCCGCAGCAGGTGTCAGGCATTTGCACTTCATAGATCCTGATTTTTACCAGATTGATAATCTCCATCGCCACATGCTTCCTCAAGCATACATTGATCTGCCGAAGTCGATGGGAATGGTTTATCAGTGTCATGCACAGTTTCCTTGGTCTGATGCTCATTATTCTTGTGAAAGCTTACTGACATTCGTCGAAAAATATCCTTGTGACTTCTTTGACCTCATTGTTATTGCCATCGGTAATCCTTCTCTCGAGCGCTTCTTCAAGCAGCATTTGTTAGATAATAATATCGATGTAACGACGCTGAATTGCTGGCTAGAGGGTTTTGGGGTAGGCGGTCACGCCGTACTTGATATCAGCGGCACGGACGGATGTTTGTTATGTGCGTATGTCGATCATGCTGATGGTTGTCGCGGATTACATTCAAATTTGAATTTCATTGAAGCCAATCAGGATGTGATGAAAAGCATAGCTGGATGTGGGAACCAGTTTATCAGTTACGGCGCTGCCAGCTCCGCGCAAACAGCTGTCATGGCGAGTAGTCTCGCGATCCGGTATTTGGAAGGCAAACAAGCTGATTCTTGTAGAGTCAGTTGGAAAGGGGATGACGATGATGCACAAGCTGAAAACATCAAACTCACTCACCGGTACTACCAATTCAAAGAGTCATTAAAAAGACTCCCGCTGCTCGATGAGGATTGTGATGTATGTAGCCGTTGAATGTATAAGCGAATCTAAGAAGCACATCGTTTGCGTAAGCAGGGCGGTATTAGATACATGGCGGACGTTAAAACAAGATAAAAAGCAAAGCACTGAAGCCTTTGGTGTGCTGATAGGCGGGCAAAATCAAAGTGCTTCTCAATTTTGGATTGAGGACTGTACCCAACCATTAGCCAAAGATGACTCGACACGCACCTCTTTTGTTATGCAAGACCCGCGTCATCAGCAGTCTGTTGATAAACATTTCGAAGAATCCAAAGGAACTTCGGGCTATCTTGGGACATGGCACTCCCATCCAGAGCAAATTCCTAGCCCTTCGCATGTTGACCTGAAGGACTGGCATTCATGTTGTGCACGCAATTCAGATAGAAATCTTATCTTTGTGATCGTTGGCATTAGTCATTTCTGCATTTATCACCGCACAGGAACAGAATTTAAACGCATATACAAGGACCTATTATGAGTACTGAGACCGTAGTTATTCATCAAGCACAACACGATCCGATAGGATCACTTGAGAAATTAGGCGAGTTCATAAACGCTATTGGTACGCTACCCAAATGGAGCGAGGGTGGCGTGCTGACCGATAAATCGGCACAAAACCAGCTGATAGTTTTATTGAGTGAGACCCTAAATGTCAGTGTGCGGCTGAATCTCGTTTTTGGTGAAATTGAAGCCGCTTTTAATAAACTTGGCATAGCAGACGAAGTCCACGTGCGTCATATGCAAGGCAAGCATCTTGAGAGAAAACATCTTGCTTCGATGGAGTCTGTGATTGCCATCTGGAATGAGTCTCAGGCCCAGTCTATGGACATCAAAATAAAGGACCTTCCTGATTTTCTGCGGGCTATTTGGGAAAAGAGGCAAACAAAAGGTAGAGGTAAATCCTTTAGTAAAGGAACGCTTGAGCAACTTGCGCGAGATAGCCACGGATATTGTATGTTCGAGGGGTGTGGAGAAAATCTCAATGTAGAGAAGCTCACTGGGTATACCGGAAACTTTGCATACAATGCCCACATTATTGCCTCTTCAGAGTCAGGGCCTCGAGGCGTTCCGTACTTGTCTGACTACCAATCTGATGATCCAGAGAATGTTTTAGTTTTGTGTGACAAGCATCATCGACTCATAGATAAGGTTGCCGCTGTCGATTTTGATGCAGCTCGCTTATCCCATATGCGCTCAAGCTTCACTCACACAGTGGAATCTCTCTTAGAAGGACTTAGCTTTAAGCCAATCCCTGCTTTCTCTGTTTTATGGCCTGTAGGGGGACATATCGTTTCAGAGCCTGATGATCGCGATATCGCTAATAGTATGTCTAGAATTAGAGCACGATCATTAGGGAGGTTAAATCGACTCAGCCATAATGAGCGCCTTTACAGAAAAAAGGTTGAGGTGTTTGAAAGTAGTATGGCCGACATCGTCAGAGCAGAGGCTGACGAAATCATTCAGCAGACGCAGAACGAGTCATACAAAGCAGCTTTGTTCGCATTTGGCCCTATGCCCGCCTTGGTCGGATTAGGCGCATGCTTGGGTAATAAGTGTGAGATTACTCCAATGTTAAGGTTTCGAGACGGTGGATATTGGATGTGGCCACAAGATTCAGAAGTGCCTAAACCCTATAACATTGCTTTTGACGAGGTCGAACTTGAAGGTAAAGACGAAGTCACTGTGTGTATCGCGATGACGCAATACCCGGAGGCCATGAAACGGACTGCGGAAAAGATCGGGATGCCAACTATTGAAATACAAGCGCTAGCATATGGAAACGCTGCTATTCCTCATCCTGACAACGGGAAACAACTTCGGAACGATTTACACGCTTTACTGCTAAAGCTTTACGATCAATTTTCTATCAGGAAAGTAAATTTACTTATCTGTGCATCCAATGCAGTTAGTGTGTTCGTTGGCCAAGCTTTCGATCTTTACCAGCCATATCTGCTTGTCTATGACTTCGATAGCGAGGTTATGAAGCCTTGTTTGCAAATCCACTATCAGGAACGAAAACTGTCCTTAACTTTACCAAACTAAACCCAACCGAGCTCTCACGAAGACGATTTAAATATTTGTAAATTCTAAAGCTTAGGTGAGCTAATTACGATGTAGATTATGTATTTAAGCAAATTGAATAAAACCAGAGAGCCTGCTGCATACGGAGAGCAGTACGTTTAAGTGGATATTACTTAAATGGCCGTTGTGCGCCAATTGCGGGCATTTCATATTCTTTTCCATGACAACACAGAATATGGTTTTTCATGAGAAACGGGTGTTACTATGAAGTATAAGCAATAGGATGGTAGAGGCTTTCGATGGATTTTGACTTCAACTCAATGGACCGAATAGAAAAGGATTTTTCCGGTCTATTCGTAACACTCTCGATGACTCAGAAAAAAATCAGAGAGCTGCTCGTTGAGCATTCTGATGGAAAAGTGCTCAAAGGAGATGAGTTGGTAGGATGGCTAGGTGAAATCTATACAAAAATTGCTGTAGGTGGTTACCTTGTTGATGACAGCTTCGAGCATGATGTTGAGACAACTAGTGGAATGACGATATCTGTCAAAACGCGCCGTGGTTCAAATAGTGGGTGGACTCGAACTAGCGCTATACCAAAAATTGAAGGAGAAGAAGTCCCTACGCACTTGATGTTTGTGCATCTTGATGAGGATTATGTTGTTTCTGAAATGTGGTTATATCCTTGGCAAGACTTAATCGAGAAAGAGCGTTTTAGGAAGCACATAGTTCGTGGGAATTTCCGCTCGTACTATATGTCGGTAAACCCAACCAAGGATCAAAGATACAAGGTCTATGCCAGCAACCTCTAACATGCGCATGTTTTCGAACTGTGTTTCCATTAAGCTTCAAACCAGCCGCAAATGCTAGCGTTGAACGTCTGCTCCTTGTCTGAAGCGGACTAGCGTACTGGTTTTATTCAATTTCCGCTTCGCGTCGCCGTCATTAACAAACTTAGCTATTAGCGCATTATTATCACATGCGGATAATTGAGATAAGGAGATATTCGCCTAATTTTGATATAGCTATGAGAAGTTAAAAGTGAGAATACTACTACCAAATTCTCACTTTTCATGATTATTTAGTGAATGTTACTTTGGCGATGCTAATTGTATGAATTAAATAGTTATTCTTGCCTTTCAGACAAAATAAAGTGTTAGGGTGTCAATCGACGATTACGACGTGGAAGTTGAGTATCGTCGCTGAGAAACAGTCGCTGAGAAACAGTCGTTGAGAAACAATCGCTGAGTGACAGTCAATTGCGAAACAATTACTGATAACCAGTGCTCTAAAGCAAATTAGAA
>NZBA01000110.1 GCA_002686265.1 Planctomycetota bacterium
GCACCTGCGACAGCAGAGTACCGCACTACTCGAAGCGCTCTTGACGCTGGGCGCTAGAGTCTCTCGCGGTTGCCCGAGGCGAGTTCCCGGGCGTGGGCGTCGCTTCCGTCGGAGACCCGCTGCTCGAGTGACACCGGCGATGAGTTGAGGCACGGCGTCGTCGGTGCGTATGCCGGGAAGGGGAGCGCCCCCGCCCCTGGCGTACCCGGCACCGTTCCACTCCCAGTGCGCCCCGCACGAGAGGGTAGACCCCAGCGATGCGGCCACGGGGACATCGCCGCAGACCAGGCACGGTAGGAAAGCCGGTGGTCTCTCCCTTGCCTGAATGAGCCCAGGCGCCGTGCGGTACTTTGCTGTCGAAGGTGAGCTGATGGGTGTGCGACACCGTACGACGGGGAGTCGGGACGAAGCGCCGGATCGGCCCCGGGAGCGGGTTTCGGCTCGGATCTGGGGTCGGACGGCGGCTGTGGAGCGGGATCGGCCGACGGCGCGCGGCCAGGCACTGGCTCGCGGGGCGGGGCGGGATCGGGCGTGGGGCCCGGCTCGGGCTCGGGCTCGGGCTCGGGAACCGGAGCGGGTGCCGGCTCGGGGTCGGGCTCGGGCACGGGTTCGGGCGCCGGTTCCAGTTCGGGCTCGGGAGCAGGCTCCGGTTCGGGCTCCGGCTCCGGGGCGGGGCGCTCGCCGAGCAGGTCGCTGAGGCGACCGGCGAGGGTCAGCAAGGCGAGGTGACGCTCGCGGTCGCCGAGCAGGCCCGCCCACAGGGCACCGCCGGCGTCGGCGGCTGGGGTGGGTGCGGGCTCGCCCTCGGCGGGCGGGAGCGGCAGACCCTCGAGCAGACCGAGGGCGTGGGCCTGGCGCGCGGGATCGCCGTTGGCCACGGCGCGCCGGCCGAGGTCCAGGAGGTCGCGGCCGCGGATCACCACCGTCTCATTGCGCCAGGCCGGGCGCTCCACGAGGGTCAGGGACACGCCGAAGGCCTCCCCCGCCGCCGCCCGGAGCGCCGCCTCGTCGGAGACCTCGACCGCCGCCATGCGCTCCGCCGCGTCGCGCAGATCGGAGAGCTCCAAGACGGAGGGCGGGGCACCCCGAGGGTCGGCCGCGACCGCCCGGAACTCGGCCTCCAGGACCTCGCGCCAGGCCGCCAGGGCACCGGCGCCATCCCCGCGGGCATGGAGGAAGCGCGCACGGTCCCGCAGGACCAGCTCGGGGCGCCCCCCCGCCGAACCCTCGCGCGCCTGGGCCAGGGCGGCCTCGAAGAGCTCGCCGACCCGCGCCACCTCGGCTTGCTCCGCTCCATCGGAAACGAGATCCGCCAGGAGCAGAGCGGAGACGTACGAGAGGGACGCACCGCCGCGCCCGCCCGGCGCCACCGAGAGGGGCGCATGGACATCCACCAGCCGCCGCGGGAAGGTGCCCCCGCCCCCGCCGACCTCCGCCAGGGCCGAGCCCGCGGCGCGCAGCTCCAAGGCCCAGTCCAGCACGGCGGCGTGCTCGTCCGCCGCCAGCTCGATCGCACGGTCGTGGGAGAGGCCGGCCACCAGACCGACGGCCTCGCGCACGCGGCGCACGCGCGTCGCCGGGTCCTCGAGGGCGACGAGGCGAGCGCCGATGGCGAAGACCGGCGCGGCGTGGTCGCCCGCCATGGAGCGCAGGGTCGAGACCAGCTCGGTCACGCCGCCGTCCTCCCAGCGCACCAGGGCGCCGAAGCCCTCCGCGGCGAGGATGCCCGACACCAGATCCGATCGCTCCTGGCGTCCGAGCAAGGACAGCAACTGGGCCTGCAAGGCGCCGACCGGCTCGACCACCAGACGCTCGGCGAAGGCGGCGGGATCCGCCTGGGCGACGAGGGCCGCCAACTCCTCGGCGGCCAGGTGAGAGAGGGCGCGGCCGCGCAAGTCCGGGTCGGGATCGCGCAGCACGCCGATCAGAGTATCGAGCACGCGCCGGCCCTCCTCGCCGACCGGGTCGAGCCCGGCCGCCAGCTCGCCGAGGGTGCCGACCAACGTGTAGCGCAGATCGGAAGCCTCGGCCTCCTCCAAGACGGCGGTCAAGCGCTCGACGTCGCCGAGCCCGGCCAGGCGGGAGAGGAGCCGGGCGGCCGCGACCCGCACGCCGCGGTGCTCACCGGAGTCCTCCAGCAGGGAGAGGGCGATCTCCCCCACGCCGCGAGTCCCGTCCTCGTGGTCGAGGCCCGCTGCCTCCGCGCGCTCGCACAACTCGAGCAGGGAACGCAAGGCGCCGGCCAGGGAGTCGCCGTCCACCAGGGAGTCGGAGAGGACCGGGTCCTCGAGCTGCTGCACGCACCACTCCACCGCCCGCAGCAAGCTGTCGGTACCAGCGGCGGAGGTGACCTCCCACGGCAGGCGTCCGAGCGCCTGGGAGACGGGCACCTGGAAACCGGGGTGGCCGGCGTTGATCACGCCGAACAGGACGGTGCGCAATCGACGCAGGTCGGGGGAGTCGGCGGGCAGCGTCGCGTGCATCTCCACCAGCGCCTCCAGCAGGGACTGGAAGGCAATCGGGGCCTCCTCCCGCTGGAGCTGGTCCAACATGGCCTCGATCGCCCCCTCGGCCCGGGTCGGTTCGGCCACGACCCGCCGCGCCAGGGCCGGACCGGCAGCCGCGCGCACCCGCGGATCGAGGTCTCCGAGCCCGGCCACGGCGCGCTCGACGTCGGCCGCCAATGCCTCCACGGACAGGCGGTGCACGCGCTCGGCGAGGGCGACGAGCTGGGCCCGGTAGGCCGCCTCGGGAGCCCTGCGCGCGGCCAGGCTCCAGTGGGCGTCGAACTCCTCACGCGTGGCGAACCAGCGCAGGAACAGGTCGTGCAGGGCGGCGCGCGCCGAGGCGCGCACCTCGGGGCGTTCGGCACCCAAGCCGGCGGCCACGGCGTCCGCCAGGGCATAGCGCCGGCTGGCGCCCGCGACGCGCGCCGCGGCGCGCCACAGGAGCGGGCGCGCGGCCGGATCGGCGAGCTCCTGCGCCAGACGCTCGTCCCACACCGCCCGCGCCTCGCCATCGGACGTGGACCGCACAGCCAGCCACTCGCGCGCCTCGTCGCGCATCGCCTCGCGCTCGAAGCGGCGCGCAGCCGTCAGGAAGGTCGGAACGTCCCGCCCGGCGCAGAGGACGGCGGCGTCCATCGTCGTGCGCGGGTCGAGCTCCCACAGCTCGTCCAGGCGCCCGCGAAGCTCCGAGTTCCGCAGCTCCCGCACGGCGCGGTAGCACTCCGCCAGACCGCTCGGCGCGTCGGAGTGGCCGGCCTCCACGACCTCCACGGCTCCGCCGGCCGAGGGCGCCTCGCGTGCCTGGGCCTTCTCGGCCTGCGGGCGCGGGCACAGCCCCTCGCCGGCTGCGGCAAACTCCCCCGACGCGAGCGCGGCGGGAGTGAGCGCGACAGACGCGAATCCCGAGGGCACGGCGGCCAGAGAGACGAGCGCGACCACGCAGGCCCCCACCATTGCGGGGCTCCCCTTATCGCCCCCGGACACGACCCTCACCTTCCTTCCTTCCTCATGCACCCACCATCGGCATCGTAGCAACGCCCCGCGCAGACCGCCCCCTGAATCGGCGGCCGCCGAGGGGTTCAGTCCCGATCCAGGGCGTCTAGGATCTCGCGCGCAAGCGCCTCGACCTCCGCCTCTCCGCTCTCGACCACCAGCCACGCCAGCTCTACGAACCACCTCGCGCGTTGTTTGGCCAGGTCACCGAGCTCCTCGGCCGCCGAGCCGGCGCCGAGAGCGGGGCGCGGCGTCGCGTCGGCCACCAGCCGCGCGGCGAGGACCGCCGGGTCCGCACGCAGCCAGACACAGCGGCAGCGACCCAGGAGCGCCCGGCACGCGGCGCGCTCGAGGGTGCCGCCACCGGCGGCCAGGACCGGCGCATCGCCGCGCTCGAAAACGGAGCGCAAGGCCACCTCCTCGAGGTCGCGAAAGGCCCCCTCGCCGAGCCGGGCCAGCAGCTCGCCGGCGTGCAGGGCCTCCGCCGTACGCCGCTCCCACTCGCACTCGATCTCGCGGTCGAGGTCCACGAACGGGCGGCCGGTGAGCTCCGCCAGACGCCGGCCGACGCTGGTCTTTCCCGCGCAGCGCAGGCCGATCAGAGCCACGGTCACGGCCGGTTCGCTCACCGCGCCTCGTCCGCCGCGTGCTCGAAGGCCGCGCGCATCAGCCCTTCGTCGGCGGCCCGGGCGGTGAACAGGCGGAACTGGGCCGCGGCCTGACGCACGAACCACTCGCCGCCGGGGACGGCGGTGCAGCCGCGGTCGCGGGCCGCGGAGAGCAGGGCCGTGCGCACCGGGCGATAGACGGCGTCGAGCACCAGCGTGCCCTCGCGCAGCCACTCGGGGGGAATGGGCGAGCGTCCCTCGCTCCCCCGACCGCCCAGTGGCGTGCAGTGCACCAAGACGTCGTGGGCGACGGAAGGAATCGCCTCCCAGGGCGTACCCGCCCCGCCGAGCTCCCGCGCCAGAGCAGCCGCCCGCTCGGCGTCGCGCCCGGCGACGGTGAAGCGTCCGCCCGCCTCGCCCACGGCCTGGCAGACCGCGCGCGCGGCGCCGCCGCAGCCGAGAACGAGGGTGTGGGCCTGCCCCAGATTCCCCGGGCGTCCAGGCTCCCGGCCGTGGAGCTCGAGGGCGCCGGCGAGGGTCTCGGCGACCGCGCCCACGTCGGTGTTCAGCCCGCGCCAACCGGCGCCCTCGCGCACCAAGGTGTTGACCGCCGCCGCGCGTTCGCTCGCGCCGTCGAGGGAGCTCGCGCGCGCCGCCGCACCGACCTTGAACGGGGCCGTGACCGAGAAGCCGCGCAGACAGCCATCGGTGGCCAGCTCCAGGAAGGCCTCGATCGAGCGCGGCTCGAAAGCCAGGTAGACGGCGTCGAGGCGCGCCGCCTTGAGGGCCATGCCGTGCACGCGCGGCGACCAGGAGTGCCGCGCGCTCCCGCCCAGGACACCGAAGACCGCCGTCTCCACCGACAGGCCGCCGGGGGGCATGACCGCCAGGAGATCGTTGACGCGCCACTGCCCCGGCGCCGTGCGCTCGCCCACCGGTGCTCCCGGCAGGTCCGCCGGAGCGGCGTAGGTGAAAGGCGAGCCGAAGATCGGCGCCAAGAGGCGTGTGAAGGCGCCGGCCTCCCCCGAACAGAAGGCGACCAGCCCGCGGCCCTCTTCGCGCAGGTAGTTCAACACACGCAGGCCGTCCTCGGCGCACTCGGCATGACACACGAGCTTCATCACGTCGCCCTCGTAGCACACCTCGCGCAGCGCCTCGTGGAGGGCGGCGAGGTCGCCGGGCGTGCCGCCGACGTCGTGGTGCGAGACGATCCGGTGGCACGGAGCCGGGACCTCTCCCAGCTCGAGGGAGAGGCGCAGGTCGACGTCCACGAAGCGGCAGCCCGCGCGCGCGGCGAGTCGCAAGCGCTCGAGGCGCGCGGCGTCGGAACCGGCGAAACAGCCGAAGGCCTCGGGCCCCGGACAAGAGGCGATGATCGGCTTGGGACAGGCGGCGACGAAGTCGGCCAGGGCGTCGGGGCGGAACTCCTCCAGGCGGTCCAGGCGCACCTCCACCAGGTCCGCCAGGGCGGCCTGACGCAGGGCGCGCGACGCGAGGCGCTCGAAGTCCGCGTCGATATGGGAAACGACCACCGGCACGGGGGAGAGTCTCCCGTATTCGCCCGCGCCAGGGAAGGAGGCTAACCGGCGGTGTACTCCCCCCAGGAGTCGTAATCCATGTCCTTGAACTCGGTCGCCACGTAGCCCTCCTGCTGGGAGAACTCGAACTCCTGGGCGTAAGCCGAGAGGATCGAATCCTGGATCGCGCCGCGGGACGACTGGTTGATCGGGTGGGCGATGTCGGCGTAGAGCCGCGGCCGGCCGCGCTCGTCGAGATGAGCCCGGTCCCCCGCCAGGCGCGCGCCGCAGTCGTTGCAGTACCGCGCGCGGAACGAGTTCTTGCCGGCGCAGCGCTCGCAGCGGTCGCAGAGCTTGCGGCTCGGCATGGCCACGAACAGCCCCTCGCCGCCCTCGATGATCTTGATGTCACGCACGACGAGTGCGTCGGCCAAGGTGATGCTGGCGAAGCCGCGCAGCTTGTCTCTCGTCCCCGGGACGAGCTTGATTCGAATCTCGGTGATCTGCAACACGACGGAAGCGCGTCCGGGCGGGGCCGGGGGACGGGGCTTCTTTCGTCCACGAATCCGAGCCAGTCCCGCATCGGGGACGCTCCCCGCCGGGCGGGCCCTCAGTCCAGGCGCGCCCCGTGACCGGCCGGTCGGGTCACGAGGGCGGCGCGCAGGCCCAGACCAGCCCCCGCCGCGGCGCCCTCCACCACCGCCAAGGCCGCGCGTGCCTCGCCGTCTCCGTCGAAAAGCCCGAAGAAGCTCGAGCCGCTACCCGCGAGGCGGAAGTGCCCCGCGCCGGCACCGTCGAGCAGGGCGCGCCAGTCCCGCAAGGCGGGGACCGCGCGCAAGGCGGCCGACTCGAGGTCGTTTCGGAGCGCACCCCGCGCCAGAGCGGCGGAACCGGTCGGGAGCGCGGGCGCGTCGCTGTCGGCCACGCCGCCGGGCGCCTCCAACGCCGCATACACGGCTCCCGTCGGACAGCCCGGCTCGGGGGTCACGATCACGATCGACCAGTCCCCTACCGAAGCCGGCGGCAGGGGCCGCACGCGCTCGCCACGACCCTCGCACAGGGCCAAACCCGTCGCGGCGGCCTCCAGGAAGAACGGACAGTCGGAGCCGAGCCCCGCCAGCACCCCCCGCGCCCAGCGCCAGCGCTCCTCGCAGCCGAGGTCGAGCCCCAGGGCCGCGGCACTCGCCGACAGGGCCGCCGCCGCGTCGGCGCTCGCACCACCCAGGCCCGCCTGAACCGGGATGCGCTTGACGAGTTCGACGGTCAGGCCGACGCCCCCGGCCAATCCCTCTTCCCGAGCGCGGGCGAGGGCCGCCGCCGCCGCGCGCCAGGCCAGGTTTCGCTCGTCACCGGGGACCTCGCCCCCGGCCCCGAGCCCGCCCACCTCCAGGACCACGCCGCCGCCCGCGCGGGTGGCGACGCCCAGCTCGTCGGCAAGCTCCAGGGCCAGCAAGTGCGTGCGGAGCTCATGGAAGCCGTCCGCGCGCCGTCCGCGCAACTCGAGGGTCAGGTTGATCTTGGCCGGCGCCAGAGCGCGGACCCAGGCGGGGCGCGCGGGGTTCAACCGCGCCCGTCTCCCCCCACCCCGAGCACCCGGTTGTCGATCAGGCGCACGCCGCCCACGCGGGCGGCCACCAGGGCCACGGCGCGCTCGAGCTCGCCCAGCGGGGCGGCGGCGCTCCAGCGCTCGGGGTCGCGCAGCTCGGCGTACTCGACCTCGACGCCCACGCGCTCGAGATTCTCGCGCAAGAGCGCCCCCAGCAACGCCGCGTCGCGCGCACCCTCGCGCCAGGCCGCGTCGACCGTCTCCAGGGAGCGCGAGAGGCACACGGCCCGCTCGCGCTCGCCGTCGGTGAGCAGGGCATTGCGCGAGGAGCACGCCAGGCCCGAGCTCTCGCGCACGATGTCGCACACGATCCCCCGCGGCCCGCCGCGGCGGCGCGCGAGATCGGCGATCACCAGCGCCTGCTGGTAGTCCTTGCGGCCGAAGTAGGCGCGCTCGGGCTCGACGACCTCGAACAGGCGCTCGACGATGGTCGCCACCCCCCCGAAGTGGCCCGAGCGGCAGGCGCCCTCCAGGCCCTCGGCCGCCGGTCCCGGATCGACGAGGCGCGCGCTCGCCAGAGCGCCGTCGGCGGACAGCTCTCCGGGGAAGAACTGCTCGAGGGTGCCGGTGAAGACCATCGCGCAGCCGACGCCCTCCAGCAGGCGTGCATCACCCTCGAAATCGCGCGGGTAGCACTCGAGATCGCTCGGATCGTCGAACTGCAAGGGGTTGACGAAAACGCTCACGCAGGCGAAGTCGTTCTCCGCCACCGCGCGCTCGACCAACGAGAGGTGGCCGATGTGCAGGGCGCCCATGGTGGGCACGAAGCCCACGCTAGCCCCGCTCTCGCGGCGCTCCGCGCACCAGGCGCGGGCCTCGGCGGGGTCCGCCAGGCGCTCGATCACCGCGCCGCTCCGGCGGGCGCGCGCGCGAGCTCGGCCACGCGCGCGCGCACGGTCAGCCCCGAGCAAGGCAAGACCAACTCGGGCGCGAGCTCGGCGAGGGGCCCGAGCACGAACAGGCGCTCCTCGAGACGCGGGTGCGGCAAGGTCAGGCGCGCGCTCTCCAGGCGTCGCTCTCCAAAGAGCAAGAGGTCGAGGTCGAGGGTCCGCGGTCCGTGCCGCGGCTCGCGGTCGCGCCCGCGGCCGTGGTGCGCCTCGATCTCCTGCAAGCGCTCGAGCAGCGTCGAGGGCTCCAGGCGACTGGAGAGCTCCAGGACACCGTTGAGGAACGCGGGCTGACCGGGCGGCCCGCCGACGGGCGCGGTCTCGATCCAGCGCGAGACGCGCACGACGCGCGTGCCCGTCACGTCGCCGAGGGCCACGACCGCACGCTCGAGGTGCGCGCGGCGATCACCGAGGTTGCTGCCGAGGGCGACGAAGGCCGTCTCGCCCGCACGCGGCTCCTTCACGAGTGCGCGTCTCCGTCGAGGGCGGCTGCGCGCCGCTCGCGGGCCAGATGCCACAGCCAGCGGACGACCCCGAAGAGCACGAAGCCGTTGAAGGTCACGAACAGCAGCGGAACCGGCGCCAGGTAGAGGCCGAGGCCGACGAACACCAGGGTCACCAAAGCGAAGAAGTTGCTGCGCTCGGTGGTCAGGTTGGAGGCCGCGTGGACGTAGCGCACGCGGCTGACCATCAACAGGCCGACCAGGGGCAGGGCGAGGGTCAACGCGACCGGGATCCAGGTCAAGAGCGGCTCCCAATCCACCCCTCGCGTCCAACCCATGACGCTCCCCAGAGGCGTCGGCGTGCCCTCGGAGAGCTCGAGCTCGGGGCGGCTGAGGATCAGGTGGATCCAGACCGTCGACGCGACCGCGCCGGCCGCCGCCGGCGAGGGCAGGCCGCGGAACTCCGAGTGGGCGGAGGCGTCGTGATCCAATTCGAGGTTGAAGCGCGCCAGGCGCAGCATCGCCATCAGGGAGTAACAGCCCGCCGCGGCAAAGTGCAGCCGCGGAGAGGCCAACACGCCCGCGGCCGTCTCGGCGTGCTCGAAGAAGGCCTTGGCGATCATGGCCGGGGCCACGCCGAAGGTCACGACGTCGGCCAGGGAGTCGAGCTGGCCGCCGAAGTCCGAGTAGGAGCGCGTCAGGCGCGCCACCCAGCCGTCCAGGCCGTCGAAGAGCATCGCCAGGAAGATCAGGAAGCAGGCGGCCTCCATCTTCTCGTAAAAGACCGCCTGGTCCTGGTCGCGCCAGGCGAGGGCGTCGATGCTCTTGGAGAGGGCCAGGAGCCCGCAAGCCCCGTTGGCGAGGGTCAGGAGATTGGGGAGCATGGCGATCGGCTTCATCGCACTCCCGTTGTATCCCCGCCCCGCCCGTTCGCACAAGCCCGCAAGGCGGGCACGGGGGCCTCCGGGACCCGGCGAGAGTCCGGCGGAGGCGAAGAACTGGATCGGAAGGGCCTGGAAGGGCTCCGCTCGGCCGATAGCATCTGCAGCATGAGCGAGATCATGGCCGTCCACGCCAGGGAGATCCTCGACTCCCGCGGCAACCCGACCGTCGAGGTGGAGGTGCGCCTGGAGAGCGGCGCGCACGGCCGTGCCGCGGTCCCCTCCGGCGCCAGCACCGGCGCCCACGAGGCCTGCGAGCTGCGCGACGGCGAGGGACGCTACGGCGGCAAGGGCGTGCTGAAGGCCGTCGCCAACGTCAACGGCGAGATCGCCGAGAGCTTGCTGGGCAGCGAGGGCCTCGACCAGGGCGCGGTCGACGCCGCGATGATCGCGCTGGACGGCACGGCGAACAAGTCGCGCCTGGGGGCCAACGGCATCCTCGGCGTGTCGCTGGCAACGGCGCGCGCCGCCGCCGAGGAGTGCGGCCTGCCCCTGTGGCGCTACGTCGGCGGCGCGAGCGCGCGCATCCTGCCCGTGCCGATGATGAATATCCTCAACGGCGGCGAGCACGCCGACAACAACGTCGATCTCCAGGAGTTCATGGTCATGCCCTTCGGGGCGACGAGCTTCAGCGAGGGCCTGCGCATGGGGACCGAGGTCTTCCACGCCCTCAAGGCCGTCCTGCGCGAAGCGGGCCTCGCCACGGGCGTCGGCGACGAGGGCGGCTTCGCCCCCGACCTCTCTTCCAACGAGCAGGCGATCACCCTGATCCTATCGGCCGTGGAGAAGACCGGCATGCAGCCGGGCAGCGACGTGCGCCTGGCCATCGACGCCGCGGCCAGCGAGTTCTGCGCCGAGGGGCGCTACACGATCGAGGGCGAGGCGCGCGGCGCCGAGGAGCTGATCGAGTTCTACGCGGGGCTCGTGGACCGCTATCCCGTCTTCAGCATCGAGGACGGCCTCGACGAGGATGACTGGGACGGCTGGTGCGCCCTGACCTCGGCCGTCGGCGAGCGCGTGCAGCTCGTCGGCGACGACCTGTTCGTGACCGACACCGAGCGCCTCGCGCGCGGCATCGAAGAGGGCGCGGCCAACTCGATCCTGATCAAGGTCAACCAGATCGGGACGCTGAGCGAGACCCTCGACACGATCGCGCTGGCCCACCGCAACGGGATGACCTGCGTGATGAGCCACCGCTCGGGGGAAACCGAAGACACGACCATCGCCGACCTCGCGGTCGCGACCTCCTGCGGGCAGATCAAGACGGGCGCGCCCTGCCGCAGCGACCGGGTCGCGAAGTACAACCAGCTGTTGCGCATCGAGGAAGAGCTGGGAGCGGCGGCGCGCTACGGCGCCCGCGACCTCGCCTGAGCTCTTGAATCCGACATGACTCCCTCCCCCACCCAGTCCGACAACCGGCGCGGCGGCGCCCTGCGCCGCGGCCTGAGCCGGGTGTGCGGCGGCATCCTGTACTGGATGCCGGTCTGGGCGTCGGTCGTGCTCCTGGCCCAGATCGGCCTGCTCGGCCTGCGCCCGGCGCGCATCGAGAGCCGTCGGCTCGCCGAACGCGGCGTCGAGCTCGAAGAGCGCCTGGCGGGACACCTGGAGCGGCGCGCGACCCTGAATGCCTGGGCCGAGGCCCTCGACGACCCGGTCTACCGCGAGCGCATGCGGCGGTTGTTGGACGGGCGCTGAGCCGATGGTGACGGGCGAGGGCGTCGCAGCCCATGGCGTGGCGGCCCGAGGCCGCACGGCCGGTGCCCGCACGGCCCGTGGCGTCGCGGCCCCGCCCATCGCGCTCGCCGCGCTCATGCTCGCGGCGTCCGCCGCCCCGGGAGTCGGCGCGGTCGAATCCCCCGCCGCCGACGACGGCGGCGAGGGCGCCCTCTCCAACGACGCCTGGCTGCCGGTCGACGAGCAGACCGAACGCCTGCTCGCCGCGGGCGACCGGGAGCTCGCCGGGCGCCTCGCCGCCGCCGGGGAGGCGGGGGAGAGCGGGCCCGCCGCAATCCCCCACGCCCTCGAGACGGGCGAGCTGGCCGGGGTCTTCGATGCCTGGCACGACGCCCTGGCGTCCAGCGTCACCGGAGCCGCCGTGTCCCCGGCGGCGGGCGCCGCCGGCGGCGAGACCTGGGCTCCCCCCGACCCCGACGGGACCTTCGCCCGCCGCTGCGAGGCGGTCGAGGTGGCGGTCTTGCGACGTCTGGCCGCCCTCGGGCCGCGACCGCGCGCCGCGTGGCGCGCGCGCTTCGGGCCTTTGGCCGCCGACCGCCTGGCCCGGGCCGGCAGCCAGCGGCGCGCCCTGGCGGCGATCGAGCGCGAACTCCCGGCCACCCCCGGCGCCGTGCTCGCGGCCCTGACCCTGTTCGAGCTGGAGCTCGAGGCGGGCCGGCTCCTCGCCGCCGCCGGCTGGTTGGAGCGCGCCACCGACCACGCCGAGCTCTGCGGAGAAGACGCGCACCGCCAAGCCCTCGCCCGCCGGCGCGATCTGCTGGCCTCCCTCGCGCCGAGCGCCGGGGAACCGGCGGTCTGGGAGCGCGCGCTCTCTGTCGAGCTCGTGCGCACCGTGCCCCTGGTGACCGCCGGCGGCCAAGCCCCGCCGGAGACCGCGGGCGCCGCGGGTCTGGCCTTCCTCGACGGCGGGCGCGTCGCCGTCCAGGATCCCCTGCGCACCTGGATCGTCTCCGAGGCCGGCGAGGCGCGCGGCTTCCGGGCCTGGAAGCTGGCGATCGACCGCGGCTTCGAGGTGCCCGCGCCGATCGCCGAGTTCGGCGAGGTCTGGCGCACGCTCCCGGCGAGCGACGGCGAGCGGCTGTACCTCGTCGAGGGCCGGGTCGGTTGGCGCCTGTTCGAGGTCGATCCGGCGGCCTCGCGGGCCGGCGGTCCGCGCACGAACCTGTTGGCGTGCGTCACGCCGCCCGAGGGCCTGCGCCTGCCCGCGCTCGTCTGGTGCGTCGGGGAACAGGGGCACCTCGCTCCCGACGGCGTGCTGACGCCTCTCGACGAGTTCCTGGGGCCTGGGGTCTGGGAGTTCCAGCCGGGACCGGCGCTCGCGGGCGACCTGCTGCTGGTCTCCGCCCGGCGCTGGCAGACTCAAGAGCGCGGCGGTCGGGAGGTGCTCGTGGCGCCGGGTGAGGCGCGCGGCTTCGCCCTGGCCCTCGACCGGGCCGACGGGCACCTGGTCTGGATGCGTTCCCTCGGCCGCGGCACCGACGTGTCCCTCGACCTCGGCGACCGCTTCGGTGTCGAGACGATGGTGCGCACGGCCGCCCTGCCCCCCGCGGTGATCGGCCCGCGGGCCTTCTTCGGCACGAACCTCGGCGCGGGTTTCTTGATCGAGCTGTGCGACGGCCGCCCGGTCTGGGGATTTCGCTCCCGGCGGCGCGCGGCGCGCGAGGCGGGTTGGCGCGGCGGCGCGCGCCCGCCGACCGCCCAGGCCCGCCCGGGCTCGTGGCCCCGGGTCCTGTGGGCCCCGACCGACTCCGATCACCTCTACTGGCTGCGGGCCGAGCCCGACGGCGACGGCGCGGGCTTGTTGGCCCACGCTCCCCACCCCATCGGCGAGGGCGAGGAGCTGGTCGAAAGCGACGGGCTCCGCGCCTTCGTCCTCGGTCGGGCCGGCTCCCGGCGCACGCTCTCGGCCCACGATCCGACGAGCGGCCGGCGCGTAGACTCGGTCTACCTCGGGCGCGAGGAGCGCCCCTTGCGCGGCGGGCTGGTGAGCGCCTCGCGCGCCGTGTTCTCCACCGACCACGGCCTCTACCTCCTCGACCGCGAACGCGAGCTGTACCTGCTCTCCACCACGCCCCTGGGCGTCACCGGCCTGCGCGGCGGCGGCGGCCTGTGGGCCCAGGACGACCGCCTCCACCTCCTCGCCGGCGGCGCCCTGTGGACCTTCGCGACGCGCTGAAAAGCGCCCGGCCGGATCTTCCACGGCCGGACAGGGATCCGTAGGATACGAGTGGTCGCTAGGACTCGCGGACGGGCGATGAACGTGTTCATTACTATGCACGGGTCGGAGCGGCTCCCTCACCCTGAGCAGGGCTTGCACCCACATCCGCAACTACACCTGCGCACACGAGTCCCGGACGGGCTACACGGGTGGCGCGCGCTTCTCCTACCCCGATAACCACATCGAGGTGGACAACCGCCTCGCGTGGCTGCTCGGACGGCTCGAGGAGGCCTACGGCGACTCGGCCTGCTACGTCCACCTGCAGCGCGACCTCGACGCGACGGCCGCCAGCTTCGTCAAGCGCTACCGCAAGGGGATCATGCGCGCCTACGGCCGGCACGGAGTTCTCTACGGGCTCCCGCGCGGCGCCGACCGCCTGACGGTCGCCCGCGACCTATGCCGGACCGTGGACGCCAACATCGAGGCCTTCCTACGGGACAAGTCGAACGCCCTGCGGATGCGCATCGAGACCGCCGCCGAGCGGTTCGGGGAGCTCTGGGAACTGATCGGCGCCGAGGGAGACTACGACCGGGCCCTCGGCGAGCTGCGGATCCGCCACAACGCTTCGTGAGGCCCCCCGCTTCGTGAGGCCCCCCGGCCTCGTGACGCCCCCCCGGCGGGCGGCGGATGGGGCGGTCTCACCCCGCTCAGGCGCGGGCGCGGTAGTGGCGGTGCTCCCCCGAGCGCCGCGCGCTGCTCCAGGCCAGGTCGTAGCCGCGCTCGCCGAGCCAGGCGCCGATGGTGACGCCGTCGGGCATGCGGTCGTGGTCGCCCTTGGAGTGGATCTCGAGGAAGAAATCCCTCGGGGGCGCGCTTGCCAGGAGGTCGGCGAAACCGGCGAGCACCTGCCCCTCGGCGCCCTCCACGTCGATCTTGACCACCGTCGGAGCCTCCCCGCACTCGGCGGCAAAGGCCGCGGCACGGCGCACGGGGACCCGGATGCTGGCGGTCGAGCCGCGCGCCTCGGTGATCGAGTGGCGCCCCTCCCCCGCCTTGCCGCGGACGAACAGCTCCACCTCGCCGTCGGCCGCACCGAGGGCGACGCGATGGGCGCACACGCTCCCCGCCAGTCCGTTCGCCTCGATGTTGCGCACGAGGTGCTCGAAGTTCGCCGGCTCCGGCTCGAAGCCGTGAATGCGCAGCCCCCGTTCCGCGGCGTGCCGCCCCATCAGGAGGCTGATCAGGCCGATGTTGGCCCCCACGTCGTAGAGGACGTCGCCCTCGGCGAGGGCCTCGCGCATGCGCTCGACCAGGGCCGTCTCGTGCCACATCTTGCGGGCGCGGCGCAGCTCCCTGCGATTGGTGATGACGAGCGTCAGCGGCTGGCCGAGGATCTCTGTGTCGAGCCGGGTCTCGCGCCCGAGGAGGTCGTTCACGAGCAGCTTGAGGGAGTCCATGGCGGGAGTCGGTGGGGAGTGTCGGATTCGCGGGGTTCACCCCCCACGGCGGCGTACACGAGCCCCGTCGATTGTAACGAGCGGCCGTGGCCTCTATAAGGAGTTGGGGGCCGAGGGGCTCTCGCGCCGACCGGGCGGCATCGCCGGGCGCGACGCAAGTAGCGCTGACCGCGCCCCGTCCGACGGCCGATCCGGCCCCTGTTTCACCCGATCCGGCCCCTGTTCCACCCGATCTGGCCCGCGAGGCCGAAGCCAAGACCAAGCCAACGATGTCACACGCACCGCTCGATCGCCTGCGCGAGGTCCACTCGCAGATGAAGGAGGAACTGCAGAGGGTGATCGTCGGCCAGGATCAGGTCCTCGATCAGCTGTTGATCGCGATCCTCGCCCGCGGACACTGCCTGCTCGTGGGCGTTCCGGGCCTTGCCAAGACGCTCATGATCTCGAGCCTCGCGCGCACACTCGCCCTGGAGTTCAACCGCATTCAGTTCACCCCCGACCTGATGCCGAGCGACATCACGGGCACCGAGCTGCTGCACATCGACCCCGAGACCGGAGCGCGTAGCTTCCGCTTCGAACAGGGCCCGCTCTTCGCGAACGTCATCCTGGCCGACGAGATCAACCGCACGCCGCCCAAGACCCAGGCGGCGCTGCTGGAAGCGATGATGGAGCACCAGGTCTCCTCGGGCGGCAAGCGCCACCTCCTGCCCGACCCCTTCTTCACCCTCGCGACCCAGAACCCGATCGAACAAGAAGGGACCTATCCCCTGCCCGAAGCGCAGCTCGACCGCTTCATGTTCATGGTCCAGGTCGGCTACCCGACGGCAGAGGAGGAACGCGAGATCCTCAAGCGCACCACCGGCGGCGAGGAAGCCGAGCTGCAGGAGGTGCTGACCGGAGAGGAACTGCTCGAGCTGCAGGAGGCCGTGCGCGGCGTGCCCATCGCCGACCACGTCTACGACTACGTCCTGGCCCTCACCCGCGGCACGCGCGTGCGCTCCGAGGATCCGTTGCCCTTCCTGCGCGACTGGGTCACCTGGGGCGCCGGGCCGCGCGCCAGCCAGTTCCTGGTCCTGGGCGCCAAGGTCTGCGCGGCCCTCGCGGGACGCGAGCACGTCGCCGTCGAGGACGTGCGGAGCGTCGCCCACCCCGTGCTGCGCCACCGCATCCTGACCAGCTTCTCCGCCGCCGCGGAGGGCATCACCTCCGACTTCATCATCGACCGCCTGCTGCAGGAGATCACGCCGGGCGGCGAGGTCGGCGCGGGAGTCCCGGGGCTGGCCGACGCTCCCGGCGAGGTGCGCTAGCCCGGACGCGGCGGCATGAGCGGCGGTTCCCTCGACCCCGAGGTCCTCGACAAACTGTCGGGCCTCTCCCTGGTGGCCCGCACGCTGGTCGAAGGCTTCATGGCCGGACACCACCGCTCACCCCACCACGGCAGCTCGGTGGAGTTCGCCGAACACCGCGAGTACGTCCCCGGCGACGAGCTGCGGCGCATCGACTGGCGGGTCTTCGCACGCTCCGACCGCCTGGTCGTCAAGGAGTTCGTCGAGGAAACCAACCTGACGCTCAGCATCCTCGTCGACAAGAGCGAGTCGATGGCCTACGGCTCGCAAGCGTGGACCAAGTTCGACTACGCGCGCTGGTGCGCCGCCGCCCTGGCGCACTTGACCCTCACCCAACGCGACACGGTCGGGCTGGTGCTGTTCGACGAAGGGGAGCAGGACAAGGTGCCGCCGGCCAACGGCGCCGCCCAGCAGAAGGCGGTCATCGAGACCCTCGAGGGAGCCGACGCGGGTGGGCCGACCCGCATCGGCCAGGTCCTCGACTGGCTCGCCACCCGCTTGCGCCGCAAGGGCATCGTGGCGGTCTTCTCCGACTTCTTCGACGATCCCGACACGATCGCCTCCGGCCTCGAGCGCCTCAAGTACGGCGGCCACGAGCCGATCTTGTTCCACGTCCTCGATCCCCAGGAGCTCGAGTTCGACTTCGAGACCATGCTCAAGCTCGACGGCCTGGAGGGGGCGGGGACACTCAAGATCGACCCCAAGTCGATCCGCGCCGCCTACCGCGAGGAACTCGAGCGCCACAACGGCGAGCTGGCGCGCAGGGCGCGAGCCCTCGACCTCGATTACGTGCTGCTCGACACCTCGCGCGGCGTTGACGCGGTCCTCTCCACCTACCTGGCGCGGCGCTCGGCCCGCGCCGGAGGACGGCGACGCTGATGGCCACCGCCGCACCCCTCGTCCCGGCCGCCCTCGTCGACGGCTTCGTCCACCCGGCCCTGGCCGCGGGGGCGGCCCTCGCCGCCGTGCCCCTGGCGATCCACCTGCTCAACCGCCAGCGCCACCGGCCGATGCCCTGGGCGGCCATGCGCTTCGTGCTGGCCGCCTATCGCAAGACGCGCCGGCGCGTCGAGCTCGAGAACCTGCTGCTGCTCCTGCTGCGCATGGCCGCCGTTGCCGCCCTGGCCCTGGCGGTCGCGCGCCCCTTCACCGGCGCCGCGAGCCCCCTGGCAGGCCTGACCGAGAGCCGGCGCGACCTGGCGATCGTCCTCGACGCCTCCGCCTCGACGGCCTACGGCGGAGAGACCGAGACGACCTTCGAACGCATCGTCGACCGCGCACGGGAGCTCGTCGGCGAGTTGGACGGCGGGCGCGGCGACCGCGTACGGCTCCTGCAAGCCGGCGCCTGGCCGCGCCTGCTGGCCTGGACCGACCCCGCGGACGCCTTGGCCGTCCTCGACCTGCTCGACGAACCCACCGACGAGCCCTTGGAGCTGGTCGCCGCCCTCGGCGAGGTGCAGCGCTTCGCCGCCGAGGAGGCGGCGGGCACGGGCCAGAGCGGCGTCGAGGTCCATCTCCTGTGCGACCTGCAGCGCAACGCCTTCGTCGAAGGCGAGCCGTCCACCGAAGACACGGAGCCAGAAGCCGCCGCTGTGGGCGCAAGAGCCCCGCGCCTCGTCGACGTACTCGACGCCCTGGCAGAGCTGGGGACACGCGTCATCGTCGAGGACCTCGGCCCCGCGCCCATCCGACCGCCCAACCTGGGTGTCGTTTCGATCGAGACCGTCGGCCCTCTCGCCGGCCCCGGCTCCCCTGCCGAGCTGCGCGTCGGCCTGCGCAACTTCGGGAGCGAGACGCGCGCAGGGGTGCGCGTCGCCCTGATCGTCGACGGCGAACGCCGCCCGAGCAGGATCGTCACCGTGCCCGGGCGCGGGCAGGCCGAGGTGGTCTTTCCGCTCGTCTTCGAGCACACCGGAGACCACGCCGTGCCCGCCGTCCTCGAGGGCGACCGTCTCGCCGTCGATGACGAGCGCGTCACCATCGTGCGCGTGCCCGAGCCCGTGCGCGTGCTGGTCCTCAACGGCGGACCGGCGCGCGAGCTCGAGCGCGACGCAGCCGGGTTCCTGATGGCCGTGCTCACTCCCCTGGACGAGGACGGCCCGGGGCGCTTCCTGCCTCCCGCCCCCTTCGTCGCCACGCAGCGCGCCCCGCGCGACCTGGAGGACGAGGAGGTCGATCTCGACGCCTTCGACGTCATCTGGACCGTGGACGTGGACGGACTCGCGCCGGGGCCCGTGGCGCGCATCGAGGAGCGCGTCGCGGCCGGGGCCACGCTGATCTGCGGAATGGGCCCGCGAGTCGACCTGGAGCACTGGAACTCGCGCGCCTGGCGGGCCGACGGGAGCGGGCTCCTACCGGCGGAGCTGGTGCGCACGATCTCCGCGAGCTCGCGCGAGAGCGGCTACTACCGCGTCAAGGAGTTCGACGCCGCGCACCCGATCCTGCGTTTCTTCGCCGACGAACGCTGGCGCGCCTTCCTGACCGAAGTGCCCATCCACGACTTCGTGGCCGTGCACCCGGCGGAGAACGCCCGCGTGCTCGCCACTCTCGACGACGAGGGCGCCCACCCCCTGCTCGTCGAGCGCGAGTTCGACCGCGGGCGAGTGCTCCTGTGGACCACGAGCTTCGACGCCAGCTGGACGCGCCTGCCAGTGCTCGCGCCCCAGGCCTTCATCCCCCTCGTCCACGAGCTCACGCGCCGCGGCGGTGACCTGCGCACGCCGCCGCTGCACCTCGCGCCGGGCGGGAGCGTCACCGCCGAGGTGGACACCTTCCCGCGCGAGATGCTGCTCGCGCGCCCCGACGGGACGCGGCGCGCCCACCAGGGCGAGGTCGTCGAGCTCGAGGGCGCCCGCTGGCGCCTACCCGTCGTCGAGGGAGACGAGACCGAGGACGCCGGGCTCTACAGCTTGAGCAGCGAGGGCGGCCCGACGGTGCTCTTCGCCGTGCAGCTCGATCCCGAGGAGGGCGACCTCGAGCGCCTCGAGCCAGCCGAGCTCGAAGGGCTGCACGAGGTCCTCGAGCTCCACGCACCGCGCTCCGGGCGAGAGGCCGACGGCTCGGCGGGCGACGGACAGCGCGGAGAGCTCTGGCGCTGGCTGGCCGGTGCGTGCCTCGCCGCCCTCGTGGCCGAGGCACTCTGGGCGGGGTGGATCGGACGACGCAGGAGGATGGCGTGAGCGCAGGCGGCGCCAGCGCTGGCACCGGGGGCCTCGCCGGCGAGACGGGAGTGCGCGAAACCCTGCGCTTTCTCGACGTCCCCGAGGCCTGGGTTCTGGTGCTCGTCATCCTGCCCCTGGCCGCGGGCGTGGCCTGGATCGGCTACCGGCGCGAGACCCTGCGCCCCGCGGCGCGCTGGAGCCTGATCGGCTTGCGCTTCGTGGCCCTCCTGCTCCTGCTCGGCGTGCTCTTCCGACCCGTCTTCGTCCGGCGCACCGAGGAGATCAAGCCGGCGGAGGTGATCGTGCTGGTCGACGACTCCGCCAGCATGCGGCGCATGGACGCCTACGCCGGCGACGAGGCCGCGCGCGAGGCCCTCGCGAAGCTCACCCCGCGCGCCCTGGGCGCGACCACCCGCCTCGAGCTCGCCGCCGCGGGCCTCGAGAAGGAGCTGCTCGGACTGCTCGACGCAGGCGATTACGAAGCGCGCCTGTTCCGCTTCGACGAGGACACCGTCCCCCTCCCCGACCTGGAGGCCCTCACCGGCCGCGGCCGCGGCACCTCTTTGGGCGACGCCCTCGCCGGCAGCCTCGCCGCCCACCGCGGGCGCCACGTCACCGACGTGGTGGTCATCTCCGACGGACGCTCCAACACAGGTTCCTCGCCCCTCGACGCCGCTCGCTCCGCCGCCGGCGCGGGCGTCACCGTCCACACCGTCGTCGTGGGCGACACGCGCCCCGAGCGCAATGTCCTCGTGCAGCTCGTCGAGGTCCCCGAGGAGGTGCTCGAGGGCGACGAGATCGCCGTCACCGCCCGTGTACTCGGGCGCGGCAGCACGGACCTCGGCACGGTTTCGGTGCTGCTCGAGGAGCTCGATCGCTCCGGCGCTCCGGCGCGCGTACTGGCCGAGGAACGGGCCGAGCCCGGCGAGAGCGGCGAGCGTGTCGTATTCCTCGCGCCCCCCGCCCCCGCCGAGCGCGGCAGGCGCGAGCGACGCTTCCGCGTCTCCGTCTCGCCCGTGCGCGACGAGACGCTGCTCGACGACAACGCCGTCGAGTTCAGCATCCAGATCGCGCCCGAGAAGATCCGGGTGCTCTACATCGATGGCTACCCACGCTGGGAGTACCGCTTCCTCAAGGAGCTGCTCAAGCGCTCCGACGAGAACATCTCGGCGCAGATGTTCCTGCTCTCCGCCACGGCCGACTTTCCCCAGGAGAGCACGCGAGGACTGCCGTCCCTGACGAGCGTCCCGACTGATCGCAAGCAGTTGCTCGCCAACTACGACGTGATCCTGCTCGGGGACGTGAATCCCTACGACGTCTCCGCCGATCCGGCACGCTGCGAGGAGTTCATGGCCGCCCTGCTCGAGTTCGTCGAGCGCGGCGGCGGCCTGCTGATGCAGGCCGGCGAGCTCGACGACCCGCGCTCCTACGCGGACACCGAGCTCGAGGAGCTCCTGCCGGTCGTCCTCGATGCCCACGGCGCGAATCCCTTCGACGGCGACACGACGGTCGAGTTCCGGCCGACCCTCGAGGATCCCGGAGCGCCGCACCAAATCGTGCGCCTGCACACCGACGACGAGACCAACCGCGCCCTGTGGGAGAGCGAGGGCGGACTGCGCGGCTTCCACTGGTACTGGCCGGTGGCGCGCGCCAAGCCCGGCAGCCAGGTGCTCCTGCGCCACCCGGTGGCCGAGGGACCCTACGGCCGCCATCCGCTGCTCGTCGCCGGCTACTTCCCCGCCGGGCGCACGCTGTTCCTCGCCATCGACGCGACCTGGATGTGGCGCTACCGCTACGGCGACCGCTACCACGAGCGCTTCTGGCGCAACGCGATCCGCTGGCTCGCCCTCGGCAGGCTCAAGAGCGGCAACCGGCGCGTGAGCCTCGACAGCCTGCGCACCTCCTACGCCCTCGACGAACGCGTCGTGCTCGAGGCGCGCGTGCTCGACGAGGACTTCCGGCCCAGCGACCGCGACGTGCAGGAAGCGCTGCTCGTCGGGCCCGACGGGCGGCGCGAGGAGCTCACGCTGATGCGCGTCGCCGGGCGCGACGGGCTCTTTCGAACCTCCCTGGAGGTGGGCCGCCCGGGCAGCTACCAGGCCTGGATCGAGGTCGCGAAGGAGCGCGTCACCAGCACCGAGTTCGAGGTCGTCCTGCCCTCGCGCGAGAACGTCGACCCCTCCCCCGACCCCGCGACCCTGACGGCCGTCGCCTCCCTGACCGGCGGCCGAAGCGTCTCCCTCGGGCACATCGACCGCCTGGCGGCGGCCTTCCCGGGCGGCGAGGAGCGGCGCGAACCGATCTCCTCACGCCTGGAGGACGCCTGGGACCACTGGGGGACGCTTCTGGCGGTCCTGGCGGTCCTGGCCGCCGAGTGGATCCTCCGCAAGCGCCTGGAGTTGGTGTAGGCATGGGGAGGGTTTTTCCGACGAAGAACGAATCCCCGTGGAGACCGCGCCGCTCGGGGGACTAGGAGAGGGAGCGCGGCGAAGGCATGACGACACGACGAGAGGGAATCGGACGCGGCGGCGCGAGGAGAGTGGGAAGCCTCGCCGCCACCCTGCTTCTGAGCGCGGGGACCGCCGCGGCACAGAGCGACGTCCGCACCTTCTCGATCCCCGACACGCGCGCCGCCGCCGCCCTGGCCGAGCGCGCCCGAGAGCACCTCGACGCACAGCGCTGGCACGAGGCCCTCTCCGACCTGCAGCGCCTACTCGAGCATCACCCCAACGACCTGCTCGGCGCCGAGCGCCCGCGGGCCGCCGGGCGGCAGTCCCAGCAGGACGTCCATCGCGGCGCCGCCGAGTGGGCGCTCGAGGAGCTGGCGGAGCTCGAGGGCGAGGCGCGCGAGCTCTACCGCGACCAGCACGGACACGAGGCCCGAACCGTCCTCGAACGCGCCCGAGCCAGTGGCGACCCGCGAGCCCTCGCCGCCCTCGCCGAGCGCTGGCCCCTGACCGACGCCGCTCTCGAGGCGGCCTGGACCCTCGGCGACGTCGAGCTCGAGCGCGGCCACGCAGAGCAGGCGCGCCTGGCCTGGGGCCGCGCCCTGCGCCGCGCGCTGAAGCTGCCCGCCGCGCCGCGGAGCGCCGCCGAGTGGGCGCGCGCAAGGGAGGCCGCCGCCGCCGCCGAGGCGGGCGACGGCGTCCTGCGCCGCATCGACCACGCCCAGGCCCTGCTCGCACGCAACGATCCCG
The DNA here is from genome assembly GCA_002686265.1 of Planctomycetota bacterium. Lineage (GTDB taxonomy): Bacteria > Planctomycetota > UBA1135 > UBA1135. The sequence goes on from NZBA01000110.1 coordinate 22,556, forward strand.
ACCCGGGCGCCTCCTCGCGCGAGCTGCGCCTGCCGGGACCGGGCGAGGCGGGACACGGGACGCCAAGTCTGGAAGCCAGCTCCTGGCCGCGCCCCTTCCACCTTCCCGTGACCCATCCGTTCCGCTCCGACCGCGCCAACCTGCACGCCGTGCGCGCGGGGGAGACGATCCTGGTCTCGACCTCCATGAGCCTCCTGGCGGTCGACCTGTTCTCGGGCACCCTGCGCTGGACGAGCGGCGAGGCGCCGGGCTGGGAGGACCTCGACGATGGCGAGCGTGGCGAGTTCTTCAAGGGCATCGACAAGGCCGGGGCCCTGATCGCGCCGGCGGTTTCCCAGAGGGTGGCCGTCGCCGCCCTGCAGGTGCCGGTCACGCAGATCTCCAACCAGCGCTTCAACCACATCCCGATCCTGACCGTCATCCCCAACCGGCGCATGTTCGCCTTCGACGTCGAGAGCGGCCGCGAGGTGTGGAACCACGCGCCGCGCGCCGACTGGGACGGAGAGCAGGGCGACTTCGCCGAGCGCATGCGCGTCGCAGGGCCGCCGGTGATCGCCGCTTCACGCGTCCTGGTTCCCGTCTACCGCATGCAGGGCCGCATCGACTACCACGTCGCCTGCTACGCCCTGGCGACGGGCGAGCTCCTGTGGTCCACGCAGCTCGTCAGCGGCCAACGCGAGCTCAACATGTTCAACCGCCACTCCCAGGGCTTCTCGGCGGCTCCCCTGCGAATCGAGGGCGAGCGCGTGATCGCCCTGACGCAACTGGGAACGGTGGCCGCCCTCGACCTGTTCACCGGCCGCATCCACTGGGAGACGCTCTACGATCAGAACCCCCTGCCGCCGCGCCGCAACCACAACGCGCCGCGTCGCACCCAGTCCTGGCGCAACGCGCCGCCGGTCGTGGCCGACGGCGTGGTGGTGGCGACGCCGGTCGACTCCGACGACCTGATCGGCGTCGACCTCGAAAGCGGCGCGCTCCTGTGGAGCGTGCGCCAGTCCAAGGTCAGCGA
>NZBA01000111.1 GCA_002686265.1 Planctomycetota bacterium
CCCCCCCCCCCCCCCCCCCCCCCCCCCCCCCCCCCGCGCGTCCCCCGCCCCTCAGGCCAGGAGCATCTCGCGCCCGGGGTGGCGGTGGGCGAGGACGGGGATCTCGGAGGCCTTGAGGACCGCGTAGGCGACGCCGCCGAGGACGGCGGCGGCCAGGCCCGTGCGGCCGTGGGTGCCCATGGCGATCAGGTCGAACTCGCCCGCGACCTCCAGGATCGCGGAGGCGGGACGGCCCTCGACGAAGCGATGGGAGGGCTCGACGTCGCCCCAATCGAAGGCCGCCACGACCTGCTCCAGCTCGCGCTCGGATTCCTCGCGCACCTGCCCGATGCCGTACACCGGCCCGACCATCGGGTAGCCGGGGCTCGCGGCGTAGGCCACGTCCGGCGGCTGGAAGCAGTAGAGGACGCAGACCTCGGCTCCGTAGGCGGAGGCGATGGCCGCAGCCGACTCCAGAGCCCGGGTGCTCTCCGAGGAGAGGTCGCTGGGCACGAGCACGCGCCGGATCTCGCGCGGCGGCCCCGGCTGGATCCACACGGCGCAAGGAGCCTTGCCGAGGACCGCACGCATCGTGCTGCCGAAGTCGAGCACGCCTCGGCGCTCATGGGCACCGAGCATCACGAGGTCCGCTCCGGTGCACTCGACCCGCGAGAGAAGCACCCTCGCCGGCCGCCCGCGCGCCACACACGTGTGGGCGCGGACCGGGAACTCGCAGCCGGCGGCCGCCGCGAGCTCCTCCAGCTCCGCCACCGCCCGCTCGAAGGTCGCCGCCTCGATCTCGGCTTCCATCTGTGCCGCGCTCCCCGGATCGCCCGCCACGTCGTCGGGCGGCGGCAAGTCGACGGCGTGCACGAACTCGAGGTTCGTGCCGAGACGGCGATGGAGGTCGAAGGCCGCCGAGGCGGCGTGGGAGGCGCACGCGCCTCCATCGAAACCGACGACGGCTTGGCGCGGGTGGGTCGAGCGGCTCATGGCTGGGCTCCTTTCGTTCGCTGTTGGCGGCGGGTGGACGCAAGAGGGGTCCCACCCAGAGCATAGGTCCTCGCGGCGCGTCTCCCCGGGGGGGCGATCTGCGGAGAGCTGGCGGAAGAAGAGCGAATCGACGGGATGCCGTGCGCCGCCTAGGTTGCAGGCAGGAGATCGACGCCCATCTCGCACCCCCACCAGACGCCATGAAGATCCAGCACATCCTGCTCACCAGTGACCTGTCGCCCGAGTCCATGCGGCCCTTCCAGCCGATCGAGGAGCTCGCCCGCGAGTTGGGCGCGCGCGTGACCCTCCTGCACGTCGTGCCCGACCTGCAGTTGACCGCCCACGGCTCGCCCTTCGCACCGGGGATCCCGACGCCGGACCTGGAACGCGAGGTCAAGCACGCACGCCTGGTTCTCGACGACCAGCGCGCGGTCATGGGCGAGGAGATCGACGCGACCTGCGAGGTGATCACCGCACCCAACGCGGCGAGCGCCCTCTGCACCTACGCCGCCGAGAACGGCGTCGATCTGATCGCGATCTCGACCCACGGCCACTCGGGCCTGCGACGCTTCGCCCTCGGCAGCGTCGCCGAACAGGTGTTGCGCCACGCCACGGTTCCGGTGCTCAGCTTCCAGCGCGAAGGCGCTTGAGGGAGAGCGCCGCGGCATGTGCGGAGTCGCTCCCGCACCACCGACAACGATCGCCCCGACCCCGTGAACTCCCCTGCGCGGACGGGCCGCGCCCGACGGTCATGCGCACCCGCCGCCGTCTTCGAAGCCGCCATCACCGAGGCCCCTCTCGCGCAGGCGTTTGCGCGCGCGGAAGAACAGGCCCCGGGCGCTCTCGGGGGTGATGCCCAAGGCCTCGCCGATACCCCTGAACTCGTGCCCCTGGTCGGTCCGCAGCTCCCAGACGATCCGCTCCCGGCGAGGAAGGACTGCGGTGAGGCGTTCCTTCCATTCCGCGTAGCAGAACATGCTCGAGGCTCCCGCATCGGGGCTCACGGCTGCGTTCGCGCCACCGCGCGATTCGCCTCCCTCCAGGGGTAGGGGAGCACGCCCCTCCCCCCGCCGAAGGGTCGACTGCCTGCGCACGAGGTCCACCATGTGCTGCTGCAGGCAGCAGTCCAGCCAGGCCCGCAGGGAACCCTCGCCCCGATCCTCGAAGGTGGCGAAGCGCTCGCGCTTGAAGAGGCTGACGAGGAGGTCGTGGGCGACGTCCTCCGGCGTCTCCCTCGTCCTCAGGGCGGGCCAGGTGGGGCTCGCCTGCGCGCGCTCGATCAAGAACCGGCGCAGCTTGAAGAACAGGCGCCGCTTCGCCTCCTTGTCTCCCCGGCGCCAGCGCCCCAGCACCGCCTCGGTGCGCTCGGCCCCCTGCGCCGGGCGCCGGGCGCTCCGATCTCTCCCCTTCCGAGCCTGTGTCGAGTGTGAGCTACCCATGGCTGTACGAGCCCTCCGCGATCCCCTCACGGGCAGAAGGTGACGCGCAGGGCGTCCGAGAGATTCCAGCCGTGCGAGCCACCGCTGCGCTCACGATACCAGAACGTGAAGTTCCAGGAGCTCCCGGGGTCGATCCGGCCGGGCCCGGAGCCGGTCGGGCAGGAGCTTGGCGATCTGCGCGCCGCTGGTGACGTCGATCAAGTAGGCGGCGCCTCCATCGTAGTGCCAGTGCGCGCCGACGAGGGCAAGGGTCGAGGTGAGTGCTACCGAGATTCCGAAGCGATCCTGCTCCTGGCCGTCGGTGGCGGTGAGCTTGTGGATCTGCTCACCACTATCGAGATCGAAGAGGTAGGCCGCGCCTGCCCGCGTACCCATCTGGTTGTCGTCGAAGTAGGAGCCGGCGAGCCCTAGCCCACCGCTGATCGCAACGCTCCTGCCAAGGCGATCTCCCGTCGCGCCGTCGGCGGCGAGCAGCTCGTGGGTTTCGTGAGCGATCTGTCGGGCTCCGGCCTGGGCGGGCGCAAGCGCCAGGGCCACGAGGGCTCCCGCGAGCAAGGTGGTGGTGTCGAGCCGCATGATCTGGTCTCTCCTTCTGTTCCGGTCGTCGTCGATGGGTCTCCGCTCTCCAGCGAGAGCGGCTTCGCTCCCGGCCCACGCTCGGTAGGCGAGTGAGGCGACCGGGAGGCACCGTCCTCCGACAAGACCGTCCTCCGATCAGGGTGGAGCGCTGCGATCTCTCCGGCCGCACTTGGGAACCGCCGATCGCCACCCCGTCGTTCGCCCCTCTCGCGTTACCCGAGTCCGGATTCCCCGTACGGGGAAACGGCAGGGCCGCGGCGGGTTGCGCGCGGGAGGAGCCCGCCGCGGCCGGGGGCGGGAAGCCCTCAGCCGGCGCGCTTGTACTCGCCGCCGTGCTCGCGGGCGAGGGAGCGAAGGAGGGCGGAGTCCTGGCCGATCGAGATGCAGTGGATGCGCGCCTTCCGGCGACGGTTGGCGTCACGGACGCTGCGCAGGATGTCCCCGGCGTCGGTGAACGCACCGGCGGTAGGATCGCCGTCGGAGAGCAGGTAGACCGCCTCGACACGGGTGTCGCCGAGGGCCTCGACGAGGGCGTCGTGCAGGTTGGTGCCGCCCTCCGCGGCACGCGCCGCCACGAACCGCAGCGCGTCGCTGTAGGAGTTCGCGCTCTTCTTGGTGAGGCCGTGACGCCAGCTCGTCACTCCGGCTTCGAAGAACAGAACGTTGAAGTGCGCGCTGGGGAGCAGGCCCTCGATCGCGCCACGCAGCTGCTGCTTGGCCACGTCCAGACGCGTCGGGCCCGGCGAGCCCGCCGCTCGCGTGCGCCCCGGCTCGTCGGCCGCGGCGTCCATCGAACCCGACTCGTCGATCACGAAGGCCACCCGGTCGTCGACGACGGCGATGCCGTAGAAACCCCGCGCCTGGGTCGGGTTGGCCGCCGCACGCTCACGGCGGGCCAGCTCCTGCGCCAGGGCGACCTCCTCGTCGGGCGGGGTGAAGGCCTCGCCCTCCGTGCTCCACCAGCGCATCCAGCGCCTGTTCGTCAGACCGTGGTCGAAGCCGGTCAGCAGGCGCAGGACCGCGGCGACCCCCATGGTCTCGGGGGAGTGCTCCCCGTCGAGCCGCGCGATCAGCAGCGGGACCGCACCCTTGGGACGCGTGCTCAGGATCTCCTCCTCGGCGGCCGCACCCAGGCCGCCGTCGCGGACGGTGACCATCGCGCACAAGACCTCGAGCGCCGCCTCGCTGCCGTCCAGGGCGAGGGCACGGGGGAGACTGGTGCCGAGATCGTCCCTCCGCTCGCGCGCCAGAGCCAGCAGCTCCCGGTGACAGGCGGAGTCCCGGCGAGCCAGGCTCCCCAGGGCGAGCAAGGCGGCGCGCACCTCGGGCTCGTGATGGCTGGCGAGGGAGCGGCGCAGACGGCCGAGGAGCCCGCGGACCGCCGTGCCGCGGATCCACTCCAAAGCTCTCGTGCGCACGCGGCAGTCGCGCGAGCGCAGCAACCTCGTCAGGAACTGGTGAGGGTTCCGCGTGGGGCGGGCGACGAAGACCTCGAGCAGGGCGATGCGCCGCTCGCTGGACGCGCTCTCGCGCAAGATCGCGGCCTCGAGGACGTCACCGTAGCCCTCGCCCTCGAACCCAGAGAGCGCTCGCTGGAGCGAGCGCCGCTCCGAGGACAGGAGGACCGGCCCGTAGTCGATCAACAGGCGTGCGTCGGCTGCGGTCCCCCGCTCCGCGAGCAGGCCGACGACGGGACCGATGGCGAGCTCGATCACATCCGACCGTCGGGTGCCGTCGATGAGGGCGAGCAGGTGCGGGTGGGCGTCGCGGCCGAAAGCCAGGAGACCGCGGACAGCGGAGCGGCGGTTGGCGAACCGGGGATTGCCGAGGGCCTCGGCGAGCAGGTGGTCCATGCTCCGCCGGGACAGGGCGGGATCGAACCCGAAGGCGCGAAACGCCTCGTAGGCGGCGGTGAGGCTCGTCTCCTCGCGCAGGGGGCGGATCGCCCGGCAGAGAGCCTCGTGGGCTTCCTCGCCACCCACGGCGGCGATCTCATCGAAGATCCGGGAGGGCGCGCGGTCTCGCTCGCGCTCCACGCGTGCGACGAGCGGCCGCAGGTCGGGGGAGTCTAGGAGCGGCCCGGCGAACGTCGAGCTCGCGGCACCGCCAGCGAGCATCAGGCTCGCGAGCACCGCGATCCGGCCTCTCCCCAAGCTCCTCGAGACGATCCCCTCCGTCATGCCCGCCGTCACCGTATCCGTCATCGAATTCCTCCCCTCCCGTCGTCCGTCACTTCGTCCCCCACGCCGGTAAACCGAGATCGCGGGGAGGCCGAACACGCTATCTGCCGCTTTCCCCGCAAGCTGCCGAGCCAACCGGTTCCGGTTGGGGTTACCGCTCGCACGCCCCCCCGCGTTCGCCCTTCTTGGAAAGTACCCAGCCACCTCCTCCAAGCTCGGAGCGCTCTCCCACCGGCGGGAAGGCCTCGGCCGACGCGCTCTTCGGTCGCGCCGGACTCGCGGGCGCGAGGCCATTGGAAGCCAGGGAGCCAAGGCCCCTGGGGACTACTCCCCGAAGAGCTCGGCCAACAGGTGCTCCGCGTGATGGTCTCGGATTGCGGACAGGGAGTCGGGGTGCATCGTTCCCTCGATGCAGAGCTCACCGAACTCGACCTGCGGCCCGGTGTCGAACCACAGGAACAGCTCGCCTCCGGTGTGGGAGGCAGCGTCGAGGGTAGCGACCGTCTCACCATCCCGGGCCACGCTCGCAGCGCGCCCATCGAGGGTCAACTCCAGGGAGTAGGCTCTCTTGAGCTCGATCCCCCCCGCATCGTCGATCCTGCGTGCTCCCGCTCCGCGCGCGTCCATCACGATCAGGCTCCCGATCGTGGAGCAGAGGACGATCTTCCCCGCGTCCGCCTCGCCCACCCCGAGGGCCGAGTACAGCGGGGCGCCGCCCTGTGGATACCGCACGGTGTAGCTCGCCGACATCGGTCCCTCCAATCGCAACCGGTGGCGGAACCCACGCTGGCCGCCAAAGCGCAGGACGCCGGCACCCACGCTCGGCACGTGGACCGAGGGAGATGCCGCCGAGGAGGCGATCCCGGGAAGCCGGTCGAAGGGCGCGAAGTCGCGCAATTCGTCTTGGGACTGCCACTCGTAGCGGACGCGGACCCTGCCGTCACCCAGTTCTCGCACCCTCCCCGCCAGCATCTCGGGGAGTGGCAGGTGGGCCGAGACGGACTCGGCGCAAAGGCGCGCGAGGGGCCGCATGCCAGCGACCGAGCGAGCGACCACGCGGCTTCGCCCGCGGTCGGCCAGCAGCGCGGCCATCTCGTCGATCAACGCCCTTGCCGACGCCGGGTTCTCGGGCGGCGGCGCATCGGCCAGTGCCCCGAGCCGTGCGATGCGCTCCCCCTCCGCGATCCTCTCGGGGTACTCGGGCGCGTGCGCGCGCAGGGACTCGGCCGAGGGGTCGTTCTTCGGCAGCTTGCTGTCCCACTTCTCGCGCCCGATGAGCATGTCCACGTAGAGCCGGGCCCACGAGAACTCGAACCCACGGGCCTTGATCATGTCGCGCACCATGAGGTCCAGGTTCAAGTCCGCGATCCGCACGCTCTCCAAGCCCGCCGAGTTCTTCCCCAACAGGACCCGGCCGCCGCGCACCTCCCGCACGGGGGCGCGGAGAATGCGCCCGTCGGAGCGGATGCTCAGGCGCCGCCCTTCGTCCTCCAGCCACGCCAGGAACTGGTTGCGCAGGGTGATCCAGGCACGCACGCGCTCGATCTCCTGCGCCAACCTCCCCAGCCGCCCGTCGTTCTCGGCCAAGCCCGACGCGACCTCCTCCAGAAGGCCCCGAGCTTCCTCCGGGAGGCCCTGGACGACGTGCCAGACGGCGAGCGAGAGCGCATTGTCGACATCGCCCGTGTCGGGGCGCACGGTCTCCAGGTCGTACTCGGCTCCCGCCGCGCCCTCTCCAGCACGCGCCGCCGCTTCCACAGACCGCGACTCGACGGTAGTCGGCTTGGGCCGCCACTCCCTGACGGAGGGCTCGATCCAGTTCAGGAAGTCACCCTCGAGACGCGCCAGGTCGACGCCCTCGAAAGCGGTTTCGAAGGCGGCGAGGTCTCCCTTCCCGCGCAAGGTTGACTTCAGGTACGCCGCGAATGCCGGCCGGTGCCGTCCCCCCGCCTCGCGATGCAGGAAGTACACGAGGAGGTACGCCTGCCGGTAGAACAAGGAGAGAGCTGTCTCGCGCGAGTACGGGAAGCGCGCACCCGAGGCAGCGCTCTGGGAGCGCCTGAAGCCCGCGACCATGACGTCCCGGTAGCTCTCCGCCGCCAGCATGTCCGCGAGCGGCAAGACGTAGAGCTCGCGTGCCAGGGGGTGCTTCAGCGCGTCCGCCACCATCTTGCGTGCACGCGGTTCGAGCAGGCGTTCGCGCAAGTCCTCCGGCTTGCCCGACGTCCCCGACGACAGGTACTCGGCGAGTCCCTCGTTCACCCACGGGTGCGGGGGGAGGTCTCGGGTCGTCGAGTAGGCGTGCTGGAAGGCGTGGATGAGCTCGTGCATCAGCGCCTGGCGCACGTCGTCTTTGGACCGAGCCCCCCCAGCCCAAGGGTCGTAGGTCACGGCCAGGCGCATGCGCGGGTCGTAGTGGGCGCGCATGCCAGGCAGCATCACGGTCTTGTTCCGCAGCGCGTAGTCCTTGTACGCACCCTCCGAGGCGAGCACGGCGATCATGAACTGGGTATGAGCGGGACGCGCTTGGAGTTCCAGCGGCTCTACGTACTCGGAGAGGAAAACGGCGTGCAGGGCTTCGGCCCACTCCGCGCAGAACGTCGCCGTCCTGCTGTAGTGCGCCTCGTCATCCTTGGGAGGGCGCTGCACGAGAACGTGGAACCGGCCGAAGCCCTCGACCCACCTCTTGTCGATGTCGGCGAAGTAGGCGTTCTTGTCGATCCGATGCTTGACGCGGAACGTCTCGCGCGCCTCGGGGCTCGCCTCTACCCGTTCGATCTCGAGCGCGACCCGCTCGATCTCGAGCGCCCATGCGGCGCGCAGCTCCCGGAGCTCCTCTCCGCTGACGAAGCTCTTGGAGCGCGAATCGAAGGGGGTGAAGTCGTAGAGCGTGCTGTACTCCGACAGCTGGTGAACCTGGTAGTCCTCGAGGTCCTCGAGCACTTCGAACCACACCTCCCCCTGCGCTTGCCCGGAGCCCGCGGCAGCGAGCAGCACTGCGCCGCCCAGCACCGCCGCAAGCCTCCCGAGCCTCGACGTCCGCCTCCCCCGCCGCCGCGCAGGGAGTACCGGAGCGATCCGTAGGTCGGACCGCCGCGGGCGCTGGAGAGCCCGGTCGGCGCCCTCTTCCGTGCACCGATCCGCCCGTCCCCACGATCCGCTGAAGCGGCGCCCGCACACGCCCGGGAGCGGCGTGTGGGGCGCGTCACCCCGCCCGGCCCTCCGGTTCTCCTCCCTCACCGGCACCGAAACCACCCTGTCTGCGAGCTCTCCCTGGTCCCCATCCCTCGGATCCCCACTGACCCCTTTACCGCAGGGCGTGGCCGCGGCGTTCGCAGCAATCCGGTTTCCGCCCAACGGTTTCCCGGAATGGGGGGTGCGCCGGGGGCGGAGCACGTCAGCGGGGGGCGTGAGGTTCCCAGGGGGTGCGCAGGATGCGGACCCGCGTGAGGGCGTAGAGGCCGGTCGCGTCGAGGAGGTCGAAGGAGAGGACGTGCTCGGCGCCGTCACAGAGGGCCGGCGAGAGACCGATCTCACGCCGCTGCCAGCCGGGCTCGACGACCCGCGCACGGCTCAGGTCGGTGCCGTCGACGGCGACGCGCACGCGCACCGCCCCCTTCTCCGGAACCGCTTGCCGGGCTGGAACGAGGTGGGTGAGCTCGACCGAAAGGCGCTCCGAGGGGGCCAGCGGCGAGGAGTCCAGACGAAAGCGCAGCCGCAGGGCGGAGGCCCGGCTCCGGCCCAGGCTCAGCGCGCCCTTTCCGGCCCCCCTCCACGGGCTGACGAAGCGGCCGCTCACCGCACCGGCTCCCCCATGCAGGTCCACGCTGGCCTCGGGTTCGGTGCCGCGGTCGCACCTCCATTCGGCGAGGACCAGCGGCTCAAGACCGTCGCGGCGCCGGGTCGGGAGCGGGACGAACATCGCCTCGTCGAGAGTCACGGTCGGGAACAGGAACGAGGTCGGGTCGAGCAGGCCGTGGAGGTCGCTGGGCTGCTCCCCGCCGGCGATCAGGGCGCCGACCTGCAGGCCCTCGACTCGCTGCTGCCTGGAGAAAAACTGGCAGCCCTCCTCGCGAAGCCCCTCCAGGCACGAGCAACGGCACTCCTCCAACCACCTGTCGATCTGTGCGGGAGCAAGGAGCCCTCGGAACACACTCCTGGCCTGAACGGATGCGGTTTCGGCCGCAGAACCGTCGGGCGAGCAGCCCCCCGCTACCTTGACCGCCTGCTCATCCAACTCGCGCCTGAGGGCTACAGGCTCCTCGACGAAGGCCTGAAAGGCGATCCACTTCAGGAAGGGGAGCTGCTCGGCGGGAAGCTGCTCGACGGTCTCGGGCCGCCAGACGAACCCCGCCTCCCCCGGCCGCCCCACATCCCTGCCTTCCCGTGCGAGGCCGACAAACGCCAGGTAGTAGAAGAGGGATTGGTGGACGCGCAGGTTCTCGATGCCCGCGGGTTGGAGGCGGAGGGCGCGCCGGGCCTGACCGTCATCCACCAGGCACCCCAAGGTGCCGGCGCGGGCCACGGTGTCCCCCAACCAGGCGTCGAGCAAGTAAGCGCTCGGGGCGTCAGCCCTCCCCACACCCGCCGGTCCGGCGAAGTGCTCGATCGCACTCAACACCTCCTCCACCGTGCCGCAGGCCGAGAGGGCCATCCCGGTCCACTCGCGCTCCCGACGACCGTCGAGGCGGTCCTGCAGCAGGAGGTCGGCGAGGGCCTCCGACAGACCGGGGGTGTGGGCTTCGAGCTCGGTCCGGTTGCAGGGAGACTCCATGAGCAAGCGTGCCACGACGTCGAGCGTGGCGAAGTCCCCGTCGGGAAAGGGGTTCGCCGGTCCCCCGCCGAGCAGAAAACGCCACAGGAGATCGCGCTCGTCGGCCAGCAGGCCGCCGCGCTCTCGCAGGTCCTCACACACCTTCAGGTGGGGATCGGCGGGGTCCTCGACCGCCCGGCGCAGGACGGCCAGGGACGCCTCCCCCATGCGATCCAGGCGCAGCCAGGCGGCGGCCTCCAGGGCGGCCGCACGCCCGTCGCTCGAGGCGAGCTCGCAGACTCTCGAGGCGTGGGAGGTCTCACCGGGGGCCAAGAGACTCAAGGCGGCGGCCTCTCGGGGAGTGAGGAGCGCGGCCAGGATCACATCGCCGCCCAGGAGACCGTCCACCCCGACGGCGATCTGCTCCAGCCGCACGAGATCGCCGCGCTCCCATGCCGCGCGGGCCCCGCGCGCGAAGTCGCCGTAAGTGCGCCCGAGGAACAGGCCTCCCAGCAGGACGGCCGCGAGGGCCAGGGCCGAGGCGGCGGCCGGCAGGGGCTTGCGGGCGACCCACTTGCGCAGGCGCAGCCAGGTGCTCGCGTCGAAGGCCGAGGCGACGCGGCCCTCCAGCCAGGCCCGCAGGTCCTCGGCCAGCTCCCCCGCGTCGGCGTAGCGCCGCTCGGGCTCTCGCTGCATGGCCTTCTCGGCGATCGCGACCAGCTCCACCTCGGCGCGCGGCTCCAGCTCCGCCAGGGGCGTCGGCGGACCCTGCCTGGCCGCCGCCAGGACCCGCCAGGACGGCCGCTTGCCCTCGGGGGTCTGGTAGGGCTGCCGGCCACCGAGCCACTCGTAGAGGATCGCGCCCAGCGAGTAGACGTCCGCCTGCGGGCCGAGCCGATCCGACTCGCCCCGCGCCTGTTCGGGCGCCATGTAGGAGGGCGTCCCGACCACGTCCCCCGCCATCGTTCCCAGAGAGGAGGCGGACTCGCCGTCCTCCGCCTCCGCTCGCAGCACGCTGCGCGGCGTCGCGTCCGCCAGCGATTCGTCGCCGGCGGACTCGCCGGCGGGTTCGCCGGCCGGCTCGCCGGCGGGTTCGCCGGCCGGCGGTTCCTCTCGATCGAGCAGCTTCGCCAGGCCCCAGTCCATCACGTACACCTCGCCCAGGCGCCCGACCATCAGGTTGGACGGCTTGAGGTCGCGGTGCAGCACGCCCCGCTCGTGGGCGTGGGCCACGGTCTCGCAGATCTTCGACAGCACGCTGATCACCCGTGCCCGGCTCCAGCTCTCGCGGCCCTCGGTGCTGCGCCGGAGGAGCTCCTTCAGAGTCCGGCCGCGCACGTAGTCCATGGTGTAGTACGCACGCCCGTCGGGGATGCGCCCGAGGTCGTGGACGGCGATCACGCCGGGGTGATCGAGCTGGCTCATGATCTGCGCCTCGGAGAGGAAGCGCGCCAAGACCTTCGACGTCGCGCTCGCCCCCTCCGCCGAGCCTTCACCGGAGCCGGCGCGCAACATGATCTTGAGCGCCAGGTCGCGTTCCAGGCGACGGTCGCGCACGCGCAGGACCACCCCCATGCCGCCCTCCCCGGCCTCGCCGAGGATGCGGTAGCGGTCGATGACGCGCGGGAGCTTCAAGCGCTCGAGGAGCCCGTGGAGGTGAGGGGAGCCGCCGGCCTCCTCCGCGGGAGGCGGGTGAACGTCCTGCTCGACAGGGTCGTCGATCTCGCTGGCCAGAAGCCGCATGGAGCGCATCTCCCGCTCCTCCTCGGGATGCTCCGCGCACAAGGCCTCGAAGCCCGGAGCTTCGCCGCGGTCCTCGGCGGCGAGGAAGGCGTGCAACAGTTCCTCCGCACGCGGGGAGAACCCGCTGCCCAGGGGAGATCGATCGTCTTGTTCCGCCACGAGCCTCACGGTCGGTACGAGCCGACCCGCGGGCTCAGCATACGCCAAACGTCCGCGCTGTAGTCGACAGCCGCCGGTTCGCTCGGCCCGGGGGCCTCGCGAGGGCACCCGAGGCACCCGTGCGGCGGCCGAGGCTCCTCCCTGGACGCCGGGGCCGCCCGCGGGCGAGAATCCGCTCGTGCGCCTCCCCCGCTTCCCGCTCCCCGCCGCCGCGCTCCTGATCGCGGGTGCGAACCTCGCGCCGGCCGCCGCGGCCGCCCAGGAGGTGGACTACGTCGCCGACGTGCGCTTCGCCCTCGACGAGTTGGAGCGTGAGTGCGGCCACTTCTTCCGCCAGAAGGGGATCGAGTGGAAGCAGGTCTCGCGCCGGTTCCAGCGCGAGGCGCGCGAGGTCGAGAACCACGAGGCACACCACGCCCTGCTCTGGCGGCTGTTGGCGCGCCTGCGGGACGGCCACGCCACGGTGCGGCCCCTGGCGGCGGGCGAGGGTGTGGACCTGCCCGCCGAGTGGCGCGTCGAGCGCACGGGCGCGGGCATGTTCTGGTGCGTGAGCGACGGGAAGGTGTTCGTCAAGAACAGCTGGGCGGGCGCGGCCGCGGTCGGCGTCGAGCCGGGGATGCAGGTCCTCGAGGTCGATGGTGAGCCGGCCGCGAAGTGGCTCGCGCGGCGCGTCGAGGAGGAGTCGGACCGGCGGAGCTTCTCGACTGATCATCAGGCGCTCTTTCACACCTGTCACTGGGGCCTGGCCGCTCCGGTGGGCACGCGCCTCAAGCTCGAGCTGAGGGACGGGCGGCGCAAGAAGCGCAAGCGCACCCTGACCTACGGCAAGGCCGGCACGGTCCCCTGGGGCCCGGTCGCTTTCCCCGAGGGCCTCGCGGGCGACGGCGACGTGCGCTTCGGCCGCACGGCGACGGGCTGGGGGTACGTCCACCTGCGCCGCTGCCCCGGCGATCTGCCCGAGCGCATGGACCGCGCCCTCGAGGCCCTGGCGGACGCCCCCGGCATGATCCTCGACTTCCGCGCCAACGGCGGCGGCGGATTCGACCACGACGCCCTGCTCGGTCGCTTCGTCCCCGAGGGCCACTCTCTCGACTTCGCCAAGCGCATCGAGAGCGCCGGGCCGCGGCCCTACGGCGGACCGCTGGTCGTGATCGTCGACGCGGGCACGCGCAGCGCCGGGGAGACGGGGAGCGGCATGTTCAAGGAGGACGGACGCGCCTACATGATCGGCGAGAGCCCGACCGCCGGCATGTCCGCCTCCAAGAAGACCGTCGAGCTCCCCTCGGGGCTCTTCGCCCTGTACGTGGCCGTGCGCTCCAACAAGCAACGCTTCAACGGCGGCCGCGGCCTCGAGGGTATAGGCGCCATCCCCCACGAGGAGCTCGCCTACGACCCCGAGGACCTCGCCGAGGGACGCGACACACTGATCCTGCGCGCGGAGGAGCTCCTGGCGGACTTTCCCTCCCGGGAGGTTCCCTACGACCACACCCGGAGAGACCGCTAGCGCCCGCCCGTCAGTCGCTGGTAGAGGTCGAAGGCCTTGGCCTCGAGGCGCGCGCCGCGCAGGTCGCCGCTCTCCAGGCGCCGCTGCGCGCGCCGCTCCCACCAGCCGATCCGACCGCGGGGAAGGCCGAGCTTGAGGGTCGTGAGGTGCTCGAAGAGCCGCCGCGCGCGCGCCACGTGTGCTGGGATCTTGCCCGGCCAGGTCTCGTCGAGGTGATACTCGCCGATCGTCCCCCACTCCTCGAGGCTGCTCGGCGGCCGGTAGCCGAGCTCGAGCGCCGCCGGGTAGAGGGCACTGCCGGGGATCGGGCGGTAGGGCCAGACCGTCGGCCGCGCATGGACGCAGCGAGCCGCGATGCGCCGGCACTCTTCGAGGGTCCTCATCATCGAGCGCTCTTCCTCGTGCGGATAGCCGATGATGTAGGTCACCCAGGCGGTGATGCCGCGCCGGTCCAGCTCCCACGTCGCTTGCTCGTTGGCGTCGGTCGGAGTGTGCTTGCCAATCGCGCGCATCATCGCCGCGTCGCCGGTCTCCCCGCCGACCCCGACGACGTACAGCCCCGAATCACGCATCGCGTCCAGGGTCTGGGGCGCGTAGCGCACGATCGAGCCGGCCTGCATCAAGCAGTACCAGGCGACATCGACGCCGCGCTCGATCAGTCCCTCGCTGAACGCCCGCGAGCGGCGTTCGTCAACGCCCCAGTTCGCGTCGTAGAAGCGCACGGCGTCGACACCCCAGCGCTCGGTCACATCGCACAGGTCGTCGAGCAGGCGCGCCGCCGGGAGGTGCTTCCAGCGGCGATGGGTCAGTCCCGGCGAGCAACAGAAGGTGCACGGTTCGGGGCAGCCGAAGCTCGAGACGTAGCTGATCCCGAAGAAGGGCCGGCCCTCGAAGCCCGGCGGCGTCGGCATGCGCTCCACCTCACGAGCCGAGCGGCCGCGGAGCTGGGCCGCGCGGTAGGGCTCGATGTCGAGCAGGTGCCAGGGGCAGTTCGGCAGGTCCTCGTACCCGACGATCGGACGCTCGGCGGTGCGCACGAGCTCGCCGTCACGCAACAGGGCGAGCCCCGCCACCTCCTGAAGGTCCGCTCCGGCCTCGACCGCCGCGACGAGATCGGCGAAGGTCTCCTCTCCCTGGCCGATGCAGACCGCGTCGTAGAGACCGGTCTCCAGCTGTAGCCGCGGAGCAGCGCTCGCGAACCAGCCACCGACGAATAGCGGCAGGTCGGGGTGGGCCGCCTTGACTCGCCGCGAACAGCGGAAGGCGTCGGCCACCTGGTAGCCGAGGATGCCGGTCGTGCCGAACAGCAGTGCGCCCTCGCAAGCCTCGACCACACGCCGCTGGGCCTCGCTCTCGGAGGTGAGGTTGCCGTCGATCAGCACGACCTCGCGCCCCTCCCGATCGGGTAGCGCGGCGATCGCGAGCAATGAGAGCGGCAGGAGGTCCTTGCTGACGGCCACTCCACGCGCCGGGTCCGCCATTTTGGGGAAGTACAGGACGACGCGTCGCACGCGCCCATCATAGGACGCTGGGTCCCGAGATACGGGTGCCCGCGACCGGGCCGAGAGACCCGTTCGCTCCCGCCCGATGGGCTACGCACTTGCGCTGATCTCGGTCGCGCTCGCGTCGTAGCCGCGGCGCGCACCGCCCCGCGGCGCGGCCGGTGAGCTCGGCCGCGGGCTAAGATCGACGGCGATGGTACACGCGTCCTCTCCCGGCGGCGGCACCCGCGCGAAGGTGTTGGTGCTCGGGCGGGACGAGCGCAGCTTCTTGGGGGTGGTCCGCTCCCTCGGGCGGCGGGGACTCGAAGTCCACTGCGCATGGTGTGCGGCCGACGCGCTGGCCATGCGCTCGCGCTACGCCGCACGACACCACGAGCTGCCGGTCCCCGACGGCCCCGACGGTGCCTGGCTGCCGGCCCTCGAGACCCTCTGCCGGCGCGAGCGCTTCGATCTCGTCATCCCGACCCACGACCCCTCGGTCGTGGCCCTCTTCCACCAGCGACAGCGCCTGGCCGCGTGTGCCCGCGTCTACCAGCTCAACGAGCGCGCCTTCGAGACCTCCTACGACAAGCACGCCACCCATCGGCTGGCGCGGGCGACCGGCGTGGACGTACCGGACGAGGTGCTCGTCGGGGACCGGCCGCGCATCGAGGAGCTCTTCGACGAGCTCGGCTCGCCGATCGTGCTCAAGCCGCGGCGCTCCTTCGCCTTCGGCCGCAAGAAGTGGGAGCACCAGGTTCGCATGGTCGCGAACCCCGAAGAGGCGCGCGTCTCCCTGGAAGCCCTGCGCGGTGCGGGCGAGGTGCTCGCCCAGGCCCACGTCCCCGGCCGTGGTCTGGGCCTGGAGGTCCTGGCCGACGGTGGCGAGGTGCTGCTGGCCTTCCAGCACGAGCGGTTGCACGAGCCCCTCGGGGGCGGGGGCTCGTCCTACCGACGCGGCGTGGCCGTCGAAGACGACCTGCTCGCGGCCGTCGAGCGCCTCGTGCGCGCCATGGACTACAGCGGCGTGGGGATGTTCGAGTTCAAGCGCGAACGGCCCTCGGGTGCGTGGTGGCTGATCGAGATCAACGGGCGGTTCTGGGGCTCCCTGCCCCTCGCCCTCGCCTCCGGGGCGGACTTTCCCTGGGCCCTGTATCGCCTGCTGGTCCACGGCGAGCGGCGCTTCGACCGCGCCTACCGCACGGGACTCCACGGCCGCAACCTGGCCATGGACGCTACCTGGGTCTGGCGCAACCTGCGCGCGCGACGCTCCGATCCCTCGCTCACGACCGTCCCGGTCAAGACGCTGCTGACCGAGCTCGCCCACCTGCCGCGTCTCGAGGAGCGCGCGGACACCTGGGCGCTCGACGACCCCCGTCCGGGCCTGGCCCAAGTGCGGCGCGTGGCGGGCGAGATCGCGTGGGCGACGCGCAAGAAGCTGGCGCGCTGGCCCTACCGCAGCGCCTTCCTGCGCGCCAGGCTCACCGCCGGGCTGCGCCGCGCCCTGCCGGACGCGCGTCGCCTCCTGTTCGTGTGCAAGGGAAACGTCTGCCGCAGTCCCTTCGCGGAGCACGCCGCCCGCCGCGTCCTCCCCGCCGTGGTCGAGGTGACGTCACGCGGCACCTTCAGGGAAGCGGGCCGGTGCTGCCCGTCGGAGGCCCTGCACGCCGCGCGCGCCTTCGACCTCGATCTCTCAGCCCACCGCTCGCGCGTGCTCGACGCGGCCGACGTCGACGCGGCACAGATCATCCTTGCGTTCGACGCGGCCGACGTGTCGCGCGTCTCGAGTGCCTTCCCCCGCGCACGCCGCAAGCTCTTCCGCCTAGGCCCGCTCGCTCCCCGCGGCCCGGTCGACCTGCGCGACCCCTACGGCGGCGGGCTCGACGCGTTCCGGGAGGTCTTCGGCCAGATCGCCACCGCCCTCGCTCCCCTGGCCGTGGCCGTCCGCTCACGGGAGCGGGGATGAGCACGCGGAAGAAGCTGGTCCTCTACCTGCCCCTCCGGGGGGATCCCGCGCTCGGGGAGTCCGTCAGCGCCGACCTCCTGCCCCTGGAGCTCCTGCAGATCGCCGGCGGCCCGGCCGCCGAGGGCTACGAGGTGGTGCTCGTCGACGCGAACGTCGAACGCGACCCCCTGCCACGCCTGTTGGAGGCCTGCGAGGACGCCCTGCTCCTGGGCTGCTCGGCGATCCTCGGCTACCAAGTGCACGACGGCCGGGACGTGGCGCGCGCGGTGCGGGCGCGGCTCCCCCACCTCCCGATCCTCTGGGGCGGCTGGTTCCCCAGCGTCGTGCCCGAGCTGTACCTCGAGGCGGGGATCGCCGACGCGGTGGTCCTGGGCCAGGGCGAGCTGACCTTCCTCGACGTCGTGCACGCCCTCGAGGCGGGCGACGACCTGGAGGACGTGCCCGGCCTGGCGCTCCTGCGCGACGGCCAGCTCGTGCGCACCGACCCGCGCGCCGTGGTCGGCTTCGAGGCCCTGCCCGCGGTGCCCTGGCACCTGTTGGACTTCGAACCCTACCGCCGCCGGCAGCTCGCCGCGGGCCTCGGCCGCGTGCGGCACCGCATGCCCTTCCCCGCGGGCTGGAGCGAGGCGCGACCGCCCGTCGGCTTCTCGCTCTTCAGCAGCTTCGGCTGCCCCTGTGACTGCACCTTCTGCTGTAGCCCGCGCGTCACGCAACGGCGCTGGAAGGCGATCGAGGGTGCGGAGCTGGCGGCGCTGGCCGCCGAGTTGCAGGAGCGCTTCCGCTTCGAGACCCTCAGATTCAACGACGCCAACTGGGGGGTCTCCGAGGCGCGCGGGCGGGCGTTCAGCGAGGAGCTCGAACGTTCGGGGTGCGAGCTGTGGTGGAACGCGACCATCGACGTGGAGGCGGTCCTGCGCTACGACGAGGGGACCCTCGATGCGCTGGCGGCCAGCGGCGCTCACCTGCTGTGGTTGGGCGCCGAGACCGGGACCGAGTCGATGCAACGGCGGATCCGCAAGCACGTGCCGATCGACGAGCTCCCCCGAGCCCTGCAGCGCCTGACGGGGCGCGGGATCACGACGGGTTGCTTCTGGATCATCGGGTACCCCGGCGAGGAGCCGGACTCGATGTGGGCGACCTTGCGCAAGGCGGCGGAGACCAAGCACGCCTTCCGCGGCTGCGCGTCGGACGTCTACCCCTTCCGCGCCGTCCCGGGCACGGCGGACTACGACGAGGCGCGCCGGTTGGGTTGGGAGCTGCCGAGTACCTTCGAGGAGTGGGGGCGCTGCTTCGAGTGGAAGTGGAACAGCGAGCTCACGCCCCTGCCGCCCGAGCTCCGCCGGGCCTGGCGGCGCTTCTTGCGCTGCGCGGCCCTGTTCGACCGCACGACCGCCGACGGACCGGCCTGGCTGCGCGCCCTCGCGGGCACCGTCGCCGGCTGGCGCCTGCGCGAGGGACGCTTCGGCTTCCCCGTCGAGCAGAAGCTGCTCGACTTGTGGTCGTAGCCCGCGAGCCTTGCACCCGGCCACGCGAGCAGGCGCGCCGGGGGGGATCGGTCAGGCAGCCGCCGGGGAGGGCGCGGCGGCGCTCCCGGGCGGCGCGGTGGCCTATACTCCAGCCCGTGGGAGCCGGGATGGTCAGGGGTCGTTGCCTGTGCGGGTGCGTGCGCTTCGAGGCCGAGCTGCCGCCGCGCTTCGTGGCCCACTGCCACTGCGTGCACTGCACCCGCGCCCACGGGGCGGGGGTCGTGACCTGGGCGGGCTTCGAGGCCGGGCGCTTCCGGATCGTCGCGGGCGGGGAGCGCCTGTCGCGCTACCGGACCGAGACCGAGGCGACGCGCAGCTTCTGCGGGACCTGCGGCACGACCCTGCTCTTCGAGTCCCCGCGCTGGGCCGGCGAGGTGCACGTGACCGTCGCCAACCTCGTCGACCCCCTCGGCCAGGACCCCACGGGCCACGCCTACGCCGACCGGGCACCGGACTGGTGCCCGATCCTCGACGAGTTGCCCCGCTTCGGCGGCGAGTCGGGGATGGAACCCCTGGACGGGGAGGGGGCGCGGGAGTGACGGCCGCTGGGCACCGCGGCCCGGGCCGCGCGCGGCGGATCCTGCGGGTCGCCGGCGCGGTTCTCCTGGCCTGCACGGCCTGCGCGGCGCCCGATCGCGGAGGCCTCGCTCCCGCGGCGCGGGCGGACCCCCTCCCGCCCCTCGACTGGAGCGCGATCCCCGCCGCCTTCGCCGACTTGCGCGGCGTGGAGCTCGGTGCGAGCGGAGCTCCCGCCCGACCCGGAGACCGCCTGCTCTACCGCCTCAACCTCCGGGACGGAGACCGCGCGCGCGACTGGCTCGTGCGGTGCGAGCTCGCCGAGGAGACCGACCGTTCGGCGACCCTGAGCCTGACCCTGGCGGGGGTGGAGCACGAGGAGGCGTCCGCGGTCTGGAGATGCTCGGTCTGGGTCCTCGCGCTGGACGATGGTCGTCTCGAGCGCACGGCGGTCGACGTGCCCGAGGCGTGCATGCGCCAGAACCTCCTCGATGTGGCCCTGGCCTTCGAGGCGCTCGACCCGCACGCCGAGGGCTTCGACCGGCGCCTGTTCGGCCTGGCCTCCACCCTCGCCCTGTTCGAGGCCTGGCGGGAGAACGAGGTTCTGGCCGGGATCCTGCGCGAGATCGCCTCGCCTCCCTCCCTGGCGGGAGCCGTGCGATTCCTGTTCGACCGCCGCTACGAGCTCTCGCCGAGCCTGTACGAAGCCGAGCGGGACGAGGTCGTCCTGGCGGGGAGGACGCTCCCGGTGGTGCGCGTCCCCCTCACCCTGTCGATGGGGGGTTCGACCGTGATGCGCCTGGTCGCCACCGTCGCCGCCTCCACGCCCCCGCTGTCGGTCGGCATGGGAGTCCTCGCAGCGCACGGGGCGAGCTCGTCGGCGGCCGACCGCCGGGTCCGGTTGGAGTTGCTGGGCGGACGCCGGGCGGGCGAGCCCACCCCCTGAAGCGACGAACCCCTGGCTTCCGGGATCGACCGGACCTGCCGGGGATCCCGCACCCCGCGAGGGCGCCGCGCCCGCCTGCGAGGGCACAGGGACAGGTCTCGGCGGCCAGCGCGGCCACGCCCCCCCCACAGCCAACGGCGAGGTTGACACGGGCCGCCCCCCCCCTAGGCTCGCCTCGGGATCGAGAACCAGCCGCAACCCTGATCACCGGAGAGGGATCCATGATCAAGCCCATCTTCCTGGGCATCATCACCGTGGCCACCGCATGGGGCGTGGCCACGGGCGACCACGAGTGCAACGGCTTCATCGCCGTCGTCCCCCCCGACCCGCCGCCCTGGCCGCGAATGCAGTGCCGGAACCTCTCGTGCGGGACGAGCTGCAGCCTCGACTCCATGCAGCTCGACGTGAACGCGGAGCTGTGGTGGTGCGAATGCGATCCGTCCGGTGAGCCCAGCTGCTGCCACACGATCCAGAAGAAGATCGACGGCGAGTGGCAGCAGCCCACGGGTTGGGGACCGTGTCGCTCGGGCTGCGGAGGGGACTCCTGCAGCGGAAACGCCGGCGACGGATTCGAGTGCGAGTGATCCCCGGCCCCGCGGTCCCTCACGCAGCGGTCGGTGCGCCCGGATTCCCAGGCGAGGACTGGAACGCGGCAGTCTCGAGACCATGAGACGTCGGGGCCCGATCATCGCGGGAGCCCTGCTGGCCGCGGGCTTGCTGCTCCTCGTCCTCACACGGGGGACGGACCTCGGAGGGAGGCGCGTCGCCCCAGCCGCCGGGAGTGGCCAACCGGAAGCCGCAGCCGAGAAGGGGGACCTCCCCAAGGTTGGTCGCTCCGCCGTCGGAGCACCCGGCGCGCCGACGCAAGCAGCGCACTCGGCCCGCCTGAGGGTCGCCGTCGTCTCCCTCGACGGCCGCCCCCTGGCCGGCGCTCTGGTCGCGGGACTCGTCGGGGAGGAACAGGCTCGCTTGGGACTCACCGACGCGAGCGGAGTGCTGAGGGTGAAGACGAACGGTGTCGCCTTCGACACCGTCCTGGTCTCCGCCGCCGGGTTCGTGACCGGCGAGGCCCGGATGAGTCCCGCCGCTAAAGGCGAAGTGCTCGTGAAGCTCGCCCTCACGCCCGCCGAAGAGGTGCGCGGCCGCGTGGTCACAGAAGACGGCTCGAGCGCGGGCGCGGGGATCGAGGTGTTGGCCTGGAGGGAAGCCGAGTACCCCACGGCGCAGCTCGCGCTCAGGGCCGACGCCGGGGACTTGCGGTCCGTCACGGCCGTGACGGATGAGCAGGGCGCCTTCGTGCTCCGCGGGGTCGATCCGGATCGACTCTACTCGGCCGTCGCCGCGGGGAACGGGTTCGTCAGCCCGTCGCGCGTGAGCTGGGGCCGCTCCGCCTCGCGCGACGTCTCCATCGTCGTCCACCGGGCGTACGCCGCCTGGATCCGCCTGCGGGAAACGGAGGCGAGAGCCCTGCGCACGTCTCCCCTGCTCTACGGGCGGCGCTACGGCGGACCGCGCTCGGGCGATCCCGACGTGGGTCGCCTCTTTGGGATCGGCCCGGAGACGCTCTCGCTCCTCGGGGCGCTCGCCGGCGAGCACTCGACCCTCACGGACCGCCTGTACGTCTTCACCTCCCCCGGAGACCTGCCCTTCCTGGGGCCCTTCGAGCTCGCGCTCGACTACCCCGGATACGAGAAGACCGTCGCGCGCTTCGAGGTACCGGCCCTGGACGGGGAGGTTCCGGCCGAGGTGACCGTCGAGTTGACCCCGACCGCCAGCGCCTGGGGATCCCTGGAGGTCCGGTTCGTCTGGGGATTGGGCGACCACGCCGTCGTGGACGAAGCCGAGCCCCTCGGAGTGCTGCGGCTCTTCGACGAGGACGGCCGCCCGTGCGAGTACGCCGTGCACGATGCGTTCCCCTCGACGGTGACCGTGGAGGGCCTCCCGACGGGGAGCTGGGGGTGGGAGTTCCGGCTCCTCTCGGGTGGGGACACGGCCCCGGCGGTCTCCGGCTGGAGCGGAGCCGTCGCGGTCGGCGAGGAGGGTGCCCGGATCGAGGTCGACCTGTCGCACCTGGGGGCGGTGAGGCTGCGCCTGCTCCACCTCGACGGGTCCGAGTACACGGGCGCCGCCTGGATCCGGCTCGAGAGGACGGGGGAGCGCACGCTCCCCGCGCGCATCCTGCGGACGGCGCCGCACCTCCTCAGCGGCCTCGGCGCGGGGACCTGGGAGGTGTGGGTCGACCAGCCCCGCTTCCTCGACCGGTCGGCAGCCGTCGCCAGGGCCGCGCGGGCCACGGTGTCCGTCGAGCCCGGCGAGGTCGTCGAGGCGGACCTGTTCCTGGCGGAGTGAAACGCGCACCCCGCCGCGCCCACGCGGCCCCCGTCGGCGCCGACGGACCCGCCCTCCCCTGCCTCCCCGGTCCAGGGTTCTCCTCGCCGGGAGGGCCCCGCTGCCAGCGAGGACCGGCGCGGCGGTTGTGTCGCCAGCCCGTTGCCGTCACCAGGCTGCGAGAGGACTCCTCGTCGGTCCGGTCCAGGCCGCACCTCGTGAGCGAGGGGTGCGGAGTCGTCCCCGAGCAGGTCTTCGGGCACGGCCGGGGAGGGATGTGTCGATAGGGGCCGGAGAACCGGCGAAGATGCCGAAGGCCGGGGTGGGATGCGGGCTAGGCTCCCGGGAACCCCGCGTCCGTCCGCCGTCCCCTCGACTCCCCATGATCACCTTCGTCACCGGCGCATCCAGCGGCATCGGGCGCGCCCTCGCCCTGCGCCTGGCCGCCGACGGGGACGACGTCGCCCTCGCGGCGCGCCGGACCGACCTCCTCGCCGACCTCGCCGCGCGGATCGAAGACGGAGGCCGGCGGGCCGTGGCCCTCGCCTGCGACGTGACCGACCGCGGGAGCGTCGAGGCGGCGGTCGCGGCGTGCGAGGCCGAGCTCGGCCCGATCGACCGTCTGGTCGTGAACGCGGGGATCGGCTCGCCGACCCCGGGCACGGACTTCGTCACCCGCCACGTCGCGAAGACCCTGGAGGTGAACCTCCTGGGCGCCGTGACCACGATCGGCGCCGTGCTCCCGGGGATGATCGAGCGCGGCCGTGGCCACGTGATCGGGATCTCCAGCATGGCCGGGTTCCGGGGCCTGCCGACAGCCGCGGCCTACTGCGCGTCGAAGGCCGGGCTCACCACGCTCCTCCAGAGCCTGCGCATGGACCTCCACGGCTCGGGCGTCGCCGTCACGACGGTCTGCCCGGGGTTCGTGCGCACGCCGATGACCGACCGCAACCGCTTTGCGATGCCCTTCCTGGTCGAGGTGGACGACGCCGCGCGCACCATCGCGCGCGCGATCGCCTCGCGCCGGGCGGTCTGCACCTTCCCCCTGTCGATGGCCCTGGCGATGGCGGCGATGCGCCTCGTCCCGCGGCCGATCTACGAGTGGATGGCCGCCCGGCCTTCACACCGCCGGGTGTCCGACAGGTCCGATTGAGCGGCTCTGGGCGCGTCGCCTCGCTCGACCCGTCTCGGTCGCGGTCCGCTCGCGGAGAGGCGCCGGTCCGCCGCAGGGAAGGGACCGGCCGCCCGCGACCTGGCGCTGCTCACCCCCTACTCCCACTCGATCGTCCCCGGGGGCTTGCTGGTGACGTCGAGCACGACGCGGTTGATGCCGCGCACCTCGTTGATGATGCGGTTGGAGATGCGGCCGACGAGCTCGGGCGGCAGGTGAGCCCAGTCGGCGGTCATGCCGTCGAGGGACTTCACGACCCGCAGGGCGCAGGCGTCCTCGTAGGTGCGCGCGTCCCCCATCACGCCCACCGACTTGATCGGCAGCAGCACGGCGAAGTACTGCCACAGGCCCTCGGCCTCGCCGGCGGCCTCGATCTCCGAGGTCATGATGTGGTCGGCCTCCTGCAGGGTCGCGACGCGCTCGGGGGTCACCTCCCCGACGATGCGCACGCCCAGCCCCGGACCGGGGAAGGGCTGGCGGTCGACGAGCACGGCGTCGAGCCCCAGGAAGCGGCCGATCTCGCGCACCTCGTCCTTGAAGAGCTCGCGCAAGGGCTCGATGAGCTCCATGTCCATGTCCTCGGGCAGGCCGCCGACGTTGTGGTGGCTCTTGATCACCGCCGTGCTCCCGCCGTGGGCCGCAACCGACTCGATCACGTCGGGGTAGAGCGTGCCCTGGCCGAGGAAGCGCGCGTCACAGAAGCGCGTCGCCTCTTCCCGGAAGACCTCGATGAACTCGTGGCCGATCACCTTGCGCTTGCGCTCGGGATCGGTCACGCCGGCGAGCTTGGCGAGGAAGCGCTCCGAGGCGTCGACGACGGTGAGGTCGAGCTGGAAGCGGTCCCGGAAGGTGCGCTCGACCGCCTCGCGCTCGCCCTTCCTCAGAAGCCCGTTGTCCACGAAGATCGCGTGCAGGCGGTCGCCGACGGCCTCGCGCAGGATCATGGCCGCCACCGAGGAGTCCACCCCCCCCGACAGGCCCAAGACGATCTCGCCCGTCTCACCGACCTTCTCGCGCACGCGCGCCACCTCGCGCCCGACGATCGAATCCGAGCGCCAATCGCCGGGGAGCCGGCAGACGCGCCCGAGGAAGTTGGCGATCATCTCACACCCCCGCGGGGTGTGGGTGACCTCCGGGTGGAACTGGACCCCCCACAGGCGCCCGCCGTCGCCGCTGACCGCGGCGTGCTCGCAGTTGGAGGAGCTCGCGTGGGTCAAGAAGCCCTGCGGCAGGGTTTCGACCCGGTCGCCGTGGCTCATCCAGACGTCGGTGGCGCCAGGAAGACCCTCGAACAGGCCCTCCGCACCGCCGACTTCCATCGTGGTGCGCCCGTACTCGCGACGGTCACAGGCGCGCACCTTCCCGCCGAGCTCCTGGCACATCCACTGCATCCCGTAGCAGATCCCCAGAACGCCCACGCCCAGCTCCAACAGCTCCCGCGACGGACGGGGCGAGCCCTCGGAGTAGACCGACGCCGGCCCGCCCGAGAGCACCAGGCCGCCCAGGTCCATGGCGCGCGCGCGCTCGAGGGCGTGCTCGGGGATCGTGATCTCACACCACGTGCCCGCCTCACGAATGCGGCGGGCGATGAGCTGGGTGTACTGGGTGCCCAAATCGACGATCAAGACACCGCGGGGATCGGTCGGCTGGGGGTCGCTCATGCGGGGAACGCGCGGGCGCGGGTGAGGCCTCGCGGGCTCAATCGGAGTGGAAGTAGTTCGGGGATTCCCTGGTGATCGTCACGTCGTGGGGATGCCCCTCGCGCGTTCCCGCCGGGGTGATGCGAATGAAGCGCGCGCGCTCCCACAGCTCGCCGAGATCACGCGCGCCGCAGTAGCCCATGCCCGCCCGCACGCCGCCGGCGAGCTGGTGCACGAAGGTCGACAGCTGGCCGCGGTAGGGCACCATGCCCTCGATGCCCTCGGGCACGAGCTTGTCCGCCTCCTCCACGTGTCCCTGTCGATAGCGCTCCTTCGAGCCCTCCTGCATGGCGCCGATCGAGCCCATGCCGCGCACGCCCTTGAACGAGCGGCCCTTGTAGAGAAACGCCTCGCCCGGGCTCTCCTCGAGGCCAGCGAAGAGGCTGCCGGCCATGATCGAGGAGGCGCCCGCCGCGAGGGCCTTGACGATGTCGCCCGAGAAGCGGATCCCGCCGTCGGCGATGACCGGGACCTCGCTCCCGGCCAGGGCGCCGGCGACGTCGGCTACCGCCGTCAGCTGCGGCACGCCGACCCCGGCCACGATGCGCGTGGTGCAGATCGAGCCCGGTCCGATGCCGACCTTGACGCCGTCGACTCCGGCCTCGGCCAGCTCCTTGGCGGCGGGAGCCGTCGCGACGTTGCCCGCCACGACGTCGACGTCGGTCCGGTGCTTGAGCTCGCGCACGGTGTCCATCACGTTCTCCGAGTGGCCGTGGGCGGTATCGATGACCAGGACGTCGACCCCCGCCTCCAACAGTCCCTCAGAGCGTTCGTAGTCGCGCACGCCGATCGCGGCCCCGACCCGCAGGCGCCCTCGGTCGTCCTTCGCGGCGAGGGGGAACTCGTCGAGCATCTTGAGGTCCTTCATCGTGATCAGGCCCTGTAAGCGATTGGCCCCGTCGATGATGATCAGCTTCTCGACCTTGTGCTGGAACAGGAGGTCGCGCGCCTCCTCCAGGGAGGTCCCCGGCGGCGCGCTGACCAGGTGGTCGCGGGTCATGCGCTCGGCCACCGGCGTGTCGTCTCCCGACTCGAAGCGGCAGTCGCGGCGCGTGAGGATGCCGACCACGCGCTCGCCGTCGAGGATCGGCAAGCCCGAGATGTTCTGCGAGGCCATGATGCGCCGCGCCTGCCCCACGGTCGCGTCGGGCGGCAGGGTGACCGGGTCGCGGATCACGCCGTTGGCGGAGCGCTTGACCTTGTCGACCTCGCCGATCTGCGCCTCGATCGAGAGGTTGCGGTGGATGATCCCGATGCCGCCCTCGCGGGCGAGAGAGACCGCCAGCTCCCACTCGGTGACCGTATCCATCGCCGCCGAGCAGAGCGGGATCGAGAGCGGGACGTTGCGCGAAAAGCGCGTGCGCAGGTCGACCTCGCGTGGGAGGACGTCGGACTGCTGGGGCACCAGCAGGACATCGTCGAAAGTGAGCCCCTCGGAGAGTTCCATGCCCCACGATAGCGTCCCGCGATCCGCCGTCCAAGCCCGGCGGCCGGCAGGAGGCCCAGGCAAAGAAAAAGAGGCCAACCCCGCCGGCGAACCGACGGAGCGGGCCCCAAGAAGGAGGAGATACAAGTAGTCTCGCCCATAAATGCAATCTGGTTGAGAAGTAAATGGAATTTCCTTTCAGAGGGGGAACCTCTTCGAGAGCCGAGGGTGGGGCCGGGACATCAAACAACCCAACGCTCCTGGATCAATCGACCGTCAAATGCCTCCCGAATGCCTCTGAGGCCTTGATTCGGCGGCGGTCGAGGTATTCCCTAGTACTCTGCCGCCCCCCAGCCCCGACCCCATGATGCCCTCCACGACCCCCTCCCCCCCCTCCTCCGACGCCGCCGGGAGCCCTCCCACCGGCCCCACCCGGGTGGCACTGGTGGGCGCGGGGTTCATCGCCGCAGACCACCGCGAGATCTTGGCCGGCCTGGACGACGTGCGCTTGGTGGCCGTCTGCGACCCCGATCTGGCCCGTGCCCGGCGCCTGGCGGAGGCGGCCGGCGCCGGCCACGAGGTGGCCGCCGTGGCCGATGTGGCGGACCTGTCCGAGCTGGGCGTGGACGTCGCCCACGTGCTCGTCCCCCCCGACCTGCACGTTCCCCTGGCGCGGCGCCTGCTGGAGGCGGGCATCGGCGTCTTCCTCGAGAAGCCCGCGGCCCCGGCGGCGGCGCAGGCGCGCGAGCTGGGCGAGCTCGCCTGCGCCCGCGGCTTGGCCTTGGGGGTGAACCACAACCACGCCTTCCACCCTGCCTTCACGCGTCTCGCCCAGCGAGTGCGGGCGGGCGAGATCGGACGGCTGGAGCACGTACGCGCCACCTGGAGCGTCCCACTCATGCAGCTCGATGCGGAGCAGTACTCGCACTGGATGTTCCGCGATCCCCGCCACATCGTCTTCGAGCAGGCGGTGCATCCCTTGAGCCAGGTACACACCCTGCTCGGGCGCGTGCTCTCCTGCCAGACCAGCGTCCTCAAGAGCCGCGAACTACTTCCGGGACAGGTGTTCCACGACTGCTGGGTGATCGCGGCACGCGCCGAGCGTGGCACGGCCGAAATCCACCTGGCCTTCGGTCAGGGTTTCACGCGCAGCACCCTGGAAGCCATCGGCTCCGACGGTTGCCTGGAGGCCGACTTCACCCACGACGCGGTCGCTGGCGAGAGCGCGACGCGCTGGCTCGATTTCTACAACTCCTACGCGGCCTCCGCCGGGCGCGGACGCAGCCTGCGGCGTGCGGCGCGCCGCGGCCTGTTCGGCTACCTCGCGGCCACCCTGGGCCTGCGTCCGCGAGCGGACGCGTTCTTCGTGGGCATGCGCGAGTCACTGTCTGCCTTCCACCGCGCCCTGCGCGCCGGCGAGCCCGCGCCTGTCGACGCACTCCGAGCCGGCGAGGTTCTCGACTGGTGCGAAGCCATCGCCGCCGGCGCCGCGGCCCCCGAACCGCCGCCGGCCGCACCCCTCGCGTCCGAGCCCGTGCGTCCCGGCGAGGTGGTCGTCCTGGGCGGGACGGGCTTCATCGGACAGCGCGTCGTCACCCGCCTGTTGGCCGCCCAGCGACCGGTGACCTGCATCGTCCGGCGTACGCACTCCCTGCCCGAGCACATCACCGAGGCCGCCCGCGACGGCCGCCTGCGCCTGGTGCGCGGGAGCCTCGAGGACACCGATGGCCTGGCGGAGAAGCTCGCCGGCGCCTGTGCCGTCGTGCACCTCGCGACCGGCGGCGGGGACACCTGGGAGGAGGTCACCCGCTCGATGGTCGACGGCACACGCGCGGTCGGCGAGGCCTGCCTGGCGGCGGGAGTGCCGCGGCTGCTGTACGTCTCCTCGATCGCCTCCCTCTACACCGGCCTCGACCTCGACGGAGAGCTCGACGACTCGACCGCCACCGACCCGCTCCCCGACGGGCGCTCGCTCTACTCGCGGGGCAAGATCGCCGCCGAAGCCGCCGTGCTCGAGCTGTTCGAGGAGCGCGGCTTGGGGGTCTGCATCCTGCGCCCGGGGATCGTCGTCGGCGCTGGGACGCCGATGCAGCACTCCGGCCTCGGCCTGTGGGTGCGCGACAGTCACTGCATCGGGTGGGGCCGGGGGAATCACCCGCTGCCGCTGGTGTGGGTCGAGGATGCGGCCGAGGCCATCGCGCGCGCCGCGATGTTCGAGGGGACCGAGCTCGACGGGGTGGCCTTGAACCTCTGCGCTCGCGTTGCGCTCACCGCTTCGGAGATCGTCGCCGAGCTGGCGGCTTCGAGTGGGCGCGCCCTGGTCTTCCACCCTCGCTCCCTGGCGCTCTCCCAGGCCATGGAGGTCGGCAAGTGGTTCGTCAAGATCGCCGGCGGGCGGCGCGGGATTCCGTTCCCGTCCTGGCGCGACCTGTCCTCGCGCTCCCTCAGACCCGTGTTCACCTGCACCACCGCCCGGCGCCTGCTCGACTGGGAGCCGGTCGAGGAGCGCGAGGCCTTCCTGGACGCGACCGTGCGCATCCACGCCCCCGGCGGCGACGCCTGAAGCATGTCGCCCGCGCTGGATGCGCCCCACCTGCTGCACGTCTTCTCCACCTTCGTTCCCGCCGGCCCGGAGCTGCGCACCGTGGCCCTGATCGACGCCCTCGGGGACGAGTTCCGCCACTCGATCCTGGCGGTGGACGGGCGCACCGACGCCGCGGAGCGCCTCGGCGCCGACGCACCGGCACGGGTGCTCGAGAGCCTCCCGAGGGCGAGTACGCCCAAGACCGTGCGCGCCATGCGACGCCTGTTCGACGCGGTCGCACCCGACGCCGTCCTGACCTACAACTGGGGCGCCTTCGACGCGGTGCTGGCGGCCCGCAGCCAGGGCCGCGTCGTGCTGCACCACGAGGATGGCTTCGGCACCGACGAGGCGCACACCTTCAAGCGGCGGCGCGAGCTGGCGCGGCGCTGGGTCCTGCCCGGCGCGCACGGGGTCGTCGTGCCCTCACGCGTGCTCCACCGGATCGCGCTCGAGCGCTGGAGGCTGCCCTCCGAGCGCGTTGCCCTCGTCCCCAACGGGGTCCGCGTCGAGGATTATCCCCGCACGGGAGAGGGCGCGCAGCTGCGATCCGAGCTGTCCATCCCGCCCTCCGCGCCGGTGGTCGGCCTGGTCGGGCACCTGCGACCCGTGAAGCACCCCACACGCTTCCTCGAGGCCTGCGCACGCGTCGATCCTTCCCTCGGCCTCGTGGCCGTGGTGGTCGGCGACGGCTCCGAGCGCGGGCGCCTCGAGGAGCTGGCGGGCACCCCCCCACTCGCCGGGCGCGTGCACCTCGTCGGGCACCGTGACGACCTGCCGCGCTGGTACGACCTGATGGACGTGTTCTGCCTGTCGTCCGACACCGAGCAGCTGCCGGTCGCCCTGCTCGAGGCGATGGCCTCCTCCCTCCCGGCGGTCTCGACCGACGTCGGCGACGTCGGCGCCGTGCTCGGCGAGGAGCAGGCCCGGTGGGTCGTGCCCCTCGCCGGCGCCGACACCGCCTCCGCTCTCGCCCGCGCCCTGGGCGAGCTGGCCGCCGATGCCGCCCTGCGCGGGCGCCTCGGCAAGGCGAACCGCGCCAAGGTGGAGCGCGACCACGACTTCACCCTGATGCTCGACACCTACCGCTCCCTGTACCACGACGCCGTGCGCGCCTGAGCCGGCACGGCCGGCTCTCCCGACCTTCCACCCGACCGACCATGACCGCCCCGAGCGACGCCGCGCCGCAGGACCCTCCTCCCTTCCCGCCCTTCGGCGTACTGGCGAGCGAACGTATCTACGCCTCGCCCTGGTGCGGCCTGCGGCGCGACACCGTGCGCCTGCCCGACGGCTCCCAGGGCGAGCACCACGTGTTCGAGATCTCCGACGCGGTGGTCGTCGTGCCCCGGCTCCCCGGCGGTGAGCTCGTCCTGATCGGCCAATACCGCTACCCGCACGGCAAGACCCACTGGGAGCTGCCCGCCGGGCGCATGGATGCCGACGAGACGCCGCTGGCGGCGGCCGAGCGTGAGTTGATGGAGGAGACCGGCCACCGCGCCGGACGCTGGGTCGCCCTCCCGGGCTTCTACCCGACCAACGGCATCAGCCCTCACTACGCCCACGCCTGGATGGCGCTGGACTGCGAGCGCGTGGCCGAAGCGAGCCCGGAAGCCTCCGAGCAGATCCTGGTGCGCACCTTCCCTCGAACACAGGTCGAGGCCCTGCTCGAC
Organism: Planctomycetota bacterium; assembly: GCA_002686265.1. Taxonomy (GTDB): domain Bacteria; phylum Planctomycetota; class UBA1135; order UBA1135. The sequence continues at coordinate 30,641 of NZBA01000111.1, forward strand.
GCCGGCCTGCTCGCTGACGGATTCACAGCCATCGCCTTGATGTACGCCCTACGCTGGAGCGACGCCGGGCGGCTCTAGCCGCCCGTTGGCGTTTCTCTTGCGGGGCTGCCGGGCGCGCCTCAGCGCAGATCGTAGAGCCCCAGCCAGGGCCCAGGGCGTCGCACGCGCCACAGGTCGACCAGGGGAAAGCGCAGGTCGGTGGGCAGGCGCGCATGTCGGGTGCGCGCGTCGCCGGAGGAGGGGTCGATCACCCACTCGGCGCTGCGGCCCGCGATCACAGCCGAGAGGGCGTGGTGCTCGGGATCGCCTGGCGAGCGGTCCACGAACAGGAGGTGCGTGACCCCGAGGGCCATGAGCAGCTCCGCCGGCCCGCCTCCCTCGCCCGCGAGCTCGGCCGCGTGCTCGCGCAGCTCGACGGTCCCCTCGCGTTCGTCGAAGGACAGCAGGTCCTCGAGGCGCACGGCGTCCACCCCGTCGGCGGTGTCCGCCGCCGCCGCCAGGCGCGTGCGCCGGTGGGCCTCGCGAGTCGTCAGCTCGCGCCAGGAGGCCAAGCGATCGAGGCTCGCGAGGTTCAAGTCCGCCGTCGGTCCGTAGCGGTCGACGGCCAGGAGTGCGCCCGCGGGCAGGGACTGGGCCAGGGTTCGCTCGGCTTCGGCGCGCGTGTCCTCGCTCCCCAAGACGTGCACCAGCCGCAAGCTGGCGACCAGGGGCGACGCCAGCAAGACCAACAGCGCCAGCCGCGCCCCGCGCCCGCCGCCGGCGAGGCGTTCGGCGGCGAAGCCGGCTGGAATCGCCAGCAGGACCGCCAGGGGCAGTAGGTACCGCACGTGGTCGTTCTCGAGGCTCATGAAGAACCCCGCCCAGGCCAGGCCGAACAGGGCGCAAGGCCGGGCACCGGGCGAGCGCAAGGCCCCGACCACACCCGCCGCGGCGAGGATCCACAGGGCCGGATCGTAGCCGAAGGCCGCCGCCAACTGACGCCCGACCGACTCCCACCGGAAGGCGAGCAGGATCCCCTGTCCGCCGACGCTGAAGTCGGAAGCCGCGCCACCGACGACGCCCGCGCTCGGCGTGCTGCCGTGCACGAGCAGGTAGGGATGGCCGAGGAGCAGGGCGACGAGGCCGAATGCGGTGACGCAGGCCAAGCCGTGGGACGCCCGGCGCCCCAGGTCCCTCGCGCGCCAGCCCACGGGAGCGGCGAGCCAGGCGAAGGCACCGATCCCCAGGGTCGCCAGGCCGGCCTGGTGGGTGGCAAAGGCCAAGCCGCAGGCCGCGCCGCAAGCACCCAGGGTCCGCACCCGCGGGGTCCGCTGGTAGGCGCTCGCCGGCCACAGGGCCAAGGCCATGAAGAAGACCAGCGGGATCCAGGGGCGCTCCTGGACGGAGAAGTGGACGTGCAGGACGCCCACTCCGACCAGCCAGGCGGCCACCCAGGCTCCGCGCTTCAGGCCGACCTCGCGGGCGACGCGCAGGACGATCCAGGGGGTCAGAGCGCCGAAGAGGGCGACCAGCAGGCGCGCCAGCAGGTGCACGCCGGCCGGTTCGGCCAGCACGTGCTCCGCGAACTCCTCCGCGCCGCTCCACGAGCCGTCGACACATCCAAAGGCGAAGTGGGCGCCGAACACGCCGACGAGCATGTACGGCATCAGGTTCGGATAGGTCGAGTAGCGCGCGACCGGCGGTATGGGATCGCGGTCGCGCGCCATGCCGAGGGCCGCGCGCACGGCGTGGGTGTCGGGGACGTAGTTTCGCGGCAGACCGTGATCCACGGCCGCCAGGCGCAGGAACAAGGGCAACACGAACAGCACCACGAGGCCCGCCAGGGTCAGAGTCCGCGGTCTGTCCTTGGGCATCATCGGCGGCGCACTCCCCGCGCAGGTTCGCGGGCGCGGGTGGTCTTGGCACCGACACTCTCTATCGGGTCACCGTCCATTCAGGCTTCGGGGTCGATCTCGAAGCGTTGCAGGAAGTCGTCGGTGGCCTCGACGTCCTCGAGCTTGGTGATCAACAGCTCCATCGCCTCCATGAAGTTCATCTTCAACAACACGCGGCGCAAGGTCGTGACGCGTTTGTGCTTCTTGCTCGAGAGGAGCTTCTCCTCCTTGCGCGTGCCCGACTTCTCGATGTCGATGGCCGGGAAGATGCGACGGTCGGCGAGCTTGCGCGAGAGCACGAGCTCCATGTTGCCGGTGCCCTTGAACTCCTCGAAGATCATCTGGTCCATGCGGCTGCCAGTATCCACGAGGGTAGTACCGAGGATCGTCAGGCTGCCCGCGGTCTCGGTGTTGCGCGCGCTGCCGAAGATCTGGCGCGGGCGCTCCATGGCGCGCGAGTCGAGGCCGCCGGACATGGTGCGGCCGCTGCCACCGGTGTGGTTGTTGTAGGCCCGCGCCAGGCGCGTGATCGAGTCGAGGATCAGAACGACGTCCTCTCCCAGCTCCACCAGGCGCTGGCAGCGCTTCCAAACGGCCTCCGCCAGCTGAACGTGGTTCTTGGGCGTCTCGTCACTGGTGGAAACGAACACCTGCCCCGCGCACTTGCGCACCCATTCGGTGGCCTCCTCGGGGCGCTCGTCCACCAGGAGCACCATCAGGTGCACGTCCGGGTAGGCGAGTTCGACGCCCTTGGCGAACTGGCGCATGAGGGTCGTCTTGCCCGTGCGCGGCGCGGCGACGATCAGGCCGCGCTGGCCGCGGCCGATGGGTGCGATGATGTCGACGATGCGCATCGAAACGTCATCGGTGACGTTGCCGACCTCGTAGTGGAAATCGGGGTCGATCGAAGTGAGGCTCTTGAAACCCGCCAGGTTGGCGTGTTCCTTGGGGGGTGCATCGTCCACGGTCAAGACGTCGAGCAGCTGGTGCTTGTGCTTCTTGCCCTTGCCCAGGTGGCCGCTGACGATCGCGCCGTCACGCAGCTTGTGTTTCTGGATCAGGTGCTGAGCGACGAAGATGTCCTGTCGCCCGGGCATGAACTGGGCCTCCCGGCGGCGCAAGGTGCCGTAGCCTCCCTTCTCGGCGATGAACATGCCCTCACCGACGGCCGCCTCGGCGGCCTTGGCGGGCTTGGCGGGCGAGCCCTCGCCGCGTTCCGCCTTGCCTCCGTGCCCCTCTCCTCCGCTCCGGCTCTCCTCGCCCGAGCGCTCCTCGCCACCCTTGCGACCCCGGCGGCGCCGACGCCCGCCGCGTCGGGAGCCGCCGCGCCGGCGCTGGGGTTTGCGCCAGTCCTTGCGCTCCCCGTCCGCGCCGGCATCGCCCGAATGAGTATCGCCCGCATCGGTATCGCCCGCGTCGGTATCGCCCGGATGAGCATCGCCCGAGCCGCCGTTCCCGCCGTCCGGCCGCGCGGCGGGTCGGTCGCCGGCGGCGGGCGCGCCGTTCTCGGAGCCCTTGGCGTCGCTCGCCTCCCGGCGGCTGCGCTTCTTTCTCTTGCGCCGCGCGCGGGTCTTGGCGCCTTCGGGCGTGGAGCCGTCGTCGGGGCGTTCCATCGCCCCAAAGGGCAGGGACTCGGAAGAGGTCGGTGTGTGTTCCTTGGATGCCAAGGGAATCCTCTGGCTGTCGTTCTGGGCCACCGCGGAGGGCGGCCTCGTTGCGAGAGAGGGCTCATCGCGGACGGTCCGCGGTGCCCATCGGTCAGTTCCCGCCGACCGTGGCGTTCCAACGCCCTGGACGAAAGGGAGGGGCGCGCCTGTTCGCACGCCTGACGGAAGGCGGATCGGGCGAGGCGAGCGGCTCGCCTCCGGTTTCGAGGGGTCCGATTCCTCAGGGTTCGTAGGAGCTGTCGCGGCCTCGCCGCACCCCGATTCGACCGAACCCCGTGAGCACCCGGCCCGGTACGGCTGACCTGCGGAAGCTACCGCAGCGCCATACGCGAGACCACGGGAAACCCGCGATCTCCGTCGTCATTGTACTCTCCCCGGTGCGCGGCGCGAACATCCTCGAGGCTCGCGATGAAAAAAACCGGCCCGCCCCCGCCCGAGCACTCGCCCAAGCACCTTCAGCGGCGCGGCGCCTGAGATAGCACCGCCCTCCGATAGCACCGCCCTCCGATAGCACCGCCCTCGCGAAAGAACCGCGCGATCGACTGCGTGCCCCCCCCCGGGCGGCGTGCCGGCCTCGGGCGGGCGGGATCCTGCCCGCGGGTCGCTCTCCGACGGGAGGATGGTCGGGGTGAGAGGATTTGAACCTCCGACCTCTGCGTCCCGAACGCAGCGCTCTACCAAGCTGAGCCACACCCCGCTCCCGCCTTGCGGGCGGGAAGCCGCCATCGGCAGGGGGAAGACGATAGGCCCAGACGCACAGGCCGTCAAGCACCCTCCGGCGCGGTCGCCGAGCGGGGCTTCAGCGACCGAGATCGACGAAGGTGCCCCCGTTCTGCTCCGCCAGCTTGCGCATGAACGCCTTCTTGAACTCGCCGATGGCGATCGTGTGGATCACGACCTTGCGCAGCTCGTTGGCCTTGCGCACGGCGATCAGGATGTCGTCGGTATCGACCAGCACGCCGTGGGTCGGGCGCCCGTCTGACAGGAAGAAGATCGTGTCCAGGCCGACGAGGTACTTCCCAGAGCGCGCGTGCTTGCGTTGGCTCGCTACCTCCAGGGCGTCCATCAGCGCACCGTGGCTGTTGGTCTTGCCTCCGGCTAGGTTGGCCGCGCCGACCAGACCCACGCGCGCCAGGTCCTCCTTGGAGCTCCCGCCGATGGCCTCCAGCTTGCGCGTCCAGTCCAGGGCGCTGCGCTTGTTGAGCACGTTGGCGCGCACGGCCTTCTTCTTCCAGCGCCGGACCTCGGTGGCGAAGGCGATCAAGTTGAACTCGACCGCCGAGTCGAGGGCCTCGATGGTCTTCGCCAGCTCGCTCTTGACGATGTCGATGCGCGCCAGAGTGGGGTAGTCCTCGGGCTTGAAGCGCTCGCGATCGACGACCTCGTTCTCCATCGATCCAGAGACGTCGACGATGAACAGGAGGGCGCGAGAGGGTGTCGCGATGCCGTGGTAGGCGACGGCCCCCGGAGGGGGCGAGTAGCGCGCGGCGGCCTCGGCGCGCGCGGCCCGCGTACGCGCCAGCTCCTCGTCGGTCGGCAGACGATAGCGTTCGGCGGTGTCGTTCCAGAACTTGCGCCACAGCTCGGTGCGTATGCCGAAGGCGCGGCCGGTGAGTTGCTCGAGGGAGCGGCCGATATCCTCGACCAGGCGACCCTCCTCGATTTCCATGCGATCGATCAACGGGCCGATCGAATCCAGGTGGCGCACGCTCCCCAGGGCGGCGACGGCGCTCGCGCGCACCTGCCAGAGGGGGTCTGCGAGAGCAGCGAGGGCGGGAGCGAGCACCTGCGCGGAGCCTAGGGCGGTGAGGCCCTCGAGGGCGGCACAGCGCACCGCCGGCTCGCGATCGGCGCAGAGCGGAACGAGGGTCTCGGAGTGTTCGCCGCCCGGCCGCGCCGCGAGGGCTCCGATCGCCCGGCGACGCACGTTCCAGGCCTTGTCCTCCAGGCAATCGAGGAGCGGCTCTGCGGGACCGCCGTAACCGCCACGGGCAATCGCCTCCAGGAGACCGACGCGCACCGCCTCGCGGCGCTCCTCTTCCAGGCGCATGAACAGAGCCCCCGAAGCGGTCGGGGTCTCGAAGGAGCTCAGCACGGTCACGGCCGCGCGCACGACCTCACCGTCGCCGTCGGCGAGGACATCCGCGAGCACATCGACCACGCCCGCCGTCTCGCTTCCCTCGAGGGCCATGATCGCCTCGACGCGCGTGGCGGTGTCGGTGAACTTCTTGAAGTAGCGCCGGAACTCGCGAACGATCTCGTCATCGGCGCTCCCGGGCAGGGCGCCGGTCACGAGCAGGAGGAGGACGAGGAGCGAGGGGGGCATGGGGGCGAGGCGAGCCGGCCCCGCACGGGCAGTATCGCACCCCCGCCAGGGCGTCACCACGGGAGCGACGATTTCGCCCGACCGCGCGCGCCAGAGGGCTCAGGCGTCGCCTTGGGGGACGTCGTCGCCGGCCGCTGTCTCGGCTGCCGTATCCGCCGCGATCTCGCCCAGGCCGATCAAGCGCGACCGACTGCGACCGGCCGGACTCACTTCGGCGTCGTCGAGGGTCACGCGTGCGCCCTCGGCGGTGATCAGGGTCACCCGGTCGTCGTCGTGGGCGAGGAGCTTGCCGTAGAACACGCCTCCGGGAGTGCGCACGCGCACCTGCGGGAGCCCGGCAAGCCGCTCTGAACCGGGAGTCCCCATCGCCGGGGTCCCTTCGGGCGAGAGGAGGTGCTCGACGCGCTCGACCTGCCAGCCCATGACCGCCAGGCGGCCGGCGTCGAGCTCGAGCCAGACCTTGCCCTCCCCCACCGCGATCAGGCGCCCCTCGAACACGGCGCCGTCGAGCAGGTTGACGCGCACGCGGCCGACCTTCGGCGTCAGCAGGCGCCGCTCGTCGTCCACGCGCCCGAGAGGGATGTCCGCCGTCGGCCAGAGGTCCGCGAGGTCGGTGGCGTCAGCCTCGCGCGCCGCGCCCTTCGCCGCCGGCAGGAGCACCATCTCCTCGAGCGGAATCGAGAGGGTGCGCAGAGCGCGCGATGCGGGAGTGAGCGGTCGGGAAGCGAGGGCCTCATCGCTCTCGCCGACGCCCGCGGGCCGCGGGCCGTGGACGGGCGCGGGCGGAGCGTCGGGACGAGGACCCCGCGGTGCTCCCCGGGCGGCACCGATGGAGGGTGGTGCACTCGCACTGGCGAGGGGGCCGACGGGGCCCGCGGACCTGGCGGGTCGGAGCGGCTCGCCCGTAGTGGAGTCCGCCTCCGCGCCGGGGAGAGTGGCGGGCGCGACGGCTTCACCCTGCTCCACGGGCTCGTCGCTGGCGGCGGGCTCGGCGGAACCGCCGGTCTGGGCAATCTCGATCGGCTCGCCGGATTGGACGGGTTCGAGCGACTCGCCGGTTTGTGCGATCCCGATCAGCTCGCTGGTCTGAGCCGAGCCCGCCGGAGCGGTCGGCGCCACCGGCTCGGCGCCGGGCGGGCGCGCCTGGGCGCCGGGACGCTCCGCGGGAGCGGCCGGCGATCCGACGGCTACGACCTGCACGCCGGACGCTACGCTCCCAGCCACACCTTGGTACCAGCGCGCCCCCAGAGCACCGGCGACCAGGGAGATGAGAGCGATCAGCGCCCGCCCGGCCCACAGCTTGCCACCGCCCACGGGCCGGGCGTCCTCGTCGCGAGTGTCTTCCGGCTCCCCGAAGGGGTCGTCCGCGAAGTCCTCGTCCTCGAATTCCATCAGCCAGCTGGCGTCCGCCTGCTCGGATGCGAGGTCAGACGAAGCCTCGGGGGAGGCCGCGGGCGGACCCTCGGGAGCGACCTTCGGCCCGGGCGCGGGGGCCGCGGCGGACGCGGGTCCGGCCAGGTCGAGGGCCGCCCCCAGGCCCAGGAAGTCCTCCGGCACGCCCGCGACAGCGGGTTCGCCGGAGGAATCCAGCTCCCCGGTCCATGCGGCTCGGGGGCTGTCGGGGGGGGTCTCTCGCGCCATCTCCATTCGAGTCTCAAAGGGCCACATCCAGACCCTTCGAGACCGCTTTCCTGGCGCTTATCGGCAGCCGAGGGCCTTCGAGTACAGGCCCATCGGGGAGGAATCTCCCTGAATCGGGAGGTTCAGCGCCGGCGCAGCACGCGCCGCCCGCCCTGGCGCAGGGTCAGGCCCTGGGCGTCGAGGTACTCCAGCAGAGGGATCAGGAACCTGCGTGTGGTCTTGAGGGCGTCGCGCAGCTCGGGGATCTCCAGAGCCCCGTTGCGCTCGCAGTTGGCGATGACCTCCTCCCGCGCACGGCCGACGCAGGCGGCGTTCATGAACAGGCCCTTCCCCAGGTGTTCGAGCTCGTCGCGGTCGACCATCATCTCGACCACCTCCGACACACGCGCGAGCGGCACGCCGCAGGTCTCGGCCAACTCGTCCAGCGTGGGCGGCTGAAACCCGCCCGCCTCCATGCACCCTCCGATCGCCTCCCACAGCTCGCGCACGTCGTCGTCGAGCTCGATCTCTCGGCCGCAGAGGCGCACGCGCCCGCCCGCCTCGCGCTTCAAGCCGCCACGCGCCTGCTCCTCCTCGAGCAGGGCATCCAGCAGGCCCTGTTCCATCCCCGCCTCCTGCCGCAAGTCGCGGACGTCGATCGCATCCCGCAGCTCGTTGCGCTCGAACCAAGCCGCCAGGGCCGCGCGCAGCTTCTCGAGGCCACTCTCCAGGGCCTCGGCGTGGATCCACTTCTGCCCGCCGTCAGGGGACACGGCCCCGCCACGCGCGGCGATGGCCGCCAGCAGCTCGGCCGTCTCCGCGCGCGGGCGCTTGATCCCCACCGCCAGGTCGGCGAGCAAGTGCAGCCCCTCGCCCAGGCGCGACAGCGAGACCTCGAGCAAATCGCGGGTCGAGCCGAGACTCGCCTCCTGGCGCGTGAGCTCGTCGAGCACGAAACCCTTGAAACGCTTCAGCCGGTAGCGGCTCTCCTCGAGGATCACTCCCCCACCAAGGGTCACGCTGGGGGAGGCGAGGCGCACGATGAACGGATCGCCGGGAGCGCAGACGACGGGCTCCTCCAGGCGGAACTGCACCAGGGCGTCGCCGCCGGGAGCGACCTCGGGAAGATCGAGCAGCACCGCCTCGCCGAGGACCTCGGCGGTCCCGGTGTGCAGGCGCACGGCGGTGCGGTCGGCGAAGGGCCGGTCGAGATCATCGAGCACGCGCAGGCGGGCGCCCACCATGCGCACGGCGCGGAAGAAGCCCGGAGTCGCCAGCACGCAGCCGCGCCGCACCTCGTCCTGTCCCACATCGCTCAGGTTGACGGCGGTCGAGTGACCCGCCCGCGCCTCCTCGGTCTTCTGGCGGTAGGCCTGCAGGCCGCGCACCCGGCCGCGCTGTCCGCCCGGGAGGACCTCGAGGGCGTCGCCCACGCGCACGACGCCGTCGACCGGGATACCGGTCAGGATCGTCCCGAATCCCTTGGAGCTGAAGACGCGCTGCACGGGCATGCGGAACAGGCCCCCGATCGAGCGCGCCGGACAGCGGTCCACGGCGGCGAAGAGGGCTTCCTTGAAGGCCTCGAGCCCCTCTCCGGTGACGCCCGAGACGCCCAGGAGCGGCGCGTCGGCGAGAAAAGTGCCCGCCACCGCCTCGCGCACGTCCTCCTCGGCCAGCTCGGCGAGATCGGGCTCGACCATGTCGATCTTGGTCAGCGCGATCATGCCGCGCGAAACGCCCAGCATGTTCATGATCGCCAAGTGCTCGCGCGTCTGAGGCATCACACCGTCGTCCGCGGCGACCACCAGCACGACGAGGTCGATCCCCGAGGCCCCGGCGACCATGTTCTTGATGAAACGTTCGTGGCCAGGCACGTCCACGATCCCGACCGTGCGCCCGTCGGGCAGCTCGAGGGGCGCGAAGCCGAGATCGATGGTCAGCCCGCGCTCCTTCTCCTCCTTCAAACGATCGGGGTCGATACCCGTCAGCGCCCGCACGAGGGTGGACTTGCCGTGGTCGATGTGACCGGCGGTGCCGATGACGATGGGCTGGATCTCCACGCGCTTCGCGCTCCGCGACCGGAGCGTCCACTGGCCTCAGATCCTAGCACGGTGGTTAGACTGCCGTGTCATGAGCCCGTCGATGAGCCCGCCGTTCGTCACCCTCGGCCCCTGGCTGCGCCGCACCTTCGGGCGAGGCGTGCACCGCGTCGCCCTCGATGCCGGCTCGACCTGCCCGAATCGGGACGGGACACGCGGCTTCGGCGGCTGCGCCTACTGTGACGTCGAAGGCTCGGGCACCGGCGCGCTCCGCTCGGGCACTGAACTGGCCGAGCAGCTCGAGCGGGGCATCGAGCGCGTGCGCCGCCGGGACGCGGATCCGGGGGTGATCGCCTACTTCCAGTCCTACTCGAATACCTACGTCCAGAGCGACCGCCTGCGGGAGGTGCTGGCGGTGGTCGAACCGCGCATCGCCGACCCCGTCGTCGCCGTCAGCGTCGCCACGCGCCCTGATACCCTCAGCGATTCCGCCTTGGAGTGCCTGGGCGAGCTGGCGCAGCGGGTCCCCGTCTGGGTCGAGCTGGGCCTGGAAGCCGCCGACGACGAGGTGCTCGAGAGCATCCACCGCTTCCACACCGTGGAGGAGTTCCGCCGCGCCGTCGTTCGCTGTCGAGCCGCGGGACTAGCGGTCATCGGCCACGCGATTCTCGGTCTTCCGGGCGACGGTCGCGAGGGCGCGCGGCGCACGGCCAGGGTCCTGGCGGAGTGCGCAGTGGAGGGGGTCAAGGTCCACAACCTGATGGTCCTGCGCCGCACGCGCTTCGAGCGTAACTGGCGCGCGGGCGAGCTGGCGGTGCTCGACGTGGAGACCTACGTCGAGTGGTTGGCGGATTTCGTCGAGCGCCTGCACCCCGGCGCGGTCTTGCACCGATTGACCGGGGATGCTCCTCCCGCCCAACGCCTCGCGCCGCACTGGGGCGTCCACAAGAACGAGGTGCGCGAGCGCCTCGCGGCCGCGTTGGAGCGGCGCGGCAGTCGGCAGGGCAGCCTAGTCAAGCCGGCTCCCGGCGATGGGGCGGACACACGCCCGAGCGGAGGCGCTCAGGTTCCCAAGCGGTAGAGGATCCTATCGCAGCTGGGACACTGCACGACGTCCCGGCCCCGCGCGAGGCGCACGACGAGGTTCGGCATCACCTCCATGTAGCAGGCCTGACAGATTTTGCCCTCCAGGGCAGCCATCGCCTCGCCGTCCCGTGCACCGATCAGCCTGTCGTAGAGGGACAGGGTCTCGGGTGAGAGCGTGTCGCTCATGCGCTCCTCGCGCTTGGCGCGGAGCTCGTCGTGGAGGCCCTGCGCCTCGGTCAGCTCGATTTCGAGGGCGGCCTGAAAGGTCTCGAAGGCGGAACGATCCGCGGCGAGCTGTTCGTTCAGCTCGCCGATGCGCGACTCGAGGGTCTCCGCCTGCTCGACGAATTCCAGGCCCTCGCGTTCGGCCTCGTCGATCTGGCGCTTGAGGGAGCGCATCTCGTAGCGGCAGGCCTCGACGACGGCCATGTCCCGCGAGGAGAGCGTTTCCTTCTCGAGCTTGCGAATGCGCGCGCCCTGGGTCACGGTCATGCCCTCGATCTCCTTCACGCGCAGCTGGAGCGAGGTGATCTGCTCGCGCGCCTGATCGACCTGCGCCTGCCTGGCGGCAAGTTCGTCGCGGCGGCGGTCGCGCTCGGCGGGCAGGCGGCGGAGTTCCGCCTGGGCCTTGTAGAGGTCACGGTCGATTTCCTGAAGTGCGCGAAGTGCTTGCACGAGGGTCTCCATGGAGTGGGCTCAGACTGAGCGGCGGGACAGTGTAGCCGCGAATCCGCGGCACACAACCTCGTCCGACCTCCTACCGGCAGTCCCGGCTCCAACCCGCGGCGGCACCGGCCGAGTCGGGGGAGCGCCGGCACGGCTCGCCGAAACACCGGCCGGGTTCGGAGGAGGGCGCCCGCGCCGGGTCGGCTGTCGCCCCGGGAGCCACCCGGGTTCCCCGGGCCGCAGCGCCCCTCCCCCCTGCGGCTCCGAGTTCGGGGGTGTGAGCCTTCCGCTGGAGGAGCCCCGGTTCGACGGCTCCGCGGGCGACCCTCGAGGTCCGTCGGAGGCGCCGACGGGGCCGGGTGCGCCTCCGTCGGACGGGCAGAGGGCGGAGCCCGCTCCTCGCGAATCCCGGCGCGAAGCCTCGCGCGGGATGCAGCCCCCCAGCCCGCGAGAGAGACGCCAACGGGCTGGCTAGACCTCGTCCTCGTCCTCGTTGACGGGAGTCGAGTTGTCCAGGAAGCTCGCCAGCTGGCGCGCCCGGACCGGGTGGCGCAGCTTACGCACGGCCTTCGCTTCGATCTGGCGCACGCGCTCGCGGGTCACGCGGAAGATCCGCCCGACCTCCTCGAGGGTGTATGTGTAGCCGTCCCCGATCCCGTAGCGCAGCTTCACGATCTCGCGTTCACGGAAGGTCAGGGTCCGCAGGACTTCGTCGATGCGCTCCTTCAGCATCTCGTGACCCGCGGCCTGCAAGGGACTCTCAGCCGAATCGTCCTCGATGAAGTCGCCGAAGTAGCTGTCGTCGGAGTCGCCGATGGGCCGGTCGAGGCTGATCGGGTGCTTGCTGATCTTCATCACCCGCTTGGCCTCCTCGACCGTGATCTCGGTCGCCTCGGCCACCTCCTCCACCGAGGGCTCGCGGCCTTTGGACTGCAGCAGCTTCTTGGAGACGTTGCGCAACTTGCTCATCGTCTCGATCATGTGCACCGGGATGCGGATCGTCCGCGCCTGATCGGCGATCGAACGCGTGATCGCCTGCCGAATCCACCAGGTGGCGTAGGTCGAGAACTTGTAACCGCGCCGGTACTCGTACTTCTCCACGGCCTTCATCAAGCCGGTGTTGCCCTCCTGGATGAGGTCCAGGAACGAGAGGCCGCGGTTGCGGTACTTCTTGGCGATCGAGACCACCAGCCGTAGGTTGCCGCTCGAGAGCTTGCGCTTGGCCTCCTCGTACTCGGCATGGTGCAGCCGCACCTGATCGATGCGGCGCTTGAGACGTCGGGTGGGTTCGAGGGCCGCCAGCTCCATCTCGGCCAGGCGGTCCTGGAGCTCCTTCACTCCCCCACCGCGCTTCCCGGCCCCCTTGAAGGCCGCCAGCTTGCGCTCGATCGAGCGCATCTCGCGGTGTTGTTCCTCGAGCAGTTCCAGGTACGGGTGGACCTTCTTCACCTGCAGGTGGCACTCTTCGATCAGGATCACCAGCTTGCGGCGCAGATTCTGGATCCGTGACAGCGCCGCCGAGCGTTCCGTGCGCGTCACGCGCCCGCGCAGCAGCGGGCGGTACTCCTCGCGGATCCGCTCGAGCAGACGCTCGATGGTCCCGACGTTGACGGGCAGGCGCCGGGCGAGGAACTGCTTCCCGAGGGTCTCGACGATCTTGGGATCGTCGTCCGGCTTGGGGTTGGGATTGACCTTCAAGGTGCGATCGAAGGCCAGCTCACCGCGCTGCACCTGACCGAGGGTCACGAGCGACTCGTCCATGCACAGGCCCGAGCCCATGCACTTCTTGCGGAAGCGCTTCCGCGTGATCTCGATCGTCTTGGCCAGGTAGATCTCCTCCGGCCGCGTGAGCAGAGGGATTTCCCCCATCTGCGTCAGGTACATCCGCACTGGGTCGTCGATCTTCTCCAGCAAGGGAGCGACCTTGGCCCGCGAAGCCGCAGTCTTCTTCTTGGACTTGCCACCGGCCTTGGAGGGTTTGGGAGCCTTGCGGACCTTGCGAGCCTTGGACGCGGGGCTGATGGCCGCCGCGCCGGCGGCCCCCGCGGTCAGGGGCTCCCGCTCCGCGCTGTCCTCGTCGACGACGTCGACGCCGTTCTCCTCGAGGGCGATGAAGACCTGGTCCATCTGGTCGGGTGGGATGAACTGATCCTCGAGCAGCCGGTTCATCTCCGGGTAGCTCAGGTAGCCCTTCTTGCGGCCTTCGTCGACGAGGGTCTTGATAGCGGAATCGATCTTCTCCGGCATGACGAGTGGGACTTGGAATCTGTAGGGACGGCGACGATCAGTGGGAGGCGTCGGGGGACAAGTGTCGCATTCGCAGAGAGTGCATGAGCTCCTCCTGCAGGGCCGCGATCCTGGAACCGACCTCCTCGAGGGCCGTTCCGTCAGGGGCGCGTTCGCTCTGCTCGAGCTCGGCGATGCGATGTCTGAGGTCGTTCTCCCGCTCCGAGCGCTCCAGCTTGTCCAGGAAGGCAAACTCGCCCTCCAGGAGGGCACGGGCCCCTTCCTTCTGGCGCGCGGACTCGACCAATCCGACCACCAGGGCGCGAGCGGGGTGTTCGCCGAGGGCCGAGATGACCGTCGGAGCGTCGATCTCGCTCTCTTCGTCCTCGACCATGTCGAGGACGGTTTCAAGGACCTCTTTGAGATCGGTGTCGGGACAGGCGGCCACCCGCGGGCGTACGGCGGGGATCAGGCTCTCATCGAGCAGCACGGCGCCGACCACGCCACGCCAGGCCTCGCGCACGCGCGGATCCGGGGGCGTGAGGTCGGGCGTGGCGGCGGAGTCGGGAGCGGGGGCAGCATCGGTGGGCACTCTCGTGGGCCGCGCATCGCGGGCGCCGGCGCGAGTGCGCCACTGTTCCCGAAGGACTTCGGCCGAGAGACCAGTCCGCTCGGAGAGCTCGCCGAGGAGATCGCTACGCAGGACCGGCCGCTTGACGCGCACGATGAGCTCGAGGATGCGGTCGACGGCCTTGGAACGCTCGATACCCCGCAGGCCGTCGAGATCCTCGACGACAAACTCGAACCAGCCCGTGGCTTGCTCGAGGTTCGCCAGGAAGGGCGCGGCCCCCTCGCGCACCAGCAGATCGCAGGGGTCTTCCCCCCCACCGATGACAGCCACGTCCAGCTCGACCTCCAGGGGCAGCAGCCCGTGCAGGGCCTTGAGCGCCGCTTGGCGGCCGGCCTCGTCTCCGTCGAAAACCAGGCTGACCCGTCGCGCACCCGTGCGACGCACGAGGCCCGCATGGCGCTCGGTGGTGGCCGTCCCGAGCACGGCGCCGACGATCGAGATGCCAACCTGATGGGCAGCCATGACGTCCGTGTAGCCTTCGACCAGCACCAGGTGCCCAGTGCGGCGTACCTCGCCCAGGGCCCGGTCGAGGCCATAGACGAGCTCGCTCTTGTTGAACAGCTCCGTCTGAGGGGTATTGATGTACTTCGGCCCGTCGGCCTCGGCCAGGCGCCGGGCGCCGAAGCCCACCGTGCGCCCGCGCAGGTCGCGGATCGGGATCATCAGACGCCCGCGGAAGAAGTCGTAGGGGCGGCCGGAGTCGTTGCGCCGCAAGAGCCCGACCTCCTCGAGAGCGTCGAGGGAGAGGTCCTCGGCGCGGGCGAGGTCCACCAGCCCCTGACCGCCGGCCGGGGCCCAGCCGATGCCGAAGGCCTCGAGGGGGTTCGGTTGCAGGCCGCGCTGGGCGAGGTACGCACGGGCCGGCCGGCCTTCGTTGCGCGTGAGGCGCTCGGCGAAGAAGGTGACGGCGCGCTCGAGGACCCCGCGGGCACGGTCCGCCTCCTCGCGCGAGGGTCCGCGGCCACCGCCCTTGCGCGGCACCTCGACCCCGGTGCGCGAGGCCAGGATGTCGACCGCCTCCATGAAGGACACCGAGCAGAAACGCTCGATGAAGCTGATCTGGTCTCCGCCCTCCGCGCAGGCGCCGAAGCAGTGCCAGGTCCCGCGTCGCGGGTCGACCTTGAAGGAGGGCGTCTTCTCCTCGTGAAAGGGGCAGCACGCCTCGAACAAACCTCCGCGCCGGGTCAACCCCGCCACGCGCTCGCGCACGACCTCCTCGATGGGAGCGCGCAGCTTGATCTCGTCGAGGGCGTTTCGGAAGTCGTCGGCCAAGGGAAGGTCGTCTAGCGAAGAGAAGTGTGCGACGGGCGTGGCGAATCGGGTAGCGGAGGCCGCAACCGACTGTCCGCGGGCGTCGGTTTCGGACGGGTTGCGCGGACCGCGCGGCATCCGCGGGCCGAGGAGAGGCTCAGGTCGAAGAACGCACGCGGCTCGGGCGCACCGCCGGAGCGGACGTGAACGAGGGCGGGCGAAGGTCTGGCTTTGGGACACGGGGCTTGGGGACACGAAATCAGGGGACCACGCCCCGAATCCGCGGATCCGGGACCGAAGGGGGCGGAATACACCTCTATCCCCCCGCTTCTGCCGCCGGTCTTCCGACCCAAGCCGCATTTCAGGATAGCACGCGGAGGGAGCCGAGGCCACGCGGACGGCCTCGGGGGGGCGGGTTTAGCGAAGGTTTTTCGTGCGCCACGCCTCACTGCGCGCCAGGGCCAGCAGGCTCTCCATCGGCAGGGTCTCGGCTCGCGCGCGGGGATCGATACTGAGGGTCTCCAGGGCCTGTTCCGCGGCCGGGCGGCTGTCGAACAGGTCCCCGAGGACGCGCGCCACGGCCTGCCGGCGGCGCCCGAACAGCCCTCCGGCCAGGGCCGACAACCGGCGGCGATCCGCGGCGCAGGGTGCCTCGGCGCGCAGGGCGAGGTGCGCGCAGGCGCTCTCGACCTCCGGCCGCGGCCAGAACAAGGCCGGCGCCGCGCTGCGCCCCAGGCGCGCCTCGTAGAGCACCTGCAGGCGGATCGACAACAGCCCCCAGCTCGGATCTCCCGGGGAGGCGACGATGCGCTGGGCCACCTCGCGCTGCAGCAGGACGCTCATGCTCGTCGGCGGGGACTCGCGCTCGGCCAGGAGGCACAGCAGCGGAGCGCTGATCGAATACGGCAGATTGGCGACCAGGCGCCAGGAGCCCTCGCGCGGCAGGCCGGCGGCCAGCTCCTCCCCGAGGCGGTGCTTGCCCGCCAGGGCGTCCGCTCGCAGCCACTCCAGCCCGGGCGCCTCTCCCAGGTCGCGGCGGGCGATCTCCAGCAGCCGCGCGTCCACCTCGACCGCCAGGACCCGGGCGCCGGCGTCGCACAGGTGAGCGGTCAGAAAGCCCAAGCCGGCGCCGACCTCCAGCACGAAGTCCCCGGGAGCGACCCCGGCGTCGCGCACCAGGGCGCGGCAGAGGTTGTCGTCCAGGAGGAAGTTCTGGCCCAGGCGCCGCGACGGGCGGAAGCCGGCGGCCCGCAGTTGTTCACGGAGCTCGCTCCAGGGCGCGCGGCGCGCGCCGCCTTCTCCGGTCACGGCCGCGCTCCGCTGAGCAGGGCCGCCAGACCGGCCGGGGCGCCATCCTCCCCCGCCAGGCGCTCGAGCAAGGGCGCCGCGGGGCGCCCCCAACGGCGCCCGATCGCCACGAGGTGCTCCCGGGTACGCCCGCTCGCCTCCCACCTAGGCGCCGTCGCACGCAGGAACTCCTCCGCGTCGGCCACCAGGCGCAAGCCCAGGTCCCGCCCGCGGTGGGCGGGATCGACGCTCCAGGCGCAGAAGGCCACGCCGCCGGGCTGCGCGGGGCCGGGGGCGTGCAGGGGACGCGAGCGCGACAGGAAGCTGCCCCCTGCGCTCCAGGTGCGGTCGGGCCGCGAGTCCTCGCCCAAGGTCCCCTCGACCCACTCGGCGGCATTGCCGATCAGGTCGTGGATCCCGCCGCTGGTGCAGCCGCGCTCGAAGGTGCCGACCGGAGCCAGCCGCCCCAGGCCCAACTCCAGGGAGTTGGAGACCGAGCGCGCCGCGGTCGTGCCCCAGGGCCAGGGCTGGGAGCGCGTACCGGCGGCCAGACGCACCCATTCCCGGGCCGACGGCAGGCGCATGCCCTGGTCGGAGGCGAAAGCGCGCGCCTCGGCAAGGCTCATCCAGGTCGCCGGGCGGCGGAGGTCGCCCGCGGCCCAGGGCTCCATGCCGGCGACGAGCAGCGGATCGGCCTCGCTTGGCGAGGCGGCTACCCAGGCGCGCCACTCTCCGCGCGTCACCTCGAAGCGATCTACGAGCAGGGGAGCGGGATTGGAGCAGTCGACTCCCGGCGGCAGGGCGCCGAGCACGACGCACTCAGCGGCGGGGACGAAGGCCAGACGCTCGAGGCGAGCGAGAGGGTCGAGGGTCGCCGGGCCGGCGCGCGCCTCGGAGTCGGGGGCGACGCCGCAGGCGAGGGCTCCACAGAGGATGCCGCCGATCAGCGACGCGAGAGAGAGGCTGGAGACGACGCCCGCCGGCGCCGCGCTCCGTCGCGGTCGGGTCACTCCCCCTTGGAGACGTAGATCTCGACGCGGCGATTGAAGCTCTTGTTGGCCGGGGAGTCGTTGGGCCGCAGCGGGACGAAGGGACCGAAGCCGGCCACGGCCACGCTCTCCGCCCCCACCCCCGAGCGGATCAGGATCGCCGCCACCTCGAGCGCCCGACGGGTCGCGAGGTGCAGGTTGCCGTGGGGGAACTTCTGGAGCGTCGCGGGCCGCACGACCGGATCGTCGTCGGTGTGGCCGCGCACCCAGATGCGCCCGTGGGCGCCGACCTGGATCTCGGCCGCGATGTCCGCCAGCCGGCCCTGTCCGTCCTCGCCGACCTCCGCCGAGCCGGAGTCGAAGAGCACTGCGTCCTGCACCATGTAGAGGGTACTGCCGTCCCCGAGGGTGTACTTGGAGACCGGACCCGGGTCGTCCCTGAGGCCCGCCAACATGCGCTCGTACTCGTTCAGCCGTGACTCGAAGTCCTGGCTGAAGCCCGCGTCCAATGCCGCGACGCCGCCCATCGCCAGCTCCGTGGCGAGACGCTCGTTCTCAGCCACGATCAAGGCGCGCTCGCGCTCGACGTCGTGCAGCCGCGTCTGGTAGTGGCGCGCGAGCTCCTTGGCCTCGTCGAACTCCTCCTGGCTCACGCAGGAGGAGAGGGCGGCAGCGCACAGGCAGAGCGGCAACAGGCGGGCGGTTCGTTCGTTGTTCTTCATCATCCCCTCGGTGTGTTCTGTCGGGTTCCCCTCGATCGGGCTCTCGAATGCTCGTGATCCCCGGCGGCATGCGGGATTTCGCGCTCCGCAGCCCGTCCGGTCCGAGTCTAGTCCTTCCGCGCTTCGACTCCCAAGGCGCAGAGAGGCAAAAAAACGCAGGGCGGCGATCATGACGAGCGCGCTCCGCGGGGGCGGAGCGCGCCGGGCGGTCCCCCGCCCCCGTCGCTGGCCGCTTGGGGGGCCGCGGGAGAGGCCGGGCGGCCGGGCGGCCGGGCGGCCGGGCCCCCGTCCGCGGGCAGTCCAGCCCTACTTCGCGAACATGCTGGCGAAGGGCTCCGCCAAGCTCGTCAGGTGGCCGCTGGCCACGGCGAAGGCCACCGGCAGGCTGGCGACGGCCAGCAGAGTCGTGACGATCATCGCCGCGCGCAGGCCCATGCCCTCGGTCTGCTCTTCCTCGTCCACGGAGGCACGGGCGGACGAGCGGCGCACGGGCTGGGCGCTCACGATCTCCTCTTCGTCGTCGATGTCGATCTCGCCGACGTCCTCGATGTCGTCTTCGATGATCGTGTCGACGTCCGAGATCTCCTCGGTGGCCATGCCGGCCTCGTCGCCCAGGGACTCCTCGTCGTCGAAGACGAGCTCCTCCTCTCCCGCGCCCACGTCGACAACGTCGCCCGAGAGCTCATCGCGCAGGGCTTCGACGTCTCCGCGCCGCAGGCGCATCGTGTCGCCCTCGCGGAAGGCACGGATCTCGCCTTCCGAGACGAGGCGCTTGAGCTCCTCTTCCTTGAGCCGCAGCTCGGACAGGGCTTCATCAAAGCTGAAGAAATTCTCTTCTGCCACTTCGGAACTCCTTGGGAGGATCTGGGGGTCTGGGGGGCGGAGGGGCGAACCGGTCGCGGCGGCCATGGTAACGCCCGCAGAGGCGCGGGGGCTACGGGTCTTCGGCCAAGAGGCCGTTCTCGATAAACTGGCGCTCGAGGTCTTCGTAGGTGTACTGGGACTTGTCGTTGAAGCCGTCGAGGCGCAGATCGAGGTCGATCTTTCGCGCGCCGACCAGGCGCACGCCTTGGGTGGACGAGCTGCCGCCGGTGGCCTGGTAGATGGCCAGGTGCGGATCCACCGTATCGATCAGGTACAGGATCGAGGAGCCGGTCAGGTCGATGCCGGTCACGGCGATCATGCGCCCGTTGGAGTCGGCCGTGGACCCGCTGGACATCATCGGCGCCTGGGTCGGCGGCAGCTGGGAGTCGGGCGGGTCCTGACCAGCGAGAGGGCCCCGGGGACGGGGCGCCCCGTGGGCGGCCAGGCCTCCGACGATGAACAGGGCTCCGGCCACGAGCAGCCAGCCGGACCTGGCGGCGGGCGGGTCCTGGACGGTGGTCGGGGGGGCGGAGGATCGGTGCATGGCTCTTCGTGTGCGAGGCACGGCGGTCTGGCGTGGATATCCTAGCTTCGGACCGAGGTTGCGACCACGGTCGAGAAAACCCCGGGCGGAAGGCCTACCAGGTGCCCAGATCCCCGGAGATCTCCTCCAGGAGGTCCTTGAGGGTCACCAGACCGCGCGGGGCCTGGGGGGTGCCGACGACGGCGGCGCGCTGGCCGCGGATGCGCAGCTCGGTCAGGGCGCGATCGACCGGGGTGCCCGGCGCCAGGCACAGCATGGGCCGCACGTGGCGGGCTGGATCGCGCGTGCCGTCCTCACCCAGAACGTCGAGCTGGTGCACATACCCCTGCAAATGGCCGGCGACATCGACCACGGGCAGGCGCGTGTGAGCGGAGGCACCCACCGCCCGCAATCGCTCCTCAATCGTTCCGTGCTCCTCCAGGCAGATCACTTCCTCCCAGGGAATCATGCAGCGCGAAAGGGGAATGGTGCGCAGCTGGAGGGCGTTGATGGCCAGGCGCTCCGCGGCCGCTTCTAGGGCGCCCAGCCGCGCTCCCTCCGCCAGCATCGAGAGTACCTCGACTCGACCCGCGCGTCGCGTGAGGTCTCGCGGGGCGAGAGAGAAGAGGCGCTCGAGCCCCGCGGTGAGCAGGCGCAGCGCCCGTTCCAGGGGCCAGAACAGCACGCGGGCCGCCGCGAGCAGGGGAGCGACGGCAAGCATCAGGGCATGGGGGCGACGCAGGAAGAGGTCCTTGGGAAAGGCCTCGCAGAATAGGAACACGATCGGCGCCAGGAGGGCGGTGACAACCAGCTCGCGGGCGCCGCCTCCGACGTCCATCGTTTCCAGGAGGTGCTCCGTACGCCAGGTCGCAATCTCCAGCACGAGGTTGTCTCCGATCAGGACCGTGGTGAGGATCGCGGCGTCGTGGCGCACGAGCCAGCGCACGAGCCTCGCTCCCCGTCCGCCCGCGGCCGAGAGCAGGTCAAGCCTCGGGCGCGAGAGGGAGTAGATCCCAGTCTCGCTCCCGCTGAACGCCGCCGAGAGGAAGAGGCAGAGGACGATCACCAGCACGGTCATCCCTCGTCCTCCTCGCCCCCGCGCTGCTCGATGTACATGTCCACCTGGCGCACGCGCCTGCCCGAGACCTCGCGCACCTCGCACACCAGCTCCCCGCTCCGCACCCGGTCGCCGGCGCGCGGGACGCGGCCGAGCAGGGCGGTCACGAAGCCGCCCACGGTCTCGAACTCGGTGGGCACCACGCGCGCCCCGAACTCCTCGTTCCAGTCCCGGATTGAGAGGCCTCCGGCGACGCGGAAGCGCCCCTCGCCCAAGGGGACGACGGGCTTCTCACGCTCCTCCCCCTCGACCCGCAGCTCGCCCACGATCTCCTCGAAGACGTCCTCGATGGTGACCACGCCGGCCGTCCCTCCCCACTCGTCGACCACGACCGCCTCGGCCGCGCGGTCCTCCCGGAACGCGTGGAGCAGGTCCAGGACCCGGGCGACCTCGGGGACGAACTTCACCGGCATCACCAACTGCCTGACCGGCCGCGGCTTCTCGGCGAGCAGGTCGCGCAGCTTGACCAGGCCCAGGACCTCGTCACGACTCTCCTCGTAGACGGGCAGCCAGGTGAACTTGGCGGCCAGGGCCTCGCGCACGATGGGCGCCGGGTCGGCGTCGGCCTTGAGCATCAGTGCGTCGACTCGGGCGGTCATGATCTCCCTCACGCGGATGCCGCCGAGCTCGACGATCTCCGAGAGCAGGTTGGCCTCGCCAGTCTCGAGCAGCCCGTCCTTGGCCGACCGCTCCAGGACCCGGCCCAGGGTCTCCGGGGTCACCTCCCCCCCATCCCGCCGGCGCGGAGACGCCAGGCGCACGAGGGGCTCGAGGAGGGCGTGGATCAACCGGCGCGCCGGCGACATCAGGCGCAGCAGCACCGACAGGGGCCAAGATCCCGCGGAGGCCACGCCCACCGGTGCCCGCAGGGCGAGAGACTTGGGAAGGATCTCACCAGCCACGAGCACCGCCAGCAGTGCGGCGAAGCCCGAGGCGAGGCGCGCCGACTCTCCCTCGCCTATGCGGACCTTCGAGGCGAAGGCGAAGAAGGCCAGGTTGACCACCAGGTTGCACAGCGGGACGGTGACCAGGGCCTCGCGCGGTCGGGCGAGCATGGCGCGCACGCGCCGGCCGGCTCCTGCTGCCTGGGCAGGCGACAGGCTGAAGAGTGCGGTCTCCGATGCGCTGAAGAAGCCCGACAGGCCGAGCAGTCCGGCGAGCAAGATCCAGAGCTCGAGCGGGGTCTCGCTCACGCGCCGCCGCCTCGTCGCAGGGGAAGCTCGAGCTCGGCCCGAAAACCGCGGCCCTGCTCACTGGCAAAGCGCACCCGTCCGCGATGGTTGTCCATCACGCTGGTCACCAGGGCCAGACCGAGCCCGGTCCCTTTCCCCACGTCCTTGGTCGTGTAGAAGAGGTCCGCCACGCGCTCAAGGACCTCGGGGGCGACGCCCGGGCCGTCGTCCTCGACGCTCAGGCACAGCGTGTCTCCGCGGCGTTCGACACGCACGTCGATGCGCCCCGGGCCGCCGCGTTCCTCAAGAGCGTCGAGGGCGTTGGCGAGCAAATTCAAGACGGCCTGGCCGAGCTCGCTCTGGATCCCCTGCACGACCGCCGCGTCGCCCTGCTCCTCGTGCAAGACCATCTCGACCCCTGCCCGCTCGGCGCGCAGGAGCACGAGGGCCACGGCGTCGCGCACGGCGTCGGCGGCGACGAAGGGCCGCTCGCCATGTTCGCGCGGAGTGAAGCGCAGCATCTTGGAGACCGTGCCCTGAATGCGCTCGAGCCCGTCCTGCAAGAGCAGCAGGTAGCGCTCACGCCGCTCCTCGGTGAGGTCTCCGCGTCGCAGGGCTTCGAGGGCTCCCAGGAGCCCACCGAGGGGGTTGTTGATCTCGTGGGCGATGCCCGCCGCCAACTCTCCCATCGACGCCAGTTGGCGCTGGCGGATCGCCGCCGCCTCGGCTTGGCGCGCCTGGCGGGTGGCGAGGGCGACCTCCTCCTCGAGGCGCTCGTGGAACGCCTCCACGTCGCACATCATGGCGTTGAAGCCGCGCACGAGATCGGCCAACTCGTCCCCGCGGTCGGGTTCGGCCAGGCGCACGGCCAAGTCTCCCGAGCGCACCCGCCGCGAGCCCGCCGCGAGGGCCTCCACCGGATCGAGCACGAAGCGCCGCAGGAAGGCGAAGGTCCCCAAGGTCAGGAGTAGGGTCGAGCCGACGAACCACGGCACGAGACTGGCGAGCACGGCGCCGGGTTTCACGACGGCCCCCACCTGGAACCAGCAGGCGCCCCAGACCTCGCCCGCCGAATCCACGATCGGCAGGGCCAGGCCGCGCGAGCCGGGTACCGGCCGGGCGGCCTCGACGGCTTGGCGCAAGTTCGTCAGGACGCTCTGCATCTTGAAGCCGGCCTCGCGATGCGCGCTCCCGACCGGGTTGATGAAGGCGCCCTCGGGGCGGATCGTCCCGTCGGCGCCAACGCTCAAGTTGCGGTGCAGGATGATCGCGTCGGCATACTCGCTCCAGAAGGGCCACTGGAGGATCTGCTGCACGCCGAGATCTCCCTCGGGGCTGATGGTCGTGTGGATGGTCTTGACCAGCTCCCCGGCGAACTCCGACAACTGGGCCTGGCGCTCACGGGTCAGGTGTCCGGTCAAGAACCACAACCCCACGCCGAAAACCCCCACGTTGACGAGGGCCACCAGCGAGAGCACTCGCAGGCGCAGCGAGATCCTCATCGGTTGGGCATTCGTGGCATGGCTTGGGTCACATGCTGCCGAGGGTGCTCATGATCTCCAGGAGCGGCATGAATAGGGCGACGACGATGAACCCGACGATCCCGGCGATCAGCACCAGGAGCGCGGGTTCGAGGAGCTTGAACATGGCCTCGATGCGCCGATCCACCTGCACCTCGTAGGCGTCCGCGACCTTGAGCAGCATGCGGTCGAGCTCGCCGGTCTCCTCACCGACGTCAACCATGTTGACGACGAGGTCGTCGAACAGGCCGGTCTCCCCCATGGGCCGTGCCAGGCCCTCTCCCTCGCGCACCGTGCGCCGGATGTCCTCGATCCCCGCGCGCAGGACGTCGTTGGTCGTCGCGCCACGGATGATCCCGAGGGCGTCGAGGTGGGGAACGCCCGCCTGGATCAGGGTGCCGAAAGTGCGCGTGAAGGTCGCGATCAGCGAGTGCGAGACGACCCCGCCGATCACCGGCAGCTTGAGGAACAGGTTGTGGATCGAGTACCGGTAGCCGCCGCCGCGGCGCATCATCGCTCCGTGGAGCATGAGCAGCGCGGCGGGCACTCCGAAGGCCACGTACCAGTAGTGGACCGTGAAGTCGCTGATGTCGAGCAGCATCTGCGTCACGCCGGGAAGCTCGACCGAGAAGGAATCGAAGATCTCCTTGAAGCGCGGGATGACCCAGACGATCACGGCCGACATGACGGCCATGGCGACCACGAGGATGACCGCCGGGTAGATCATCGCGCCACGGATGTTGGACTGGATCTCGGCCGCCTTCTCGCGGAAGGTCGCCAGGCGCTCGAGGATCTGGTCCAGGACGCCGCCGGCCTCCCCGGCGCGCACCATGTTCGAATACAGGTCGTCGAAGACGCCCTCGTGCTTGGCCATCGACTCCGAGAGCGGCGCGCCGCCGGAGACGGCCTCCACGAGGTCACCGAGGACGAGCTTGAAGGGCCCGGACTGAGTCTGCCCCTCGAGGATCTTGAGGGCCTTGACGACCGGGATGCCGGCCTCGACGAGAGTCGAGAGCTGGATCGTGAAGTCGGTGACGAGTTGGGCGTTGACGCGCTTGCGCCGCCTGCGCGGAGCCCCCGAGGGAGGTTGGGCGCTGCTTCCCCCAGACGGGCTCGGGCCGCGGGGGGTAGGTGCGCTGCGACGGATTTTCTTGGCCATGAGTGTGTGCGCGCCGGGCTCAGTCGAATCGTCGAGAATGGCTGGGTTCCAAGGAAGCCGCCAGGGGCCACAGGGAAGCCGCGGGCGAGCGTCCGCGGAGTTCGTCGAGGGTGTTCATGAGCAGCACGGCTGGCAGCCGGTTGGCGTCTTCCTCGCGGGAAGCTGGCAGCCCGTTGGAGACGGACAATCGAAAGACGCAGCCATCTTCGTCGCTGCCGGGAGGGTGAATGCGATCCGGGCAGGCGGCCTTGGTAGGGCCGTCGAGCACGGATCGGGGGGTCCGGCGCCGCAGCGGCGGAGAGGGCGAAGTCGGAGTAGGGCGTTGTTCAACGGGCTGTTAGAGGGTGGTCTCCCGCAGGACTTCCTCGACGCTGGTCTGGCCCTCGGTGATGGCCCGAATCCCGCTCTGGCGCAGGGTGTGCATGCCGGAGCTGACCGCCAGCTCCCGCAGCTCCGTGCTGGAGGCGTTCTCGAGGATCGCGGCCCGCAGAGCGTCGCCGACGAGCATGATCTCGAAGATCCCCAGGCGTCCCTTGTAGCCGGTGTGGTGGCAGCGCTCGCAGCCGCGTCCGTACTGGAAGGTCGCTCCGCGCAGGAGCTCCGCGTCGGGGCCGAACTCCATCAGCACTTCCTCCTCGGGCTCGTAGCCCTCGCGGCAGCCCTCGCAGACGCGGCGCACGAGGCGCTGGGCGACGACCGCCTGCAGGGTGGCGGTGATCAGAAAGGGCTGGATGCCCATGTCGATCAGGCGCGTGATCGTGCCCGGTGCGTCGTTGGTGTGGACGGTCGAGAAGACCGTGTGGCCGGTCAGGCTGGCCTCGACGGCCACGGCGGCCGTCTCCTCGTCGCGGATCTCCCCGACCAGGATCTTGTCGGGGTCTTGGCGCAGAATCGTGCGCAAGACGGCGGCGTAGGTCACGCCGATGTCGTCGTTGATCGGGATCTGCACGATGCCCTCGATGTCGTACTCCACCGGATCCTCGGTGGTGATGATCTTGATCGCCGGGTCATTGGCCTCCTGCAGCATGGCGTAGAGGGTGGTCGTCTTGCCCGAGCCGGTGGGCCCGGTGACGAGCACGACGCCATGCGGCAGGCGCGTGAGGGCGGCGAGGGCTTCCGCCTCCTCGGCGCGAAGGCCGAGGGCGGAGAGCTCGAGGTTGACCGCGCTGCGGTCGAGGATCCGCATCACGCAGCCCTCACCCGAAATCCCCGGCAGGGTCGCAATGCGCAGGTCGACCGGCTGGCCGTCGATCGAGAGCTCGATGCGCCCGTCCTGGGGGACGCGGGTCTCGGTGATGTCGAGGCTGCTCATGACCTTGATGCGCGACACGAGAGGCAGGGCGAGGTGCGGCGGCGGCGCCTCGACCTCGTAGAGCGACCCGTCCACCCGGTAGCGGATACGGAACTCGCCGGGGAAGACCTCGAAGTGGATGTCGCTGGCGCGGTCGCGGATCGCGCGGTGCAAGATCGAGTTCAACAGGCGCACGACCGGCTGACTGGACGCCGCGGACTCGGCGTCTTCTCCCCCCACGGCGTCGGCCGCGGCAGCGATCGCATCGGCCAGGGAGGCCTCCTCGCCGTAGTGCTCGAGCACCCTGGCACGGATCAGCTGCGCGTCGGCCACGGCACCGCGCACATCCCTGCCGGTGGTGAAGCGCAGGTCCTCGAGCACTGCCGTGTTGAGGGGATCGCCGATGGTCACGACGAGGACGTCACCGTCGACCCGTAGAGGGAGCACGCCGAAGGCGTGAGCCGTCGAGGAGTCCACGAGCTCCAGGGCCGCCGGAGTGGGAGCCGTGCTGGAGAGGTCGACGGCCTCCATGCCGACCTGCTCGGCGAGGGCGACCAACACGTCCTTGGCCGTACAGTGGCCGAGGTCGACCAGGCACTGCCCGATCAGGCCACCCGTCTTGCGTTGCGAGGCCAGAGCCTCCTGCAACTCGCCCTCTCGGATCGCCTTGCCGGCCTTGAGGATCTGTCCGAGGAGTCGGCGCCCTTCGCTCACAGGCGTGCCTCCAAGTCCTTGCGGTCCTGGCTGGCGTCGAGGGCGACCTCGCGCTCGATCCGGCCCTGCTTGAAGAGATCCAGCAGGTAGTCGTCGAGGGTCACCATTCCTAGGCGCCGCGAGGTCTGGATCGTGGACTGAATCTTGGCCGTCTCGTTCTTGCGGACCAGGTTCGCGATGGCGGAGGTCATCAGCATGACCTCGAAGGCCGCGACGCGGGCGCCGTCGGTGGCGCGTAGCAGGACCTGGGAGATGACCGCCACCAGCGAGACCGACAGCTGGGCGCGGACCTGCTCCTGCTGGTTGGCCGGGAAGGCGTCGATGATGCGATTGACCGTGCGCGCGCTGCCGGTGGTGTGCAGGGTGCCGAAGACGAGGTGGCCGGTCTCGGCTGCGGTGATTGCGGCCGAGATCGTCTCCAGATCGCGCATCTCGCCCAGCAGAATCACATCGGGATCCTGGCGCAGAGCGCGGCGCATGGCTTCGGGGTAGTCCGCCACGTCGATGCCCACCTCCCTCTGGGTGACCAGTCCCTTCTTGTGCTCGTGGAAGTACTCGATCGGGTCCTCGATCGTGATCACGTGCCGGTCGAGGTTGGTGTTGATCCAGTCGATCATCGTGGCCAGGGTCGTCGTCTTGCCCGACCCCGTCGGTCCGGTGACGAGCACGAGCCCGCGCGGCCGCCGCAGGAGCGGCAGGCAGGCCTCGGGCAGGCCGATCTCCTCGAAGCTCAGCAGGCGCGAGGGGATCAGGCGCAGGACCGCCGAGTAGCGCCCGCGCTGGCGGAACACGCTTACCCTGAAGCGGTCGCCGGAGGCGTGCTGGATGCCGAAGTCGGTGCTCCCGAGGCGGTCGATCTCGGCCCAGCGTTCGTCGCTGCAGAGCTCGCGGCACAACCGCTCGCTGGCGGCGTCGGTGAGGCACTCCTCGCTCAGAGAGACGAGCGCCCCGCTGATGCGCCCGACGGGCGGGCGCCCGGGGTTGAGATGTAGGTCCGAGGCATCGCGATGAATGGTCTCTGCGAGAAGCTCCTGCACTCCGCTCACGCTCGTCGTCCTCCTAGCCCGCTCGCCGGGCGTCGCCTTCGAGTGGATCGTTCCTCCAACCGTCTTCTCAGGGTCCCGCTCACGTATTCTCTCCGATCACGCGCAGCACCTCGGTCACGCTCGTCTGCCCCGCGAGCACCTTGCGCGAGCCGTCGAGGGAGAGGGGCTGGAGGCGCCCGGTGGCCAGGGCCGTCTCGCGGATGTCCCCCAGGCTCTCGCCGCGAAAGGTCATCTCGCGCAGGGTCGCGTCCATCTCCAGCAGCTCGAAGAGCGCCAGCCGCCCGTGGTAGCCCGTGCCGTCACAGGCTCTGCAGCCGCGCGGGCGGTGGAAGCGCCGGTCCTCGATGTGCGCGGGATCGAGGCCGATCGAGGTCGCCTCCGAGGGGTGCGGGTCGTAGCTCTCGCGGCACTCCCCGCACAGGCGCCGCACGAGGCGCTGAGCCAGGATGAACTGCACGGCGGCCGAGACCAGGAACGGCTTGACGCCCAGGTCCTGCATGCGCGTGAGTGCGCTGGGCGCGTCGTTGGTGTGGACCGTCGAGAACACGAGGTGCCCGGTGAGCGCCGCTTGGATCGCGATCTCGGCCGTCTCGAGGTCGCGGATCTCCCCCACCAGGATCACGTTCGGCGCGCAGCGCAGCATCGCCCGCAGGATGCGCGCGAAGGTCAGGCCGATGCGGTGGGAGACCTGGACCTGGTTGATGCCCTCGATGTGATACTCGACCGGATCCTCGGCGGTGATGATCTTGGTGTCGGGACGGTTCAGCTCCGAGAGGGCGGCGTAGAGGGTTGTGGTCTTGCCCGACCCCGTCGGCCCGGTCACCAGGCAGACGCCGTGGGGGCGGCGGATGATGCGCCGAAACCAGGCGTAGTCCTCCTCCTCGAAGCCGAGCTCGCGCATGCCGATCAGGCTCGCGCTGCGGTCGAGCAGGCGCATGACGACCGACTCGCCGTGGTTGGTGGGCAAGAGCGAGACACGCACGTCGATGTCCCGGCCGTCGATCTTCATGCCGATGCGCCCGTCCTGAGGCTTGCGCTTCTCGGCGATGTCCATGCGCGCCATGATCTTGAAGCGGCTGATCAGCGGCGAGTGCAGGTGTTCGGGGTGCTCGGCGGCGTCGCGCAGCATGCCGTCGATGCGGTAGCGAACGCGCACGCGGCCATGCCCCGGCTCGATGTGGATGTCGCTCGCCCGCACGCCGACGGCCTCCTTGAAGATGCGCGTCACCAGCCTGATGATCGGTGCATCGTCCTCCTCGTCGGCCTCCTCGCCGGCCAAGCCGGCGGCGATCCCCTCCTCGGTGGACTCGCCGTAGTGGCGCGCGATGGCCCCGCGCAGGGCCGAGGGAGCCGCCAGGGCGCAGGCGATCTCGCAGCCGGTCACGAAAGAGAGCTGGTCGGCGACGATGCGCTTGAAGGGATCGTCGATGGCCACGACCAGGCGGTCGCCGTTGAGCTTGATCGGCAACACGCCCTGCTCGATGGCCACGTCGGCCGGAACGCGCTCCAGCACGCTCTGGGGGACGCGGCCCTTGGCCAGGTTGACGAAGGGCAGCCGCTCGATGCCGGCGGCGGCCCGGGTCACGCCGACCTCGTCGACCATCCCGAGCTTCACGAGCACTTGGGCGAGGGGCAGGTCGCCGTTGCGCTGGTAGGCGACGGCCTCCCGCAGCTGGGCGTCGCTGATCGCTCCGGAGGCGACCAGATGTGCGCCGAGGTCTTTGGTCACGGGGTGCGGGGCGGCAAGGTGGTGGCGGGGTCCGGGCGGCCACGTGCCGGCCCGCGCCGGCGCCGCGGGTCGCACGTGAGGCGCCGGGCAGGATAGCCTGCACCCGCGGTCGGTCCCAGACACAACCGCGCGGATCGCGAGCGATGGCGCACTCCCTACCGCGGCGCGCACGGCGGGTTTCGGGGCAATCCCGCCCCGTGCCCTGCGCGGTGGCCGTGGTTCGCCCGTGCGGCGCCCGCGGGCACCCGCGCCGCGCGCCGAGCAGCCCCCCGAGAAAGGGCCGCTAGCGCCCGCGGCCGGGGATCGGGCCTCCGCGGCACACGCCGGTGATCGTCAGGGCGATGTCCGACTTGTCGGGGTGGCCGAGGTTGACGATCAGCGTACCGCGGAAGGAGCCCGTCGAGCCGTCGGGCATGCCCTCCAGGCGTAGCTCCACATCGACGGCGTTCTTGCCCTCGAGCGGGCGCACGGCGGACGAGAAGTGCTCGGCCCGGTCCCACTCCTGGTAGCTGGCCCCGCCGGGAACCGGCAGGCCGACGACCGAGACGCCGATCTTCTCCGCTTCCAAGTCGAACTCCTCGTCGTGGCACTCGATGGTCACCGTGCGCGTCACCACCTGCCCGGGGCGCACGAGCCCCATGGAGATGTAGTTCGGCTGGTAGGAGAAGGGCCCGACGATCTGCGCGCTCATCGAGAGCGTCGCCTGGTAGGTGTGCTGCTTGCCGGTCGCCGCCTTCTGCTCCTCACCGGGAATGTCGAGGTCGCTGACGAGGGCGATCGCGCGGTGCAGGTTCTGCTCGATCGTATCGGGGCCGAGGGTGACCGAGAGCTGCCACTGGGCCGAGCGCCCGTCGGCGTCGGCGTTGAAGGCCGTGAGTTCCGCGCTGGTCCCCGCCGGCATGGCGGCGTCGGCCATCTCGAGCTTCACGGGCACGCCGCGTGCGGTCGAGACGGAAGCCTTGAGGGTCTTCACCTCGCCGATCGACACGCGCCCGAAGTTCAGGAAACGCGGCGAGAGGTTGAAGAACATGTCCACGTCGGCTTCGAGGCCGAGCTGGATCGTCCCGCGCGGATCGTTCGAGAAGATGTTGATGCGGACGTTCTGGTGCCCGTTCTTGTTCTTGGTGTGCAGGACGGCGGGCATCTCCACGCGCGTGCCGACCGCGATCGGGTCACCGAAGTTGTAGCGCACCATCGCGCCGCCCTCTCCGGGCGCGCCTTCCTCGACCATGACCTGGGAGACCGTGCAGCCGCAAGTCGGCTTGACCTGGGTGATGATCAGGTCCTCGTTCCCGCGGGTGAACAGGCCGAAGGTGTGGCTGGCGACCTCGCCTTGCATCAGGCGTCCGAAATCGTGGGATCCCTGGCCCACCTCGTACATCAGGCGCGGCCCCTCGTTCTCCCCCAGGCCCGGCGGCAGTTCGGGCAAGGTCACCGGGCCGGCGGAGGGTTTGCGCGCGGCGGCGGCGGCCTTGGCGGCGGCGTCGTGCTCGCCGGGAGCATGGTCGTGGCCGGCGTGCTCGTCGGCCGGCTTGGCGGCCGGCTTGGCGGCCGGCTTGGCGGCCGGTGTCTCGGCCTGCCCGGCGGCGGTGCCATGATCGCCGGGGGCATGATCGTGGCCCGAGTGATCCTCGCCCGCGGCGGGAACCGGCGGCTCCTCGGACGCACAGGCGGCGAGGACGATCAGAGCGGCGGAGAGCAAGGACAGGGCCTCGCGTCGGAGGCGGGGCGTGTTCTGGATGGGCTGCATGGAATCGTGTCGTGCCGGTTCGTGATGCGTCACGGGCATGGCCGTCGCGGAGGAGTCGGGGAAGAAGAGGGGAGAGAGGAGGGGGGAAGGCAGCGGGGAACGGGTGATCGAGGAGCGCCGTCCTCCGCCGGCGGAGGCGTGAGCACTCCCGTTACGATCACTCGGAAGGACCAGCTAGTGAGGACGCGTGTTTTCTGCTCCTTTTTCGTGCGCGCCCCCCCGTTCCCGATCCTACGCCGGGTCCCCGGGCTCCCGGGCCCCGGCCTCGCCGCGGCCCGGGGAGGGCGCCGGAAGACCGCAGAGCATACGAACTCGCACCGCGCACCGTCGAGATGAGGCCCGCTGGGCCGTAGAATCCCCGACTTCCATGGCGACGCCCTCTCGCATCGAGCGCCTATCGCGCTCCCTCGCCCTCCTGGGCCCCCTGCTGCTCGCCTGGGCCTGCTGCGCCGCCCCGCCGAGCGCCGAGGATCTGTTCGACCGCGGCTTCCGGAGCCCGTCCCAGACCTTCCGCACCTTCCAGACCGGCGTGCGCTCCGACGACGGCCGTACCGAGTACCGCTGCCTCTCGACGCGCTTCCGGCGCAAGCACCTGCTGAGCCAGCTGCTCTACCTCGAGTTCCGAGACGAGTGGTTCGCCTCCAAGCCGTGGCTGCGCGCGGCCATCGCCGGCGCGCGCGTCGTGAGCGTCACCTTCGAGGAGGGCGACAACCCCCGGCGCTGCGTCCTGACCGCCGCGGCCCTGGGCGAGCGGCTCGAAGTGCATCTGGTGCGCGAGGATTTCGTCCAGCTCTACGAAGGCTCGAAGTTGCTGGCCGACGATCCGCTCGGGAAGGACGCCGTCTTCGCGGACCACGTGACGGTTTCCCCCGCGGATGGCGCACAGCGCGCACGCGGCGAGGCGCAACTCTCCTCCTCCATCCCGCCGGCCCGGATCACCGAGCTGCGCATCGGACAGGATTGGAAGATCGACGATGTGGAGAAGAGCGAGGAGGCGCCGGAATCCGACGGCGCCTTGTGACCCCCAGACCGCAGGCGCTGACGAGGATGACCATGCCCCGCTCCCCCAAGACAACCAAGACGACGAAGACTGGCAAGACCAAGCCCAAGCGCCGTCCCCCGCGCAAGCCGCGCAACGTGTTCTCCTTTGGTCGCGCGAAGACCGAAGGCGACCGCGAGATGCGCGAGGTGCTCGGCGGCAAGGGCGCCAACCTGGCCGAGATGTGCAATCTCGGCCTGCCGGTACCGCCGGGCTTCACGATCTCGACAGCGGTGTGCACCCACTTCTCCGAGAATGACGGTGCCTACCCGCCCAGCCTCGCCAACGACGTGGAGGTGGCCCTCGGGCGCATCGAGCGCGAGCTCGGCAGGCACTTCGGCGACCCCGAGAACCCGCTGTTGCTCTCGGTGCGTTCGGGCGCGCGGGTCTCCATGCCGGGCATGATGGACACGGTCCTGAACCTCGGCCTGAACGACAGGACCGTCGTCGGCCTCGCCAGGCGTTCGAACAGCGACCGTTTCGCATGGGACGCCTACCGGCGCTTCATCCAGATGTACGGCGACGTCGTGATGGGCGTGAAGGCCGAGGGCGAGGAGGACCGCGACCCCTTCTCTGCCGCCCTCGATGCCCTCAAGCGGCGCAAGCGGGTCGATCAGGACACCGACCTCGACGCCGCGGACCTGTGCAAGCTCGTCGAGGACTACAAGGCCATCATCAGCTCCCGCGCCGGGCGCCTGTTTCCCGAGGATGCGCGCGGCCAGCTCTGGGGCGCGATCGGCGCGGTGTTCGGCTCCTGGGACAATGAACGCGCCGTCGCCTACCGCGCCATGAACCACATCCCCGGTCACTGGGGCACGGCGGTGAACGTCATGGCGATGGTCTTCGGCAACCTGGGCGAGAGCTCGGGGACCGGGGTCGCCTTCACGCGCGACCCGGCCACTGGCGAGCGAACGTTCTACGGCGAGTACCTGATGAACGCCCAAGGCGAGGATGTGGTCGCCGGGATCCGCACGCCGCTCCGGCTCGACACCTTGCGTGAGGCCTCACCCGAGGCCTATCGCGAGCTGAAACGCATCCAGAAACAGCTCGAAACCCACTACCGGGACATGCAGGACCTCGAGTTCACCATCGAGGACGGGCGCCTGTTCATGCTCCAGTGCCGCGCCGGCAAGCGCACGGGATTCGCCGCGGTGCGCATCGCGGTCGACATGGTGCGCGAGGGCCTGATCTCCAAGGAGGAGGCGCTCGAGCGCATCGATCCCGAGGCGCTCAACCAGCTCCTGCAGCCGATCTTCGACCCAGGCCAGCTCGCCGCCGCCGAGAGCGAGGGCAAGCTCCTCACGCGCGGGCTGAACGCGGGACCGGGCGCCGCGTGCGGGCGCGTCGTGTTCGACGCCACGGCCGCCACCGAGTGGGCCGCCAAGGGTCGCCAGGTGGTATTGGTGCGCGTCGAGACCTCACCCGAGGACATCAAGGGCATGCAGGCTTCTCAGGGGATCCTGACCGCCCGGGGCGGGATGACCAGCCACGCCGCTCTCGTCGCCCGCCAGATGGGCAAGGTCTGCGTGGCGGGGGCCGGCGAGCTCGACATCGACCTCGCTCGACGGCGCTTGCGGGTCGCGGGACGTACGATTCGCGAGGGCGACTGGATCAGCATCGACGGCACGAGCGGGGCGATCTACGAGGGCCAGCTCGAGACGCGCGACGCGGAGGTCATCACGGCCCTGTTCGGCAAGCGCCGAGCGGCGGCGGCCAAGCGCAAGGGCCGGGTCTACCGCTCCTACGCGCGCCTGATGCGCTGGGCGGACGAGGCGCGCACGATGAAGGTCCGCACCAACGCCGACCAGCCCGACCAGTGCGAGACGGCCTTGGCGCTTGGTTGCGAGGGCATCGGTCTGTGCCGCACCGAGCACATGTTCTTCGGCGAGAACAAGCTCTCCGCCGTGCGCGAGATGATCCTGGCCGAGAATACCGAAGAGCGCGAGCGCGCCCTCAAGCAACTCCTGCCCCTCCAGCGCAAGGACTTCGAGGGGATCTTCAAGGTCATGGGGACCCGTCCGGTGACGATCCGCACCCTCGACCCGCCCCTTCACGAGTTCCTGCCCCACGACCCCTCCGACATCCGCGCCCTGGCCGCGGAAATGGGCGTAAGCGTGGCGCGCCTGCGAGCCAAGATAGACTCCCTGACCGAGCTGAACCCGATGCTCGGCCACCGCGGCTGCCGCCTGGGCATCGTCTATCCCGAGATCACGCGCACCCAGGCACGGGCCCTGTTCGAGGCGGCGGTCAAGGTGGCGCGCAAGACGCGCAAGAAGCCGCGCCCGGAGATCATGATCCCGCTGGTCGGGACGCTGAAGGAGCTGGCCTTGCAGGCAGCGGTCGTTCGCGTGGCGGCCGAGGAGGTCTTCACGCGCAAGAAGTCGCGCATCCCCTACCTGATCGGCACGATGATCGAGCTGCCGCGCGCGGCCCTGACGGCGGACGAGATCGCCTCCGAGGCGGAGTTCTTCTCCTTCGGCACCAACGACCTGACCCAGACCGCCTTCGGGATCAGCCGCGACGACTCGGGGAGGTTCGTCCCGGCCTACGTCGAGCGCGAGATCTACGCCGACGATCCTTTCGCGACCCTGGACACGCAGGGAGTCGGCCGCTTGATGGGAATCGCCTGCGCCGAGGGGCGCCGGACGCGGCCCGACATCAAGATCGGGATCTGCGGCGAGCACGGCGGGGACCCTCGCTCGATCGAATTCTGCCAGGAGCTAGGCCTCGACTACGTCTCCTGTTCCCCCTATCGCCTGCCGATCGCCCGTCTGGCGGCCGCCCAGGCGGCCCTGCGGCGACGCGAGTCCTAGGAGTAGGGCCGCAGCGAGACGAAGACCTCTTCGTCGCTCTAGAGGAGGGCGAAGTCGCAGTAGGCCCTTTTTCGACGGGCTGGGGGCAGCCCGAGTCTCCCGCGGAACGAGCGAAGCTCCCCGGCGTCAGAAATCGAGGGTGTCGGTCTGCAGGGCGTCCAGCAGGCGCACGACCAACCGCGCCACGCGGCGCAACTTGTCGTAGTCGATCTTGTCCGGTGTGTCCGTGGGCTGGTGGTAGTCCTCGTGGATCCCGGCGAAGAGGAAGGCCACCGGGATGCCCAGGCGCGCGAACATGGCCTGGTCCGAGCGGTGGTAGTAATCATCGGCGCTCTCCAGGACCGGGAAACCCTCCAGGGGCGCAAGGCGCTGGGCGAGCTTGACGATCCCGTTGTGCTGCGCGTGTTCCGCTGAGGGAGTGATGTACAACTCGTCTGGAGCGTTGCGCCCGATCATGTCGATGTTCAGGTTCGCGACAGGCCGACAACCCTCCGGCAACCAGGGAGCGTCGGACCAGGCGCGCGAACCCCACAGCCCCTTCTCCTCACCCGAGACCCAGATCAACAGCACCGAGCGCCGCATCGGGCCGTAGCGCCGCAGCGCCTCTGCGACTTGCAGGAGGCCGGTCGTCCCCGAACCGTTGTCGTCCGCGCCGTTCCAGATCTTGCCGCCGCGCGCGCCGACGTGGTCGTAGTGAGCGGAGACGATCAGGACCTCGCCCTTCAGCTCGGGATCGTTCCCGGGCAGGAAGCCGCAGACGTTCTCCATCTGCACACTCTCGCCGTCGTGAACCACGCGCCGCTCGTCGGAGAGGGTCAGCCCCAGATCGGCTCCCAGGGTCGGGGTCCAGCTCTCGAGCGGAACGTCCGCCGGTCGTCCGGAAGCGAGGGCCAGTAGGCGCAGGCCCGTGGACTGGGTGAGGGCCAATTGGGGGAAGATCGACATGCGGCGCGAGGCCGCGCCGCGCTCGGTGGGGTAGCTGATGCGTCCCTCGATGAACGAGGCGAGGCCGGCGCCGTACTTCTCCGCGTAGGGCTCGCCGTCGAAGTCGGCGCGTGGAACGAGGACGACCCCCGCGCCGCCCGCCTTGCGCACGCGGCGGCGAACCCGACTGCCCGAGTGGCCGTCGTCCAGCACCAGGGCCCAGGCGTCCTCGATCTCACAGGCATCCAGGTCCTCGGTGCTGCCCGAGCCGGCGAAGACGACGCCGCCGCTGAAGTCGGCGTCCCCGCGCAGGTAGTTCGAGCGAAACCAGTAGTCGCTCCCCGGCGAGAGCTCCACGGCCGCCTCGGGGGCGCTCGCCACGAGCCGAGTGTGCTCCTCGTCGAGGCCGAGGCGCAGCAGTGGGTAGCGATGGAAGTAGCCGTCCTCAGCTCCGGGCTCGATCCCCAAGCGCTGCAACCGCGAGCGAATGAAGCGTGCCGCGACTACCAGGCCATCGCTGGGCGTGTCGCGGCCGGCGAGAGCGTCGGAGGCGATGAAGTGGATGTCAGCCGAGACGTGATCGGCGGTGATCAGCTCCAGGGCCGCCTCCAGAGCGGCATCCGATCCGATGGCCGCGGCGGACGACGAGAGGGTGAGGAACGCGGCGGAGAGGCGTGTGATGGTCTTCATGGCGGTGGACGCTCGACGGCGGGTGACAGGCCATTCTACATCCTAGCCCGCCCCCCTCGCGAACCTCCCCGCCCGACACACGAACGGCCGAAGTCCGCCGCCCCCTCGGCCCTAGCCTCCGGCCGCGTCCGCAGCGTACCATCGCGAGATGCTCCACCACCCGCTCCTCGCCGCTCCGCTCGCGCTGTGCGCCGCCCTCTTCTCCCCGTGGGCGGCCGCGGCTCAGGAAGGTGCCGATGCTGCCTTCGAGAAGGCGCACAAGCGATACGAGGAGTGCCTGCGGCGGGCGCCGTTTCTGATGCACACCCGCGGGCGCAGAGCCCTGGCCGAGAGCGGCGATCCGCGCGCCCTCGAGATCCTGGCCAAGAGCTACCGCAAGCCAGGCCAGCCCGAGGAGTTCGCCCGCTACCTGATCGCCGGGATCGCCACGCGACACTGCGTCGCCGACGAGCACGTCGAGATCTACGACGCCTGGCGCGAACGCCACGACGAACCCGAGGACGCCTGGCTGTGGTTTCGAGCCCTGACCGTGCGCGGCCAGAATCGCGGCGGGGAGGCCCTGGAGGAGCTGGCCCTCGGCGATGAGGACGCGTTCCTGCGCGGCGCGGCCATCGAGGCCCTGGCCGCCATCCGCGACAAGGGGCTCCTGGACCTGATCCCGCGCGTCTGCGAGCGCATGCCGAAGAAGACGGCCGAGCGCGCGGCGCTGGTGGGCGCCATGGGCACGGCTCTGGCGAACACCGCGCGCGGCGACAAGGACACGCCGCGCTTCCGTTCCGCCGTCGTGGCCTACGCCCACATGCTCGACGAGGAACACGGCTTGCCGCACGCAGCCAAGCTGGTGGTCGCGCGCCACCTCGCCCAGCTCCTCGATGTGGACGAGCTGATCATCGAGTCACAGGCCTGGATCAACCTCCTGGCCGACCGGGCGAATCCCTCGGCCGCGGACGAGGGGTACGTACGTCCGCGCTTCTTCGGCGTGGAGGCGACCGGCGAGCGGCTCTGCTTCGTGATCGACATGTCGGATTCGATGTGCAAGGCGATCAACCCGGCCATCAAACCGGAGGGGCCCAAGACGGGGCCGATCAAGGAGCGCAAGCGCAAGAAGGGCGAGCTGCTGACCGAGGATGACCTCCCCTGGCACCGGATCACCACGCGCTTCGACCTCGCCCGCGAGCACCTGCGCATCTCCCTCGGCCAGCTCGACCCCGAGCAGCATTTCAGCGTGATCTTCTTCGGCACCCAGGCGGACCTCGTGGAGGGCTGCAAGGGGATGGTGAAGGCGTCGCGCTCCAACATCGCGCGGGTCATGAAGACCCTCGACGCCATCACGCCCGGGTCCCCGACCTCGATGCGCCCCGACGGCACCCTGCGCGGCACGACCAACCTGCACGGCGGCCTGCGCCGGGCGTTCATGGTCAAGAAGAAGGGCTTCGTGGCCGAGCACGCCTATGTCTCGCCGGTGGCCTTCGAGGAGGGCTGCGACACGATCTTCCTGCTCTCCGACGGCACGCCGAGCTGGGACGATTGGGACTGCATGGACACCAACTACGGCGAGGATCAGGTCGGCGACCCCGAGAGCCACGCACCCATGGACGACGCGCCGCGCATGCACTACTCCGGTCCCTACGCGCGCATGAACAACCTGCTCGAGGACCTCGGGCGCATGAACCTCTTCCGCGAGGTCGAGATCAACTGCATCGGCATCGGCGAGGTGCAGCTAGGCTTCCTGAAACGCATGGCCGACATCGGCCAGGGCAAGGCGGTCCACATCGGCGGGTGAGGCCGGGCCCGGGGCCGCCGGGAGTCTCGCGGCTGGCCCGGAACCGCCACCAGAGTCCGGGCTAGCCCGCATCCTTCACCGGGCTTCGAGCGGATTCGACGTCGGTGCGGTCCATCTCGTCCCGTCGGGACACCAGGCCCTGGCCGTCCCGTGCCTCTTCCCGTCCACGAGGGGGCACTCGGTCCATGCGGCTCCCTTCGGGTAGACCTCCCGGAGGACGGGAGCGTCCGGATCCGCGGCGATGACCGGCTCGGCCTGTGCGACCCGGTCGCGGATCCGCTTGCCCGGGGGTAGACGCCGGCGGTTCCTCCCCACGGGCACGCCTGGGTCGGCGGTGGCCCCGCCGGGAGCGCCGGCGACACCACCGGATCGAGGCCACGACACCTCTTCCCTGGAGTCCGCGGGAGAGACTTGGGTCAGGCCGCGGGAGACCTGCATCCCTCCGTCGGGCCGCTGTGGAGCGAAGGAAGCAGCTCGGTCCGCCTGCTCCTCCCTCCACATCATCGAGAGCACGAGCGCGCCCGAGAGCAGCAGCCCCACCGACAGCACACCCCACCGGGTCGCTCGCCACCAGCCACCTCGCCGGCGTGTGGCGGCCCCGTCCCTGGGACGGCTGCCTCTTCAGCACCCGTTCCGTGCGCTGATGACGTACCCGGTCTTCGCCTTCACGTTGCCGCCAGCCGACCCCGTGCCACGATTCCAGGTGACGTTCCTGATGTTCTGATCCCGTGTGATCTTCGCCCTGCAGGCTCCGTCCTCACCCTCGCAGGCCTCCCACAGGACCGCCGTCTGTGGATCCTGTGCCAGGGCGAACTGGAGCGCGTGGTCTCCGGTTCCCTCGGGGACGTACCGGGTCATTCCGTCCTCGCAGTCCTCCGCTGCCCAGACACCGTTGGACTGGTGGTAGTCCGAGGCCGATCGCGAGATGACGCCCCTGCCGGCGAGCTCCTCCGCCGCCGAGGGGGAGGCTGCGCTCTGAGCAACCTCCGCAGCAGGGGCTCTCCCCTCACCACAATCGCCCAATCCCAGGCCCACTCCAACGGCCAGGCAGCTCGCGCTCCTCAGGCGTCGCCACCCTCTCCGAGGGCTCTCGAGCGCAGGTACTGGACCGTCGAGGCCTGCATGCGTTCGATGAGCGGGTCGAGGTCCCCGTCACGGGAACGGCGCAGGTCGTCGAGGTTGGCCTGGCACAAGGGACAGGCGGTCTCGTCGAGGTGAAAGGCGACGAAGGTCCTCGGCCCCTCCTTCAAGGTGCCCGCGTCGTGGCGCGCGAGCCAGTAGCGCGCGGGACAACTGACACGGCCGTCGCGCCAGGCGCGGGCGACGTCGAGATCCAGGCGCGTCGCCGCGTCGGAGGTGGCGTCGGCCATCGCGCCCAGGAGCTGCCCGGAGCCGTCGCGCCGCAGAGCGAGATCCCGCAGGCGCTTGAGGGCGCGGAACTTGATCCCCGCCACCGCGGTCTCGTCGCGCAGACCGAAGCCCTCCCAGACGTCCCGGTTGCGCCGGCCGAGGGCGAACAGGGCCTCGATCACCGACAAGCGCGTGAACTCGCCCTGCTGCCAGGTTTCCTGGACCCACTCGCGCAGGACGCCGACGAGTAGGTGGTGTCCCTGGTCCGCCAGGTCGGTGCCATGGACGATCTGGCTCGGCGTATCGTCCTCGACCGCCAGGTCCTCCATCCCCGGCAGGCTCTCCGACGAGTCCACCGGTTGGCCGGCGCCGACGGCGTTGCGCCTGCGGAGGTGGTCGATGGCGCGGTTGCGACAGATGCCGAAGAGGTACTGCTCGAAAGTGTAGACCGGATCGAAGCTCTCGATCCCGCGCACGGCTCCGAGGAAGGCCTCCTGGACGATGTCCTCCCGCGCCTGGGCGTCCGCCACGCGGCGTGCGACGTAGGCCATCAGCCGACCGCAGAAGGCGCGCTCCACGCGCAGCCACTCCTCGTCGTCGAAGGCCCGCAGGTGGGCGATGTCCGGGGTCCACTCGCTCACGATCTGCTGCTCACCAGAGCGCGCCGGCGGTGACGAGGCTCAACAAGACACCCGCGAGCACGCTGCCGAGCAGGACGAATACGATCAGAAAGACGAACAGGCGCAGGAGGATCGCGATGCCCGATCCCTCGAACAGGCCGCGGGCCCCTCGGACGACTGCGCGCAGGAGGGCGGCGAGGACCTCGAAGGCCACACCGACGGTGGCGAAGACGGCACCGAGGGATCCGCCCGCCGCGGGCGGGGGCACGGGTACCGTCCCGTGAGCGGACACGGGAGCCCCCGACGCACCGGCGGCGGGCGCGGTGCCCGATGGTGCGGCGGGCGGCGACGGCGGAGTCAACTTGGGAGGCTTGGGCGCACGCACGGGGGAGGAGGCCGGGGCGAGAGGGGTCGGCTCCCCCTCGGCGACGGCGGTCGTCGCCTCCTCACGCGGGGCTCCCGCTGTCTTGATCCCGTCCCACATGCCTCGTGCCACCTCGACCGCTCCGCGCGTCAGCTCGGCGGCCGTGCCGCGCAGCTCTCCCCCCGCCGGCGTGGGAGGCGCTTGGGAGGGCACGGTGCCGACGCCGCCGACGGGAGCGAACGGCGACGGCAACCCGACCGAGGGATCGAAATGGATCGAGTCCCCCGGACGCGCCGTCTGTCCCAGGGCTCTGAGGAGGGCTTGGACCCCGTCGTAGCGGTCGTCGGGATCAACGCGTAGGCAGCGCTCGACGACCGAGCGCAGCCCCGCGGGAAACTCGTCGGGGAAAACGGGCGGCGCATCCTCCTGGCGCAGAATCAGGCCTCCGGGAGTGGTCGGCTCGTAGGGAACCCGGCCGGCGAGGCTCTCGTAGAGGATCACGCCCAAGGAGTAGAGGTCGGCGCGGTGGTCGGCGCGGCTCCTGAGGATCTCCGGCGCCATGTAGTGCGGCGTCCCGCGGCCGAAGCTGAGGGTCAGCTGCCCCTCGCTCATCAGCTTCGAGAGGCCGTAGTCTCCGACGCGCGCGACGTCCCCCTTGATGAAGATGTTGCCGGGCTTGAGGTCGAAGTGCACCAACCGCCTGTCGTGCAGAGCCAGCACTCCCCGGCAGGCCTGGACGAAGTAGGTCGTCGCCTCGTCCCGCGGGAGATCGCCGCGCTTGAGGCATCGCGCCAGAGTCTCCTCCCCGGCGTAGCCCATGATCAGGTACGGGACGTCCATGACCGTCCCCAGGTCCTCGATCGTCACCAAGTTGGGGTGATCGATGGCCGCGAAGTGGCGCACCTGCTCGAGTTCGCGCTCGATCGCCTCGCGCTGTCCCTCGTCGTCGATCTTGAGGAACTTGATCGCGTAGGACTTGCCGATCGAGTGCTTGCGAGCCTTGTAGACCTCGCCGAACGCGCCCCCGCCGAGGCGATTCTGGATCTCGTAGCCCGGAATGAAGTCGGGCTCGCGAAAGGCATTGAAGAAGGCTTCCCAGTCCATGGACGATAGCTCCGTTCTACGCGCGCGAAGCGCCTTCCATTCTACGCGACGATGCGGCGGGCTCCGAAGGTCCTCCACACGATGCCCGAGGCGCTGCCCCTCTGCAGGTCATCGCGCGCTCTCCGTGACGTCGGGCAGAGGACTGACCGAGAAGGCGAAGGGCGGCCGCCCGCCCTCGGCGCGTCCCACGACGATGTCGACGCGCCTCTCGGGAGGACAGGGGATGCGCAGCTCGGCGGGCGCGGGCGCGCCTGACGATCCCGGCCCAGCGCGCAGGCCCGCCTCACAGCGAAGGGCGAGCTCGCCGTCGGCCAACTCCAGGTCCACGTCGTAGGGCAGGCCGCGCACGGCGATGTGCCGGTCCCGCCGTGCGCCGATGCGCAGGCGGGCGCCCGAGCGGGGCTTCACGAGCAGCACGCGCGAGGCACCGAAGCACTCCGCGCCGTGTAGCAGCTCGAGCCGACAGACACCGCTGGCGACCTCGGGCAGGAAGAACCGCAGGCCCAGGTTGGGCGCGAGGCCGATCTCGTCGCCATCGCCGAGCTCCGCGCCCCCCGCACCGATCGGTGCACCCCTGACGGTGATGCTCTGGCCCGCCAGGGGCTCGATGAGCCACAGGGCTCCACCGTGGAAGGACTCCCCGCCGCGGATGCGCGCGTGGCGCGCGTCGAGATCGGCCAACAGCGGGAGGTCCGCTTCCCCCATTCGAGCGTGGCCCAGAACGACCTGCTCGCCGAAGGCGACCAGGAACTCCCCGGCGTCGTCCACGGCCAGCAGGAAGCGCAGGGGCGCGGGCTCGTCGGTCGCGGCACCTCCGGGCTCCTCCTCGGCCACCGCGGGCGGCTCGCTCCCGCGCACCGCCACGGGCAGAGGGCGGGCCGGCTCAGCGGGAGCGCGCGCCACCCCTCCTCGGGGGGAGACGCCCTGTACGGCTCCGTCCCGTGCGGCGCGCATCTGAGCCAGCAGCTCCTCCAAGGCACTCGCGACACCGCTGTCGGCGGCCGACGCAGGACCGGTCTCGCCCGACGGCGTTCCGCGAGACGGTGCTTCACGGGCTAGGGCCTCGCGCGCCCGCGCCCGAAGGCGCTCGGCGTCGGCGGAGCCCGACAGGCAGGGGTCGTCGAGGCGCTTCAAGGCAGCCGCCGGCGAGCCCGCGAGCAAGGCCCGGCGGGCCTCGTGCAGGCGCAGCCGTCGGCGGAAGAAGGAGGGGAGCTCGGGAGCCATGGATCAGCCCCCCATGCGCGCTCCGCGGCGGTCCATTTCCCCCTCCCGGAGCCCTTCGCCCACCGAGCTCCCTCCCAAGAGCGCGCGCGGGTCAGGTGCAGGCGATCACGCCGCCACCGGCGGCCCGGGCCTCGACGAAGGCTTCGCGGGCAGAGCGGTAGAGGTCCTCGCGCTCGCGGATATCGGGGTGCGGGCAGCAGGAGATGCCGACCGAGATCACCAGGGAATCGCCGACCAGGTCGGTGAGGCCGCGCTCCTGAGCGCGCTCGCCCACGCGCCGCGCCATGATTCCGGCCCCGTCGGCGGCCGTGCGCGGCAGGAGGAAGAGGAACGAGCTCTCGTCGAAGCGTCCGAGGACGTCGGTATCCCGCGAGCCCTCCAGGATGATGCCCGCCAGCTCGCGCAGGACATCGTCGTCGGCCTGACCCTCGAAGCCGAGCATCACGCACGAGAGGGAATCTCCGAAGCGCTTGGCGCGCTTGAACTCCTCGTCGAGCTTGAAGTTGAGGAAGGCGAAGTTGAACAGGCTGGTCTGGGGGTCTACCAGGGCATTGACGAGGCTCACATCGGGCCGCCCCGTGGCGATCTCGACCAGGAGCTTCTCGGGGAAGGCCGGCTCCCGCTCGGCCTCCCGCGCACGGGCGTCCTCGCGCCAGGCGGGGCGCGGCACGGGGGACGCATCGAGAGCGTCGCGCAGGTTGCTGGGCGTGACCGGCCGATGGATGATCCCGCCCGCGCCGCAGAAGGAGGCGATCGAGAGGGCGGCCTCGTTCTCGTGCTCGGCGATGATGAAGATGCGGCTCTGGGTGCGCCCCGTCAGGCCTCGGCAGACCTCGTAGACGTTCTCGCCCCGCAGCCACTTGTCCAGCAGGATCACATCGCCGGCGACCGGCGGCTGCTTGGTGAGCTGCTCGA
This sequence comes from Planctomycetota bacterium, assembly GCA_002686265.1. GTDB lineage: Bacteria > Planctomycetota > UBA1135 > UBA1135. The sequence continues at coordinate 74,736 of NZBA01000111.1, forward strand.
TGGAGTCGACCTCCCGCACCTCCCAGCCTTCGAGGGCATCGCCTCCGAGGGCATCGCCTCCGAACGCATCGCCTCCGAACGCATCGCCTCCGAGGGCATCGCCTCCGATCGTATCGCCGGCCGCGCTTCGTCCCTGATCGTCCTCCTCCAGCCTGGTCGCGGCGGTCCGCGTCTGGGCCAGCAGGATCTCGTCGGTGGTCACGATCCAGATGGTTCTCAATCCGTCACCCATGATGGCCCAGCGAACCCCATGGGGGGCCGGGATGCAACCCCGCGGGCGAGGAACCGCTCAGCCCGTGAGAATCGTGCGCGCGCGCGCCCAACCGTCCACCCAACACAACCGTTCGGTCACCGGGGAAGCTCTCTAGGTCAGGGCCCGACAGGTGACGCCGCGGGGCCGTCGAGGAGGACGGGATTCCAGGCACGCGGCCCGGGGACGAGGGACCACCGAAGGCGACAACTCGTGAACTCCCCTGCTCGCCTCCGGGAGTCATGCGGACTCAGTCGTCTCCCACCAGCCACTCGGTCGGCATGTCGTAGTTGGCGTACACGTGCTGGACGTCGTCGTTGTCCTCGAGGGCCTCGAGCAGGCGCAGGACGCGGCGGGCCACGTCGCGCTCGGTGACCTCCACGCTGTTCTGGGGCACGTAGGCGGTCTCGGCCGCGGAGAGCTCTACTCCGGCCGCCTCCAGGGCGCCCTTGACGTCGAGGAACTCGACCGCGGGGGCCAGGATCGTGACGAAGTCGGCGTCGAACTCCACATCCTCGGCACCTGCCTCGAGGGCCAATTCCAGCCAGGAGTCCTCGTCCCGCTCGCCGACCTCGGCCCCGAAAACCGAGCGTAGATCGAACAGGAACGCCACCGAGCCGGGAGCGCCGAGGTTCCCCTCGTGCTTGTCGAACAGGTGCTTGACCTCCGGCGCCGTGCGGTGACGGTTGTCGGTCAGACAGGCGACCAGCACGGCCACGCCACCGGGGGCGTAGCCCTCGTAGAGCAGGTCCTCGAACTGGGCGGCCTCCTCGCCCTCGCCCGTGCCGCGCCGGATGGCGCGTGCGATCGAGTCCTTGGGCATGTTGCCCGCCTTGGCCTTCTCGACCGCAAGCTTCAGCCGCGGGTTACCGTCGAGATCTCCGCCCCCCTGGCGCGCGGCGGAGATGACGGCCCGCGCCAACTTGCTGAACAGCTTCCCGCGCTTGGCATCCACCGCATTCTTGCGGTGCTTGATGTTCGCGGAGTGTGAGTGGCCCGCCATGGTCTCGGTGGGTGGCGCGCCGTGGGGAGCGAGCCGCGGTTCCGGCGGCGGATCTAGCGCTTGGAGAACTGGAAGCCGCGTCGGGCTCCGCGCCGTCCGTACTTCTTGCGCTCCTTCATGCGGCTGTCGCGAGTCAGCAACCCGCCCTCGCGCAGGACCTCGTCGAAGCCGGGATTGGCGGTCTTCAGGGCCCGCGCGAGCCCCATGCGCACGGCGTCCGCCTGGCCGGTCGTCCCGCCTCCGTTGACGTTGCAGAACACGTCGTAGGTTCCGGTCGTCTCCGTGGCCTCCAGGGGCGCCTGGGCGCGCTCGCGGTTCTGGATCGTCGGGAAGAAGGCGCCGACTTCCTTGCCGTTCACGAGGAAGGCACCCGCGCCGCTGGCGATCCGAACGCGGGCCACGGCGGACTTTCGGCGGCCGAGGCCCCAGATGTACTTGGTGTCGGTCATCGGATCAGAGTGTCTCCACGGCGACGGGCTGCTGGGCGGTGTGCGGGTGCTCGGCCCCCGGATAGACCTTCAAATGCGAGAGCATCGTGCGTCCGAGCTTGTTCTTGGGGAGCATGCGCCGCACGGCGAGGGTCACCATGTCGTCGGGTCGCACGTCACGGATCAGCTCCGCGCTGCGAACCTTACGCCCACCGGGGTAGCCCGAGTAGGACTGGTACTCCTTGTCCGCCGCCTTCTTGCCCGTCAGGACGACCTGAGCGGAGTTGATGACGACCACGTGGGTGGCGCCGTGCTCGCTGGGCGTGTAGGTCGGGCGGTCCTTGCCGATCAGGCGCGTCGCGATGACGCTCGCCATGCGTCCGAGGGGGAAGCGGGAGGCGTCGAACAGGAGCCAGCGGTCCTCGACGGAGGAAGCCTTGACGTGGGTCGTGCGCATGAATCGGGAGGTCTGCGGGGAACGATCTGGGGACGGCCGCCGGGGAGGCGCTCCGTCCGCAACGGGTCCGCCTGGACGCGATCTCGTCCGGAGCGGGGTAGCACGGGAAGGTGCCGCGGGGCGCGTCGGTTCCCGAACAGGGGCAAAGAGGGTAGCGGCCTCCCCCGGGGCCATCAACGCCTTTCGCCGAAAGAGGTTCGGTCCACCCAGCGCGCCCAGCGCGGGACTCCTTCCGCCCCGGCCGCCGACCGGGCAACGCTGATGCCGACCCCCTGGGGAAGGGCCGAGATCAGCCAGCCAGGGGGATCGGGCGCGTCCTCGCCCGCGTCGGGCGCCGGCAGGGCCGTCCCGCGCTCCCAGGGCCCGTGGAAGGTCCAGCGTCCGGCTCCGTCGCGGCGCCAGACGGCCGCGAGGTCCTCCAAGTCGTTGCGCTCCGGCCCCAAGCCCCCCAGTTCGCCCGCTTCGAGCAGGGCCGTTTCCTCCAAGACGTGCTCCTCCAAAGCGTGCTCCTCCAAAGCGTAGAGCGCCAGGCCCTCCCCCACCAAGCTCCAGCGCGGCCCGCCGGCGAGGGTGACCTCCAGCCGGCGCTCGGAGGAGGCCGGGACCGATTCGCACCAGCCCGAGCTCCCCGGCTCGAGCTCCAAGCTCGCCACGGCGCCCCTGACCCGCAGCCAGCGGCCGCTGGCGCCGTCTCCCTCCAGGACCTCGACCGCCACCCGAGGCGGCGGTCTCTCGGGCAGGACGAAGCACGCCATCCCGGCCACGAGCCCCGCCGCGAGAGCTACCGGCGTCCGGCGCCAGAAGGCCAGGGAGAGCACGGCGGCCGCGGCGAGCAGAGCCAGGCGCGGCGTACCCGCCCCGGCGCGCGAGGCGCGCAGGGGCGGCAGGGCCCGACGACGCAGGCCGTCCGGCAGGCCATCCCAATCCGGCGGCGCAAAGAGCGCGGGAGCCAGGGCCGCGTCCGCGCCGGGGTCCGCATCCTCGCTCCGGGGGACCAGGACAGGCATCGGCGCGGCCGCTCGGGGCGGAGCGTCGGCGGTGACGACAGGCACGCGCAGGGTGCGCCCCTCCCCCGCGCCCAACTCGCCCACGACACGCGTCGTCCAGCCGGCGCCGCCCTCGATGGAGACTCCCTCCAAGGGGCCTTCGAGGCGCAACTCGTGCGTAGCGAAGGCGTCCTGCGGAGCGCGGGTGGCCATGTGTACGGTGCAAGCCAGGACGACTGCGATCATCGGAGCTCCTCCCCCGCGCGGGCGCGCCGGCCGTCGATCGCTCCCGCCGCCCAGAGACCGACAGCCAGGGCCGCCACGCTGATCCAGGGCGCGGGCTCGGGCCCGGGGGCGAGGCGCGCGAAGGCCCAGTCCAGCGGACCTCGCTCCGCCAACCAGACCACCGGCGCGAACGGCTCGCCGGGGCCGAGGGCGGCCCAGTCCAAGGCAGCCCTCAGGCCGAGAGTGCCCGGCACGATCGCCAGCCACGCGAGCGCGTAGAGCCCGTCGCCGCCGGCGCGGGCCGCCATGCGGCGCGCCTCGCCCAGAACGACGAAGAGCAGCAGGCCGGCGACAGCGGTGGTCCACAGGTCCTGGGGAGCGTGTCCCGCGCGCAGGTCGAGCCACGCCGCGCAGGCCGCCGGCGGCAAGGCCAGGCCCAGAGCGCGCGGCCAGGCGCGGGCGGTTGCCGTCCCCGCGCGCCGCTCGCGCCGTCCGGCGGGCAGGCCGACGAGGGCCAGCCAGACCACCGTCGCCAGGGCCAGGCGTGAGGCGTCTCCCAGGGACTCGCGCGCCGCTCCCCAGGCGGCGCAGGGCGCCGCCGAGAGGGCCCAGGCCAGAACCGCGGCGGCGCGGTTCACGGGCGCGCTCCGCGCGCACGCGGGCGGGACGGCGGGCTCGTCTGGAGTTCCGCTTTCGGCCGGGAGCCCGCCTCCCGAGCACGCGGAGGGCAGTGACGACGCGCCGGCAGGACGACATCGCCGCGGGCAGCGCCCTCGAGGGTGGGCTCGTCGGAGACACCTCCCGCGAGACCGCCGGCGGCACGGAGGCCGCCGCCCGAAACGAACTCCCGGGGGGCGGAGTGGTCGGGGACCATGTTCCTCACCCCGCCCAGTCGCGGTAGCGGATGCGGCCGCGGTCCCAGCGCACGTCCAGCAGGTCCCAGTCGGCGCCCTCGCCGAGGACGTCGATGGCGCGGCGCAGGTGGGCCCACTTGTGCGCCTCGGGAAGCTCGCCCGGGCGCGCCTCGCGCGGGGCTCGGCCGAAGAAGACCAGGCGCCGATCCTCGAGGAACAGGCGCGTCCCCGGTTCGGCCACCGACGAGGCGCGCGCCAGCTCGGCGTCGATCAGCACCGGCCCGAGACAACGCGACTCCTCGCCGCTGAGGTGCGCGCCCAGGGAAACGGCCACCGAAAGGGCGTCGAGGTGGCGCTCCTCGGCCAGGACGTCCCCCGGCCGCAGATCGTACAGAGCGCCGTCGTTGGGGCCGACGACCGGCAGCACTCCGTCGGCGTACTCGGGCGGTGTAGGCCACAGCCCAGGCAGGACGGTACCGTCGGCCGCGACGATGCGAAAGCGACCGTCGCGGGTGCGCAGACTCGCGACCGGCTGGCGCAGCTCGACCTCGAGGGCGAAGCCGTCGGGCCACAGAACGCGCTCGCTGATGACCGAGCGCACGAAGGGCGAGGCCTCGATCTCGGCCGTCAGGACGCCGCGGGCTTCACGGTCCAGGCTCGAGACCGGTCCGTGGGCGGCCAGGCGCGCCGCGAGCCAGGCGCTCCAGCCCTCGGGGATCCAGTCCGCGCGATTCCCTTCCGCGCTCTCGATGGCGACCCGGCGCGTGTCGATGCGGGCCGCGTCGCTGGCCGAGAAGTGCTCGAACAGGGCCTTGAGTCCCACGGCGAGCAGGACGCCACCGAGCGATAGCACGACCCAGACGGGGACACGACCCCCCCGCTGGGGACTCCCCCCGGGCGCTCCCCGGGTCCGCAGAGCTCGAGTCCCCCGCCGGGGCCTCATGACGAGCTCAGTTACGGGCCGGGACGACGCGCCGCTCGCCGTCGGCGGACTTGATCCCGGCGCCCGTGCGCTGACCGCGCCCGGCCTGCTCGATGAACAGGTCGAGGGTGACCTGGATCTCCTCGACCTCGTCACGCGAGAGGGTGATGGCCTTGGCGGAGGCCTGGCTGTGGAGCTCGTGTCCCAACAGCCGCGAGACCAGCTTCAAGGTCGCCAGGCTGCGGTCGGGGGTCGAGGTACGGTTGGTGGTCGGCTTGTCCAATGAGGAGTCCTCCCTCTCGGTGATCGTGCTCGGGGGTCGATTGCGTCGCAAGAACAGTTCGGCTCGGGCACCGCCTTCGGTTGCGGCCGGCCAACTGCTTAGATACCCGGATGAGCCGAAGGTCTCAAGCGCGCGCTGGGCGTTCCGGCGACGACTCGGTCGGGGACGGGCAAGCCCCAGAGGGCGATCCGATCGTCTGGAAGGGTCTGACCCTCTCCCCGTTCCAGCGCCGAGCCGTGCAGGCCATTCGAGGCGGCCGGGATGCCCTGGTGAGCGCCCCCACCGGGGCCGGCAAGACTCTGGTGGCGGAGATCGCGATCGCCGACGCGGTGGCCGCCGGCCGGCGCTGCATCTACACGGCCCCGATCAAGGCCCTCTCGAACCAGAAGTACCGAGACTTCCGCGACGATCCGGCGATCGACGTCGGGCTGATGACCGGCGACGTGACCCTCGACCCCGGGGCTCAGGTGTTGGTCATGACGACCGAGATCCTGCGCAACGCGATGTTCGAGAGCCCGCGCACCCTCGACGACGTGGAGTTCGTGATCTTCGACGAGATCCACTTCATGGACGACCCCGAGCGCGGAACGGTCTGGGAGGAGAGCCTGATCTTCGCGCCGCCGTCGGTGCGCTTCATCTGCCTCTCGGCCACGATCTCCAATCTGGAGGAGCTCGGAGAGTGGATCGGCGAGATCCGCCCGCGGCCGATCGAGATCGTCAGCTCGACCCATCGGCCGGTACCGCTCGACTTCCGGCTCTTCACCGCGGCCAGCGGCGCCTTCGATCCGGACCGCATCGAGCGCGTGCGCAAGCGCGAGGCGGCGGACGAGAGAGCGGCGCACCCGCGCGGCGGCCCCACCGCAGGCGGGCGTGGTCGGGGGCGTCGCGGGCGCGGGCGCGGAGGTCGCGGAGGGCGCCCCCCGCGAGACCTCTCCGACCGCCTGCCGCCCGACCCCGACGCCCTCTTCGACGAGTTGACCGAGCGCGGGCTCCTGCCGGCGCTGGTGTTCTCGTTCAGTCGCAAGGAGTGCGAGCGCCTCGCGCGCGCCAGCCTGCACCGCGACCTGCTCGACGCGCCCGAGCGCGGGCGCATGGAGGCCCTGCAAACCGAGCTGATCGAGCTCTTCGACCTGCCCGAGGGCGCCGGGGTGGGCGAGGTCTTCTCGATGGCCCGCCGCGGCGTCGGCGTGCACCACGCGGGGATGCTGCCGGTGCACAAGGAACTGGTCGAGCGCATGTTCACCTCGGGCCTCTTGCGCATGCTCTTCACGACCGAGACCTTCGCTCTTGGCATCAACATGCCGGCGCGCACGGTGATCTTCCGATCGCTCGAGAAGTTCGACGGGCGGGACTTCGACTACATGCGCACGCGCGACTTCCTGCAGATGGCCGGCCGCGCCGGCCGCCAGGGCATCGACGATGCGGGCCTGGTCTACAGCATGTTGAGCAAGAGAGACCTGCGCGAAGCGCCGGTGGCGCGCCTGCACGGCGGGCGGCCGGAGCCGGTCGAGAGCCGCTTCCGCCTCTCCTACTCGAGCCTTCTGCACCTCGTCGAGCGCCTCGGCCGCGAGCGGCTGCACGAAGCCTGGGAGAAGTCGTTCAACTGCTTCCAGCACCGCGGCACCTCACGGCGCGAGCGCGACCAGAACCGCCGCCGCCAACGCCGCCGGCTGGAGGCGCACCTCGCCCTGCTGGAGGACCTCGGCTACCTCGAGGGTTCGCGCGTGCGCGCCCGCGGGCGCCTGGCGCGCCACATCAACGGCTTCGAGCTCCCCGTGACGGAGCTCCTGTACGCAGGCGTCCTCGAGGATCTCTCACCGCGCTCACTGGCGACGGTCTTCTGCGGGCTGATCCACGAGGAGCGCCGGCGCGGCGAGCCGATCTTCGTCCCCGCGCGCCTCGAGGGTCGCCTGCGCCAGCGGGTGGACGCGGTCGTGCGCGCCTTGGCGGGGCGCTGCACGCGCTTCTCGGGAGCCACGCCGGTGCGCCTGTGCCAGTGGGGACTGACCGGCGCGGTGCTCGACTGGACCAACGGACGCCCCTTCGACGAGCTCGAGCCCGCCAGTGACGTCAGTCCCGGCGACCTCTGCCGCACCATGCGCATGGCGGTCCAGCTCATGCGCCAGGTGCGGCGGGCGATCGATCCGGCCTGGGACCTGGCCGGGCGCCTCGACGACGCCGTCGACGCCGTCGCCCGCGATGAGGTCGACGCACGCCGCCAGTTGGAGCTGGGCTGACCGGCGGACGGGCGGGGCTGCCGGCAGCCCGCTGTCGGTTCTCCCGCGGGCTGTCTAGGGGCGCCGGGCCACGACGCGGAAGCCGAAGCGGTTGCCGCGATTGCCCGGGTTGCCGGCGTGTAGGCGCTCGGCAGTGCGCAGCGACGAGGTGGGGCTGCTCCAGCTCCCGCCGCGGATCACCCGCGCCGTACCCGCGTCCGGACCGGACGGGTTGTCGGACGGGCTGTCGGCGTAGTAGGCGCCGTCGTACCAGTCGCCGCACCACTCCCAGACGTTTCCGCTCATGTCGTGGAGCCCGAAGCCGTTGGCCATGTCCCCGCCGACCGGCGTCTGATCGCCGTCGTAGTAGCCCACCGGCGTCGTCGCCGGTGCGTCATCCTCGTGGGCGTCACCAGAGCCCTCGTAGTTCGCCATCGAGCCGTCGATCGCATCACCCCACGGGTACATGAAATAGGGAGCCTGCTCGCCGCCGCGCGCCGCGTACTCCCACTCCGCCTCGGTCGGCAGGCGGAATCCGTCGGCCGCGAAGTCGCGGGACCAATCCATCTCGTCGTAGCACGGGGTCAGACCCTCGTCGCGGCTCTTGCCGTTCGCGTAGGCACAGGCGCCGTACCAGGTCACTTGCACGAGGGGCCGCTCCGCCCAGCCACGCAGAGCCTTCAGGATCGTTCCGTTCCACTCCAGGTGGCTCCAGGGGCTGGAAGCGCTCGTGTCGCACAGAACCTCGCCGGCGCCGCCGACCCGCTGCAGCACACCCGCGACGACCTCCACCTCCCCTCGTTCCAGGGCGTTGTTCATGTTCCGCGCGAAGTCCCTGTGCGTCACCTCGAATCGGTCCATGTAGAACGCATCCACCGAAACCGCGTGCAGCGGCAGCTCGTCGGCGTCCCCGCTACCCTCGTGGCGCCCCATCTCGAAGCTCCCCGCGTCGATCAGGACCATGCCGTGGTAGGCATCGGGCAAGAGGAAGGTGATCCGGTAGCCGTCGGAGGTGTTGAAGGTCGCGCCTCCCCCCGCCGGATCCCGGAACCAGGCTTGGAAGTACCAGGTCGAGCCGGGGTGAATCTGCGCCGCCGGCACCGGCGGATCCTCCAGGTCGAGCTCGTAGGTCATCACCCCCGGCGCGGTCGGAACGGCCGGGTAGAGGCGGAAGGGCTCGCCATTGCCGGTCTCCACGCACCGCACGCCGTTCCCGAAGGGGACCTCGACCGCCACGGAGCCGTAGAAGAAGATGCCGAACTGCCCCGCGGGCACGGGGCCGGCGTGGAGCACGATGTCATTGGCCTCGACGCCCGACGAGCCCTCGGCGCTCATCAGCGCCGCCCCTCCGGTCGAGTTGGGCAGCGAGGTGCAGTAGTTCGTGCCCGGATCTCCGGCGAAACTCGGGGCGGCGAGGGGCGGGAGGAGGGCGACGGCGAGCAGGAACGAGCGAGGGGTCTGGAGCATGAGAGCGAGCCTCCTTCTTCGTGTCGAGGAGTGTCAGGACGGAAGGAACTCCGATCGGCGGCCAGTGCGACGGGCGAGGGGCAGCCGACCGGTTGGCGAGCAGGGAGCGCGCGGCGCTCTCCCGCGCCCGGAATAGGCGCTCTCGAGAGGCGGAAGTCCACCGAGAAAGACGGCTCGTACCGCGGCCGGGCCCACGGAGGGCCGACCGGGGCGTGGGGGGCCGCCGGCTCGGGAAGAAAAAGGGGCCTGAATGTCCGTTGCCGGGTACAAGACTGGCGATAGACCCGTGGTGAGAAGGGAATCCAGCGCTAGACTGACGCAGTACGGACTGAGAGCATGGTGGCTGAGGGGCGGAGACCGCGCGCGGTGAGCCGTCCTGGCCTCGCCGGCTTCGGGCCGACCCCGCCCAGCCCCCTGGAATCCCGGCTGATTCATGCCGAGCTGGGCCCTGCAAGGGCCGAGAAGCCCCCCTCCCGAAGACAGTACCCTTCCGAGCGAGACCCGACCCAGAGTACGAGTATCCCAGAGCGAGACGGGGTCCGCCGCCTCCAACCCGACGGACCGACACCGACCGGCGAGAGCGCGAAGCCCGGACCGCGCGCTGCGGTCGAAGCTTGAACCTACCCTCCCCTCCCTGCCATCCATCCATGACGCGAGTCCCGACCGCCGCCTTGCTCGCCGCTTGCTTGCTCGGCACGGCGATGCCCTCCCCGGCGAACTGCACGTTCCCGGGAGAGAGCGCCCCCGAGCAAGTCCACGTCACGACCCACGACAAGCAGACCCTCGCGGCGGACCTCTACCTGCCGCGCAAGAAGTCCCGCGCGCCGGCGGTCCTGCTCGTTCACGACGCCGGCGGCGACCGAGGTCAGCTCGCCCGCCTCGCCACCTCGCTCCAGAAGCGCGGTTTCGCCGCCCTCACGATCGACCTGCGCGGCCACGGTGAGAGCAAGAGCGAAGCCTACGACTGGGAGAAGCTGGACGAGCACGGGCGCCACAGCGCCTGGGCCTTCACCCTGCGCGACCTCGAAGCGGCGACGCGCTTTCTGCGCGGGCGCAAGGAGGTCCACACCTCCAACCTGAGCGTGATCGGCGTGCGCGCCGGGGCCGCCCTCGCCATGCGCTACACCGTGGGCGACGAGAACGTGCGCGCGGTGGTGCTCGTGGATCCCGAGGGCAAGAGCCTGGGCTTCAACCTGGCCCAGGACGTCAAGGAGCTGGCCGGCCTGCCGACCCTCGTCATGGCCCCCAAGGGCGAGACCACGATCACCGAGCGCCTGATCGAGGTCGGCCACGCAGCCAACGACGGCGAGGAGTACATCGTGCGCGTGAACCTCAAGTCCGAGCGCTCCGAGGCTCTCTCGGACAAGCGCCTGGCGACCGAAGTCGTCGGCTACCTGCGCGAGCAAGTCATGCCGCGCCGCGGCCGGTAGGCACGCAGCCCCCCGCGCGTGTCGGTCGGGGACCGGAGAACGGCGCCCGGAACTCCACCGACGGCGGCGGAGCGGACTTGAACCGCCACCGCCAGGTGCTTCAATCGGTCCCACCCGCGAGGGTTCGGACCGTTGCACAGCTCCTCCACCACCATCGAGAACCTGGACGGCGTCCGGGAGACCGTCCGCCGGGTGTTCGGCTTCGAGACCCTGCTCCCCCACCAGGAGGAAGCCCTGACGGCCACCCTCGAGGGCCGCGACGCCCTCATCGTGCTCCCCACCGGCGGCGGGAAGAGCCTCTGCTACCAGGCGCCCGCCCTCGCGCGCGAGGGCCTGACCCTCGTCGTCAGCCCGCTCATCTCCCTCATGACCGACCAGGTCGGCGGCCTGTTGGCCGACGGTGCATCGGCCGCGATGCTGACCAGCGCCCAGAGCGATGCCCAGCGCGCCGCCACTCACGAGGCCCTCGACGAGAAACGACTCTCCCTGCTCTTCGTGGCTCCCGAGCGCCTGGCGATGCACGGCTTCATCGAGCGCCTCGTGCGCGCGGGTCTGATGAACGTGGCGGTCGACGAGGCCCACTGCATCAGCCACTGGGGCCACGACTTCCGACCGGAGTACCGGCGCATCGGCGAACTGCGCGCACGCCTGCCCGAGCTGCCCGTCCAAGCCTACACGGCCACGGCCACGCCCGCGGTGCGCGAGGACATCATCGCCCAGCTCGGCCTGAACGCCCCACTGGTGCTCGTCGGCGAGGTGGACCGGCCCAACCTCGTCTACCGCGTGCGCCCGCGGCGGGACGTGACGGAGCAGGTGCTGGGGGTCATCGAAGGGGCTCGGGGCGCGGCGGGCATCGTCTACTGCCTGAGCCGCAAGAACACCGAGAACCTCGCCGCGCGCCTGGCCGCGCGCGGGGTGCGCTGCGCCGCCTACCACGCCGGCCTGGAGTCCGCCGAACGGAACCGGGTCCAAGACGCCTTTCAGCGCGAAGAGCTCGACGTGATCGTCGCGACCGTCGCCTTCGGCATGGGCATAGACCGACCCGACGTTCGCTTCGTGATCCACGCCGGCCTGCCCAAGGGCGTCGAGCAGTACGTCCAGGAAACCGGCCGCGCCGGGCGCGACGGCCTGCCCGCCGCCTGCTGGATGTTCACCTCGGGCGCCGACTACCACAGCTGGCGCCACCTGCTCGAGCGCTCGGCGGCGGAGACTGACGCGCCGCCCGAGGAGCTCGAAGCCTCCGTCGAGCGCCTCGGTCACCTCTGGAGCTTCGCCAACGGCGCCCTGTGCCGGCACCGGGGACTGGCGGAGTACTTCGGCCAGGAGTTCTGCGCGACCGACTGCGGCGCCTGCGACGTCTGCCTGGGGGAGCTGCGCGAGGTGCCCGACGCCGTGGTCGTGGCCCAGAAGATCCTCTCCTGCGTCGTGCGCTGCGACCAGCGCTACGGCGCGGCGCACATCACCGACGTGCTGCGCGGAGCCGACAACGAGCGCGTGCGGCGCACGGGGCACCAGCACCTCTCGACCTGGGGCCTGCTCCGCGACCACTCCCTGGTCGAGGTGCGCGGCTGGATAGAGCAACTCGTCGGCCGCGGCCTGCTGGCCTCGACCGGCGGCGAGTACCCGACGATCCACCTGACCGCCGAGGGAGCCAAGGCCCTGCGCGGCGAGACACCGGTCACCCTGTTCGTCGTCGAACGCCCGCGCCGCGCGCCGCGGGGGAATCCGCCGCCGGCCGTGGCCGAGCTGGCGGGGGCCGACGAGGCCCTCTTCGAGCACCTGCGCGCCTTCCGCCGCTCCCTCGCCCGCGAGCGCGGGGTCCCGCCGTACCTGATCTTCAACGACCGCACCCTGGCGGCCATGGCCGCCGCGCGCCCGAGCGACCGCGGCAGCCTGCTCGAGCTCAAGGGCGTGGGCGAGAAGAAAGCCGGTGATCTCGGCCCCCTGTTCCTGGCCGAGATCGCCGCCTTCGCCCCCTAGAGCGAGTGAACCCCCGGTCCCCGTCAGGGCGCGCCCCCACCCGGCGCGCCGCGCCGAGGGAGTTCGCTACGATCCACGCCCGCCCTGAACCGCAACCCCCACCGAACCGCGATGAAGATCCTCCAGCACGCTCCCGTCGCTCTCGGCGCCACCCTGTTCCTGGCCCTTTGCGCCGCCGCCCTCGCCCGGCCGACGACACTCGCCGCCCACCCGACCGAGGCCGAGGCCTACGCCGAGGCCTACGCCGAGGCCTACGCCATCGACGGCACCCACTCGACCGTCCTGTTCAAGGTCTCCCACTTTCGCTCGAGCCTCTACTACGGTCGCTTCAACGAGGTCTCGGGCGAGTTCACCTTCGACACGGCCGACCCCGCAGCCAGCAGCGTGCGCATGGTCGTGCGCGCCGACAGCGTGGACGCCAAGGTCGAGAACCTCTCCAAGCACCTGAGGAGCCCGGACTTCCTGGACGCGACGCAGTTCCCCGAGATCGTCTTCGAGAGCCAGTCCGTCGCGGCGGGAGAAGCCGCGGACACCCTCGAGGTCACCGGGGAGCTGACCCTGCGAGGCGTGACCAAGCCGGTGACCGTGACGGTCGAGAAGGTCGGCGAGGGACCGGGCATGCGCGGCGCGCGCCTGATGGGCTGGCACGCGACCTTCACCATCGACCGCGGGGAATTCGGCGTCGACTACGGCATCGAGCGCGGCGCCGTCGGGCGCGAGGTCGAGCTGATCGTCAGCGTCGAGGGACACGCGCGCTGACCACCCGTGCCCGTCGGAGCGATCCTCCTGTGGGGCGTGGCCGCCCCCGCCGCCCTGGCGGCCTTGGCCTGGTGCGTGGGGCGCAGGCCGTGGCGGGGCGACCGGCCGCCCCCTGGCGGCGGCGAGCCCAGCGTCCGGTGCTGGGAGGCCCAGGCCGTCGCCCTCGCCTTCCTGATCGGCTACACCGGCCAGCTCGGCCCGCCGCGCTGGCCGGGAGGCGAGGTCCCGCCCGGCGCCCAGGACTGGCTCGTCTGGATCGTGCTGGCGGTCGGTCTCGCCTACGCCCGACCTCCACGCCGCCTGCGCGCCCTGTTCTCGCGCCCGCTGATCGCCGCCGGAGCCCTCGCACCCCTGCTGCTCCCGATGATCCGCCACCACTGGGACGCTCAGCCGGCGATCGGCTGGTTCGGCGGGCTGTGGGCGGGCCTGCTGGCCTGCTGGTGGAGCGGCGACGCCCTGGCGCGGCGCGCCCCCGCCGCCGCCGCCGGGGTGCTGGTCATGACCGGCGCCGCCCTGGCCCTCTGCGCCGGCCTCTCCGGCAGCGCCAAGCTGGCCCAGGCCGCAGCGCCGGTGTGCGCGGCTCTGGGAACCCTGTGGGTCCTCGACCTGTGGCGCCACGCCAGCGCCCCCGCGACCGGCACCGTCGCCCTGGCCGTGCTGGCGTGGTTCGGCTTGGGGGTGACGGCCTTCTTCTACAGCTCCCTGCCCGCCGGCCAGGCCCTGCTCCTGGGCTCGGCCCCTCTCGCGGCCCTGGCGAGCTCCACCGTCGTCGGGCCTCGAGAGGGATTCGGCGCCACCGTCGTTCCCCTCGCGGCCGCCGCCCTGCCCCTGGCCGCCGCACTGTTCCTCGCTTGGTCGGGTTTCGAGCCGGATCCCTACGGCTACTGAACGCTCCGCGGACACGACGGGCGCGCTCGGCTTGTCCCCGGCGACGCGGCGAGCGATGATGGGCCGATGCGCGTGGTGACCCTGCGAATCAACGGCGACGAGCGCGAGATCGCCGTCCGCGACCACTGGACCCTACTCGAAGCCCTGCGCTACGAGCTGGGGTTGACCGGCTCGAAGCAGGGCTGCGACAAGGGCGACTGCGGGGCCTGCACGGTGCTCGTCGATGGCGAGCCGACCCTCGCTTGCGTGACCCTCGCCGTGCTGGCCGAGGGGCGCGAGATCACCACCATCGAGGGTCTCGCGCCGCGCCACCGCGCCTCCGGCGGCGAGGGCGCCGACCCCCTGCAGGAGGCCTTCGACCGCTGCGGCGCCCTACAGTGCGGCTTCTGCCAACCGGGGACGCTGCTCTCGGCGCGCGCCCTGCTCGACCGCACGCCGCGCCCCGACCGCGAGGCGATCCGCGCCGCCTTGGCGGGCAACCTCTGCCGCTGCACGGGCTACACGCAGATCCTCGAGGCGATCGAGCTGGCGGCCGGCGAGGCGGCCGGGGTCGAGGTTCCGACGCCGGAGTGGATGGCCGACCTCCGGCGCGCGGAGGGGACCAGCCGCCCGTGAGCGCCCGCGACGTACACGGCGTCGAGCCGCCCTGGGGCGACGCCTTCTCGGTCATCGGCAAGCCGCACCGCAAGGTGGACGGGTTGGCCAAGGCCACCGGCCAGGCGCTCTACGCCGACGACCTCAGCCTGCCGGGGATGCTCCACGCCAAGACCCTGCGCTCGCCCCACGCCCACGCGCGGATCGTGTCCATCGACACCTCGCGCGCCGCGGCCCTCGACGGCGTACACGCGGTGATCACCGGCGCGGACCTGCCGACGCCCTACGGCGTGATCCCCTGGACTCAGGACGAGCACGCCCTCGCCCTCGAGCGCGTGCGCTTCATCGGCGACGAAGTGGCCGCGGTGGCGGCGGTCGACGAGGAGACGGCGGAAGCCGCCCTGGAGCGGATCGACGTCGTCTACGAGCCGCTCCACGCCTTCCTCGATCCCCACGAGGCGGCCGAGCGCGGCGAGCCCGCGATCCACCCCGAGCGCAAGAAGGGCAACGTCAGCAAGCACGTCGAGCTGGAGTTCGGGAACGTCGAGGAGGCCCTCGCCGAGGCCGAGTTCGTCGTCGAAGGCGACTACTTCTACCACGGCACGACCCACGCGCCGATCGAACCGCACTGCGCGCTGGCGCGCTACACGGCCGACGGTCTGCTGACCCTGTGGTCCTCGACGCAGATCACCCACTACGTCCACCGCACCCTCTCCGCCGTCCTGGGCCTGTCGCCCACACGCATCCGCGTCGTCCAGCCCTGCCTCGGCGGCGCCTTCGGCGGCAAGTCCGACCCCTTCAGCTTCGAGCTGTGCGCGGCGAAGCTCGCCATGATCACCGGACGGCCGGTCAAGCTCCTGTGGACACGGGAGGAAGTGTTCTACGCCCACCGCGGCCGCCACCCGATGCACATGCACTACCGCGCCGGGGCGGACTCCGACGGGCGCCTGCGTGGCGTCGACGCCCGCATCCTGATCGACGGCGGCGCCTACAGCTCCTTCGGCCTGGTCACGACCTACTACTCCGGCCAGCTGTTGACCGGGCCCTACGACTTCCCCGCCTACCGCTTCGACTCGACGCGCGTCTTCACCAACAAGCCGCCCTGCGGGCCCAAGCGCGGCCACGGATCGGTGCAGCCTCGCTTCGCCTTCGAGGTGCAGCTCGACGAGTTGGCGCAGAAGGTCGGCCTGGATCCGATCGAGATCCGGCGGGGGAACTTCCAGGGCAGCGACACGTCCACGGTCAACGGCCAGCGCATCACCTCCAGCGGCTTCGCCGAGTGCCTGGACGCGGTCGAGCACGCCAGCGACTGGAAGGCGCGCCACGGCGCCCTGCCCTTCGGGCGCGGCCTGGGCGTCGCGGGGTCGATGTACATCACGGGCACGAACTACCCCGTCTACCCCAACGAGATGCCCCAGGCGGGGGTCCAGCTCAAGGTCGACCGCTCGGGGCTGGTGACCTGCTTCACCGGCGGCAACGACATCGGCCAGGGTTCCAACTCCGTCGTCGCCTACCTGGTCGCGGAGGAGCTGGGGATGGACCACCGCGACGTGCGCGTCGTCGCGGCGGACACGGACCTGTGCCCGGTGGACCTGGGCGCCTACTCCAGCCGCGTGACCTTCATGGTCGGCAACGCGGCCATCGACGCGGCGCGTAAGCTGCGCCGGGCGATCGTGGGCGCGGTGGCCGAGGCATGGGAGGTCGAGCTCGAGCGCGTGCGCATGATCGGCGGCACCGTGCTGGACCTTGGCGATGCCGAACGCGCCCTGACCACCGCCGAGGCCTTCCAGCTCGCCGAGGCGCGCCTGGACACCCTCGGGAGCACCGGCTCCTACAACACGCCGACCCTCGGCGGCGACTACCGCGGCGGGACGATCGGCGCCTCGCCGGCCTACTCGTTCACGGCCCACGTGGTCGAGGTCGCCGTCGACGAGGAGACCGGGCGCATCAGCGTGAACGACGCCTGGATCGCCCACGACTGCGGGCGCGCCTTGAACCCCATGCTCGTCGCCGGACAGATGGAGGGCTCGGCCTACATGGGGATGGCGGAGGCGCTGCTCGAGCACCACGAGGTCAACCGCTTCGGTCTGCATGCCGGGCCGTCGCTTCTCGACTACCGCATCCCGACCGCCGTAGACACGCCCGAGCTGCACGCGCTGATCGTCGAGAGCCTCGACCCCGAGGGGCCCTACGGCGCCAAGGAGGCCGGAGAAGGCCCCCTGCACCCGGCGATCCCCGCGATCTCGAACGCCGTCTGGGACGCGGTCGGGATCCGCCTGCGCCACCTGCCGTTCACTCCGGCCAAGGTCCTCGCGGCCCTGAGCGAGCGCACTCCGAGGGCGGCGGGGAGCGAGGTCTGATGCTGCGCCTGCCCGCCTTCGAGCTCGCGCGGCCACGCACCGTCGAGGAGGCCGTCGGCCTGCTCGCCGAGCACGGCGACAGGGCGGCGGGGCTCGGCGGGGGCACCGACCTCGTGCCCAACATGAAGCACAAGCTCGTCACGCCCGAGGTCGTGGTCTCCCTGGCCGCGATCCCCGAGCTCGGCGGGCTCGCCGTCGCCGAGGACGGGACCTTGGTGATCGGTGCCATGTGTCCCATCGCGAAACTCGCCGCCGAGGAGCGCGTCGGCGCGGGCTGGCCGGCGGTGGCCCAGGCGGCGAGCCTGATCGCCTCGCCGCAGCTGCGCAACAGCGGCACCCTGGGCGGCAACGTGATGCTCGACACGCGCTGCCGCTGGCTCAACCAGACCTTCTTCTGGCGCAAGTCGCTGGGCTTCTGCCTCAAGAAGGACGGCAGCGAGTGCCACGTGGTCAGCGGCGGCTCGCGCTGCGTGGCGGCCGCCAGCAACGACAGCGCGCCGGCCCTGATGAGCGTGGGGGCCAGCGCGGTGTTCGTCGGGCCCGACGGTCGCCGTGAGCTGGCGCTGGAGGAGCTGTGGAGCACCGACGGCGTCCGCAACAAGCGCTGCGAGCCCGCCGAGCTCCTGGTGGAGGTGCGCGTCCCTCCCACCGCCGCCGGTCACCGCGGGGCCTACGGGAAGCTGCGCGATCGCGGCTCGATCGATTTCCCGCTGCTCGGCTGCGCCGTGCGGCTCGACCTCGACGCCGCAGGAGCCGTCCTTGACGCGGACGCCGTACTCGTCGCCCTGCAAGCCCGACCCGCCCGCCTGCGCGGCTGCGCGGAGCTCGTCGGGGGGACGACGCCCGGCTCGCCCGAATTCGCGGCCGCCGCGCGGGCCGTGGCCGAGCGCGCCGGGCGCAAGGCCCGGCCGCTCCCCAACGTCCCCGGCGACGCCGAGTATCGCCACGCCATGGTCCCGGTCCTGGTGCGCCGCACCCTGGAGGCCGCCGGCGCGGGCGGCGGTCCGGTACACCCGCTCTGAACGGAGCGAGCGCGGTCAACCCACGGGGCGGCCGGGTTCCCAACCGACGGCCTCGAGGGCGCGGATGCGCTCGATGACCGCGCACGGGAACTCGTGGGCGAGCAACAGGAGCTGGTCTCCCCCGCGCGCCCACTCGAGCGCCCGTTCCACGGCCGCGAGCTCGCTCGTCGCCTCCTCCCAGCGCTCCTCGGAGAGGCCACCCTGCGCCAAGCCGCGGGCGAGCAGGGCCAGCACCTCGCCCGGGACCCGGCCGCGGGCATGGACCGTGAGATCCTTGAGGATCACGCGCTCGGGGCCGAAGGCGCCCACGACGCGCGCCAGCTCCAGGATCGACTCGTCGTCGCGGTCGCCCGCCTGCCCCAGCAGGACGAGTCGGCGCTCGGCGGGGAGCGCCCAGGCCGCCTCGAGGAAGGCGCTCATCCCGTGAGGATTGTGGGCGAAGTCCACGATCACGTCCACGCCGGCGAGATCAAAACGGTTGGCGCGACCGGGGTTGTCGGCCTCGTCACCCGAGAACGCGCGCAGGCCGGCGGCGATTTCAACCAGGGAGAAGCCGAGGGCCTCGGCCACGCCGGCGCACGCCAGGGCGTTCGCCAGCTGATAGCGCGCGGCGCCGCCGAGGGCCACCGACACCTCGTCGACCGCCAGGAGGACCGTGCGCTCTCCACCCTCGCGGCGCACGAGCTCGCCGTCCTCCAACACGAAGGCGCGCCCGCCCGCGGCGACGGTTTCGGCCAACCAATCCGGCGGGGCGTCGAGCGCGAACCAGGTCACTTCGCGCTCCAGCTCGCGCCCACGGGCGGCCACGACCGGGTCGTCGGCGTTGAGGACCACGCACGGAGCGACGGAGGTGACCACGAACTTGCCCTCGCAGAGGACCTCTAGGCTGCCGACGCCCCACTCGCCGAGGTGGTCGCTGCCGACGTTCAAGACTGCCGCTACGTCGGCTCGCTCGAGGGCCAGGCCGCGGCGCAGCATCCCGCCGCGCGCGGTCTCCAGGATGGCGACCTCGATCCGCGGCTCGCGCAAGACACGCCGCGCACCACCGGGGCCGGACCAGTCACCGCGCTCGAGGACCTCGTCACCGACCGAGATCCGATCGGTGGAAGTGGTGCCGGCTACCCGCCCGGCGGCCCGCGCGACGGCGGCCAGCATGCGCACCGTGGTCGTCTTGCCGTTGGTTCCGGTCACCAGGGCCGCGGGGACGTCGCGCGCCACCGACCAGTCCACCTCACTGGGCCGCGGCAAGGCATCGACCGGCCAGGTCCGCGAACCGGCTCCCAGGCCGACCGAGGCGCGCTCGTCGTCGGAGAGGAAGGCCACGCCGTGCTCGACCGCCGCCCGCCGCAGGGCCAAGAGGCGCGGGTTGGACTCGCTTCCAATCACCATCCGAAGGCGCTCGGCGGCGGCGGCGGAGTCCTCGACCGCGCTCCCCTCCAGCGCCGCGCAAGCCGTAGCGAAGGCCCACTCGTTCACCTCGGTCGCCGCGTAGAGCGCGTCGACAGGCGCCGTGATCATCAAGCTCACGCCGCCGGCGAAGACCCTCGTGCGGCACTCCTGGTCCGACCAGCCCACGGCGTCGAGGACGCAGCGCGCCTGGCGACGCCAGGCAGCCAGGAGGGGCTCGACCTCCCCCGCCTCGACGGCGGCGTCGATCACCGCCCCCGGACGCGTGCCGAGCAGGTTGGCCCCGGGAAGGCGCCGGGAGTCGCACAGCTCCATCAGTCCGAAGGCTCCTCACGGCGCGGCAGGCGCACGCCGCGCTCGTCTCGCACGAGCTCCTCGCCGACACCGAAGGCGGTCTCGGGCAGGGGACGCGGGGAACGCGCCGCGGAGCCGGTGGGAGAGCCGCCCGCCACCCGGGTGCCGCCGGAGGAGAACCCGGTGATCTGCTCCCAACTGCGCCGGATGTCGTCGCCGAAAACGAGCAGCAGATCGCCCGGCTCTCCCAGCTCGAGGGCGCGGTTGACGGCCTCGACCTCGTCGGGGATGACCTCGATCGCGGCCTCGTCCACGCCGGCCGCCAGCAGCGCTTCGCACTGCATGCGCGGCACCTCATCGGGGGCGCGCCCGCGGAGCTGATCGTCGCGGCGGCAGAGGTAGCGGTCGAAGTGCCCGGCGCAGGCGGTCGCGATCGCCGCGATGTCCTCGTCTCGTCGATCTCCGGGCGCGGCCAGCACCACGACACGCTTGCCCTCGGGCTCGAGGGCGTCGGCCAGCTCCACCATCGCCGTCACCGCCGCCGGATTGTGGCCGTAGTCGAGGATCACCTTGAAGGGGTGCTCGTCGCAGACGTTCATGCGCCCCGGCGCCTGGAACCAGGTCGTGTCGAAGGTCCGCAGGCCGTGGCGGATCTCGTCCAGCTTGACGCCCATGCAGAAGGTGATCGCGGCGGCGAACATGGCGTTCTGCACGTTGTGCATCGCGCGCCCCTCGAGGGTCGCGGGCACGAGGTGGGTCCACAGGAGCGGGATGTGGGAGCCCGAGTCGTAGAGCGTGATCATGTGCCCGGCCATGCCCTCCTCCAGCACGACCGCCCGGCCGCCGGCGAGGATGTGCTCGCGCACGAGGGGGTGGGCGGGGTTCATCGTCACGTAGCACAGCTGCTTGGCCTCGGTGTAGCTCGCCATCAGAAGGCAGTGCTCGTCGTCGGCGTTGAGCACGGCCGCGTCCTTGGCGACCTCGACCACGATGCGCTTGACGCGCGCGAGGTCCTCGAGGGTCTCGACACCGCGCAGGCCGAGGTGGTCGGCCTGCACGTTGAGCACCGCGCCCACGTTGCAGCGCCGGTAGCCCATGCCGCGCTTGAGCATGCCCCCGCGGGCGGTCTCGAGGACCGCGACGTCCACCGACGGATCGCGCAGGATCATGCGCGCGGCCACGGGCCCGGTCATGTCGCCCTCGACGGACTTGTGCCCGTCGATGTAGACCGCATCGGTGGTGGCCAGGCCGACGTGGCTGCCGGCGAGCTTGAAGACGTGGGCGACCATGCGCGCGGTGGTCGTCTTGCCGTTGGTGCCGGTGATCGAGGCGATCGGGATGCGGGAGGGTTGACCGGGGGGGAAGAGCATGTCCATCACCGGGCCGGCGACGTCGCGCGGCGTGCCCTCGCTCGGCGCCACGTGCATGCGGAAGCCCGGCGCCGCGTTGACCTCGCAGATCGCGCCCCCCCTCACGCGGTAGGACTCGGTGATGTCGGTCGTCAGGAAGTCCACGCCGCAGACGTCGAGGCCGATGGCCCGCGCCGCGCGCTCGGCCATCTCGCGGTTGTCGGGGTGGATCGTGTCGGTCACGTCCACGGCGGTACCGCCGGTGGACAAGTTGCCCGTCGAGCGCAGGTAGAGGGTCTCGCCCGCGGGCGGGACCGACTCGACGCTGAAGCCCTTGAGCTCCAACAGGCGCAGCGCCTGGTGGTCGAGCTCGAGCTGGGTCAGGACCTTCTCGTGGCCGATGCCCCGCCGGGGGTCCTGGTTGACGAGCTCGAGGAGCTCCTCGACCGTGCGCTCTCCGTCCCCCACCACGTGGCCCGGGACGCGCTTGGAGGCGGCCACGAGCTTGCCGTCGATGACCAGGAGGCGGTGATCGAGGCCCTCGATGAAGCTCTCGACGAGCACCGTGCGGCTGTGCCCGCGGGCGTGGTCGTAGGCGGTCGCCACGGCGTCGGCGTCGCACAGGTGGATCGAGACCCCGCGGCCGTGATTGGCGTTGAGCGGTTTGACGACCACCGGGAAGCCGATCCTCTCCGCGGCGCGCACGGCTTCGCGGGAGCTGTAGACCAGACGCTGCCGGGCGACCGGCAGGCCGAGGTCCCCCAGCATCTGGTTGGTCTCCTCCTTGTCGCTCGCCAGCTCGACGGCGATGTGGCGGGTCTCGCCGGTGATCGTGGCCTGGATGCGGCGGCCGTAGCGACCGTGCCCGAATTGCACCAGGCTGTAGCGGTTCAGCCGCAGGTAGGGGATGTCGCGCTGTTCGGCCGCGCGCACGAGACTGGCCGTGCTGGGCCCGAGCGCCCGGCGCTGGGCGAAGCGAATGAAGGCGTCACGCTCCTCGGCGAAATCGAACTCCGTGTCCCCCAGCCCGGGCGGCCGCAGCTCGGCGGGCAGGTTGTTCAGGATCAAGTCGAGCCCCAGCCGCCCCGCCTCGAGGCCGACGTCCTCCTGCTCGTAGGCGTAGACGACCTCGTACTCGCCCTCGACCCCCGTCCCCCGCGTTCGGCCGAAGGAGACGCGGCCGCCGGCCATGTTCTGCAGCTCGAGCGCGAGGTGCTCGAGCACGTGCCCCATCCAGGTGCCCTCGTCCTCTGTCAGACGGCGCAGGAAGCCGCCGGGCTCGCGGTAGGAGCAGCCGTGCTCGGCAAGCCCCGGCAGGGCGCTGCGGATGGCGTCGGTGAAGCCGGTCCCCAGGCGCGTGGACGAGTGCTGCTCGAGCTCGCCGAGCTGGACTACGAGCCGGATGACCGGGAAGAGGGCATAGAGGTTCGGGCCGATGTAGACGGCCTTGGAGACGACCTTCATGTCACTCGCGCGTACAGCCGGCGCCGGGTCGCGCGCGGCGGGAGTCGATGTCGTAGGTGCCGCCCTCGACGAGGACGTGCAGGCGGATGTTGATCAGGCTGACCGGCTCGCCGGGCCGGGTCGAGTCCATGGAGGAGAAGTCCATGTCGGAAGGGTCGATGACGGTCAAAGCACCCGATCCCACGACTTCGATCCGGTTGTCGGGAGACAGGACAGCGGCCGTGTCCTCGTCGAGGCCGATGCCGATCGGGCGTGGATTGTACGCGATGGCCGCCAACAGGCGCCCGAGGCGGTTGCGCTGGCGAAAGTGCTGGTCGACGATGATGTCGGGGGTCAGACCCAGGCCCGGTGCGAGGGTCACCATGCCGGCCTGGGGCGTGGCGCCCTCCTCGCCGTTGGCGATCATGTGCTCGGCCATGATCGAGGCGCCGGCGGAGGTACCGGCCACGTGCAAGCCGCCGTCGCGGTTGCGCTCGCGGATCAGCTGCGCGACCGCCGAGCCGCCGATGGTCGTGGAGAGGCGCACCTGGTTGCCGCCGGTCATGAAGACGCCGTCGGCGCGCTCGAGCTCCGCCAGCCAGTCCCGCCGATCGCAGTCGGAGCGCTCCTCGAAGGGCAGAACCACCGCGCGCTCGACGCCGAGCTTGCGGAAGATACGCTCGTAGCGCCCTCCCGTCTGTCGTAGGCGCGAGGCCGTCGGAATGACGGCGATGCGCGCCCGGCGCCCCCCGCAGACCTGCACGAAGCGGTCCAGGATGACGGCGTCGCTCAGCTTCTCCTCCGCGCCCCCGATGGGGATGATGTACCCGCGTGTCATAGGGCCAGAGAGTACTGTCGCACCGATGGGCGCGACAGGTCCGGCTCGGGTGTAGGCGGACCACGACGCGAAGCTCGCCGAGCCCTCCGGCGCGCGGGCCGCCGCTCGCTCGGGCCGGTCCGGCTGGGGGACCAGGCTCCGCCCGGCCACGGCGCCAGCGCTACGAGCGCTCTACTCGCCTCCGGAAGGGGTTCCTCGCTCGAGAGCTTGCCGTGGTAGACGAGACTCGCCACCCCGAGCCTGCGCAACTCGTCGTGCAGGCGCTCGAGATCACGGATCAAGGTCGAGTAGACGATCCCGGGCCCGTCGATGGTGGCGATGCGCTCGCTCAACAGGGACAACCTCTGCTCCTCGCGGTCGACGGCCGTGCAGGCCAGGAACAAGTTGGGACGCTCGATGCCCTCCCGGATCACGAGCGGGTCCGCGAGACGCAGGGAGGCGATGATGTCGTCGGCCACCGCCGGTGCGGCGGTGGCCGTCAGGGCCACGGTCGGCGGGTCGCCCAACAGAGCGCGGTACTCCCCCAGCTTGTGGTAGTCGGGACGGAAGTCGTGGCCCCAGTGACTGATGCAGTGGGCCTCGTCCACCGCCAGGCGCGAGACGTCGAGGCGGTCGAGGAGCGCGCGAAAGCGCGGGCTGCGGAAGCGCTCGGGGGTGATGAACAGCAGGTCCAACTCGCCGCGTGCGGCGCTCTCGAGGCGGTGCGTGCGCTCGGCGGCGGGTATGGCGGAGTTCACCTGCGCCGCCCGCAACCCGCGCGCGACCAGGGCGTCGACCTGATCGGCCATCAAGGCGATCAGCGGACTGACGACCACGGTCAGACCCTCGAGGAGGGTCGCGGGGAGCTGGTAGACCAGGGATTCCCCCGCGCCGGTCGGCATGGTCAACAGGACGTCGCGCCCCGCGAGGACCGCCCGCAGAGCGGCTGCCTGGGAGCCGCGGAACGAGCGGTGGCCGAAGTGATCCCGCAGGGCGGTGAGCAGGCGGGTGTGGGTCGGATCGTGGGCCATCGGGAGCTCTCGGTGCGCCCATTCTCGACCGTTCGGACCCCGGCGCAACAGCGCCGCCAGCTCGCTGTGCCCCGTGGAGGCCTCCGACCCACGCCTTGGACCACGGGGCCGGCGATCCGCGCTACCCTTGACGAGCGGCCCCCGACCACGACCCGCCCGCTGCCCATTCCATCCGCCCCGCCATGAAGACGACCCTCCTGCCCGCCCTACTCTGCACCGCGGCCCTCACCACCACGACCCACGCCCAGAGCTTCTCCTACGACGACTTCTCCGACTGGACCGGCATCAGCCCCGTCGGCCTCGCGGCGCAGTCGGGCAGCGTCCTGCGCCTGCAGAGCAACCTACCGGTGCTCAACGGCAACGACAACCGCGGCGCCGCCTGGTACGAGACGCCGGTCTACATCGCCGCCGGTTTCGACACGACCTTCGAGTACCGCATGCACCTGCCGTCGACGACCGGCGGCTCGGACGGCATGGCGTTTGTGATCCAGAACGACCAGGTCGCGGGAATCCCGATCATCAACGGCGCGCCGGACGGGACGGGCAACACGGCCATCGGCCGCCACGCCTCGGCCGCTGGGTTCGGCTTGCTCACGAGCTCCCTGCCGGGCGAGTCGGTGGACAACTCGCTCGCGATCCACCTCGACACCTACAACAACGGGAGCTGGGGCGACGGCGACAACAACCACATCAGCATCCACACCGGCGGCAGTGGCGACAACTCGCAGCACGAGGACCACTCCCTCGGGCGCGTGACGCCCGGCGCGGACCTCAACGACGGCCTCGCACACACGGTTCGCGTGCTCTACGTCCCCGGCACCCTCGAGGTCCACCTCGACGGAGTCCTCGCCCTGTCGGTGGCCTACGACTTCACCGCGGGCGGCACGCACGTCGACAATCAAACGCCGATCGGGGGCCTGGACCTGATCGGCGGCACCTCGGCCTTCGTCGGCTTCACCTCGGGCGGTGGGTCCGTGCGAGAGGTGCGCGACGTGCACTCCTGGCACTTCTCCTCGGCCGGCGGCCCGGGGACGACGTTCTGCTTCGGCGACGGTTCGGGCACTTCCTGTCCCTGCGGCAACTTCGGCGGCGCGGCGGAGGGCTGCGGCAACAGCACCGGTACCGGGGCGGCCCTGACCGGCGGCGGATCGCCCAGCGTCGCCACGGATGACCTGCTGCTCTCGGCCGCCAACGCCCTCCCCGGTCAGCCGGGGCTCTTCTTCCAAGGCAACAACGCCGTCAACGGCGGCTCAGGCGTGGTCTTCGGCGACGGCCTGCGCTGCGCCGGGAACACCGTCATCCGCCTGCAGGTGGTGGTCCCCGACGCCGCCGGCGACGCGGGAACGACTGTCGCCATCGCCACGGCGGGGGGAGCCTCCGCGGGAGACACGCGCGCCTACCAGTTCTGGTATCGCGACCCCTCGGGCAGCCCCTGCGGCGCCGGCTTCAACCTGACCAACGGCTACTCGGTCGACTGGGCGCCGTAAGCGGACCCTCGTCTCCGATCTCCCTCCGACCCCACGCGCGGGCACGGATTTCCGGCGGTGTGCGGCTCCCGCCCGCGACCACGGCTACCCTGGGATGATGCACCGCCGCTGGAATGGGCTCCCCATCGCCCTGCTGACGAGAGCGAGCGTCCTGCTCGCGCTCGGGATCACCGCGCGCGGACAGCAGTACGGTCCCTGGCACGTCGTCGGGCCCTTCGAGCATCCCGCGGGCTACGCGAACCTCGACCAGCGCCACGAGCCGGAGACGGCCCTGTCCCGGATGCGACCGGGCCAGGGCGGGCCGAACCTCGAGCGGCGCTTCGCCGGCGAGGAGCGGCTCGACATCGGCTGGCGGACGGTGGCCGGCGGCGCAACGAGGCTCGACGTCGGCGGGATCGATCTCTGCAAGGTGCTGCCCGCCGTGCCCGGCAAGGCGGCGTGGGAGGACCTCTCGGCGGCCTACCTCTACCGCACGATCCACGCCGCCTCGGCGCGCGACCTGCGCGTCCACATGGGCAGCGACGACGGGCTGAAGGTCTGGCTCAACGGCGCCTGGTTCTTCGAGCACTCCGTCGGGCGCGGGGTCGGTCAATTCGACGAGGCTCTCGTCCTGCCCCTGCAGGAGGGCGCGAATCACCTGCTGATCAAGGTCGTCAACGGAGGCGGGGGTTGGGGCTTCCGCATGAGCCCCTGGCGCAATCCCAAGCACGCCGCTGTGGCCGAGGCCGTCGACCGTGGGGTCCGACACCTCCTCGAAAGCCAGCTGATCGACGGTTCCTGGGGCGGGCACCGCGGGAGGATGCCCGGCGACGCGGCATTCAGGATCTACTCCCTGCTCGAGTGCGGCGTGCCCCGCGACCATCCGGTAATCCAGCGCGGCCGCGCCTTCCTCTTGGCCCACGAGAACCCGTCCGTCTACGCCTGCGCCGCGAAGCTCCTGGCCCTCGCCGAGCTCGACGGCGAGGGCGACCGCCAGCGCATGGGCGAGCTGATGGCGTCCATGCACGAGAGCGAGATGCCCGACGGCCTGTGGCGCTACTCGGTCGCCGGCTACAACGCCCACCTCGATCGCGGAGACCTCTCCAACGCCCTCTTCGTCGCCCTGGGCCTGCGTGCCGCTGCCCACGCCGGCGTCTCGGTCAAACCCAGCCTCTGGTCGAGGGTCGCCAGAGGGGCCCTCGCCTGCCAAGCACCTTCCGACGGCGAGCCGCGCACGGGACGGACGGTCGAGGCGCGCGGCTTCGGTTACACGCCTGGCGCCATACCGACCAGCTCGATGACCGTCGCCGGAGTGAGCATGCTGGCGATCGTGGACCAAGAGGCGGGCGCGCGCGTGCTGCCGCGGCTGAAGGGTCCGGTCCAGGTTGGCATTCGCTGCGGGCTGGCCTGGCTGCGAGAGCATTTCAGCTGGGACACGAACGCGGGCCACGGCTCGGGGCACCACAATTTCTTCAGCATCTACGGCATCGAGCGCGCCGGCGGCCTGCTCGGGTTGCCCTCGGTCGCGGGGCGCGACTGGTACTGGGAGGGATCGGACTGGCTGCTCAAGCGCCAGGCAGCCAACGGAACCTGGTCGGAGCCGAGTGGCCACGTCGAGACCGAACTGGCCCTGCTCTTCCTGTCCCGCGCCACCGCCAGCCTGACCGGGAGACCCGGCCGCGGCGCCGCTCCCTCCTGGAGCACCCCCGAGGACGCGCCCGCCGAGGTCCGCCTGCGGGGCTCGGGCGACACGCCGGCGACGCTGTGGGTCGAGGGGCTCTCGGCGGACGCAGTGGCCGAGCTGGAGTGGCCGGGACAGCGGGGCCTCGGGCCCCACATCGAGCGCGTCGATTACTACGCCCTGCGCAACGTCCCCGGCGCCGTCGAGGGGCACATCGCTCGGGTAGAGGCCGATCCGAGCGTGCCGTCGGGGACCACCCGCTTTGCGATCCGCCACAGCTTCGAGGCCAACGGGACCTGGCTCGTCCACGCACGGGTCGTGTGCGTGCGCAAGCCCGAGAGCCCAGGGGTCGCGGGGGAGCGAGTCGAGTTGATCTCCGACGAGATGGAGCTCTCGGTGAAGAGCGTGATCGATTCGGAGCAGCTGGCCTACGCCGAGGATGCCCAAAGGAACCTGCTGCGCGGCCTGGAGCTGGTGACCGCGGCCTCCTCGCAGATCGCCGGCGAGGAGCGCTGGAAGGTGAGGGACGGCAACTACGGAACGCGCTGGCACTGCGAGAAACCCGACGCAGAGCCGTGGCTGAAGATCGCCCTAGAGCGCTCGGTCCGCGCACGCACCGTGGCCCTCACCCACGGCTGGCCATCGCCCAAGTACGCCGACGCCGCGCGCCCCTTCCGCGGCGAGCTCCGGCTCAACGGCAAGGAGCCCATCGACTGGGAGATGGACCCCGACCCGATGCGCAAGACACTCATCGACCTCGGTCGTCCGACGCGCGTGCGCAGCATCGAGCTGCGCATCACCGAGGAGCTCAACGGGACGCTCGGCGGCGACGCCGTCGGGTTCTCCGAGGTCGAGCTGTTTCGCTAGGGCCGCGGCCACGGCTCGCGGCGCGGTGGCTCAGTCGAGCACGATCGGCGGCGGGAGCTCTTCGCCGGCCGGCAGGAAAGTCATCGAAATCGAGTTCACGCAGTGGCGGGTGTCCTTCTCGGTGAAGCGTTCGCCGAGGAAGACGTGGCCGAGGTGGCCGTCGCAGTTGGCGCAGACGATCTCGGTCCGGCGCCCGTCCGCGTCGGGCAGATGGTGGACGGCGCCCTCGATCTCGTCGTCGAAACTCGGCCAGCCGCAGTGGCTGGGGAACTTGTCCTCGGAGCGGTAGAGCGGCGCGTTGCACTGCCGGCACAGGTAGAGGCCCGCGGCCTCGTTGTCGGTGTACTCGCCGACACCCGGGCGCTCGGTCCCCTTGTGCAGGAGCACGCGCTGCTCCTCGGGAGAGAGTTCGTTGTAGCGGGGGGTGGGTTCGGAGGTCGTCATCGGAACGGGGGGCTCGGTGGAACGCTCCTCCGCGCTGTCCGGTTCGCTGCACGAGAACAGCAAGAGGCCGGCGAAGAGGGCGGCGGAGGAGGCGCTGGGGATCATCGTAGCCCGAGGATAGTCGCCCCGGCCGGCGAGGGAAGTGCGCAGGGCGCGCGACCCGCAGGAGGGAATGGAGGGAATCCGTCGCTTCCGGGCCAACAGAGGCCAGGATAGCGCCGTTCAGAGTCGTGAACCCGCGCCCACCGGCTCCGTTCAGGCCACTCTCCGCCTCCCCCCGATCGGCACTCCATGCGACACACCCCGCTCCTGACCGTCCTCCTTTCCCTCCCGACGGCCGCCAACGCCGCGCAGGACAATCCAATCGGCTTCCTGGAGGACTTCGCCCTCGCCCCCGACCGGACGGCGGTCCTTCCCGAGCTCGTCCCCGGAACGCCCGACTACTACTTCTATCACTGCCTCGCGCGCCAGCACTCGGAGGAGTTCGACGCCGTGGACGGCTTGCTGCGCACCTGGATCCAACGCCACGGGCGGGGCGGGCGGGTCGAGGAGATCGAGAACCGGCAAGCCCTGCTGAGGGCGGGCGAGCGGCCGGCCGAGTCCTTCGAATTCCTGAGCCGGCGTCTCGGGTTGTCCTTCGACCACCGACCCGACCTCGGGGGTGACGACGAGCAGCTCCCCTCTCACCTCGATCCGGACCTGATCTCCACCCAGACCCTGACACGCGCCGCCCTCGCCCAGCACAGCGACAGCCTGAGCGGTTTCGCCGACTCCATGCTGGGGACCCTCGCCGCGAGCGAGTTGAGCGAGCGTCAACTGCGAGAGCTCCTCACCCGCCTCCCGCGACCGACGGTTGCGAACCTCCCGCAGCTCGTCGTGCGCGAGCTCGGAACGCGCAAGAGCCGCGGCTTCGGTTCCCTCGCCATCCACGGCCGCCTGCTGCTGGAGCAACTCGACGAGTGCGCCCGCCTGCGACCGTCGCTACTCAACGAGGAGGCCTTCGTCTCGGCCTACCTCACGCGCCTCGTTCCGGGGGCCGATGTGGCCTGGACCGACGACGCGGCCGAGCGCGAGGCGTACCTCGAGCGCCTGCAGTCCTTCGTCGGCCGCCTCGCGCCGGTCCACAACGCTCTCAAGGCCCACGTCCTCGCCCACCGCCTGCGCCACGACATGGCCCTGGGGCGCATGGACCGCGAACGCTTCCTCGCCTGGCTGGCCCTCCCGCGCAAGAGCTCCTGGTCCAATCCCCAGCACCGCCGCCGGCACCGCAACGAGGAAGTGATCGGCGGTCCGACGAGCTTCGCGACCGACCTGGGGCCCGGGGGCGACGACGAACAGCTCCTGCGCGCGTACCTGCAGCACTTCTTCGCCGGAGATGCGGGCTACGAGGTCTTCGCGCCCACCGTCTCCGACCGCCTGCTCGGGCGCCTGTTCGCCGAGACCAAGATCCTGCTCGGCGCCGGCGACATGGAGCGCTGGTACTCGCTCCTCGACGACCCAGCCGCCTACGAGGCCCTGCGCGAGCGGGTCGAGATCGAGTTCCCGCCGACCCAGGCGACGCGGCTGGCGGCCGACGAGCCGGTCACGATCGAGGGGGACGTCAAGAACGTCCAGACCCTGCTGGTCAAGGTCTTCGAGATCGACGCCTTCGCCTACTACCGAGCCACCGGTAGGGAGGTGGACGCGTCGATTCCTCTCGACGGCTTGATCGCCGGCGAGGAGACCACTCAGGTCTACGACGACAATCCCCTGCGACGAGTGCGGCGGACCTTCAGATTCCCCGCTCTCGCCCGGCCGGGCGTGTTCGTGGTCGAGTTGATCGGCGGCGGTCTCTCGAGCCGCGCGGTGATCCGCAAGGGAAGCCTCCAACTGCGGGAGCGCGCCAGCGCGGCGGGACACGCGTTCGTCGTCCTCGACGAGACGGGCGTAGTGCGTCCCGAGGCGACCCTGCACTTCGGTGGGCGGGAGTACTCCGCCTCGGAGAGCGGCGAGATCCTCGTCCCCTACTCCACCGAACCCGGCAAGCGCACGGTGATCCTCACCAGCGGCGCGCAGTGCTCCCTGGCTAGCTTCGACCACCAGCGGGAACACTACGCCCTCGAGGCGGGCGTGCTCGTCCACCGCGAGGCCCTGTTGGCCGGCCACACCGCCCAACTCCTGCTGCGGCCACGCCTCTCCCTGGCCGGCGAGGCGGTCGACCTCTCCCTGCTCGAGGATGCCGTACTCGACCTCACGAGCACGCGCGCCGACGGCGTGGGCTCGTCGGTCGAAGTGCGCGGTCTAGCCCTGGCCGCCGACCGCGAGTGGGTCCACGAGCTACAGGTCCCGGCGGGGACCGTCGAGCTCACGGCGCGCCTGCGGGGGCGGGTGCGGAGCCTCTCCGGCGAGGAACCGGTGGAACTCGCAAGTTCGCCGCGCAGCTTCGCCCTCAACCGCATCGAGACCACCGAGCGCACGGCCTGCCCGCTCCTCGGGCGGGACGCGCAGGGCTGGTTTCTGGAGATGCGCGGGAAGAACGGCGAGGGGCAAGCTGGCGAGGCCCTCGACCTGGCCCTAGCCCACGCGGACTTCACGGACACGGTTGCCGTCCGGCTGCGCACCGACGGCGCCGGCCGCATCCGCCTCGGTGACTTGGAGGACATCGTCTCCCTGCGCACCTCGCAGCTGCCCGCCGGACTCGGCGCCTGGCGCATCGCCCCGACACCGCGCCGCCTCCCGCGCCACCTGCACGGGGTCTCCGGGCGCACCCTGCGCGTACCCCTCGCCGCCGACGCACGGGCCGACGCGGTCTCCCTGCTCGAGCTGCGCTCGGGCGCCTTCGCCCATGACCGCTCGGCGCACCTCGCACGCAACGGTCAGTACCTCGAGCTGCGCGACCTACCGGCCGGGGACTACGAGCTCTTCCTGCCCGATACGGTACAGCGCAGCGCGGTGCGCATCACCGCCGGCGAGATCGCCGGCGGCTGGGGCCTGGGCCGTGACCGCTGGCTGGAGCTCTCGCCCCGAAGCCCCCTGCAACTGGCCGCTCCCCGGGTCGAGGGCGAGGACCTCGTGATCGAGGTCAGAGGGGCCACCGCGGCCACGCGCGTCCATATCCTGGCGAGCCGCTACCGCCCACCGTACGACGCCGTGCGCGACCTGCGCCTTGGCGACGGCGGGGAGCTCGGCTTGCGCGTCGTTGCCTTCGCCGACACCGACTACGCCTCGGGCCGCGCAATCAGCGACGAGTACCGCTACGTCCTCGAGCGCCGCTTCGCCCGCACCTTCCCCGGCAACATGCTCGAACGACCGGGATTGCTCCTCAATCCCTGGGCCGTGAACGTCCAGAACGACGTGATCGGGATCGGCGGCGGTGCCGGCGGGAGCTTCGGCGGACGCTCGGGGGGACGGCGCGGCCGAGCGGCCGGAGGCGCGGGCATCGAGCAGGCCGTCGCCGACGGCCGAGACCCGGGGACCTTCCCAGCCCTGGACTTCCTCCCCGATCCCTCCTGGATCCTGCCCAACCTGCGCCCCGCCGACGGCGGCGTCCTGCGCATCCCGCTCACGACCCTCGGTCCCGGCCAGCAGGTCGAGGTCCTCGCGGTCGACCGCGCCGGGCTCGCACGCGCCGAGGTCGCCCTGCCTCTGCGCCCCTTCACACCCCGCGACCGACGCCTGACGCGGGCCATCGATGCCGACCGCCACCTCGTCGAACGACGCCGCATCGACTTCCTGACCCGCGGCGAGTCCGCCCTGGTGTCCGACTCCACGCCCGAGGAAGTCGAGGTCTACGATTGCCTGTCCGACATCTACCGCCTGTTCCGCACGCGCCGCCCCGACGCGGGACTGGAGGACTTCGCCTTCCTCCTGGAGTGGCCGGAGCTCGACGAAGCGGCGCGGAGGAGCCTCTACTCGCGCTACGCCTGCCACGAGCTGCACCTTTTTCTGTGGCGCAAGGACCGCGCGTTCTTCGACTCCGTCGTGCGCCCGTTCCTGGCCCACAAGGTCGATCGCACGTTCGTCGACCGCTGGCTGCTCGGGGAGGACCTCACCGCCTACCTCGAGCCCTGGGGCTTCGCTCAGCTGAACGTGATGGAGCAGGCTCTGCTGGCCCAGCGCCTCCCTGCCCTCGCCGCCGCGGTCGCAAGGCATGTGCGGGAGCGGGTCGAGCTGGACCCGACGAGCGCGCGCGAGAGAGCCGAGGTCTACGAGGAGATCCTGCTCGGAGCGGCCCTCCAGTTGCAAGACCGAGAGAGCGCGCTCGATCTCGAGGAGGGGCTCGGGGAGCTGTCGCAGGCCAGGGGCCCGGCAACTCCGGGACCGGCGGAAGCCCGCGATGCGCTGAAGGCCCTCGGCTACACCGGCGGCGTCGATGACGCGCCCGCGCTCTCGGGTGCGGGGGACTTCGACTTGGAGCGGAACAAGAACCGCAAGACCCTCCGCGCGGACACAGCCCTACGCGACCAGGTCCGCGGCTTGCACATCGAGCTGAAGGACACCGAACGGCTAGTGGAGAGCCACTACTGGCGCCGGACGATCGCCCGCCAAGGTCCGGACATGCTGGCGGTCCACGAGTTCTGGCTGGACTTCGCCGACCTCAAGGCCGACGAGCCCTTCGTCTCGACCCACTTCCCGCTCGCCACCGGAAGTCTGAACGAGATGCTCCTGGCCCTCGCGCTCTTGGACGTGCCCTTCGAAAGCGGGCGGCACGCCCTCTCGACGAGCGAGGCCGGCGTGGAGATCAGCGCCGCCTCAGCCCTCTTGCTCGTCCGCAAGGAGCGCGTCGACGCAGCCCTGGCGGACGAGGCCGCGCGCATCCTGGTCGCTCAAGACCTGTTCCGCCTCTCCGAGCGCCATCGCATGGAGAACGGCCGGCGGGTCGAGGCCTTCTTGCACGGCCCCCTCGAGACGGGCGTCGCCTACGGCTGCCGCGTCGTCGTCACCAACCCGACCGAAGCGCCCCACGACTTCGAGGTTCTGCTCCAGATTCCCGCCGGCGCCCTGCCCCTGAAGGCTGGTCGGGCAACCCGCGGTGTCCCGCTGGAGGTCGGCGCCTACGGGACGGCGACCCTCGAGTACGCGTTCTACTTCCCCCAGGCCGGCGAGTTCCCCCACTACCCCGCCCACGTCGCCGACGGCGGCGAGCTGGTGGCCTTCGCCGATCCCAGCGTGCTCTCGGTCCGCGCCGAACGCGCGAGTATCGACGAGGATTCATGGGAGTACGTCTCCCAGCTGGCGCCGCCCGAGGCGGTCTGGGCCCATCTCGACCGCGCCAACCTGAGGGCGATCGACCTGCACCGCATCGCCTGGCGCATGCGCGATGCGGCCTTCTACCGGCGCACGCTCGAGCTCCTGCGCGAGCGCCTCGCCTACCACCACGGCCTGTGGTCCTATGCGCTCCACCACGGCGACGCACGCGCCGCGGGCGAGTACCTGCGCCACTCCGACGGGTTCCTGGCCCGCTGCGGCTCGGCCCTCGCTTCGCCCCTGCTCGAGATCGATCCGGTCGTTCGCCGTTCGTTCGAGCGCATCGAGTACGCGCCCTTGGTGAACGCCCGTGCCCACGCGTTCGGTGGGAAGCGCGAGATCACCAACGTCGACGTGAAGCGCCAGTACACTAGGTTGCTCGACGTTCTGGCCCACCGCGCCTCGCTTGACGACAGCGACTGGATGAGCGTCTGCACCTTCCTGTTGCTCCAAGACCGTGTGGCCGACGCGCAGGCGGCCTTCGCGCGGGTGGACCCCGACGCCCTGGGGGCGCGCATTCAGTACGACTACATGCGCGCCTATCTCGACTTCTTCACGCCCGACCACGCTCTGGCGCGTCCCATCGCCGAGGCCTACCTCGACCACCCCGTGCCCCATTGGCGCGATCGTTTCCGCGCCGTGCTACGGCACGTCGACGAGGCAGGCGGGGTGGCGCTGGAGACGGCCGGAGGGTCCGCCGCCGCCGCGGAGGAACTGGTGGCGAGCGAGCCCGTGCTGGAGCTGGCCCTGGAGGGCAGCGAGATCGAGCTCCGCCACGCCGGCCTGCAAGCCTGCGAGCTGCGTTTCTACGCCCTCGACGTCGAGTTTCTGTTCTCGACCAGCCCCTTCGTCCAGGGCGGGGGTGGCGAGTTCGCCTTCGTCCAGCCCAACCGGCGCAGGAGCTTCCCTCTCGACAGTGCCGACGGCCTTACGCGGGTCGAGCTGCCCGAGGAATTCGCCCGCGCGAACGTCCTCGTCGAGGCGCGCGGGGGGGGGATCGTGCGGCGCGTGACGCGCTACGCGAACTCCCTGGCGCTTCAGATGATCGAAGCCCACGGCCAGCTGAAGGTGACCCACGCCGAGACCGGTGCGCCGATCGCCGCCGCCTACGTCAAGGTCTACTCGCGCACCGGCGATAGCGAGGTCTTCCACAAGGACGGTTACACCGACCTTCGCGGCCGCTTCGACTACATCTCGGTCTCGGGGACTCCCGAGGTCCACATCGAGCGCCTGGCCGTGCTGGTTCTCTCGCCGAACGACGGCGCGGTGATCCGCGAGGTCGCCCCGCCGGCGCGCTGACGCCGGCCGCGGCAGGGAGGAGCCCCATCCTCTCCCCGGCCGCTCGGGCTCACAGCCAGGAGACGCTCAAGCCGTTGGTGAGGTTGAAGCTCGCGGAGCAGGGTCCGGCCGGGTCGCGGTACCAGCCCTGGTAGTGCTTGAGATCGCCGGGCGCCACGGCGCCCTGGGCCGAGATCGTGACCCCCGAGGTGTCCGCGTACCCCGAGCCATCGCTCAGTAGGGGCGCGGTGATCCGGATCACGTTCTGGCCGGCGCAGCGCAGGCCGTCCCCGAAGGACACGCCGTTGCCGCCGTCGAGGGCCGCGGCGAGGGGGCAAGGGGGAGTAGGATTGCGGGGGCGATGAGGAGAGGGAAACTCATGGCACTCGTGGGCAGGG
The DNA here is from genome assembly GCA_002686265.1 of Planctomycetota bacterium. Lineage (GTDB taxonomy): Bacteria > Planctomycetota > UBA1135 > UBA1135. The sequence continues at coordinate 110,561 of NZBA01000111.1, forward strand.
GGATGGAGAGGGACGGGAACGGCCGGAGGCAGCCCCAGCGCCTGCGGCACCCGTCCCGCCTAGGAGTCTCCATCGATCCCGCCACGCGGAACCGCCGGCGGATGCGGCGCGGACACCCGTAGGGCGGCGAAAGAGCGGAGGGCGCGCCCCGCGGCAAGAACCCGGGCGCCGGTGGCGACTCCCTTGGTATCCTCCAGGATCGTCTGGCGTGTCGTTGGAACGCGCCCTCCCTCCCCACCCTCACCGGGTCCGCACCATGAAGCTGCTCCTCTCCGCCAGTTCCCTGGCACTCCTGCTGGTTCCCGCCCTCCCCGCGACGGCCCAGGACTCTACCTCGAACACCAACGGCCTCCCCGGTGATCCAGTGGATCCGCACCTCGCCTCCGAACAAGTCAATGACTTCGTCGTGGACCAGAGCGCCTTCCGCTCCTCGTGGGGGCGCGTCTACGGCATCGCGCCCCTGGTGAAGGCCAGCGCCTCCTACCTCCCTGCGCCGACGTACTTCAGCGCCCAGCTCTCCGCTCAGGCGATCAGCACCGACACGCGCGTCGGCGTGCCCTTCGCACGGACGAGCTATGACTTCTGGAACGTCGGCGGAGCGGGCGTCAACGACGACACGAACGTGCAGGATGCTCCGACCGGTTCGATCGACACGAGCGCGGCCGTCGGCAACCAATTCGCGGTGACCTTCGCCGAGTTCTCGACGGACGACCCGCTCAACCCGACCCTGAGCTTCAACAACGCGGTCACGGGCGTGGTCAACTACGACGTGGACGCCACCTCGCGTCTGTACGTCTCGCGCGTGCAGACGGCGGTCAACTCTCCCGATTGGTCTTGCAACCTCTCCCAGTTCGGCATGGGCGGCGTTGACAGCGACGGAATGACACACATCCGGGCCGACGGCTTCGGCTCGGGGCCCTGCATGAGCTTCACCGAGCTCCTGGGGAACAACTACTTCCAGTTCGACGCCCTCGGCCGCAATCCCGGCGCGGCGAACCTGATCAGCAACGCCGGCGCCAGCGACGCCGGGGCCACCAACTGGCTCCTGATCGGATCCTCGACGACCCACACGACGCCGACGATCATCGGCGCGAGCTTGACCGGCGGTGCGCCGCTGTTGATGGGCGGGAACTTCAACGGCGACTACGTCTACGGCAGCTCTTCCCCCCTGACCTCGACGAACCTGCACCTGGGCGGCGCCTCCGACCAGCGCGGCCTCGTCTCCCACTACCAGGGGAACTTCAGCACCCAGTTCCCCGGCAGCGTGCTCGGGACCGGGGCCGTGCTCGGGCAGACCAGCGGCACGACCGACCGCCTGTGCGTCTGGGGTCTGAACGCCTCCGGTGCCCCCTCGGGCACGGTCAACGCCCAGCTCCCCTCGGTGGTCACCGACAACGACGACGGCTGGGCCACCAACAGCCTCGGCAGCGGGCAGCTCGTTTTCGGACACTACTTCAGCCAGACCGCCTACCGCGGGGGCAACGGCCTCGTCGGCACCTGCGTGGATCAGGGCGGGAACCTGGTCGCGGCGGCGGTGGCCCTGCACCCGCAGTTCGACAGCGCGGATCAGGGCAACAACTTCATCGCCGTGGCGCGCGTGACGCCCGGCGGCGCGATGTCCTGGACCGTGGCAGCCTACACCGAGGTCAGCCCCGGATCCCCCGGCGGCGGCAAGGCGATCTACGACTCCGGCGGCGCAACGGTCATCGGCCAGCTAGTCGACATGGGCACCCTGACCGGCGGCTCGCCGGTGGGACCGTCCTTGACTTCGCCCATGTTCGATTCGGTCGGCAACATCTACTTCCTGAGCCCGGTCGAGGTGTTCGGTGACGGCCTCTCCGTCGGCTTGGTGCGCGCGGTCTACGACAGGGCGAGCTTCAGCTACAAGCTGGAGCTCATCTTCCGCACCGGTGACGAGTTCCACGGCCAGAATTCCGACACCGACTACCAGGTGCGGTACATGACGATCTGCGACAGCAACTCGATCGACTCCGGCACGGCCTTCTCGGGGAACATCAACCAGGGAGCCCACAACGCCGCCGACCCCGGAACCCTGCCCGAGGACTCCTCGGAAACCCTGGGCGGCCTGGTGGTCTCGGCGAGCGTGATCTACGACGTCGACGACGACGGCGTCTACCAGACCCTGACCGACGACCCGGCCACGGCGGACCAGCAGTACAACGTGCTGCTGTACGTCTCGCACGCGAAGGACTGCAACGACAACGGCGTGCCGGACGACCTCGACATCCTCAACGGCACGAGCGCCGACAACGACGGCGACGGCGTGCCCGACGAGTGCAATGCCGGCACGGCCTTCTGCTTCGGCGACGGTAGCGGAACGATGTGCCCCTGCGGCAACTTCGGCGGCACCGGGCAGGGCTGCGGGAACTCGACCGGCCAGGGCGCCTTCGCCTTCTCCACGGGCTCGAACAGCGTGGCGGTCGACGACCTGGGGTTCGACGCGTTCGGCATGATCCCCACCCAGCCGGCCCTGCTCTTCTCGGGCAACAACGCCGTCAACGGCGGCATGGGCGTCACCTTCGGGGACGGCCTGCGCTGCGCGGGCCAGAGCGTGAAGCGTTTGGGCGTGCGCGTCCCCGACGCCACGGGCTTCGCCCACTGGGGGCCTGGCATGGCCGCCTCGGGCGCCTGGAACCCGGGCGACACGAAGCACTTCCAGACTTGGTACCGCGACCCGGGCGGCAGCCCTTGCGGCAGCGGCTTCAACCTGTCCCACGGCGTGAGCGTGTTCTTCACGCCCTAGCAGCCCGCAAGAAGAGCGCCAACGGGCTGCTAGAACGCTCTCGGAGCCCACTTCGACACCGCGGCGGCGGCGCGACGAGCGCCGCCGCCGCGGCCGTGTTTCGCCCCCTCCGCCGGGGTAGAGTGCGCCCATGCGATCGCGCGACCTGGCAGCCTCGCTGCTCTTGTTCTCCGGCGCCGCCGCCCTGATCTACGAGGTGCTGTGGTTCAAGCGCTTCACCCACGTCTGGGGCAGCTCGAGCCTGGCCATGGCCGCGGTGATGGCCGCCTTCCTGTTGGGCTTGGGCCTGGGAGCGTGGCTCCTGGGGCGCCTGGCCGACCGCCTGCCCTCGCCCCTGGCGGCCTTCGCTGTCTGCGAAGCGGGAATCGGAGCCTGGGCCGTGGGGATGGGGGTCTGGTTGGACTGGCTGCGCGCCGCCTACGGGGCCCTCTACCCGCCTTTGGCGCACCTCCCGCACCTGCGAGCGGCGCTCGAGGTGGTTCTGGCCTTCGCCGCCTTGGGACCGCCGTGTGTGTTGATGGGCGCGACCCTGCCCCTGATGGTGCGCGAGTTCGTCCCGCGCGGCGAGGGCCTGGGGGTCTCCACCGCCCGCTTCTACGCCTGGAACACCCTCGGCGGCGCACTGGGCTGCACCCTGGCGGGCTTCGTCCTACTGCCGACCCTCGGCCTGGGCGGCACGCGCTGGATCGCGGTGGGGACCAACGCCGCGGTGGTCGTCGGCGCGTCCCTGCTCGCCGGGCGCGTAGCACGCGAGCGGGCCGAGGCCGCGGAAGCCGCAGAGAGATCGGAGGCGGTGGAGGAGCCCAAGGGCCAGCGGGTGATCCCGCCGCGCCCCGCCGGTCGCGGGTTGATCCCTCTCGCAGCGGTGACGACAGGTGCCGGCGCACTCCTCTTGCAGTTGGTCTGGGCCCGGCAACTGGCCCTGATCTTGGGCGGGAGCACCTACGCCTTCAGCGCCATGCTGGCCCTGGTGCTGGCGGGCATCGGAATGGGCAGCCTGCTCCTGCCGCGCATCCTCGCGCGCGGCCTGGAGCCCATCCACGTCCTCGGCCTGACGGTCGTGTTCCTCTCGGGCAGCGCCGTTGCCGGGCAGTACGCCCTCCCCCTGCTGACGCTCGCGGTCGGAGACCTGACCGGCCTCCGAGCCGCACCGGGGTTCAACGCCGCCCTGTGCCTGGGGGCCAGCGCGTTCCTGCAGCTCCTGCCCTGTCTGGCGGGCGGGATCGTCTTCCCCCTGCTGATTCACCTCACCGGTCGCCGGCGCGAAACGGCCGGAGCTGCGGTGGGCGCCGTGACCTTCTGGAACACCTTGGGCACGTCGGGTGGCGTGCTCATCGCCCAGGCCCTGCTCGTGCCCTGGTTCGGAACGCGCGTGACCTTGGTGATCGCCCTGGCTCTGTACCTGATCGCCTTCGCCCTGGTGGCCGCGCGCGCCGAACCCATGACGCGCAACCCGGCCCTAGCTCTGGCCCTGGCCGGCGTGGGGCTGATCGCCTGGAGCACGCCATCACACGATCCCCGGATCACCGAGCGCGGTCTGTTCGTCTACGGCCCCGCCGGCAGGGACGTCCTCGAAGCAGCGGCGGTGCTGTACCACCGCGAGGGCGCGGCGAGCAACGTGCTCGTGACCGGGCTTCGCGGCGAGGTCAGCCTGCGGGTGAACGGCAAGGTCGACGCCAGCACCTTCGACACCGACCAGGCCACCCAGCTCGGTTCGGCCTACCTGTCGCGCTTCCTGCGGCCCCACGCCCGGGACATCCTGGTGGTCGGGTTCGGCAGCGGCGCGACCGCCGGCGCGAGCCTGCTCTTCCCGCGCACGCGCGTCACCTGCGCCGAGATCGAGCCGGCGGTCTTCGAGGCCTCGGCCCACTTCTCGGTGATGAACCACGCGCCCCAGCGCTCGCCGAACTTCCAGATCCTGTTCGAGGACGGACGGGCGCACCTGCAGGGCACGCACGAGACCTACGACATGATCATCACCGAGCCCTCCAACCCCTGGATGGCCGGCGTCTCAAACCTGTTCACCCTCGAATTCTACGAGCTCGCGCGCGAGCGGTTGAATGACGACGGGCTGCTCGCCCAGTGGATCCAGACCTACGCCATCACACCCGAGGAGTACGGGATGCTGCTGCGCACCCTGCGCGAGGTCTTCGGGGAGATCGCCCTCTTCCGACTGACGCCCGGCGACACCCTGGTGGTGGCCGCAAGGCGCGAGCTCCTGCCCTCGCGCACCGACGTCAAGGTAGCGCAAGACATGGTCGACGGACTGCCGGCGGTCACCGCCGACCTGCGACGTGTCCTGGGGGACACGGACGTCGCCTCCCTGCTCCTGCGCTACCTGCTGTTGGGCGAGCCGCAGATGCACGCTCTCTTCGCGGGGCAGCCCGTGCAAACCGACGACGACCTGCGCTTGGAGTTCCAAGCGCCGCTCTCCCTGTACTCGAAGCGGAACGTGCGCGGTGGAGATCTCGACCGCATCCTGCTGGGCGCCGTCCACGAGACCTGGGCGCGCGCGCTCGTCGAGCGCCTGCGCTGCGGGCCGCGCCAGGTGAACGCCTTGATCCGCCTCTATGACGACCTGCGCGCCGCGGGCATCGACCGCACGGCGCACAGCCTCCTGCGCCTGGCCCTCGAGGTCGATCCCGGGCACCCGCGGCTGGTGGCCGAGCGCTTGATCCATGACAGAGGAGCGGCCGACGAGGAGGCAGACGTCGACTTGTTGCTCCTCCACTCCCTCGGTGAGGCCCTGCGCGTCGCCCGCGCTTGGCAGGAGGCCGGCCACCACGCACGGGCCGCCGCCCTGCTCGAACGCCTGATCGAGCAGCGCCCCGGATCGGCCACCGCCCGCGCCTGGGCCGCGGTCTCCCTACAGGCCCTCGGCCGCCTCGACGAGGCCACCGCGGCCCTCTCCGAGGCGGTCGAGATCGACCCCTTGAACCAGGCCGTACTCTCTGCCCTGCGCTCCTTGCGGCCTTGAGCCGTCTGGATCGGATGCCTCGAGAGGCCGGGCCCGCGGCAGGGCAGCTCTGTTCCTGACGGGCGGTGGCGGCGCCCGCTACCCGAGCGAGGCGGAACGGACCACCTACCGGGCCGGTGCAGCGAGAGCACCACCGCTGAACGGCTTCACGCTCGGGCGCGGAGCGGGATGCGAGTCAGAAGTGGCTGGCATGACCCCAAGAAGTGGTCCAGTCCTGATGAGAGCCAGGTGAGGAGGAGGGTGGTGCCCCTCGAGGAGGGCGTGAGGGGTGCCCCGGCGGGAGAAAGGCCGAGCGAGGACGGCTCGAATGACGCCTTGGGTCTTGGACGCCGCCAAGGAGCTCGAGTCTTGGTCGTCATCAAGTCGGGTGCAGCGTGCCGTGACTTGAAGCTCGCCGCGCGGGATCGACGATCCCGCGCGGCGAGCGTTGGCTTCGATTCGACTCGCGCGCGTCAGGGCGCCCAGACCAGCTCGAGCCCGTTGGTCAGGTTGAAGCCCGAACCGCAGGGGCTCTGCTGCGGGTCGCGGTACCAGAACTGGTAGCGCTCGACGTCACCGGCCGTCACGCCGCCGGTCGCGGCGACCGGCACCGACGAGCTGGCGTTGCCCCCGGAGTCGGCCATGGCCACCTCGAGGCGCACGACGTTCGTCCCCGCACAGCGCAGGCCGTCGCCGAAGGTCGCGCCGCTGCCGCCGGCGATGGCGTCGTCGCCCTGGAAGAAGAGGCCCGGCTGGCCGGGGGCGGCGAAGTTCGCGTTCAGGACGAGGTCGTCGGCGCCCACGCTGGCCGAGCCCTCGCAGAGCAGCGCGGCCCCGACCTCCGAGGCGCCGCTCGCGCAGCCGCGGCCCTGGCCGCCGGCGTTGCCGCACGGGCACGCCGTCCCCGAGCCGTCGCCGAAGCAATAGGTGGTCCCCGGCGAAGCCAGGAACGCGTGCGGGTCGCCGGCGCCGATGTAGGGGTGGTTCTCGCTGCGCCCGGAACCGTCCTCGGCGTGGACGAAATACTGGACGAGCGTCCCGGAAACCTGCGGCGGGATGAACGCCACGTAGTCGTCGCCGGAGACTTGCGTCATGGGAAGCGTGTTCCACGCGCCGTCCGTCTTCCACATCACCTCCGGCGTGCCGCCGGTCAAGGGCTGGCCGCTGTAGGCGTGCACCTCCGCCTCGACCGGGAATCCCTGGCTCGCCGGCGATCCGTTCCGTAGCGGGGTGTGTCCGACGTAGAGCATCTCGACGTCAGGGATCTGCTTCGTGGCGTGAGGTACTTGGCGTAGCAGTCGATGTGGAAGTAGTAGAAGTTGTCCGGCAGGACGTGGTGGCTTTGGATCCCGAGGTACTCGTCGAGGATGGCGTCGATCTCGCCGGGAGTCTTGTCGGGGTTGTTGTACCAAAGGAAGTCGGTGGCCATGGCCGTGCCCTGCCCGTCGGTCATGTAGTTGCCGCCGGCGGTGACGATGTCCATGTCGTACACGGGCAGGCCTTCGCTCTGCGCGTAGACGGTGGGAATCGCGTCGTTCCCGGGGCTGTTGGGCCACTCGTAGACGAAGTCGACGACCCCCGGCAGGTCGGCGCCGTCGAACAGGAACCAGGGGCCCCAGTCGCGCGAGTAGGGATCGCCCTCGAGCGGAGCGATGAGGAAGGTGCAGTTGTCGAGGTCGACGCCACCCTCCAGGTAGTCGCGCTGCGCCTGCGTGCGCCCGGCCTCGCTCTGGACGACCGTGAGCACCTCGACGTCCAGCGCCATCTCGACCACGAGCTCCATCGGCACGTAGAGCGGGTAGCTGATCATGATCGCCTCCAGCGGCTCGAACTCCGCCGGCTGCCTGATCGGGACGGGGGCAGGGCCCTCCGACTCCGCTCCGCTCCGTCTCCGGGCGCACAGCCCGGGCACCCCTCACGCCCCCTCGAGGGGCACCACCCTCCTCCTCACCTGACTCTCATTGGGACTGGACCACTTCTTGGGGTCATGCCAGTCGTCGGGTAAGTCACGTCTCGCCCCCCGGCGGATAGGTACTTCAAAGGGCCAGGGGCGGGATTCCCTCCCCATGACTGCAACACTCCGACATGAAGGAGGCGGCCAGCAGGCCCGCGGCGCTGATCGCCACTCGAGTCGATGACGGAGGGATCGGAGGCACCTCCCGGCCGTAGCAGCCTCGCGGCAGTGGCGTAACCCCTCCCCAGCAGCACCCACCTCTCGAATCGCGTCGAGACGCCCCTCAGGGAGCGCCTGGCAGCCCGTTGGCGTCGCTCTCGCGGGCTGCTAGGGCAGCCAGAAGATCTCCATCCCGTTCGTCAGGTTGAAGGTCGTGGAGCACGGGCTCGCCTGCGGGTCGCGATACCACAACTGGTAGCGCTTGGTGATTCCAGCGCTGACGCCGCCCGCGGCGGCGATGTCGATCGTCGTGCTCGAGTTCCCCAGGCCGTCGGCCACGCGCACCTGCAGGCGCGCCACGCTCCCGCCGGCACAGCGCAGGCCGTCGCCGAAGGTGACGCCCATGCCGCCGTTGACCGCGTTGTCGCCTTGAAAGTAGAGACCGGGCTGGTTGGGGCTCAACTGAGAGCCTTCCAGCACGAGCTCGGCGGCGGCGATGCTCGGGGAGCCGCCGGCGGCGAGCAGCCCGCCGAGGCCGGTGCCATTCGCGCAACCCTCGCCGCTGCCGCCGAAGTTGCCACAGGGGCAGCCGCTACCCGTTCCGTCTCCAAAGCAGTAGGCCTGACTGGTGACCACCGAGTCAGCGACGAGGTCCCCCCAAAGAGAGATCTCGAAAGTGATCCCGGTGGTCGGTTCGGTGACGACGAAGTAGTAGGACTGGGGCGAATCGAGGTGAATCTCACCACCCGGCCCGGTGGTGAACTGCCCGAAGACGACAGGCGTGGTCCCGTCCAGACCGGTCAGATCGAACTCGAAGGGGAACATGTTCAGCACGTCGACGTAGGCGGTCCCCGAGAGGACTTCGAGGGTCAGCTCCCCCTGAAAGCTGCCGTCGGAGTTGGTCGGGTCCCCGAAGTTGAGGGGCAGCGACGACAAGGTGAAGTTGACGGCCTCGAAGGTGAAGTCGATCAGCGGCGGCGCGCTCGGAATCGGGTTGGGAAAGTAGCCGGCGATGTCGGGGACGACCAGGGAGTCCGAGGAGTGGAAGTACCCGGCGCTCACGTTCCCGCTGGCGTTGGTCTCCAGCTCCGCGTACATCGGACCGTAGAAGTCGAACTCGTCGCTCACGTACGGGATGGCGTCCGTGTTGAAGGCGCGCAGGTTCCACTGCATGCCTCCCAGGTTCGGATCCATCCACAGGGTGGTGTTCTGGCCCACGGACACGGAGGCTGCGGCGACGATGAATGCCGCACAGAGGAAGCGGTGGCTGTTCATGGCTCGGATATCCGGTTGGAGGAAGAGGCGCGCTCGGACGGAGCACGGTCCACGGGACCTCGCGACTAGACCATGAGCATACCCCAGTTGCCAACTCCTCGCCGACCCCCCCCCCGACAGGGCCTCCGCTCCCTGCTCCACGCCCGAGCACACGAGCGCCCGGTTCCGTCGACGCACGCCGGGTTCACCTACCGCGCCTCGTCAAGGGAGGGAGCGCCCCCCGGGGGGTCGTGGAGTGCCTCCCGCAGGGCTGCAGGCGCACTCCGGCGTGATGCCTGGGTACAGACGCCGGTTAGCGCCTGTTGCGATGAGCCCGGTGACAGCTCGCGCAGTCGTCAGCGACGGAATCGAGGGCCTCCTCGGCTCCACGCAGGGCCTCCTCCCGCCCGCCGCGCAATTCGCTCAAGAAGCGTTCGAGGTCCCGCGAGGCGCGCAGAGAGTCCTCGACCCCACGCCCGAGGCCCCGCGGTTCGGCTTGGGCCGATTCGGCGCAGACCTCGAACAACTCGACGAGACGCCGGGCTTCATTCAACGCGTCGAGGTCGGGATGCTCGGGATCGCTCTCGAAGCCGCGCAAGCCCAGGAGCTCGAGGCCGTCGAAGACCCGCGCGATCTCGGTCATCGCGCCCCGCAGACCCTCCGGTCGGCAGGCGCTCGGGAATGCGAAGGCGAGAGCCTCGGTCTCCGAGGCCGGTGGGATCGGCGCGCTCGAGAGCAAAGCAAACAGCCCCGCGTACTTCGGCGAGGTGCCGCACCACTGGCCCATCTCCGCCACGACCTGCTCGCGCGAGGCGCCGTCGAGGATCAAGCGCCCGACCCCCGCCGCGGCCGGGCCGCGGTGGCGGCCGTGGAAACAATGGACGTAGAAGGGGGCGCGCGCCTCGCGGAAGACCTTGGCCAGACGCCGCAGCTGTTCGGAGGTCAGGCCGCTGTAGCGGATAGGCAGATGGACCGTCGCCATTCCGTGGGTGGCGGCCGCCGCGGCGTCGGGGACCTTGCCGTCGACCGAGACGATGGTGCGCACGCCCCAGTGCGCCAGCTGCTCGAAGGCCCGCTCGCCGGCGGGTTCGCTCCCCGAGAAGACGTTCGGGGAGAGGCGGAACACGTTCACCAATCCGGGTGCCTCGAGCGGTGCTCGGGCCGGCAGCCGGATGGCAGCGGTCGAGCCGTAGGCGCTGTGGATGCCGGAGACGGGCTGGGCGGCGGTGAACACCGCGGAATCAGCGCGCCGCTCGCCGTCAGGTGCGCCGCAGGCAAGAAACGCGATGGCGGTCAGGCCGGCGGCTGGGAGGAATCTGGCGGTCATGAATGAAGGCGGGACGCTGTCGGTCGTGGGACAGCCCGAGGCTTGGGGGGCGGGGGCGTGTGGGGGAAAGCAACGACCGTGCCGGGCGGCGGCCCGGCCCCTGCGAACCGCCCCAAGGCCCCTGCGATCGGTTCCGTACACCATGGTGCTGTGCCCGACGGACAACGGTGTTCCCTGCGCGTAACGAACCTCGCCCCCCATCGCGGGGTGTGCTGACCGCCGGCACCGGGTGGGTCAACCGTCCTCGCTACCCTCCTCGTCCCCGGCCTGCCCTCGGCGGCGCTCCGCGCGCTCGCGGGCGCGCCTCTCGCGCCGCCGCCCCCGCTCGACCGCCGCCTCCTTGCGCCGCGGCTCGTCGGGATCGTCGGAGTAGTCGAGGGTGGACGCCACTTCCTCCTCTCCGCGCCGCAGCACGAAGCTCTTGCTCGGTCCGCCCTGCTGCAGCTCCCGCACGACCTTGCCGCGGCTGGTGGTCTCGACGCCGTCGATGGAGAGGATCACGTCGTCCACCTTCCAGCCGGCCTCCGCCGCCCGCATCCCCGGCGTTACGCGCGCGACGCGATTACCGTCGAGCTGGATACCCATGCGCCGCGGTTGGGGGGCGCGCATGTTCGTGCGGTCCACGAGCCCGTCGAGTTGGGCGAAGCCCCAGGCCGAGAGGGCCACCACCGTGGCGTTGAACGCCTGGTCGTCGGCGTCGGCGTACTCGAAGGTGTCGTGCTGGGTGTGGTGGACGTGGCGGTAGCCTTCCTGATTCTGGATCCAGTGGAAGCCAGGCACGCCCTTGTTCACGAAGGAGGCGTGATCCGACGCACCGCCGCGAATGCCGTCCCCCTCCAGCACCTCGAAGGGGCGCTCGGAGTCGAGCTCCTTGACGGGCGCGAAAACGCGCTCAAAGTCCGCCAGCATGGCTTCGGTGGCCGAGATCCCCTTGAGCGGATTCGGGCCGTTGTCGTGGTTGAGGACGATGCTCACCCGCTCGAGCTCCTCGGCGTGCTGTTCCACGTAGGCCGCCGAGCCCAAGAGCCCCTGCTCCTCGCCCCCGTAGAGGATGAAGCGGATCGTGCGCCGCGGCCGGAGGCCGAGGCCCGCGAGGAGGCGCGCGGCCTCGAGGGTAGTCGAGGTCCCCGTCCCGTTGTCGCAGGCCCCCTGCGCACCGTCCCAGGAGTCGATGTGTGCCTGGACGATGACGTACTCGTCGGGAAACTCCGTGCCCTCGAGGTCGGCGATCACGTTATAGAGGTCGATCGGTCCGGGGACGAAGCGGTTGTCGATGTCGAACTCCAGGCGCACTTCGTGCCCCGCCTCGATGTCCTCCATCACCTCTCGAAACTGATCGCCGCGAAGGGTGATCGACACCTCCTCGGGTAGGTCGTCGGGGTCGACGCGGTGGTTTCCGCCGGTGACCAGGAGGCCGTCGGCGGGACCTGAGCGCACGCGCCCGGCGATGCCCGCCTCTTCGCAGGCGGCGTCGAAGGCCTCCTCGAGCTCCTCGAGCAGGCGGGTGCCGTCCGCGCCTTCATCGTCCCCGGCGAGCTCGCGCTCCCAGGCCCGGCGCTCGTCGCGGCCCAAGCGCCGCCCGAGGATCCAGGCACCGGGCAGGTCGGCGCGCAACGCCTCCAGCTCCTCATGATTGCGCGGCGTGACCACCGCCCGACCCTCGACCGGCCCCAGGGTCCCGGCCGACCAGCAGCGGGTGATGCACTCGAGCTCGCGCTCCGCCGGAGCGGTCACCCGCGCGCTGCTCGGACCGCGGTGGAAGCCCACGGGGAACTCGCCCCAGCGCTCCAGGCGCGCCTCGAGGCCGAAGCTCCGGAAGGTCTCCAGGGCCCAGACCTGGGCGTCGTAGAGGACCTCGGAGCCGGTCAACCGCGGCCCGTAGCGCCGGGTCAACACGCGCAGGTGGTCTTGGACGCGGTTGTCCTCGCCCGCGACGCGCCGCACCTCGTCGAGGGCGGGAGACTGGGCGGCGGCGGGGAGGTGAGCGGCGAGGAGGGTGAGGCCGACCAAGCAGCCGAGGCGGCGTTTCATGGCGGGGACGGGGATCTGGGCTCGTGCGGGGTGCATGGGCCGTGCAGGCTAGCAGATCGAGCCTCGCGCCGGTGGCGCCCCTCCCCCGCGGGCGCGGACTTGCCTCGCCCCGCACCCGCGGGGACACTCCTGGGGATGGCTTCGACCTGCGAGACCTTGATCCTGGTGCCCACCGATCTCGAGCGCCGGCGCCTGCTCGACCTGGGTGGCTTCGACGCCGACCAGGGCGAACCGCACCTGTGCGGCTTCGGGCCGGTGGCGTCCGCGGCGCGCAGCGCCTGGTACCTCGCCGAGCTGCGCCCGCGGCGGGTGCTCCTGGTGGGCATCGCCGGCGCCTTCGACCTCGAGGCGCACCCGATCGGCACGGCGGCGGAGTTCGGCGCCACGGCGGTGGACGGCGTCGGCGTGGGCGAGGGCAGGACCTTCCGCGGGCCGCCCGCCCTCGGCTTCCCCCAGTGGCCCGGCGCCCAGGACACGGACACGCAGGAGGTCGGCGACCGCATCGCCCTGCCGTCCGCGGCGCCCGGGGCCGCCGACCTGCTCCTGACGACCTGCGCCGCCTCCGACTCTCCCGACCAGGCCGTCCTGCGCCGCGAACGCTTCCCCGACGCGAGCGCCGAGGACATGGAGGGTTTCGCGGTGGCGATGGCCTGTCTCCTCGGCGGCGTCCCCCTGCGGATCGTGCGCGGCATCTCGAACGAGGTGGGCGACCGCGACCCCGAGCACTGGCGCATCCCCGCCGCCCTCGCCGCGGCCCACGAGGCAGCCTGCGCCTTGCTGGCCGAGCAGGCGGACTGGGGAGCCGGCGCTTGAGCGCGGCCCTGCGGGTGGGCATCTCCACCTGCCCCAACGACACCTTCGCCTTTCACGGTCTGCTCTGTGGGGCCGTGTCCGCCGCGCCCCTGGCCCTCGACTTCCGCCTCTCCGACGTCCAGGAGCTGAACGAGGCCCTCCTGGCCGGGAGCCTCGACGTGGTCAAGGCCAGCTTCCACGCCGCCCTGCTCGCGAGCGAGGAGTACGTCGTCCTGGAGGTCGGCTCGGCCCTGGGGTTCGGCGTCGGACCGCTCCTATTGGCGGGGCCCGGCGGCGCGCCGCCGGATGCGCCGGCGGCTCCGCCCCCCGCTTCCATGCGCGTGCTCTGCCCGGGCCGGTGGACGACGGCGACGATGCTCTACCGCCTCTACCACCCCGGCGAGGGCGCGGTCTCCCAGGTCCTGTTCAGCGAGATCCTCCCGGCCCTGGCCGCGGGCGAAGCCGAGCGCGGGGTCTGCATCCACGAGGGCCGCTTCACCTTCGCCGAGCGCGGCCTCACCTGCATCGAGGACCTCGGCGGGCGCTGGGAGCGCGACACCCGCTCTCCCCTGCCCCTCGGCGGCCTCCTCGCCCGCCGCTCCCTGGGCCACGAGGTCCTCGGCGCGCTGCAGCGCGCGGTTTGCGCCTCCCTGGATCACGCCCGCGAGCACCCCTCCGACGCCCTGGTCACCATGCGCCGCCACGCCGCCGAGCAGGCCGACGAGGTCCTCATGGGCCACGTCGAGCTGTACGTGAATCGCTGGACGCGCGAGCTGGGCTCAAGGGGGCGCGCCGCTCTCGCCGTCCTCGGCGAGCGGGCGCGCGCCGCGGGTCTGGTGGCGGCGGGCACCCCCGCCCTGAAGGTCTTCGGTGGCTGAGGGACGCCCCGAGCGCCTCTTCCACCTCGTGCGCCCCGCCGACTGGGCGCCCGCGGACGGGATGTGGCGCCCCGCCTCCCTAGCGAGCGAGGGCTTCGTCCACCTCTCCTTCCCCCACCAACTGGCCGGGACCCTCGAGGCGCACTTCGCCGACGCCGGGTGCGCCTGGCTCCTGGAGATCGAGCCGGCGGCCGTCGCTGCAAGCCTGCGCCTGGAGCCCTCGCGCGGCGGCCAGCTCTTCCCCCACCTCCACGGTGCCCTCCCGCTCGCCGCCGTTGCGTGCCACTGGCCGATCGAGCGCGTCTCGGGCCTCTGGGCCCTGCCCCGCGTGGGAGACGCCGCGGGAGTGGACGCTCCCCTCGCAATCCCCGGCGCGCCCCTCGCCTAGCCGGCGCGCCGGCATCCCCGACGCCGCGGAGACCTCCGCCCCTTTCCGCTCCTCCGGCCAGGTTCCCGGCGCCACCCTCCCGCTTGATGCGCCGATTCGCCCAGAGTCCCAGAAAGAGCCGAAAGCCCGTCAGGTTGTGGCGCACGCCCTGCTCCCACCTCGTCGGGACGGCGAGCCAGCGGGGCGCACCGTCCGCGGCGGGAAGAGAATCGCACACAGCAAGGAGAAGTGCATGAACATCATCTGTCGAACGAAACCCGCTCCCCCTGCCAACGGCAGGGCCCTGTGGGGCGTCCTGCTCCTGTCCCTGGCCGCCTGCGGAGGCGGAGGCAGCGGCCCCCCGGCCGCGAGCCGCGTGACCGGCACCTGGTTCGGAACGGAGGAGCTCACCGACGGGTCCCTCCACACAGTTCGGATCGTCGTCGACGGCGACCAGCAGATCACGTCGGTGGACCTGGACGGCGCCGCGACCGGCCTCGTCGGCTCGGTCACCCACTCCCAGGATGACCTCTACGAGTACCCCCTCGACGACGGCACCGAAGGCGGGTTCTGGATCGACGCGGCGGGCCGGCACGTCGTGTTCTGTGACGACGAGTGGAACTTCGGCGTGGTGCAGAAGGGCGGCTCCAGCGCCGGGAGCTTCTCCCAGGGCGACCTGGCCGGCCGCTCCTACCAAGGCTACACGGTCGTGACGGATGCGGCCTTCGAGATCGCCGCGACGGGGACCTCCTCGGCCACTGTGGGGCTGGACGGCTCGTTCCAGGGGTCCTTCGACGGCGGTGCCGCGGGCGCCTCGACCTTCGAGAACCTCCCCGGGGGCGAGCTCGCCCTCGAAGACGCGACCTTCGGCCGCTTCCTCGGCTCCTACAGCGATTCGACCGGGGACATGGGCTCGATCTCCGCGATCATGAGCCCTGACAAGCAACTCATCGGGACCTGGGCCTCCCCCGGCCAGTTCCCCGAGGACTGCTCCTTCTCGGTCTGGACCGCCGACTGAGGGCGTTGGGTCCCCCGAACGCGGAGGGGCGCTCCTGTCGAGCCCCCTCCGCGACTCCCCCCACGCGAACGATGAAGAACACACTCCTCGCCCTCGCCCCGGCGGTCGTGGTCGGCGCACTCACGGGGCTCGCGTACTGGGGCGGGCCGTTCCCCCCGTCCGCCATCGAGATCCCCGAGGGCGGTCGAGCGGAGGCGCCCGCGAGCTCCGCCGGTCGTGGCACGGCCGGAGAGGAGCTCACCCCCCCACCGACCGCGCCCCGTGCGCCGGTCTCCGGGGCTCGCAAGATCGAACCAACCGAGCCACGGGCCGGTGCCGCCGAACGGGAGCTCGGGGGGAGGGGGCGCGCCATCGACGGGAGCGGGCGGGCGGTCCCCGTCGGGAGCGGGCGCTTCCAGCTCGTCTACGCCGACGGGGCGTCACGCCGCCGTGAGCGCGTGGAGGTCGTCGACGGTCGCTGGCGGGCGCCGCGCCATCCAGCACGGACCTTGGAGGCTTCCGGGTTCCTGCTCGACGGGCGGGGGGGCCTGGGGCTCGACGTCTGCCTGGATCCGGGCAGCTCGGCCCCACAGGAGATCGGGGTGCGCCTCGCCGACCCGGCCAGCCTGCTGGTCCTCGAACGCGGGACGCGTCGGCACCTCGACGGAATCGAGATCTGCCCGGGATCCCTCACCGGCGCCCTGCCCGGTCGGGCGCCGCAGCACGCCCTGGCGCGCGGGGCCTCCTCCCCCGTCGACCTCGACGAGCTCGTCCGCCGAGCGCCCACGGCGAGCTCGATGGCCTACTGGGTCCGCGCCGACGGCTTCGCCTGGAGCCGCGTCGTGATCGACCACGGCCGGGGTGGGGCGCGCACGGTCACCCTCGAGCCGGGAGCGCTACTGGCCATTGACGCCCCCGCTGAGCTGCGGGGCGTGGGGGCGGTCCTGCGCGTGAGGCGCGGCGGAGAGGAAGGCGATCCGACCACGCTCGCCGCGGGCGAGACCTACCTCGAGCTCCGGCCGACTCCTGACGGGCCTCTGATGGTGGCGGGCCTGCCCCTCGGGGCCTACACCCTCGAGATGACCGCGGCCTCGCCCACCGGCTCGGCCCTAGTCGCGAGAGGAACGGCGCGGGTCGACGGCCCCAGGGCCTCGACCCGCCTCACCCTCGTCGGTGGCCCGGGTGGCCCCGCCGAGCTCCACGGGAGCCTCGCGATCCCGGCCACCTGGGGTGCCGGGGCCGACGCCCTGGTTCTCGAGCCCCTGGCTGGAGACCGCGGTTCCAAGGACCGTGTCCGCCTCCCCATCGCGTCGATGACCAGCGCTGGGAGCGGCCGCTACCGGTGGAGCGCGGGCCTGCGGGCCCCGGGCCCCTACCGCGCGCGGTTGGAGCGCGCCGGCTTCAGCGAGCTCCTGGAGCTCGGTGTGGAGTCCGCCCCCCACCACCTGGTCGTGGGCGAGCCGGCGAGCGTCACGGTCCAGGTGCGGAGCCGTGGCCGAGCGACGGCGCCGGACAGCCTGTTCCTGCGTTGGAGGACGCCCACGGGGGAAGGGCCGGCGCGCCGCGTCGACCTCTCCGGCTGGGAGGCCCGCTTCCTCGCTCCCGTCGGTCCCCTCGAGATCGAGCTCGTCGAACTCGGGTCCCTGCGCCCACTGGCCCGGAAGACCCTCACCTCGTGTCGGGGTCCGGTCACCGCCGTGCTCGAGCTCGCTGCCCTGTGCGAGCTGCGCCTGGACCTGCGAGACGCCGAAGGCCCGCTGGCCTGGGACGAGGCCCGCTGGCGCCTCCGGGTCACCGACCTCACGACGGGACGGGTGATCGAGGGGGCGGCGGATCGCCTGCTCCTCCCGGCGGGGCACGCCTTCGAGGTCCACGTCCTCGGATCCCCCGACCATCTGCCCGTGGCGCCGATCACGGTGGACCTGCCCCCCGACGATGTCTACGAGCTGGGAGTCCACCTCGAGCGCCGTCGCGATCCGTGAAGTCCGGAGCCGCCCCGGCGCAGCCGTCCCAGCCTAGAATGCAGCCATGCACGACAACGCTCCCGACGCCGCGCCGCCGCCTCCGGCCGAATCGAGGTCCTCGTTCCTGCTCCGTGCCTACCAGGCCGGCGACTCCGAGGCCCTCGACCGCCTTCTCTCGCGCGTGCACCCGCGCGTGGAGCGCATCGCCCGCGCCCGGCTCGGGCACACGCTGCGGGGGAAGGTCGATGCCCTCGACGTGACCCAGGAGGCGCTCCTGCGTGCTTCCCAGCACCTCGCGGACTTCGAGGAGCGCGAGGACGCGAGCCTGATCGACTGGCTGGCGAAGATCGTCGAGAACGAGGTCCTGCGCCAGGCGGAGCACTTCGCCGCCCAGAAGCGCGACCTGCGCCGCGAGGAGCGGCTCGATCGCTATGCCGACCCTCACTGGGACTCGGAGCTCCCCGACGAGCTGGCCGACGAGACGGCGGGCCCGCATACCCGGGTCTCGCGCGGGGAGATGGCCCGCTTGGTGGACGAGTGCCTGGCCGAGCTGCGCGAGGAGCACCGCGAGGTGATCCTGTTGCGCGACTACGCCGGAGGCTCGTGGAGCTTCGTCGCCGACAGCCTCGGCCGTCCGTCGGCCGACGCGGCGATGCAGCTCTACCGTCGCGCCCGCATCGAGCTCGCGGACAAGGTGCGGCGTCGCACCTGAGCCGCGCGGAATGAACCTGGCCGGAGTCCGGCTCCCGGCTTCGCGTGGGCCCCCTGTCCATGGGCTCCAGGCCGGCCCTGCGCGGCCGAGGCGCGCGAAGCCGGACGCGAGTCCCGGCCTGACGGCGCCGGGGTCGTCCGGGAGCGGAGGGAGGAGTGCCGAGACGAGCCGGAGGGTCGGTCGGGAGCGCCTGGGCTTGGTGAGGATGCGGGCTAGCCCCCGCCACCCCGCGAGGTCGCGAGGCCGGCCTCGGCCTCGGCCAGGTGCTGCCGGGCGCGCACCGTGCTGGGATGGTCGTGCCCCACGGTTCGGCCGAGCCCGTCGCAGGCTCGCTCCAGGACCACTCGGGCTTCCTCCCACTCGCCCAGCCGCGAGAGCAGCCCGCCCAGGACGGTCAGGGACCCCAGGGTCTCGAGGTGCTCCGGCCCCAGGCTCGCGCGGCGGATCTCGAGCGCCTCGCGGTGGAGAGGCTCGGCGCCCGAGAGGTCCCCGCGTTGCTCCAGCAGACGCCCGAGCCACGACAACGGCACCAGGAGGTCGGGGTGCCGCGGCGGGAGGGTGCCGCGGGCGCCGTCCAGCCAGGCCCGCATGGCGCGCTCGGCGTCGGCCAGGCGGCCCAGGTTCTGGTAGCAGATGCCCAGGCTCCCCTGCATCGCCAACGTCCGAGGGTGGTCCTCGCCGAGGGAGCGGCGCGAAGCCTCGAGGCCGCGCACGAACAGGGGCTCGGCCTCGGCGTGGCGGCCCGCGGTGCTCAGGAGGGCGGCCAGGTTGTTCATGAGCGCCTGGGTGCCCCAGTGCGCCTCGCCGAGGGTGCGGCGGCTGGCGTCCAGCCCCTCGCGGAACAGCCTCTCCGCCTCCTCCATCCGGCCGAGGTCCTTCAGCAAGTCGGCGAGGTTGTTGATCGAGTTCAGGGTCGTGGGGTGGTCGTCCCCCAGGAGCCTGCGCTGGCCCGCCACGACCTCGTTCAACAGCGGCAGGGCCTCGTCGAGCTCGCCGCGGGCGGCCAGCAAGCTGGCGAGGTTGTTGAGGGAGCTCAGGGTGTCCCCCCCATGGTCGCCGGACACGCGGCGCGAGATCTCGAGGGCCTCGCGGTAGAGCGGCTCGGCCGCGTCGAGCCGATCCCCCTCGTGGTGCAGGATGCCGAGGTTGTTGATCGCGTTCAGGGTGGTCACGTGCTCCGCGCCGAGGGTCCGCCGGCCGACTTCCTCCACCTCCCCGAAGAGGGCCTCGGCGGCGTCGAGCTCTCCGGTCATGTGCAAGACCCCGCCCAGGGCGTTGAGCGTGATCAAGGTCGCCAGGTGTTCGTCGCCCAGCACACGCCGCTCGGTCTCCAGCAGCTCGCGGAGCACACCCTCCGCGTGTTCGAAGCGCCCCATGGCGGAGAGGAGGGTCCCCAGGGTCTTGGTGGACTCCAGGGTGTCGATGTGCTCCTCCCCCAACAGCTCCCGGCGGATCTCCAACGCCCGTTCCTGAGGCTCCAGCGCCCCCGCCAGGAGCCCGAGGTCCTTCATCGTCGCCGCGACGCTCTGCAGGAGCACGGCCTGCACGAGGGGCTGGTTCTCGAAGCCCTCGAGCTCGCGCAGGGCCTCCCCGAAGACCTCCGCCTCCAGCACCGCGAGGGCCAGGCCGGTGAAGTCCGCGCCGGCGAGGAGCTCCTTGAGGACGGCCCGCTCCTCATCCAGGTCGACCTCGCCGCGCCCGGCCCGCTCCCCGGCGGAGCGCGCCTCGGCGAGCACCCGCGCGCGGATCGCCAGGCCCATCTCGACCGAGTCCACGCCGCCGAGCTGCCCCGCCTGGAAGGCGGTGACCTGCCCGAGCTCCTCGGCCCGCCTGCGCGCCTTGTCCCGCTCCGAAGCGGCCTCCACCCGAGCGTCCTCCGCTTCCTGCCGCTGCACCCGCAGCTCCTCGTTCGTCACCACGAGCTCGTCGGCGCGATCAGTCGCCAGATCGGCGTTGTGCTCGGCCTCCTCAGTCTTGGTTTGAAGTTGCTGGTTGGTCTCGGCCAGCTTTTCCTTCTCCTGGCTCAGCTGCCAGGCCAGGGTCGAGATCGCCACCAGCGCGACCGAGGCCAGCGCACCGGCGACACTCTTCGTCGGATTTCGTCTCACCCACTTGGTCGTCCTGACCACCAGCGTCGGCGGCCTGGCCAGGATCGGCTCGTGGGCCATGTGGCGTCGAATGTCCGCCGCCAGCTCGGTCATCGTGGAATAACGATGGTCGGGATTCTTCTCGATCGTCTTGGCGCAGATCACTGCCAGGTCATCGGGCACCCGCGAGCGCAGCGTGCGCGGATCAGCAGGATCCACCATCACCACTTTCTGAGCGATCTGGTGCGTCGTGTCCCCTTCGAAGGGGCGCTGCAACGACAGCAACTCGTACAGCACCACCCCGAGGCTGAAGACGTCCGTGCGGTGGTCGATCCCCATCCGCTTGGCCATCACCTGCTCGGGACTCATGTAGTAGTACGTCCCCGCAAAATCACCGGTCTGGGAGAGGCCGTGCTCGCTCTCCACCCGCGCCAGCCCAAAATCACCGACCTTGGGCGTGTCGTCGGGACTGATCAGGATGTTGGCGGGCTTGAGGTCGCGGTGGATCACTCCTGCCCCGTGGGCCACCTCCATGGCGTCCGCCACTTTTGCCATCAGGTCGGCCACCTGGCCGTAGTAGTCCTTCGGCAGCTCGGCCTCGCCCCGGACCTCCTCAAGGAAGTCAGCGAGGGACGCGCCGTCCTCCACGAGATCCATGGCGATCCAGTGCACGCCGTCGATCTCGCCGCTGCCGTGCACCGCGACGATTCCGGGGTGAGTGAGTTTTCCTCCCGCGCGAGCCTCTCGGGCAAAGAAGTCGATGGCCTTCTCGCTCACTCGGCCCGGCAGCAACAACTTCAGCGCGACCTTGCGTCGCAGTGACTGCTCCTCCGCCTCCCACACCTCGCCC
>NZBA01000112.1 GCA_002686265.1 Planctomycetota bacterium
AGCCCCAACTCGCTTTTTTTGGGCCCTATTTTCACCGTACCCGTTCACGGCTTTTCGCTACGGCGTCAGTCTGTGGTCAGTTTCTGTAACCTATTGACATCACGCATGTTATGGCGGACCCCCGGGTTCTGACGAAGCGACGGGCTTTCCTCCCTCGAGCGAATATCGACAGCCTTTGCCAGGGAATGACCGGCAACAAGCGGACCAGGGCCACGTCGCTCGCGGGTGGCATGCATCCACCGCCCTGCCTCGTAACATCTTATATACCGTGGAGTTACGATTTCTCCCGAGTTCACGGCTGTCGATCGGCTCGCCCTTGCCAAGCGCCGTCGGTGGCGCGGCGCGGCAGCGAAGTGCTCCGAGTGGCCTCTTCAGGCGATGACAGGTACAGTGCGGGCGGTCTGGAAGGGGTCGCAGAGTCGTCGCGAAGGAACAACGAGGAACCAGGTGACCTGCCGCCTATTCAGGCCGGCGCGTAAGGTTGAGCTAGAGCGACAGGCGGAGCAAGGCCCATGCCACGTCAAGCGGTGCTTTATTACGGAAGTGAGGAACCACCGCCGAAGCGGGTCAAACTGCGTGCCGGCCCGCTCTCGATGGTTTTCGAGCCGCGGCATGCGTTCCTGCGTTATATCCGGCTAGGTGAGCGAGAGGTGATTCGCGGAATCTATCCCGCCGTCCGGGACCGCAACTGGAGCACCGTCGTCCCGGTCGTTTCCCCTCCGAGGCTGCGCGTCGAAGGCAACAATTTCAGCGTCACTTTCGACATGGAGGTCAGGCAGCACGACATCGATTCCCTCTGGAAAGGTGTTATTACTGGTACGGTGGAGGGTCGCGTCACCTTCGCCATCGAAGGCGTGGCCCGCACGGCTTTCCTGGCCAGCCGCATCGGCCTGTGTGTGCTGCATCCGATTCGAGAGTGCGTGGGCGCACCCTGCGTGGTCGAGACGCCTGACGGCACGAGAGAGCGCGGCGTTTTTCCTCGATACATTTCGCCTCGTCAGCCGTTCACGAACATCCGCATGATCCGCCATGAGGTCATTCCGGGCCTGTCGGCCGAGGTCCGGTTCACCGGCGAAGTGTTCGAGATGGAGGATCAGCGGAACTGGACCGACGCCTCGTACAAGACCTACTGCCCGCCTTTGAGCCGGCCTTACCCCGCAGAGATCGCCGAAGGTACGACGTTCAGCCAATCGGTCACGATCAGTCTTGCCGGCAAGACGCCCGCCCGCGCACCCTCGGTTTCGACGAAGGCCGCCCGACTCGTGGTGGCCACGGGGGATGGATCACCGGTCCGTTTGCCTCGAGTCGGTCTTGGCGCAGCAAGCCACCGTCAGCCCTCGAGCATCGAGGAACGGGAACGACTCGAGCGACTCGAGCTCTCGCACTTGCGGGTTGATGTGGAACTATCGTCCGGGGATTGGCTTACCGACCTGACGCGAGCCGCCCGTGAAGCAAGCGCGCTTCGTTGCTCCCTCGAAGTCGCCCTGTTCCTGAGCGACTCCGCCGAGGAGTTCGAGCATTTCGTGGAGAAGACCGGAGATCTGACGTTGCCGATTGTCCGTTGGCTCGTGTTCGAGCGAGATGGGAAGTGGGCTCGAGCGGAACATGTCGGACTTGTCCGCCGCTTCCTTCGGGCAGGCGGGATGCGCCAGGCGTTGGGCTCCGGGACGAACGTCTATTTCGCTCAATTCAACCGCGGTTGGCCCCCCGCCGGGCGGCTGGATTTCGCTTGCTGGTCGGTGAATCCGCAGGTGCATGCCTTCGACGACGCTTCACTGGTGGAAACGCTGGAGGGTCAGAGGTCCACCGTCGAGAGCGCCCGTCGTCTCGCGGGAGACTTGCCCCTG
This sequence comes from Planctomycetota bacterium, assembly GCA_002686265.1. Taxonomy (GTDB): domain Bacteria; phylum Planctomycetota; class UBA1135; order UBA1135. The sequence continues at coordinate 1,848 of NZBA01000112.1, forward strand.
GTGGTCTCGCCGGTCACGCTCAAGCCGCGGTTCAACCCCCACGCGACCCACGTCGGCCCCGAGCCGGTGCCGGGGGAGCCGCCGCCCCAGGTCGACGTTCGCCAAACGTCCCTGTTGGGGGCTGCCTGGACGCTGGGCAGCCTGAAACACTTGGCCGAAAGCGCAGTGCATAGCGTCACCTACTACGAGACAACCGGTCGGCGAGGGGTCATGGAAACCGGACGGGGATCCGGGGCTCCGAAGGGGTATCCGCCCCGGGAGGGTGCGGTGTTTCCGCTGTACCACGTGTTCGCGGACGTCGGGGAGTTTGCCGGCGGGGAGGTGGTCCCTTGCACTTCGAGCGACCCGTTGACGTCATGCGGACTCGTCCTGCGCAAGGACGCCCGTACGCGCATCCTGCTGGCCAACTTGACGCCCGATGAGCGGTCGATCATCATTCGGCATCCCATGCGACGCGCTCGCCTGAGGCTCCTGGACGAGACGACCGCGGAAATGGCCATGACTTCTCCCGAGCTGTTCCGCGGGCAGGACGAACGACCGGTGGAAGCCGGGGAGGACGGTCTCGCTCTGGAGCTGCTGCCCTACGCTCTGGCTCGTCTCGACATTGTGGAGGAAGGCTGACCATGAGCGAGGTTCTCGGCGCTTCGGCGGCCACGATGGACCCCATTGACCTGACGGTGGTGGTCGTCTACGTGGTGCTCATGGTGGCGGTGGGCGGTGTCTTCGCCCGCTACATGAAGTCGGCCCGGGATCTGTTCGCCGCCGGCGGCAACGCCCCCTGGTGGGTGGCCGGCATCTCTTCCTACATGACGTTTTTCAGCGCCGGAACGTTCGTCGTGTGGGGCTCACTCGCGTACGGGTTCGGGTGGCTGGGGATCACGATTCAGTGGACGATCGCCCTCGCCCAGTTGGTGGTCACGGTTTTCCTGGCTCGCCGGTGGAAGCGCATCGGAACGGACAGTCCGATTCAGTTTCTCGAGGAGCGATTCAACTTCGGCATACGCCAGCTCTACGTGTGGGGTCGCATTCCGTTTGCGGTCCTGATGGCCGCCCAAGCCATCTACAGTATCTCGGTCCTGGCCCACGATCAGATCGGGGCGGGCTACACACTCAACACGATCATCGTGATCATGACGGCCATCGTGGTCGTCTACACCGTGCTCGGCGGCCTGTGGGCCGTCTTGGCGACTGACGTGCTGCAGTTCTTCGTCGTCACGCTCATCACCGTAATCCTGTTGCCGCTGGCGTTGCACGAGGTAGGCGGACTCACCACGTTCATCGAGCAGGCACCGCAAGGCTTCTTTCAGCTTGCCCAGGACGCTTCCCGATACGCCCCGCCTCATCGTCCCGAGTACACCTGGACCTTTTTTCTCGGATGGCTGGTGTTCCAGGTTTTCTTTATCAGTTCGTGGTGGGAGATCATTCAACGATTTCAGAGCTGTAGATCCGAGAAAGACGCCCGACGATCCGGGTATCTCCTCGTGTGTTTGTACACGATCATGCCGCTTTTCTGGCTCGGTCCACTGATGATCTTTCGCGTCATTGACTCGTCGTACTTCGATCCGGCCGATCCGTTGGCCACGAAGCATGCCGAGGTTGCCTACATCGCCTTGTGCCGTCGGCTCTTGCCCGTGGGACTGACCGGAATGGCTCTGGCGGCGATGATCTCCGCCACGGGCAGCATGGTGAACTCGTCTCTCAACGTGATGTCCGCCGTCATCACGCGTGATTTTTATGCGCGACTGATCAAACCCCAGGCCTCGGAGAAGGAGCTCCTTCTGGTCGGACGCGCGATGATCACGGTGTTCGGGGCCCTGATCATCCTGGTGGCGTGGCGGATCCAGAGCTTGGGCGTCGTGGAGTACTTGTTCAAGATCCTGAGCATCCTTGCCGGTCCGTTGGCGGTGCCGTTCGTCTGCGGGATCATCTCTCGCCGCATCAGTGCGACGGCGGTATGGTGGTCGGTACTGGGAGGGATCGCCGTTTCCGCCGCCATCGAGTTTCTCTCGCCGGGGTACGGCTGGGCGCTCAGCCGCGGGGTCAAGCTGCTGGCCTCGACGCTGGTTCCTCTCGCCATCCTGATCATGGCCACCGCGATCGCGCGTCCCGCGCCCGACCGGCAAGGCGTCATCGATGCCTTCTTCCGTCGGATGAGCGAGCCGCTCCCGGCCGGCGCGCGGGAATCCGCCGCCCACTACGGCCCGATCGCCCTCATCGGCGTGCTGACCGCCGTTCTGGGCGTGGCCATTCTGCAACTCGTCTGGGTCGTTCGGGAGCAGCGCGTGCTCATATGCCTTTTCGGCTCTGCCATGATCGTGTTCGGGGTCTCTCTGAAGATCATCTGCCGACGGCGGCTTCAGTTCACGGAATCCGAACGTGCGCGGCCGCCGGGCGGGTCGTTCTCGGACGAAGCGAGAGACGACCACGTGTAAGCCCGGAACTCGTCAGCGCGCCGAGCGGCGACGGGCTGAACCGCTCTTCCTTCGGCGGGTGCTTGCTTGGCCCAAGGCGAGCTTTCCCGGACACATGATGTTGTTGGGGTCAAGCGCCGACTTGATGCGCCGAAGAACCTCGAAGGATCCTCCGAGTTGCCGCTCCATGTAGGGTGCACAGCGAACGCCTACGCCATGATGGTCGTTCAAGACGGCCCCGGCCTCGAGCGCCGCGTCGAGTGCGGTCTTGAAGTAGAGGTCGTGCAGGGCCACTGCTTTCTCGTAGTCCGCGGGTGGGTGGTGGACACGGCATCGGGCATACAACATCACGCCCCATTCGTACCAGTGTGAGAAGTGCGGCGTCAGTACGAGGCCGTGCTTCTTGGCGAGCGGTTTCAGGGCGGAGCACATGGCCCGGTACACGCCCATGGCACGGGCATAGTCCATCACCACGTCGACCGTTCCCCAGATCATCGGCAGCTTGGGATGGTAAGGGGGGTAGTAAAACACGTACCGGTTGTCCCACCACTGTCGGGCGGGGAGGGCGCCGAGGTCTTGGCCGCGAACCGCCCTGCAGATCTTGCCCGCCTTGCCCGCCTCCAGCCGAGTCAGGTCGGGATGATCTCCTTCAAACGTCATGAGCAGGGTGGGCTGCGGTTTGATCGCCGTCTTGACCGCCTCGGCCAGCACCTTTGCGGCGGAGTTCCTGTCGTACAGGCGCATGGCCGCGGGGCGAAGTCCGGTGACCATGATCTCCCGACCGGCGGCCAACCCGTCAGCCAGGCGCCGAAAGGTGAACGCTCGGAAAAGCCGAGCCTCGGGCTGCGTACGAATCTTGACTCTGGCGGCCGTAATCACGCCGAGGGTACCTTCCGACCCGATGAACAACTGCGTCAACTCCGGTCCCATCGCATGGCGCGGCACCGCCATCGTGTTGATGACCTCGCCCGTCGGGAGCACGGCTTCGAGGCTGAGCACGTGGTCCTCGATCTTGCCGTACTTGGTCGAGATGACGCCGCTGCCCCGCGCCGCGAGGCAACCGCCGATGGTCGCGACGTGGATCGACGCGGGCAGGTGCGTGAAGGTCAATCCGCGACGGTTCAGACGCTTTTCGAAGTCGAGGCCCAGCGTGCCGGCTTCGACCGTCGCCGTCATGGAAGTGCGATCGATGCTGCGGACGCGATTCATCCGTCGCAGGTCGATCACGATGCCACCTCTGTCCGCGTTCGCCGCCCCCTGGACGCCCGAGCCCCCGCCCCAGGGCGTGACCGGAATGGTCCGGTGGTTGGCCAGCTCGAGAATCCCCGATACCTGCTTCGCGCTCTCGGGGCGAACGACGACGTCCGGTCGGCTGAGCGGTTTGCCCGCCGCGGCGGCCGCGATGCTCAGCCAGCACTGATCGTAGGCATAGGGGCGCAACTGGGTCGGCGTGGTCAGCACGCCGGGGGCGCCCACGAGTTTTTTCAGCCGGGCCACCAGCTTCGCGTCGGTCTGGGTGACCGGGTTGCGGGAGACGGGGAGATTCATGATCGCGGCGCGGTCTGCTCGCGATACGGAAAGAAGGGCTGTGTCTCGCTTCATGCCAGGTTCCTCTGGTGATGAATGCAGGGTCTTCAGTGAATCCGAAATCGACACGCCGCCATGGATTCAGGTGCCGAGCCGCAGTACGCGGCGGGCGTTCTCGTGGAAGATGAGCGCTTCGGCTTCCCGGCCGAGTTTCAAGCGGCGAATGCCCTCGACGTTCATGGCGGGGATCGATACCGGCGAGTTGGAACCGAAGATGACGCGCTCGGGCCCGAGTGCGTCGACCGCGATGCGTACGCGAAACGGTTCTGCGGCGGCGATGATGGGGGTGAGCATATAGACGTTGGAATAGGCTTTCGCCAGATCGATCGCCTGCTTTACCCAAGATCGCATACCCATGTGATCGAGGAGAATGGGAACTTCGGGATAGGCGGCGGCGAGGGGGCGGACCTTGACCGGCTGACTCTCGTTCGGGCCGGTGTGGACGGTGACGTACAGGTCCAGCTCGCGGGCCAGATCCATGTAAGGCTCGAGAATGGCATCGGTGCATACGAAGTCTCGCTTCATGGGCATGAACTTGATGCCCCGGAAGCCCCACACCGTCGCCGCCGTGCGCACTTCCTCGATCATTTCTTTCCCGAAGTGCGGATTGACGTCGATGACGCCGATGAATTCGGGATGGCCCTCGATGTGCTCGTGGAGACCGCGGTTGTTCGGCCGGTAGTCGTCCGCGTCCGGCATGATCAGGGACAAACCGACGTCGGCCTCTTGGGCGAGCGTGGTGAGGCCGGCCAGGCCGCAGGGCCCACCGTCGAATGATTCCAGGTGATACGTCTCTGCGTCGATGATCATGGTATATCCTCTCCCGTGTGAACATTCGTGCGGTGCCGTGACCGCCAAGGTTGAATCACGATTCGCCGCCGTCGGGTCGCACGACCGCTTGGCGTTCTGCGGATTCATAGCCCGCCAGAACCGCCGCCAGTGTCCGCCGGTTGTCTCTGCCGTCCGTCTCGAAGGGCTCACCCGTCTCCAGCCCGCGGATGAAATGGGCGTGGGCCCGCGGGAACGCCTGCCCCTCCAGGTAGGTTTCATCGAACGTCCCCTGTTCGATCGTACGACCGTCATTGAGGAGCAGCGACATTCGGCCGTCGTCGGAGACCACGACCGTGCCTTCCGTGCCGGACAGACGAATCGATTCGGCGATGGCGTCATTACGCTGCCGGCTGCACCAGTCGGCCTTGACGATCCCGACCTGACCCCCGACGAGGTTCAGACTCAGAACGATCACGTCCTCGCCCCGCATTTGCGGATTGATCCGCCTCATCCGGCAGTGAACGCTTTCGATCTCGCCCAGGAGGAATCGCACGCAGTCCACGAAATGGATCCCCACTTCGTACAGCATCGCCCGCGGCATGTCACGGATGAACGGTTGATCGGGAAAAAGCGGCTTGCCCAGGAACAGTCGATCCCGAATGATCTGGAGGTAGTAGGGTTCGCCCAGCGTCCCCTGATCGAGCAACGCTCTCAATTCGCGATAGACGCGACTCCAGCGCAGGTTCTCGTTTACCATGAGCCGGACACCTGCTCGCGCGCAAGTGGTGATCATCCGGTCCGCTTCACGCAGTGATTCGGCAAAAGGCTTCTGGCAGAGGACGTGGGCACCACCGGCCGCCGCCGCCTCGATGATCTCCGGGTGGGTCGCCGGCGGGGTGGCGACGTCTACCACGTCCGGCTCGAGCTCGCGAATCGCCGTCTCGTAGTCGGTCAACACGCGTTCGACGCCGAACGTATCGGCCCGCTCCCGAGCCTTCTTCTCGTCGAGATCACAGACCGCGATCACCTCGACGTTGTTCAGGCCGCGCCAGGCGGCCAGGTGAAACGGTGCGATGTAACCGCACCCGACAAGCATGACGCGCCACCGGGCCATCGATCAGCTCCCCGCCGTCACCGGATGCTCCGGAGCCTCGCCGCCGAGAAAGGCCAGCGCCGCCCGGCACGTCGCATCCACCACGCGGTCGTACGTTTCCCAGGTGGCGGGTGCGCGATGCGGCCAGGCGACGACGTTGTCCATGTGCAACAGAGGATGGTCCGGTTCGGGCGGCTCCCGTTCGAACACGTCCAACGCCGCCCCCGCAATCGTCCCGTCCTCGAGAGCCTCGATCAGGGCCGACTCATCGACAATCGCCCCGCGGGCAGTGTTTACCAGAAAAGCCGACGGCTTCATCAGCGACAGTTCCCGGGTGCTGATCAGGTGACGTGTATCCTTCGTCAGGGGACACGATACGCAAACGAAATCGGCGCCGGCCAGCACGGCGTCCAGCGTTTGGGGTTCCGCACCGCGGGCACGGATTTCATCGGCGGACAAGTGGGGATCGCAGGCGAGAACGCGCATGTTGAAGCCCGAAACGAGCACGATCAGTTCCGTCGCGATCCGCCCCAGACCGATCAGGCCGAGGGTCTTGTCCAGCAGCTCCACGCCGCGGAAATTCGAGTCGGGGCGTTCCCCTTCGCGAACCATACGATCCAGCTCGTTGTAGCGCCGGGCCGCGGCCAGCGCGAGCAGGAGTGTCCCTTCGGCCACGGATCGGGCAAACACCGGCGTATTGGCCACGCCGATCCCGTAGCGGCGGGCCGCCTCCAGGTCGATCTGGTCCACGCCGATTCCGAAAACCACCACCCCCCTGAGGCGCTTGGCTCGAGCCAGGGCCGAGTCGGTCAGGGCGAGCCCCCGGATGATCACGGCGTCCGCGTCCGAGATGGCTTCGCCAATCGCCTCGGGCGAAGTGGCCCGGCTGCAGCGGATCTCCGCGACCGCCGACAGCGGGGCCAAGTGCTCTTCCAGTCGAGGCGAGGCCGCGATGCCTATCAACACCACGACCGGACGGTCTGTGGGAATTCGCGCGGGGCTCAACGAAACACCTCTTGCATGTACTCGGCGTAGGCGGCCACCATCTCGGCTTCCTGCTCCGGCGTCTGGCAGGCGGCACTGTCGAACACGGCAATGTCGCGATGCTGATCCTTGATCATACGTGCGACCTTGTCGAGGTCAATCCATCCTTCACGCGGGCCGCAGACGTACACGTCCCAGCCTCCGTGGATCTTTCGAGCTTTCATGTTTTGAAGATGAACCGTCACGGTATGCGGGAGGAGCTTCTCGATCGTGTCCAGCGGGTTCTCGAAGAAACCGATCATCTCGGCCACGTCCAGATGGACCTCGAGCCGCGGCGAATTCACCGCCCGTAGCACGTCCAGCATTTCCTCGCAGCGAAGGTCGCCGTGGTTCTCGAGCGCCAGGACCACGCGATGTTCCTCGGCCTTCACCGCCAACTCCCGCAACGCACCGACGAGGCGAGTCAGAATCTCGTCCCGGGGCAGCTTGGCGGGAAGATCCCAACCCGGCATCACGTAGTCGCGGACGGCCCCCACCACGCGCACGATCCTCGAGCCGAGGTGTGCCGCGGCGCGGATCCGGTCGGCGTAGTAGGCCAGGGCTGCTTCCCGCCCCTCGTCCGTGGCCATAAAGCCGGCCTCCGCCGCCGTCCCGCGCGGCACGGCGTAGAGATCGCGCGCCTCGAGCGCTCCCGACAGACGCGCGAGCCGCTCGTCTCCGATCGGCCCGGGGCCACCCCAGGCCGGATCCAGCATCACGCTGTCGAAGCCTAGCCCTTTGGCGCGGTCGAGGAACGCATCGAGATCCATCGCTCCCGCTTGGATCGTCTTGTGGTAACAGTAGCTGTCGACGCCCCGTTTGATTCGACTCATGCCGCCACTCCGGCGAGGCCCGTTATCCGAATGTTCGGCGAGCCCGATGATACACGTCCGCCAGCCCGGCGTGCGTCATGCGATACAACTCGTAGATCTCTTGATACTGCTCGTTGCGGCTCTTGTCCGGTTCGGTGCGCGTCCGGAGCTTGACGCATCGCTTCACCGCGTCCCGCTCGTCAGTAAACACGCCAATGCCGACGCCGGCCAACAGCGCGGCCCCGAACGAGGCATCGGCGTTCTCGGGATAGACCAGCGGCAGGCCCAACACGTCACTCGTGATCTGCCGCCACAACGGGCTCGCCGCGCCACCTCCGATGATCCTCGCCTCGTGGGTGGTGAAGCCCAGACTCTCGATGGACGACAGACAGTCACGCAGAGAGAAGGCGATGCCCTCGAGAACCGCCCGCGCCACGTGACGGATATCGTGTCGCATGGACAATCCCACGAGGCTCGCCCGCAAGTCGGGATCCCAGTGCGGCGAGCGCTCTCCCAGAAGGTACGGATGAAACAACACACCCTCGGACCCCGCCGGGGCCGACGCCGCCAGCTCGTCGATCATCGCGAACGCGCTCCCGCCCTCGGACTCGGCACGATGCACCTCATGTCGACAGAAGACGTCCCGGAACCACCGTAGCGCCGACGCACACGAGTTCGTGGCGGCGACACTATACCACATGTCAGGCACGACGTGATAGTAGGTCAGCGTCCGGCGGTGTGGACGGGCGCTGTCCGTCACGACGTTCGTATACGCCGCCGTGGCCAGTTTCACGACGCACTGCCCGGGCTCCACCGCGCCCGCTCCGTACATCTCCAACGCCGAATCGGACGTCCCCGTGATGACGGGCGTTCCGGGCTCGAGCCCGAGCTCCTGCGCCGGCTGAGGCAACACCTCGCCCGCGACGCTCGAAGGTGCTTGCACCGGCGGGAACTGTTCCGGACGGAATCGCGCCAACTCGATGAGTCGCGGTGACCACCGACGGCGCCTCGCGTCGAACAGCAGCGTGCTCATCGCGTCGATCGGGTCCGTCCCCCAGGCCCCGGTGAGTCGCCAGCGGAGGTAGTCCTTGGCAATGAAGACGCGGGCGGTCCGCCGCGCCACCTCGGGTTCGTTCTCCGCCACCCACAGTAATTGGGGAAGCGTCCAGGTCGGGTTCACGGCCTGGTAGCCGATCGCGAAAATCTCGTCGCCGTGCTCGGCTTCGAGGCGCCGAACCTGCTCCCCCGTTCGCTGATCGGTCCACATGATCGCCGGGCGCAGGACGCTCCCCGCCTCGTCGGTGAGCACCGGGGTATGGGCGGCGGCATCGATGCAGAGCGCGGCAATGTCCGGCGCCGCCACGCCCGCTTGCTCGCGGGCTTCGAGCAGTGTCTCCCCGAACGCGCGATACCAGTCTTCCGGATCCTGCTCGCACCAACCGGGGTGGGGATGCGCAGTGGTCAACTCCCTCGATGCTGCCCCGAGAACCGTGCCCCGAGCATCGATGAGACAGGTCTTGAACCCACTGGTTCCGATGTCTGCCCCGACAAGATAGGGCGGCCTGGGTTGCATCCGGTTTCATCTCTTCGCCAAGTTCCGTGGGCCGCTGAATCAGCCGACCCAGAGCCTATACGCTCCTACCGTGCCCGTCAACGAGCAGGCCGAGACGACTCACGACCGTCCACCCGCAAGATGTGAACCGCCCAGTCTTCCGAACCGGGCTTGGTGAGCGTGACCGTCCCGCCGCCCCGGAGCTGAAACGGTGGTTGGAATCTGCCCTTGCGGGGATCGTAGAATCGGCAAGCCAGCATCTTGCCCGCCGCCTGGCTCAGGTCCAGCTCAAAAGCGGTGGGCGAGCCGCTCTTCGAGTACACGACGTACACCCGACCGGGATCGGCTAGGCAATAGGTGCCGGAACTGCTCAACTCGTTGTGGGGGGCCATCGTATCCAGGTCTGTTACGTGCTCGTTGAACATCCGGCTGGCGTGCCCGAGCCAGTCCCGCTTGTACATCCCCTTGTCGCCCCCTGGGACGTAGGGGTCGTAGCCCATGATGCCCGTCCGGACGGTCTCCTGACGCTCATCCGCGTGGAACAAGTAGTGCCCTCCGCCCACGGCCATGGTCCAGATCGACTCACGGGCGCCGTCACCCATGTAGGGTCCTTTCTCCAGCATCAGAAAAGGCCGGGCCGGGCTCCTGTTGAACTCTACGACCGTATCGGCGTTCTTGTCGTCACTTCCGGTCACCTTCTCGTAAACCCAGTCAACAGTAGAACGCATAGAGCCCTGGTCCGTCCATACCATGCCGCGGCTCCTGAAGAAGGCGGCGAAGTGATGTTCCATATTGCCGTCACTATAGGAGTGCTCGTCCATGAACACGAAGAACACGTTGCCGAAGGCAGCCGTTTCATCGATCAGCTTCTTGGCGAACCGTTCCCAGATCCACTGGGTCTTCTTGGCGGCAGGCCACGAATCCGACCATGCCTCCTGCCAGACCTCGGTGCCGGGCGACGCGATGATGGCGACATCCTCGTTGTCGGTCAAATGGCCGCCGTTGACCCGGTTCAGCGGGTGATAGGACCAGTCCGGCCGGCTGGAAGAATCATGTTTTGGCCAGCCGAAGAAGACCGTGATCCCCACAACCATCCCCCTGCTTGCCGCGTAGCTGCACAGGTCACGCAGCCGGGGCCAGTAATGTGTCGAATCTCCCCTCGAACCTTCGTCGAACGTCTGCAGATCCCATTGCTCGAGCTGATCCGTGGCGTTCGGCCCCGAGGTCTTTCTGGCCCAGGGAGTGATCCCGGGATAGACATACCCGTAGCGGGCCTCGATCTTGCTGCTGTCCTGTTTCTGGCGCGGCGCCGTGAACGACCAGACATGCACGGCCCGGATCCCGCGGTCTGCGCAATCGCCAATCCACTGCCTGTAGTTGACATTGACGTTCTGCATCACGACCTGCGTCCCGCTGTCCCCGACGAGCAGCAGCGGCTTTCTCTTGTAGCTGATGTAGTGGCCACCAGGACTCGCGGCCAGCTTGGTCGAGGGCACCGTTGCGGCATCTCCGGCCAGGTGGTTTGCGTGAACCTCGCCGCCGGTCACGTTGCGGTCGACGTCCACTTCGTAGGTGAGGGCTCGCCCGTAGTAGGTGAATTGATACACGCGCCCGGCAAATACACGCCCGGCAGGAGGAATGTTCCCGATGGCCAGAGGCACATCGGAGACACCATAGCTGCCCGTATAGGTGGATTCAAAAGACAGCTTGAGCGCCTGATCCTCGAGCCCGATGAAGATGCGGACGGTCTTGCGGCTCGCGTCGTGGGTGAATACCAGGTGTTCCGGGCCGGCGTTGCGGTGGAAGGTCTCGATCGCGGTTCCCCAATGGTCCGGCGGGCTGCTACTCGAGCGTGTTCCGATGGTCGGCACGTCGAAGACCGACGCTTGGTTGTTGATACGCACTCCCAGTTGATCCCCTGACGGGCCGATGATTTCAGCGCCGGCGCCGCCGACGGTGTCGATTTGCGCACAAATCCGACCGTGTCGCGTGCTGCGGCCGGCCTCGAACCACAAGTCCCATGTAAAGGACTGCCCCCGCATCTGCGGGTCCGTGGCAATGCTGATCACCGCCGACTGATTGTCGTGGGGAACGGAAACATATCCTGACCCCCATGATGTGCCTACGAGATTGGCATTGTGGCCGTTACCCGTAAGATCCTTCGACGTTGAGCCGCTACCTTCCTCAAAGGTCAAGTGGGCCACCAAGCCGTCCGTGATCAGAGCCCCTCGGGAGAGCGAAGGGAGGATGGCTATCCATGCAATGATTCCCATAAGTCTAACCATGCTCATCATCTCCTGGAAAAAGGGGCGTCTGTCCCTCAGTGGTCCTCCGCCCTCGTTGGCCCTCGTATGTGCTAAGCGGGAGTTTCCCATTTGACCTCTGCGCCCGCCTACCAACCGCCCAGTCAACGCCCATCGGTATGGTTACCATGCCTGTTCACGCTTGTCAAAACCCCACACGGTCTCCCGATGAGCCGAGGTGCTCTGCCATCAGGTCCATGAGGCACAGCTTGCATGATTGACGTCGGGTGCTTATGCTGAGCTCCTGCGCGGACGCAGGCCCGGCCGGGACTGACGCCAGGAATCATGACGGCGGACTACTCGCGAGAGCAAACGCACCCGACAAGAACTGGAAACATGACCTGGATTCCTAATAACTGGGTTTCACTTTCATTTATCGTGCTGTACCTTCTTGTCCTGGTCCGGCACGCGTGGGCGGGTCACCGGCATGTCCGGCTCCTCTCCGACTACCTGGTCGCCGGCCGCCGGTTAGGGGGATGGGTTGTCGCTCTGTCATTCTACGCGACGTTCGTGAGCACCAACACGTTCATCGCCGGGGCCGGTAAGAGTTGGGACGTCGGTTTGACCTGGTGCGCCGGCGGCGCGGTTACGATCGCGTTGTGTTGCGTGTCGTGGTTTGTCGTCGCGCCGCGATTTGTCCCGCTGACCCGCAAGTACGATTCGCTAACCGTGGCCGATTTTCTGGGCTACCGATACAACTCGATGGCCCTGCGGCGAACGGCAGGCGTTGTCGTGTGCTTCGCGTCGATCATCTATCTGGTCGCGCTTTACAGGGGTTCCGCGATTGCGCTGTCAAGCATGCTGGGCATGCCCTATGCATGGGCGGTGATCATCATTTTTGCCGTCGTTACGGCCTACACATTGGCCGGTGGCTTCGAATCGGTGGTCCTGACCGATGCGATGCAGGGCGTGCTCATGGTCACGGGCGCGGTCGCCCTCGCCGTCGCGGTGATCATGAAGGGCGGTGGTCTGGCAAACGTCATGGCTTCGCTTCACGAACAGGATCCCGAACTGGTCTCTTGGCGAGGCAAGATGCCGCTCACCACCATCCTGGGGATCCAGATTGCCGTGGGCATGAAATGCCTGGTGGAGCCTCGGCAGCTTTCGCGGTTTTACGGCCTGAAAGACACGCGGGCGCTGAAGCTGGCGGCGGTGGTCGCGCCGCTGCTCATCATGATTACATTCATTTGCCTGCTGCCGCTCGGTGCACTGGCGCATGCCTTTGTTCCCGACGCAGTTATCACGTCGTCGGACGAGGTGGTGCCGTACCTGTTGAGCCAAGCAGCGGTCTTTGGGCCCGTGGTGAGCTCCGCGTTTCTCCTGGTGCTCCTTTCCGCCGCCATGTCGTCGATCGACTCGGTGTTGTTGGTGGCGGCCTCGGCCATCGATCACGACGTGATGGCGTCGGGCAAGGGCGGCCAGGGGACCGTGGGGCGCACGCGAATCTGGCTGGTCGGCGTCTCCTTCGTCAGCATGATCGCCGTGCTCACGCCGTTTACCGACGACATCGTCACGATCACCGCGTTCTCGGGATCGCTGTATGCAGCGTGTTTCTTCCCGGCGCTGGTCATGGGGCTCTTCTGGCGACAGGCGACCGCCCGGGGGGCAATGGCAAGTTTGCTGTGTGGCTCCGTGGCGGTGGTCGGATGGTTCGTCGCGAAGCAGTTGCGGTTGACTTCAACGCATGAGGTCTACGTCGGACTGGGCGTGTCCCTCATCGTTTACCTTGTCGCGGGGATGATCTCGGCCCGGCAGCGTCTTGCGACATAGTCGAGATCCCCGTCTGCGTGGCGCAAGAACTCTCACGCTCGGGTTATCACCTCATGTCAACCCGATGCCCACTCACTCCACGTACTTCCCCTTGTCCATGACTTTGACGCCGTCTATTTCAACGGTGGTATCGTACATCTGGCAATCGACGTGAATGGGGCTGGTGATAGCACCGCCAATGGTCGTGTTGTGGCCGATTCCGATATGCACCGTCCCCCTTGCGCCGACCGACCAGTGAGCCGGTCTACCCATGTACTCATAGGCACGCTTTTGTACGTGACTCGTGCAGATACCGCATTCGGCAATGGCCCCGGCGTTTTCCCCGGACTCCTCCAGGAATTGCCTGAATCGCTCCGCATTGACGCCGCCCTTCACCTCCACGATTCTCCCGTCCTTGACTTCCCAGGTGACGGGATCGTTGGTCATCTCACCCAGCCCGACAAGGACGCCGTCGATGACCGCCTGTCCGTGGGAAGTCCATTCCTGCGGCACCATCGCGCTCTCGGCGTAATTGGGAGAAACGCAACTCATCTCGCCGCCGATCGGAACGAAGGAGAGGCCGTCAGTTTCGGCCCTTCTTGGAAAGACCATGCTCGTGCCCTTGGTGGTGGTGACCACAACCTCACGGCATTCGCTCACCATCTCGGTTATCCGGTGGGTTCTGGCAATGAAGTCATCGATGTCCTTCTTCGTGGTCTTCCACTCACTCATGTACTCCTCCACGATCACATAGCGCATTCCATTTCGCTGGGCGTCATGTTGCGAGTCGGTATGTCCGACGCCATGGCAGTATTCGCCGTCAGCGACCGCGAAACAGAAATCCGCCCCCATCATTGCCCCCAGTAGATGTGGCTTGGGAATGGGGCGTTTCAGATTGTTGTAATACCACATCACCTCGGTCGTCACGTCGAGAATCATCGGGTGAGCTCCCCTGGCCTGACACACTCCGGCTACGGCTTCACCCTCGAGCCAACGGTCTTTGTCGCAAAGTACGATGACATTGGCCCCTTCGACTACGCCGGCGCACTCGACCACCAGCTCGGCTCCCTTGACCAGCAGAGTTGTGGATGTCAACACGACAACGACCTCCTGACTGAAGAAGACTGCCCTCTTGTGGTTCAAAACCCAAACGTGGCGATCGGACTCAGAGTAGGTGTCTGCCGGGCGTTTGTCCACCCCCGAGTCGGGCCAGAGTCCTCCTCGGCGGCTCGGTCGCCATCGGGAACTGACGAGGTCTCCTGCATCAGCGTCACGATCATGACCGAAGTCGTAGGCGATATATCGGGGGGG
>NZBA01000113.1 GCA_002686265.1 Planctomycetota bacterium
ACGCTTACCTCAGCCCCCACCTGTTCCGCCCAGTGATCCTTCGCCGTCCCGTGCATCACCACGATCTCATTCCATCCTTCGCGAATCACCGACACCGGAAACACGAAATTCACGCCCACATGGTCCGGCGTGTGGTGTGTCATCGTCGACACCGCGAACAACAGACGATCGTCCAACACCCCGTCCACCCGCGGCCAGCTTCCGTTCAACATGATCGCCACCACCCCCGCATCCTCCGTCTTCCCCACCACCACCTGAATCACGAACTCCAGATCACCATCCTCCGGCTCCGCGCACATCGGCAACCGGCACAACCGCGCTTCGCCCGGCCCCAACACCCCCGGAAAATGCGCCACCGTGTCCCACGGCGGCACGATGTAATACCCCGTCTGCGTCGACAACGTGTACGCCTTCTCCTGCCCCCGCAGCCCCGCCAGATCGTCCGACCCCCGCAGCGCCGCGTAATCCGCGCACCCCGGCTCATCCGTCCACGGCCAATGGCTCGGACTGTCGGCACACGGATAGTTGTAAATCTCCAACCCGTCCACTCCCAGCACCAGCTTCGCCGCCGCATTCCCCCGAAGCAGCGGCGGACACAGCGGCGTCAATCGATAACAAACCGGCAGTTCCTTCCCCAGGCTCGTGTTCCCCTGCTTCTGACCGGGGAAGTACCCGTGCAGGTAATTCGGCGAGAACTCAATCGATCCGTAAACCGCAACGTCCGGCCCAACCGCCTCACGCAACTCATCACACGCAATGTCCCAACTCGACTGCCAGAAATTCGACGGCGCCACAAAATCCAACAGCCCCCGATCCACCATCGTCCGCACGTCCAACCCGATCGACCTAAGCTGATCCCAACTCCCCACATACTTCATCCCCACCGTGTATTCCTTCCCCGTCGCCTTCGCCTTCGCTTTCGTCACCGCCCGCACCTCCGCATGCCAGTCCGTCATCATGTCCGCCGTCTCCTGCGACGCGTCCGGCTCGCAACACAACGGCGTGCGATTCCACTCCATCTGAAAACCGTCGTAGTCATAATTCTCAACCAGGTCTCGCACGACTCGCGAGACATACTCCCGCACCTCCGCCTTCTCAAAATTGAACCCCGGCAGGTTATAGGGACGATCCGCCAGCCGCATCGACGGATCCTTATACAACTCGCAATTCATAAAACTCAGTTCCGGATACTTCGTCGCACCGTGCACGTCGTTCATCCGCAACGATACCCACGGACAGATCCCCCGCCGTCGACACGCCGCCGCCGTCTCCGCCACCCAATCCACCCCCGCCTCCACCAGATCCAGATACCCATCCAGCAAGTGTAGATGCTCCGCCACCCACACATCCACCTGCTCGTCCGTCATCACCTGATCTTTGATGTGCCCGATCACAAACGATCGATCCCCCCGCGTATACCCATCCAGAATCGTCGGCAGCGTCTGACTCGGGTAATACGCCAACTGCGTGCTGTGCGCATTCACCGTCAACGTATCGATCCCGCTATCCGCCAGAATATCCACGTAACGATGAATCACCGCCGCCGTCAGCGGCTCTTCGCTCGGCCGATAGAAAGCGCTCTGCTTCCGATACTTGTACATCCACACGTTCGAATCAATATTGAATTGCAGCCGATGACCCGCTGGTTTCATAACCCACGCTCCTTCACATCAACAAACCCATCACCGCTCCGCAATGAACACCACGCGCTCGCCGGGCACGTCCACCGACACCGGCCAGTTCGTCTCCACCTCATCCGCGAACGCCTGCAACACCCGACAACCCCCCGACCCGCCATCCGCCGGCGCGATCCCTTCCGCCGTCATCGCCTCCAACCCCTCGTTCGCCAGCACCGCCACGCGCTTGCCCGTCCGCTCATTGCTGAATAATGTCCACCGGCCGTTTTCGCTCTCACCAAACGTGCCGCCGACCCTCAGCATCGGCTCCCGCCGCTTGAACAATCCGTCCGACGCATCCACCATCGCTCCGCATGACACCGTCCCCCACAACTCACGCCGAATCTGATTGATCTCATCGAGATACTCAAGCAGTTTCTGCGTCGGCGGGTGGTCCGCTCCGTGCAAAAAATTGGCCGGCGAGATCATCAACACATCGCCACCCAGAATCCCATGGTTCGCCTTGCTGAAATCAAATGGCTGCGCTATTCCCAACGACAACCCCCGCTCCGGGAACGCCGCCTTCATCGGATCATCAAAGTTTCGCCACCAGCTCGTGTTGCAGTACGGCATCAGCCGATCCCAACTGGCCTCAAACGAAAAACAGAACTCCGGATTCACCTCACGACACGCGGCCAGCAATTCCTCCACATACAACAACATCCCCTCGTGCATCGCCCGATCCGGATTCGTGTGCGTCAACCGCGGATTGAAATCGAACGGCGTCTGAAAAAACTTATCAATGTGCAACCCGTCCGCCCCGATCTCCACCAGCTTCACCATCTGCCGAATCAGTAACTCCCGCACCTCCGGGTGCGCCGGATTGACTTCCCCAAACGGCCGACCCATCGAAAGCGGCGCTCGCGCCCCCAGTGTCCCCATCCCCCACGTACTGGTCACGAAGTACGGCACGCCGAAGGAATCCATGACGCCATACTTGTGCAACTCCCGCTTGTTCCAATCCGTCGTTAAATCCACCGGCTGGCAGTTCACGAAAAAATACACCCGCAACCCCATCGCCTTGCACGCCCGCACCCCCGCCTCCAACTCCGCCCACGTGCCCAGCCGCGGGTCCGGCTCATAATGTGGATACCCCCGATCATGCCCGCCGATGTTCCAACCCCCAAGACACACGCTGCCGATCCCCCGATCCTTCGCCGCCTGTCCCCACGCCGCCAGATCCTTGAACGGCAGGTGAATACTGTCCTCCGGCAACATGCACATCGCGTGCAGGAACGCCGGCTCCCCGCGAATCCAATCCGCCCCCGCGTCCAGCACCTCATACTGCGTATCAAACCACGACCGATACAGCCGCGCCGCCTCACGCCAATCCCCCGCATGCCCCTGCAACACGATCGTCGCCCCCTCGAACGTCTCCCCCGGCTTAGTGAACGGATGATGCGACCAGTTCATCGCTACGCCCGTCGGCGTCTCCGTCTCATCGTCGCGTGGCCAGTTCCCGCCCACCCGGCGCTCCGACGTGCCCGCCTCCAGCGCCATCCGGAGCATCTTCACCCGGGGCGTTCGCTCCAGCGCCGAAAAACACAACCCGCAATCCAATCCCCGATGAAACAAACTCACCCACGGCATCGGCATGAACCCCGGATAACCAAAAATATGCTCAGCCCCCGTCACCCCCAACGTCTGCCCCCGCGTGTTCCCAAAATCCGTGAACAGATTCTGCAACCAAAACTGATTGGCCTGCGGCACCAGCGCCATCGTCTCTCGCCGCTGCGCCTCCGGCCCAATCCCCAGCATCCCCCCAAGAATCGGATACCACACCTCATTCAGCGGGTATTCCGTCCCATTCCGCACCGCACACGTAAACTCAATCGCCTCCCCCACCAGCGCGATCCCCATCGTCACATCCATATCCAGTTCCCCACGCACCGCGCGCAGCGGACCCTCCCACTTCAGCGTCATTCGATCCCCCACCACATCACACGAACTCAGCGCCTGCGCCGAACCAATCACATAATTGCTCAACATGTCCGGCAGTGGCACGAGTATCCGGAAGTTGTCTCCCTCCCCCGGCACACTGATCACGTCATAGCGGCGCGCCTTGTCCACCACGCTCACGATGCGCCCGTGCACGCGGTCAATCGTCACGCCGTAATGTTCATTCTCAACACTGTAAGTCTCAGCCACGTGTCGCTCCTCATGCGCCCCGGCAAGACGCTAACCCTGCGCGTCATCGATTACGGCAGTTCCCAACGTGACCCCAGTAGCGAGCTCTGCCGATCGCCCGCCAGTTTCTGGTAATACAACGTCATCAAACTGCCGTCCCCCATCTCCACCGTCGACGGATAACCCAGATCAAAATCCACCCCGTCATCCCGCAAAATCCAATCATGCTCCCACGTCGCCCCCTCATCATCACTCAGCGCCACCCGCTGACCGAACGGCACCAGCCGATACCCATACACCAACACCAGCCGCCCCGAACTGTGTCGCAGCAAGTGCGGCGGACACCCATGAAACGACAGTGGCTTCAAGTCCGACCACGTCCGCCCCCCGTCCTCCGATTCACTTTGCATCATGCTGAAGTGCAACGCCCCCGCCAACTCCAGATGAAATCGCGAATTGCTGCCTAGCCGAACCATCCCGAGCAACTTGCCCGAGGGGAACTCCACCACGTGCGGTTCGGCATACGTCCTCGTCGTCAACCCCGGAAACGCCGGCACCGATCCACGCTCCGTCCATGTCTGGCCCCCGTCCCCGCTGTGCGCCGCGACAATCTTCCCGTCATTCAGTTCGTCCGGACCCTCCACATATCGTTTGCCCAGATAGAGCAGATCGCCGTCGCGCAATCGAATCGGCCCGTGCGGCGTCGCCACCGGCGCGCGCGTCACGTCCCCCCACGTCACGCCCCCATCATCACTCCGAATCGTCCACGAACCCAAATGATCCGCCAACTCCTGTTTGCTGATCGCGTCCAGTGTCGGCCGCCAACTCTCGACCATCGCCGCGCCACCCTCCCCCAGCCAGTCAGTCGCCTGCTCATCGGTCAGCGGCTCCGGATAGTGACACGTCATCCACGTCACCAGCACACGACCCCCGCCCAGATCCACCACCCCCGCATCGCGATCGTCCAGCGGAGAACTATGAATCACCCGAGGCGCCGACCAACTCGCCCCGTCATCCTGGCTCGTGTTGATCACCGTCTTGCCGTACGGGCACATGTGCTCCTGCCGCAATCCCGAACTCGCCGCGATCAGCGTCCCATCCTCCAACCGCGCCAGCGTGGGCCACCCGAAATAGCCCAGATCGCTATCCGGCACCCGACACACCACCCCGTGCTCCGCCGACAACCGCTTCGCCGCCATATCATTCACCTCATAGCGAAATATCCCGCGCCGTCACATCACGCGCTCAGCACACTTCTGGTAACGTACCCCAAACGATCGTCCCGCCGCAATGCGGTCACCGGACCCCAAGCAAGGATCACCCGTCATGCGCATCGAGAACGATTACTTCGCCGTCGAAGTCGAACCCGCCCACGGCCGCATCCGGAAGATCACCGAAAAACAAGGCGACCTCGAACTCATCACCGAGCCTCGCCTCGCCGACAACTTCCGCCTCCTCGTCCCCATCCACGACATGCACGGCAACTACATCCTCGGCGCCGATCAACCCCTCACCAACCACACCATCACCGACGACACGCTCGAACTGCACTGGGACGGCCCGCTGACTTCCGAGCACGGCTCCTTCGACATCGCACTCACCCTCACCATCCAACTCGTCGGCGAGGAACTGCATTTCGGTTGCCACCTGCAGAACAACTCGCCACATCAAGTCGCCGAAGTCTGGTATCCCATGATCTGCGGCATGACCGGCCTTGGCACGCCCCAGCAGGCCAAGCGCACGCAGGTGATGGTGCCGTTTTCCGTCTCCCACCAGACACGTGAGTTGTTCAATGAGTTCGGCGGCGGTAACACGCCCGGCTACGGCGTACTCGGCGAGGAATACAGCTACTGGTACCCCGGCGGCATGCCGATGCCGTTCTCGAGCATCTACAACCCGCAGCTCGACCGTGGCCTCTACGTCGCCAATTACGATCTGATCGATCGCTGCAAAACTTTACGCTACGCTCTGATGCCCGGCGTCGTCCAGGGCCGCGTCGGCGGCGATTGGCCGACGACCGAGGAACTGGGCGGCGCACCGTTTGGACTCGAACTCAACTGGGCCCACTTCCCTTACACGCCCCCCGGCCAATCCTTCGACGGCCCAACCGTTGTCCTCCGCGGGCACGAAGGCAACTGGCGCGACGCCGCCCTGATCTACCGCCAATGGTTCACGAAGAACATCGGCCTCATCGATTCATCCAACGATTGGCTCCGCAACCAGACCGCCTACGTCACCATCATGTGCATGCTCCCCGAGGACAAGATTAACCTCCGCTACGCCGACATCCCCCAGTGGGCCGAACGCGTCGCTGAAGATGGTTACAAGTCTGTCCTGTTCTGCGGCTGGCAGTTCGGCGGACACGATCGCGGCTACCCACACTACGAAATCGAACCCCGGCTCGGCACCTGGGACGAACTCGAAGCCGGCGTCAAGGCCTGCCACGACCTCGGACTCCGCGTCTCATTCTTCGCCAACATCCAGACCGTCGACATCTCCACCGACTGGTACAAAGACGAACTGCACAAGTACGAAATCAACGACATCTTCGGCTGCCCGTACTTCATCTGCGGATGGGGCATGGGCACGCTCGGCGCCCGCAAGAACATCACCCGATCACCCCTGTCCGACATGAACCCCTCTCACCCCGAGGTGCGCGAGCTGCTCATCACAAGATTCAAGAAGCTCGCCGAGATCGGCGCCGACGGCATCCACCTCGATAAGAACTTCGTCCACCCTCTCGACTTCAACACCCGCCTCCCCCTCCCGCCCGATCAGGCCATGCAGCAGGGCATCATCAAGTGCATGCACGAAATCCTCGATACCTGCCGCGCCATCAACCCCGAGTTCTGCGTCTCCTACGAAAACAACTGGGACCGGCTGCTCAACATCTCCGACGTCGCCTGGTGGGCCGGCGGCCCCTCCCCCATCAAGGTCGCCTTCCCCCAATGGTGCTCCACCACGCACATCACCCAACCCTTCGGCCAAAACGTCGTCAACACCCAATGCCTCGGCGGCAACAACATCATGTTCGCCCCCGGCAGCTACACCAAGTGGCTCGACTTCCCCTCCACCCAGGGGCTGCGCGAGTACACGCGCGAGGTCACCCGCATCCGCGATCATCTCATCGACCACGTCTCCCGCGCCGAACTCATTGATTCCAAAGTCCCCTTCTTCGCCGCCCGCGAGCCGACCATTCAATACACCGGCACGTTCGCCGACTCCCCCGACGCCGACTTCACCGTTTTTGCCCACCTCCAATCCGGCAAACGCGCCATCGTCCTCGCCAACCTCGGCACCACCGCACTCCAAATCAACGATCTTCACCCGTTGAACAACCCTTCCGGCCCCTGCCGAATCTACCAACCCTTCGAAGACGATCGCAATGCCCAATTCCCCCTCGCCCTGACCCTACCCCCCGAACACGTCGCCTTCGTCGTCGAGCAATGAGCAAGCGCCGACCACGGTGATGTAGCGCACGGTGGAGAACTGCACATCCACTCCCAACGAGCCGCGACCGTGAGGACTTTATGCACGCGATCGAAGCGACCCTTGATCGCGCGCGGACTTGCGCCAGTTCCGCGCGCTTGTCTTGAGCACCGCATGTGAATGCGGTGCATCTGCGATAACTTTCGCAATGCCAGAAGTAACGATCATGCAATAGTGCCTATCAAAACCCTAGCCGCGCATAAAGTCCGTGAGGGAGCGGACATTCCTGCTCAATTGACTACTCTTCATTCCTGTGGCGCCCAGGCAGCACAAGTTACCCCGCTAAGAAAGAAGAAAATCCATGTTTTCCCGAAGGAATCGAAGCGCATCCCAATCCGGATTAGCGAATTCGATCTTATGGAGTTCATCTTGCCACGGCTCCTTCAATGGATAGTTGCTGTTTCCCTCCGGTACGTGAAGCGCTGCAACTCGCATTTCTGCTTCGGTCATGCCTATCAGCCCGTGGTAGAAGTCTCATTTGCGGGCTTGTGGCATCGTACGGAGGGCGCTACGGTATTGAACTTGACGGTGATCTGATTCGCGAACGCATCAAGGAGGATGCATCATGGCCATGGGTCGACGACGCGAGGTCCAGCAGGACGCGTTGTGGGTGGCGACGACGCAGATCCGCAACGCCGGTCATGTGTTTTATGACAAGCTCAACGCACTGCTGGGGGCGCACGAGTTCGACCGGTGGGTCGAGGATCGGTGCGCAGGGTTCTACGCGCCGGTGATGGGTCGTCCGGGCGTGCCGCCGGGGGTTTACTTCCGCATGCACCTGGTGGGTTACTTCGAGGGGATCGACTCGGAGCGCGGGATCGCGTGGCGGTGCGCCGATTCGCTGTCGTTGCGGCAGTTCCTGGGTTTTGCGATGCACGAGAACCCGCCGGAGCATTCGACGGTGTCTCGGACGCGTCGGCTGATCGATCTGGACACGCACCGTGAAGTGTTCACGTTCGTGTTGAAGATTCTCGGCGAGAACGGCCTGATCGACGGCAAGACGGTGGGGGTGGACGCGACGACATTGGAAGCGAACGCGGCGCTGCGCAGCATCGTGCGTCGTGACACCGGCGAGAGCTACGAGGACTATCTGCGTCGGTTGGCGGAGGCGTCGGGGATCGCCACGCCGAGTCGTGAGGAGTTGGCGAAGCTCGATAAGGGCCGTAAAAACAAGGGCAATAATGACGACTGGCAGCACCCGCACGATCCCGACGCCC
The DNA here is from genome assembly GCA_002686265.1 of Planctomycetota bacterium. Lineage (GTDB taxonomy): Bacteria > Planctomycetota > UBA1135 > UBA1135. The sequence goes on from NZBA01000113.1 coordinate 8,510, forward strand.
GCATCACGAAGATGAAGGACGGGCGCACGCACCTGGCGCACAAGGCTGAGCAGGCGGTGGACCTGGGCGGCGAAGGCGCGGTGCTGCACGTGGAGGTGCGCGGCGCCGATGAAGGGGACACGCAGACGTTGGGCGAGACGATCGTGGGGACGACCGAGCAGTTGGGTGAACTGGCGGACGATGCGCACACGTCGGATCCGTTGCATGAGCAGTGGATGAGCGAAGTGGTGGCGGACAAGGGTTATCACAGCAACGAGACGATGGTGATGCTGGATGAGATGACGATCCGCGGGTACGTCAGCGAACCGAATCGAGGCCGCCGCAACTGGCGGGGGAAGGCCGAGGCGCGCGAGGCGGTGTATGCGAACCGCCGACGGATCCGCGGCAATCGAGGCAAGCGATTACTTAAACAACGTGGCGAGTTGCTCGAGCGCCCGTTCGCGCACTACCTGGATCAGGGCGGGATGCTTCGCTGTCACCTGCGCGGCCGAGCGAACATTCTCAAACGTCTGCTGATTCAGGTCTCGGGATTCAATCTGGGTCTGGTGATGCGTCGCTGGCTGGGCGCGGGCACGCCGCGAGAACTGGGGGCGCGTTTTGGCCGGCTGGTCCGCTGCGTTCACGCCCTCATCAAGTCAATCCTATTGCCGTGGTCTTCATGGCAGTCCCATAGACGCGTTGCCCGCGGACCCGCACGCCCCTGTCCCCGACAGGTGGCCGCATGATATCACGCGCGCAAAACCTCACTTGCACCACGGGCTGCCAGGCCCATCATCGTCTGCCACAAACAGGAGACCGGACTGGCCTGCGTTACTCTGATTGAACCTGAAAAGAACCGAGTCCTGTGTGGGCA
>NZBA01000114.1 GCA_002686265.1 Planctomycetota bacterium
GTAATGTGTTCGCCAAGAATGCGATACCTGTCAGCTCTTGTCCCAATCCGTCGTGCAGGTCTCGGCCGATTCGCTGCTGTTCACGAGTGCTGATTTCAGATACTTCCTTCTCGAGCGCCCTCCGTTTGGAAATATCCCGCACAACGCCCGTAAACAACACTCGATCGAAAAGACGAATTTCGCTTACGGCAATCTCCATCGGAAACAGGGAACCATCCTTACGCTGTCCAACAACTTCACGTCCGATTCCGATGATCTTTCTCTGGCCAGTTCGTAGATAATGGTGAATGTAGTGTTCGTGTTCATCACGGTATGGCGGTGGCATCAACATCTTGACATTCTGACCGATCATCTCCTCTGTTGTGTATCCGAATATCTTCTCTGACGCCGGATTGAGAGATTCGACAATTGACCGCTCATCAATCGTAATAATGCCGTCCACGGCTGTCGCCAGAATTCCCCGAATCCTGGCTTCGCTATCTCGTCGGGCACGATCTGTCTGCTCATGGTCGCTCATACCCATTTGTTCGCACCTTGTCCGTCTGTTGGACCCGATTACCTCACAGGCGTCTCAATCGTCTCCCGTTGCTCTTACGTTACTAATAGGCTGATGCCACCGACATGGCTATCAGGGAAATGCTTATCCGGGGGTAGGCAAATCCCCCGTCGGATTGTAGGGCATTAGGCGAATACTCCTCGATATGGCGAGAACACAGTATTGGCAGGTGGACACTCACGTTGCGAGAGGCGTGTGCCACGTACCGTACGGCGTGTCTTGTCCACTTACGAAGGAACGGGACATAGAATGATAGGATGTGAAGTTTCAGCCAGTGTGCCTGTGCAGAGGGAATCTTGGAAATGTCGCACGGAGAGTATCCAACTCGACATCGAAGGCACAGGACAACTCAATTGTCGACCGTTGGCATCCTACTGAGCCGTTGAGCCCATGATCTACTCAAAGGCATGTTCGTATGCAATCCGAGCAATGGTGCAGTTGACTCTGATTCGATCGGATGGGTACGTCCTCCTCGACGAATTGTGTAAGGGAACTGATCTGCCGCGCCAGTTTGTCGCCAAGATCTTCCGAGAGCTTGTGCGAAGGGACCTGTTGCTCAGCGCTAAAGGACGGGGTGGGGGATTCGCCCTGGCGCGTGCACCTGAGCTGATCACGCTTTACGACATCGTCGCTACCATCGACGGTGACGAGCAGTTCGATCAATGCATCGTTGGTATGGCGAAATGCGACGATCAGCAACCATGCCCGCAGCACGACGATTTCAAGACAACGCGCACGTGCATCAAGAAGTTCCTGCAGGAAACGACGCTAAAGCGCATGAGCAGGACGGTGAAGCGCAAGCTCCAGTTGATAGGCAAAGAGGTGCGCAAGTCAAAGAGCAAGTCGAAGCGGATCGGTCGACGTTATTGACGGCTACTGATGTTATCCGCGAGGCTTGAGTTGACAGATATAACCATTGCGAAGTGTAGGGCCATGATCGAGCTTCGTAGACAACACACGCCCTTTGCTGTGTCGATGGAAGTGCTGGCCTCCGTGCCGCGCTTTCCGGACACCGTACCCGTGACGCTCCTGGCGAAGGACCTGGAATTCGATGAGCCGGAGCCGGTGATCGAGGCGATCCGAGGCCTGCAGGAAGCTGGCTCCCAGGTCGAGATGCTGGTCGAGCAGGAACCGCGTGTCGCCTGCCTGGCCAGTGCGGATTGGGAGCACGCCCGAGCGGCGGGCGAGGCGTATCTTCGTGCCGTCTACGGCCTTTGCATGCACGACGGCAAGACCGTCGCATCAAGCCTTGACGGAAATGAGTTGTGGGGTGAAACGGTTTGACGGGGAGTCGCGGCAAGACGGTTGGCGGGTGGCAGCAGAGGCCGAGAGCCATGAGATGTCGGTCTGGGTGGCCCACGAGGGTGCGATCAGAGGTTCCCGAAAGCTCGGCAGCTTGGCCACTGCGTCTTGCCACGATTGACACGTCACCCCCCCGGGCTGACATTTTGAGCCATACCCAGTATCCTGGCCTGCCGGATGATCAACAGGAAGCTGGTCGGGGGCCACCTGGAATCCCGGTATGGAACTCCCCCGTCGTGATCGCGGTGATGAACTCGTCAGGCCAGGCGAGCTGACCGGCATGCGTCGGCGTCTGCGGAAGGTCGCGCCAAAGCACGGCTTGGCGACCGTGATCACCTGTGCGTTCGATCACCGCACCCGGATGTTGCCCTTCATCTTCGCCGACACGCGAATGGCGCCAGCGGGCGTACGGGCAATCGGGTCGGCCATGGTCGACGCGGGGTTCGAAAAGACGCGGATCGTCCTTCAGCAATGGAACCGGCACTTTCGCCCTTCGCGGATGCAACTGGAAGGCAGGATCCCCGACGTCTTCATGGTTTCGAGCATGGCCATGCATGAGGCGCCGTGCAAGGCGTTGATCCGCGACGCGAGGCGGATCGACCCGGCTCATCGGCCGCTGATCATCGCCGGCGGCTCGTACACCTCGTACGAGCCATTCAAGGCCTTCAACTCCGATCCTGGGGACCCCTACAGTCCCGACATCGCAGTGACGGGCGAAGAATTTGTACTGCTGAACCTGCTGGAAGTGCTGCTGTCGGTCCGCGCCAGCACCGAACCGATGCGGTCAGCATTTCGTCGCGCGCGCGACAGCGGAGCCCTGGACGACGTTCCCGGTCTGGTGTACGCGCGGGGCGACCGCGACCGAGTGGCCGAGGAGCTGGTGGATACGGGCATCCAGCGCCTGGTGGCGGATCTCGACGAGCTGCCACACCCGGTCCTGGGCTATCGACTTCTGGAACCGCCCAGCCGACGCGCCACGCTTGGCCCTCAATCCCTGCCCGCCCATCGCGTCCGCAGGCACAGCCCGATCAGCTCGATCGTCATGACCTTCGGGTGCAAGTTCGCCTGCCCGTATTGTCCGATCCCGGCCTACAACCAGCGGCAGTTTCGCACGAAGAGTCCCGAGCGAATTGCGGACGAGATGTACCGACTCGGCGCGGAGTACGGTCACCGTTTCTTCTTCGGGACGGACGACAACTTCTTCAACGATAGGAAGCGAACCCTGGATATCGTCGAGACCCTGGCCCGCGCGGAGTTCGACGGCTCGAGACTCCGAGACAAGGCACGCTGGTACACGGAGGTCACCGTCCACGACACGCTGAAAATGAAGGAGCATCTGCCGCTCGTGCACGAGGCCGGCTGTCGCGCGCTCTGGCTCGGTGTGGAAGATCTGACCGCCACGCTCATCAAGAAGGGCCAGAATGTCGACAAGACCACTGAGGTATTTCACCGGCTTCGAGATGCAGGTATCTGTCCGATGCCTATGATGATGCATCACGATGCCCAACCTCTTTACACGTGGCGCAACGACTATGGGCTGCTGAACCAAATCAAGCTTCTGCGGAAGGCAGGGGCGATATCCATCCAGATTCTGATGCTCGTGCCCTCGGCCGGCTCGAAATGGTATGAACAGACGTACACGTCCGGACAGGTGTTCGACCGCATCGGCGGCAGACGAATTGAGCCGTACATGCATGACGGCAACTACGTCATCGCCTCCCACCACCACCGCCCGTGGCGAAAACAGCTCAATTTGATGGCCGGCTATCTGTATTTCTACAACGTGCTGTGGATGCTCGTCGCCCTGCTACGAAGGAAGACGAAACTGGGCGACAAGCCGGCGGGCATGCAACTGGTTGGCATCCTGGGCGTGACCCAAAACCTTCGCCGTACGCTGGGCTGGGCCTTTCGCCTGATGTTTGGAAAGATTGAACGCCTGACGGAGCCGCCTTCCAGTCAGATTCCGATACGAAGCGTCGAGGGCGGGCGCGCAAGTCATGCGCCGCCGGTCGTCTCGCTCACCATTGAACCTTCTCCACCGCGCGATCGGGCAGGAGAACGGTTGGGACAGGCCGGTCAGGCCACGTTGGCCGCAACACACCGCCGCTGACCATCGGAGTTGCTCCCCTACGAGTACCGTCCCCTAGTTTGCCGCAACTTTGAGGTCGGCGGCGATGATTGTCTTGTGTTGCGGAAGAACTGTGGGATAGGCATAGGTTGACCGACGCACAGTTGCGGCCCGCCGTACGTAGCGTCAAGAGATGAACAGATCGGGTGGATTCACGGTGTGGAAATGTGCGGCGCCTTTGATTTCGGCTGCCTTCTGTAAGAAGAGTCGAGACATAAGAGCGTCGATACCGTGCCTGGCGAGTGCCCTTCCCGTTCTTTCCAGGTCGTCGGCAAAGGACGAGTCGGACCGGAGGTTGTTGCGGTATTCGTAACCAAGCACGGGGGCCAATGCGATGGCGAAGGCGATCGTAAAGGCCGTTCCCGGAAGACGGAAACGTTGGAAGGGTCACGTCTGATGGAAGATGGGCTGTTGATTCGTCTGCAAGAGCATTCGTTATCCGAGCTGATCCTGTTCGAGGTGCCGTAGGCGACAGACACCGGCGCGGACGCGATTCGATTGGCGGTCGACGGCGCGACGGACTACCGGATCGTCGTGGCACCAAGTTCGACTTGATGATGTGGATCAACGACAACGACGGGCGGGACAACGACAACAGCTTAATGTGCCTGCTGGCCGGGGCTGGGATCGAGGGAGGTAGGCGAAGGACGACACCAACAGCGACAACGTCGAGGAGACACCGCCTCTGGCAGCGGTCCTGGGCCAGACCATGACCGCCGTGCTGCGGCATCCACAGGCCAGAGGGCTGCTGAACCAGACGCTCATGCTCCTGGCCACCGAGTTCGGCCGCAGACGCCGAGGATCGACGACAACGACGGGCGGTACCACGACGACAAAGCTTCCACGTGCCTGCTGGCCGGGGCTGCAATTAAGCGTGCGCGGGGTGGCCTCCCCCGGGAGGTCGCTTCTGGCTTGTGGGTTGGAGTAGGGTTTGATCCCGGGTATTGGGTTTGCATTCCCCGGGAAGGCGTTACAATCGTGACTTGAAAGTCCGGCGACGGAGCCGAGCATGAGTCCTTTGGGAAATGTCGGATAAGATCAAACAAAAGGCACAAGCCGTGCTGTTCGGTTTGACAGTGCCTCAAGAAGTGCAAGAATCGAACTCAGCCATGTTCAAAGTCGAATTCGGCGTCGTGCACCACAATTGTCCCACGAATCAGGTGTCGCGCGCGTTTCCCGAAGTCCGTTTCACGTCGCCGGGCGGTTTTCTGGTCAAACCGAACGTCGTCGAGGAGGGGCTCGTCGTCAATGGCGCCACCGACGAGATCGTGGAGGCGGTGCTGCAGTTTCTGGGTTCGACGCGGGGCTACGACGAGTATGAGTTGCTGGAACGTACGGCCGACAGGGCCTTCATCCGCTGGCGTGCGTCGTGCACGCCCGACAAGTTTTGCTCGCAGATGGTAGAAAAGAATCGCTGCTTCCAGATCGGAATGGAGGTCCAACACGAGGGACTGGAGCAGTGGCAGGTCGGATGCCACACGCGCGCTCAAGCTGAACAACTATTGAAAGATCTCGAACAGCTCGGCGACGTGCGGTACGGGAGAATCGTGGATTGCAGCTGGGAGGAGTTGGTGGATGCAAGTGATGGGTGTCGAGGGTGAGTCATCCGCACCTTATTTGTTGTGCGCACGCTGATTCGGCCTCAAGCGCGTCAGGCGGCACCCTGAACCAGGCGATGAGTACGCTCCTGTCGGTACGTGCCAAGGGGCTGCTGGACCGGACGCTGGTGGTCTTGGGCACAAAGTTCGGTCGCACACCCCGGATCAACGACGACAGGCGGGAGCAGCACGATGAGGCATTCGCGTGCCTACCGGTCGGGGTTGGGATCGAGGGGGGAAGGCAGACGGGGAGATGGATGGGTGGGGTGGTGAGGTTCGACTGGGCGTCGGCCGGAACTGCGGATCGTCGAGGTCACTCTGAGCGGTTGAGAGACGCACGGCGACAACTTCGAACAGGCTCGCGCGAATATCGATAGTCACGGGCGGTGCAATATAGAGCCAGGATGTTTTCGATCGGGACATCGGGTTGCACGGCGTTGGACGCCGCCACCACGTAACCACCCTCGGCGCCGAGCAATTCGATCAGCCGGATCACCTCCGCCTCCACCTGGCGTGGCGTGCCGTAGGGCATCAGGCTCTGTGTGTCTATGCCGTTTCTCGGTCGTTTCCTGCGTCCCGAAATAGTTCAGTGGCGGCCGATCCGGTCGCCGATGGTCCAAAGCGGCCATCACGCGCTCGTGTGATGTCATGGCACCGACCTCCGTCACATCATCCTAGAATCTTCAGATAATCCTATCCGAAATCGGGATTGGTGGGCCAGAGGCTGGTGGTCCTGGACACGGAGTTCGGGCGGGCGCCTCGGATCAACGACAACGACGGGCGGGACTGTCACGATCACGTGGCTGCTAGCCGGGGCTTGGATGAAGGGGAACACCCACAGCGACAACTTGGAGGGGACCCCGCGTCAGGCAGCGGCCATGGACCAGGCGATGATCGCTCTCCTCGAAGACCTCCCGGCCAAGGGGCTGTCCGCGACGCCGATCAGCAGATCGTCACGGTATGCGGCCGCCCACCCGTCGCCGGATTCTGCGCTGGTTAACGAGGCCTTCTCCACATCGACGTAGGTTCGCTGCATGCTGTCCCAGAGCTGCCCGAACCGTTGTGTGAACGTGGCTTCGACGTACGTCACGGGTTGTCCGGCCTAAGTGGTGAATCGGTAAGTGACTCGTGGACCACTGGGGTGCGATTTGCCGTTTTCCAGCAGCTCGGTTCGCGCTTCCACGACCGCCCGCAACGAGCCGGAGGCCACGACACGCAGCTGCTCGGCGGCGTGGGGATAGGAACGGTGCGGCCGGCCGGGGCTGATCGTGTGATCTCCGCGACGGCGGCGGCGCAGGACGGCGTGGAAATCAGACTCGCCGGCGGCAAGGCGGCGGTGTCGGACTGGGTTGTCGAACAGACGCTCGACCTGGCGGCGGCAGCGCGGTTGATGGGGGACACAGCGCCCGTCGAGTCGGCGCGCGTCTGCGTCATCGAGGTCGGCGCCGGCGGCGCGGCGATCAGCGTGGTTCCCTGCCAGGTGGATCCCGCCGAATCCGCAGATCCGCACGTGATCACCTGGCAGGCGCCCGGCCAGACGAGGCCCGGGCAGACGCGCCGCTTCCTGATCACGCTGGACGGCCGCGACGGGGCGCTGCAACATGCGGCGCCGCTGGTCACCACGGCCGACGAACACCACGTCAGGCTCGTCAACGGACCGATCGCGCTCGAACACGCCCGCGACGCCGGCGGCATGATCCATCACGTGACGGTGGACGGGGCGCCGGGGGATCTGTCGTGGCAGGACTACCTCAACATGATCAGCCCCGACCGGCCGCACCATTCCTATCCCCACGCCGCCGAGCAACTGCGTGTCGTGGCCTCCGGCTCGTTGCGGGCGGTCGTGGAAGCGCGAACCGAGCTACTGGAAAACGGCAAATCGCACCCCAGTGGTCCACGAGTCACTTACCGATTCACCACTTAGGCCGGACAACCCGTGACGTACGTCGAAGCCA
>NZBA01000115.1 GCA_002686265.1 Planctomycetota bacterium
GCCAGCCTGACCCACAACGACCTCGTCCTCGATGCCGTCGGCGGCGTCGCGGGAGAGCTGGGCCTGTTCTTCTACGGCCCCGGCCGCGGCGAGGTCCCCTTCGGCGACGGTGTGCGCTGCGTGGGCGGCGCCATCACGCGCTTGAACCCGCCCCAGACCTTCGACGCCTTCGGGGATCTCTCTCGACCGCTCGACCTCACCGCACCACCCGCCAACGCCGGCGCGGGACACATCACCGCCCTCTCGACCTGGCACTTCCAGTTGTGGTACAGGGACCCGATCGCAGGCGGCGCGGGCTTCAACCTCTCCGACGCGCTCGAGTTCACCTTCTGCCCCTGATCGTCACGGCCGTCAGCGCCGCGAGAAAACAGATCCATGAAAGCCCTCGTCTGCACACTCTCTCTCTTCCTGCTGACCGCCCTCTCCGCCTGTTGCTCACAGGGAGACCCCGATGAGTTGACGGCGAGCGCCGCCCTCGAGCAACGCGGCGAGGTGCGCTACTACGTCATCGGAGACGCGTGACCCTTCTGCCAAAAGGTCGTAGCCGCCGTGGGCGAGCTCGAAACAGAGTACGGAGAGCAGATGGACTTCCGCATCATCCCGGCCGCGGAGACGGCACTGGCGGCGGAGGAGATCGAGTCCTTCGGGTTCACGGCCCTACGCCACGGCCTGGTGACCTTCTCGGCCGCAGGAGAACCCGTGGGTAAACTCCCCGGACACAACTACGGCCGCGAAGAGATCGTCACGGCGATCGAAGCCGCCCTGGCGACGAACTGACCGCGCGTCCCTACGGGGACACCACCCGCAGCCAGGCCTGAGACATCAAGGCCGCGCCGCTGGCGGAGGGATGGACGCCATCGCCGGCCCAGTGCTTGGGCGGAGCATGGGCCACGGCGTGATCGAAGACCTCCTGGAAGGGCACCCAGCGGGCACCGAAGGCGTCCGAGACCCGGCGCGCAGCTGCGCGGTAGTGGTCGAACTCGGGGAACCACGAGTCGTTGATGGCCCCGCAACGCAGGACGAAGGGCTCGCAGAGGACGAGCTTCACCTCCGGCAGAGCCGCGCGCGTGCGCTCGAGCAAGGCGTGGAAGTCGCGCTCGTAGACCTCCACCGTCCCGTCGTAGTTCCCACCACGAGAATGCCAGATGTCGTTGACGCCGATCAGGATGCTGAGCACGTCGGGCTTCAAGTCCAGACAGTCCGCATCCCATCGATCGGCGAGCTGAAAGACCTTGTTGCCGCTGATGCCGCGGTTGAAGACCCGCAAGTCGTCCTTCGGACGACGCACCAGGAGACCGGCGCCCGCCAACCAGGCATAGCCGCCGCCCATGCCGGGCTGGGCGTTCGGTTTGGCCGCCTGCGCGCGACTGCGGCCCGCGTCGGTGATCGAATCACCCTGGAACAGGACCACGTCACCGGGGTCCACGAGGGACGCGGGCGCCGCTCCGAGGGGCGACGCCTCGGCGGCTCCCGCCAGGCCCACACCACCCAGGGCCGCGAGACCGCCGCCCAGCAAGTCCCTGCGGCTCGGGCCGCCGGGGATCGAGCCGCTCTGCTCCATGTGCTGCATCTGTTCCGTTTCCTCGCGTTGGTCCATTCGTTCGTCCTTTCCTCCTCGAAGGCCCTCGCTCACCCTGGTGGCGAGTCGGGCCCGTGACATTGCACACGATCAGGTGAGCCGACTCGACCTCCCTGGCTCGACGCGTCCGATCAAGAACCCCCGATCGGAGGGCTCCCGCCCCCGTCGACCAAAACCAGCCGGCTGTCCGCAGAGCGGAGCCGGAGCTCCTTGGCCGCCGTGTACTCAGGGGAGTCGTACCAGCTCCGAGCCGCCTGCATGCTCTCGAACTCCAAGACGATCAGGCGTCGCGGCGTCCAGTCCCCCTCCAGCACCTCCGTGGCTCCTCCCCGTACGACGAAGCGGCCTCCGTGGGCGGCCAGACTCGCGCCCGCGGCCTCGCGGTAGCGCTCGTAGACCTGGGGATCGGTCACCTCGATGTCGGCGATCAGGTAGGCGGGCATGGACCGTTCCTCCTCGGGGAGCGACCTGGCAGGACAGGCGACAGGCGGACTAGGGAGTGAAGGGCGCCGAGAGGGCGTCGGAGAGGTTGAAGCCGCTGCCCCCACCGGCGGGATCACGGTACCAGAGCTGGAAGTTCCAGGTCGAGCCTGGCTCGATCTGGCCCGGTCCGCCACTGGCCGGAGGTTGGGTGAAATCCAGCAACCGCTCGACGTCGCCGAAGGAGTCGAACAACTGCGGGGGATTGAGACGGAAGAAGCCCAGGGAGCCGCCGCCGACGCAACCGAATCCCTCACCGAAGGGGATCTGGATCTGCTCGGATCCGTAATAGAAGAGCCCGAACTGAGAGGGGATCCCGGACCAGCCGTGGAGCGTGAAGTCGTTGGCGCCGACGCTGGTCGAGCCCGACCAGCCGATCTGGCAACCCGGACCGGCGGAGTTGGGCGCGGACGTGCAGTAGGTCTCGGGAACACTGGGCACGAAGATGCCCCCGGCGTCGGGCCCGCCCAGGGCGGCGATGGCCCCGTCGGGCATCAGGGCGTCCACCAGGGCGAAGTTGGCGCAGTAGACCAGGCCCACGTCCGTGCCGCCGTTCTGGTCGGTCAGCATCCAGACGCTGCTCCCCGATCCCTCACCGTAGAGCCAGTCCGGTGCGGGGAGCTCATCGTCGGAGAGCACCTTGACGCCGTTGACGAAGACCGCCGAGGTGTCGGGGTAGTCGACCCGGTGCGCGATGCGCACCCACTCGCCCCTGTCCCACGAACCCGCGCCCACGTTGCCGGGCCCTGAGAGCCAGAAGCCACCGGTGGAGTTGTTCAGGAAGAACTCAGCGTCGTTCGAGTTGCTGGCGTTGCCCTGCCAGAGGGCCTGGTAGGCACTCTCCGTGTCGGGAATGAAGAGATCCCAGATCAGCGTGAACTCGAAGACGTCACAGCATCCGCCGCCTCCGTTGCCCGGCGCGTTGAACCAGGTCCGCAGGCCCGTGTTGGAACCGGAGACCTCGTCGAGGCGGATGTAGCCCGTCGGTTCGCCGTCGATGTGCGGGATCGAGCCGCCCGTTGACCCCAACAACCAATCGCTCCCGTAGCTCATGCCCTCGGGGATCATCTCGGAGGAGCCCATGGCCGCCTCCAATGGCACGCCGGTCGCGGGGTCGGAGTCGGCGAAGCGCCACTCGCCCGTGTGCAGCGTGGGAAACGTCGGCGTCGTCGTGAAGCTCCAGGTCGGTCCGGTCGTCGTCTGGCCCCCGTTGATGTGGTCGATGCGCCAGTGATAGGTCGATTCCGGATCGAGCACGCCAGGCGCAAACGTCGTCTGAGTCTGCGTCCCCTGGAAATCCGACGGGCCCAGGCTCGGCGCGGTTCCAAAGTACACGTCGTAGGCGTCCGCGGGCTGACAAGGGAACCACTCCAAGACCGGCGCGAGGTCGACACCCGTGGCACCGTTCGCCGGGTTGGGAATGTTGTCGCCGCCGTCGGAGAGGCCGACCGTGAAGGTCTGCTCGAGCGACCACTCGCTCCACTCCAGGCCTGAGTCGCGGTGACGCACACGCCACCAGACGGGCTGGCATCCCGGCAGGGACTCGGCTAGCACGACATCCTCGATGTCGGGATCGATGACGTTGTCCTCGGAATACCAGCTGTCGCCGTTTGCCGGCCGGTACCAGTTCTCGATGCGCCGCCAGTCATCGATCAGAGGGTCGGAATAGTCGCCGGACACCGCCGTCACCTGCCAATGCGACTCCAACAGGGTGTCACCGTCGGGGTCGAAGAAAGTCGAGCTCGAGAGCTCCACGTCAAAACCGGGCACCGACCCGCTGGAAGGGTTGGGCGCCAGCGCGGTCGGGCGAGCGGGCGCCTGGTTGTAGCGACGGATCGTGATCTCGTCGATCAACTCGTTGTCGCGCGCGACGAATTCATTGCCTCGACTCAGCCGCCTGAGGCGAAAGCTCGGGTCCGCGCCGGCCTCGACATCGACCACGGCGAAGCCCCACTCCGGCACGGAGATCTGAAACTCGGGGTAATCCGCCTGGGAGTACTCGTACCAGTAATCGGGGTTGCCCATGCCGGTCGCCACGTTCACCCACAGGTGGTTGTGATCGCGACTCTGACCGCGCGAGTAGCCGTGGGTGTGACCGAAGAAGTGGATCGAGGGCTTGCCCGTGTCGCTCGAAAACTGCTCGAGGCGGTCGACGACGACGCCGCTGAAGGACGACTCGCCGGGCGTCCACAGCTCCGACTTGTGGGGGTGGTGGAACTGGACGAAGACGAAGTCGATGCGGTCGATCAGGGCGGCGCCGGCCAGCACGCTGTCCAGCCAATCGAGCTGGGTCTGATTGTCATAGGGGGCGTTCGTGTCCAGACCGACCAGGCGCACATTCTGATGATCGGTGTAGTACCAGTGCTCGTCGAAACCCGGCGAGCCGTTCTGCGAAAGGCGCATGTACTCGAAGTACAGGCTGGCGTTCGCCTCGTGGTTGCCGAGTACGGGATAGAGCGGCACCTCACGCAGGAGGCGCTCCGCCTGGGCGAAGAAGTGATCCTGCCAGTGGGAGTGGTTCGAGCCGGTGCTGACCAGATCGCCGGCGTTGAGCAGAAACGAGAGCTCGGATGGCACATCCGGCCCGTACTGCGCCTGCACGTAGTCGATCACGCCTTCCTCGATCACCTCGCGATGCTTGTCGGGGTTTGAACCGTCGACCTGTGTGTCCGACATGGCGGCGAAGCGCCAGGGTGTCTCGGCGTCGAGGGGCGGGGGCGTGCGGAAGTGGTGGACGCCGCTCGTCCAGTTGCCGGTGATGCTCTGGTAGTAGTAGACCGTGTCCGGCGCGAGCCCGCCGACGAGGGTCTGGTGGATGACCGTGCCCGCGCTCGAGTTCAGGTAGGTGCCGTTCACCGACTGGCCCAACAGCGGCGAGGTCCCGTAATCGACGCGGCTTTCGGTCGGATTGGGTCCTGTCGAGGCCGTCTCCCAGCAGACCCAGAGCGAGTCGGGAGCGGCGTCCTGCAGGTACGGTCCGGCCTGGATGCCGTTGCCCGAGAGGGCCATGGCCGAGACGAACAAGATCAGGGCGCCCAGGGGAAGGAACAGAGCGCGCGAGAGGGTGCGGGAGGAAGTCTGCTGCATGGCGATCAGGGCGATGGGGACAATCCCGAGTCTACACCGGCCGGCTCGCTCTTGGGGCGGCGCGCGGGCGGACCGTCGGAGACGGGGATCCCTGCGCCGCATCCATCACCAGGATTCGCTCCGGTGATCGGCCCGCGCTCCGGGGTGCACGACCCGGCGGCGAATGCGGGCTCGACCAGCCGAGGGCGATGGGGCGAGCCCGAGGGCGAGTCGCTATCCTCTTCCCGCGTGTCCACCCACAACACAAGTGATCCGACCGCGCCGCGCGTGGCGCTGATCGACGGGCGGCGGACCCCGTTCCTGCGCTCGCAGACGGAGTTCATCGACCTGTCAACCTACGACCTCGGCTGCGCCGCCGTGGCCGGACTCCTGCACGCGACGCGCATCGACCCCGAAGTGGTCGATCTGCTCGTCATGGGCCGCGTCCTCTCCGACCCCAAGACGCCCAACCTCGCCCGCGAGGTCGTCTTCGGCACCGACCTGCCCGACGCCTGTGCAGCCCACACCGTCAGCCTGGCCTGCGTCTCCTCCCTGCAGTCCACCCTCGACGTCGCGCGCGCGATCCAGACCGGCGCCGCGAGCGTGGGCATCGCCGCCGGAGCCGAGGTGCTCTCCGACGCCCCGATCCGCGTCTCGCGGCCGATCCGGAAGCGCTTGATCGCCTCGCAGAAGGCGCGCGGAGTGGGCGACTGGCTCGGACTGCTCTCGGGACTGCGGGCGCGCCACCTTGCGCCCGAGATCCCCGCCATCGCCGAGCCCTCCACCGGCGAGACGATGGGGGAGAACGGAGAGCGCCTCGCCAAGCGCCTCGGCATCACGCGCGAAGCTCAGGACGAGCTCGCCCTCGCCTCGCACCACGCCGCCGGGCGAGCCATGGACGCCGGGCTCCTCCAGCGCCAGATCACTCCGGTCTTCCCGCCCCCGCGCTGCGAGGCCGTGCGCACCGACAACGGAGTGCGACCCGACACGACCCTCGAGAAGCTCGCGCGCCTGTCCCCCTCCTTCGACCGCCGAGCGGGGACGATCAGCGCCGGCAACGCTTCGTTTCTGACCGACGGAGCCGCCGCCGTGCTGTTGATGAGCGAGGAGCGCGCCTCCGAGCTCGGATGCGAGCCCCTCGCCTTCCTCAAGGCCTCCGCCGTTGTCGGCCTCGAGCCCTACGAGGAACTCCTCCTCGGCCCCGCCCTCTCGGCTCCGCGCGCCCTCGCCGCCGCCGGCATCGAGCTCGCCGACGTCGGCACCCTCGAGATCCACGAGGCCTTCGCCGCGCCCGTCCTCGCCGCCTTGCAGCTCTTCGAGGACGAGGCCTTCTGCCACGAACGTCTCGGCCGCGATGCGCCCGTCGGCACCGTCGACCGTGACCGCCTGAATGCCTGGGGCGGCTCCCTGTCGGTCGGCCACCCCTTCGGCGCCACCGGCGCCCGCCTGGTGACGACCTGCCTCCACCGCATGCAGCACGAGGACAGCCGCTACGGACTGGTCACCGGCTGCGCGAGCGGAGCGATCGGCATCGCCCTCGTCCTGGAGCGACCCGCATGAGCGACGCGCCCTCATCCCTGCGCGTCGAGCGGGAAGTGGACGGCGTGGCCGTCCTGCTCTTCGACTGTCCCGGCAAGAGCGTGAACACCCTCTCGCTCGGTCTGCTCGACGAGGTCGAAGCGCGCGCCGGGGAGCTTGCCGACGACGAAGCGGTGCGCGCGATCGTCGTCGCCAGCGCCAAGCCGACGGGCTTCATCGCGGGCGCCGACCTCGATGCGATCGAGGCCATGGAGAGGGCGGAGGAGGCCGCCGAGCTCTCGCGGCGGGGCAACGCACTCCTCACGCGCCTGGCCGAGAGCGCCAAGCCCGTGGTCGCCGCAGTCCACGGACCGGCGCTGGGCGGCGGCCTCGAAGTGGCGCTCGCCTGCCACGCGATCGTCGCCTCCGACGATCCCGCCACCGTCCTGGCCCTGCCGGAGGTGATGCTGGGCCTCCTGCCGGCCGCCGGCGGCACCCAGCGCCTGCCGCGCCGGGTCGGCCTGATCGCCGCCCTGCCGATGCTGCTCACCGGCAAGCGCCTGCGCGCCCGCCGCGCCTACAAGATGGGCCTCGTGGACGTCCTCACGACCCCCGGCGGCATCGCGGCCACCGCGGCACGCATCGCGGCACGCATGGCCGACGGACGCTTCCGCCCGCGCCCTCGCAAGCGCACGCTCCTCGACCGCTTCGCCGCGGCGGCCCCCGGCCGGCGCATGGTCCTGAAGAAGGCCCGCGCCGAGCTCGCACGCAAGGCACGCGGGCTCTACCCAGCGCCGACGGCGATCCTCGAGTGCGTCGAGACTGGCCTCCGCCGCGGCCTGGCCGCCGGCCTCGAGCGCGAAGGGACGCTCTTTGGAGCACTCGCCGTCTCGCACGAGTCCAGCTCCCTGCGTCACCTCTTCCACTGGCAGCAGGAGCTCAAGCGCGAGCGCGGAGAGGCCGAGCCGCTCGAGCTGCGACGCCTCGCGGTGCTCGGCGGCGGCTTCATGGGCGCCGGCGTCGCCTCGGTCTCCCTCGGCCACTACCCCGTCGTCCTGCGCGACCTGACGGACGACGCCCTGGCCGCCGCGGCGCGCACGGTGCGCGACGGGCTCACCCGACAGGCGCGCTCGGGAGCGATCGTCGGCTCGGAGCGTGACCGGCGCATGAACCGCCTGCAGCTCACCACCGACGCCGCGGACCTCGCTGGAACGGAGCTCGTGGTCGAGGCGGTCTTCGAGGATCTCGACCTCAAGCGCCGCGTCCTCGCCGAAGCGGAACGGCACATCGGTCCCGAGACGGTGTTCGCCTCGAACACCTCGGCCCTGCCGATCGCCTCCATCGCCCGCGACGCGCGCCACCCCGAGCGCGTGCTCGGCATGCACTACTTCTCGCCCGTGCCCAAGATGCCGCTGTTGGAGATCGTCGCAGCCGAACGCACGGCGCCCTGGGCCATCGAGACGGCGCGCGCCCTCGGCCTCGCGCAGGGCAAGACGGTGATCGTCGTGCGCGACGGCCCCGGCTTCTACACGACGCGCATCCTCGCCGCCTACTTCAACGAGGCCATGCTGCTCTTGGAGGAGGGCGCGGGGATCGCCGCCATCGACCGCGCGATGAAGGACTTCGGGTTTCCGGTCGGCCCCCTGGCTCTGATCGACGAGGTCGGGATCGACGTCGCCGCCCACGTGGCGCGGGACCTCTCCGCGGCCTTCGCCGAGCGCGCCGGCGCCGACGGTATCGAGGGCCAGACGAGCGAGGGGATCGGGCGGATGTTCGAGGCCGGACGCCTCGGCCGGAAGAACGGGAAGGGCTTCTACCGCTACGGCAAGGGCAGGCGCGGCGGGAAGCAGGTTGACGGCGGCGCGCGCACCTTCTTCGCCGGCGGCACACCGCGTGCGATCGACGCGCGGGAGATCCAAGAGCGCATGGGCCTGGTGATGACGAACGAGGCGGCGCGCTGTTTGGAGGAGGGCGTGCTCGCCTGTCCGCGCGACGGCGACGTCGGCGCGGTCTTCGGCCTGGGTTTCCCGCCCTTCCACGCCGGCCCCTTCCGCTATGTCGATCGGCGCGGAGCGGACGACGTCTTGAAGAGCCTGCGGACCCTTGGCGAGCGGCACGGGTCGCGCTTCGCTCCCTCGGCCGCCATCGCCGAGCGCGCCGGCGGCGGGCGCTTCTACCCGCACTCCACGCCGTGAGCGACCGGCCGCTGGATGGCATGCTCGTGGTCGATGCCTCGCGCATGCTCCCCGGGGCGGTGCTGGCACGCTCGCTGCTCGATCTGGGCGCACGCCTCGTCAAGCTCGAGCATCCCCGAGGGGGCGACCCGATGCGCAGCGCGCCGCCGGTGGACGAGGAAGGGACCTCCCTGGGCTGGGCCGCCTTCCACCGCGGGGCGGAGTCGGTGTGCTGCGACCTGCGCACCGAGGACGGACAGCGGCGCGCGCTCGAGCTGATCGCTGCAGCCGACGTCTTCGTCGAGAGCTTCCGGGCCGGCACCCTGGAGCGCTGGGGGTTCGCTCCCCGGCGCCTGCGCGCCGAGACCCCGCGCCTGATCAGCTGCTCCCTCTCCGCCTACGGCGCGGTCGTGCCCGATCAAGTCGGGCACGACCTGAACTTCGTCGCCGCCTCCGGTCTGCTGTCGCTGCTCGGAACCCCCGAGGTTCCTCAGGTGCAGATCGCCGACGTGACCGCGGGCCTGCTCGCCGCCTCGTCGATCCTCGCCGCGCTCCTCGCGCGCGAACGTGGCGGCAAGGGCACGCACCTCGAGCAGCCCCTCGCCACGGGCGTGCTGCCCTTTCTGACCTGGCACCTCGCCGACCTCGGGCGCGACGAGCCGGGCACGCTCAAGCCGGGCCTCTCCGGCGATCTGCCGATCTACCGCATCTACACCTGTGCTGACGGCGAGCGCCTGGCGCTCGCCACCTTCGAGCCCAAGTTCTGGCTCTCCATCCTGACCGCTCTGCGCCTGCCGCAGCTCGTCCGCTGCGGGCTGGATCCGGGCGAGAAGGGTCGCCGCGCCACCGAGCGCATCCAAGAGCGCCTCGCCTCGAAGCCGCGCGCGCACTGGCTGGAGATCGCGCGCAAGAAGGGGCTGCCCCTCTCACCGGTCGACTCGCTCCAAGCGGCCGTGGAGCGCGGGACGCTCACTCCCCAAGCGCCCTATTTCCCGTCGCTGGGCGCGCCGCCGAGAGGGGGCCGCGCCCCGCGCTTGGGCGAGCACGACGAGGCACCGCCGCGGGCCTAGAGCGCCGTTGGGAGCCGAATAGGGGCGCTTGGCGGGCCGGGAGGCCCTACGGGCAGAGCGGGCACGTTTCTACGCATTCCCGCCCCCGGTACGAGAAGCGAACCGTGGGGTAGAGTGTAGTTCTAGACAGTGTTCCTCTCGTGCGCGCCGGGCCCTCCGTGGGCGTGCTCCAGCCCCACCCCCCACGACCAACATGACGAGCGCCCATCCCCCCCAACCGGCTCGGAGCAACAGTCGGCGTGAGTTCCTCGGTGTCCTGGCCTCGGGCATCGGCATCGGCGCCGCCGGCCTCGCCACCGCCCCCGCCGCCACCGCTCGCCCCCTGGCGAGCACCTGGAACCTGCGCGCGCTCCAGGCGAGCACGTCCTTCGCCAACGGCACGGCCCTGCCGTTCTTTCGCTTCGCCCCTAGCGGCGGCGGCGGACGGCGGGGACAGTTGCCGTTCTTCGAGGCGCCCGAAGGCACTGCCGTCGACGTCGTCATCGACAATCAGCTCCCGATCGCGCTGCGCCCCGCACTGATCGGCGTCGCCGAGGGACCCGTGATCGCGCCCGGCGCGAGCGGGGTGTTCTCGTTCACCATGCCGCCGGCGGGCTCCTATCTCTTCGGCCAGGCGCCGCCGCGCTTTTCGAGTCGCAGCCACGGCCCCGTTGCCCACCCCTCGCACAGCGGCCTGACCGCCTCGGTCACCTCGCGCCCGGCGAGCGGCCTGCCCGAGCTGTACGGCGGAGGGCCGACCTTCGACCGCGAGTACGGCCTGATCTACGAGGACGCCGACGATCGCATCAACTTGACGATGGGTTCGGGGATTCCGCAGCGCACCAAGCCCTACGAACCGAACTACTTCACGGTCAACGGGCTCGCCTTCCCCGACGCTGCGTCGGACCCCGACACGCTCGTCGCCGGCTCCCTGGGCGAGGACATCCTCATCCGCTTCGGGAACTTCGGCCGCATGCGCCAGAGCATCCACTTCCACGGCTACCACGCCCAGATCGTGGCGCAGAACAACGTGCCCGACGCGACCATGCCACCCAAGGACACGATCGCCGTGCCCTATCTCGGCACCGTCGACGTGATCCTGACGCCCCACCAGATCGGCGTGTTCCCGCTGCACCCCCACAGCCTGACCGCGGTCACGGCCAACGGGTTCTACCCGCTGGGCGCCCTCACGCTGATCAGCATCACCTGAGCTCACCGAGGATTCACCGATGGCCGGATTAGGACAAAACGTTGGCACACAGTTCTCCCTGCGCTCACGCATGAACGGCAGCGCGACGGTCGGCGGACAGAACATCGCCACCTGGTACTTCGCCGAGCAAGGCACGGGACCGGGCACGGGCTTCATGGGAGATCGGCAGATCCCGTCGATCCACATCGAGCCAATCGAGGGGCAGTTGATCACGGTCGACTTCTTCAACCAGAGCATGATGCCGCACACGATCCACCTGCACGGGCTGGACGTGGATCAGGCGAACGACGGCGTGCCGGAGACCTCTTCGACGGTCTACCCGATGCAGAGCACGACCTATCAGTTCACGGCGCCGCACGCGGGGACCTACCACTACCACTGCCACGTCGACACGGTGCTGCACTACCCGATGGGAATGCACGGCGCGGTCATCGTCCGGCCGCCGGACGGCTCGATCGACAAGGCATGGGCCGGCGGGCCGACCTTCGACGAGGAGGTGCTGTGGCAGCTGCACACCGTCGATCGCAGCTGGCACTCCCTGTCGGGCTCGGGCCCGCAGACCGCACGCTTCCATCCCGACGGGTTCCTGTTGAACGGCAAGGAGGAGCCGGGCTCCCTCGACGACCCCTACACGAAGGTCGTCTTCCCCCTCGGCGGCAAGGCCTACATCCGCATGATCAACGCCGCCTTCCAGTGGGCGCGCGTCTCTCTCGGCGGCCTCGCCTTCGACGTCGTGGCCACCGACGGCCGGCCGCTGCCAACGCCGATCACCGCGGGCACCTGGGAGATCGGCCCCGGCGAGCGCTACGACCTGCTCGTCCACGGCACGCAGACCGGCCAGCACATCGCGCAGATCGACTACCTCGACGACTACAGCGGCGCGGTCCTCGGGAGTGCGCGAACGCGGGTGGAGATCGTGTGAATGACCCCGGCGCGGGGCGGTAGGCTGGCTGCATGAACGGCATGCCCGACGAGAGCGCGACGCACACCCCCCACAGACCGTCCTTGCGATCTCCGCGGCGGAGGAGGGGACGGCGGGTGAGGATCGAAGGGGCCTGGGGGGCAGTGCGGTGGATGGGGCTCTGCCTGGCAGGCGCGGTCCTCGCCGGATCCGCGGCGGAGGGGCAGGACGCGCCCGCCGGCCTCGCGGGCCACTGGGGCGGGGACCTCGCATTGCCCGGCGGCGGAGCGCTGGAGATGGTGTTTCTCGTCGAGCGCGACGGCGACGGCTGGAAGGGCACGGCCGACACCCCCGCGCAGGCCGTCTTCGGCACGCCGCTCGCGATCGAAGCGGGTGATCGGGAGGACACCTTCCGCCTCGCGGTCCCGGCCACGGGGGGTGCCTTCGTGGCCGAGCTGGCGGCCGGGGGCGACGAGCTCCACGGTCACTGGGAGCAGCGCGGGGCCCGGCTCGCGCTGCGCTGCGAGCGCCGGCCGCTCCCGCGGGGGGTGGACGAGGCAGCGAGCGCCCGCCTCAGAGGCACGTGGGAAGGAGTGCTCGAGATCGGGCCGGTCGAGCTTCGCATCGTGCTCGAGCTGGAACGCGAGGAGGACGGGCGGCTCGGTGGACACATGGTGAGCCCCGACCAGAGCCCGCTCGAGATCCCGATCACGCGCGTGGATGCCCTGCCCGGTGACCAGGTACGGATCTGTGTCGGCTCGGTCTTCGTGACCTTCAGCGTCGCACTCGACGAGAGCGAACGGCAGCTCTCGGGGACCTATCGTCAGGGCGGCCGCTCCCTGGACGTCACCCTCGCGCGAGTCGAGGAGCCGACGGTGGTGCGCCGGCCCCAGGAGCCGACGGCGCCCTTCCCCTACGGCAGCGAGCAGGTGCGCTTCGAGAACGCCGCGGGCGGCGTCCACTTGGCGGGAACCCTGACGATCCCCGAGGGCGAGGGCCCCTTCCCCGCGGTCCTGTTGATCTCGGGTTCCGGCGCCCAGGATCGCGACGAGACGATCTTCCAGCACAAGCCGTTCTGGGTGATCGCCGATCACCTCTCCCGCCGCGGCATCGCGGTCTTGCGGGTGGACGACCGGGGAATGGGCGAGTCAACCGCCGGGAGCGACCCGGCGGCGGCCACTACCGAGGACTTCGTCGGCGACGCCCTCGCCGGGGTCGGCTTCCTCGCCTCCCGCGAGGAGATCGCCGGTGATCGCATCGGCCTCGTCGGTCACTCCGAAGGCGGCGTCATCGCGCCCCTCGCAGCCGTGCGCTCGGAGCAGGTGGCGTTCATCGTCCTGCTCGCCGGCCCGGGAGTGCGCGGTGACGAGCTGCTGTTGCTCCAGGTCGAGGCGCTCGGGCGCGCGGAGGGGCTGCCACCGGATGAGCTGGAGCGCAGCCTCGCCACCCAGCGCACCCTCTTCGAGATCCTCTTGGACGCGACGCTGACCGAGCCCGAGCGCGTGGCGGCCGCGCGCGCCACGCTCGAAGCCTCGCCCGATCTCTCCGAGGGCGAGCAGGGTGAGGGGGAAGTGGAGGCGGCCCTCGCCCAGATGGCGAGCCCGTGGGTGCGCTGGTTCGTGCGCCACGACCCGGCGCCCGTTCTGGAGCGCGTGCGCTGTCCCTTGCTGGCGGTGAACGGGACGCTCGACCTCCAGGTGCCCAGCGCCGAGAACCTCGCGGCCATCGAAGCCGCCCTGGTGCGAGGGGCGCACACCGACTACGAGGTGCGCGCCTTCGAGGGGCTCAACCACCTCTTCCAGCACTGCGCGACCGGCCAGGTCAAGGAGTACGGCAAGATCGAGGAGACCTTCGCACTCGACGTACTCGAGCTGCTGGCGGGCTGGATCGAGGAGCGCTTCGTGACCGACGGCTGAAGGCCACGCCCCTCGCGGGAAGCAGAGGCCGACGAGCCCGGGAATCCGTGCGCCCCCGCGCCGGCCCGCTCGCGGGAGCGCGCCGCGATCAGCGCCGCACCCAGGGCCGCAGGAACCGCGCAACGTCGCCCTGACCGAAGACCTGGAAGGGGAAGTTCTCCTCGACCCTCTTCGCTTCGCTGATCGCGTAGAACGGCATGGCCTTGGCCGCCTCGGGGTCCTTCCGGGTCAAGAGGCTCATCAGCTGCTCGGCTTCCTCGCGCCGGTCGCGCATGAGGAGGAAGAGCAGCTCGCCGGAGAGCGTCTTGAGCTTCAGCGTTCCGTCTCCCGACCAGACATCCTCGACGACGCTCGGTCCTTGGCGGCCGGCCTTGGTGGACGAGTCGATGTAGCCGAGAGCCTGTAGCTGCTCCAGAGCGCGGCGGTCGTCTTCCTCGCTCGCGGGCGCGATGTCGACGAAGGTCCACTCGCTCTCGTAGCGCTCGACCGTCTGGAGTGAGCCGCGTTCGAGGAGCCGTTCGGCCAGCATCTCCCGCGGGACCCGGCCGGGGAGCTCGGCCGAGAGCGGCACGTCCAGCAGCGTCATGAGCAGAGGCGCCACGTCCATCAGCGAGACGTGCTCGTAGGTCCCTTCTCGGAAGTCCGGGCCCGCGGCGAGCAGGATCCCGTCGTAACGGTGGGCGCCGGTCAGGATCCGGGCGAGGCGCTTGTCGGGGATCATGTACTCGCCGGTCGCGGAGCCGAAGCCGTGATCGGAGACGACGACCACGTTCGCGTCTTCGCCGCAACGCTCGAGCAGCTCGCCGAGGAAGCGATCGACGAAGCGGTAGGCATTGGGCACGACGTCGTCGAGCAAGTCGCGGTGCGTCGCCTTCGCTCTGTCGGGGAAGTCGGTGTCGTCGTAGTAGCGCCAGGTGCGGTGGCTCGCGTGGTCGATGATCCGGGAGTAGGCCATGAACAGGTCGACCTCCCTCTCCATCAGGCGCAGGGAGGCGGAGCGGACGTTCTCGTCACGGATGACGGCGTGGTCGACCGCGCCCTCGACGACTTGCGTCGGATACTGGTAGGGAGAGGTGGGTTCCTCACCGTCTTTCGGATCGTAGTCCCAGGCGAAGAACTCCGAGAGGATCGGGTGCGGCTGCAGGGGATCGGAGATCACGTCGAGCTCATCGGCGAGCTCCGGCGGAAAGGTGCTCCCGCCCCAGCCTTCCATCAAGGTATCGGAGACGATGAAGCCGTTGACGACCTCGGCCGGTTCGGTGACGTAGTAGCCGACGACGCCGACGGAACGTCCGGCGTCGGAGGCCACGTTCCAGATCGCGGGCGCGCGGCGTTCGGTGGCCTCCACCGGGCGCTTCTCACCGCCGCGGCTGTAGGGATAGGTGAAGTCGAGGACGTTGTGTACCCGCGGGAAGACCCCGGTGGCGTAGGTGGTCCAGATGACCGGCGACTGGGTGGGCGGGAGGGTGATGAGGTCGCAGCGGGCGCCGCGCTCCACGAGCCGGCGGAAGTTCGGCAGCTCCCCGCGTTCCAGCATGGGGTCGATGACGTCCCACGTTGCGCCGTCGACGCAAACGACGACCAGCGGGCTGCGCGACCAGCCCTCCCCGAGCCAGCCGCAGGAAGCCGCGAGCACGGAGGTCACGGCGAGTGTCAGGCCTCCCCGGCGCGCACGGAAGGTCCGGCCGATCCTCTCACGGCCACTCTCGGGGCTCGGGCCCCCGGAATCCTCAAGTGCGGCTCCGTCCACCACCCTGTTCTACCGGCGGGTGGCGCCAGGGTCTCCGTGCTCGGGCGAGAATGGCCGTCTCGGCCCCCGGGAACCCGACTCTAGAGGCCGACCTCGACGGGCCGTTGCCCGGGTTCGGGGCCCTCCGTACGCTCGACTCTGGCATGCTCGCCTACCAGGAAACCTCAGCGGTCACCCCAAGGATGGCCAGTTGAGCAAGCTCGGGGCGGGGATCAGCGAGGCCGACGCATTTCGTGTCGGCGCACCTCATGCCTGAGTGGGCATGGAAGGAGCATCGGGATTGCGAGGTGGCCGGGGAGAGCGACCCGGTCTTCGCTACGCTCCAGCCAAGCCGTCTAACGACTCAGAGTTCCTTGAGCCAGAGGTTGCGGAAGCGGACGCGGTTGGCCTCGCCGTGGTCCTGCAGGCCGATCGCGCCGGAGAGGGGGCGGTCCCCCATCGCCGAGTCCTCGAGGTCGAGGCGGACGATCTCCGCACCGTTCAGCTCGACGGTCAGGTTCGGCCCGCGGGCGACGACGATCATCCGGTTCCACTCGCCGGGAGGGCGCGAGCGGTTGTGCGAGGCGCCGACGGTGCGGATGATCCCACCGTGGTCGTGGTGGCCCATGGGCCCCTCCTTCTCCGACGAGTCGAGGATCTGGGCCTCGATGCCGGTGTGGACGGGGTTCGCCATGTCACCGACACGGAACATCACGCCGCTGTTGCCGCCGCGGGGATAGGCGTACTCCAAGTCGAGGACGAAGTCGGCGAACTCCCCCTCGCACCACAGGTAGGCGCCGTAGCGCTCCCAGCCCTTCTCTCCGGGGCGCGGGTGGATCGCGACGACGCCGTCGGGCTCGATGACCCAGTTGCCAGTCGTCTCCCAACCCGTGAGGTCCTTCCCGTTGTAGAGCGCTCGCCAGCCGCTCCTCTCGTTGCGCACCTCCCGCAGGCGGATGTTGCGCCAGCGCACCTCGAAGGGGCCCGAGCCGCGGCCGACGCCGTGCACCTGCAGGCCGATGAAACCGCGCGGGTGCGAGGCGTACATGCGCGCGTCGGCGAGATCCGACACCGCGTTCCCGTTGACCCAGGTGCGGATGCGCGCCCCCTCCGCGAGGACACGGTAGGCGTTCCACTCGCCGTCTGTGAAGTGCCGGTGCGGGACGCGCTGGGCCACCGGCGTCATCCAGCCTCCGGCGGCCTCGGCGTAAAGGTAGCCGGCCTCGGCACCGGCCGCTCCCGAGGCCTCCACCTCGACCTGCGGGCCGTTGACCCTGCCCTTGGCGCCGCCGTGGGTGCGCGAGCGAATCTGAACCCCCGAGTTCAACTGGTCGTCGACCTTCACTTCGAAGCAGAGCTCGAAGTCCGCGTACCCGCGGTCGGTGCACAGAAACGAGTTCGGGCTGCCCTCGCTCGTGCGGCCGACGACCGCACCGTCCTCCACACGGTAGGTCGCCGTGCCGTTGCGCTGGGTCCAACCGTCGAGGGTCTCACCGTCGAAAAGGGCGGTCCAGCCCTGCTCGGCTTCCTCGGCGAAGTCGGGAGCACGGGCGGCGTCCTCCTGGGGAGCCGCGGCGATCAGACCGAGGGGCAGGTGTATCACGCAATGGAAGGGAACGAAGCTCATCGGTGGTCGTCCCTGGGATCGGGGGCATTGGATGATACGCGGCGGCGGCTCCCTCCGCCTCTCCCGCTCGACCCGCCGACTTGGGGTACATTGGGGAGACGGGTCCGCGCCGATCCGGCCCGCCGCCATGTCGCCCCAGAAGCCCTACCGGACACTTCGGTTGGCCGCCCTCCTCGGCCTCTCGTTGACGGGCCAAGCCGGCGCCCAGACCGTGTTCGGGCCGCAGGAAGTGATCTCGAACCAGGCGGACTACGCCGCCAGCGTGCACGCCGCCGACCTCGACGGCGACGGCGATCTCGACGTGCTGTCGGCCTCGATCCTCGACGACAAGATCGCCTGGCATGAGAACCTCGGCAGCGGCGCCTTCGGACCGCAGACGGTCATCAGCTCGACCGCGAGCGGGGCCCACGCCGTCCACGCCGCCGACCTCGACGGCGACGGAAAGGTCGACGTCTTGGCGACCGCCTTCTTCGACGGCACCGTCCTGTGGTTCGAGAACCTCGGCGGCGGCTCGTTCGGACCCGGGCAGGCGGTGACGGAACTGGCGGACGGGGCGGAGAGCGTCGAGACCGCCGACTTCGACGATGACGGGTGGCTCGACGTGCTCTCCTCCTCCTTCAACGACGACAAGATCGCCTGGAACCGAAACCTGGGCGGAGGCCAGTTCGGCCCCCAGCGGGTCATCAGCACCGACGCGGACGGCGCCCACAGCGCGGTCGCCGCGGATCTCGACGGAGATGGTGATCTCGACGTCGCTTCCGCCTCGGTCTTCGACGACAAGATCGCCTGGTACGAGAACCTCGGCGGGGGGAGCTTCGGACCCCAACGGACGATCAGCGTGCAAGCGAAGGGCGCGCGCTGTGTGTTCGTCTCGGACCTGAGCGGAAACGGCGAACTCGACATCCTCTCCGCCTCTCTCGAGGACGACAAGATCGCCTGGTACCCCAACCTGGGCGGGGGGAGCTTCGCGGCCGAGCGAGTGCTCACACTCTCGGCGGACGGCGCCGCCCGCGTCCTCGCCGCGGACCTGGACGGGGATGGAGACGCCGACGTCCTGTTCGGCTCCCGGGAGGACGACAAGATCGGCTGGCACGAGAACCTCGGAGGCGGTGACTTCTCCTCCCAGCGCGTGATCAGCATCTCCGCCGACGGGCCCCTGGGCCTGTTCGCCGCCGACCTCGACGGCGACGGGGACACGGATGTCCTCTCGGCCTCGCGGCACGACGACGAGGTCGCCTGGTACCCCAATCTCGGAGCCTGCGGGACCGCCTCCGCCTGCACGGCGAGCCCCAACTCCGCCGGCCCCGGCGCGCACATCACCGCATCGGGCCAGACGGCCATCTCCGCCAACACTTTCACCGTCGAAGCCACCGGCGCCCCCCCGGCACAGTTCGCGATCTTCTACTACGGCACCCACGCAACCGCCGAGCCCTTCGGTGAAGGCGTGCGCTGCGTCGGCGGGGAGACCTTCCGCCTCCTCCCGCCCCTGTTGACCGACGACCTGGGGACCGCCGAGCGCCACGTCGACTTCACCGCGCCTCCGGCGGGGAGCGGCGCGGGCCGGATCACCGCCGGCTCCACCTGGTACTTCCAGCTGTGGTACCGGGATCCCAGCGGCGGCCCCGCGGGGTTCAACCTGTCCGACGCATTGGGCGCCGTCTTCTGCCCGTAGGCGCTAGGGCCTCGCGCTGGCGGGACCACTACCCACTCAGGCCAGTTGCCTCCTGGTGAGATCCGAGTAGGGTGGAGTTCGACCCCACCCTACGTGGGAGCGCGAACGATGAGCCACGCAGACGCCACGATCCCCCTCGCGCTGGCCCTGATCGTCGCCGCCTCGTCGGCACCATGGGCACACGCAAGTCAGGACCTCCGCGGGCCACAGCACGAGCACGTCTACGACGGCCCGCCGAACCTGGCGGAGTGGACCTACATCCAAGACCGCCCCGACGGCTACCTGGGAACGGTAAAGGCGGCGCGTAACCTGGCCGTCTACATGAAGACGCACCTGCCCGACAGCGAGGGCAGCTTCGAGGCGGGCGTGAACGACGCCGACCATCTCTGGGAGCTGTCCCGTAAGGGCATGAAGCACCTCGAGGAGCACGGACGCCTGGAAGGGACGCGCTGGAACTGGCCGCTCTACGAGCCCGAGCCGATCACCGGCGTCCCCGAGAACATTTGGGACGAGCGCCAGTACCCGCCCCATTTCTCTCCGACGGCCTACGACGGCCGGGTCCACATCGGCTACGCGCGCAGCGGGGTCCTGTTCCACCGCAACTACAAGGACTTCCTGCGCAACGCAGGCGCGGACGAGGCGCTCGAA
The DNA here is from genome assembly GCA_002686265.1 of Planctomycetota bacterium. Classification (GTDB taxonomy): domain Bacteria; phylum Planctomycetota; class UBA1135; order UBA1135. Next base: position 19,570 of record NZBA01000115.1, read on the forward strand.
GTGGGAGGCTGGAACCCGAGCGCGGGCACGGGCTCGGGAACGACCTACAGAGCGGCCCTGGAGAACATCATCGCCTACTACCTGGCGGACGATACTCACGGAGAGATCACGCTTCCCGACTACAGCGGGACCGAACGCGACCTCATCATCTGGCCCACCGAGACGGGCTCCTCGCCGCTGACGGTCGCCTTCGGCGGGCGAGGGCAGCAGAACGGGATCCCCACCGTCATCGTCGAGCTGCTCGAGCACACGCGCGCCGACGGATTCGTGATCGGCTCCGACGACCTCGCTTCGCTCGAGAAGATCGTGGCCAAGGGGACCTGGGCGACGGTGCTGGCAGCCCGCATCTTCGACGGCGACGGCAATCCTGCCAACGACACGCCCGCCTACAACGGCGTCAAGGGCGACCTGGCGTACTGGCACGGCGTGACCAACGGGAGCGCCATTGCACAGGGCAACTTCAACGTCCCCGTGGCGGCCGCCTTCCAATCCGGCCGCTGCGTGGGCCTCGCGGGTGCGACCAAGCACCTCTTGAGCGTGGCGACCTACTTCCAGAAGCCCGACACGGCGGACAAACCCGAGCTGGTGGCCGCTTGCGAGGAGGTCGCGTTCGACATGCTCGAGACCCTCGAGAGCACCTACCGGATGGCGACCGCCGACAAGTTCACGCAGTTCAACGCCTTCAGCACCGCGCACAGCATCGACGGCGCGGACGGGGGCATCTGCCTGGGCACGGCCTTCTCGGATCCCGCGAACGCGCGCTACTGGTACGACCCGACGGGCCAGAACCCGACCGACGACGGCCTGGTCCGCTTCGGCCAGGGTCGCGGCATCGCCGGGCCCCTGTGGGCGATGATGGAGGCCGCCGAGTACGACCAGAAATGGAACGACGCCTTCTACAGCGACGGCGAGCTCGGCGCGGTGGCGAAGGCGCTCATCCGGGGCGCTTTGTTCACCCACGACGTTCTGTTCCCGGTGCAAGACCGGCACGGCAACGTCGGCCTGTACTGCCCGATGAAGATCATCTCCGACACCCAGGCGAGCACCCCCGACGAAGCCGCAAGCTGGTCGTTGAACTCCTGCAAGGGCCCCTACTCGGCGATGGTCTACCTCGCGGTCATCTGGGACCAGGTCCTGACCTACGACAAGCTCTTCACCGACGACTTCTTCCACGCCCTGCACCCCGATCTCTCCCGCGACGCTTTCCTGGCAGCCATGGAGAGCGACATCGACGGCATCCTGAGCCACTTCCACATGCTCCGGACGGGAATCGCCGAAGGCGGTGAGACCTACTCCTTCTGGTGGAACACTCAGAACGGCCTCCCCGGAGAGCGCCGTGTGGTCACCAACTCCCTCGTCTCACCCGGCTCCCTGAGCTTCGGGCAGGCCGGACCCGCGGTCGCCTGCGTCGAGGTGGCCGAGCTCATGCGCAAGCACGGCCGCGATCCGTCGCCCTTCGAGGAGACGGCTATCGAGCTTCTGCATTTCCTCGACTGGGCCGGCGAGGTCAACCCGCAGGGCCGCATGGGTGCCGACGGCACCGGCACGACGCGCTGGTTCTGTCATCTCGAACAGACCAAGGACCTGCCCGGACCCAACGGCGGCCTCCCCGAGCGCCCGCGCCTGGCGAAGCTCGGCCGAAACGGCGGCAGCCTCGTGCTGCACTGGTCTCCCAACCCCGAGCCGAACGTCCTGGGCTATCACGTCTTCCGCTCCCAGACATCAGGCGGTCCCTACACGAGGGTGAACGGCGCGCTCGTTGCGGGCCTCACCTACTCCGACGGCAGCGTCACGAGTGGAACGGCCTACTCCTACGTGATCACCGCAGTGGACGAGAACACCAACGAAGGTGACTTCTCCAATGAGCTCACGGCCTTGGCGCCCTAGTCTCCTGCACGCAACCACCCCGAGCCTCACGCAGCGGGCGCTTCGGCCAAGCGCCGCGGCTTGCGCGAGCGCATCGCGCAAGCGGCATGAACGGGGCCTGCTGCCATGAGAGCGCGGGGCATCACCGCCGCCCTGCTGCTCGCCGGGTCGATCTGCTTCGTCTGGGGGTTCTTCACACACCGCGACAACTGGTTCCCCGGAAGGGCCCTGCGGGGAGCAACGGCCTGGGTCGCTGCGCGCGGGCGCCCCGTGGACCCGTTCCCCAAGCAGTTCGTGAAGTCCCGCTCTCCCGCGTTCGATGATCTCGCCGCGCTCGGGTACGTCGACGCGAGCTTCGACCCCGACAGCGATCGACGCGGCACCTTCCATGCACGGCCCGGGCGGTACTTCGAGGGCCTCAACCTCTACAGCTCTAGGACCGCTCGGTCCGCCCAACTAGTCGACATGCGGGGCCGAGTCCGCCATAGCTGGGGAAGCGACACGACCGACCCCTGGCAGGCCGTCACGCTGCTCGCGGACGGACGGCTCCTCGTGATCGAGAAGGACCGCGGGCTGCTGGCCCTCGATCGCGCCTCGCGCCCCCTCTGGAGGTTCGATGCGCGAGTCCACCACGACCTCGACGCGTCCGGCGGTCGGATCTACATCCTCACCAGGCGCGACGAGTTGCGGCCCGACCTCCACCCCTCGCGTCCGATCGTCGTCGACGAGCTCTCTATCCTGTCTCCCGACGGGGCTCTGATCGAGGTGATCTCGCTGCTCGACGTCCTCCAGCGCTCCGCCTTCGCCTACCTGCTGCCTAGCCTGGACCCGGTCGACGATCCGGATCGGGACGACCCCCTCGACCTCCTCCACACGAACCACATCGAGGTCCTCGACGGTGCGGGAGCCGCTCTCCACGAGGCCTTCGCGCGCGGCAACTTGCTCCTGTGCGCCCGGAACATCAACGCGGTCTTCGTCCTCGATGCCGAGGCCGAGCGCGTGCTGTGGCTGTGGGGCCCGGGCAGCCTGACCTTCCCCCATCACGCCCAGCTCATCGAGAACGGGCATCTCCTGCTGTTCGACAACGGGCTGAAGGCCAGCCGTGTCCTCGAGTTGGAGCCGGTGAAGCGGCGGATCGTGTGGTCCTACGCGGCGGAGGGGTTCTTCTCGGCGACGCGTGGCAGCGTGCAGCGCCTCTCCAACGGCAACACGCTCATCACCGAGTCCGACTCCGGCTACGCGATGGAGGTGGACCGGCTGGGGGAAACGGTCTGGGAGTTCGCGAACCCCGATGTCGACGCCCTCGGTAACCGCTCGGCGATGTGGCGTGTCACGCGCTTCGCACCAGGGGAGCTGGGCTTCCTCGACGAAGTCACCCCGATCGGCCGTTAGCGGGGTACGGGCACGAGAGCATCGGCCAAGGCGAAGCCGACCAGGGAGTAGGTCGCGGCCGAGCCGTTGTAATGGCAGTACCAGTGGCCGCCGAGGGAGCGGAACTCCGCACTCAGCTCGGGCGTCGGCAAGACGTTGTCGGCAGTGTCCGCGATCCCCTGCTCGCGCTTCTCGGCGCGCCAGTCCTCGCTCTGCCGCCGCAGCTGTTCGAGCCGCTCGTCCCAGAACGCAGCGGTGGGGACGAACACCGCACCTTCGATCGCCTCGGCGGCGGCGCGCTGGGCGCGCCGAAAGGCCATCATCGCCTGGGCCTCGCGCGCGCCGTCCTCGACCGCGCGCCGCTCGACCTCCACGCCGCCCACACCCATCTCCCCCACGGCGACCGGCAGGTCCGCGACGCCGAGCTCCCGACGCAGGTCCGCCACCAGGGCGGCGAGGTTGTGGGCGTAGCGCTCGGTCGGGGCGGCACCGATCGGCCGCTCCCGCTCCCGCACGTGCCACTGGCAGTAGTCGTTCCAGCCCTGGAACCAGGCCAGCCCCTCCAGCTCGAAGCCCTGTCCCTCGTAGCCGGGCACGAGCTCGTCGATGCGCTCGAGCGCGTCCTGGATCTGACCGACCATCTCCCGGTAGGTCGCGCCGATCTCCCGCTCACGCCCGCCGGCCCGCTCGCGCTCCAACAGCGCCGCCTCGCCAGCCGACGGCTCGCCGGCCGAGGGGGAGCGGAAGTCGCAGTAAACGTCCTTCCCGCCCCAAGCCGTCTTGATCAGAAGCACTGGAGCGTCGATGCGTTCGCCGGCAACGGTGCCGAACATCAACTCGGGACCGATCGCCTCCTTGCCCGCTCCCCAGCCGACGCCGAGAAGGCCGCTCTGGGGCTCGCGCCCGCTCCAGACGATGGTCACGTCGTCTCGCACGGCCCACGAACCGTCCTCGGCACGGAGTCTCGCGAGCCACTCCCCATGCTCGGGGTGCTCACCGAGGCGCGCGAGGCTGTGAAGCTGGCCGTGGCCCTCCATGTTGGATTGACCGGCGAGGACGAAGACGCGCACCTTGGGTGTGGCGGCGGCGAGGGAATGGGCGCGGAAGAACTCCGCGATGCGCGCGGGCGCGGCCTGCGAGAAACGGTGGCCGCCGTCGTGCAGGAAGGTCACTACCGGTGCGCCGAGGGGTGAGGGGTGCCGTGTCCAGCCAGGCTCCTCGCCCCACGGAGCGCCTTCCGCGCAGCGGTGATGGCGGAGCACGGCGGCGATGACGCGCTCCTGAGCCTCGAAGGGCACGATCTCGTCGGCCCGCCCGGCCACGTGCAACACGGGCCGAGGCGGCGGGGGATTCGCCCTCAGGAAGCGCCCGCCCGCCGAAGACGACGGGGCGATGGAGGCGAGGAGCTCTCCGCGCTCGGCCCACAGCAAGTAAGTGAATCCTCCGCCGTTGGAGTGACCGGTCGCGTGGATGCGGCCTGGATCCACGGTGAAGTCCTCGCGCAGGTCGGCGAGGATCGTGTCGAAGAGCGCGAGATCCCGGTCCTCCTGATCGCCAGGTCCTTTCTGCCAGCCCGATTTCAGGCCTTCGGGGTCGTAGCGGCCCGGCGTCCTCAATCCCTCGGGGTAGACGACGATCGCTTCGGGCCAGTGGCGGTGGAGCGCGAAGGCGCGGGCGATGCCCCTCATGGTCCCGCCGTGGCCGTGGAAGACAAGGACCAGCGGCGAAGGCGTCGTCCGCGCTTGTTCGGGCGCGTAGACGAGCGCCGTGCGCTCGACTCCCTCCACTTCGAAAGACCGCCGGATGAGCTCGTCGGCGACCGCCGGCGACGAGGCGCCCAGGGCCGCGAGGAGTGCGGGTGCGAGCGGAATGCGCGATCGGAGATGCGTCATGATCCGTCGAGCCTACGCGCCCCCGTCCACGCTGCAAGCGAGGTCGATCCGCGCGGGCGCGGGCGTGGCCAAGACGCCCGGGGTTCGAGCGGCATCTGTGGGTCGAGCCGGCGCGGTTCGCCGAGCCTGCCAGAGCGTGGCTGGCGGGCGGCGACCAAGTCCACGGCCAGCCCCCTGGAGACCTTGGCCGGCGCATGGAGGCGGCCTTCGCCGCGGCGTTCGCCGCCGGCCACCCTTGGGCCGCGATCGTGGGCACCGACTGCCCCGACCTCGGTGCTACCCAGGTCCTCGCCGCCGGCGACGCCCTACGACATCACGACCTGGTCACGGTCCCCGCGCTCGATGGCGGCTACACGCTCTTGGCGCTGAACGCACCCCACCCGGCGCTGTTCTCCGATATCGACTGGAGCACCGACTCGGTCCACGCGCAGACGATCAGTCGCGCACGGGAAGCCGGTCTGCGTGCGCATCACCTGCCAGCCCTGCGCGATGTCGACACCGCCGCTGACTGGCGTGCCTTTGGCTCTCCCTGACGGAGCGACGGAGTCCGTTGCCGGGTTGCTCACCAGCGATCAGCTCTCCCGACCGAGCGCTCCACACATCGGCGGAACTCGTGCACGGAGCGAGCCGGCGTTGGCGGTGGTGTGACACGGCACGGGCCACTCGCCCGACGCGCGCGCGCGAGCACTGACGGGGCGAAGGAAGGGCCGCTTCAGACCGCTGCCAAGCGCTCGACGTGGCGCAGCGTGAAGGTCTGCGATTCGACGCGGCGGATGTAGTGCGCCTTCTTGCGCAGGGCGTCGATGGCACCGCGCACCTGGAATGGCCTGGAGTCAGTGAGACGGGCGAGCTCCTCGATCGTCACCGATTCCCAACAGCGCAGCATCTCCAAGACGCGCGCTTGGCGCGATCCGGACTTGGGCTCGGTGGGCACGGGAAGGCTACGCGGATTGTGAGGCTCGCGGGCGGCGAGCAGGAGCAGGTTGTCCCCGGGGAGCGGACGCTTGCCCGCGTCCCGGCGATCACGGGCGGCCTGGAGCTTGCGGTTCTGCATCATGCAGAGCGCATCGACCGGCGCCGCTATCTCGCTTGAGCATGGCCCCGCGGCCCTTCCCGATCCCGGGTCCGAACGCGTACTCAGCTCGGCAGGACGCGCACGACGTGCTCCGCCTGCGCCGGGTCGTGCCAAATGCGCAGCACCTCGCGATCGGCGTCGAACTCGAAGCTCCAGGCGCCATCGGGATCGCTGCTCTCCACGCTGAAGCCGCGTGGGTAGAGGCGCGCCTTCGGCACGAAGATCTCCGTCGGAGCGTCCACACCGGCCACGGTGGCGTACTCCACGCGCAGGATCCGGGCGGCGGGGAAGTAGCGATGGCGCAGGATCTCGCCCGCCACGCGCTGCGGATAGGGCCGCACGATCGCATCGAGGAGGTCGGTCTCATCGCCGTTGGTGTCGAGCAAGGCGAAGGCTCGGCCCTTGTCGTAGGACCAGATCGTCCAGCCCGCGGCGTAGCGGTCCAGAGCGGTCATCAAGTCGCGCAAGTAGTCCGCGTGGCCCACGCCTCCGGCATGAGCGCCGAACTCCCCGAGCACGAAGGGAACGCCGTGCTGCTCGGCCTCCCACGCCTTGTGGGCGATGACCGCCGCCACGAGGGCCGCGTTCTGGTGGTAGAACGAGCCCTCGTGCACCAAGGGCTCGTAGTAGTGCGGCGTGTAGACGGCGTTCGTGTCTCCGAAAACCGGCAAGCCTGACGGCAGCCCCGACGAGGTCGGAAAGGGCACGGGCTCGAAGAAAATGCGCGCGTCGGGATCGCTTGATCGGATGCCCTCGGTGACGCGCTGATAGAACGGCAGGAGCACGTCGGCCTCGAAGGTGAACAGGTTCTCGTTGGCGTGGTAGGGCTCGTTCATCGGGTCGTAGCCGATGACGGCCGGATGGCTCCCCAGTCGCGCCGCCACGTGTGCCCAGGCGTCGGCGTAGGCGTCGGTCAGCCAGTCGTCGTGGTAGAGGTGGGTGAACGCCGCACGCACGGCCGGGTCGAGGTAGTTCAACCACCAGGGTTCGACCCGCGTGAACTCGTAGCCGTCGTCGAAGGTCGCCCAGGCGGGGGCGCCGTCGCCCGTGAAGGCCGGGCCGTAGAGGTCCTGATGGAAGTCGAGGATCACCATCAGCCCGTTGTTCGCGGCCCAGTCCAGACGCTCCTCCATCGCGTCGAGGTAGGCGTCGTCGTACGCCCCCTGGGAAGGCTCCAGCACCGACCAGAAGAGCAGCAGGCGCACGGCGTTGAAGCCCCAACCCCCCAGGCGCTCGTAATCCGCCTCGGTGTGCCAGGCGAGGCCGAGGGGGTCCCACTTGGCCGCGTTGGAGATGTTGACGCCGTGCAGGACGATCTCGCGGCCTTGCTCGTCGGTCAGGTAGATCGGCCGCTCGCTGGGGGTGTAACAAGCGGAGAAGGAAGCGAGGGCCACGGTGAGCAGGAGCGCTCGCACACGGCCTCGTTTCGCGGTGGGGGTAGCGTGAAGGGAGACCATTCGCCCATCTTAGCGTCGATTGCCGCGCGCGGTTCGCCGGTGATTCTCGGGGTGCCGCGGGAGGCTCGTGGGCGTGGGCGAGCGAGGGAGGAAGCGCCCTCCCGGCACTCAGGACCCGACCGAGGCGGGCGACGCTTGATCACCGCCGACCAGAGTCGATGCTAGCCCTCGCGCCACATTCCCTGCGACGCGTCCATGAACGACCTCCTCGAGATCCTCCTGACCCTGATCGGTCTGTGCATCCTCGGTGCGATCCTCGGCGGTGTAGTCCTAGGCCTAGTCGCTCTCGGACGGATCAAGTCCCTCGCTCGGCGCGTGCGAATGTTGGAGGAGGCAGGCGGCGCCAGCCGTGAGCGGCCGGCGGCCCACGCAGTGCCAGCGGGCCAACCCTCGCGCAGAGTGAGTGCGACCACGACGCCGTGGTCCACGCCCAAGCCGGGGAGCGAGGTCGATGGGGAGCCGTCGCCTGAAACGGTGGGCGAACCCGCCAGCGAAGCCGACCGCGCGCCCACGAGCAGAGCGCGGCCCGCGGACCCGGGGCCGGGGGGCGCACCTCGCAGCGGCGGCGGGGAACCCGACAGCGAGCCGTCCCCGCTCTCACCTGCCAAGCCTACCGCCGCGACCGCGGCGGGGCGCGCTCCCCGGCCCGGGGTCCAGTGGGAACGCCTGCTCGGGATCCGCGGGGCCGCCATCCTCGGCGGCGTCGCCCTGGTGATCGCCGCGCTGCTCTTCTTCCAGTACGCGATCCAGGAAGGTTGGTTCGACGAGCGCATGCGCGTTGGGACAGGCGCACTGGTCGGCAGCCTGTGCCTTCTCGCCCACGGCCGCCTGCGCGCCACGGGCTATCGGGTCGTCGCCGACGTCCTCGCGGGCAGCGGCGCCGCCGTCCACTACGCGGCGGCCTGGGCCGGCTTCCACCTCTACGGGCTCTTCCCGCATACGATCGGCTTCGCCTGGATGGTGCTGACGACCGTCGTCTGCTGCGCCCTCGCGCTACGCGCGCGCTCGCAGCTGATCGCGGTCTTCGGCCTCGTCGGCGGCTTCGCCACGCCGCTCTTGCTCTCGGCCGTCCCCTCCGGCGCCGTCTCGCTGTTCGGCTACATCCTGCTCCTCGACCTCGCTCTCCTGGGCATCGGCCGTCGCCGCGACTGGCCCTGGCTGGGACTCTTGGGCCTGGCGGGCACGACGGGCATCCAGCTCTTGTGGCTCCTCGAGGGCCACACCGAGGAGGCGGCGGCGGGCCTGCTCGCCTGCGGCGTGTTCGGCCTGCTCTTCGCGGCCTTCGGGGGCGAGGACGCGAGCCCCTACCGCCAGCGCTGGCGGGCGGCGCGCGTCGGCGGGATCCTGCTGCCCTTCGCCCTCGCCCTCCACTACGCCAACCACGTCGAGCTCGGTGACGACTACCTGCTGATCGCCGCCGTGGCGGCTCTGCTGGGAGCGGCGGGGACGTTTCTCGGCCGGCGCCTGGATCTCGTCGCCTTGCCGAGCGCCGCCGCCGCCGGTGCGGCGGCCCTCTCGGCGACTTGGCTCCTCGCCGCGGATGGGGCGAGCGCCTCCCTGGCTGAATTCGGCCTGGGGACCGGGGCGACCGCCGTTGTTCTGGTCGCTCTCGGCGCCTGGCCGCGGCGCGAGCGTGGCGCCGACTCTCAGGCGCCCGCGACCTACTCGCTGCTGGTCCTGTTCGCCCTGACCTGGACGGTCCTCGACGGCGGCGGGCGGAGCGAGGCGCCGCACACGATCTGGCTGGTGGTCTGGATCCACCTCGCGCTCGTGGTGCGCTCGCGTGCAGCCCTCCCGGCCCTGCCCGCCCTCGCCGGCCTGGCCGCGGGCTTGGCCTTGGCCGCGGCGAACGACGGCGTGCTACTCGGGACGACCGACGCGCCCTCCTTCGCCGCGAGCTGCGCTCCCTACGCCGCCCCCACGACGGCGGCCGTCCTGTTGGCCTTGGCCCTGGCCTGGCGCGCGCACCCCACGCCCCGGGCATTGGCCTTGAGCGCCTTGGGCTGCGCCTTCTGGACTCCGTTCCTGCACAGCTTCCCGCCGCCGGGGACGAGCTCCGTGGCTCACTTCGCGCCGATCGTCGCCGCCCTGATCGTCGCCGCCTGCGCCGCGGCGCGCTGCGCGCACGTCGCTGCGACTGCCGCCGTGGTCCTGCTCTCGGCCGGATCGCTCGTCGGCCATCTGACCGTGGCCCGCTTCGCTGCGCTGGACTGGTCGTTCGGGGAGACCGCGCCCTGGCTCTTGGCCGGGATCGTCGCCACGACCCTCGCGCCGGTCTGCTTTCGCGCGTCCCTCCAGCGAACGCGAGTCGTGGGCCTCGTCGCCGCCGCTTCGGCATTGATCGGTCTGGAACACGTTCCTGTAGAGCGTTGGATCGCCCTCTGGAGCTTCGCGCACGGGGACGAGGGCGTCGGGCTGGCCCCGTTGATCCTGGCGGCGCCACCACTCGGCGCTTTCCTCCTCCTGCGCGGCGAGCGCCCCGCCGGCGAGGTACTCGATGGCACGCGCCGCGCCCGCACGGCCTACGCCGCGGTCGCCTGGCTCCTGTGCGCGATGGCTCTGCCGCTGGAGCTCGACGCCCACCAGGAGCGCGGTTTCATCGGCCTGTGGCCCTGGATCGCCCTGGCTCCCGCCGCCGCCGGCTGGGCTTGGCTCGCGACGCGCCGCGCGAGCCCTGTGTGCTCCCTCGCCGCCCTCGCGGCGGCGGTCGGCTCGACCGTGCCCTGGTGCGTCCTGGCCTTGTTCCCCGACGCCTTCATGCGCCAGGAAGGCTGGTTCGCGAACGGCTTCTCCTACGCCTATGGTCTCGCCTTCGGCTGTGCGCTCGTCGTCCTGCGCTTCACGGCCGATCCCGTCGCGCCCATGCCGGCCGGCGGTCCACCGGCGAGTGTCCATGACGACCCCGCGGCTCGACCGGCAGGCGACGTTCCCCATCCGTACAATCCGCCCGGACGGCTACGCAGCGCCTACGAAGACCTGGAAGCCCGGCTCATCGGGGGCCGCGGCGCGTGGGCTCCGCGCTCGCTCCTGCGCGGCCTCGTCGGCGGTCTGGCCTGCCTGGTCCCCTTCGCCTGGGTGAGCCTCTCGGTGATCAACGCCTACGGCGAGACTCCGCGCTTGAACCTCGGCGCCATCGACCTCAACGGCAATCTCGCCTTGTCCCTCGCCTGGGCGCTCTACTCGTTCACCTTGCTGGCCATCGGCACTCGTAGGCGCACGGCGGCCTTGCGCTGGGCGTCATTGGGCTTCCTGCTGGCGACGATCGGCAAGGTCTTCCTGTTCGACCTCGCCAACCTCGACGGCCTGCAGCGCGTGGGGTCGTTCTTCGGTCTGGCCCTGTGCCTGATCCTGGTCTCGCTGTCCTATCAGCGCTTCGTGTTCACACGCAGAGCAGCGAGCTAGGCGCGGCGTTCCTCAGAGGCACTGCTCGAGGATCGCAACGTCGTTCTCGAACGAATCGGGTTCGAGGGGGCCGAAGGAGAAGCGGATCATGTCTCCGAGCGGCCCGTCGTTCCCGCGGCGCGCCATGTCGCACAGGCGTCCGGGGAGGATCCCGGCCTTGTGGGCGAACAGACGCTCGTTGAAGGCGTCGCCGTTCAGGCCGCCGGGGAGCCTGCACCAGTGGTAGAAGCCGCCGTTCCCCGAGAACAGCTCGAGGCCGAGGCGGGCGAGGGCCTCGCCGTAGCGTTCGCGCTGACCCGTATAGAAGGCGTTGAGCGCCTGCCGCGCGTGGGCGACTCGCTCGAGCTCCAAGAGCTCGGTCACGTACAGCTGGGACGGGCGGCTGACGCCGCCCATACCGAAGGAGGAGTAGTTGCGGAAGAGCTCGATGTGTTCCTTGGCGGCGACGACCCAACCCACGCGCATCCCGGGCACCTGCAGTCCCTTGGTGGCAGCGCCCACGACGAAAAGGTCCGTGCTGTCGATGTCGTCGACGTGCGCCAGGGCGCTCTCGGGCTCGCCTTCGCAGAAGAACTCGTAGGCCTCGTCGACTAGCGCCGCGCGTCCGTCGGTGGAGTAGTGCCGCACGAGCGCCGCCAGGTTTTCGCCGCGCGTCGTGACGCCGGTCGGATTACAAGGGTTGCTCTTGATGAGCAGCACGTCCGTGCCGGTCGGGTGATCAGCGATGGTCGGGCGGAAACGATTCTGGGCGTTGCTCTGGATCAGGGAGAACTCGCGCCCGAGGATCCGCAGCACGTCCCAGTAGGGCGTGTACTCGGTCTCCTCGATGGCGACCTCGACCTCGGGCCGCAGGAAGGCGAGCACGGCGAAGATCGCGGGTCGGCCTCCGGCGAAGACGGCGACGTTGTCCGCCGTGATGCCGGCGTCGTAAAAGCGGTTGTAGTAGGCCGCGATCGCCTCGCGCAGCACGGGCTGCCCGTCCGCCTTGGGGTACATGCGGTCGTCGGGACCGATCGCGACGCTCTCGGGCAACTCGGGCCCTCCGGGCACGGCGCTGGTCAGCGGGAACCCCTGCGCCCAGGGGTGCGTCCCGGCTTGGCCCATGTAGTCGTCGGTCGCCTCGGCGAAGCGGAAAAGGGTCTCGTAGACCCCCATCGGGGGGAACTGGCGCAGGATCATCGTTGGGGTTCGGGGTGGAAGGAGCGATGAGCTTAGCGGCTGTCCGCCGTCGCGAAACCCCGCCCTTCCCTCCTCGCGCCGTCGTGTAGGACTCCGCCTTCCGACCCACCTCACGCAGGGAGAGCGATGGCCGGTCTCGGTATGGTCCAGGTGATCGCGGCGAGCGGGCCGACCGGGGCGAGCTCAGTCGCGCACCAATCTTGGCCAGGGCGATTCGTAGCGGCGCACTCCGGGCAGAGGAGCTCGCCTCCTGGGGGTGTTCTCGGGGAACCTGACGGCGGGGGCGACGGGCCGCGGCGAGGCTGGTCGGTAGCGGGCCGCGAGCAGGCATCTCGGCTCCCAACTCGCCCGGACCCCGCGGAGCCCCTATCCTGGACGGCAGGGTGAGTGCGCCCGCACAGCCCCGAGAACGTTCCTGTCCGGCCTCGTCACTCCCTTCTAGGCATCGCCTCATGCGCGTACTCACGGCCCTCGCCTTCTTCTCGATCCATGTCGCCGGGGGCCTGTTCGCCCTCCACGCTTTCGGCGGCGGGAAGGACCAGCGCGTACAGCTGGGGGTGCTCGCGGATCTACTCCTCCAGTGGACCGTCGGGGGAACCTCCGGCTGGGGCTCGGGAGCTGCCATCGCCCTGCTCCTCGGTGCGGTCGCCGCCTGCGCCGCCCTCGCGCTCGCGTGCCTGGTCGTCCTGGTGCGCCGTCGTCGGGAGACCGCCCCCGTCCCCGATGTCTTCCTCCACCTGCGGGCAATGCTCTTCTGCGCGTCCGCTTGCCTGGTGATCTGCGCTTTCGTCCTGTCCACGGCCGAATCCTACGCCGGCCCCTTCCGCGTCCGCTTCCCGGTCCTCGTGGAGTGCACCACGGCCCTCGCCTACGGAGCCTTCGCTCTCTGGTCGATTTCGCTCCCGCGCCTGCGGCGCATCTTGCCCAAACGAGTGCGCAGCGTCCTGGCGGGCCTCAGCCTCAGCCTGCCCCTGCTCCTGCTCTCCGGAGAGCTCGGTCTGCGCGGCCTGAGGGGGCTGTGGCCCCACCCGATCCTGGTTACCGACACGAGCTCCTCGGAGATCCGTCGCGCCGCCGGACGCCGAGCACCCGAGAGCTTGCTCTACGGATTCCCGATCAACAGCGGCGGCCACTACGACAAGGAGTTCCTCCCTCGTTCCGAGCTTTCCGGACCGCTTGTCGTCAGCATCGGTGACTCGTTCAGCTACGGCACCGTGCCCCTGCCCTACCACTACACGAGTGTTTGCGAGCGGGAGCTCCCCGGTGTCGAGATCCACAACATGGGCTACCCGGCCACGGGACCGAACGACTACCTGTACCTCTTGGAGAACGAGGCCCTCGCCCTCGAACCGGACCTGATCCTGATTGAGATCTTCCTAGGCAACGACATCGACGCCATTGGGAAAACGTCGACCGCCCCCCGTTGGTACGACGCCGACCGCTACCTGCTCTCGACCGTCGCCTTCCGCCTCCAGAGCCTGAAGAAGTCGGACATCGCCCACACGGCCGGCGATGACTCCCCCGCCGAACAGGCCATGCGCCAGCCCTGGCTCGATGACCCATTCCTCGAGGAACCCAGCCTCGGCGAGGAGATCTACCTTCAAGTGGAGACCAAGTGCGCCGCGGCGATCTGCGAGCGCACGGATCAGCTGGTCTGGAGCTTCAGGCACGTGGATTTCCTGAAGGCGCTCGTCCGCCTCGAGCGCGCCGCGGGCGACGTGCCCTTGGCCTTCGTCCTGATTCCCGACGAGTTCCATATCTCAGAGCGGCTCTGGGAGGGGATCCAGCGCCGCCTCGAGATCGAGCTGGACCGGGACCTGCCCCAGCGCGAGACGCTCGCGTGGGCGCGAAACCACGGTCGCGCAGTACTCGATTTGACTCCCGCCCTGCGCGCGGTCGCCCCTCTCCGCGATGGTGAGCGCCACCTCTACCACCTGCGCAACATGCACTTCAACAAGCGCGGAAACGAGGTCGTCGGCCGAGAACTGGCCCCCTTCGTGCGCTCGCTCCTCGACGGCAACCTGAAGGCGGGTGCGCCCTATCGCCCCGACGAGAACCTTCCGAGCGCCCCTGACGCCATCCCGGCGGTTCAGGCCTTCGGCGGCGTCCTCGAGAGTCTCTCGCTCGATGGTGAGACGGTCTTCGCCGCCTCCCTGCTCCCTCTCTCGAAGGCGGAGATCCGCGCGGGCGTCTTCGGCATGCTCAAGACGGTGACGGCCCCAAAGGACATCACCAACCTGACCAACGCTGCGGTCCTGTTGGCCTACTTCCAGGATGGCGTCGGCTCGGACGCCGCCAGCCTGAACGACCTCGGACCCGACGGAGCTCCGTGGCGTGAGCGGGTGCAGCGCGAAATGGCGGAGCTGACCCTCGCAGCCGAGCTGATGGCCGACTAGCAACCCGTCAAGAACGAATAGGAGTCAACCATCATGCACTGCTTGCTGCTCTGTGCGTTTCTGTTCGTGCCCCAGTCGGCTTCCGGCAAGCTCTTCCCTTCACAGGAGGAGCACGCGCACGGGAGCGGCGTGGTCGAGCTCGAAGACACCAGCTTGATCGCCGTCTGGTATCAGGGGTCGGGGGAGCGGCGGGCGAACGACGTGCGTCTGTTGGGTTCCAGGCTCCCTGACTCGGAGTCGGGCTGGAGCGCTCCCTTCCCGATGGCGGACACCCCCGGCCTGCCCGACTGCAACCCGACGCTCTTCGTCGATGCGGAGGGACGGCTGTATCTGTTCTGGGTCGTGATCGCGGCCAACCGTTGGGAGCAGGCGGTGCTGAAGTACCGGCGCGCGGACGAGCCGCTCGGCGCTGGGGAGCCGGACTGGAGTTGGCAGGACACGATTCATCTGGTGCCTGGCGAGGCGTTTGCGCGGGGGGTCGAGGAGGGTTTCCGCGAGCTGGCGGTGACCGAGCACTTGTGGGCCGCCTACGCGCCGCGCTACTCCAGCCAGTTGATCGAGGCCGCGCGGGATCCGGTCAAGCGTCAGTGTGGCTGGATGACGCGCGTCCATCCCGTCCTGCGCTCCGACGGGCGCATCCTCCTGCCGCTCTACTCCGACGGTTTCAACCTCGGCCTGATGGCGCTGGGCGAGGCGGACGGAGAGAGCTGGCGTGCGCTCGGGCCGATCGTCTCTCCCGGCGGCGTTCAGCCGAGCCCGGTGCCCTTGGGCGAGGGTCGCTGGATCGCTTTCTTGCGCGACAACGGGCCTGCGCCGCACCGCATGCTGCGTTCGAGCTCCACGGACGACGGTTTGACTTGGTCGGTGGCGATCGACACGCCCGTCCCCAACTCCGGCTCGAGCGTCGAGGCGATCTCACTTCCCGACGGCCGCATCGCCCTGGCCCTCAATGACCTCGAACGCGGCCGTTATCGCCTGTCGCTGTTTCTCTCGAGCGACGAGGGCAAGACCTGGCCGGATCGGCGCGTGGTGGCCCACGATCCTCGGGAGCGGCACAGCTACTCCTATCCGTCGCTGATCCTCGCCTCCGACGGCCGGCTTCACCTCACCTACTCACATTCCGGTCCGGAGGGAGAGACGATCGCCCATGCAGTGCTCGAGCCCTAGCGGGCCTCCGTCGATGCCTCGCTGTGCGCCGAGGTTCGCTTCTCTGCCGTCACCGTTCGCGCTCGCGTTCGCGTTCACGCTCGCGTTCGTCGCCGGTTGCGCGAGCGCGCCCAAGCTCCACGAGTACAAGGGTGCGATCCACGTCCACTCTCGTTTCTCTCACGACTCCGAGGGCACCTACGAGGAGATTCTCACGGCGGCGAAGCGTGTCGGCTTGGACTTCGTGATCATGACCGACCACCCACCGAGTGGCGATCCCGGTCTTTCGTTGCGCGAGGGTTGGCGCGGCTTGCACGAGGGTGTGTTGTTCATCCAGGGCGCGGAGCACTCCGATCAAGTCCTGGCTCTGGGGATCGACGAGCCCCTGCGGGCGACGACGCGCCAGGGGAAGATCGACGAGATCCACGCCCAGGGCGGCCTGGCTTTCATCGCCCACGGCGAGGAAGTCGAGCGCTGGGACTTCGGGCGCTTCGACGGGATGGAGATCTTCAACCTGCACGTCGCCTTGAAGCTGCGGCAGGACAACCCGGCTTTCTGGGTGCGCGCGCTCTCCATGGCTGCGGAGGATCCCGACGCCCTCTGGGATCTCTTCGCCGAGCCACAGGAGGTGTTGCTGGAGCGCTGGCGCTTGCTCAACGCCGAGCGTCCGGTGGTCGGCATCGGCGGCAACGACGCGCATCAGAATACCTACGGTCTCGATCCCTACTGGCGTTCCTTGGGCTTCGTGAACACCTGGGTGCGCGCCCCCGAGCTCACCCGCGACGCCGTCCTCGACGCCCTGCGCGAGGGCCGCTCGTGGGTGACCGCCGGCGTCGGCACGCGCCTGCGCTGGGACTCGCTTCCGACCGGCGGAGCCATGCCCACTCCCTGAGTCACCGGGCTGCTCGGTGCGGTGGCTCCAGCTTCCCCTCGCCGCCGGTCAAGGCAAGGTCTGTGGCCCGGCCGCCACCGTACACAGGCTCCGACCCGAGAGGAGCGGCCCGACACCCATGCGAATGCCCTTCATCGCGCGGCGTGAGCCGTCTCGGTCGAGGGCTGGTGCGCGGCGTGTGAGCGTCTCTCGGCCTTGGGCTGCCTCGCCCGCGGTCCTTCTCGTCGAGTCGCGCCCATCCCGCCCCACTGTCGCTTGCCACACCGCGCGGTGCGCCTAGCGCCCGTCTTCGCGGGGCACCCGGAAGTGGCCGCTCGCCGGCTCCCAGGCGAGCTCGTCACGGTGGCTTCCGAGCCAGTCGCGGTAGACCGCGAGGGCGGCGTCGTTCGCTTCTGAGTCGGCGGCGGCGCTGGCGTCGAAGGGGTCCTCGAGGTCGGTGTGGGCGTGCAGATGCTCCCAGGCGTCGCGGCGCGCCATGGACAGGCGGGCGGTGTCCATCGCGTCCATCAGCAGGGCGAGGCCCTCGGTGCGTCCGAACTCGCACAGGGCCTCGGCCATCTCGACCGCCAGGAAGTCGTCGGTCTCGGCCGGCGCGGCGGCCAGCAGGACCTCCACGGCGCCCTCGTCGTGCAGCTCGCGCACGCACTGCAGGGCCGCGTCGCGCACGAGGTCGTCGGGGTCGGTGAGCAAGGCGCGCGCGTCCGGCAGCAGCTCGGCGGCGGAGCTCGCCGCCACGAAGGTAAGGGCGGCTTCGCGAATCTCCGCCTCGTCGTCGGCCAACAGGCGGGCCCCGTGTTCTCGGCCGAGCGCCCACAGGTTGGGGTCGGCGCCGAGGGTCGCCAGGGCGGCGCGGCGCACCGAGGCGTGGGGGCTCCTGAGTCGGTCGCTCACCCCGGCGTGCTCGTCCTTGCGCACGAGCGTGCTGCCCCACAAGAGCAGGGCCCCCGCGCCCAAGAATCCGAACAGCCGCAGTGCCGTGGGGCCGCGGCGCTCGGCGGTCGAAACGCGGTAGGCGACGCCGGCTAGGGCGAGGGCCGCGCCGAAGGAGACGACGACCGACGGACCCGAGGGGAGGTCGTGGTGGTAGGAGAGAGCCAGCCCGACGGCGCTCACGGCGATGCCGATCCCCCAGCCGGCGACGAGGCGCGGCCCGACGCCGCTGAAGAACAGGGCCGCGATCACCGCGGGGATCACGAGGTAGGTGAAGACGAGCAGGACGCCGGCGACGGCGACCGAGCTGGTCACGACCAGGCCGAAGGTGAAGTAGAAGAAGAAGTCCCAGGCGCGCACGGCCACGCCCTGCTCGCGGGCGCGCTCGGCGTCCTCGGAGAGGGCCGCCAGGCGGTGGCGGACGGCGAAGTGGGCTGCTCCGACCGTCGCGTAGAGGGCGGCTGCGGCGAGGACGGTCCCGCGCTCGACCCACAGGATGCTCCCCGCCAGGAGCTCGCGCATTTCCTCGGTGCCGTGCGGCAGGCGCGCGCTGGCGAGCAGGGTGGCGGCCAGAGCGACGGCGTAGGTGACGCCGATGATCGCCTCGTGGGGCACGCGCTCGTGGCGCATGCGCGTGGTGGCGAAGACCGCCGCTCCGATGGTGGTGAACACGAGCGAGAATCCGCGCACGATCCAGGGGTCCTCGTGCAGGTCCCAGCCACAGAGCACGGCCCAGACCGCGCCGAGGGCGGCGATCTGCGCCAGGGCGAGGTCGACGAAGATGACCTTGCGGGCGAGGACGTGGATGCCGAGGTGGACATGGATGCCGGTGAGGACGACGCAGGCGGCCAGGGGCCAGGCCATCGCCGAGAGCGCGTCCATGCCGCCCACGCCGCTCAGTCCGCCGCCAAGAGGGCGGCGAGGTAGGTGTCGATGAGCGCGAGGGAGTCGTCCACGCCCGTCGCGCCCCCGCAGTCCAGCGGCAGGCGCACGAGCTCGGCCTTCGTGCGCGCGCACAGCCACTCGGCCGCCTGGGTGTCGTAGAAGTCGACTTGCAGGATCAGGCCCACGCCGCGGGCGCGCATGACTGCGAGTACGCGGTCGCGGTGGCGGGCCGAGGGCGAGATGCCGGCGTGCTCCTCGATCTCGATGGCGACGTGCATGCCGAAGCGCTCGGTGAGGTATCCGAAGCTCTTGTGGTAGGTGACCAGCTCTCGGCCTTCGAGGGGTCGGGCGCGTTCGAGCCAGCCGCCGAGCGCCTCGCCCGAGCCGCGCGCCTCGAGGTAGGAGCGCAGGCGTCCGCGTTCGGTCAGGCGCACGAGTTTGGCGCCGCCGACGCTCCCGGCCAGGGCGGGGCCGAACAGTGCGGCGTCCAGGCGGTCGCGGAAGGCTTCGAGCCCGGCTTCGTAGTGCGCTGCGCCTTTGGGGTCCACGCGCGCCAGGCCCCCGGCGACGTTTTCGGCCATGGCCCGCAGGCGCAGGGGGTCCAGCCACAGGTGCGGGTTCCCTTCGGGGTGGACGTCCCCCAGTGCGCGGTCCGCGGCGGCCCCGCTGGTCGCGATCCCCGTCGAGGCGACGATGCGTCCGGGTCGCCCGGCGGCCAGGCGTGGGTTCCCGGCGCCGTCGAGGACGCGTTCGGCCCAGAGCTCGTAGCTCAGTCCGATTTCGATGAAGGCGTCCGCTTGGCGCACGCGCCGCATGAGGGTCGGGCGTGGTTGGATGTGGTGTGCATCGACGCGGCCGTCGGTCAGGGACTCGACGGCGACGCGCGCGCCGCCGATCTGCGTGGCGAGGTCCGCCAGAACGCCGATGGTGGTGACGACGTGCAGCGGTTCGTCGCGTTCGGTGCGCGCTCTCGCCGCGGCACCCGCCGGCTCGGCAGCGCCGGCCGTGTCCGCGGTGGCGACGCGGGAAGGCTGCTCGCCGTCTTCGGCGCGGGGTTCCTTGCCGGAGCCGATCCCCGTGGCGGCTCCCGCCGCCCCCGCCCACGCCGCCGCCGCCAGGAGCACGGTGAGTGCGCGGTCGGTGCGGTGCTCGGACCTTGCCATCAGCGGTTCACCCAGTAGGGCTCGGCGGGATGGGAGCCGAAGAGGAAGGTCAGCTCCAGAAAGATCGTGTCGAGGGGCTCGACCTCGTCGCTCTCGCCGCTCTGATGCTCCGTGCCCAGGCGTAGGCGCAGGAACTCGGAGGTGTAGTAGGAGAGGTAGCCTCCGACGGTCTCGGTGCCCAGGCCGGCTCCTTCCAACGAGTCGGTGCGGTCGTAGCGCACGCCGGCGTACAGGTTGCGGTTGAGCTGTAGCTGGGCGTAGGCGTAGCCGCCGGTCGGGTCCTCTTCGCCGTCGTCGGTCGTGAGCGCGCCGCGAAAGAGCTCGCCGCCCACGACGAGGGAGCGCCTTCCGCGCCCGGCGATGGGGAGCCAGCGCCAGGTCACGTCGGCTCCGTAGAGGTCGGCGCCGGTGCCGCCCTGGTACGTGGACAGGCCCAGGGGCAGGTCGGCCTCGTCGCCGAGTTCGGTGTACCAGTTCAAGCGCCCCACGGTGGCGTAGTCGGAGCTCGCCGCCTCCTCGTCGACGGCGATCTCGCCGCCGCCGAGGATCTCGACGGTGGCTTCGAGGGTGTCGTTCTCGCTGAGGGAGGGCAGGAAGAGCTCCCCGGCGACCCCGTGCTGGACGAGGCCCTCCTCGCCGAGAAAGGTGCTGGCCGAGGTGGGGCGGGTGGCCCACGGCAGATCGTGTGCGTGAATGCGGTTGGTGAATCCGAAGCCCGAGCGGAAGCGTCCGACCTTGAGCTTCAGCCCTGCGGGCGCGGTCTCCAGCCACGGGAGGCGCTTGAGGATCAGGTAGCCCTCCTCCACGCCGGCTTCCAGCTCACCGGGCGCTTCGCTCTCCGCCGCTAGGATGACGACGGCGTCGGCGTAGGGATCGACGGCGGCGCGCAGGTCGATCTCGACGCCGCGCAGGTGGAAGCTGTCGTCGATGCGTTCTTCTTCGTCGTCTTCGGACAGCACGACCGGTCGGCTGTCGATGCGCCCGAGTGCGTCTGCGAAGACGGTGATGCGCGGGTTGAAGGCGCTGGCGGCGTTGGCGGCCGCGGGGGGCGGTCCGGGTCCCGCCGCATCGAGGTCCTCGGTGAGCAGCTCGACTTCGAGCCGCAGGTCCTCGAGTTCCAGGGCCAGCTCGCCGCCGTCGGCCTCCAGCCGTCGCCGGAGTGCTTCGATCTCCAGGGCCTGTTCCTGCAGTTGCGCGCGCAGGGCGTCGCCGCCCTCCGTCGTCTCCTGCCGGGTCGTCCCCGCGCCATCCTGGGCGATGCCGGCGGCGGCGAGGGTGGCGGCGAGCAGGGCGCTCGCGAGTGCGGGGCGGGGGTGCGGCGGGTGGAAACGGCGTGACATCGCGGGCTGGGGCGGGGGTGCGGCGGGTGGAAACGGCGTGACATCGCGGGCTGGGGGGC
>NZBA01000116.1 GCA_002686265.1 Planctomycetota bacterium
ACGACTTCGCCCTCTCCGCCGCCGCGGCGTCGGACTCGTCGATCCGTGCTCGACGGCCCGACAGGGCCGCCTGCGCCGTCTCGATTTCGCCCTCCTTGCGGCAACGAAGATGGCTTCGTCTCGCTACGGCCCTTTCTAGGATACCGACATGCTGACCACGATCCTCTTGACCTGGGCCCTGGCGGGCGCGCCGGCCCCGGTGGCAGGCGAGGAGATCGACGAACAGGTAGAGCTGCTCGTCGAGGAGTACGAACAGGCCGTGGACGCCCACCGCCTGGCGATCAAGCAGGCCGCCGACCTCGCGGAGCGCCGTGTCCTGCGAAAACAGGCCCCGGCCAAGGGGTTCTTGCCGCGCTTCGAGGCCCTGGCCGAGGCCGGGGGCGGCCGGGCCTGGCTTTGGATCGTCGTCGAGTGCCGCCGGGCGGGCGTCGACCGCAAGCGGATCGGGGCGCTGAAGGACCGCTGCTTCACGCGCCTGTGCGCGGACCACAGCGGTGCGCAGTGGTTCGGCGAGGCGCTCGAGCGCCTGCGGCGCGAGGAGCGCGCGGTCGGTTCCGAACGCGCGCGCGAGCTCTTGCGCGGCGTGGCCGCCGAAGGGGCGAGCGAGGAGAGCCGCGCCGGGGCGCTCTACCAGCTCGCGCGCCTGGAACTCGGCGGCGAAGAGGACGAGGAACGCGGCCACGCGCTCCTCGATCGTCTGATCGAGGAGTTCCCCCAGACCAGCTACGCGGAGCAGGCCGAACGCGACCTGTTCCTGAGCCGCAACCTGGCCATCGGCAAGACTCCTCCCGACTTCGAGACCACCGACGTGGACGGCGTCGCGTTTCGGCTCTCCGACTACCGCGGCAAGATCGTCGTCATCGACTTCTGGGGCTTCTGGTGAGGTCCCTGCAAGGGTGAGCTCCCTCACCTCAAGGCGCTGGTCGAGCGCCTCGACTCGGAGTCCTTCGCGATCCTCGGCATCAACACCGACGCCGACGAGGACGAGTACCGTGAGCAGATTGAGGAGTACGGCGTCACCTGGCGCAACTCCTGGCAGGGCTCGACGGACGGCCCGCTGTGCGAGCTGTGGCAGGTGCGCGCCTACCCGACCGTCTTCGTCCTCGACGCCGACGGCGTCGTCCGCGCCCGGGACCTGCGCGGCGCGGCGCTGGGGGCGAAGGTCGACGAGCTCTTGGCCGAGTTGAAGGCGCGCGGGAACGGCTGAGGAACGGCGCCGAGACGCCGCCGCTGGCCCGCGCGGCCAGGTGAGAGGGAGAGTCGCGAGGGCTCAGAAACCCGCCGCTTGCCCGTCCTTGCGCGCCTCCGAGGCACCGAAGTAGACGCCGCGGCGGCGGGCGACGGCCTGGTAGCCGCCGAAGGCGCCTAGGGCGGCGCCGACCTGGTGCCGTCGGCGCGTGAGCTCGCGCACCGTCTGGGAAGCGAAGCCGCTCTCCAGCAGCAGGCGCCCGCCGCCGGTAGCCCGCTCGCCGGTGGGCTTGGAGGAGCCGGTGTGCACCATGCGCGGCGCGTCGCCCGCCTCCTGGAGCCCGAACCCGAAGTCGACCAGGTTGATCACGATCTGGGCGTGGCCCTGGGGCTGGGTGTCGCCGCCCATCAGCCCGAAGGCGACCCACGGCCGCCCGTCGCGCGTCAAGAAGGCGGGGATGATCGTGTGGAAGGGGCGCTTGGACGGGGCGAAGCTGTTGGGGCGACCGGGGGTCAGGTCGAACAGCTCGCCGCGATCCTGCAGGCAGAATCCCAAGCCGGGTGGGGTCAGGCCCGAGCCCATGCCGCGGTAGTTGCTCTGGATGAGCGACACCATGCGACCCTCGTCGTCGGCGGTCGAGAGGCAGATCGTGTCCCCGCGGGAGAGGGCCGGGTTGCCGGGCTCGGTGTGCCGTCCGGCGCGCTCGGGATCGATCAGGGCGCGGCGCTCGGTGGCGTACTCCTTGGAGATCAGCGCCTCGAGGGGCACTTCGGTGAACTCGGGGTCGGCGTAGAAGCGCGCGCGGTCGGCGAAGGCGAGCTTCTTGGCCTCGCACAGCAAGTGCAGGTGGTCTGCGCTCCCAAAGCCCATCCCGGCCAGATCGTAGGCCTCCAGGAGGTTCAGCATCTGCAGGGCGGCGATCCCCTGGCCGTTGGGCGGCAGCTCCCAGAGCTCGACGCCGCGGTAGGTCGTCGAGACCGGATCGACCCAGTCCGAGCGGTGGCGCTCGAGGTCCTCGCGCCGCAGGTAGGCGCCGGTCGCGCGGCAGAAGGCGTCCACCGTATCCGCCGCCTCGCCGCCGTAGAAGGCCGCGCGCCCCTCGGCGCCGACGCGCTCGAGTGTCCGTGCCAGGCCGGGGTTGCGAAACAGCTCGCCCTTCACCGGCGCACGCCCTCCGGGCAGGAAGGTGTCCGCGAAGCCCGGCTGGTTCCCGAGCACCTTCGCGCTGCGTCCCCAGGCCCAGGCGATCACCTCGGGGATCGGCGCGCCCTCGCGGGCGTAGCGCACCGCCGGCTCGAGCACGCGCGCGAGGGACAGGCTCCCGTAGCGCTCGTGGAGCACGCACCAGCCGTCCACGCACCCCGGGACGCTCACCGACAGGGGCCCGTGGGCCGGAATGCGCTGGACGCCCAGGCGTGCGAACTCCTCCAAGGAGAGCCCCGCGGGGGAGCGGCCGCTGGCGTTGAGGCCCGCGAGGCGGCGCTCGGCGGGATCCCAGACCAGCGCGAACAGGTCCCCGCCCAGGCCGCAGCCGGTGGGCTCGACCAGACACTGCACGGCGTTGGCGCCGATGGCGGCGTCCACCGCGTTCCCGCCCGCGGCGAGCAGGCCGACCGCCGCCTGGGTCGCCAGGGGGTGGCTGGTGGCGGCCATCGCGTGCAGGGCGATGACCTCCGAGCGCGATGCGAAGCTCTGGCCGGTGATGCGATCCACCCGGCGATTGTACCCGCGCTCCCCCCCGGAGCCGGCGCCTACTCCAAGGCCAGGCGCGCGCCCAGGCCCCGGGGTGCCGAGCCGGTGGGCACGTCGGCCAGCCACTCCAGCAGGCCGTCGTCGGCGATCGCGAACACGCTCATCGACGAGGAGCTGAGGTTGAGGACGTAGAGGTGCTCCTCGGCGGCGTCGACGAGCAGGGCCTGCGGTCCGCTGCCGGCCTCGATCGCAAAGCGCGGCGTGAACGAGCCCCCGTCGTCGAGGTTGACCAGATCGCCGGTCTCCGGCCGCACGTCGAAGAGCTGGATCTCGCCGTTGCCGC
The DNA here is from genome assembly GCA_002686265.1 of Planctomycetota bacterium. Classification (GTDB taxonomy): domain Bacteria; phylum Planctomycetota; class UBA1135; order UBA1135. The sequence continues at coordinate 3,225 of NZBA01000116.1, forward strand.
CGGCGGTGAAGAAGGCCGCCACGTAGGCGTAGCGCCCAGAAGGGCTGATCACCACATCCACCGGGAACGATTCGATCACCGTCCCCGGCGGGACGCCCGCCAGGCTTCCGTCGGCCGCGCTCACGTCGAAGGGTGTGATCTCGCCCACGGTCGCGAGGGGCGTGTAGGCGCGCTCGCCGCCGGGCGAGAAGGCCAAGGTCGTCGGCATCCCCTGGGCCACGGCGTCGGGCGTCACCGGCGAGAGCCCGCCGGCCGCGGCGTCGATGGCGAACACCAGGATGCCTCCGTTGTTGCCCTCGCCGCCTCCGCCGCCGTCGACGACATACAGGAAGCGCCCAGTTGGATCGATCGCCACTCGCCGCGGACCGGTCCCGATGGCCTCGCTCGTGATCTCGGTCAGGCTCCCGTCGCTCTCGAGCTCGTAGCCCCTCACTGTCGAGTCGTCGGCGAAGGCCGCGTAGATGAAGCGCCCGGTGGGCTCGACCGCGACCGAGACGGCGGCGGACGACGGCGCGGCGGCGGTTCCGTTGTCGATCAACAGACCGTCGGCGCCGAAGGTGTAGACGCCCACGCCGCCCGCTCCCGCGTTGGCCACGAAGGCGAAGCGGTCGAGCGGGTCGATCGCGATCCCCTCGGGGGACATGCCGGCGAGAGCCGTTCCGACCTCGACCGGCAGGCTCGGATCCGCTTCGAGCGAGAAGGTCGAGACGTCGTCGCCTCCGCTGTTGGTGACGAACAGGTGCGTCGTGCGCGCCTGGGGCGCGGGGCTGTTGACGATCGCCAGGCCGCGCGGAGCGAGGCGAGTGCGCACCGAGCCGGTGGGGGAGAGGTCGCCGTCCTCCGCGACGAAATCGCCGCTGCGCACGCTGTGAGCCGCCGTGTTCACGACGTGCAGCGTGTTCCCGGAGGGCGTGAAGGCGAGTTCCGCGTCGCCCGCGCCGCCCACCAGGCTGGCGAGGGGTGAGAGATCGCCCGTGGTCGCGTCGATCGCGTAGCGCGCGAGCGTGGCCGAGCCCGGGCACAGGACGAACAGAAAACCCCCGCCGGGATGAACCGCCGCCGCCGCCGGGCCGGCGTCCGTGGCCAGGGAGGCGACCAGGGACAGGCCGCCGGTCACCGAGTCGAGGGCGCACTGCACGACGAGGCTTCCGTCGTCGTCGGTGACGTACAGGGAGTCCGTCGCCGCCGCCAGGGCGCCTCCCGCGGGGGCCGCGGGCAGGATCACTATCTCGTCGGCCTCCGCGAGCGTGCCGGCGCTCTCGTCGAAGGTGAAGCTGGCCACGCGCCCCGAGTCGTGGTGCAGGGTGATGAGCGTGCTCCCGTCTGCTGACAGCAGGAGGTCGGTGGCGCCGGGGGCGACGGCGAGGGGCGAGCCGACGAGGTCGAGGCTCGCCGTGTCGGGAGCGACGGCGAAGACGGCTAGCTCCTCGGAGCCGGCGGACAGGGCGAAGAGGAACCCGCCCGCGGGGTGCGCGGCGAGGAAATGGGGGGCGTCGCCGAGGGCGGCGGAGCCTACCGACGACAGGCGGCCTGTCGTCGGATCGACGCTCAGAATGGCCAGGGTGCTCGACTGCGCGTCGCTCAGGTAGCAGGCCTCGCCGTCGGGGCTCGCGACGATGGCCTCGGGCTCGCTCACCTCGCCGGTGAGTAGGGCGTAGCCGGCGTGCCGTGGGTGCTCGCCGTCTGAGAGGGTGTAGATCGAGAGCGTGCCGTCCCCCGAGTTGGGGACGACGGCGAAGCGCGCGAAGAGAGGGACCGGCGGGTCCTCATCGCCGGTTTCGGTTCCCGCGCCGGTGCCGATCTCGGGCAGAGAGTCTCGGAACCCGCCGTCGCAGCCGGCGAGCAGCGCGGCCAGGGCGATCGACAGGTGGAAGCCGGCGGCGCTGGGCCGCGGCCCGCGCGGGCTTGGTGCTTGGCTCGGATTCATGGCGGTGAGGGTTCGAGAGGGCGCTGCCCCGAAGACGGCCTTCTGCGCGGGCCCGGGCGCGAGGGAGGGCTCTCAGCAGAATGCGACAGCCTAAACAAACCCCCGATCCGCCAAGCGGTCAAGCGCGCGCGACCGAGAGGATGGTAACCCCCTCGCCCGGGCCCGCTGGGGAGGCGGCCTGGGAAACTCTTTCCACCGGCGCGGCGCGCGCCGATCATGGGGCGCGTGATGGCGAGCGAGCGCAGCGAGGAGCCGATCGAGGTCGACGTCGAGCGCCTGGGCGAGCGGGAGCCGGGCCCGGCCGCGGGCGCGCGTCCCGCGCCGGCGGCCCTCGACCCGGTCGTGGCGGGCATCGTGGTCGACGCCCTCGACGCGGTGACGCGCGGCCCGCGCGGCGCCCTGTTGGGCCTCGGCCTCGGCATCCCGGTCGGCTACTGGCTCGGCCGCCGCCAGGGGCTCGATCGCAAGAGCAGCCTGGGCTTGGGCGGGCTGTGCGGCGTTTACTGCGGCCTGCCCGGCACGGCGCCGGTGCCCCTGGGGACGATCATCGGCTTGTACCGGCGTCTCGTGGATTCCTGAGCGCGCCGCCGCCCGTGCGCTAGCAGCCCGCCCGGGCGCGTTCGAGCAGCACTTGGGCCAGGGCGCGCGCCTTGATCACGCACTGGTCGGAGTTGTCGTAGTCGAAGCGCGCGAAGCGACCGAGGGGGAACAGATCCTGGGCTTCGAGCCAGTCGAGGCAGGCGCGCCGCCGCTCGGCGTAGGCGTGGTCGAAGACGATGTAGGCCTGACGCACATCGCTGCGATCGATGAGCAGCACCTCCTTGCGCTCGCACAGCCCGGCGCGCACCAATCCGTCGACAACCTGTCCCTCGAGCTCCCCTCCCGGCATGGCCGCGCTCCCGCCGTAGGTCACTTCGCACAGGAAGGACGACTGTCCCGGGGGAGCGTTCTGCGGCGAGTAGTTCGACAGGTAGGTGACGCGATTCGCCGGTCCCTGCTCGGCGTGGGGCAGGTAGACCCACGACAGATCGGGGTGCTCGGGGCGATCGAGAGCGACCAGGAAGCTGGCGAGGGAGTTGTACTCGAGCTCGCGCATCGCTCGGGCGACGCCGGCGGGAAGACCCTCGATCACCCGCGGCAGATCGGTCAGGGAGAGCGTGACGACGACGCAGTCGAACGCCTCGCCGTTCACTTCCCAGCGCTCGCCACGGCGCGCCAAGCTCGTCACCGGAGTCGACAGGCGCAGGCGCTCGGCGAGCGGTGCGGCAAGGCCGTCGGTCATGGCGCCGAAGCCGCCGCGGCGCGGATAGGTGAAGCGCGATTGGTGGGTGTAGCCCTCGGTCGCGATGCCGACCGCCCCGCGCAGGACATCGTCGAGCGGCGCCTCGGGCACGCGGCCGGCGACCCAGTCGCTGGTGAGATCGGCCAGGGGCCGCTTCCAGACCTTCTCGTTGTAGGGGTCCATGAAGTGGTCGGCGATCCCCGCTCCGAAACGCCAGCGGATCCAGGCGCCGAATTCGGTGGGGGCCTCAGGGTCGCTCGCCAGCCGGTCGCGCCAAGCCTCGACGTAGCCCTTGATGCACTCGAAGTTCACCTCGGCGGGAAGCTCGCCGAGGCCGTTCTCGAAGGGGTACCTCACGAAGCGGTCGCCGAAGCGGATCCTCGTGTTGCGCACGCTCTCCACGAAGGCTCCCTCGCCCCCAGCGGCGGCCGCCATCCAGGCGGCGGTCTCCGCGTCCTTCGAGTACAGGATGTGGCCGCCGGCGACGTCGTAGGTGAACCCCTCGACGGTCTTGGAGCGACACAGACCGCCCACGGCCGCCGTTGCCTCGAAGATATCGATGTCGGCGGCCTCGAGTCCGCCCTCGACGAGGGATCGAGCCAGGGCGAGGCCCGAGATGCCGGCTCCCAGAATGGCTGTTCTCACGCGCCGCGGAGGAAGTGGAGGGGGAGGAGGAGGTTCACGGGCATCGCGGGGATCCTCGGCGCGCTCAGCGCTCCCGAATCAGGACCTCGCGGGGCAGGCCCGCGAGCTTCAGGGCGCCGACGGCGTCGCGTATCCAGCGCCGTCCGTCGCTAGTGTAGCCCGCGGTCGGCCTGAGGCCCGGCTGCAGGTCCTCGAAGTAGCGGTTGAAAGCGCCCATGCAGACCTCTCGCGCGTACTTGGCCGCGCAGGAGGCGAGGGCGGTCGGGAACGAGCGCAGCTCGGCGCGCTCGCAAAACCAGACCAGCATCGAGCGCCGCTGCTCGCGGGATTCGAGACGGTACAGCGCGCAGACCGACGTCTCGGCCAGGGCGCGGAACTCGGCCTGCGGGAAGGCGCGCAGGAGCTGGGCGGCGTAGTGGGTGCGCCCGCCTTGGCGGTCCACGACGACGCTCAGATCCTCGTCTCCGTGGGCCTCCCAGAGGGCGCGCAGGATGTCCGCCACGTGGTACCAGACCGTGCTGCTCTTGTTCCCCGTCCGGCGCCAGGAGCGGTTGAGCTCGCCCACGGGCACCACGCGCGCGGCGCAGGCGCAGACCTCGACACCGGAGCGGAGCGCGGCGCGGCGCAGGCGCTCGGCCCGCAGCTCGAGGCGCCCGGCGTCGGTCCACATCGGCAGGCGCGCGGGCAGCCGCCCGTACCAGGGGTGACGTTCGAGCTCGCCCGCGTCCGGCTGCAGGCCCGCGGGGCCCGCGCCGAGGAGCGCCGCGCCGTCGGCGGGCGGCGCGCCGTGCGCCAGGCTCGCGAAGCACAGGGCCGTCGTCTCCAGGCGCGCGCGCCCGCTCGCGGTGCGCGAGAAGACGCGCTTGGAGTCATTCACGACGAGCCTCTCGGCGCCGTCCCGCGGGTTGTCGGAGACGGCCTCCTCCAGCCGCTCCCAGAGGGTCTGGGCTCCGGCGGGCACGCGCAGGGCCGCGTAGCCGAGGGTGAGCGGCCCGAGCAGCGGGCCGAGCCCCGCCTCGTCGATGCCGGCGACGACGCGCGTGCGTCGCGGCGCGTCAGGCCGCGGCGGCATCCGTCCTTCCCCGGCCGCGCACCAGCAGCGCGACGCAGGCGGCGGCGGCGATGATCGAGATCAGCTGCGAGGTCGAGATGCTGTCGGCGAACCACTTGCCGCGCACGGCGTCGCCGCGGAAGTGCTCGATCGAGAAGCGGGTGAGCGAGTACAGCAGCAGCACCCACAGGCTGACCTGGCCGGCGTAGCGCCGTCGCTGGAGGATCGTCCAGGCGACGATCCCCAGCAGCAGCGCGTTGATGCTCATCCAAGGCTGGGTGGCCCACAGGACCTCGCCCGCGTTTTGCGCGCCGAAGAGGCTGCCGGGGGGCAGGGGCTCGGGCACGCGCAGGGTGATCGGGAAGGGCAGGCTGCGGTAGGCCTCGGGCACGACCCGGCCGTAGTCGTCGCCCACCATCAAACAGCCCACGCGCCCGATCGCTTGGGCGAAGAACGCGGCGGTCAGTCCCAGGTCCAGGCCGTTCCACAGGCGCACGCCCTCCAGGCGCGCGCGCCACAGCCCCGCGCTCACGCCGCCGATCAGACCGCCGTACATCACCAGGCCGCCCTCCCAGAAGAAGAGCATCGAGAGCGGGTCGGACAGGTAGGAGCGGCCGGTCGGCGAGTCGCGCAGGATCTCGACTACCACGTACATCAGGCGCGCGCCGCCGAAGATGCCGAACAGGGCCCACATGGTCATGGCCGAGTAGCGCGCCGGGTCGCCCTTGGAATCGTCCCCGTGGCGGGCGGCGAGGCGCTGCAGCAGGTGAGCGCCGACCAGGAAGGCGATGGCGACCATGGCACCGAAGGCGCGCAGACGGAAGGGCTCGGACAAGAACGGCAGATCGATTTCGAACAGGTAGGGGTGCATGCGGTTTCGTCTCGTCGGTGGGGCGGATTGTAGGCCGATCGGGCGGGCTCCTCACAGGGGTTCGTGATGGTCGTTTCGTTCCGAGGCCACACTGCGCGTCATCCACGTAGGCGTGCACCGGACACCGTGCTCCTCCGCCTCCGCCTGCCTCTCGGACGCGGCGCCTCGCCCGAGACCCGTCGTTCCCGACGGGTCGGGGCAGAGAGCCCGAGCCTGCCGCGGGAAGACGAGTTGCCGCGTCCGGGGCACGCCTTCCACGAAAATGTGGGTACACTCCCCCGCCTCCCCGTCACGGCAACGGGGGTTCCAGCCTTCGCCCGGGAACCGAGGCGAACCGCGCCCGTGGCGGGCCCCTCCCGCTCGAAGGCGGATCCGCATTCCACTAGAGAGATCCATGACCACGACCTCGCGTCCCGACGGCAAGGTGTTCATCGAGGGCCGCTACCGCAAGCTGACGCGCGACCTCCCCCAGACCGTGTTCTTCTGCCCCGACTGCAAGGGGCACCAGCGGCGGCGCAAGAAGTGCTCGCGCTGCGAGGGGTTCGGGAAGCTCACGCGGGACTCCGTCCAGGAGCTCGTGGCCTGGGTGCTCGGCGCGGCGTTCAAGACGCGCAAGAACAAGTTCCACGGCGCCGGGCGCGAGGACATCGACGTGCGCATGCTGGGCCGCGGACGACCCTTCGTGCTGGAGTTGATCAACCCGCGCGTGACCGACGTGGACCTGGCCGCCCTCGAGGCGGAGATCAACCGCCGCAACGAGGGGCGGATGGAGCTCGAGGGCTTGCACTGGTCGGAGAAGGGGCGCGTGCGCATCCTCAAGGAGACACGCCACGCCAAGGAGTATGCGGCTCTCGTCGAAGCGGAGGGCGAGCTGGGCGAGGGCGCCGCCGCCGCGCTCATCGGCAAGCGCATCACCATCGAGCAGCTCACCCCGCGGCGTGTCGCTCATCGTCGCGCCGAGCTCGTTCGCGAGCGCTGGATCGAGGTAACCGGGATCGAGGAGGCGGAGGGGGAGCGGCGTCACGTCGTCCGCATCCGCACCGAGCACGGGACCTACGTCAAGGAGGCGATCACCGGCGAGGGCGGCAGTACGCGCCCTTCGCTCTCGGACCTGCTCGAGGTCCCCTGTGTCTGCGTCGAGCTCGATGTCCTGGGTATCCTCGACGAAGAGGGCGAGCCGCTCCCCGACCGGCGCGCGCCCGCGGGGTTCGGCGACGGCGTCTGACCCGCGCCTTCGTGCGCGACGCGGGCAGAGCCGGTATCGGCGTCGCCGGCGGCGCCGTCAGATCGCGACACCGATCACCTCGGTCTCGAAGACCAGCTTCCGCTCGACGACGCCTTGAACGGAGTAGGTGAACAGGGTGCTGCGCAGGCGGAGCAGCTTGGCGATGAGCAGCAGCCGCGCACCCGGCTCCACCACCCCGCGGAAACGCGTTGCGTTCAGGCCTCCGAAGCCGAAGAAAACCGGCTCGGCCTCCGGGTCTCGCCTGCGATCACAATCGAACGAGCACAGCTGTGCCCCCGCCTCGATCATCAGGGCGCCGGGGAAGATCGGCCGCCCGGGGACGTGGTCCGCCGCCCACCAGTCGTCGGCCAGGATCTCCTTGAAGCCGATGATCACACCCTCCTCCTCGCACCGGTGGAGGACGCCGTCCAGCAGGGCGAAACGACCGCTCTGCTCCAGGCTGGCGTACACGTCGGCGTGCGTGGCGAGCGTGCGCGAGAGATCGATCGTGTCGAGGTCAACGAGGGGAGGGGAGGCCATGGAGCGATGGGGCGGGGGAGTTCTACGGGACCGGTGCGCCGATCACAACCAGGTACGGCGCTCGACGACGTGCCGGAAGGCGAGGGCCTTGAGGAAGGTCGAGAGGTTGATCGCCCACCAGACGCCCGCGGCGCCCAGGCCCAGGGGGGCCGAGAGAGCCCAAGCCAGGGGGATGCGCAGGAGGTTCCCGAAGGTGGAAACCCACAGGATCGGCCGCGTGTGGCCGGCTCCGTTGAGGATCTTCTCGTTGACCGTCTCCTCGGCAACGAACCACTGCGACCAGGCCAGGATCGTCACGTAACCCACGGTCTCGCGCAGCACCTCGGGGTCGTCGGTGAACCAGGGGGCGACGAGCGGTCCGACCACCCAGAACAGCAAACAGAAGCCGGCGCCGGCGGTACGGGCGATGCGCCTCACGCTGCGCACGGCCTCGAGGGCGCCGGCCGTGTCCCGCGCACCGAGGTTGCGCCCCACGATCGAGGCCCCCGCCAGGGAGATGCCCAGGGTGACCGGGAAGCTGACGCTCTCGAAGACGTTGAAGCCGATCCCCAGGCCCGCGACCGCTGCGCCGCCGAGGGGGTTGACGACGAGCACCAACAGGACCCAGTAGACCGCCGCGTACATCAGGATCGAGAGTCCCGCCGGGGCGCCGATGCGTAGGATGGCCGTCACTCCCGCGAGGCGCAGGCGGGGGCCGCCCCACAGGCGCACATCGTGCTTCGCCCGCAAGAGGGCGAGGCCGGTCACCATTACGAAGGCGCGCGAGGTGCAGCTCGCCAGGGCTGCGCCGGTGATGCCGAACCCGCCGAAGCCCGCGACGCCGTAGATCAAGAGCGGGTTCAGGCAGGCGTTCAGCGCCACCGCGAAGGCCTGCATGATCATCGGCGTGCGCGTGTCGCCCATGCCCAGGAAGGTCGTGTCGATGATCGGCGTCAGGACCAGGGGGGCGACGAGCAGGAAGATCGTGCCCAGGTACTCGCGCATGAGCTGCTCCTGCTCGGGGCCCGTCGCGAGCAGGCCGGCCACGGACGGCGTCGCGAGGGTGCCGACGGCGGTCAGGGCGAGGGCTAGCAGCAACCCGCCCGTGAGGGCGTGGCGCACGGTCGAGTCGCGGGCCTTCCGATCGCCCGCGCCGGTGGCCTTCGCCACCAGCGGCAGCACGCCCCCGGCGAGGAAGAAGATCACGCCGAAGTTCATGATCAGCACGAACGTGCTGGAGGCGATCGCCGCGTGGGCGTGGGGGCCGAGGTCCGCGACGAAGTACTGGTCGTTGATCCGGTAGCCGTTGTGGAGGATGAAGGAGAGGATCGACGGCCACGCGAGGCGTAGGACGTCGCTCACCCCCGCGGGCGCGCGGCCGCTCAACGGACCGGGACGTTGAGCTCTTGGGTCGGCCCCAGATCGATGTCGCTCACCATCTTCCCCCGCCGTCCCTCCTCGTCGCGGGCGGAGATGTTGAAGTGCCCAGGCGGGAGGTAGCGCGCCAGGAACGCACCGCGATCGTCGGTTACGCCCCGGATGCGCCCGCCCGCCGAGCCGAACCCCTGGACCTTGACTCCGCCGATCCGCCTGCCCGCCGTGTCGACGGTGTAGATCATGAGCGAGGCGGTCGCGGGGAGCTCCCGCAGGGGGAAGCTCATCGACGGTGCGCGGAAGGACAGGTCGTCGGCGGGCAAGAGCGGAGCCTCGACCGGGCCGAGGTAGAGCCGATATTCTCCGTCGGGGACGTCCTCGAAGCGCCACGTGCCGGTCGGTCCGGTGAGCGTCGTTCGGCGCTTCCGCGTGGTGTTGCGCTCGAGGGTGACGAGCAGCTCGGGCGCCAGGGAGCCGTCCTCGCCCCGGACCAGACCGTGGAGGAAGCCGGTCGGGTAGAGGTCGATCGTGACGAATGGGTGCTCCGCGCCGCGCACCAGGAGCACCGGCAGCACCTGGCTGTTCATCCCGGGGGCCTCGATCGTGAGGTCGTAGCCGCCCAGCGGCAGGTCGGGGAGCGTGAACTCGCGCTCGCCGCCCGCGCGTGCGTCCGCGCGCTCGACGGCGCGCTCCTTCCCGCGCAGGTAGAGGCTCGGGCGCACGACGGCGGTCCAGTTCGCTGGGAAGCGCACTCCCTGAGCCACGCTCACCCGCCCGCGGATCGAGCCGCGGCCCTCGAAGTCGGCTGGGCTGTTTCGGGAAGCCGCGCCCGCGTCCGACTCGGCCTCCCCGGTGCGCGCCTCGGTGGTGGTGAGCGGATCCGGTCGGGCGATCTCGGGCGCCCGCTGGGCGGGAGTCCGGGCGGGCTCGGGGGGGCGGTGCGGTCCGCTCGCGTCCGAGTCGCCCCCGGCTCCGCTCCTGAGGAGTACGAGCAGCACCGCCAGGCCGACCAACAGAGCTCCGAGCACGAGGGTCTGGGCCCGCCCGGATCTGCCGTGGGGGAGCCTGGGGGCGTTTCGAACTCGCTCGAACGGCCGCGGGGGGGGTGCTACTCTCTCGGTCTTCACATCGCTCTCCGCGCAGCCTCTCGCGTCGGCCCACGCCGCGCGCGGTACCCGTGGGTGGCCGCACCGGCCCGCATCCTACCCATCCCGCAGGGAATGGGGTACACGACGAAACCATGACCCCCCTCTTCTCCCGGCGCCGCGGCGCCCTCTTCGCCCTGCTCTTCGTCCTCGCCCTCGCCGGCTTGGGCGCCTCCGCGAACCTCTCGTCGCCCGCGGGCGGGGGGCGCGTGATCGTGCTCGGCTTCGACGGCGGCGATCACCGCACGGCGCGCGGGCTGATGGAGGAGGGCCAGATGCCCCACCTCACGGCCCTCGCCGACGCGGGCTCCTTTGCACCCTTGGGCACGACCCTTTCCGCCGAATCTCCGGTCGCCTGGTGCTCCCTCAACACGGGCCAGGACCCCTCCTACACGGGCGTCCCGGGCTTCGTGGGCCGCGTTCTCACCCGCGGCGGCAAGCGCGTGCTGAAGGGGGGCATGCCCAGCCCGGCGCCGGCGCACCAGGGTCGCGAGGACCGGCGCGTGGCCGACATGCAGACTCCGGCTCTGGTCGGGATCCTCAGCCGCTACGAGCCCACGGTCCTGGCCGGCGTTGCGGGGCTCGTCACCGCCCTGTTGTTCTTTGGAGCCTTCAAGGTGCTGCTGCGCATGCGCGCCACCCTGGCGGCGGTCTTGGCCGTGATCCTGGGCGGCACCGGCGGCTTCGGCGCCCTCGTGGCGGCGGCCTACGTGCCCGCCGTCGTGCCCGGAATCGTGACCAACCCCACGGAGGTCCCGGCCTTTTGGGACGCGGCCGCCGAGGCGGGCGTGGAGACGGTCGTGCTGGAAGCGGCCATGTCCTGGGACCGTCCCGGCTCGGAGAATCTACGCCTGCTGGCGGGCCTGGGCTTGCCTGATTCGCGTGGGAGCAACGGGGACTGGTTCATCTACACGACGGACGACCTGGAGATGGACCGCCCGCCGAAGGGACGGACCGGGCTTACCGCCGGGACAGTCTTCCGCGTCGACTGGCAGGAGGATCTGATCGAGACGCAGGTCTTCGGACCCAAGGACTTCTGCGAGATCGATCGCATCGAGGGGAAGATCGCCGCCCTCGGCCTGGAGCTGACCGACAACACCCTGGGCTGGAAGGAGGGCGAGCGCCTGCGGAGCGAGAAGACCGAGCTCGGCGAACGCCTGGAGGAGCTGGACGATGAGCGCGTCTCCCTGCCGCTCGTGATCCGCAAGCAGGGCGAGGACAAGGTCGTCGTCACCATCGACGGCCACGGCCAGGAGCTGGGCGAGGGCGAGTGGTCGGACTGGTATCACCTGAGCTTCGAGCTGAACCCCTTGATCAAGGTGCGCGCGGTGACGCGCGTGAATGTCATGCAGCTCGACGGGCCCCTGCGCCTGTTCGTGAGCGTGCTCGAGGCTGATCCGGCGAACCCTCCTTTCTGGCAGCCGATCAGCTCGCCGCCGGGCTACTCCGCCGAGCTGGCGAGCGCCCTGGGCAGTCCGTTCGAGACTTTCGGCTGGGCGTGCATCACGATGCCCTTCAAGGACGCCCTGATCGACCCCGTGATGTTCATGGAGGACATCGAGTTCACCTTGAGGTGGCGCGAGGGCTTGCTGATCGACGCCCTGGAGGCCGGCGACTGGCGCCTGTTGATGGCTGTCTTCAGCACGCCCGACCGGGTGCAGCACATGATGTACCAGTTCTACGATCCCGAGCATCCGCTGTACGACGCGGAGGCCGCCGGCCGCCGGATGACCTTCTTCGGCGAGGAGATCGAGCTGCGCGAGGCGATCCCGGCGATCTACCGCCAGATGGACCGGCTGATCGGCATCGTGCGTGAGGCGCTCGGCCCCGACGACACGCTCTTGATCTGCGCCGACCATGGTTTCCAGAGCTTCCGTCACCAGTTTCACGTGAACAACTGGCTCGCCGAGAAGGGCTACCTCGTGCTGCGGGACGACGTGACCTCGGCCCGCCGCCGCTCCTTGATGTACGTGGACTGGTCGCGCACGCGCGCCTACGCCTTGGGGCTGGGGATGGTCTACCTGAACTTGGCCGGCCGCGAGGCCCAGGGGATCGTCGCGCCCGAGGACGCGCCCGCGCTCCTGGCGGAGATCCGTCGCGAGCTGTTGGCCACCACCGATTCGCGCGAGGAGTTCGCGGGCCAGAGGGCCGTGGACGAGGCCACGATCCTCGGCGAGGTGCACCACGGTCCGTTCGCGCATCGTGAGGGCGACCTGATGATCGGTTTCGCCCCGACCTACCGGGTTTCGTGGGGGACGACCTTGGGAGATATCCGGCTGGTGCGCACACCCGACGGCCGCAGCGTTCCCGGTGACGTCTTCCAGACCAACACGAAGAATTGGTCGGGTGGTCACGTCTCGGTCGCGCCCGCCAACGTGGCCGGCGTGTTCGGTTCCAACCGGAAGCTGGCCGGCGCCCAGGGGCGGGGACCGCACCTGCTCGACATCGCACCGACGGTCCTGAGTCTCTTGGGCGTCGAGGTCCCCGCGGCCATGCAGCGCGCGCCCCTCGAGCTGCGCTGATTCCTCCCACCTGCTCCGCGCCCCTCGGCCACCGGGCTTGGGGCCGGACGGCGGGCGGTGGGCGCCGGAAGCACGGCGGCGGAGGGTCTCCCCGCCGCTCCCGCGCCATGCCGAGCGCTTGGTCCCGCCCGCATGTCTTGGCACCCTGTGCGCGTGCTCGCGACCCTGCGCACCGCCGACCTCGTCGTGATCGGCCTGGGGATGGCCCTGCTGGCGGCTATCGGCGTGGCGTGCTCACGGAGCAGCAAGACGGCGGGCGGGTACTTCCTGGCCGACCGCTCCCTGCCCGGCTGGGCCGTCGGGTTCTCGTTGATGGCGACGATCGTCAGCTCGATGACCTTCCTGGCCTTGCCGGCCGCGGCCTACCAGGCGAACTGGCGCCACCTGCCGGCCAACGCGATGTACCTGCTGGCCTTGCCCGTGGCCTGGCTCCTGTTCATCCCCCTCTACCGCTCCGGCGGCCTGCGCTCGGCCTACGAGTACCTCGAGCGCCGCTTCGGCCTGTGGGCGCGCCTCTACGCCGGCGGCGCCTTCATCCTGTTCCACGTGGCGCGCATGGGGCTGATCCTGTTCGTCGCGTCGGAATCTCTGCAACTGATGCTCGGGCGTCGCGAGGAGTGGGTCCTCGACGCGGTGATCGTGGTCTTCGGTCTGATCGTCGTCGCCTACACCGTGCTCGGCGGCCTGCGGGCGGTGATCTGGACCGACGTCCTGCAGGGCGTGGCCCTGATCGGCGGCGGGCTGATCTGTCTGCCGATCCTCTTGGGCGGGATCCCCGGCGGACTCGCAGGCCTGCTCGAAGTCGCATCGGAGCACGGCAAGATGAGCTTCGGTGTGGCCGCGGGCGACGTCGCCGGCCACACCCTCGGGGCCACGATGCTGACCAAGCTGATCGTCTTCCTGCAGATCCTCGGCACCGACCAGACCACGGTGCAGCGTTACATGGCCGCGAGGAGTCGGCGGGACGCGAACCGCGCCCTGTGGTTCGGAGGGCTCTTGACCTTCCCCGTCTGGGCCTACTTCTTGTTCGTCGGCACGGCGCTCTTCGTCTTCTACCGCTTCCAGCTCGACCCGGTGGTGGCCGAGCTCGAGCCCGAGCAGGTCTTCTCGCACTTCATCATCACGCGCGTTCCCGCGGGCCTGGCGGGCTTCGTGATCGTCGGCCTGATCGCGGCGGCCATGTCGACCCTCGATAGCAGCATCAACGCTATCGCCTCGACGCTCACCAACGACTTCTACCACCGCTTCCGTCGGGGGGAGAGCGACGAGGATCACCTCGGTCGCGTGGGTCGTGGCGTGAGCCTGACCGTCGGTGCCGTGATGATCGCGAGCGGGTTGCTGATCCACGCGACGCGCACGGCGGAGGGAGTGGAGGACGTACAGACGAAGCTGTTGAGCATCCTGGGCGGCGGCCTGCTCGGCCTGTTCCTGCTCGGTCTCCTGACGCGCCGCGCCACCGGCCGATCCGCCGCCACCGCCACCCTTGCGACCCTCGTCTTGGTCGCCGGCTGGGTCTGGTCGAGCACTGATCAGGCAGCCGCTCTCTTCCCCGCCTTGCACGCGTGCGCTCCCGACACGTTCTGGGTCGGCGTCGTTGCCAACCCGCTGCTCTTCGGTGTCGGGTGGGCCGTGGGAAGACGGCGGTTGCCACGGGGTGGGGAGGGTTCCCCACCGGGAGTGGAGCGAAGAAGCGGCGAAATGTCCCAATGATGGCGGGGTCGTGAGCGTAGAGCCCTGCGCCGGGAGATGACCGTCACGCAAGAAACGCGCATCGGCGCGAAGAAGTCGAGCGGTCGGACGTCTACGGGCAGGCAGCGAGAGTCCATGGAACCCGACCTTTCGAATCGATTCGAACCGCGGCGAGCGAACCACACGGGGAACTCGCTCCAGCGCGAACTGCGGGCGACGGTCAGTGCGGGAAGCTCGGAAACGGAGCGCAAGGCCCGCTTTCGGTGGACCGACCGCGAGACCGGCGCGCGCGTGCTCGTCGAGGTCGGCGGGAGCGAGGAGTTCCTGAGCGCTCTCGAGGCCTGCGGCTTCGATCGGCTCGCCCAGGCGGGTCCCGGTGACGGCGAGCTCGCGGGCAGGCGAGAGACGAACGACCCCGCGTGGCCCTCGAGGGATGGAGGGTGCGAGGCAGGAAGCGGAGCGGGCCGTGCGATCCGTCGGATCGCACGGCCCCGCCTTCGCGTGGGGCGAGGAAGCGTCGGAGGGGGAAGGTTGGATCCCTCCCCGGCGCGGGCAGAGCGAGGGTCGCGGACGGGAGCGCCGTAGAGGCGCGTGAAGGGGATCACCCTCCCGCGGCCCTCCTCTCCCGTTCTTCGAGCGGGTGGCGCGGCGGAGGCGAACAACCGCACCCGAGGGTGCAACCGGCCTCCGCGCTCCGATAGGCTCTCGCCATGCAGTTCCACTGGAAGGTACTGGCGTGGATGGGTGGGGGCGTCGCCCTCGGGCTCGTGTTCCAGGCGACGCTCGAGGCCCCGGCTTGGTCGGGGGCGGACTGGAAGGCGGCCGGGGACGGTCTGGAGGTGACCTCCGTAGCGGGACCGGCCGCCAAGGGCGGCTTGGCTCCCGGAGATGTCTTCGAGCTGGCGATCCTCGACCGCGGCCGGCCGACCGAGCGCCGCCACGCCCTGGCCGCGCCCGCCGACTTCGAGGAGTTGCTGGCCGGGTCCGAAAACGGCGAGGTGCTCTGGCTCGTGCCCGTCGGCGGAGACGAAGAGAGCGACGCCGCCTCCCTGGCCTTGGGCATGGACCCCGCCTCCAGGCGCGCCCTGGCCATCGCGCCCTTCGATTTCGTGGGCGACATCTTCATGGCCCTCTTGAAGATGCTGATCGTGCCGCTGGTCTTGAGCTCGATCGTCACCGGCGTGGCGGGCGTGGGGACCATGAAGGACCTGCGCCGGTTGGGCCTGAAGACCTTCGTCTACTACATCTCGTCGAGTGTGCTGGCGATCTTCCTCGGGCAAGCGCTGGTCAACCTGATCCGCCCCGGGGACGGCGCCATTCTGGGCCTCTCGCCCGCCGCCGCCGCGGGCACGCGCGAGGAGAGCTTCATCGAAGTCATCAAGCGCGCGATCCCCGAGAACGTGGTCTCGGCCATGACGCAGAACGGCGCCATGCTGCAGATCATCTTCTTCGCCTTGATGCTCGGCTACTTCATCACGCGCGCCCCTGATCCCCATGGCCGTCGTGTGCGCGAGTTCTTCGGGAGCTTCTTCGAGGTGATGATGAAGATGGCCGAGGGCATCCTGACCCTCTTGCCCTACGGCGTCTTCGCGCTCCTGGTCAAGGTCGTCGCCGGGACGGGGATCAAGCCCATCCTCTCGCTGCTCGTCTACATGGGTACCGTCGCCCTGGCGCTCATCCTGCATTTCTGCGTGACTCTGCCGGTCCTGCTGAAGCTGATCGGCGGCATTTCGCCCCTGCGCTGGTTCAAGGCCATGTCCCCGGCGCTCATGACCGCCTTCAGCACGAGCTCCTCGAGCATGACCCTGCCCGTCTCCCTCAAGACCGTCGAGGAGCGCGGCAAGGTCAGCAACAAGGTCACCTCCTTCACCCTGCCCCTGGGCGCGACGATCAACATGGACGGGACAGCGCTGTACGAGTGCATCGGCGTCATCTTCCTCGCCCAGTACTACGCGAGCATGGGTGGCGAGCCCTTGACCCTCGGCTCTCAGGCCCTGGTGGTCGTGATGGCGCTGCTGGCGAGCATCGGTGCCGCCGGAATCCCCTCGGCGGGCCTGGTGATGATGCTGACGATCCTCTCGGCCTTGAACCTGCCGCTCGAGGGCGCTGCCCTGCTGCTGGCGGTGGATCGCCCCCTGGACATGATGCGCACGGTGGTCAACGTCTGGTCCGACAGCTGCGGAGCGGCGGTGATCGCCCGCAGCGAGGGTGAGGCGGGGCCCCTCGCGGCGGGCGTGCCGGGTGGCTGAATCGCCCCTGGGCGCTCCGCCCGCCGAGCCCCCGACCGTGGAAGGCTCTCTCCTCAGGGGCTACAATCAGCCGCGCCCGACCCTATTCCATTGGCCGACCGACTCCAGAACGACGCCCTCGCGGTCGGTGCGTCCGTACCGCGCCCCCGGATCCATGACTCACCCGTCCCTGATCGAACGCATCACCCGCTCCCTGGCCTATATGCTCCGCCACCGGCCGGACGAGTTCGACCTCGAGCTCGACCGTCACGGGTACGGTGAGCTGAACGAGGTCGTCGAGGCCCTCAACGAGCGGATCGGTGAGCCGATCGAGGGCGAGGACGTCGTCGAGGCCATCGGCGCTGGAAACCGCGCGCGCTACGAGATCGTGGAGGGGCGCATCCGCGCGCTGTACGGCCACTCGATCGACGTCGACCCCGGTGAGCCTACGAAGCCGCCGGAGAGGCTCTACATCGGTGTCAGCGAGCGCGACGGCGAGCGCGCCGCCCGTTCCGGCTTGGCCGGTGGACGGCGCAACTTCCTGCACCTTGCCCTGACCGAGGAGGACGCGATCGAGACCGGCCAGCGCGCCGGACGCCACTACGTCACGATCACTGTCCACGCCCTCGACGCCTGGGAGCAGGACGTCAACTTCTACGACCGCCGCTCGCTCTTCCTCTCGGAGCCGATTCCGACCGACTGCCTCGAGGTCGGCGACGTCCGCGACGACGGGCGCGAGCCGTCCGAGCGTGGCGGACGCCGCCCGCGCTCGGATCGGGGACGGGGGCGTGATCGCGGTCGCGAGCGCGGCAGGGACCGGGAGCAGTCTCGGCGCGATGACCGGGACCGTGGGGAGCGCAGGCCGGCGAGTCGGCGGGAGGAAGAGCGCGAGGAGCGCGCCCCGCTCCGGGAGGCCCCCCAGCCCGCCCGCCAGCCCGTTCGCCAGAAGGAACCCGCGGCGCCCCCGGTGGTGGGCGGGTTCGGCCAGGGCATCTTCCAGTCCACTTCCCCCGAGCCCGAGCCGAGCCCGGAGCCGACCCCCGCCCCGACCCCCGCCCCCCCGGTGGAGCCGGTGGCGGCCGCCGAGCCCGATCCCGAGCCGGAGAGTCCTGAGTCCGGTTCGAGCGCCGGCTCTTTCGGCGCCGGGCTGTAGGGCGCACTCGGGGAGGACGGGATGTCCACCCTCTCGATCCTCGACCAGTTGCCCTCGGGCTTCTTCGTCGAGGAGAGTCCGCGCGGCGTGCTCGCGCTGCACGCGGACGTTGCGCGTGACCTGCACGCAGCCGGCTACGGTCCCGAGCATGACGGGGACCTGCGCCAGAGTGGCTTGGAGGGTCGCCGGCCCCTGTACTCGGTGGGAGGAGCCGAGGCCGAGCTGGTTCTGCGCCGTTTTAGCCACGGCGGCCTCCTGCGCTGGCTGACGGGAGCGCGCTACCTCGATCCCGAGCGTCCATTTCGCGAGCTGGTCCTGGTGGACTCCCTGTTGCGCGCCGGCGTGCGGACGCCGCAGGTCGTAGCCGGTCGCGCGCGCATGGCTCGTCCCTTCGGCTGGACCCTGGATGTCGTCAGTCGCCGCATCCCCGATTCGGTGGATCTCGGTTTCGTCCTGGGGATGGTGCGCCGGGGGGAGCTGGCGGGGGAGCGGCTGCAGCGCCTCGTCGAGGCCGTGGGCGAGTTGGTCCAGAAGCTCCATCGCCATGCTTGCCAGCACGCGGACCTGACACCTCCGAACATCCTCCTCGAGCGCTCCTTCATCGACGGCACGGAGCCGCGGCCCGTTCTCTGGATCCTCGACCTCGACCGCTCGGTGTTGCACCGGCACCTCGACCGCGGCCGTCGCACCGAGAACCTGCGTCGTCTCTTCCGCTATGTCGGACGCCGCGACATGACCTCCGGCCGTTCCTTCTCGCGCAGCGACTACGCGCGCTTCTTGCGAGCCTACGCCGGAGAGGGTGAGGACTGGAAGCCGATCTGGCGCGCGGTGCGCTCGGCCCACGGTCGCCGGCGCGTCTTCCATGCCTTCGGCTGGTTCCTAGAGCGCCTCTTCGGCCGCCGCCGTGACCCGCGCGACTGACATGCGGTGGCGCGCACCCATCGTCGCCTCACAGACAGCGTCGCTCCACAGACATCGTCGCCTCACCGACAGCAGAGCACCGCACGACACAGACCGACCTCCTCGCGCTCAGGATCTTGCCCCACCGCCCGTGCTCGGCCTCGGCGGGAGAGCCGCTCTCCGCAGCGGAGTCCGACGCGGCCCCGGCGGCAGTCAGCCGGATGGGGTGGGAGCTGATCCTAGTGCGGTACTTCGCTGTCGGTGAGGGGACGATGGGTGTGCGCCAGCGTGTGGTGACCGACGTAGCAGGGGAGCCACACCAGCGACGTGGCGAGGTGGACGGCGAGCCAGGTCGTACGCCAGCATTCCTCCACCGAGACCTGCAGGAGGTAGCCCGATGCGATCATTGGCCCCAGGGTGGCGGCGAGCACGAGACCCGTGCGGCGGCGGGGGCGCGAGCGGGAGCGGAACCGAGCCCAGACATGGTCGCGCCAGACGAGGGCGCAGGCGAAGACGAGCAGCGGGGCGAAGACGATGTGCGCCGAGTGCCAAAGAGGCTCGGCCGGGTGATTGACCAGGGAGAAAGGGTCCGCAGGCTCCGCGAAGTAGCGCATCCAGCCGTAGACCAGCCCCGTGCCGCCGACCAAGGCGCCGGCGGCGTGCACGCACCAAGCCTCGGCGCGGGTCACCGCACCTCTCCGCCCGGCGCCCGGCGGCGCGGGCGCGGGGCGGGGGCGGCACCGCCCCGAGCGGCGCGCCTCTTCTTCTCGAGCGCGAGTTCCCCGCGCACCTGGTGCACCGCCAGTAGGCGGCGCGCCGCCGCCGTGGTGGCGCGCGCCGTCAGGGTGGCGCCGGTCACGCCCTTGATGGCGCGCTTGAGCTCCAACTCGTCGTCGAGACCGCGCCCGGTGAATTGGCCGTACCACGCCCCCCGCGGCAGGTAGTCCACCGGCTCGGCGAAAGCCAGCACCTCGATACGCCGGATGCGCGCGGCGGGGCCCACGACGATCATCAGAATCTCGCGGTGCGTGCGCACCTTGTGCGTGTCGAAGTAGGCCGTGCCCACCAATTCGCCCTTGCGCCGCGCCTCGTAGGCGAAGACCACGCTCCTGTCGAAAGGGACCTTCGCGAGCTCGGCGACGCGCTTGGTCTGAGCCTTCGTCAGGTAGGTCGTCAGGCGCTTGCGCTCGCAGTCGGGAAAAGCCAGCTCCAAGGCCTCCTCACGCGTGAGGAAGACCTTCGGAGCGCCGCCCGACATGGCAGGCGCGGGCCCGGGCGCGGCGGGGACCGTGGCGCTCGCCAGGAGCAGCCCGGCGAAGGAAGCAGCGAGGAGGCGTCGCATGGAGTCGGCCGTAGTCAGCAGTCTAGAACACGTAGCCCATCGAGAGGCTCGTGCGGTCCTCGCCCTCGTCGTAGTCGGCGAAGGTCAGCTTGAAGACGATGTTGTCGATCGGCTGGTAGTCGATGCCGATCGTCGTGATGCGCTCATCGGTCGAGGGATCCGCACCGAAGCCGGCGGGGACCTCGGCCTGGGTGTCGATGGTCTCCAGGCGCACGAAGGGCGTCAGGGAGGCGCGGCTGTCGGGGTCGACGTGGCGCATCACATCGTAGCCGAGTTGGACGTAGCCGCCCTCGAGGCGCTCGCCGACCGAGTCGGTGAGGGGGTCGAAGCCCGCGTCCGGATCAGCTTCCAGCTCAGCGTTGAGCAGGTCCGCGTCCTCGAGGTCGGCCTGGGCGTACAGCGCCCGCAGCTCGAAGCCCTTCCATTCGAAGATCCCGTGCACCTCGGCGATCGTGGTCCCCACGCCGCCGTCGTACTGATCCTGTCCCGAGTCGCCCACGTAGAGCGAGCCGCCGACCACGAGGCCGGGGGTATCGACGTAGTCGGCGCGGGCGACGATCGCCAGGTCCTCGGCCAGGGCCTTGCTGCCCTTCTGGCGCCCGCCGCGCAGGCCGGAGGCCGAGAAGCCCGAAGCGTCCAGGCCGTTCACGAGGTAGGCGCGGTAGTCGAAGGGACCGGCCTCGCCGAAGACGCCGATGCCGTTCTCGCGCCAGGTCGAGGGCATGATGCGCTGCTCGGTCTCGGGGCGGTGGGCGCCGGCGAACGCGGTGGGCTCGTGGATCTCGTTCACGATGCCCATCGGGACCAGCATCAGGCCCGCGCGCAGGTTGAAGCCGGGAGAGCGCAGGTGGTCGATGGTCGCGAACTCGACCGAGGCCGAGCCGGCCTGGCCGGTCGAGGCGTGCTCGAACTCGATCTCGGAGTTGAACACCCACTGGTCGTTGAACTTGTAGCCGGCGTAGAGGATCGCGCGCAGGAAGTCCGCCTTGTCGGCGCCGTTGGAGTTCTGGTCGAAGACCGCCTCGCCGTAGCCGCCGATCGAGAGGCCCTCGGCGACGCGGAAGACGGCGGAGGCGCCGGGGGCGAGGCCGAGGCCGCGGGGCGGCTCGACGCCGGTGGCCGTCTCCCCGAACTGCAGGCGCTCGAGCTCGGCGGCGAGGGCATCGACCCGGCGGCTGAGCTCGTCGTTCTGGGCGGCGAGGGCCTCGAGGCCGCCGGAGCCCTCTTGGGCGTCGGCGAAGGGGCCGGTGAGGGAGGCGGCGAGCAGGGCGGCGGGGAAGGCGATGCGCGCGAAGGGGATCGTCATCGTTCGAGAGAGTCGGCTTGGGGAGAAGGGGTCGTGGAAGTCGCGGCCGCGACGAACTCGAGGGTCACGGCTTCGATCAAGGGGCGCAGGCGAGCACGCAGGCCGGGTGTGGCGCGGGCCCGCAGGCCGCCGCCGGCGGGTTCGAGGACCAGCACCTCGATGCCGTCGCGCTCGAGGGCGAAGGCCAGGGCGGCCTCGGGTCCGAGGACGAAGAGTCCGGTCGAAAGGCAGTCGGCGGCGATGGCGTCGCGGGCGACGACAGTCAGGCTGCCGAAGTCCGGGGCGGGGCGGCCCGTGCGCGGATCCAACAGGTGCCCGATCGGCCGGCCGCCGGCGTCGAGGCCGCGCTCGCCGTTGCCGCTGGTCGCGACCGAGCCGGAGCGGAGCGAGAGCTCGAGGCAGGGCCGACCGCGCTCGCGGGGATCGGCCACCGCCAGGGGAACCGGCTCGCTCCAGGCGGCGAGGGCAATCTGGCCGCCGAGGTCCAGGAGCACGTTTCGCACGTCGCAGTCGGCCAGGGTGGCGAGGGCGGCGTCGAGGCCGATGCCCTTTCCGAAGCCGCCCTCCTCGAGGGCCAGTCCCTCGCGCAGGCGCGTCGCGTCGCCGCCGTCGAGGCGCAGACCGTCCAGCCCGCAGGCGGCCAGGGCCCCGCGCAGCTCGGCGGGGGAGGGGACGCGGCCGGGGCCGCGCAGGTCCCAGGCGGCGACCAGGGAGCCGACCGTGGGGTCGAAGGCTCCGCCGGTGGCTCGCGACCAGGCCGCCGCGGCGCCCAGGTCGGCGGCGAGCGCCTCGGAGAGAGCGTGGGGCACGCCCAGCGCGGCGGCATTGAGGCGCGCCAGCTCCGAGTCGGCCAGCCAGGTCGAGAGGCGCCGCTCGGTTTCCTCGAGCGCGCGCAGGGCGCGCTCGCTGGCGCGCAGGCCCGCCATGCGCTCGCCCGCGGCGAGGCGCACCTCGAGGTTCGTACCCATCACCGCGACCCGACGCTCGATCTCGACGAGTTCGGCGGCCGGCGCGCAGGCGACGAGGAGGCTGGTGAGGGTGATCACGGGTCGGGGAAAGGCGGCAGGCGGACACTCGCCCCGGCATCTTCCTGAGACTGCGTCTCAGTATCAAGGGCCATCCGGGCGTTTTTCCCGCCCCCGTGGGGGAGCCGTTCCCCCTGTCCCCTGGCGCGGCTGCAACGGCCCCTTCCACGAGAGGGCCGCCTCGACCATGCGCCGGTTCATCATCCGCCGCCGCCGGCGCAGGAGCGGGGAATCGATGCGCTCGGCGGAGGTGGCGAGGGCGCGCTCGAGCTCCTCTCGCAGGGCCCGCGCCCGGTCCTCGTGACCGTCCTCGATCAGGAGGCTGATGCGCGTGCCGACGATCAAGGCGCGGTCGGCCGCCTCGGCGCCGCAGCGTTCCACCAGCTCGCCCGCTCGCTCGCTCGCCTCCCGCGCTCGCCGCGCCTCGCCCCGCAGGTGGTCGTCGCGGGCGAGCACAGCCAGGCCCACCGCCTCCAGGCGGCAGAGGGAGAGCTCGCCCGCCAGCTTCACGGCGCGCTCCAGAGCCGCGCGCTCGCACTGGCGTTCCCGTTCGATGAGCAGCATGCCGAGCCACACGGCGGCGACCGCCTCCGAGTTGCGGTCTTCGATCTCCACCGCCAGGGCGATGGCCTCGCGCAGGCGGGCCTCGGCCTCCGCGCCCGCTCCGACGTCGAGCAGCAGACCGCCCACGCGGGCGAGGGCCTGGGCCTCCAGGCGCCGCTCGCCGGCCTGGTGCGCCTGGCGCAGGGCGCGCTGGGCGGAGGCCAGGGCGCGGCGTGGCCGCCCGCCGGAACGGTAGGCGCGGGCGCGCAGGAGGTTCGCCGTGGCCTGGATGTCCGCCGTGGCGACCGCGCCCGGCGAGCGGGCGAGGCGCACGGCGCGGTCCACGCGGCCGAGAGCGCGCTCGATCTCGTCGTCGAGGACGTCGAGCTCCGCGAGGGCGAGCAGGGCCCGGGCCGAATCGCGCTCGTCGGACGCCAGGTCGCCGGCGCGGCGGGCCAGGCGCCGCGCCTCGCCGAGCTCGCCGACCTGGGCCTGGACGAGGGCCAGGCGGCGGAGGGCGTCGCCCTCCAGCGCGGCATTCCTGGCTTCGGCGAAGCGCTCGGCGGCGTTGAGCAGCATCGCCCGCGCGGCGGCGTAGCGGGCGGTGCTGGCGGCGAAGCGGGCGTGCAGCAGGTAGACCCGGCCGACGCCCTCGGGGTCCGTGCTCGAATCCAGGGGCAGGTCGGCGAGACGGTCGAGCCACCCCCGCTGCTCGGCGCCCAGACCCAGGCGGTCGGCCGCGTCGGCGGCGGCCTCCAGCAGGCCGATCCTCAGGTGCGCGAAGCCCGTCGTCGAGGGCAGGGCATCGAGGGCCGCGAGGCCCCAGCGGCAGACCGTGTGGACCCGCCCGGGCTGGCCGCGGGCCAAGAGCGGCGCGAGCAAGGGCTCGAGGACCTCCAGCAGGGCCTCGGGGCGGTCGGCGGCGCGCAGGTGGTGGGCCAGGGCGAAGCCCTCGGCGAGCGGGGGAGGCGAACCCGCGGCGGCGGCGAGGGCGTCCGCCACTTCGCCGTGCAGAGTCGCGCGGCGCGCCGGGCCGAGAGTGTCCGACACTCCCTCGGCCAGGGCCGGGCGGGCGAAGCGGTAGCGGTCGCCCGCCGCGGCGAGCCAGCCGTCGGCGACCAGGCGCAGGAGCACCTCGTCGAGGTCGGTCTCCGTCGCGTCGCTCCAGGCCGCGCGCAGGAACTCGGGAGCGATGCGCCCGCCGACCACCGCCAGGCGCTCCAGCCAGCGCCGCTCGGGCGCGCTGCGGCGTGCGAGGGCGTCGGCGACCAGGCCGCCGACCGAGCGCGGCAGGGGCAGGTCCTCGGGACGGCCCCGCAGGACGAGCCCGCCGCCGTCGGGGTGGTCGAACAGCTCGCCGTCGACCTTCAGCTCGCGCAGGATCTCGACCACCTGGCCGGGGTTGCCGAAGGTGCGCTCGGCCAGCACGCGCGCCAGGCGAGCGTGCGGGACCGTCGGGTGGAAGAGATCCGCCACCAACAGGGCCAGCTCCTCTTCGCCGAGGGGTTCTAGCTCGAGGGTCTCGGTGCGCCGCGCCCCCTCCGCCGCGCGCTCGAGCCGACCGCCGCCCCTCGCCCGCCGCCAGGGCTCGCCGCCGCGCTCGCCGAGCACCAACAAGAGCGGCAGGTCGTCCACCTCGCGAGCGAGGCGGGCGAGGACCTCGAGGGTGCCCGCGCCGGCCCGGCGCACGTCGTCCACGAAGACGATCGCGGGGACGCTTCGCGCCAGGGCCTCCAGCCAGGCGGCGAGGGCCACCGGGACCGAGGAGGGGGTCGCGCCGTGGGAGGCGGGGTCGAGGGCCGCCAGCAGGGCCGCGGCCTCCGACGGCGGCAGCAGGCGCTCGAGCTCGGTGCGCTCGCGCTCTCCCGGCGCCGTGCGCGCGGGCAGGCGCAGGGTCCGGCGCAACAGGAGCAGGATCGGGCGGCAGGGGCGTTCCCCGGCGCCGTCGGGGCAGCGCGTGTACAGGTACAGCGGCGGCGAAACGCTGCGGCGTGCCTCGGCGGCGAAGCGGTCCATCAGGCGCGACTTCCCGGCGCCGGGCTCGCCGCGCAGGCGGACGACGGCGCCCGCGCCGCCGCCGGTGACCTCGCTCCACACCCCGTGCAGTCGCTCGAGGAGGTCCTCGCGCCCCACGAACGGGGTCAGACGCCCGCCGGTGCGCTCGGCGCGCCCGCCGCGGCGCGCCGTGGCGCCCAAATCGAGGCGACAGCGCCACCACTCGCCGCGCTCTTCCTCCCTCAGGCGGCGTGCGACCTCTGCGAGGGCGGGGCGCCCGCCGGGGTCGGCGCGCAGGAGCTCCGAGAGCAGGAGGTCGAGGAAGGGCGTGAGCGTCGGCGCCCGCAAAGAGGGCCGCTCGAAGGCGGCGGCCTCCAATCTCCCCGGCGCCTCGTCGGCGCTCGTCTCCCCCGTCAGAAAGGGATGCGTCCCACTCGCCAGCTCGTAGAGCAGGAGGCCGAGGGCGAAGACCTCGCTCCGCTCGTCGGCGCGCGCCCCGCGGACCTGCTCGGGGGAGAGGTATGCCAGGCTCCCCGCCCGTCGCTGCTCGTCGGCGCCGATCGGCACGGCGAAGCCGAGGTCGACGAGCACCGCGTTCCCCTCGCCGTCGAGGCGCACGTTCTCGGGCTTGAGGTCTCCGTGCAGGAAACCGGCCGCGTGCAGGGCCTCGAGGGCGCCGGCTAGGCGCAGGCCGATGCGGCGCACCAGTGGCTCGGGCAGGGCGCCGGTGTCGGCGAGGACCTCGGCCAAGTCCCGCCCGCCGACGAGGTCGCTCACGATCCAGGGGCCCTGCTCGTCCTCGCCGCCGGCGAGCACTTCCAGCAGGCCCTCGGCGTGGGCGGCGAGCCCCACGCGCGCCTCGCGCTCGAAGGCGTCGCGGGCGCGGGGATCGGTGAGCCACTCGGGTCGCAGGCGCTTGACCGCCACGGCGTCACCGGCCGCGCGCCCGCCCCAGGGCTCCTCCAGGCGCGCGCGCCAGACGAGGCTTGACGCTCCCTCGCCGATCACCTCTTCGGGTCGGAATCGGGGCCCGGAGCGGTTCAATGGAGGCGTCGGCGTCGGAGGTCGAGGAGGCGGCGAGGAGGGAGCATCGCACAAGGCGCCGGGCGTTGGGAGCGCGAATCGCCGCGGGTACAATCCGCCGCTCGGACGCGGGCGGAACGGCGCGCGCGTCCGGCTCGCCGACCCCCAGACGCACGATGACCTTCCTCGTCCACAACTCCCTGACCGGACGGAAGGAGCCCTTCGAGCCCCTCGAGCCCGAGCGTGTGCGCATGTACAACTGTGGGCCGACGGTCTACAGCCGCGCCCACATCGGGAACTTCCGCGCCTATCTCTTCGCCGACGTCCTGCGGCGCTGGCTGGAGCACATCGGGATGGAGGTCGTCCAGGTGATGAACATCACCGACGTCGGCCACTTCACCGACGACGACGAGGACGGGGGCGAGGACAAGCTCGAGGCGCGCGCGCGGCGCGAGGGTGTCGACCCCTGGAAGATCAGCGAGGAGTACACGCGGGTTTTCTTCGAGGACCTCGAACGCCTCGGCTGCCTGCCCGCCGCGGTGTATCCCAAGGCGACCGATCACATCGCCGAGATGCTCGAGATGATCGAGGGTCTGTTGGCTTCGGGGCACGCTTATGAGCGCGGCGGCAACGTCTACTTCGACGTGACGCGCTTCGACCGCTACGGGCGGCTCTCGAAGAACCGGGTCGAGGATCTCGACGCCGGGGCGCGCATCGCCGTCAACGAGGAGAAGCGTCACCCCGCCGACTTCGCCCTGTGGAAGAGCGACCCGCACCATCTGATGAAGTGGGAGAGCCGCTTTGGGCCCGACGGCTTCCCCGGTTGGCACATCGAGTGCTCGGCGATGGCGCGCAAGCACCTCGGCGACCGGATCGACATCCACACCGGGGGAGAGGACAACGTCTTCCCGCACCACGAGTGCGAGATCGCTCAGAGCGAGGCCTTCACGGGCGAGCCGTTCGCGACCTACTGGATGCACACCAAGTTCTTGCAGGTCGACGGGGGCAAGATGAGCAAGAGCCTGGGGAACGTGTACTCGATCGACGACGTCGTCGAGCGCGGCTTTGAGCCGCGGGTGTTGCGCTACACGCTCCTTCGCGGCCACTACCGCCAGCCGCTCAACTTCACCTGGGAGATCATGGCGGACTCGCGAAAGGCCCTCGGCGGTCTCGACGATCTCGTCGGGCGCCTGCGCGGTGTGTGCGACGGCCGCGGCGCGGCGGCGGACGAGGGGGCCGGAGAGGAGCTGGTGGCCGCCGCTGCCGGGGAGTTCGAGGCGGCGATGAACGACGACCTGAACACTCCCCGCGCTCTCGCGGCCCTCTTCGGCCTGGGCGCCCCCGTGCGCGAGGGGCGCCTGGGTGCGCGCGCCGCCGGGGCGTCCCTTGGTCTCTTCGCGGCGGCCGACGCCGTCCTGGGGATCGTGGATCTGGGAGACGGCGGTCCCGGCGGCGACCCCGACGACGACGCGGCCATCCAGGCCCTGGTGGACGCCCGCCGCGAGGCCCGCGCCCAAAGGGACTTCGCCGAGGGCGACCGCCTGCGCGACGAGTTGCTGGGGCGCGGGATCCTGCTCGAGGACACCGCCGACGGCACAGTCTGGCGCCGCCGGTAGACGTACGGTGTCGCACACCCATCGTCACCTCACCGACAGGATAGTACCGCACACAGGCTCAGCCGCGAGGTGTGCCTACGGCATTCGTGGTCTCCGTACGAAGCGGGTTCGGGGGGGAGGATGCCCGCGGAGATCGCCGCGCCTCGCCGGGATCTACCGGGAGGTGGGTGGTTCGCTCGTCGGGGAGCGCCGGGGGGGCAGGCTCGCCCGCGGCGGGCGCCGAACGGA
>NZBA01000117.1 GCA_002686265.1 Planctomycetota bacterium
CCTGCTCGGCAGTCCCTAGCAGTCCGCCAGCGCGTGTATTGGGGCGCCTCTCTTCCGGGCTGCCGCCGGCTGAGGGGGGAACGCGGGCCGGGCATCATCACGCCCGCGAAGAACACCGCGCGCGCTGAATCGCCTCAGCTCCCCATCTGGGCCAGCAGCATCTTCGCGGGATCGGCGTTGTAGGCCTTCTCCGACACGAGATGCTCGAGCTGTTCCCTGGCCGTCGCCGCGTCGCCCGTCCGGATGCAAGCGAGGGCCAAGAACCAGCGCGCCTCGATCGCCAGGTTGTCGTTCTCACCTTCCACAACCGCCTGGAAGGCGACCACGGCGGGCTCGACCGTGCCGGCGGCGAGATGCGACTGCCCCAGGAAGAACTGCACCAGCTCCACGGGCATTTCCCCGCCGGCTACGAGCACTTCCGTGAAGGCGGTCGCGGCGCCCTCGTAGTCTCCGCTGCGGTACAGCTCGGCGGCTCCGCCCCACGCGGTCAGGGCGATTTCGCCCTCCACGAGCTCGGCGGGCATTTCATAGGCCGCGTAGAAACCGGGATAGGGATCAGCCTGCATCTGAGAGTTTCCTTGGTTCTGCCGCGGGGTGCTCTGTGAGCGCCCGGCGGCGGGGTTCGTATTGGATTGGGCACCGCCACCGTCGCCCCCCCGGCCGCGCCAAATCAGGCCCGCCAGCACGACGAGCACCCCGATGACGATCAGCTTCTTGGTGCTGAACGCACCGCCCTGATCCGATCCGCCGTTGCCGCTCTTCATCGCGTCCTTCCAGCCTTGGTTCGCTTGGGGTGTCATCACGGGGTGACTGGAGCCTGCTCCAACGCCGCCGAATGCGGAGGCCTTCCTACAGCCGGTGGAGCCGCCCAGATCGCGGGGAGTCTAGCAGGTTCGCCCCCGCCGCCCCAAGAGCCTACAAGCGCTCATGGATGATTCCCCCCACGCGCAGCGCGTTGGCGGCGATCGTCAGGGAGGGGTTGATCCCGCCGCTGGAAGGGAAGAACGAGGAATCGACCAGGTAGAGGTTGTCGAGGTCGTGGGCTCGGTTGGTACGGTCGAGGACACTCGTGGCCGGGTCGTCCCCGAAGCGGCACGTCCCGCAGACGTGGCCGTAGTTGAGGTTGTTGCGGCCGCCGGTCACGACCCGCAGGGGATAGCGCCGGCCGAGGCGGCCGCGAACGAGCTTCAGCAGCCGCCGGCTGCGGCGGGCGAGCTCGGCGGGGTAGGTGTAGGTGAAGCTCCGGCCATTCGGCGCCGAAGGATCGACCTGCACGCGATTGTCGGGGTACGGCAGGTCCTCGACGATCGTGCTCAATAGGGACGCGCGGCGCGAGAGGCGCTCCCCGATGCGCGCGACGGTCTCGAGCCTCGGCTCCACGAAGCGACACCACCAGCGAGGGTCCTTCTCGAGGGCGTAGCGCAAGTACTCGCGGATGAAGGGCGCGATCAGCGGCAGGCCGACCGATTGCAGGGTACCCAGCTTCTCCTTCCCGTCGATGTAGAAGTCACTGAGGGCCATCGACTTCCGCGGGCCGGCCTCCGAGCGCAACTCACGCTGGTCGATAGTCATGAAGTCGCTGGTGTGCAGCATCAGATTGCGGCCGACCAACCCGGAGGAGTTCGCGAGCCCGTCGGGCCACTCTGAGGAGTTCGAGCGCAAGAGAAGGACCGGCGATCCCCAGGAGCCCGCTCCGAGGACGAAGACCTTGGCGCGGATCGAGCTTTCGACGCCCTTGCGGACGATCCGCACCGATTCGACTCGCGAGCGGCTCGCCTCGAAGCGCAGGACCTCGGACTCGGGAAGCATCGAGGCGCCGTGCTCCCTCAGGGCTGGGACGAGGCAGTCACGACCCGCGTCGCTCTTGCAGTTGCGCAGGCACAGATCGAGACACTCGTCGCAGTTGTCGAGCTTGTGGTAGCCGACGTGTGAGCGGTACGGGTGCAGGCCGGACTCGCTGAAGGTGTCGAAAAGGTGCTGATCGCGTTCGCCGAGTGGCGGCGGGGTGCGCAGCACGGCCTCGGGATCGGGGTTGAGCGGATCGGGCGTGCCAGAGATGTTGAACAGCGCCTCGGCGCGCCGGTAGTAGGGCACGAGCTCGTCGTAGGTGATCGGCCAGCTCTCGACGACGCTGGCGTCGGGAACGTCGGGGAAGTGCTCCTTGGGATGGAAGTCCGAGGGCGCGAAGCGCTCGAGCTGGGCACCGTAGATGATCGTCGAGCCGCCCGAGCCGCAGCCCAGGGGCGCGTAGAACTCCACGTCGCCGAAACTCGACCAACCGCGCACGGGCAGAGGCCAGCGCCCCATGATCAGGCGCTCCTCGGCCGCCCAGGCTTCCTCGCCCTCACCGACGTCCGGTGAGATCTGTCGCTTGAGCGGATCGCCGTGGAGGAACTTGCCCTTCTCGATGAACAGCACGCGGCCACCCCGGCGCGCCACCTCGAGGCCGGCGGTGCTGCCGCCCATGCCCGCGCCGAGCACGACGACGTCCCACTCCTCGGCCTCGGGGGCGGCGGGGATGTGGTCCTCGATGCGAACTGCGGGCTGGGATTGAGTGGTCACGGTTTGCCGAGACCATACAGTCAAGCGAGCGCTCAAGCAGCCCCACCGAGGAGCATGATCTTCGGGAGAGGAACAAACGCCTCGCGGGGAGCCGCGCCGGCCGCCGGCGAGCTCACCAGGAGAGATCGACCCAAGTCTGCTCGAGGGCGCGCACCTCCACCTCGACGCCCCGGCCCTCGCCCCCCCGATCCGCGAGAGAGACCGTCCAGCGCCCCGGACGCAGCTCGCGCAGCTCCACGACCCCCCCACCGGCGTAGCCCACGCGCGACTCCGCCCCCGCCCCGCTCCGGCGCGCCCAGACCTTCAGCAGCGGGTGCACGGCCCCGCGGACCGTGACGATGAGCGCCCCGCCGCGTTCGAGGACCAGGCGCTGGTTCCCCCGCAGCTCGCCCGCGGAGAGAGTGAGCGGACCCGAGCGCAGATCGACGAAGCCGTCGGATTCGGCCTCGAGCACGATCGCGACCCCTGCCGGGACGCCGTCGAGGCGAAAGCTGCCGTCGATGCCCGAGGTCTTCCCCGGGCGTGGTCCCTCGCGAAACAACTCCATCGCCGCGTGGCGCTCGCCCGCCTCATCCGCCGTTTCCGCCTCGCCCTCGGGCACGAGCATGGCACGCACGGTGGCCCCCCCCAGCGGGAGGCCCTCGGGATCGACGACGCGCCCTTCGATCGACGCCAGGGGCAACTCGATCTCGATCTCGTTCAGGCCAGGGCGGACCTCGATCGACTCCAGGAGCGGCGGTGCGCCCTCGACGCCGATGATGCGCAGGCGGTGGTCCCCCACGGGCAGGTCCTCGAAACGGAACCGCCCGTCGGCGTCGGCGTGGGTTCGCGGGAGCGTGACGCTCAACAGGCCGGTCATGGCGCGCGGGACCTGGGCCAGGCGCTCCTGACCCTCGGAGCCGCGGCGTCCCGGCAGGAAGGTCACCACGGCGTCGGCGCAGGGAACGCCGCGCGCCGACACGCGGCCCTCGATGGAAGTCAGGGTGGGCACGGTGAGGACCAAGGTCTCCTCGCCGCCAGCGCGTACCGAGACGGCGGTCCAGTCAGCCTCGTCCTCGAGGTTCCACGGCCCCTCCTGAATCGAGATCATGTCCGAACGCCCGTGGACGGCGCGGAAGTGGTGCAAGCCCCCGGCGAGATCGACGAATTCGACCGGCGCGGAGCCCTCGGCCCGCAGGCTCTCACGCACGCCGTCCGGACGGCGGTGATGGACCGTGGCTCCCTCCACCTCACGGTTCTGCTCGTCGAGCACCCTGACCGCCACGCGCCCACCGTGGAGCAAGCGCACGACCTGATCGGCGACCTCCCCGCTCTCCGAGGCCGAGAACCCAGCGATGCTCTCGGGAGCGAAGCCGGCGCGGGCGACGTCCAGCACCCACGGGCCGGTGAAGGGCAGAGTGAGCTCGCAGCTCCCCTCTTGGTCGCTCTCGCCCTCGACAGCTGGTGGCGCCGGCTCGTTCGCGCCGACGGCGGCGCCGTCGGGGGCCGGGGCCGGGCGCGCCTCGATCACCGCCCCCTCCAGGGGCGCGTCCGTCTCGTGGTCGAGCACCAAGACGCGCAGGCGCGGAGCGCGCTCGAGGGTGATCGTTCCCAGCGCCACCACACCGCCCGCGGGCACGACGACGCCATGACGTTCCCAGGGCAGGTGGCCGGCGGCGCTGACGAGCAGGTCGAGGGAGCCGGGCGCCGGAGAGGGTCGCAGGCCGTCGAGCTCCACGCGCCCGTCGGGGAAGGACCGCTCGCGCGAGCGCTCGCGTGGGCGCTCGCGTGGACCGGCCCGATCCCACGAGTAGCGCACGCGCACCTGGCGCAGGGGCGCCCCGCCCACTTCGCTGCGAGCCTCGAGGGTGACGATCGCCCCCGCCTCCCAGACGAGCTCGATCGCCCGCCCCCCGGCCACGGCCACGATCACGGCGCTGCAGGCTTCGCGCTGCAAGCCGTTGGGCCCCAGGGCGACGACGCACACCTCGTAGGAGGCCCCCGGCTCGAGGCCTTCGATTTCGAAAGCGCCGTCCGGCCCGATCAGCGCCATGCGCCCGCGCCCCATGCCGGCGGCCTCGATCAGCTCTCCGAGGGTGCGCGGCGTCTCGTCCGGCAAGCGTCGCGGCTCGGCCCGCGCCACCACCCCCGGCCGCCCGCCGGGCCAGCCGCGCACGCGCCCCTCGATGACGGCGGCGAAGCCGAGGCGCAGGACGAGCTCGCTCATGACCGAGCCCGCCGTCGGAGCCTCGCCCTCGAAGCGCAGCTCGGGATGGGCACCGTGAGCCACGCGCAGGTCGAAGGGCCCGGCCTCCTCGTTGGGCAGCTCGAAGCGACCCTCGGCATCGGTGCGCCCCACGCCGGCGCCTTCGGCGCCAAAGACGCCCATCACGAAGCGCAGCTCCTCGAGGGTGTCCTCCCGCCCGGCGGAGTCGCGCCATACGCAGGCCCCTTCGACCGGTTCGCCCAGCGCATCGAGGACGACGCCGCCGAGGATCACGCCGCGCTCGAGGACCAAGTCCGCAAGCCACCGCTCGCCTGCTCCCGCAGCGCCCTCCTCGAAGGTCACCGGACATTGCAGGATCACGTGCCCGTGAGCGCGGACGTGGGCCCGCAGCTCGGCCCCCATCCAGCCCTCGCGCAGGATGCGGAAGAAGCCGTCGTCGCCGGCTTCAGCGGCCGCCACGGCCTCCGACTCCGGCGGACCCTCCGTGCTCGCGGCGGACAGACGCACCTCGGCGCCGGGCACGGCCAGACCATCCTCATCCACCACGCGGCCGAGCAGAAACGACGGCGTGGAGGAGCCGGGGCCGAGCCCTGTCACCGCCGGCGCGCCCGCATCGCCTCCACCCTCCGCGCTCAGCGCCGCCCGGCCGCCTCCACCACTCCCGCGGGCCGCGGGACGGCGCTCCTCCCTCTCACCGCTGACCTCCCCGCCTCCCCGGGCCAGGGGAGCCGCCGCGGGCCCCAAGCTCCCCTCGCCGCCACCGGCGCCGCCGCCCGCGAAGACCGCCACGAGCGCCGCGGCCGCAGCCACGAGCGCCCACGGCAACAGGCGGACGGCGTTTTTTTTCTTGGGGCGTGCCTGCACGGGATCGGGAGCGAGGTCGCCCTCGCCGCAGATCCCATTCTGGTGCGCCGCGGCCATGCCGTCCAGCGCCCCGGGCTCCGGGGCGGCGGGCTTGGGTATACTTGGGCTTCGCACTCCTTGAGCGGGCCCCCGACCACGCCTCCCCGCCCCGCCGCCGACCTCCGCCGCAACCCACTCCAGCGATGCTCACCCCCGAACGGATCGCCGAGCTGAATGCCTTCCGCGGGCCCCTGGCCGGCGGACCGGTCTGCCCCGCGCCGAACATCAACCTGCACTTCTCCCAGCTCGGAGTCGTGACCGCCTGTTGCTTCAACCGGCGCCATGTGCTCGGAACTTATCCGGCGCAGTCGATGGACGACATCTGGAACGGCCAGCCCGCCGCGGAGTTGCGCGACGCCCTCGCCCGCTACGACCTGAGCAAGGGATGCGAGAAGTGCGAGCAGCAGATCGAGGCACGCGACTTCGGCGGATCCCACGCGGTCTTCTACGGCAACTACGCCGTGCTCACCGAGCAGAAGCGCAAGCTGCAGGGCATCGAAGTCCCCCCCGGCGGCCCCATGCCGATGCGGATGGAGTTCAACATCCACAACGCCTGCAACCTGCAGTGCGTGATGTGCCACGGGCTCGCCTCCTCGGCCATCCGCACGGGGCGCGAGGCCCTCGTCGCCTTGCCGTGCCCCTACGACGAGGCCTTCGTGGATCAGCTCGAGCCGTTCCTGCCCTACGCGGTCGAAACGGATTTCATGGGCGGTGAACCGTTCCTGATCCCCGTCTACGTGCAGATCTGGGAGCGGATCGCGCGCGTCAACCCCGACCTGCAAGCCTGCATCCTGACCAACGGCACGCTCCTCGATGACCGCATCAAGAGCGTGCTCGAGGGCTTCAACTGCTGGATCCACATCTCGATCGACTCGATCGTGAAGGAGACCTACGAGTCCATCCGGCGCGGCGCACGCTACGGGGACGTGATGGCCCACTGTCGCTACTTCATCGACCTGATGGCGAAGCGCGGCAAGTCCGTCGTCTTCCGCTTCTGCCCCATGCGCCTGAACTGGCGCGAGATCCCGCGCACGGTCGAGTTCTGCAACGCCGAGGGCGTGATGCTGATGTTCAATCAAGTGGACTCTCCCCTCGCTCTCTCCTTGCACACCCTGCCGGTCGAGGAGCTGCGCGAGGTCGTGGGCGAGCTGCGCGGCTTCGATCCGCCCAACGAGCCGAACGTCGTGCTGCAGCACAACCGCCAGCACTTCGGGGAGCTGGTCGGACGCCTGGAGGGATTCCTCGACCAGGCCAACCGGCTCAACGGCCTGCGCGCCCGGCTGGCCGTGGCCGACGCCGTCGTCGACAGCTACACGCGCAGCAAGCGCGCGCCCTCGCCCGAGCTCGAGGCGCAGTCGAACCTGCTCGCCCAAGCGGCCAAGCGCATCCTGATCACCCGCCTCAACGTCGACCAGGCAACCGAGACGGAGGGTTCCTTGCCGGCCGAGTTGGCCGCGGCCGCAGAGCAGCGGCTCGGGGAGCTGAAGGCCCTGCAGGAGACGACCGCGAGCGAGACCCTGCTCGCCACCTACCTGAAGGAGCTCGTCCGCACGGTCTCCGGCGTCTGGGGGGTCCTGGAGGTCCACGACGAGGGGGTCTACGAGCGCATCGACGCCGTCGCGGCCCACGTCGGCGCTCTCGAGGAGCGGCAGGGCGCGCCCCGGGCGCGAGGAATCGTGGCCGCCCTCCTCGATCGCCCTCCGGGTGAGGTCTACCGCGAGCTCTCGACGCGCTCAGCCGAGCAGTTGACCGCCGCCCTTTGCGCCGAGTAGGTCCGGCGCCCCAGCCCACTTGGCGTGCAGGCGTTCGAGGTCGGACGGCGGGATCGCGCGGGCGGTTGGAGCCGGCCCGACAAAGGCCATCTCGCCCAGGAAGCCACAGCGGAAGCCGCGTTGCCGCGCGCGCAGACACAGGTCGATGGCGGCGCTGCGCGGAGCCTCGAAGCCCGAGTCGAGGCCGCCGACGGCGGCCAGGACCTCGCGTCGCACGAGGAGCAGGCGCTCGTGCAACCAGGGGGCTCCCAGGTCCGAAGCCTCGGCGCGCCCGGGAGCGGTGGCCATCACCGGGCGCCGCTCGAGGTCGAACGCCGGCGCGCCGCAGGTGACCGCTCCCTCCGAGGTGACGATGCGCGGCGCGGCGAGGTCGAGCTGCTCGCGCTCGAGAGCCTCGAGCAGCCGCTTCCAATCCGCCGGCGGAGCGAGCTCGAGCGAGGCGTCCACGAAGCAGACCAGCGGGCGCCCGGGCGCCTTCCAGCCGGCGGCCAGGGCCGCGGCGGACTCCGCGCCGACCAGGGTCACGGCGTCGGCACCGACGCCCGTCTCCCCCAGGGCGGCGGCCCCCCCTCCCTCGCCGGCGACGACGAAGTCCACGTCGGCGGAGCTCAGGGGCGGGCGCTCGACGCGTTCGTAGTCGAAGGGCGGGTGCTCGCCCGTGCGCCGCAGGGGGAGGCCGATGCGCTCGATCGTGCGGTCCGCCAACCGGCGCCACATCTCGAATGCCGCCTGGTCGGTCAGCACCAAACTCGCGCGCTCGTCGTGAACGCGGTAGTAGTAGAGCGTCTCGTCGATCAGCTCGATGGTCCCGACCTCCTCGAGCTTCAGGTACAGATCGCAGTCCTCACCGGCGTAGGAGAAGTCCTCGAAACCTTCCCAGCCCGCCGTCCGCTCGTAGGCCGCGCGACTGAAGATCGTCGGCTGGGAGTGGTTGTGGATGTCGGTCACCATTCCGTGCTGGTAGTGACGGGCCTCGAAGGGGAACCAGGGCCGCTCGGCCAGGATCGCGCCCTCCTCGTCGACGATCTCGCGCCGGGCTCGGATCACCGAAGCCCAAGGCCGGGCGGCGGCGGCGGCGGCGAAGCGCTCGACGGCATGGCACGGCAGGGCGTCGTCGTCGTCGAGGGGCAGGATGTAGTCGCCGGGAGCGTGCTCGCTCAAGAAGCGCCGCGCGCGAGCGATGCCGCGGTTGGGCCCGTAGTGCACGCTGACCGAAGGCAGATCGCGATGCTCGAGCTCCTCGAGGATCTCGCGCGAGCGCGCATCGCCGCCGTCCCACAGGAGCGAGAGGTGCCAGTCCTTGGAAGTCTGGTGCAGGACCGAGTCGATGCAGCGCTGAAGGCGCAGCCCCTTGAAGACGGGTGTCTCGACGGAGATCAGCACGGGCGCTCCTCGCTCGCTCGTCCCACGAGGTCGTCGATCATGTCGGCCGGCGAGGGCGCTCGGGCAAAGCGGCGCTGCAATCTCTCGGCCTCCTCGCCGAAGGAACGACAGCTCCCGGCGACGGACTCGAGGGTCATGGCGGTCTTCTGATCGGTGAACGGCATCTCCCAGCCCTGGTAGTACCACTTCACGACGCGCTCGTGGACAGCGGTGATGTTGCGGATCAGGTGCCCCTTGTCGAAGACGACGATCGGTTGGCCGTTGAACAGGCGAATCAGGATCGAGTGCGAGAGCACGTTCCAGTAGAAGGCGTACTCGGCGCTCAAGGAGAGGGCGACGAGCTGGCGGAAGGGACAGTAGTGCAGCAGGTCCACGCCCTCCGCCGTCGGCAGGCGGTCACCGAGGGCGTCGATCAACTCGCGCGGACCGATCAAGATCGGGTGCCGCCTCGCGGCCAAGGCATCAACGATGCGATCGGCCACGAGATCGATGAAGGCCAATCCCTCGACGAGCACCTGCGCCTCGTAGTCGGCCTGCGAGAGGATGAACAGCCAGTGCGGCCGTCGCTCGGGATCGTCGTCGGCGTCCGGGCGCAGCAGGCGCGAGTTGAAGAAGGAGACGTTGCGCGCGTCGGTCGTGCGCGTCTCCTCCGCGGCCAGGTCGCAGAAGGTCGGGTAGAGGTGGTGCGCGCCGCGCAGGATCTCCTCGCAACGAGTGAGGTGGGCGCGCAGGCGTTCCTCCTGTCGGTCCTTGACGGCCTCGTAGAGGTCTACGGCGGCGTCGGAGATGTCGAAGACGACGAGGGAGCGCACATCACCCTGGGAGAGCACGCCCAGGAAGGGGTCGGTGGTCACGATTCGACACCGGCGCGCTCGGAGGAAACCGACGAGCTCCTCGAGCTCCTCGAGGGTCAGCAGCTCGTGGATCGTCATCAGGTAGGCGGAGCACAGGAAGACCACCTCGGGCTGCTCGCGCTCCACCCTGTCCATGATGTCCGCCAGGGTGTCGTAGCGGTGGGTGCGGCCCGGCAGGGCGGCGGCGTTGTTGGCGAACAGGCGCTCGGGCAGCAGGAGTGTCGTGCTCCCGACCAGCTCCTGCCCCAGCAGCAGGTACATGAGGGTCGTCAGCTCGCCGTAGTCGTTGTCCAGTACGAACAGCAGGCGCGCGGGCCGAACGGCGGGCTCGGCGTCCGGGGGCGGAGAGCCGTCGGCGCCACAGACCATGCCCTGCAGCCAGCTCTCCACGCGCAGAGGGTCGCGGCCGAGGTTGGCGACCGACCAGAAGCGTTCGCGGCGGGCCGCCAGGGCCTTGCGCACCGATCCGGGCGGCGGAGCACTGGCGGTCGGCGAGCGCCCCGCTCCCTGGTTGCGGCGGCGGATGCGCGCCGCCCGCAGCAAGGGCGTCGCGTCGGGGTCGTTGGGGGCTAGCTCCAGAGTCGCGGCGCAGGCCGCCTCGACTTCCTCCCAGAACCCGAGGTGGTAGGCGGCCTGTGCCAGATGGCGGTGGGCGTCAACCGCGCGCGGAGTCAGAGCGACCGCCTGCCGGCAGGCCTCGGCCGCCTCCTCCCAGCACTCGCACCGCGCGAGCAGGATGCCCAGGCGCAGGTGCAGGCCACCGTGATCCCGACAGCATTCCGTCGCGCGGCGGGCGACGATGAGGGCCTCGTCCCAGCGCTCGAGCTTCATCAGCGCGACCCCCAGCTGCTCGTGAGCGCCGCTCGCTTCCGGGCGCGCGGCGATGGCCTCGTGGCAGGCGGCCAGGGCTTCCTCCCAACGGCTCTCCGCCATCAGATCGTCCTGGGGGCCGCCCATGGGGGCGCTCGGGACGCAAACGGGAACGTCGGCTCTCGGGGAAGCCGGTGGGGGAGTGCTCTTCTCCCGCTGCCAGGTGTCAACCTGCCCGCGGGCGAGATGCAGCTGCTCGCGCGAGGTGTGATCATCGGGAGCGATTTCGACGGCGCGCTCCCAGGCCGCTCGCGCCTCCTCCCAGCGGCCGAGCTGAGAGCAGGCGATCCCCAGGCGCTGGTGGGAGTCGTGGCGGTCGTCGGCACACTCGATCGCTCGGCCGTAGGCTCTGGCGGCCTCCTCCCAGCGGCGCAGGGTCAACAGGGCCAGGCCCACGCTCTCATGGGGCTCGGCCAGGTCTGGTCGTAAGCTAGCCGCCGCGCGCGCGACCTCCAGGGCTTCTTCGCAGCGTCCGAGCTTGATCAGGGCCGTCGCGAGGTTGTTGGCACACCAGACGTCGCCGGGGTCGAGGGCGCCGGCCCGCTCCAGGCGCGCCGCGGCCGCCGCCCAGCGGCCGGCCCTGAGGTGCGCGGTCCCCGCGGCGCGCAGGAGGCGCTGGCGCATGCCCCGAAAACTGAAGAGCCCTCCTCCGGGAAGCGGCTCCCGCGCCGCCTCTGTCGGGCCCTCGGCGACGACGGCGCGCTCTGCGCTCCAGGCCGCTTGGAGGCGATCGAGCTGAGCGTGGGCGAGCTCGAGTTGCTCGCGCGAGGTGTCGTCGGTCGGGTCGAGCTCGACGGCCCGCTCCCAGGCGACGCGCGCCTCGTCCCAGCGCCCGAGCTGAGAGAGCGCAATCCCCCACCGCTGATACGCCTCGGGGCGATCGGGTGCGCAGGCGACGGCCCGGCCGTAGGCGGCGGCGGCCTCCTCCCAGCGGCGCAGGCTCAGGAGGGCGAGGCCGGCGCTCTCGTGGGGTTCGGGCAAGTCCCCACGGTGCTCGGTCGCCGCGCACGCCACCTCCAAGGCGTCGGTGAAGCGTCCGAGCTTGATCAACGCCGTCGCCCGGTTGTTGGCGGACCAGACGTCATCGGGGTCGAGCTCAACCGCCTTGCTCAGAAGCTCCTCGGCCTGCGCCCAGCGCCCGGCCTGTAGATGTGCCGTACCCGCCCGGCGGATCCGCCGCGATCGAAGCCGCCTGAGGATCATTCCGGCGGCGGGGGCGAGGCCGCTGCGAGCTCGAAACGGTAGAAGCGCCAGCGCTCTCCGAACTGCTCGAGAAAGCTCAGGTTGTAGCAACGCAAGAACACGAACAGCGGAAGCAGGATCACGGTTCCGACGTAGGGAATGACCGTCAGGCAGCAGGTTGCACAGGTCACGCAGAGCGCGCCGATGCCGCCCACGATGCTCAGGCCGATGCGCATCAGCAGGTAGAGCAGGATCGTCCCGGTGCGAGAGGCGAAGATCTCCTCGCGCACCAGGGCCCACGCATCACCGATGCCGCCACCGTGCAGATAGAGCGCGGGCACGATGAAGTTGTCCAGGATCCAGCCGATCAAGCCCCCCGTCACGCCAGCGATCAGCATGAGGCCGACGCCGAAGACGAGTCCCGCGAGCGCTCCCCCCTCGAAGCGTCCCGCGTTCATGTCGCCCCAGGCCAGGTAGAAGCCGCCCGCTACCGCCAGGCTCAGGGTGAACCCGACCGCGACGGTCAACATCAGCTCGAAGACGAAGACGCGCCGGGCCACGTCGCGAAATGCCGCCCAAGGTTCCTTGACCGCGCCGCGGTCGTGGACGATGCCGTCGATGAACATGAAGCGGCCGCGGGCCTTGAGCCACAGCACCAAGGCCGCGATCAAGAAGACACCGAGCACGATCGCCCCACCACCCAGCAGCAGGAGACCGGCGTGACGAACGGCCCACTCCCGCCCCTGTTCGAGTTGATTGGAAAGGCCCCGCGGGTCGTCACCGGAGAAGCCGCCGCCGGCCCCACCGCCACCCTCACCCATGGTGGCGAGCCAGGCGCAGAACCCCAGGGTCAGCCACTTGGTCAGGTCGAAGGGCTGAAAGAGGATCCTCGCCGTCCGCTCCAAGGCCTGGCCGAAGGGGTCTGTGACCGAGATCGTCATGAGGGTCCTCGCGTGCTCATCGGGTTCGGATCAGGCGTGCCGCGCGGCGGGGTCACGCCGACGATCACGGCCCAATCTAGCGTGCCTCGCAGGCCGCGGGAACTCCCCTGCCCCGAGAGGTCAGCGAAACGCCCCGAGGGCAGCCTCTCCCGGCCAACTCGGAGTACCTCCGAAGTAGGGCGCACGATCGAAGGCGGCGCCCATCCCCTCGGAGCGCGGATCGCCGCGCTCCTCGAGGGCCTCGGCCAAGCGTTGTGCCAGCCGCGCCTTGAGGTTCGATTGGCCCGCAACGGCGGCCAGATTGCGGAGCTGATGCGGGTCCACGGTGAGGTCGTAGAGCTCCTCCGCAGGCCTGCGTGCGAAGCAGAGCTCGAAACTGTGCGCGCAGGTCTCGTCCGTCTCGGCGCGCGCGGCGATGACCCACTTGGTCGGCCCGTTGTCGCAGTCGGCGAGCCAGGCTCCCGCGCGGAAGGCGCGCTCGTGGTTGGGGGTCCCCGCCGGCCAGCGCCCCGGCCTGAGATTCCGCACGTAGAGATGCGTGCGCGTGCGCAGAGCGCGAACGGGGTAGCCGCCCCCCTCGCCCGCCTCCTGCGCCTGGGTGTGACGTTCCCGACCCAGGACCACGGCCGTGCGAGAAGTGCGTTCTCCGCCCGCCAGGCACGGGCCGAGGTCTCGGCCGGTCATGGCCGCGGGCCGCGGCAGGCCCGCGGCGGCCAGGAAGGTCGGCGCCAGGTCCGTCAGGCTGACCAGATCGTCGAGCACCCTCCTTCCCGCCGCGCGCGCCGGCCAACGCAGGGCGAGGGGGACGCGGGTGCCGGAATCGTAGATGTTGCCCTTGCAGCGCGGGAAGGGCATGCCGTGGTCGCCGGTCACGACGACCAGGGTGTTCTCCAACTCGCCCAGCGCCTCCAAGCGCGCCAGGGCTTCGCCGACGTCGCGGTCGAAGCGCTCGACCTCATGGTAGTAGTCGGCCACGTCCGAGCGCACGCGGGGAAGATCGGGGAAGAAGGGGAAGAGGTCGATCGCATCGGGATCGAGGCCGCCCGCGACGCCCGAGCCCTCACGGTAGGGCCGGTGCGGATCCGACGACCCCAACCAGAAGCAGAACGGCGCACCCTCGGGCCGGGCGGCCAGAAACGCCTCGAATCCGCCCTCGAAGGCTGGGCCGGCCGGCGGCGTCTCCCAACCCGTCAGGCGGCCGGGCCCCCAGCTCTTGCGCCAGTGGCCCACGTGATAGCCGGCTTCGGCGAGCAGGAGCGGGAACACCGCGTGGTCGGGATCGAGGGTGCTCCACAGGTTGGCGCCCGGCCCCAGGCGCCAGAAGTCCTGACCAGTGAGGAGCGCGTTGCGCGAGGGCGTGCAGGAGGGCGAGGAGACGAAAGCGTGGGTGAAGAGCACGCCCTCGCGCGCCAGGCGGTCGAAGTGCGGCGTGCGCACGACCTCGTCGCCGAGGACGCCGGCGTGCGGCCAGCCCCAGTCGTCGGCGATGCAGAGGAGCACGTTGGGGCGCGCCGCGCCCGCCGCGCGCGGCTCTCCCGCGGCGGGCACGGCGCAAGCGAGCGCCACACCGAGCGGGACGGCGAGGAATCCGGGCGCGCCGAGGGTCACGGCAGGCGGTGGCGGGCCCAGGCGCGCTCGTACCCCGAGCGCAGGGCGGGGCGCTCGGCCGCGGGACGGGACTCGATGAAAGCGGCCGGGCGCTCCGACAAGAGGCGCATGGTGCTGTTCTCGTACAGGCGCTGACCGAGGCCCTCGAGGAAGGACGCGGGGTCCGGCAAGCGCTGAGCCAGGGCAGCCTCCACGCCCAGGACGTCGACGGTCGGGTAGGGGCCGGAGCCGGCGCGCCCCAGACCCTCGAGAAGCCGCTCGCGCAAGCCCGGAGGAGCGGCCAGCGCGCTCTCCAAAGCGCGTGCGAGATCCCAGCCGGCTTCGCGCAAGAGCAGCGAGCCGAGGCCGAGTTCGAAGGCCTCGACGCGCTTTGGGGCAACGGTGGCGAGCACCTCGCGCCCCCGCGCCATCACGGTCCGCGCGTCGGGGGTGGGTGTTTCGAACAGCACGGCGCAGGCCTCGGTCACCAACCACTCGCGCTCGGCTTCGTCGAAGGAGAGCAGGATCTCGAGCCGCTGCTCGTCACCGGGTGGCAGGTGCGGCACGAACTTGGGGAAGTAGCCGGCGTAGACGTAGCCCTTGGTGCGGCACAGCACATCCCAGTTGCGCGCGGGCGTCGAGGGACGGCCCTCTCCCACCGCCTGCAAGGCGCCGAGACCGCCGGCGGCCAGGAGCAGGCCGCCGATCGCCGATGCCACCGGGCGCGCCGGAAGTGCGCCGTCTTCCCAGCGCGCCAGTCCCACGGCGATCGGCACCAGACCGACGACCCACACAGGCGCCAGGCGCAGGACCAGGAAACCGTGGTAGACACGGGCCGGGATGAACTCGCTCAGGACGAAAACCGCCGCGAAGGCCGCCAAGTAAGCCACCGGCAATGCCAGGCGTGCGCGCGTCCTGTCCGCCCCGGCCCCGCGCCCGAACACCCCGACGAGGGCGCCGCCCGCGACAGCGGCGGTCCACAGCCAGGGGCCGGCGACGCCCCCCAGGGCGCCCTCGGCGAAGATCGCCCGCAAGAATGGCAACAGGCGCTCGCCGCTCCCAGCGGCAGTGAGCTCGGCGCCGTGGATGTCGATCACCGCGTCGCCGACCTCCAGGTACATCAACAGCAGCGGCAGACCGCCGAGGGCGGTGCCGGCCAGGCCCGGCAGACTCCCTCGCTGGAGCAAGGCGCGAGGACGGCCCACGGCGAGGGCCGCCAGGCAAACGGCGGCCACCAGGCCGACCTGGTAGGAGAAGTAGATGCCCGAGCCGCAGACGACGCCGAGCAGGAACCACAGGGAGCGGCGCGCGCGCTCCTCGCGCAGGATGCGCGCGGTCAGGCCGAGGGCCAACATCACAAAGAGGCAAGCCTCGAAGTGGATCCCCAGGTTGATCAGGGAGAGCTTCTGGTAAGTAGGCGGCGAGAAGGCGTACAGCAGGCCGAACCACAAGGCGGCCCGGCGGCCGAAGGAGTCGCGTACGAAGGCGTAGCCGGCGACGAGTACACCCACGATGAACCCCGCCGCCACGAGCTTGTGGGCCAACAGGTTCTGCCCGACGAGCAGGAAGGCGAGCGCCTTGAGGTGGCTGACGACGAACCCGCCGCCCTCGTAGTAGTGGTACGCGAGGTGGTGGTGGGCGACGCCCACCGAGTCGAGAATGCCCTTGGCCGCCGTTCCCTTCTCCAGCTCCTCGCCGTGGAAGAAGACGTCCCCAAGAGACAGGACGGCGGCCGCTCGCAGGGCGAGGGCGGTCGCCGTAAGCCAGACCACGGTCCACAGGTCCCTGTACTCTCGGGTGCCGCGCACGCGGGCAGTCTACGCGACCGAGCGCGTCGGATCCCGCGTCCGGCGTCGGAGGAGGCTCGCCGGGTGCCTACTCGAACTGGAGCCAGATCGGGTTGGCCATGGCGCGCGGAGAGCCGACAGAGCTCGTGGCGAAGACGTTTACGAATCCGTCCTCGGGGCCGAGCACCAAGTTCTCGATCACGAACACCACCGAGTTCCCGGGCATCCCGCTCGGCGGCACGAGCAAACGCGCGACGCCGTCCACGAGAATCGTGATCTCGTAGTCCCCCACCGGGCCGAATTCCGACGTGCTCTGCAGGGTCACCTCGATCGTGTTGGCGCCCACGGCGATTCCGGTCGCCACGTCGCCCGGACCGGCGCCGTTCAGGGTCCCGAAGGCCAGAGGACCGTTGGAAGCCACGCAGCGACCCGAGAGCAACCCACTCATGATCCCTGGCCGACTCAGCGTTTCCAGCCGCGAGTAGGTGAAGGTGTTGCCGATGTCCATGATCGTGTGGGCGTCGGAATCACCGATCCCGACCGGGAAGGCAGTCGGGAACCCGGCACGCGGAGGCAAAGCGCCCCCCTGGGGCTCGGGGATGCCGCGCAGGAGCTCGAACCACTTAGCGACAGCCTCTTCGTCCGTGTCGTTGAGCTCCCCCT
Organism: Planctomycetota bacterium; assembly: GCA_002686265.1. GTDB lineage: Bacteria > Planctomycetota > UBA1135 > UBA1135. The sequence goes on from NZBA01000117.1 coordinate 16,711, forward strand.
CCGCCGAGCACCAGATCTCGAATCCCGCCCAGCCCGTGGCGCCGTTGTCGAAATCCCAGGGGGAGTAGAACCCGGTATCGCCAACGAAGGGGTGCGCGACGAAGCCGAGCCCGCCCGCGTCGTTGACGCGGTCGATGATCACCTGCTCGCTCTCACAGTTCAGGTGCCCGAAGACGAGGCCCGAGCTCGGGTTCGAGATGTACGGGAACGAATCCAAGTCCTTGGGGAGGGCGAGCAAGTGGGACGGCTCGTTGAACCAGCCCTGCTGGCCGAGCCCCATCTCCTGCCCGGAGTAGCACTGGAATCCGGTGTAGTCGCGGTACTCCGCCGCCCCCTCGGCAGCCGCGTCGTGCTGCTCGGCCGTGTACCAGCTGGTGCCCCAGAGCGTGAAATCGATGTTCGAGTGGTCCGTGGTGACGATCCAGTCGAGCCCGTAGATGTTCGCTACCAGGCCGTAGAGCCCGGGATGGATGAAGTTCTGTTCGAGGAAGAAGGCGTCCACCGAGTAGACGGTGTGCAGGTGCTGGTCCCCGGCGCGCCAGAACAGGCCTCCACCGAGTTGGGCATCACCCGGAACGTGCGGAAGGGGCCGCGAGACGCCGGTCAGAGCATCCCAGGAGACGCGCCGCATCGGTCCGACCCCGTCGGGCAGCGGGGGCTGAATCGGGATCACGATCGGCTTGCGCAGGGTGCGCGTCACACCGTTCCGCACGAGATCGATCTCGACCGTGATACGGTAGGACACCGCGTCCATGTCCACCCAGGCTTCTTCGACGTCGAAGGAGTCGGAGTAGGAGTCCTCAGCGACCTCGGTCATGGCCTCCGCCCGGCGGCGCAGAGACTCCTCGGTGCGTGCCGGGTCTCCCGCAGCCGCGGCGCCTTCCAGGTTCTTGCGAGCAGTCTTGTACTCGGCATAAGCCTCGCGACGCGTTTCGAGTCGGTGATCGGGGCGCCGCACCTCGGGGCCGCCATCGGCGCGAGCGTGGTAGCGCACCTCGCGCACGTGAGTGTCGAGTGCACCATCGACGTTGGTCACGACCAAGCCGTAACTGAAGGAGTGCAGTTCTCGGATCACCCGCGGGTGGTGGATTCCGACGTAGACGCCCTGGTCCAACCGGGTGCCGTCCAGCCAACCGGGATCGTGGTCGTGAGCCGGCTCGGCAAGGAGAGCGGGCGCGTCGGCGACGAGCAGGGCAAACGATGTCAGTAGCTGGGTGCGTCGGCGCATGGGTACGAATCCTGGGTGTTTCGACAGGTTGAGCGTCCGGCCTCGCGGCCCCCGTCGGGGAGCCCGGAGCGCCGCCGCGAACCCCTCGGGATACGCGCACTACGCCATCCGGCAACCCCGCAGCCCTTACAAGCCACCGTCTTCCCTCATCTCCGCTCCGTGCAAGCGGGATGATCTGCCAGACCACCCTCCCGGGCCGCCGGGCAGCCCACCCGGCAGGCGCCCTCGACCGCACCGCACACCGGCTCACGTGCCCAGCCCACCCGCCCGGGCGCTCCCGCTCCTGCGCTCGGCCCAGGAGAGCTCCCGCCGGGTACCTAGTCGAACTGCAGCCAGATCGGGTTGGCCATCGCGCGCGGAGGACCGACCGAGCTCGTGGCGAAGACGTTCACGAAGCCGTCCTCGGGCCCGAGCATCAGGTTGTCGATCACGATCACGGCCGAGTCGCCGGGCTGCCCGCTCGGCGGAACGACCACGCGCGGAGAGCCGTCCACGAGGACGCTGATCTCGTAGTCCCCCACCGGGCCGAACTCCGATGTGCTCTGCAGGGTCACCTCGATCGTGTTGGCACCCGTGGCGACGCCGGTCGCCACCCCGCCCGGCCCGGCGCCGTTCAGCATCCCGAAGGCCAGAGGGCCGTTGGAGGCGACGCACCGCCCGCCCGTGAACCCCGCCATGATTCCCGGACGACTCAACTCGTCGAGCCGCGAGTAGGTGAAGGTCCTGCCGATATCCATGATCGTGTGGGCGTCGGAATCGCCGATCCCGACCGGGTAGCGCGTCGGAAAGCCGGGGCGCGGAGGCAGCGCGCCTCCCTGGGGCGCCGGGATGCCGGCGAGGAGCTCGAACCACTTCGCGATCGCCTGCTCGTCCGAGGAGCCGAGGACGCCTCCCGACGAGCACCAAATCTCGAACCCGGCCCAACCGGTCGCGCCGTTGTCGAAGTCCCACTCCTCGTAGAACAGGGATTGCCCCACGAAAGGGTGAGCGACGAAGCCGATGCCTCCCGCGTCGTTGACGCGGTCGATGATCACCTGCTCGCTCTCGCAATTGAGGTGTCCGAAGACGAGGCCCGAGCCGGGGTTCTCCAAGTACCCCATCGAATCCTGATCCTTGGGCCAGGCGAGGTAGTGCGACGGTTCATTGAAGAACCCCTGCTGCCCAAGGCCCATCTCCTGCCCGCAGTAGGCCTGAAAACCCGTCGCGTTGCGGTAGTTCTCCGTCTGCTCGGTCCCCGCCTGGTGCTGGTCCGCCGAGTACCACTCGTAGCCGAGAAGCGAGAAGTGGATGTTCGAGTGGTCGGTGGTGATGATCCAGTCGAGCCCGTAGAGGTCCGCCGCCAGGGCGTAGAAACCGGCGTTGAAGACGTTCAGGTGCAGGAAGAACGAGTCGATCGAATAGGCCGTGTGCAGGTGCTGGTCCCCTGCGTACCAAGCTGACCCGCCGCCGAGCTGAGCGTCGCCCGGCTGGTGCGGCAGGGCGCGCGAGACCCCGGTCAGAGCGTCGTAGGCGACGCGCCTCATGGACCCGGTGCCGTTCGGCAGAGGCGGCTGGATCGGGATCACGACCGGCTTGCGCAGCGTGCGCGCCACGCCGTTCTGCACGAGGTCGATCTCAACGGTCATGCGATAGGAAACCGCGTCCGGATCGACCCAGGCGTCGTCCACGTCGAAGCGATCGACGAAGGCACCCTCGGCGACCTCGAACATCGAAACGGTTCGGCGCCGAACGAGCTCCTCGGCGCGCACCGGATCGCGTCCACCGGCCGCGCCCTCGAGAGCCTTGCGCACGCTCTTGTACTCCGCGTAGGCCGTGCGTCGCGTGGCGAGAGCGTGATCGGGACGGCGCACAAGGGGCCCACTGGCGGAGCCGAGGTGATAGCGCACCTCACGCACGAGGGCATCGGACTCCCCGTCGACATTGCTCACCACCAACCCACCGCCGAAGGAGCTGAGCTCCCGGATCACCCGCGGGTGGTGGATCTTGACGTACACGCCCTGGTCGAATTGGGTGCCGTCCAACCACTCGGGGTCATGGTCGTGGGCCGCCATGGCGGGGAGGGCGGGAAGGCCCGCGAAGAGCAGGGTGATCGGAGTGATCAGCAGGGAGCGAAGTTGCACGGGATCGGTCCTCGGGTGTTCCGTCAGGGTGGCCGCGCGCCGAGGGCGAATCCCGCGGCGAGCGCGCAAGGTGCCTAGGATATGCGGCTCTTC
>NZBA01000118.1 GCA_002686265.1 Planctomycetota bacterium
CGCCTCGGTTTTCGGGTAGAGTGTTCGTAGTTTGATGCGAGCGTCATCGGTGGTAAAGCGCCAGTTGACACCGACCAGGGTAGCGTTCCGGTCGGTCTGCCAGGCGTCGACCTCGCGTCGCATCTTGGGTAGATCAGGGATACGACGCCGGAGGCATTGGCGCGTCAGGGCGTTCAATTCGACCTCGGCGATGTTGAGCCAACTGCCATGCTTGGGCGTGTAGTGAATGTCGAGCTTGCGGGCGATCCGCCGGGCTTCGTCGGGCGGGAACGCGGCATAGAGGGACGCGACGGTATGCGTGTTGAGGTTGTCCATCACCAGCCGAATCACCGCGGCGTCGGGATAGTCGATGTCGACCAGCCGCCGTATCTGATGAGCCCAGTCCACGGCGGTGCGGCGTTTCGTGACGTCGACGTGGCGGTGGCCTTCGAGCGGAGCGACGAACAGGAACACGTTAGCCGTGCCGGCGCGTTCGTATTCGTAGTCGACACGGGCCGGATGCCCGGGCGTGGGCCGGCGGGGCGTACGCGTCTCCTTGATCAACTGCTTGGGCTGCTCGTCCATGCACACCAGCGGGCGGCGTGGATCACGTGGCTGCTGGTACAGGTCAAGGATGTCTTCCATCGCCGCCACGAAGGCGGCGTTGTGCTCGGGCGGGATGCACCAGTACTGGCTTCGATGCGGCTTCAGTTCGTTTTTTTGAGCGTTCGCCGGACGGTCTCGTGCGAGATGCTGTCGACGACCGCAAGCTCGACCAGCTTGTCGCCAAGCAAGCGAAGCGTCCAGCGGGCCCGGCCTTCCGGCGGCTCGCTGCAGGCCAGAGCGATGAGGCGGGCCTCCCCCGCACCGTCGAGCCGGCGAGGATACGTACGGGAACTCGGCTTGCCGGCCACCGTGACTTCGACGCCGCCCTCGACGCAGCGTTGTCGCAGGTACTCGATGGTCCGGACGCGGCAGCCGAACGCCTCCGCGATGTGTTGGTCAGTCCAAGCCGGACCGTCCACGTCGGTCTTGAGCAGGATGTTGGCACGACGAATCTTCTGTGCTGCCGCCTTGCCGCTGCGGACCAGCCGGGTAAGTTGCTCCCGCTCCTCGTGCGTTAACCGGACAACATACTTCTTGGACAAGACTTTCCCTCCATATAGCTCCCCGACTCATATGGAGGTATCGACATGATCGGCCCAAAACATGAGCCCGTAATCCGAGCACTGATACTACACTAGTGATACTTCAAGTCTCGGACTACGGGCTCACGCTGTTGGCCTTCTGCGGCTGCGTCACCACCACGCGGCCAAGATGGCCGCGTCACATGGCACGCTCATTGTGTCGCGGGCATCCTGCCCGCGTGTGCGGCACGCTCAAGGTCCACGGCCTGTCGGAAGCAAGAATGAGAGAAGGACTGAGATACGGGAGCGACCGTCCCTGCCCCCTGATCCCTAGTCCCCGAGCGCTTCCCGATAGACATCAAGTGTGTCGCTCACCATCCGCTCGACGTCGAAACATTCCTCGGCCCGGCGGCGGGCGGCGTGGCCCATCTGCTCGGTCCGGGCGCGGTCGGTGAGCAGCGTGATCAGGGCGTCGGCGATCTTCTCCGGCGCAAACGGCGGCACGAGCAGCCCGGTCTCGCCGTCGGCCACCGCCTCGGGCGTGCCGCCAACAGCCGTCGCGACCATCGGCTTGCCGCACGCCATGAACTCGAGCACGACGAGCGAAAACGCCTCGCCCCACGTGCAGACGAGCGTGGTGATCAAGCTCTCGGCCAGAAAGCCGTCCATCCGGTCGCCGCTGGCAAGACCTGTGAAGTGCACGCGCTCCGTCACGCCGAGGCCGGCGGCGATCTCTTTCAGGCGCGGAAGCTCGGGGCCGTCGCCGATCATCAGCAGGTGCATGTCGGGCGCCTGCTCGAGCACGGCGGGCACGGCGCGGACAAGGTCGTCGCCGCCCTTCTGCGGAATGAAGTAAGCGAGCGTCGAGACGATGGGCGCGTCGGCCGGGATGCCAAGCTCGGCGCGGGCGTCGAACGTCGACGGCCGATCCTCGGCGAACCGTTCGAGATTGACGCCGTTAAGCACGACGCGAATCTTGTCGCCCGGAAGCTTGTGGCGCGAGACGAGGCAGTCGCAGATATATTGTGAGGGCGTGACGAGCAGCGAGCAGGGGCTCAGGCTGAACGCGCGCCGCAGCCGCCCCAGCCACGCGAGACGAGGCGGGTGATCTTCGAGCGGGAACGAGTAGTGATGGGAAACGACGACTCGCTTCGAGCCCGACCACCGCGCGACGCGGAATAGCGGGCTGCCGAGCGGGACGAAATGAAAGTGCGTGATCTGCGGGCGGACTTCGCGCACCAGCCGCCGCACGGCGCGGGCCGCGGCCAGCGTGCCCTTGTCGAATGGCACGACGCGCCACTCGACGTGATTGGCCCGGAACGCTTCCGCCACATCATCGGCCGGCGGCGCGGATACGCCGGCGACGCACCGCCCGCCCGACGCGTGCAACTGCCGGCCCAATGCGCAGAAGTATTCCTCGATGGACCCCAAGCGGCGGGGGTTGAAATCAAGGACGGACAGCACGGTTAGTTCTTCGGCCATAGGACGCTACCAATATGGGCAGGGTTTCTTCCAGCAAGCGGGCCGGCTGCGCCAGATGCGGCGGACAGAATCGTCCCGGACGTTGCCGACCGGCTCGCACATTGGGCACGTGCGGACGTCGCCGTTGGGGTCGAACTCCAGCCCGCTGAGCCCGGCCGGGCAATACGTGTCCGAATAGGCGCCGAGTTGGAACGCCTCGTTCCGCGACCACTTCGCCGGATCGCTGAAATATGCTTTGATCTGTTCGAGGCCGCTCTTCGTATTGGCGATCGGCCCACCGGCCGCCACACGTTCGATCAGTTCGTCGACCACGCGCAGGACCCGCGACGTATCCTTGATCCAGAGAGCGTTCAGCTCGGGCTCGTTGTACCAGCCCTGCCGCATCTCCTGCCCGTAGTTCTGCGTGATGGGCTGGAAGAAGACCTTCGCCGTCCCCACTTCCTCAATCCAATCGACAACTCCGATCAGCTCGTCCAGATTGGGCTCCATTATCACCGACTTGACGATCAACTGGCATCTGGAATTCAGGCGGCCGTGATGCCGGACGAGCGAGCTGATGCCGGTGGTGGCGTGGTCGAAGAAGCCCTCCTTGCCGCGAAGCTGATCGCAAAGCTCGGGCGTCGTTGCATCGAGCGACACGGCGACGGTGTCGGGCCCAGCGGCGATGATCTTCTCGGCGACCTCGTCTGTGAGGACGTATGCGTTGGTAAGAAACTGAGTGCGAAACCCGAGCCCGACGGTGAACTCGAGCAGTTCGAGAGCATCCCGGCGAAGCAGCACCTCGCCGCCCGTCAGGCAGATGTCGACCGGCCCGAGCCAGGCTCGGAGCGAGCGGAATACATCCTTCCACTCGTCGGTCGAAAGCTCCTCGCCGACATCGTGCTCCCGTTGCCAGATGTCGCAGTGGCGGCAGCGCGAGTTACAGCGAAGCGTGAGCTTGCAGTAGAGCGAACTGGGCCGGACCAGCCGCCGGCTCAAAGCCGGCGGTGCTCGCAGGAGAAGCGGCAAGGCGCGCCAATACAGACGCCGCCTCTGCTCCACCCACCAGCGAGAGAACCTGGCCGCTTGCCCCACCATGTGGCACTCCGTTTGCGTGAACTTACTGCGCCGGCCGCACGCCCATTCTACGCAACAGAGCGCGGGACTTCAAGTGACGGTAGGTCGCGGAGTGGAAGCTCTGAACGGGGCTACTTGCCGAAAGCCGGGACAGCCAACGGGTGGCAGTCCCGGTTTTCGGGCCCGCGCGGTGCGCAAGCAAGGGAGAAGAACGGTGACTGGCACCAGCGGAGAGAAGCGCAGACGTGCCGTTCCGAAGGAACGGCGGGAGTTTGCTTCTGCAAACTCTCCGGCGGCTTTGCCGCCGACCTGTCGCACCGCTTTTCTCACACGCAGACCGAGCGCTCTCGCAGCGCTCGCCTGCACTGGTCGTAGGCACGGCGTGTCTGCTCGATGGCTTCCTGGCTCAGAACGATGTCGTGCTTCGGCCGGTCGCGCTTGACCTCGCCCGAGAAGATCGACGGGGACATGTCGCCCGCTCCGTCGCGCCGCCCGGTGTCTGGGAACACGGTGTAGTTTTCGTCGAGGGGCGTTTGCAGCCCGAGGTAGTCGCGGATCAACTCCAGGCAGGTGCCGGTGTCGTCGATGATGCTTTCCGCGTCGACGTATGCCGGCGGGCGCTGCCGCGCGGCGAGCGAGCCGGCCAGGCCCTCGAGAAAGCCAAGCCGGTCCACGTAGTACTGAACCGCGCCCTCTTCAGTCTGGTCTTCGTACCAGTTTATCGCGCTCTTCAGGGTGGCCTCGGGCGGTCTGAGCATGAAGATGATGTAGACGTTCTCCATGGTCAGGACTTCATCGCCGATGACCTGCTGATTGTGCAGGAGCTTATCGAACAGGAATCTTGTTGGCCTCCGCAGCCCGGCGTCTTGGCACACCGAAGCCCAGTGGAGCTTCTTCAGGTCGTCAATTGTCGGGTAATCGAGCCACTGCTCGGAATGGCCGCTGATTTCCGGATGGCTGCCGAGTATGTGGCTCAACAGGGTGGTGCAGGCCCTCGTGTGGCTCAGCAGGAAGATGTAGCGGGGCTCGCCGTAGCGACGGGCCACGACGTTGCAGTGGTAGCCCGTGAGCGCCACCTTTATGGGAAGCTTGACGAGGTCGAGAATACGCATCGTTTCCGCCCGTGAGGAATCGTTGGGGCACATCCGACGGCCACCGGCGAGTGAGCTTGAAGCACCTTTGCGCCGCCCTGTATCTTTGTCGTTCCGAGCTTGCCCGTTACGGCGCCTAGTGTACGCCGCGATGTGGGCAACTTCAAGGGAGACGACGCCGCGGAAAGTGGCCGAGCGCGTGGCGACGGCGTATCATGCGGCGGGTCCACGCGTTCCAACGCCGCCGACTCGCCCTCCGCCGGACCCTGCCCGGGCCGCCGCAAGAACGATGCGTAGTTCTGCGTTCGCCAATATTGACTTTTCGGAATTTGCGAATATAATTAGGCGCTCTCGTTTGGCGCGATTGGTGTCGCGTCGCTTTGGCATAGTGGGTTTAGGGGGAAGACCCCGGTTGGGGAGGCAATCGGCCTCCAGTGATAAGGAACTCTCAGATGGCCCTGACGAAAAAAGATTTCGACCACTTCAAGAAGATCCTCCTCTCAAAGAGGCATGCCCTTCTTGGCGATGCAGTTCACTTGGAAGACGAGGCGGTTCGGAAGTCGAAGGACGAAGCGGCAACGATGGACATCACGAACTTCGCCGACCTCGGCACGGACAACTACGAGCAGGAGTTCGACCTGGGCCTGCTCGAGCATCAAGGCGAGACGCTCCGTGAGATCGACGAGGCGCTCGACCGGATCGCCAACAAGTCGTTCGGCGTATGCGGTACGTGCAGCAAGCAAATCCCCAAGGGCCGTCTTTCGGCAAAGCCCCACGCCAGATTGTGCATTCCATGCCTGGACGAGCAGGAAAAGGCCGGTTGCTGAACCGGCTTCCGGTGATCTTCTGGGCCGTCGCCGCCGTAATGGCGGGCGTCGACCTGTGGACAAAGCACCTCATCTTCCAGCACCTGCCACACTTCAATTCCGAGCCCATCGTGATCGTTGAGGGCTTCTTGCGGATCGTGCACAGCGAGAACCGCGGCGGCGTGTTCGGTCTCGCGCAGGGCAGTGCGATGTGGCTCATCTTCGGCATCATCGCCGGCGCGCTCGTCATCTGGTTCGCCCACCGGAAAGAGAACAAGGCCGTGGTGCTCCAGATCGCGCTTGGCCTCGTGATGGCCGGCGCCATCGGCAACGTCTTCGACCGCGTGGTGATCACCTATGTGCGCGACTTCCTCGACGTCTGCTACTGGCCCGGCAAGCATTGGCCGGCCTTCAACGTCGCCGACGCCGGCATCTGCGTCGGAGCCGTGTACCTTGCCATCCACGCCCTCTTCTTCATGCCGCCCACCGAGAAGAAAGCCAAGAGCTGACGTACCCCCGCCCGCCAACGTGCAAGCAGTGGTGATCAAATCTCAAGATACAAGATACAAACAAATCTCAAACAGCAAACGGCGAAACCAAACACCGCTCGCACCAACCACGCACTCCGGGGCCCGTTCACGAGCGCTCGGCTGCGGGCACTTCTGTTCTTGAGCATTGTGATTTGGATATTATTTGCATCGCGAGACTTGATCAAGCGGGCCGGCCGACGAACGAAG
>NZBA01000119.1 GCA_002686265.1 Planctomycetota bacterium
AGGATTTTATTTGCGAATTACTACAGAGATTCTTGACTATTCCCCAAAACAGATGTACTATCTCCCCCACTTTTACTCAACCGGGCAAACCGCCCTTTTCATTGTAATTCGTACATGATGCACGACTTGCACGACACGTCGGCAGGCTACGCATGTCATTGCGGCAAGCGTAAGTGCCGGTACATGCTAGCGAAAAAGATCTTCCCTCCGATCGCGATGCGCGGTTCGCTCTCGCGCATTGTTTTGTCATTTTTTCAGCTACATCTTGAGCGCGCGGTGGGGTGTCTTTCCGCGTAGCTTGTTTACTGTTTGAAAGAGGCATCTTCGATGTTCCGAAAATTGTTCGACCGACTGAAGCGTACGCAACGCAACCAGGCTCGACCACTTACGAAACAAGAACGGCGTGAATTGTTCTTGAGTCGAAGTGAGCTTCGAATGAAGCCCCTCTTTCAAACCTGGTCAGGCTACTTCAAGCGCTTGCTGATGCTTGAGAGCAAGCAATACAAAACGAGGCGTACGCCCGTTATTGGTGTCAACTTGTCACCACGTGGTTTGCAATTGGAATCGCTAGAAGAGCGCGTGGTCTTGACGACGACGATGTACTTGGATTTCGGCGGCGGGATCGGCATGGGCAGCACGATGAGCACCACTGTCGGTGACTTTCGCAACATCTTCGGCGCAGGCAACCCCGCTGGAGGAGCAAACGGGACGGGTTCCGATCTAACTCCAGATCTTGATTTGACGGACTCGTTCGACTTTACGCCATTGGCGTACGACTTTAACGGCGACATGGTGACCAACAATGCGGATATCACTGCATTGGCCAATGCAGTAATCCCGATCGTTCAAAGGGCGTTAGAGCCGTTCGACATTAATGTCTTGGTAGCAACGGCCGGGAGTCTCGCCAACGCGGTCACAACCGTTGGTTTGAATTCTGGCGATCTGACTGGCGAGTTTGACGCTTACAACTTCATCATGGACATCACATCCGACGGATTTGCCGGTGGCTCTGTCGGTGATTTTGCTGTCAATACCGATGGTGACCGTGGCGACAACGCCGGACTATTTGGCATCGCGGCGGCCGACGACCTATTTGCTCAAGCTGGCAACGATCAAGACGAAGCGACACTGACTTTCTCCGACACGGTATTCAACTCAGTTAGCGGGGTACCCGGTACGCCAGCGTTCAACCAGAACCTTGCACATCGGCTCGCATACACTGCAACACACGAAGCGTTCCACACATTCACCTACGTACACACGACGGACGCAGGCGGCGCGAACAACGGTGATCGGTTGATGACAAGCGGTGACGTGATCCGGCTTGGGTCCGTTACTCGGGAAGATCCTTTCTTTGTCACGCGTTTTGACCTGGAACGGCAAGATGGTTTCGGTGTTGCTGAACCTAACAATTACTTGCAGGCCGCCGGGGACGCTGACATTGGGTTGCGCGACGGCAATGCGAACGGCACGCCGGATTTTGCGTTTGTCAGTGGGACGGGCGCTCATGACAACATCACGTTGACCAGCGGTGATCCGAACACGGTCAACGTGCAGGTGAATGCCTATTCAAATCCTGCACGAACGGTGTTAATTGACAGCGAGTCGTACACGATAAATCTCACGACCGACACTGACGGCGAGATTCTCATCGATGGCGGAATCAACAACGACAACATCTCGATCGATGCAGCCATTGACGCAACGTACCGAATCCGCGGCGGGACGGGTACAGACAATTCGCTTGGTGGCGTGACTGGAGAAAACGACGTTCTCACGATAACCGGTACGACCGCAGCGAACACACTTACATACGTGATGATGGAAGACGGTGACGGGCAAATCACGATTTCGGGCGGCGCCGCCAGCCCCGTGATCGATCTCACCGAGTTCGAGCCGATCACAGTAACAACGCCCGTTGGGACGGTGATCGTTGAAGTGGATGATACGGTGGATCGAACGATTGAACTCACTTCGGCCGGTGTCGGAATGACCACCGTTTCCGAGACGACAGGCACGCTTGAGTCGATGACGTTCATGAATCCATCGACGCAGCTGACGATCCTAGGCGATATCAACAACAGCGACACGATCAACGTCGTATCCTTTGGGACCGGTTTCAGTGCCGCAGTCACTATCGACGGGCGCGGCGGAGCGAGCGACGTGACTAACTTAAATGTGGCGGCAGGTCTGAGCACTTCGGCACTGTCGGTCACGGCCGAGACGATTGCGCAGACCGGTCCTGTCAATGTCACCGGAACGACATCATTGAATGCTGGGGCAACCGGTACCATCACGTTGGCCGATGCTTCCAACGATTTTGGCGGGCCATTGTCGATCACCAATGCGGCGACAGCGGACATCGTTGATGCCAACAGCCTGTCGATCGGCAGTGTGACTACGCAGACCAGCTTCTTCGCGGATGCGTTAGGGGGCGCGATCACCGATGGAGGCGGCGGCACGAATATCACCAGTGGAACCGTCGACCTGACCACGTCAGACGGAACGACGGGAGACATTGGTACGTCGAGCGATCCGATTACGGTGGCCGCGACGGATTTACGAACCGACTCGTCTGCCTCGGACGATCGTCAATACATTACCGGAACGGGAGGCACGATCAACTTAGAATCGATCGACGCCGGCAACGGCATCAACAGCGGCACATTTCTGGAAGGCGGCACGTTCCGATTGAACGCCAATGAGGTGATCAATAACGCGCAGGACTTGACGTTCAACGGCGCGAACTTGGTGATGGCGGGCTTTACCGAAACGGTAGGCCTGCTTGATCTGAATAACAGTTCGACCCTGACCGGCTCCGGCACGATCACTGGTCGGACCTCCGGCGGCGACGCTACGATCACCGCCACGGGGCCACTGACGTTGGGGTTGAGCACCAGCTCGATTGGCTTCTCGCACGGTGACGGTGGTACGCTGGACGTCGGAGCGCAAACAGTCACGTTGAACGACAGCGGCCTTCTCCCACTCGGCACGACAACGACAATCAATGGTGGCAATTTGGTGCTGCCGAATCCATCCGGCGCACAGCTCAGTGCCAACGACACGATCTCGGGTGTCGGCACGGTGACGGGCCAGTTGACGTTCATCCACAGCGGCGGAATTGGCAGTCATCTCAGTCCCGGTCTCACCGGCGGTGCCGATCCGGGCATCCTCAACACCGGAAGTCTAGGTCTTAGCGAAGCTTCCAACTACGACGTCGACCTGAATGGTACAACGGTCGGAACACAATACGACCAGGCAAATGTCACGGGGTCGATCTTCTTCGATGGTGTGAATGGGCCGAGCTTGAATGTGAATCTGGGCTTCGCGCCGGCGCCCGGCGACAGCTTTGTGATCCTCAACAACGACGGCGCCGACGCGGTCACCATGTCGGGCGGCAATCCGGGTTTTGCGGGACTGCCCGAAGGCGCGACCTTGGCGACCGGCGGCGCTCCCCTGGAGATCACCTACGCCGGCGGAACCAACAGCAACGACGTGGTACTCAGCTATGACACCACGCCCACGATACCGGGAACGTCGGGCAATGACGACTTCCACGTGCGGCTAAACGGCAGCAATGTTCAAGTGAGGATCGGCGGCTCGGGCGGGACGTTGCTCATGGATACGCCGCTCGCCAATCTGGTTGACTTGACGATCAACGGCGCCGACGGCAACGACAATCTGGAGGTCGATTACGGCGCGGGAGGTTTCTTCGACCTCGACATCACCTTCAACGGCAATGGCCAGGCCAGTACTCCCGGCGATTCTTTGACTCTGACGGGCGGAACGGTCGATACCGAGGTGTTCAACTACACCAATCTCAACGACGGTAGTATCGACATCACCAGCGGCGCCGACACGCCCACCATCACCTATACCGGTCTGGAGCCGATCAGCTCGACGATCACTGCCACCAACGTCACGTTGAATTACAGCATCGCAACCGAGACGATCACAGTATCCGACGGCGGAGGCGGCAGCACAACAGTCAACTCGACACTCGGTGAAGTGACCACGTTCACCGACCCCACCGGTACGTTGACGATCAACGGTGGCATTACCGGCGATGACACGATCGACATCGTCAGCTTGACAGCCAGCTATCCCGCCAACATCGTCATTGACGGCGAAGGTCCCTCGGGTACCGACATTGTCAATTTCAATGGCGTCGTCAGCCTCGGTTCAGGCGAAGACCTTACCGTCGACGCCGACACGATCAATGTTGCGGCGGCAGTTTCGGTGATTGGTCTCGGTGCGATCGATTTGAACGCAGATGCAAATGTCATTGTCGGTGCGGCAGGCAGTCTGACCAGCGCAACCGGTACGATAGACGTGACGGGCCTCGCCGGTCCGGCGCATCAAACGCCCGGTGTGGACATCGAGGGCGCAATCATGTCGACCAGCGGCGCGATCACGATTGCTGGTACCGCTGGCACGGCTGGTGCCGAACGTTGGGGGGTCGAAATCCGCGGCGCTGCAGCAGACATTGTAACGGGGGGCGCCATTGACATCACCGGCACCGGTGGCGGCGGCGGTAGTTTTAACTTCGGCATCTTTGTCGTGGCCGATGCTCGCATCGAGGCGACCGGCACAGGCGCCGTGACGTTGCTTGGCAACGCCGGTGGAGTTGGCGGACCGGGTAACCATGGTGTTAACTTCGATGGTCCGGCAACGGTGCGTACGGCCTCCGGAGCGATTGACATCACTGGCCTGGCATCCGGCACAGGTGCGGCGAATCGTGGTATCGACATTGATAACAGCGTCGGAACGTCGGTCGTCGAATCGACCGGTGGTGGCGCGATTACGTTGATGGGGACGGGTAGCGGCACCGGGATCAACAGCGATGGCGTGTTTTTTCAAGGCAACATCGCCTCCGGCGGTCCGATCAGCGTAACTGGATTTGGTGCTGGTTCCGCCGGTCCTGGAATTCGGATGTCGATGACCGCGAACGTCACAGCGACTGGCAGTGGAACGATTGGCATCAATGGCACGGGTGCAGGCACGGGATCCGGTGTTGACTTCGATGGAACCCTGATCAGTGCGACGGGCACGGTTTCGTTGACTTCCGAGGACGACGTGGCATTGGGTGCCAATGCGTCCCTCACGTCAACCAGCGGCATCGTCACCATCACCGGCGATAACGCCGGAGGGGCCAACGGCGATACCATCACCATGGCCGACGGCGCCACAATCGACGGAGGCAGCGATCAGGTCTTCTTGACCACCGACGGCAACATTCTGCTTGGTTCGGTGACGACCACAAGTGCCGCAAATCCATCCGTCGACATCAATTCGGACAATGGCGCGATCAGCGACAACACGACAGCCGAAACGGCCAATGTGACAGGCGGACAAGCCGTCTTTCGCGCTGATAACGGAATCGGCGGAACGGCCGTGGGCGCCGATATCGATACGGCAATTAGCTCGCTGGCAGCGCTGAATACGACGGCTGGCGACATCGTCATCGCCAACAGTGTGGGTGGCTTGTTGACGATCGGCACGGTCGACACTCTGGTCGGAGTTACCAACAACAGCGGTCAGGTCATCGTTTCTAATGCAAGCCCGCTGACAGTAGCCGACGACGTCACGGCGGTGGGCAGCATTACATTGACCGCCGGCGACAGTGCAGCCGCAGGTGACGACTTTACGATCAACAACACCGACACCGCGACGACGGGCACTGTCGAAATCACGTCCTCCGGCAGTACGGTCACTCTCAACGCAGGCGACGATCTGACCCAGAACCCTGACAGCACCGTGCAGGGTGATGGCGAGGTGATGATCAATCTGGATACGCCTTCGGCCGATGGTGGCACAGGATCAACAGCCAACATCTGGGGAACCGTGATCAGTGACACCGACGACGTTACGATTAACGGTGGCGTCGACGACGACACGATTAACATCGATGACAACGGAGCTGCCGCCGACGGCACGGTCAACAATATTAATGTTACCGGTGGCAATACTTTCACGATCGATGGCGGCGGCGGCAGCGGCGATGTTTTGAACCTGCAAGACCGCGGCGACGCGACGGCCGATACGTTTGAGATCACCGCCACTACGATCAGCACGGGCGGCGGCGACCTGTTCGACAACGCGCCCGGACTGGACTACGCCAACCTGGAGACGGTTAACCTGGAGACCAGCAACCTGCCTGCCGCTACCGATGGCGATACGGTTACGGTCACGAGTCTTAACCCGGGAACCGCCTACAACCTGGACGCCAATGATCCCACGACGGCTGTTGGCGATACTTTGATTCTGGCGCCTGTTGGCGCGATCACAGTCTACACAGTTGGGACTAATTACGTCTTCGAGATGGACGGTAGCGCTGGCTTGAACGCGACGGAATTCGAGACCATCACGCTGCAGCCCGGCAACGGTGTGCTGAACATTGTGGGCGACGAAGGGCAAGGGACTACCGGCGGGGGCGCGGGGTCTGACATTGCCGACGTGATCACCGTCACCGGTACCGCCGAAGAAGCAGGTACGCTGGTGATGAACGGCATCACCCCGTTGCCCGTCGTGACGTTCACTGGCGTCAGCGATCTGAACATTGACACGTTTGATTTGGACGACACCGTTACGGTTTCGCCGTTTGCCACGACGGTTCAGCCTTGGAATCTCGAGACGGACTTCGACGGTGGCGCGGGAACGGGCGACCGCCTGATCTACAACAACATTGCGGGCTATTTTGATGACCTCGGCATCGTCGCCACGGGTGCCGGTGCCGGTCGCATCGACGTACCGGGCGTCGCTTCGGTCTCGCCGGCCGACGACGTAGTGACGTTCACGGGCGTCGAGGATATTACGGCCAACGCCAATGCGGGCGATTCCGATCATGCCACCCTGGACCTGACTGATTTGGCCAGTTCGACGGTCGACCTGGTCTTCGATCCGGACGCGGCCGACGACGACATCCTCGTAACAGGTGTGTTCAATATCATTCTGGATGACGTTAATAACTCGCTGTTGACGATCGAAGGATCTCCCGGTGACGACACGTTCAATCTCAACCTGGACGGCCCCGGCGCCGCATTGGCCCTGCCGATTCCAGTTCAGATCAACGGCAACGCGCCCGACGCCAGCGACACGCTGACGATCACGGGCAACACGGGAGCCAACGACAACTTTGCCGTCTCGCCCGGCGCGAATAACCGGGCTGGTACGGTCGCGATTACTGGCACTGACACGGCGACGGTCAACTTTAGCGGCATCGAACAGATTGATCTTATTGGCGGCGGCGGCGCGGGGACCGATACGATCACTGTCAACGGCACGGCAGGTCCGGACGATTTTGCAGTCGTAGGCGCGGGCGTCCTGTCCGGCGGTATTCTGACCAGTGCCGGTCCGGCTATGTTGTTTACCGGGCTCGGCACAGCGGGCAGTGACCTGACATTTGTTGGCCAAGGCGGCGACGACGCGTTTGCCGCGCAGCACTTTCCCGCTTGGGGCATCGACGACGTGACATTCGACGGCGGCCCGCCGGCAGCTAACGATTCGGCCCAGATCGCAGGCGTTGAAAACGTGGCGGATACGATCGACTTTACCGCCAGTGCGGTCAACGCTGGCCAGGTCGACTTGACCAGTGGCGGATCGACGACCAACTACATCCTGACCAACATCGAATCGCTGGGCATCGATGGCCGCGAGGGCCTTGCGAATCCGACTGACGTGATTAACGCAATGAACAACCCGTCGACCATCACACCTGGTCCCGCCGAAGCAGGGACCATTGACGCGTTCAGCGCCGGCGGTGCGGCGCTGCTTTCGTTGACTTATCGCAACATTGAAGACGTCAACACGGTCGCCGGCACGGTCGCTATCCAAGGCACGGCGGGCAACGACACGATTGTGGTAACCGCCGCTGGCCTGGTTACCGTGACGGACGCGCTGGGGATCAGCAGCTCATTCGACGCCTCCGCCGCCACGGCTCTGGTCATCAACGCCCTGGGCGGCGATGACAGCATCACGATCACACCCAGCGGCCTATTTACGGGTGGCATCACGGTCCTCGGTGGTGACAACGGAAGCGGCAGCGACAGCCTGACCTTCACTGGCCAGGGCGCGGCCATCACGCTGGATCTGGCAGCGTCCACGATCACCGAGACGGCGTTGAGCCCAATCAGTTTTTCGGGGATTGAAGACCTGACGCTTAACGCTGGAAGCGCCGCGTTGACGGTCAACAATACCACGGGCAGTGATTCCGTCAGCGTGACGCCGACATCAGGCTCGTCCGCTTCATTGTCCGTGGAGGGCAATGCAACGCAATTCACACTGACCAGCGTCGCCTCACTGACCGTGAACGCACTTGGCGGTGACGACGGGCTCTCGGTCAACGGCACCGCTGCGACCGAGACGATCATCGCCACCGATGCTTTGGTGACCGTTGGTGCGCTGTTGACAGTGAATCACACCGGCTTTGAAGCGCTTGGCGTTTCCGGCGGCGATGGCGGCGATACCTTTAACGTCACGTCTTCTGCAACTTTGCCCATCTTCATTGACGGAGGCAATCCAATCGGCGGCGTTGGCGACACGCTGAACGTGGTCTCTGGTGGACCGCTTACCTTTAACCAAGGTCCAGAGAACGACGAAGGCAGCATTGTCATCGGTGGTAACGCGGCGGTCAGCTTCGATCATCTCGAATCGATCGGTTCTCTGACGAGTCCTGGCGGCGTGACCATCAACGGCACCAACGGCGCGGATTCGATTACCGTAATTGCCCGCGATGCATCGACACACGTCGGTGCGAATGGAGTCAATGATTTCACAGTTAGTGTGAATGACGGCTTGGAACTGTTTCTCTTCGAGACACCCCTCCTGACGATCAACGCCCTAGGCGGCAGCGACGAGATTACCGTACTGACTTCGGCTCCGAACAATGCGGTATGGGATGTCGACCTGACGATCAACGGTGGCTTGCCAACAGCTAGCGACACTGTGATCGTGACCGGCAGCACCGGCACGGATGTGGCGACCTACACATCGACAGCGCAGGAAGATGGCGTCCTGAACATTACCAGTCAGATGTCCATGTCGACGCTCAACGGCATCGAACATGTCACATTCGATGGAGCCGGCGGCAATGACACCCTGACGCTTAATGGAACGGGTGGTGACAACGTCATCACTCATACGCCCGGTGGCGCGGCTGACACCGCTGACGTGGCCATTGATTCGTTGTTGGGAATCACGTACGAGAATCTTGGAAGCGGTGGCACGATTAATGTCGACGGTTTGGCTGGTAACGACCGCCTCGTGGCCACCGGTACTGACGGAGACGACCAATTGAGTGCCGGCGATTTTACGGGCGGCGGCGTGGTGGTAGGATTGATCGCCGGTGGGATCACGCATCTCGATTTGACTCCAGCGAACATTGGGAATGTGACGCTGGCCGGTGGCGACGGCGATGACAGCTTCACCGTTGCTCCTTCGCTGGGGATGGCCACGATCGTCGAAGGTGGCGGCTCCAATGGCGGCGATCGTCTGTTGATTGACGAACAGAATGACGGTGGCGGCGTGGGCGTCACCAACGCTGTGTTTACAGTTTCGCCAGACTTTGCCAACGCAGGCGATAGTACCGGTCTCATCGCCGAAATGGTGAGTGGATTTGATGCCACCTTTGCTGGGATCGAGCTGGTTCAGTTCCTCTCGCTCTTAGCTGACGACACGCTCAACGTAACGGACGACCTCGGCAACAACAGTTGGAATCTGACTACTGGTCCAGCCGTACAGATCGAAGCGGGGCGCGTCGCCATCGACAGCCGCGCTCCGGTGGACTTCGAGAACTTCGGTGCAGTCAACTTGTCAAACAGCGGTGGCGACGACCACTTTGTGATTGCCCCGGACCGCCTGCCGGGCGTCTCGACCTATTCGGTGACGGGCTTGCCTGTCCTTACCGGCGATACACACGACACGTTGGAATTGCAGGGTACAGGCGCTGCAGATACCGTCACGTTGACCGATACCGTGATCACCCTGGGAATTGGCGTCAGTTACGTGCGTATGGCGGTCGTCCAAGTGAACACCGGTAGTGGTGATGACATCTTGAGTGTCGACGCAAGTGCAGCGGCCGTTTCCACACCGATTGAATTCAATGGGGGCGGTGGCAACGATACATTGACCGTCACCGGCTCGAACGGCACCTTCACCGGCCAAACTTATACCGCAGGTCCAGCCACGGATGCGGGCCGCCTGCAATATGCGGGCGGGACACCGATGACGATCGAGTTTACTGGCCTGGAGCCGGTGCTCGACAGCGTGCCGGTACCAACTTTGACCATCAATGGTAACGCTGCGGACAACAATGCCGTTTACACGGCTGGCCCGGGAGGCGTTTTCTTTGGTGCGGATGTGACTGGCCTGGTGGCCGTCGACAACTTTGAGACGATCGAGTTCTCACGTAAGGGCGCCTTGGTTGTCAACGGCGGCGGCGGCAATGACACACTAACCGTGGACAACAACACGACGCCGACCGGCGTAACGGGTCCCGGTAGTTTCCTGACTGCAATCACGGCGAACGGTGACTTGGGTAGTGACGCGGTTGTGGTCACCGACGTGGCTATCACCGTGCCGGTCTCAGTTGATGCGAGCACCGGTGTGATCACTGGTGCCACCGGCGCAACGGCCAACTTGGTGCCAATCACGCTGGGCGCTTCCGGCGAAGAGATTATTTACAACAGTTCGCTGTTGCACGCAGGCCCGGCAACGGCCTTGGCGGTTACTGGAGCGACGGATTACGAATTCATGCCGGGTGTAGCTGCGGATGCGGGCGGGATTCTGGCCGACAGTCAGCTGATTTCCTTTACCGGTGTCACCGCTGCAGAAGAGATTGCTGTAACGGGAACCACCTTGGCGGCCAACGGCACGGACGCCAACGACACGCTGGTGATTGCCGCCAATGGAAACGTCACGATCAATGGACGAGCGGCGCTGGTCACCACCGGCGTTACGGACGTCACGCTGAACGGACACGATGGCAACGACACCTTTACGGTTGCGGCCAGTCATGGTTATACAAATGTCACGCTATCAGGCGGCAATCCTTCCGCCTCCGATACGGCTACGCTGACTGGCGACGGGACGGCCGTTGCCGTCACGCTGGGCAGTCCCGTTACCGTTACCGGCGGTGGGCTCGGTACGGTCAGCCTGCCTGGCATCGAGCACTTGAACCTGGATGCGGCTGGCGGCAATCTGACTGTCAACGGTTCGGGTGGCGACGATCAGATCGGCATCGCCCCCACGGGTACCAGTGCGGCCACCATTACCAACGCCGGCATAAACACGACGGTTAATCTGTCCAACGCCGGTACGGTCACGGCCGACGGTGGCGTGGGCACGGATTCGGTCACCGTTGCGGGTAACGCAGCGAACAATGCTATCGCAGTCTCGCGCGGCGCGACCACCACCGTTGCTGTCGACGCGCTGCAGATCATTGGCGTGGCCACGGCGACGACCGAAGCGTTGGTTGTCCAAGGTGGACTGGGCGACGACACCGTGACGGTCAGTGGTACGGGAGGCCCCGCCAACCTGACCGTCGACGGGCAAGGCCCGGCCGCAAGTGATACGCTGGTTGTCGAAGGTGGCACGGCCGACGCATTTACGGTGAATTCGGGTACTACCAACGATTCCGGTTCCGTTCAGCTGGGTGCCGATGTGACCCAGTTTGCCGGCATCGAAGCCATTACACTGGATTCACTAAGCGGGGTCGGAGCCGACACTGCGACGATCAATGCGACCGCTGCAGACGACGCCATCGCAGTGATCGCGTTGGCCGCGGATACAGCCACCGTCAGCATTGACGGTCGACCGTTGGTCACGATTGACAACGTTTCCGCCGGAAGCTCGATCACTGTCAATGCCGGTGACGGAGATGACTTGATTCGCGCAGCGGTAGCGGGCGGTGATAGTTTCGACTTTAACCTCAATGCAGGCGGGCCAGCCGGCAGCGACACGCTAGTTGTGGAAGGCACAGCGGGCCAGATGGATGTCTTCACATACGATCCATCAGCCACGGTGGCCGAAGACGGCACGATTGACGTCAACGGTGAAATCATCAACTTTACTGGCACCGAAGCCGTCACGATCAACGGTTTGGGAATGACCGATCAGATTACGGCCAACGGCACGGCCAACGCCGATGCCTTGGTGATCGATCCGGCCGGCAACGCCAGCGGTGTGATCCGTGTAGGGGCATCCAGTCCGGTTACGTTCCAAAGTCTGGAGACGTTCAACGTCGATACGCTGGGCAACACCGATTCGGTGACGGTGGGTGTCACCGACAACAACGACAACGTCAGTGTCAGCGGCTCTGCTGTCACCATAAACGGCCAGTTGTTCAGCCTGACGGGCGAAGAATCGATTGTCGTCAACACGGGCGATGGCGATGACAGCGTAACTGCCACGCCGGGCGCAGTTCCGATCGCGGTCAACGGCGGCGATCCCACCGCCAGCGACACGCTCATCTTTGACGGCCAGAGCGGTGCCCTCACCATCGATCTGGATCTCCAGACAATTACCGAGCTCCTGTTGTCGCCTGTCAGCTTTACGGGGTTCGAACATGTGACGGTCAACGCGGCCACTGCGGATGTGACTGTACTCGGTACGGGCGGTGACGACGATATCGAGGTTGCTCCCACAGGGGCGAACGACGCAACTGTCACGCTCGCCGGACTCAACGCATCCTTTGACGTCAGCAACGCCGGCGCTTTATCGCTCGGCACACTTGGTGGTGCGGATCTCCTGACCGTCGTCGGCAACGCCGCGAATAACACGATTGCTGTGGCTCGGGGCCTGACGACGCTGGTTACTGTGGACGCTTTGCAGCCGATCGGCTTCAGCCCGGCTTCCACCGAAGCCCTGGTTGTCGAAGGCGGACTGGGCGACGACACGATTACCGTGACTGGCAGCGGCGGCCCTGGCAATCTCTCGGTCGACGGTCAAGGGCCTTCGGCCAGTGACACGTTGCGCGTTGAAGGTGCTGCTTCGTCAGCCAATAACTTCACGGTCGACGCTGGGAGCAGCGTGGATAGCGGTTCGGTCAATCTCAACGGCGACGTGACACAGTTCAGTGGCATCGAAGCGATACAGTTGGACGCCAATTCGGGTGGGGCGTTGCAGGATCAACTAACTGTCAACGGTACCGGTGGCAACGATGTCGTGACACTGACGGCCAGCACGGCCACCGCAGGTGGATCCGTGACAACCAGTTTCGGCCCGGGGATCGCGTTCGAGGCCTTTGACACGGCGGTCAACAGCACGGTCACGCTTGCGACTGGTGCGGGTGATGACACGATTGTTGCCAACCACGATGACGGTTGGGCGATTACAACGGTGGCGATCGATGCCGGCGACCCGACTGCC
>NZBA01000120.1 GCA_002686265.1 Planctomycetota bacterium
CGGCGACCTAGGTCGCCGGCCCGCGCCTTGCCCGGGCTCCTCACGGCTCCAGCACGCGCCGTGCGTTGTCGCGGTAGACGAGGGCTTCGACGTCGGCGGGAAGGTCCAGGCCCGCGTACAGATCGAACTGCGCGACCTCCTGCTCGGGGCGCAGGACGTCGGTGCCGAACAGGAGCTGTGTGGCGTGGCGCAGGACGAACTCCCGGCCGAAGATGAGGTCCCGGGAGATGGCGTTGGCGCCGCTGCCGGCCGACAGGTCCCCGTAGAGGTTGGGGAAGCTCGTGAGCAGGCGCTCGACCGCGCCGCCGGGTGCGACTGGGGCCTTGGGGTACTGCTGCATCTGGGCCTGCGTCACGTCCCCGCTGATGTTGGCCCACCAGCCCTGGGCGTGGGCGATGAAGGTGCACTCGGGCACCGTCTTCAGGACGGACTCCAAACCGGGCAGCCCGGGAGCGTCGAAGTTGCGCAGGGTGTCGAGGTGGAACAAGACCGGCAGGCCGACCTCCGCGCAGGCGCGGAAGAGGTCCACGTTGCGAGGATCGTCGATCGCCACGCCGGGCTTGTGCTCCCCGAAACCCCTCGCTCCGGCGTCCTTGTAGCGCCCGAGCAGGTCCAGCCGCGCTTGCTGGCTGCCGAGGTTGACCGTGCGCGGGTCGATCGAGCAGAACGGGATAAGGCGCTCGCGGTGACCGGCCGTCTTCTCCAGGACGTAGTCGGTGGTGACCGGGTGAGCCCACGACTCCGGCGAGATAAGAGGCAGGACGACCGCCTGCGCCACCTCGTGCTCGTCCATCCAGTCGAGCAGGTAGGGCACCGTCAGCGCGCCACGCGCGCTCCACTGCTGGCCGAGGTGTGTGTGGATGTCAATGAAGCGGCCCGACGGGCGCCCCGCACTCCCGCGAGAGGACACTCCGGGCTGGACACAGGATGCGGAGGTCACGCCCAGGGCCGCGGCGCCCGCCAGCTGTCGGTGGAACTCGCGGCGGGTGAAGGTCCTCTGGCTTCGGCGGGGAGTCGTGGTCATTGCTGCTGGGTGAGGAAGGCAAGGAGATCGGCGATCGCCCCGGTGTCGAGGCCGGCTTCGAGTCCCTCGGGCATGAGGGAGAGCCCGCTGCTGCGGATGTGGTCGATGTCGCGGCGCAGGACGGTCTCTCTGGCTCCGCCCGAGCGCACCAGGGTCACCGTCGCGGCGCTCTCGGCCACGATGATCCCCGTGAGACTCTGGCCGTCGGTCAGGCGTACCAGGTAGTCCTGGTAGCGCGGATCGACCTCCCGGTTGGGATCGATGACATCCACCAGGATGGCCAGCGGCCCGCGGTGCAGGGCGGCCGAGAGCAGCGGCCCGACGTCCACTCCCTCCCCGCCATGTCGGTGACAGGTGGCGCACTTGGCCACGAAAACCTCCTTCCCCCGCGCCCGATCACCGGTGAGCGCCAGGGCCGGCTCGAGGAGCTCGACGACGCTCGATCGCTCCGCCGACGGAGGCCGGGCGAGCAGCTCGTCGGCACGCTCACGCACCGCGTCGGTCTCGTGGGAGCGCAGGAAGCGCGAGTGGTTGGCGTCCAGCCACTCCGGTCGCACCGCTCCGGCACAGAGCGCGTCGAGCAGGATGTGGACCCAGTCCTCGCGCGAGAGCACCGCGGACACGCACTCCAGGCGGACCTTCGGACCCACTGAAGCCAGACAGCCGACCAAGTGCTCACCCGCCTCCCGCCCGCCGAGGCGCGCGAGGGTGGTGATCGATGCCAGTTGTACCGCCGGCGGCTCGCGCGGATCGATCAGGGGGCCGACGGAGGCGAGGGCCTCCCGAGCATCCCCCAGGGACAGGACCCCGATGGAATCGGCGCGCAGGCTCGCCGGCTGGTGGGGGTCGACGGCCCGTGCGCGGGCCTTCGCCAGGAGCTCGGCCAGATTCCCAGGAGAGCTCGGCCCGAGCCCGCCGGCGATCGAGAGCCGCGTGAGCTCGGCGAGCATGGGGGCGAGGGCGCCGTCGTCCGCCTCTTCCGCCAGCAAGGCCAGCACGACATCGGCGCCCACGGCGAGAGAGCTCGCGACGGCCAGGCGTATCCAGCGGTTGCCCGGATCTCCTCGCACCAGGGCCGCCAGGGCTTGGAGGCGGGCCGGATCGATCAGCTCACCGAGGGCGAAGGCCAGCTCGTAGCGCGTACGTAGGTCGGGATCCGCCGTCATCGCCAGCAGGCCTTCGCGCAGGTCGGTGGAGCTCCCGGCCAGGGGCGCGGCGAGGCGTACGGCGTGTGCACGCACTCCGGCGTCTTCGTCGGCCAGAGCTGCGATCAGCAGCTCGGGGGTCAAGCCGTCGAGCACGGCGAGCACGTGGAGCGCGTGGAGCTTCCCGCGGCGATCCGGCGCCGCTGCCACCATCTGGGCGAGGTTGGGGAGGGTCGCGGGGTCGGCGCGCTCGCACAAGAGGCGCGCCGCCGTCTCCCGGTGCCAGGCGTTGGGGTGCGCGAGGAGAGCGACCAGCCGGTCGCTCGCTGCCTCGGCCAGGCGCGGGACGCCGCGCCGCACACCGTCGGCGTGCACGATGCGGTAGATGCGCCCGCGGTCGTCCCCGCTGGTGAGGTCGAGGTGCTCCTTGATCAACGGCGCGAGGCTGTCGGGGTGCTCGATCACCTCGCGGTACATGTCGGCGACGTAGAGGTTCCCGTCCGGCCCGTTGGCGCACTGCACGGGTCGAAACCAAGGGTCGGTGGAGGTCAGGAACTCGCCTCCGGCGTCGGCTCGCCTGGCGGTGAAGACCACCCCGTCCGGCTCCAGCAGCTTGCGGTGCAAGAGGTTCCCGCCGACATCGCCCACGAACATCTGCCCGGAGTAGGCGGCCGGCCACGCGTCGCCGCGGTAGACCGTGATGCCGGTGGCGCTGGTGAAGTAGCCCGACGCCAATCCGCCTCGCTCGACGGGGCCGGGGATCAGGCCCTTGACCCGCAGGCGCGTGCGGACCAAGCGCCAGGGCTCCACGGGACTGGTGCGGAAGACGTCGGCCTGCGGCCCGTCCGCGGCGATCGACAGGCGGGCGCTCGGAGTGCGCAGGAAGGGATTGCGAGCCACATCGGCGTCGGAGAACACGATCTGCTGCGCGTGGTCGCTGTTGGAGCAGACGAAGCGGCGCCCCTCGTCGTCGAAACAGGCGCCGTGCTGCCCTCCGCCGCTCTCCGCCGAGATCGACCTGGTGCTGGGATCGAAGGAGAAGTCCCGTCCGCGCAAGACCAGCGGCGCCGCGCGCGGATCGGCCGTGGCAAGGACCGACCCACCGGAGCTGCTCGTCACCCCGTGGAGGCGACCATCCAGCCCCCAGCGGAAGCTGTTCAAGAGTCCTTGGACGTTGCCGGTCCCGAACCCGGTGAACACGATTTCGCGCCGGTCGGCGCGCCCGTCGCCGTCCGTATCGGCGAGGAAGAGGATGTCGGGTGCCGCGCCCACGAAGACGCCCCCGTCGAAGCACGCGACTGCCGTCGGCCAGCACAGGCCGTCGGCGAAGACGACACTCTCTTCAAAAACGCCGTCCCCATCGCTGTCGGTGAGCCGGCGGATGCGCCCGGCGGCGGCATCCCGCCGCTCCGAGTAGCCGCGCATCTCCACCACGTACAGGGCGCCGTCGGCGTCGAAGGCCATGGAGACCGGATCCACGACGAGGGGTTCGGAGGCGGCCAGCTCGATGGAGAAACCCGGCGCGAGGGTGAAGCGCTGCAGCGCCTGCGCCGGCGACACAGGGGCGATGCGAGGCAGCTCGGTCGAGTAGTCGCGATCGAGCCGGTCTTCAGCTCCGTCTTGGGCCGTGCTCGGAAGCGGCCCCAGCGCCACGGCGAGAAGGGCGGCGCAGTGTGCCGCCGCGACGCACGCAGAGCGTGTCCTCACGGTGCTCTCTCGCGCGACCGCCGAGTCTCGGCTGGGGTTCATGCCGTCTCCCAGATTATGGAGGACCCTGCCGGAGAAAAAGCCCGCCTCGATACAATCAACGGCCGCGATCCCCTTGACCCGATGGGAGGGTGCGCCGCCGTTGGAGCGTCTGTGGGCGGGAACCCTCGCCTCCCTCTCGGGAAGCGCCGTGAGTGAACCCGGATGACCAGAGAGCTCTCACCGCCGATCCTGATGATGCAGCACACGCTGCGCCTGCTCCTCCTCTGCGTTCTGCCCGCCCTCTCTTTCGGGAACGAGGCACGCACCGAGGATCCGTTGCGCGTGTTCATCCGCGCCGGCGCGAAGACCCACGGGCCCGGAGAGCACGATCACCCGCGCTTCCTCGAGGAGTGGAGCGAGCTGCTCCGTGAGCGCGGCGCGAGCGTCGCCGGCGCCCTGAGCTTCCCGACCGCCGGGGAGCTGGCGAAGACCGACGTGATGGTCCTGTTCGCCGCCGACGCGGGCGCGATCCACGAATACGAGCGCAGCCTCCTGGCCGATTTCCTCGGCCGTGGTGGCGGGTTGGTCGTCCTGCACGATGCCGTCTGCGGCGACGCGCCCCAGTGGTTCAAGACGGTCGTCGGCGGGGCGTGGGAGCACGGGCACTCCAAGTGGCACGTCGGCGAGATGGGGCTGTACTTCGCCGATCGCGAGCACCCGATCACTCGCGGTGTCAGCAACTTCGACTTCACCGACGAGCTGTACTACGACCTGCACCTGGATCCTCGAGCGCACGTGCTCGCCAACTCGTTCCGCACGACCCACGAGATCCGCCCGCAGATGTGGGTCTTCGAGCAGGCCGACTATCGGGCGTTCGTGAGCATCCCGGGGCACTTCCACGAGACCTTCTCCCACGGGCCTTACAGGACCCTGCTGTTGCGCGGAATCGCCTGGGCGGGCAAGCGGGATGCGGACCTCCTGATCAGCGAGGCGGAGTCGGCGGCCTTGCGCTACCCCGCGGGCGGTCCCCGCCGGCCCGCGGCCGCCCTCGAGGCGCTGGAGGCTCACGAGGACTTCGAGGTCACCACCGTCGCGGCGGAGCCGCTGGTGATCAACCCCATCTCCATCGACTGGGATCCGGACGGGCGCATGTGGGTGGCCACCACTCCCGGCTACCCCTTCAAGGAGGAGTTCTCCGGCATCGCCCCCCACGATGAGATCCTGATCCTCGTCGATACCGACGGTGACGGGCGCATGGACTCGCGCAAGGTTTTCTACGAAGGGCTCGATCTCGTCACCAGCCTCGTGTTCCACCGCGACGGCGTGATCGTGACCCAGGCTCCCGAGATCCTCTTCCTGCGCGACACCGACGGCGACGACGTCGCCGACGTGCGCGAGGTGTTGTTCTCCGGCTTCGGCTACCGCGACACGCACGCGACGGCGAGCAACATGCGTTGGGGTCTGGACGGTTGGATCTACGCTACCCAGGGCTACAGCGGCGGTGCCTCCAAGCACATCGTCGGGCCCGACGGCGTCGATCACGGCAAGATCGGCAACGGGCTCTTCCGGTTCCGGCCCGACGGCAGCGCGATCGAGATGGTCGTGTCCTACGGCTCGAACACCTGGGGCTGTGACTTCTCGTGGGATGGCGAGCTGTTCTTCACCATGGCCAACGGCTCGCACCTGCGGCACGTGATCGCTCCCGACCGCGTCCTGGACCGCGGACGCATCGGCGGCGTCTCCGCCTGGAAGGACATCACCGATCACAAGAAGGCCTTCCCGACGGCGAAGCACGAGCGCAACCCCTACGTGCAGATCGACTTCGTGGGAGGCTTCACCGGTGCCGCGGGATGCCTCATCTACGGGGGCGGAGCTTGGCCCCGAGAGTACTGGGGCGACCACCTCGTGACCGAGCCGACGATCAACATCGTCCACCGCGACCGCCTCGAGCCGCGGGGGGCGACCTTCAACGCCAGCCGTGTGCGCGAGCGGGAGTTCATCGGGAGCCACGACCTGTGGTTCCGGCCGGTGCACTTGCGCACGGGACCCGACGGCGCGTTGTACGTGCTCGACTTCTACAACCAGGCGGCGGTGCACAACGACACGCGCGGGCCGCGGCACGGTCCGACCAACGCGGCCCTGCGACCCGACCGAGACCGCCACCACGGGCGCATACTGAGGGTGCAGCACCGGCAGGCCCGCGTGCTCACTTCGAGCGTCGGCCGGGCGCCGGCGGAGCTCGTAGAGGCGCTCGAGCACCCCAACCGCTGGGCGCGCATGAGCGCACAGCGCCTGTTGTGCGAGGCGGAGGAACTACCCACTGAGATCCTCACCGCTCTCGAGCCGGGCGCGCGCACGTCCGAGCGCGCACGAGTGCACGGCCTGTGGACCCTTACGCGGCGTGGCGGCCTGACCGAGGGCGTCCTTCTGTCGGGGATGGACGACGCGGTCGCCGGTGTGCGCAAGAACGCGGCCCGCATCGCGGGGAGCTGGTCGGGAGGGGGCGAGGGGATCGGTGACGGCCTGGCAGTTCTCTTGGCGGACGTCGGTCCGCGTGTCGCGCTGGAGGCCGCGATCGCTCTCGGCCGGCGCGGCGTCGACGAGGCGGGCTTGGCGGCGCTCGTCGCGCGCTACCCCGATCTCCCCGACGACTGGTCGCGCTCCGTCTTCGTCGGCGCGGCAGGCGAAGCTCCGTGCGCGGCCGTCGCCGCGGCGCTCGCCCACCCTCGCGCGGTCGAGCTGGAGAGCTTCATCGGCGAGTTGGCCCACCGCATCGGCAACGGTCGCGACCCCGAACGGGTGGCCCACCTCGTGATCATCCTGGGAGACCATGCCGAGACGCGCCCGAGCTTGGTGAGGGTGGCGCTCTCACGACTGGCCGGCTCGCTCCACGAGATCTTCGCGCCGACCGACGGACCTCGATTGCAGGCGGCGCTGGCCGCGCTCCTCTCGGCCACAGACGTCGATGCGGCGCGAGGCGTCCTGCCGTTTGCGGCGCGCTGGGCCGACGGCGCGGGGCTGGCGCGACATGTGGCGCGGCTATCGGAGAGGTTGATCGAGACGCTCGAGGACGAGGAGCAGTCCCTGGCGATGCGAGCGGAGTGCCTGCGGACCTTGCTGGCGGTCGCGGACACGCGTGCGGCGGCCATCGAGGCCGCGCCGGCCTTACTGCGCCCCCACGTGCCCCTCGACCTGCAGCTGGCGGTGATCGAGATGCTCGGCGACACGGGCGATGTGAAGGCGGCGAGGGGGATGCTCTCGTCCTTCCCCGCCTTCACCACGAAGCTGCGCGAGGCGACCTTCCATCAGTTCCTGCCCCGCTCGCCCTGGGTGGACGTGCTGCTCGATTTGGTCGCCGACGATGAGCTCTGTGGGGGTGACCTGGGGCCCGGGCGGGTCTTTCGGCTCTGTAGCCACCCCGACCCCGCCATCGCGGATCGGGCCAGTTCCCTGCTCGCTGTGCCGGACGAATCGGACACCCTCGCCCTCGCCGAGCTGATCGAGGCTCTCGTCCCGATCGTCAGCGTGCCCGGAGACAAGGAGCGCGGCGAGTTGCTGTTCAATACTCACTGCGGGACCTGCCACACCTTCAAGAGTGCGAGCGGGAAGGTCGGCCCGGAGCTGACCGGGATGGGCGTTCACGAACCCGCGGATCTTCTGCCCTTCGTGCTCGATCCCAACCGCACCGTCGAGGACGGTTACGTCGAGTACATCGCACGCACCTGGGACGGACTCTCCTACGGCGGAGTCCTCGTGCGCGAGAGCGACGAGTTCATCGTCCTGCGCAACTCCGGTGGAGACGTGGAGCTCGCGCGAGAGGACATCCAGAACTTCGCCTGCACGGGGCGCTCTCCGATGCCGACCGGACTCGAGCGGATCGGCGCCGAGGGGTTGCGTGACATCCTGACCTGGCTGCGCTCGGAGTTCACCGGCTACCGCGTGCTCGACCTCTCCGCCGTCGCCACCGCCAACACCGAGATCGGGCTCTACGATCCCCGTGAGCCTCGCACCCTCGAGTTCACCCGCTTCGGAGTACACGCGGCCGGCGGGGTCCCCTTCGCGATCCTCGACCCGGCGCGCTCGCTCGGCGGGAACAACGCCATCGTGCTCAAGGGCGGCCTGGCCGGGGACTGGTTCTGCAAGACCCACCAGCCGTCACGGGTCGAGATCCCGATCGGCTACGCCATCGAGCGTCTGCACGTGCTGGGCGGCATCTCGGCCTGGGGCTTCCCCTTCACGAAGAAGCGGGCGCCTGCCGTGCGCGTGACCTGGCACTACTCCGGTGGAGACACCGAGGTGAAGACGCTCATCGACGGAGAGGAGTTCGCCGACTGGATCCGCCCTCATGACGTTCCCGGCTCCGAGGAGGTCACAGGGATCCTCGACGAGGCTAGCCGCGGGCAGCTGCGGCGCTTCGCTCTCGCGCCCCTGCGCGGGGAGGTGATCGAGAAGGTCGTTCTTGAGAGCTTCGATGGCGACACGGCTCCGACCTTCCTGGCCCTGACGGCCGAGCTGCCCGACGGGGAGGTGGCGGCCGCGCCCGACGGCCCGGCTGCGCTCGACGCCGCGATCCTGGTGGTCGGCGGTGGGTCGAGCCACGACTTCCAGCGTTGGTTCGCCGGCACGGACGTGGGGACCCTCTCCAAGTTGGGCGCCGGAGTGGCCTACACCGACTCGGTGGACACCCTGAGCGCGCGGATCGAAGGGCTCGACCTGCTCGTCCTCTCCAACAACCAGCCCTTCCCTGCCGACGCTCGTGCGGCCATCGAGACCTTCGTAGAGGCGGGCGGCGGACTGCTGCTCGTCCACCCCGCGTGCTGGTACAACTGGTCGGAGTGGCCCGCCTACAACCGCGAGCTGGTGAGCGGCGGCGCCCGAAGCCACGAGCCCTACCGGGAGTTCGAGGTGCGCGTCACCGCGCCCGGGCACGCGCTGACCGAGGGTCTGCCGGTCGTGTTTCGGATCACCGACGAGCTGTATCGCTTCATCCCCGACGAGGCCGGCCCGGCCATCGAGGTCCTGGTGACGGGCCGTTCGCTCGAGACCGGAGAGGAATACCCGGTCGTGTGGAGCGTGGAGCGCGAGGCCGGCCGGACCGTCTGCATCACCCTCGGCCACGACGGCGCGGCGCACGAGCACCCGGGGTTCCAGAGGCTCCTGTGGAACGCGGCGCGCTGGAGTGTGGCGGAGGACGGCCGGTGAGCGTCTACCTCGTCGCGACCCTCGACACGAAGGGCGCGGAGGCGGAGTTCGTGCGCGCCGAGCTCGCCGCCCACGGCGTCGAGGCACGCCTGGTCGACACGGGTTGCCTCGGCACCCCGCAAGTGTGCGCGGACGTGTCCCGCGAGGAGGTCTTCGCCGCGGCGGGAACCAGCCTCGAGGAGATGGTCGCGCGGAGCGACCGCGGAGAAGCGGTCACCCGCGCCGCCGAGGGCGCGTGCCGGATCATCAGGAAGGCCTTTGGGTGTGGCGAGTGCTCCGGCGTCCTCTCCCTCGGCGGCTCCGCGGGGACGACCATCGGCACGGCCTGCATGCGCGCCCTACCCCTGGGCGTCCCCAAGCTCATGGTCTCGACCCTGGCCTCCGGCCAGGTGCGCCAGTACGTGGGCGACAAGGACATCCTGATGATGAACTCGGTCGTCGACATCCTGGGCATCAACCGCGTCAGCCGGCTCGTCCTCTCCCAGGCGGCGCGGGCGATGGCCGGGCTGGTGACCCTGCGCGCCGCCGAGGCGGGCACCGGGGACCGTCCGCTGGTCGCGGCCACGATGTTCGGCGTGACGACTCCGTGCGTGGAGCGCGCCCGCGAGGTGTTGGAAGAGGCGGGCTTCGAAGTCCTGGTCTTCCACGCCACCGGGACCGGCGGGCAGGCGATGGAGTCGCTGGTGCGCGAGGGCGTCGTTAGCGGCGTTCTTGACATCACGACGACCGAGCTCGCCGACGAGCTCGTGGGTGGCATGCTGTCGGCGGGAGCCGCGCGGCTGACCGCGGCGGGACAACTGGGCGTGCCCCAGGTCGTCTCCGTGGGCGCCCTGGACATGGTGAACTTCCACGCACGGGATACGGTCCCCGCCGAGTTCGACGGGCGGCAGTTCTACCGCCACAACGAGAATGTGACCTTGATGCGGACGACCGTGGAGGAGAACCGCTCGCTCGGCGAGGAAATCGGCCGCAAGGTCGCCGCAGCGTGCGGTCCCTCCTCCGTCATCATCCCCCTGCGCGGGGTCTCGGCCATCGACCGCGCCGGGGAGCCCTTCGACGACGAGGCGGCGCGGGCGGCGCTGTTCGAGGGGCTCCGCGGCGAGAGGGGAGTGGAACTCACAGAACTCGACCTCCACTTGAACGACCCGGCCTTCGCGGAAGCCGCCGCCGGGATGCTGATCGAACTGATGACCAACCAGGGAGACGATTCGTGAACGGCAAGGGCAACGACAACTCACGCGACGGAATCCTGAAGCGCTTCCGCGAGCAGATCGCCCGCGGCGAGCCGATCATCGGTGGCGGCGCCGGCACCGGCATCTCGGCCAAGAGCGAGGAGGCCGGCGGCATCGACCTGATCATCATCTACAACTCCGGCCGCTATCGGATGGCGGGGCGCGGCTCGACGGCGGGCCTGATGCCGTACGGGAACGCCAACGAGATCGTGAAGGAGATGGCCTTCGAGGTTCTGCCGGTCGTGGGGCACACGCCGGTCCTCGCCGGGGTCTGCGGGACGGATCCGTTCATGATGCCGCACCTGTTCCTGCGCGAGCTCAAGGAGCTCGGCTTCGCTGGAATCCAGAACTTCCCGACCGTCGGCCTGATCGAGGGACGCATCCGCGACACTCTCGAGGAGACGGGGATGTCCTACCAGCTCGAGGTCGACGTCACCGCTCTGGCGCGCGAGATGGACCTGTTGACGACGCCGTACGTCTTCGACTGCGATGAGGCGCGACGCATGACCGAGGCCGGCGCGGACATCGTCGTGGCGCACATGGGCTGTACGAGCGGCGGGACGATCGGCGCGGAGTCGGTCAGCCCGCTCGATGAGTGCGTGGGCCGCATCCAGGAGATCGTCGAAACCTGCAAGTCGATCCGTGACGACGTGATCTGCCTGTGCCACGGCGGCCCGATCGCCATGCCCCCCGACGCGGAGTACATCATCCAGCGCGTGGAGGGGATCGACGGTTTCTACGGCGCGAGCTCCACCGAGCGCTTCCCGACCGAGGTCGCCATCAAGCAGCAGATCGAGGCCTTCAAGGCCATCCGCCTGCCCAGGGAGGGTTGAGCGTGTGCGGCGCCGAGTGCCTGCGCTTCGTTTCGACTGCGGACGTGGTCGTGGAGGACTTCCCCTGGGGTCCCCATGCCTGGTTCGTTCGGCCCGGACTGACTGCCAGCGAGCACCTGATGGCGGTCAAGGTCAGCATGCCGCCGGGCCAGGCCCACCAGTTCCACCGCCACCCGCACTTCGAGGAGGCTCTCTACTTCCTCGAGGGCCGCGCGGAGCAGTGGGTGGATGGAGAGAAGAGGATCCTCGGTCCCGGCGAAGTGGCCCATGTTCCCATGGACGCCGTGCACGGCACCTACAACGTCTTCGAGGAGCCCTGCGTATTCCTCGCGTTCCTCGCTTCACCCTCCTTCCAGGAGCCGATGGTGGTGGACGTGTTCCGCGAGGAGCCGTGGGTGTCGCTCAAGACGCCGATTGAGTACTGATCATCTGAGGCTATCCCGGACCATCGGCCACCTACGCCGGACCCTGATCCTCATCGCCCTGGGCCACGAGTTCGACCGGCTTGTAGCCACCGCGTGAACGGAAGTAGAGGAAGATCGCGCCGAATACGATGACGAGGATGACGGGGAAGCGCGTTGCGTAGACCAGGACCTTTCGGCCTGCTTTTTCGTCTTCAACTGCGTAGAGGTTGCGCAACTCCGCGTCCTCACTCTCACTCAGCCCGTCCATGTAGGCCCAGGCGGCCGTGAGCTTGGCCTTGGCAGCCGTGTCCATGCCCCCGGCATGCTCGCCGCGGTCGAGGATTCCGTTCCCGTTCTGGTCCTCGTCTGTCGTTACGAGCACAACCGGGTTGATCGAGTCGTGGGGCGTTCCCAGGAATGCCTTCGGGGCCGTGGCGATCTCGGCAAAGGCCGCGTCCTTCTCGGACATCGCGGCGTGGATCTCCTTGTCGAACTCCACGCCGAGGATTGGGTTTCCGATGACCCCAAGCGAGAGCAGGCCCATTGCCGACACCGTGTTCAGGGTCAGGGCGCCACCCTCGGGGTAGCGCTCCGCCGTGAAGCCGAGGATGCAGGGCCAGTAGTAGGTCTGGCCGATAGCGTAGATCAGGAAGGCGATGAACACCGCTTGCCCCACCTGTGCTTCCGAGAGCCAGTAGAGCCCGATGGCAGACAACACGCCGCTGATCGATAGGAGAGCAGGCGGCGAGATGTGCTTCATGATCCCGCCGGCGAAGACTCGCAGGACCAACATCACGCCAGCCGAGAACACGATCGCGAAGCTGGCATTGATCCCGAGATCTTTGACCGAGGGTCCGACGAGCTTCTGGATCCAGGAGTCGGTGGACAGTTCAGCCGTCGCGACCGGGACCATCAGGAGGCACATCAGGAAGAACAGCGGTCGGCCCAGGGACTTGACGTAAACACCGAAGCCCGCGCCAATGACGACACCGACTATCACGCTGTTGCGCATCCAGTTCTCCTCGGTCCTGAAGCCCAGGACATTGCCCAACTCGTAAACGAGCAACATCGAGGCAAGGGTTGCGCTCAGGAAGCCCACCTGTTGGAGCATGGCCTTGAACGGCACGCCGGCTTGAACCCGCTCGTCCACCGGCAAGCGGCAGGGGCGGTACATCAGGATGTAAGCGGCCGCAGGAATCAGAATGAACGTGCCGTGAACGCGCCAGTCCGTGACGCCGACCTGATCTGCTCCCATGATCAGGAGGGTTCCGCCTACAAGTCCGGCGGGCCAGGCTGCGTGCAGGATGGTGAGGCGGGGGGTCTTGTCCTTGGGATAGACCGCCGCACACACCGGGTTGATGACGGCCTCGATAATTCCGTGCCCCAAGCCGGCGCAGACCGATGCGTAGTACAGCGCTGTGTATCCATCAGCCATGTAGAACAGCACTCCCGAGCCCGCCTGCAGTAGGAAGGCGAGGTACATGGGACGCTTGTAGCCCGTGCGATCCACCAGCAGGCTGAAACCGATCATGGTCACTGCGATCGGCCAGAAGGAGGCTCCCATGATCTGGCCCACCTCTTGGTAGGTCAGGGTGAACTCTTTGCCGTAGTCACCCTGTTTCGCGATCCGGAAGGCGAAGCCAATGCCGGCTGCGGCGAGGGAGAGGAAGCTGGCCCAGAACAGCAGGCGCTTCTCTCTGGCGGTCAGGTCCTCGCCCTTGACGATGGTGCTCATGGGATCTCCTGGGTCGGCCGTGGATCGGCCGTCATGTGCGGCGATCAGGGTCACAACGCCGTCCGGCGGCGTCCTTCGAGCAGTCGGTGAGTCCTCTGTTTACCAGACCGGCGGCTTCCGCCGCACACTTCGATGTGGGTTAGTCTCCAAGCGCCCGCGACCCGACCGCTCAGATCGCCGCGCGTGGAGCGGGATCAGGCCTGCTCGGCCCAGCGATCGCGTACGAAGGTGAAGCCGTCGCGCTGCACCTCGTCGGGGTCCTGGGAGAAGTCGCGCCAGATGTGGACGGCGGCCGCGAAATCGGGGTCGAGGCGCGAGAAGGCCTCGATCATCAGCCAGCCGTCGTAGTCGATCTCCTTCAGGCAGCGGAAGGTCGTCGCCCAGTCCACCTGCCCCCGTCCCGGGACGCCGCGGTCGTTCTCGCTGATGTGCACGTGGCCGATCTCCGCCTTGCTGGAGAGGATCGCCGACTCGATGTCCTGCTCCTCGATGTGAGCGTGATGCGTGTCGTAGAGCATCGAGAAAGCCGGGTGATCGACGGCGCGCACGAGCTCCCGTGCATCGGCCGCGGTGTTGAGCAGGTAGCACTCGAAGCGGTTGAGGAACTCGCAGGCGAGCAGGACATCGACTGCCCCTGCGGCTTGGGCCGAAGCGTGCATGACCTCGGCCGAGCGCTGCTTCTCATCGTCGGTCGGGCCCGATCCGGAGAAGACGGCATAGGCGGAGTGGAACGGTCCGGCGATCACGGTGCCGCCCATAGCCGCCGTGCGATCCGCCGCGCCGCGCATGCGCTCGAGGGCGGCGGTCCGCTCGCCCGCGTCCGCACTGATGGGGTTCTGGTGGGGCGGCAGCGCGAGCGTGCCGGTGCGCTCGAGCCCGATGGAGTCGAGGTGATCTCCCAACCTGCGGTAGTCGTCGACCGGGTTCTCGTGGATGGGGATCTCCACCCCGTCGAAGCCCGTTTCCTTGAGGCGCTCGAAGAGTGGGTAGTGCTCCTCGCCGACCACGGGCGCCCACAACAGCATGTTCATCCCGATCTTCACAGCTCCACTCCCGTCTCGACCCACTCACCCGTCCGCGCGGAAGCCAGCACGGCGTCACACACGCGTTGCGTCTGCAGGGCGCAGCGGAAGTCAGGCTGGGCCGGAATGTCCTCCCCGGCAGCGGCGAGGAAGTCCGCCAGGGCGTTGATGAACGTGTGTTCGTAGCCGATCGTGCAGCCGGGGACCCACCACTTGTCCATGTAGGGGTGCTCGGAGTTCGTCACGTGGATGCGCCGCCAGCCGGTCAGGTGCCCGGGCACCTGGCCGCCGGTCTCGGGCCGGGTGTGCTCGAAGAAGTCGAGATACTGAGGATCCTCGAGGTCGAAGTGAACGGAGCCGTCGTTGCCGTTCAGCTCAAACGTGGAGAAGTTCTTGCGGCCCCGCGCATAGCGCGTGGATTCGAAGGTCGCCAACGAGCCGTTGGCGAAGCGGGCGAGGAACATGCAGGCGTCGTCGATCCCGACCGGCTGGAGCGCACCCGTCTCCTGGTGGACGCGTTCGGTGACGAAGGTCTCGGTGTCAGCTGTGACTCGCGTGATCGGACCGTTCAGCCACATGGCCGTGTCGATCGAGTGGGCCAACAGGTCGCCGGTCACGCCGGAGCCCGCGACGGCGGCGTCCAGGCGCCAGAGGGTCTCGCCGCCCTGCGGGATGTCCCCGGCGATCGTCCAGTCCTGCAGGTAGGTCGCGCGGTAGTGGAACGGCCGCCCGATGCGGCCCTCGTCTACGATCTGGCGCGCCAGGGCCACGGCGGGGACGCGGCGGTAGTTGAACCAAACCATATTCGGAACACCGGCCGCCTCGACCGCGGCCGTCATCTCCTCCGCCTCGGCCACGTTCATCGCCAGCGGCTTCTCGCACAGCACCCACTTCCCGTTGGCTGCCGCTGCCAGCGCGATCTCCCGATGGCTGTCGTTGGGCGATCCGATGTCGACCAGGTCGATGTCCTCGCGCTCCACGAGGGCGCGCCAGTCGGTCTCCACGGACTCGTAGCCCCACTGCTCGGCGAAGTCGACCGCGCGCTCCCGGTTGCGGCCGCAGAGCGCCTTCAGGGCGGGCCGCCGGCCGAGTTCTGGGAAGAAGCGCGGGACCTTCAGGTAGGCGTTGGTGTGGGCTCTCCCCATGAAGCCGTACCCGATCATCCCGACGTTGAGGGGGGCAGGCATCGCGCTGCTCGTCGGTCAGGCGTGGGCGGCGACGAACTCGTCGGCGACGCGTTTGCAGTGCTCCGTCGCTTCCCACGCGTCGGGCCAGAAGCACAGGTCGATCGTCCACCAATCGTGGCCGACGTCCTCGGCCGCCAGGGCTTCGAGGATGGGCGGGAAGTCGACCACCCCCTCGCCGAAGGGCAGGTGCATGGACGTTTCGTCCTTGCCCGTGGCGTCGGTGTGGCAGGTGTTGTCGGAGTCGATCAGGTGAATGTGGTTGATGCGGCCGGAGAGGCGCGCGATGAGCTCGACTTGGCCGCCTTCGAGGACCTCCTTCTCTCCCGGCTGACGCGCGCCG
The DNA here is from genome assembly GCA_002686265.1 of Planctomycetota bacterium. Classification (GTDB taxonomy): domain Bacteria; phylum Planctomycetota; class UBA1135; order UBA1135. The sequence goes on from NZBA01000120.1 coordinate 15,814, forward strand.
ACCACGGCACACATATGGCCGTGGCTGGTGTCGTAGAGCACGCCGAAGTTCTCCGCCGGAACCCCCTCGAGGACCTGGACGACGTCGCCGGGCTTGTTGAAGGCGAAGCCGGGTTCGAACTCCCAGCAGACTGTCAAGCCGTGGTCCGCCGCGATCTGTGCGCAGCGGGTCCAGGTCCGGGTGACGCGGTTCAGGGCTGTCTCGCGATCAACCGTCTCGAAGATCGTCGGCGGCTGGACCGAATCCACGCGGATCACGCCGATCCCCAGGTCGTTGCAGAAGCGACAGTTCTCGGTGAACGCCTCCACGTACGGCGTCGGATCGTCGGTGTCGATCAGCCGCTCTCCCCACAGGTTGGCGGCCAGGCCGCTGAACTCGAGATCCCACTCCGCCATCCGGGCACGGACCGCCTCCCGCTGGGCGGGCTCTGGAAGATCGGTGGGGTTGGGATGGGGCGGGAAGCCGCCAAGCTCCATGCCGTCGAAGCCGAGTTCTCGCAGGCGCGCGCCGACGGTCTCGAAGGGGACCGGATCGTTCTGGTAGGGGCCGATGGTGAAGGCCCAGGATCCGATCGAGATGCGTCTCATCATGCCGTCCTCGGTCTTCATGGTATGCGGTTGGGTCAGTAGGTGGCCCGGCCTCCGGACACGTCGAAGCACGATCCGGTCGTGAAGCTGCTCTCCTCGCTGGCGAGGTAGTGCACCAGGCTCGCGACCTCCTCGGTCGTCCCGGTCCGTCCCACGGGGATCTTGGAGACCATGTAGGCGACGGTTTCCGGCGTCACCTGGTCGAGCATCGGAGTCTGGATGACCGCCGGTGCCACCGAGTGCACGCGGATTCCCGTCTCGGCCACCTCCTTGGCGAGGGACTTCGTCATCCCGATCACGCCGGCCTTGGAGGCGGAGTAGGGGCCCAGCTTGGGATTCCCCTCCTTGCCCGCGATTGAGGCGATGTTGACGATGCGGCCGTAATCGCGCTCGCGCATGGGTCCGAGGGCGGCGCGGTTGCAGAGCCACACCCCGGTCAGGTTGACCTCGATCACCTCGCGCCACTCCGCCGGGCTCGTCTCCCAGGCGTAGGCGTTGCGGCCGACGATGCCCGCCGAGCAGACCAGGATGTCCAGGCCGCCCAAGGTCGCGACGACTTCCTCGACCATCGCCTCGACCTCGGCGGCCACCGTTACGTCGGCGGTGAGGATCATGAGGCGGGTGTCATCGGCGCCAAGCTCGTCGGCCATGCCGGCCGCCTCCTCGCGGTCGCGGTCCACGACGGCTACTCGGGCGCCGGCGGCGAGGAAGCGCTCGGCGACGGCGCGGCCGATCCCCCGTGCTCCGCCGGTGACGACGGCGACGCGGTCGCTCAAGTCGAAGAAGAGGGTCACGGGCGGCGCATGCGGATGGGGGCGCGGGGCTGGGGCGGATTCTACCCTCTCGCCCAGCCGGCGGTCTCCGGTGAGCCGCGGTGGCCCGCCCCGCCCGTGCCCTGGGAATCGCCCGCGCCCGACCGTACCGTCTGCGACCGAGGAGGATCGGAGCTTGATCGTACAGAACCCCTACTCGGGCGAGACCGTCTGCGACGTTGCGCTGGACTTCGGCGCCGAGCTGGACGCTCTCCTGGAGCTGGCTCGAGAGGCGCAGGCCGTCTGGAGCGCCCTCCCCGTTGCCGAGCGCGCCCGCCGCGTCGGCACGGCGCTCGAGTACTTCCGCGAAAACGCCGAGGAGGTGGCGAGGGACATCACGCTGCAGATGGGCAAGCCCATCGCCCAGGCGCGGGGAGAGCTGGGTGGGATGTTCGATCGAGCCGGGTACACGCTGTCGATCGCCGAGAGCGTGCTGGCGCCGGACGTGCTGCCCGACAAGGAGGGCCTGCGCTTTCGCGTCGAGCACGATCCGCTGGGCGTCGTCTTCAACCTGGCGGCCTGGAACTACCCGCTGTTGATCCCCATCAACGTCATCGTCCCCGCCCTCTTGGCCGGGAACAGCGTGCTCCTCAAGCACAGCCGCACCACGCCCCTGTGCGGCGTTCACTTCGAGCGAGCCTTCGCGCGTGTCGAACCGGCGGGGCTGGTGACCAGCATCCAGACCTCCCACGAGGAGACGGCGCGCTTGATCGGCGATGCCCGCGTCGCGCACGTCGCCTTCACCGGCTCGGTCGAGGGCGGGCGCGCGGTCCAGCGGGCCGCGAGCGGACGTTTCATCGATGTCGGCCTGGAGTTGGGCGGCAAGGCCCCCGCCTACGTGGCAGCCGACGCCGACCTCGAGTTCGTTGTCGGGAACATCGTCGACGGCGCCTGCTACAACGCCGGCCAGTCCTGCTGCGCCGTCGAGCGAGTGTACGTGCACGCTAGCCTCTACGAGGAGTTCTGCGAGCGCGCGGCGACGGTGATGACGAGCTACCAAACGGGCGACCCACTGGAGGAGGAGACGACCCTGGGCCCGATGGTCCGCGCCTCGTCGGTGGACTTCCTCGAGGAGCAGGTGGCCTCCGCCGTCGCCGCCGGGGCGCGCCTCGTGTGCGGCGGGACGCGCCTCGACGATCGTTTCTTCCCCGCGACCCTGCTCGCCGACTGTCCCCAGGATGCACGGGTCATGCAGGAGGAGAGCTTCGGCCCGCTCCTCCCGGCGCGAGCGGTGGCGGAAGACGACGAGGCGCTCGCGCTCATGAACGATTCGCGCTTCGGCTTGACGGCCTCGATCTGGACGGCCGACGCCGAGCGCACCGAGCGCTTCGTGCGCGAGCTCAGGACCGGCACCGTCTTCCAGAACCGCTGCGACTACATCGACCCTTGCCTTCCTTGGACCGGCGTCGGGGACAGCGGTAAGGGCTCGACCCTCTCGCCCTACGGATTCCACCACTTGACCCGCCGCAAGGCGGTCCATCTGCGGTCCGGCAGCTGACGGGCTGGCGCCTACTCGGGCGTGACGTAGGCGGCGGTGATGCCTCCGTCGACGGTGAAGGTGGCGCCGGTCACGTAGGAGGAGTCCTCGCAGGCGAGGTAGAGCGCGGCGCGAGCCATCTCCGAGGCCTCGCCAAAGCGCCCCATCGGCACATGAACCAGGCGGCGCTGTCGCTTCTCCTCGGTGTCGAGGAAGCTCATCAGCAGCTCGGTCCGCAGCGGTCCGGGACACAGGGCGTTGACGCGGATGTTCTCGCGTGCGTGGACGACGGAGAGCTCCCGAGTCAGGGCCAGGACGCCGCCCTTGCTCGCGGTGTAGGCGAGCTGGGGCGTCGCCGCGCCGAGGATCGCCACGAAGGAGGCCGTGTTGATGATCGCTCCGCCGCCGGCGCGGCGCAGGGCCGGAATGCCGTACTTGCAGCCTAGGTAGACGCCCTTGAGGTTGACGGCCATGGTCAGATCCCAGACTTCCTCGTCGGTCTCGACCGCGTCACCGTCGCGGCCGTCCATGATGCCGGCGTTGTTGAACAGGACGTCGAGGCGTCCGTAGGCCTGTTCGGCTTCGGCCACCATGCGCTCGCAGTCGGTAGCGGAGGAGACGTCGGCGTGGACGAAGCGCGCCGTTCCCCCCGCGGCCTCGATCTCAGCCACCACGGCGGCCCCCGCCTCGTCCTGGATGTCCGCGGCCACGACGCTGGCCCCCTCGGAAGCGAAGAGCAGCGCCGTCTCCTTGCCGATGCCGTTCGAAGCGCCCGTGACGAGCGCCACCTTGTTCTCCAGTCTCATGCGCGAATCGTTCAGATCTGGTCGAAGTAGCGCGCGCGCTCCCAGTCGGTCACGGCGCGGTCGTATTCCGCCTGCTCATTCCGCAGGAAGTGGACGTAGTGATCGACGACCTCGTCTCCGAAGGAAGTACGCGCGAACGCGCTCGCGTCGAACAACTCGGTGGCTTCGCGCAGGCTCGCGGGGACCGTCGGCTGGTCGGAGGCGTACACGTCGCCCTCGAAGATCGGGGGCGGCTCGATCTTGTTCGCGATCCCGTCCAGTCCCGAGGCGAGGGCGGCGCCGTAGGCGAGGTAGGGGTTGACGTCGGCGCCGGGGATGCGGCACTCGATGCGCAGGCTCTGGCCGCTGCCGACGACACGAAAGCCCGCCGTGCGGTTGTCGTAGCTCCAGGCCAGGCGCGTGGGAGCCCAGGAGGCTGCCTGATAGCGCTTGTAGGCGTTCACCGTCGAGGCGTAGAGGGCCATCAGCTCCGGCGTGTGGGCGATCCAGCCGCCGAGGAACCAGCGGAACTCATCGGAGCACTCGATGGCGCCGAGGTGCGCGTCGCCGGGGAAGGTGTTGGCGCCGTCGCGCCACAGGCTGAGGTGCATGTGGCACGAGGAGCCCGCCTGATCGGCGGCGGGCTTGGCCATGAAGGTCACGCTGCGCTCCTTGGCGATCGCCACCTCCTTCACGCACTGCTTGTAGATGCAGTGGCGGTCGGCCATCGTGAGCACGTCGGCGTAGCGCACGTTCAGCTCATGCTGGCCGTGCCCCCACTCGCCCTTGGAGTTCTCGACGGGGACGCCCGAATCGCGCAGGTGCCGGCGCAGGGCGCCGACGAAGTCCTCTTCGCGCGTGCCCTGGAGGATGTGGTAGTCCTCGATCGCCCATCCCGACGACTTCAGGTCGCGGTAGCCCTTCTCGTGCGCTTCGCGGTAGGTGTCGTGGAACATGTAGAACTCGAGCTCAGAGCCGGCCTGAGCCACGAACCCCTGTTCGGCGGCGCGCTCGACCTGCGCGCGGAGGATGGAGCGCGGCGCGATCGCGAGCAGGCCCTGGCCGCCCTCGCCCTCCACGTCGCAGAGCACGAGCGCCGTCTTCTCGAGCCAGCTCGCCACCCTCAGGGTGTCGAGGTCGCAGCGCAGGTGCACGTCGCCGTAGCCCGACTCCCAGTTGGCGAAGGAGAACCCCTCGATCGGGTCCATCGCCATGTTGACGGTCAGGAGGTAGTCGCAGGCGTGGGCGCCGTGGGCGACGGCGTCCTCGCAGAAGAAGCCCGCGTCGAAGCGCTTGCCCATCGGCCGGCCGTAGTGATCGGTGAAGACGACGAGCACGGTCTCGATCTCGTCGCGCGAGACTCGCTCCGCCAGCTCGTCGACGCCCAGCATGCCTCTGGTCTCGGCCATTCCGCTAGGATACCCGCCGCCATGGCCGCCTTCTCACGGGAATCCTTCGAGACGAACGGCCGCCGCTACGCCCCGCCGGCGCGCCCGGTGGTCGTCGTGTGCATCGACGGCTGCGCCGACGAGTACGTCGACAGGGCCATGGCTCTCGGTCGCATCCCGGCCATGCAGCGGATGGCGGTCGAGGGCTACCGGGGCCTGTGCCGTGGCGCCCTGCCGGCCTTCACCAACACCAACAACGCCTCGATCGTCACCGGCGTGGCGCCCGCGGTCCACGGGATCTCCGGCAACTTCTTCCTCGACCCGGACACGGGCGAGGAGGTGATGATGAACGATCCGGCCTACCTGCGCTCGGGGACGCTCCTGGCCGATGCCGCCCGCGCTCGGCGCCGGGTCGCGGTCGTCACCTCCAAGGACAAGCTGCGCAGGATCCTCTCCCACGAGCTGGAGGGGGTCGCCTTTTCGGCCGAGAAGGCGGCCGAGGCGACGGTGGAGGAGAACGGGATCGGTGACGTCGAGGAGCTCGTCGGCCGCCCGGCGCCGGGGATCTACAGTGCCGAGGCGAGCACCTTCGTGCTGGCCGCCGGGGCGGCGCTCATCGAGCGCGGGCTGGCGGACTTCCTGTACCTCTCGCTGACCGATTACATCCAACACAAGCACGCTCCCGACGACCCCGTCGCCGTGGACTTCTACGCTGACCTCGACGCCGAGATCGGTCAGATGCTGGAGCTCGGTGCGGTCATCGGCATCACCGCCGACCACGGGATGAACGCCAAGCAGGCCGGCGACGGCTCGCCGAACGTGATCTTCCTCGAGGATCGCCTCGCCGCCGAGTTCGGTGACGGCGTGCGCGTGATCCTGCCGATCACCGATCCCTACGTGATGCACCACGGCGCCCTCGGTTCCTACGCCGTCGTCCACCTCGACGATCCCTCGCGGGAGGCGGCCGTGTACGAGCGGCTGACCGCTATCGAGGGCATCACGGAGGTCTACGGCCGTCGGCGTGCAGCGGCTCTGCTCGAGCTCCCCGGAGACCGCATCGGCGATCTGGTCGTGCTCTCGGCGCGCGACGTCGTTCTCGGTCGCCGCGCCGAAGGCCACGACCTGAGCGAGGTCGCCTCCGGCCTGCGCTCCCACGGCGGACGCTACGAGGAGATGGTGCCGCTCTTCGTCTCGCATCCGCTGTCGGAGGCGGGCGAGGGCCTCGCCCGCGGAGACCTGCGCAACTTCGACGTGTTCGACCTGACGGTCAACGCGCGCGTCGGGGGTTGAGCGTCGGGCGAGCGGGCGTGCGTGATCCCGCTCCTACCCCCACCGTGGCGGAGCGTATGATCGGGGCGTGTTCCGCGCTCTCGTCCTCCTCGCGCTCCTGCCCGGTCCCACCCGACAGGACCCCGAGCCCTTCCCCGATCCCGGTTCGAAGAAGGGGCTGCAGGTCCAGATGGTGGAGGACGCGCTGCACCTCGGAGTGCGGCACGCGACCTTCAACGTGCAGTTGGGTCATCTGTGGACGCGGACTCCTCGTGAGGGCGACCACCCCACCACACGCGGCGGCGAGACCTTCCACTTCCGCGCCGACGCCGTGGCGGACTTGGACACACGCATCGGCGCCATGAGCGATGCGGGAGCGGTCGTCTACCTGATCCTGCTCGCCCGGGCCACGGGGGACGCGGAGCGCGACGAGGTCGTCTTGCACCCCGACGCGGACGAGGCCATGCCGCACCGCCTGGCCGCCCTCAACGTCGGCACGGAGCGCGGCCGCCGCTTCCTGCGTGCCGCGGTGGGTTTCCTGGCCGAGCGCTACGGTTCGGTGGAGCCGGGCCGCCCGCGCGTGTGGGGCTGGATCGTGGGAAACGAGGTGAACAGCCACTGGTGGTGGCACAACCTCGGGCGCGCGGGGCTGGAGCGGGTGGCGCGGGAGTACGAGCGCGCCGTGCGCCTCGTCCGCGAGGAGGTCGGCGCCCACCAGCCTGCGGCGCGGGTCTACATCTCCCTCGAACACCACTGGCAGCAGCGCTTCGCGGCGGGCGACGCCGATCAGTCCCTTCCTGGACGGGCGCTCCTCGACCGCTTCGTCGCCATCGCCCGCGAGGGAGGCGACTACCCCTGGCACGTCGCCTTCCATCCCTACCCCGAGAATCTCTTCGATCCGCGTGTCTGGGAGGATGAGAGCGCCCTCCCCAGCGCCGACTCCCCGCGCATCACCTTCAAGAACCTCGAGGTCCTGACCGACTACTTGCAACGCGAAGAGCTGACCCACGAGGGTCTCCCGCGGCGGGTGATCTGCTCCGAGCAGGGCTTCCACGCGGCCGAGGGCCCCGCCGGCGCGCGGGACCAGGCGGCGGGCTTCGCCTGGTCCTGGCGCAAGGTCGCGGGCCTTGCGGGCGTGGACGCCTTGATCCTCCACCGCCACGTCGATCACTCCGCCGAGTTCGGGCTGAATCTCGGCCTGTGGACGCGCGAGCCCGATTCGGTGGCTACCCCGGCCGCCAAGCGCCCCATCCACGAGTTGTTTCGCCTGTGCGGCACCGAAGGAGGCGCCGCGGCCGTCGACGCGGCCCTGGAGGCCGTCGGCGCGCCGTCACCGGGGGGCTGACGGTTCGCCGGCGTCCTCCACGGCGAGGAAACCGTGGTGGAGGCCGGCGTAGTAGGGGAGCAGGTAGGACGCGCCGTCGTAGAGTCCGCGCCCGTCGCCACCGGAGTCCAGCCGCCAGGAGTCGTGGTTCCAGTAGCCGACGAAGCGCTCGTCGATGGGCAGGACCTTCCCGTCTCGGCGCGTGCCGCGCTTGCCGCCCGAGCGCCCCAGGCGTAGCCAGTCTGGCAGGAGCACCACATCCAGGCGGTCGGAGTTCACGAACCCCCATGTGAAGCGGTCGCGCGGAAACCGCCGCAGGGTGTCGATGGAGTCGGCGAGCCAGTCCGGCTGGGGCTGGATCGGGTCGCTCCCCCAGGAGTCCTCCCACGCATCGCCCTCGCGCAGGGCGCCGACGAACAGGAAGTGGAAGAGCGGGTTGCGCTCGGGAGCTACCAGTCGGTGGTAGCGGCGGGCGCTGCGGAGGTAGATCTGCCGCAGCTCGGGGTCGTCCTCGTACAGCACGAGGTTGTACAGGCCCATGATCGCCATCTCGTCGTCCGACTGGTTCCCCGAGCCCGGCCCGGCGTGGAACTTGGGCCAGAGGGCATTGGCCGCGTAGCCGTGCTCATCGATCAGCGTGCGGGCGACCTCGCGGTAGCGGTCCTCGCCCGTCACGTGCTCGGCGACCTTGAGGTAGGAGAGCATCGAGAGCGAGTTCAGCCCGCGCTCCTCCCACCAGTCTCGGTCGTCGTTGAGGTCTGCGGGCGCGAAGTGCCCCCAGCGCGTGGGCAGCCCGTCGTGGTCGACGAGACGGAAGCCGTGATCGATCATGTGGTCGGTCAGTCGGCGCACGACGGCGACCACCTCAGCGCGCTCCTCGTCGGTACGGCACACCAGATCGAAGTAGCGCGGGTAGAAGAAGTAGTGGCCGTCCAGCTCGTCCGAGCTCGTGTCGCCCTTCCAGTACCACTCGCCGTCGGCGCTGAGCGGCCAGCGCGGGTCCAGGAGCTTCCAACGCGCGTCCTCGGTGTCCCGCGTGCGGCGGTCGCGCTCCAGGCGCCCCTCGTTCGGGTCGGGTCCGCTCGCCGGCAGGATCGTCCGTGCGATGAAGCCGGGCGGCGCAGGGTGCTCGCCTCCCTGGGTCACGTCGCCCAGAAAGCGCAGGGCCTCGAAGGCGGCGCGCGCTCGGCGCCGGGCGTCGGTGCTCTCGGTGGCCGCGAAGGCGAAGCACTCGCCGGTGCCGTACATCGAGGTCCACAGGCCGTCGTTGTCCGAGTCGGTCTGCACCGCGCCGGTCGCGTCACCCGGCTGCGGACAATGGACGGAGTGCACGAAGCCGAAGGGCGTCCTCCGGTGGCGGCGATCGATCTCGTCCTCGAAGAAGCGTGCCTTCGCGCCCAGGGTGGTCGGCTCGAGGTCGATGCGCGCCACGCCGCCTCGGGTCCAGATCCAGGCCCCGTCGCCGTCGGCCGCGATGGCGTTGACACGGTCGTCGGGGAGCCAGCGGCGACCGCGGCGGACCTCGAAGTGCTCGCCGTCGAAGCGGAGGACTCCTCGCTCCGTACCGATCCAGAGCGTCCCGTCCGGCTCGCTGGAGAGGCAGGTCGCCCCCGCATGCGGGAGGCCGTCGGCGCCGGTCCACAACCGCCAGCCGTCCTCGGCGAGCCGTCCGAGTCCCTGGGCGGAGCCAAACCACAGCCGCCCCAAGGCGTCGAAGTGCACGGCGCCGACCTCGGCCGGCGCCCAGCGGCGCACGCCGTCTGTGGGGAAGAGGCGCGAAGGCTCCTCGTCTCCGGCGCAGAGCCAGAGTCCGTCGCGACCAGCGCGGGCCGTGAGCTCTCCGTGGCGCGCGACCGCGTTCTCGGGGGGCGTGGGAACGGCCGCGGCCTCGGTGAGCTCGCGCACGACGTGCTCTCGAAAACGGCCGACCGTGACCGGCGCTCGGTCGGCAAGCCCCTGGAAGGCCGACGCTGCAAGAATGGCCGTCAGGACGGGGGAGATCACTAGGGCATACAGTACCGTTTCGGCCGTGCTCGAGCCCGTCGATCTCGTCGTGGTGCTGCTCTACCTGGGCGCCGTCCTGGTGATCGGGATCCGTGCCGGCCGCCATGTGCAGACCGGCGGCGACTTCTTCGTCGGTGGCCGCTCGCTGCCGTTTTGGGCCATCGGCATGTCGATCGTCGTGAGCGACATCGGCGCCATCGACATGATCTCGGGCGCCGGCGGGGCGTACCGCTACGGTGTTGCCCAGGCGAACTTCGACTGGATCGGCTCGATGCCCGCCATGGTCATCGTGGCCTTCTTGTTCATCCCCTACCTGTACCGCTCGCGCGTCTACACGATTCCCGAGTTCCTCGGACGCCGCTACGGAGTGGCCGTGCAGCTTGTGCAGGCGGCGATCTGGCTCGGGTTCCTGCTCGCGATGCTGGCCTTGATGCTGTGGATGTCCGCGGTGTTCCTCGGCGGAGTGCTCGGCTGGAGCACGACCTTCGCCATCTGGGTCACGGTCGCCGTCGTCGGGCTGTACACCACGACCGGCGGCCTGCGGGCGGTGATCATCACCGACGCAATGCAGATGATCGTCATGTCCATCGGCTTCACGGTGCTCGTGGTCCTGTGCCTGGTCGAGGTCGGCGGGATCGGCGGGCTCATCGAGAAGGTGAGCGCTCTGGGCCCGCGGACGGACGACCACTTCTCCCTCTTGCTCCCGCACGACACCGACAAGCCCTACCCGTGGTCCGGGATCGTCTTTGGCCTGGGGATGGTGCTCTCGACGGCCTACTTCTGCGGGAACCAGGCCGTCATCCAGCGCACGATGGCGGCACGCAGTGAGTGGGATGCCAAGGCGGCCATGCTGTTCGCGGCCCTGTGCAAGCTGTTCGTGCCCGTCCTGGTCTTCCTCCCCGGCCTGGCGGCCGTCGCGGCCCACCCGGACCTTCCCGATCCCGACCAGGCCGTGCCGAAGATGATCGTGGACGTGCTCCCGCCAGGCCTGACCGGGCTCGTCTTCGCGGCCTTCTTCGCGGCCCTCATGTCGAGCGTGGACTCGTACTTGAACTCGTCGACGACGGTGCTGCTGACCGACTTCTACGGCCGCGGCCGGGCCGCCCTGGGCATGCCGCCCGCCTCGGGTCTCCAGCAGCTCCGCCTCGGTCGGGCGATGACGGTCGTCTTCATCGTGGCGGCGGGCTTCACCGCGCCGGTGATCGAACGCTTCGAGACGATCTACGTCGCCCTGCAGACCCTGCTCTCCCTGTTTCAGGGGCCGACGCTGGCGATCTTGCTGCTCGGGGTCCTCTGGCGTCGTGCCACGGGCTGGGGCGCGCTCACCGCCCTCGTCGGCGGCGTGGGCCTGTCGGGCTGGTTGACCGTGAATGGCGAGGCTTTCTTCCCGTCCAACGATCCGTTCCTGTTCATCTCGTTCTGGTCGTTCGTCGTCTCCCTCGTGACCGTGATCGTCGTCAGCCTCCTGACGCCACCCGAGCCCCTCGAGCGCATCCGCGGCTTGGTCGTCGGCCATCTCGCCGGCGAGGAAGGCGGAGCATGAGCGCCTTGGACGCCTGGCTCACCGCCCAGCCGCAGTGGGTCTGGCACCTCGCCGCAGTGACGCTCCTCGTCGTCGGGAGCGGCTGGGTCGTCTTCGTCCCGCGGCGCGTCGTCTACGCCGACGCGCCGGACGCGCGCCGCTGGCGCGACCTGCGTCTGTGGGCTGTCGTGATCGCGGTCCCCTACGTGCTCCTGTACTGGTTCCTCAGATGAGCGCGGGTGGCTTGGGCTACCGGGACGGCCGCTTCTTCAGGGACGGCGTCCCCTTCTTCGTCGTCGCGAGCGACTACCAGTACTTCCGCGAGCGCCGGGAGGTGTGGGAGGACCGCTTGGGCAAGTTGCGCTCGATGGGCATCAACACGATCAGCGTCTACGTGCCGTGGAGACACCACCAACGCCGTGGCGCGGACGGCGAGCGCTTCTTCGACTTCGAGGGGGAGACCAAGGACAGTCGTGATCTGGTCGGCTACCTACGCCTCGTCAGGGACCTGGGCTTCCTGATCATCGCCAAGCCGGGGCCCTTCGTGCACTCGGAGCTGAACATCGGCGGCCTGCCCGACGACGTCTCGCCTTCGTTCGCTCCCGACGTGCCCGCGGCGCTCGATCATCGGGGTGACCCGGTCACCTGGGAATACGACGGGAGCGAGCTGCCGGCGCCCTACGGCGAGGCGTTCGCCGAGCGATCGGCCCAGTGGCTGGAGGCGGTGGCCGCTGTCTTGGAGCCCCATGTCGCTGCCGACGGTCCGATCATCGCCCTGCAGCTGGACGATGAGACGATCTTCTGCACTTCCAACGACCCGCCGTGGTGCATCGGCTACGAGGAGTCCGCGCTCGCGGCCCACCGCTTGTCGGAGGCCAGAGCGCCCCGTCCCGGAGAGGCCGTCGATCTCGCCGGCATCGCGGATCGAGTGCGCTGGGCCGCGTACCAGTGGCGCTATCGCCTCGAGTTGCACGCGCGCTACCGGCGCGCGTTGGGGGGTCTCGACTTGCCGTACCTGACCAACCTCGCCGGCATCACTCCGCCGATCGAGGAGAACGTGCCGGGACAGGAGCCGGAGGCGGACACGGGGCGTGTCCCCGAGGGCTTCGAGCACCTCTACGCCGACTGGTGGCTGGCGATGAACCGCGTCGAGTCCTCCCGCGACGAGCACCACTACGGGTTCATCTCCTGGCTCGGCGTCGCGGCATACGACGCCGACGCCTTCGCACGCTACGTCAACACGGCGCGGCGCGCCCGCGGTGTCAACCTGGAGGAGAACTTCGGCTTCGCCCGCCTGTACGACGAGCGCTCCAAGCACCCCATCGTGCCGATCTTCCAGACCCTGCTCTCCATCGCGGCCGGAGCGACGGGCTTCGACGTCTACTGCGGCGTGCGGCACTCCTACTGGGACGACGAGCTCGACCGCGTGACGCGCCTGGGTTGCGCGACCTTCCCGTCGGACGCGCCGATCACCGAGAAGGGCGAGCTGACACCGTTCTTCCACAAGACCCGGGCCCTCGCCCGCTGGTGGGGCGAGCACGGCGCGGCGCTGCTTCGTTGCGACATCGAGCGGGACTGCGGGTGGCTGATCCACGCGCCCTACGCCGCCGTGGCGTCGTGGGTGCCCGACGCGGCCGCCTGGGCCGTCGAGGGCCACGCCTGCCCGCGAGCGGGTTACAGAGCCTTCGAGCCCTTCTCGCGGTCCCTCCTCGCTGCGGGGTACTCGGCGCTGTCCTTCGAGCTCGAGGCCTCCACGAACGAGCAGTGGGAGGCCTGCCGCGCCCTCGCCTTTCACTCGGCGTTCTTCCTCTCCGCGCCCGCGCAGGAGCGCCTGGCCGCCTTCATCGAGGGCGGCGGTCGGCTGTTCCTCTCCGGCGAGCTCCCCGAGCGCGACCTCGAAGGTCGGGGGTGTTCGCGCCTGCGCGAGGCCGTCGAGCGCGGGGCCGAGGGACTCGTCTACCGCCGCGAGAGCTGGTTCGCCGGGGGGACCTTCGCCGCCACCCTTGCCGAGCACGGCCTGCGGCCGAGCCTCGCGGGCGGCCCGAGCCTGCGCGCCTTCGTCCATCGCGGGGCCGGCGGGCGCTTCCTGTTCTTCTTCGAGGGCGCCGGTCGGGAGGGCGACCACACCCTCGAACTCGACGGCGAGGCCATTGAGCTGCGCCTGGGCCCGCGCTCCTGCGGGGTCCTGCGCTTCGTCGGCGAGGAGCTTGTCGCTTGGTACATCAAGGCCGAGAACGAAGTCGAGGGGATCGTGCCGTCCGTTCGCGTCCAGGCCGGTGGGCGCACGGTCGAGTGCCGGGGCGATTCGAGCTCAGCCTAGCGGCCCGTCGCGAAGCGCCCGCTTGCGCCCTTCTCGAACCGACGAGGGTGTCCTCGTCTCGCTACGGCCCTTCCAGCTCGTCGGCGTGGCTCCGGACCTTCTCGAAGGCCGCGGCGATCTCCTCCATGTCCAGCTCGTCGCCGAGCAATGCCGTCTGGGGTACCCAGAAGGTCTCCCGGCCGGCGCGAACTGACTCTGGGAACGCGCCCTCGAGAAAGGCGTGGCGGGCCTCCGCCGCGGGAGGCGCGAGGCGGCGGCGATAGGCGCCCGAGGTGAACAAGTCGAGCTCGTGCAGGGGCGGGTAGGCAGCCTGGTTGGGGATGCCCTCCGCGGCGAGCGCCTCGACGAGGCGATCGCGCCCGACTCCGGCGAAGGCCTCGGGATCGATATGGGAGATGTGGGCGTAGTGGCTGTTCCGCGTGCAGCGCGGATCGAGGGGCTGAGGCGTGACGCCCTCGATGGCTCCGAGCAGCTCGTCGAGGACGATTCCGTTCGCGTGGCGCAGGCGCGTCTGCTCGTCGAGGCGCTCGAGTTGCGCCGAGAGCACTGCCCCCTGCCACTCGCTCATGCGGAAGTTGGAGCCGTACTCGAAGTGGGCGTAGAACCACTCGCCCTCCCTGCGACCGCAGTCATGGACGGAACGCAATCTGCGAGCGAGGTCGTCGTCGTCGGTGATCACGATGCCGCCTTCGCCGCAGGTCAACAGCTTGCTCATCTGGAAGCTGAAGGTGCCCAGGGCTCCGTGGGTGCCGACGGGGCGATCGCGCCAGCGCGAGGCGTGGGCGTGGGCGCAGTCCTCGATCAGGGCGATTCCGCGGCTCTCCGCGAGACCCGCCAGGGCGTCGAGGTCGGCGGGGTGGCCGCCCATGTGGACGACGATCATCGCGACGGTCCCGGGTCCGATGGCGCTCGCGGCCAGCTCGGGGTCGAGGCAGCCGCTGCCCGCCTTGACGTCCACCAGCACCGGCAGGGCACCCACGGACAGGACGGCGCCGGCGGTGGCGACGAAGGTCGAGTCGGGGACGAGCACCTCGTCGCCGGGGCCGATGCCGAGGGCGGCGACCGCGACCTCGAGGGCGTGAGTGCCGTTGGTGATCGCGATCCCGTGGCGGGCCTCGTGGAGCTCGGCGAAGGCCTGCTCGAAGGCGGCCACCCGCGTCCCCGGCGTGCGCCACCAGACGCCGCTGTCGAGCACCTCCAGAAGCGCCGCGCGCTCGCGTTCATCGTGTACGGGCCAGTCGGGGAAGGGCTTCGTCTTGGCGGGAGGGCCGCCAAACAGGGCGAGTTCGGACACGGAATCAGGGGGCGGTGGGGGTGAAGGGCGGATCGGTGTCATGGCGGGGCCTGTGGGCCACGGATCAGGTTCCCGCGCCGCCCGCTCGTCCGGCGAAGCGCACGCCGGCGGGCTTGCCGTCGGGTCGCTCTGTTCCCTCGTCGAAGGAGGGCGCGGCGACCTCGTCCCAGCTTCTTCCGCGATCGGCGGAGACGGCGAGCTTGGTGTCCACGTGTCGGCGAATGGGCTCGCAGACCTCCGCCCCGAACAGGCCGCCGAGCCACTCGGCGCCTAGCAACTCGTGCTCGTCGTCGACGCCGCCAAGGCTGAAGTCCTCGCCGCCCCCGAAGAGCCTGTGGCCGACATCGTGCAGCAGCGCGGCGGCGATGAGCGCCTGAATGGCTCCGGCTCGGCTTCCCATCTGTGCCGCCTGCAGCGAATGGGCGAGCAGGGTAATCGGTTCACCGTAGTACTGTCGCGTTCCGTGCTCCTCGAAGACTGCGAACAGCTCGTCGACGGACGAGGGCTTCTCACCGAGGCTCACCCTCGATCCCCCGGAGGCGCGTGCAGGTCGATCTCCATCTCCTCGAGGACCGCTCCGATCGCCTTCAGGAGGGCACGCACGTCATCCTCGAACAGGCGTCCGATACTGCCGATGCGGAAGCACTCGGCGTCGGTCACCTTGCCGGGGTAGATCACGAAGCCCCGCTCGTTGAGGCGATCGTAGAACTCCTCGAACTCGAAGCGCGGATCATCGGGGAAGCGGAAGGGCGTGATGATGTACCCCCCGAGTGCATCCGGGAGGTACTCGCGGAATCCGAGGGCGCGCATGCCCTTGACCAGGCAGTCGCGGTTTCGTCGGTAGCGCTGTGCGCGGCCGGCGATCCCGCCCTCGGCGGCGTGCTCGGCGAGGGCCTGCTCGAAGGCGAGGAGCGCGTGGGTCGGCGGCGTGAATCGGAACTGGCCGTTTCGCTCCAGACCGCGCCACTGGGCGCAGAGGTCCAGGCTCAGGGTTCGGGCACGGCCCTCGCTCTCCTCGAGGGCCACACGGCGTGCGAGGGCGAAGGAGAAGCCGGGCACGCCCTCGATGCACTTGTTGGCGGAGGACACGAGGAAGTCGACGGCGCAGTCGGAGAGGTCGAGCTCGACGGCGCCGAAGGCGCTCATCGAGTCCAGGATCAGGCGCGCCCCGCTCCGCCGCGCCGCGTGGCCGACTTCCCGGACGGGGTTGAAGATGCCGGTCGTCGTCTCGCAGTGGACGAGGGCGACGTGGGTGACGTGCGGCGAGGCGGCGAGAGCACGCTCGATCTCGGCCGGGTCGCAGGGCCGTGCCTCGCTCCCCTCGACGTCGATGACCTCGATTCCGTGGACGGCGGCCATGGTCGCTATCCGCGCCCCGTAGGCCCCGTTGCGGGCGACGAGCAGCGCGCCGTCGGCGGGCACCGCCGAGGAGATCACCGCCTCGATGCCGAAGGTCCCGCTGCCCTGCATCAGGATCGCCTCCCAGCCTTCCGCCCGCGAGACGCCCGCCAGTTCCAGGAGCCCTGTCCGAATGCGCGCGACCGCATCGATGAACTCGCTGTCCCGCGAGCCGAGATCGCGCAGCATGGCCTGCTTGACCCCGGCGCTGGTCGTGAGGGGCCCGGGAGTGAAGAGCGGCTTGTCCTTGCGCATCGCAGCCCTCACCAAGGCAGGGAAAAAGTCTTGACGTTGCTCATCGTCTTCATCGACTCGATCACACCCTCCTTGATGCCCAGCCCCGAGTCCTTGACGCCGCCGAACGGCGAGCGTTCGATGCGGAAGCCGGGGACCTGGTTGACGTTGACCGTGCCCGTGCGGATCGAGCGGACGGCCTTCAGGGCGGCGTCGAGGTCGTTGGTGACGATGCCCGAGGAGAGCCCGTAGGCCGTCGCGTTGGCGAGCTCGATCGCATCGTCCACGTCGCGCACCGCCATGATCGGTGCGAGGGGCCCGAAAGACTCCTCGACGACCATCTCGGTCGTGCGCGGGACGTCGGTGATGACCGTCGGCTCCAGCAGGGCGCCGTCACGCTTCCCGCCGCAGAGCACGCGCGCGCCTTCGCTCACGGCGGTCTCGACCACGCCCTCCAGGCGCATCGCCGCCGCCTCGTCGATGAGGGTTCCGACCCGTGTTCGGGGATCGGCCGGATCGCCACAGGTGTACTCCGCCGTGCGGGAGACGAGTCGCTCGGTGAACTCGTCGAGGATGGAGTTCGCCACCAGCAGGCGCTTGACCGCCGTGCAGCGCTGGCCGGAGTTGCGGTAGCATCCCTCGGCTGCCAGTGTGACCGCCAGCTCCAGGTCGGCGTCGGCGAGCACGATCAAGGGCGAGTTCCCGCCCAGCTCCAGGCAGAGCTTCTTGTAACCGGCGGTGCGCGCGATTTGCTTACCGATCGCGGCGCTGCCGGTGAAGCTCACCAGCTCGACGCGCTCGTCGCGGATCAACGGCTCGACGACTTCGTCGACCGGTCCGACCACACAACTCAACATCCACCCGGGCAGGCCCGCCTCGTAGAGCAGCTCGGTGAAGCGCACCGCCACCAGGGGCGTCTTCTCCGACGGCTTGAGGATCGCCGGCGCGCCCGCGGCGATCGCGGGAGCGATCTTGTGGACCACTTGGTTGAGCGGGTGGTTGAACGGAGTGACCGCGGCCATGCTGCGGACGGGCTCGCGCATGGTGAAGATCCGCCGTGCCTGCCCGTTGGGCGAGACGTCACAGGCGAAGGCCTGACCGTCGTCTTCGAGGGCGGCGATGGCGGCGAACTGCAATACGTCCTGTGAGCGGCCGACCTCGTAGCGCGTCTCCCGCACGCAGAGCCCCGTTTCCGAGAGGATCAAGTTCGCGAACTCATCCGTGCGCTCGCCGAGCAGTACTCGGGCGCGCTCGAGGATGGCGTGGCGTTCGTGCCGAGAGAGAGCCTCTCCTCCCTGCCAGGCGGCGGCGACGGCCTCCTCCAGCTCGTCCGGGCCGACCAGGGAGACCGTTCCGGTGGTCTCACCGGTGTAGGGGTAGCGGACCTCGAGTCTCTCGGTCGTGTGCACCTCGCGTCCGGCGATCAGGGCCGGGAGCTCGAGGCCTCGCAGGGTCGTGGCGCCAGTAGTCATCGTGCGGTCATCCTGGGGATTCGGTGTCGGCTGCCAGCGAGCGCACCTCCATCTGGTGCGGGCCGACGGTGTGGGAATTGTAGGTCAACCGCACTTGTCGAGTGGGCAACGCCGAACCGCCACTTGCCCGACGACCATGCCGCACAGCCCTGCCGGCCTCACTCGGCCTCCATCCGCAATCCCAGGCGCAGCGAGCCCTCAGCGCCGGCGCGCTCGAGAGCGGTCTGGGCGGCGCTCAGGGGGTAAACCCCCTCGACGAGCTCCTCGAAGGGATGGTCGGCGCCGTGTTCGCAGAGGAAGGAGAGGGCGCTGTCCAGGTCGCGGTGCGTGTAATTGTGGACGCCGCTGATCGTCCACAGGTTGCGCACGACGCGCTCGGGAGCGAGGGCGAGGGGGGTGGAGGGGGCCACGCTGCCGGCCCACAGGTAGGAGCCGCCGATCCGCAAGCAGTCCAGGCCGGCTTCGAGCGCCGCGGGGGCGCCGCAGAACTCGAAGATCGTATCCGCGCCCCGACCGTCGGTCAGGTCTCCGACGACCTTCTTCAGCTCCTCCCCGCCGCTCGAAGCATCGACCGTGTCGGTTGCTGCGAACGCCGCCGCACGCGCGAGGCGCTCGGCGTCGGGGTCGCTCACGACCACGCGCGCGGCGCCGAGGGAGCCGGCCATCGCCGCCGCGGTCAATCCGAGCATCCCTGCTCCCTGGATCAGGATGACGCGGTCTTCGATGGGGGGGGCGCTTCGCACGGCGGCGGCGACGGTGGCCGTCGCGCAGTTCACCGGGCAGGCGATCTTGTCGGAGAGAAGATCGGGGACGGCGAGGATCCCCGTTCCCTGGGAGAGATGGCAGTACTCGGCCATCCCACCGCTGAGGGCGTGGCCCGGAGCGATGCGCTCGTGCCCGTACTTGAACAGATCGCGGCACTTCTGGGTCAGGCCCTCTCCGCAGTAGAAGCAGTCGCCGCAAGACGCGGCGATCGTCCAGGTCACCCGGTCGCCGACGGAGAGGATGCGGCCGCGCAGGTCGACGAGGGGCTGGTCAGGTCCCAGGGCGGCGATACGGCCGATGATCTCGTGGCCGAGGATCGTGGGGCAGGGCGTCGTGCGCCGGCCCGTGAAAGTGTGCAGATCACTCCCGCAGATCGTGCAGAGGCTGACGCGCACCAGCGCCTCGCCGCTGCGGAGTTCGGGGAGCGGGAACTCCTCGATGGTGATGGCCTCGCCGGGCCCGTGGAACACCGCAGCTTTGGACGAACGACCCACGGGCGGAGAGTCTACTCGTTCCTCGCCCCCTCCCCGAGAGTTCGGTCGTCGGGGTCGGTCTGGATCGCCGCGCTCGCCCGAGGTCCAGGGTCCTCCGGCTCGTCGGGTTGGTTCGTCCTCTCCGGGGGCAACTCGTGGCGCTGGATCAGGGGGATCTGCGTGAGCGTGAACACGATCGTCAGCGGCAGGATTCCAAACACCTTGAAGCTGACCCAGGTGTCTGTCGTCGCATTGCGCCACACGGCCTCGTTGAGCAAGGCCAGGAGGACGAAGAAGCACGCCCAGCGGAGGGTCAGGACGCGCCAGCCCTCCGCGTCGAGCTTGATGCTGCTCTCGAGCAACGGACGAAGCAGGGAGCGTTTGCGCGCCAGACCCGCGAACAGGATGGTGGCGAACAGGAGGTTGACGACCGTCGGCTTGAGCTTGATGAAGAGGTCGTCGGCGAGGACCAGGGTCAGGGTGCCGAAGACCAAGACGAACGCGGCGGTCACCAACGGCATCGTGGGCAGGCGCCGCTCCAAGACCCAGGAGGCGGCCAGGGAGAGGACGATCGCCGCCATGAATGCCGCCGTCGCCGCGAAGATGTCCATCCTCGCGTTGGTGATGAAGAACACCAGGAGCGGCCCCATCTCGATCAGGATCTTGGCGGCCGGCGAGGCCTGTCTGGGGGTGCGATCGGTCATGCGGCGTAGACTACACTGTCGGCCATGATGCGCACGCGAGAGGTCTGGTGCCCCGGAGCCGTGGGACTCGCGGTCGCGGTGGCCCTGACCGGACCGATCCTCGCCCAAGAGCCCGCACGATTCACCGTGACCGTCGATCCCGGCGGCGTGGATCGCTCCCTGATGCCGGTGAGCCTGTGCCTGGACCGCGGCGCGCATCTCGACGGCGATGTGCTCACGCCGGAGAGGGGCGAGTGGGTCTGCACGGTCACCGACGTCGCCGGCGTTGGACGCACGGTGCAGGTGGAGGCGCACCGCGAAGCCGACCTTCGTGTCTCGGCTCTGTCGGTGCACTGGGTCGAGGAGAGCATTGTGGCGGGTTCCCCGGCAGTCTTCGAGCTCGAGTTGTCCCCGTTGGGGGAGGGCGCCGCCGCCCCGGAGACCTCCCTCGGGTTCGAGGAAACCCCGAGCGCGCTCACGCTCACACACGGCGAGCACGCCCTCTGGCGCCACGAGCTTGGCTTCGATCCGGACCGGATCGAGGAGACCTACAAGACCTTCCACCACGTGCTGGATGGTGAAACGGTTCTGACCAAGGGGCTGGGCGGTCTGTACCCGCACCACCGCGGGTTGTTCATCGGGTGGTCGAAGACGCGCGCCGCTGGCCGCACGCACAACTTCTGGTGGAATGCAAAGGGCGCCAGTCATCTCCAGCGGCATGCCGGTTTCGTGGATACACAGCGCACCGCAGGACCACTCATGGCGCGCTCGGTCTCGCTCGTCGAGTGGTTGAGCAGCGGCAGCCTGATCGTCTCCGAGCGCCGCGGCGTGACCACCTGGAACCTGGGTCCGGGGCGTTGGTCGCACGAGTTCGAGTTCGTCCTGCAAGCCGCCGCGGGAGAGGTTCGGCTCGACGGAGACCCTGCCCACGGGGGGTTTCAGTTTCGCGCGGCCCAGGAGGTCGCCGAGCGCGAGGACTGCGCCTACGTGCTGCCGCTCGCGGCGCAGGGCGGGGAGAACGACAACTGGACCGACTGCCCGTGGGCGGCGGCGCGCATCACCATAGGCGGCCACCCTTACTGGATCGTCCACATGAACGCGCCCTCCAACCCCGGGCCGACAACCTACAACACCCGCAGCTACGGCCGCTTCGGGTCGTTCTTCCGCGCCACGATCCCCGCTGACGGGGAGCTCCGTCTGCGCTACCGCGTGCTCGTGATCGACGGCGCGGAGTGCGGGGAGCTTCGCGAGGAGGTAATCGCGCGTGCCTTCGAGGATTTCGCTACGCCGGTCTCCATCGAGGTGAGCCGGCAGTGACCTGGAACGCATATGCGATCGTGATCCTCGTTGCGCTCGTCGCGGGGAACCTCTTGGATCTCGTGGGCGATCTCCTGAATCTGCGGAGCCTCGACCCCGAGCTCCCCGAGGAGTTCTGCGGCGATGGGAACGAAGATGCCTACGCGCGCTCGCAGTCCTACACTCGCGTTCGGACCCGTTTCGGGATCGTGCACACCGCGTTCGACCTTGCCGTTCTGCTCAGCTTGTGGTTCACCGGCGGCTTCGGATGGCTCTCTGATTGGGCGCGCGGACTGGGGTTCGGCGCCGTGTCCACCGGCTTGCTCTTCATTGGAACCCTCGCCCTCGGATCGCGGCTGCTCGCCCTGCCCTTCCAGCTCTACTCGGTCTTCGTCATCGAGGAGCGCTTCGGCTTCAACCGCACGAGCCACGCCACTTTCTGGACCGATCAACTCAAGGGTGTCGTTCTGACCCTGCTCTTGGGCGGGGCGCTCCTCGCCGCGGTCCTGGCCTTCCTCGAGTCGTCGGGGCCGCTGGCCTGGCTGTGGTGTTGGGCCGCCACGACCGCCTTCATGTTGCTGGCCCTGGTCATCGGCCCGACGTGGATCATGCCGCTGTTCAACAAGTTCCAGCCGCTCGAGGAGGGCGAGCTGCGCGAGTCGCTACTGGCCTACGCGCGCTCGACCGACTTCCCCCTCGAGGACGTCTACGTGATGGACGGGTCGAAGCGCTCGTCGAAGGCCAACGCCTTCTTCACGGGCTTCGGTGGAAACAAGCGCGTCGCCCTCTTCGACACCCTGATCGCTGCCCAGACGACGGGCGAACTCGTCGCGGTTGTCGCCCACGAGATCGGCCACTACAAGCGCCGGCACATCCTCCAGCGCGCCTTCGTGGGCATTGCCCACCTCGGGCTCCTGTTCTGGATCCTGTCCCTCTTCCTCGACCGGCCGGGCCTGTTCGCGGCGTTCGGCGTCAGCGAGGGCAGTGTCGGGGTCGGGCTCGTGTTCTTCATGATCCTCTACTCGCCCGTCGAGTTGCTGCTCTCGCTGTTCGGGAACGCCCTCTCGCGGCGCAACGAGTATCAGGCGGACGAGTTCGCGGCCCGGACGACGGGCGGGTCGCAGGAGTTGATCTCGGCCCTCAAGAAGCTCTCGGCCGAGAACCTCTCCAACCTCACTCCGCATCCGCTGTACGTTCTTCTGCACCACTCCCATCCGCCGCTCCAGCACCGCATCGCTGCCCTGCGCGCGGTGGCCCCGTGCGCACCTGAATCCCCGATCCACGAGCACGCATGATCACGAGACCGATTCACTGCTGGTGGTTGCCGCTGGCGATCTGCGCCTGCGCCTCGTCTCCCCACCAGGAGAGTGAGTACTGGCTGCGGACCTTCCGCCGGCAGCGACTCAGCGAGACGTTCTTCTCCGAGGGCGCGACGTTCGCGGATCTCGACAGAGACGGCCACAACGACATCGTCTCCGGCCCGTACTGGTACGAGGGGCCCCGGCTCACCGAGCGCCACGAGATCTACGAGCCCGTCCCGGCTGATCCTCTCGCCTACTCCGACAGCTTCTTCGCCTTCGTCCACGACTTCGACGAAGACGGCTGGCTGGACGTGCTCGAGATCGGCTTCCCCGGCCGCCAGGCGCGCTGGTACGAGAACCCGGGCGGGGAGGAGCGGCGATGGACAAGGCACATCGCCTTCGAGGGCGTGGACAACGAGGCTCCCGGTTTCGGGGACGTGACCGGCGACGGTAAGCCCGAGCTCTTCTTCCACACCGGTGGCCGCTTCGGCTGGGCGGGTCCCGCGCCGGGGCGGGCGGAGGAGCCGTGGGAGTTCCACGCCCTCTCCGAGGACCTCGGCCTGTCGAACTTCGTCCATGGTCTGGGCTTCGGCGATCTGAACGGCGACGATCGGCCGGACCTCTTGGAGAAGAACGGCTGGTGGCGGCAGCCGGCGGTGGTTGAGGAGGGCTTGATCTGGCAGCACTACCCCGTCCCTTTCAGCGCCGGGCGTCGCGGTGGTGCCCAGATGTTCGCCTACGACGTGGACGGCGACGGCGACAACGACGTCATCACCAGCCTCAACGGTCACGGTTGGGGGCTGTCGTGGTTCGAGCAGGTGCAGCGCTTCGGCTCCATCGAGTTCCTCGAGCATCGGATCATGGATTCGCGCCCCGACCACAACCGCCACGGCGTCGCCTTCTCTCAACTGCACGCTCTGGCGCTCGCCGATGTGAACGGCGACGGGCTGGCCGACATCGTCACCGGTAAGCGGCACTGGGCTCACGGCCCGGAGGTGGACCCAGGATCGCGGGATCCGGCGGTCGTCTACTGGTTCGAGCTCACTCGCGATGGCGGCCGTGCCGAGTACATCCCGCACCTCGTCGACGACGACACCGGAGTCGGCGTCCAGGTGGTGGCGGGGGATGTCGATGGCGACGGTCTGATCGATGTCGTCGTCGGCAACAAGAAGGGGACGACGGTCTTGTTCCAACAGGCGCGGCGGGTGAGCGAGGAGGAGTGGCGGGCGGCTCGCCCCGCCCCTCGGCACCCCGGCGGCGTCGTGCCGCGCGCGGCCGATGGAAGCGCGTTGAACCTCGGCTTCGAAGCGGGCACCCTCGAGCACTGGACCGCGACCGGCGACGCCTTCGAGGGTCAGCCGGTCCGGGGCGACACCCTCGCCCCTCGGGGCCTGGACGAGGGCACGCGCCACGCCGGCGAGTACTGGATCGGCGGTTACGAGCTCCACGGCGACGGTCGGGGGGGGTCATTGACGTCCGGCGCCTTCGTTGCGTCGCATCCCTACGCGAGTTTCCTTGCCGGTGGAGGCCACCACGCGGCGACGCGCGTCGATGTGATCGCCGACGAGGACGGCGCCGTCCTGTTCTCGGTCAGCGGTGCGAACCGCGAGCCGCTGCAGCGCTGTGTCGTCGACCTGCGCGAGCAGCGGGGTGAGCTCCTGCGCGTGCGCATCAGCGACGAGCACACCGGAGGCTGGGGGCACGTGAACTTCGACGACTTCCTCTTCCACGCCGAACGGCCGCGCTTTGCGCGTGACGCCGACCTCGCTCGCCTGATAGAGCGCGTTCCCACCGAACACAGCGGCCTGCCCGCCGAGGCCGCGGCAGAGGCGATGACCGTCCCCGCGGGGTTCACGGTCGACTTGATCGCCGCCGAGCCGGACCTGCACCAGCCGATCGCCCTGGCGATCGACGAGCGCGGCCGCCTGTGGGTGGCGGAGGCGCTCTCCTACCCCGAGCGCCGACCATCCCAGGAGGGTCGGGACGCGATCGTCGTCTTCGAGGACGCCGACACGGACGGTTGGTTCGAGCGACGCACGGTGTTCGCGGAGGGCTTGAACCTCGTGAGCGGCTTGCAGGTTGGGTTCGGCGGCGTGTGGGTCGGGGCCGCGCCGCAACTGTTGTTCATCCCCGACATCGACGGTGACCTCGTGCCGGACGGCGAGCCGCGGGTGCTGCTCGACGGCTGGGGCTACGAGGACACGCACGAGACCCTGAACACCTTCACCTGGGGGCCCGACGGATGGCTGTACGGCTGTCACGGGGTCTTCACCCACTCGCGGGTCGGCGTGCCCGGCAGCGCGGACGACGAGCGCACGCCGCTGAACGCCGGCGTCTGGCGCTACCACCCGACGCGGCACGAGTTCGAGGTCTTCGCCTGGGGGACGAGCAATCCCTGGGGCATCGATTTCGACAGCCGCGGGCAGGCGTTCCTGACCGCCTGCGTGATCCCGCACCTCTTCCACGTGGCCCAGGGCGGCCGCTACCAGCGCCAGGCCGGTGAGCACTTCAACCCGCACGTCTACCAGGACATCCAGACGATCGCCGATCACCTCCATTACGCCGGCAACATCCGCGACCACGCCTGGTGGGGGCGCGAGGAGCCCGAACACGGCAGGGGGACCAAGGAGGCCGGGGGAGGTCACGCGCACTGCGGCGCGATGATCTACCTCGGCGGTTCCTTTCCGGACCGCTTCGATGGGACGATCTTCTTCTCGAACATCCACGGCAACCGCTTCAACAACGACCGGACCGAGCGTAGCGGCTCGGGGTTCGTCGGGCGCCACGGCGAGGACTTCCTGCTCGCCAACGACGAGTGGTTTCGCGGCATCGGCTTGGAGACCGGCCCAGACGGTGCGGTCTACTTCATCGACTGGTACGACGAGGCCGCGTGCCACCGCACCGACATCGAGCGCTGGGATCGGACCAACGGTCGCCTCTATCGCGTGCGGTACGGCGAGCTCACCCCGCGCCCCGCGGCCGTCGCCACCCTCGACGACGCCGGCTTGCTCGAGGCGTTGCGCGACGAGAACGAGTGGTTCAGCCGCCAGGCCCGGCGAGTCTGGCAGGAGCGCGGCGCGCCGCTGAGCGGATTCGTTCGCCATGAGCTCGGGGAGCTGTTGGCCGCCGGCTCCCCCCGCGACCGCCTGCGCGCCCTGTGGGCCCTGCATGTCACCGGCTCCCTCACCGAGCAGGACGCCCTCGCGCTGCTCGCCGACGAGGAGCAGGACGAGTTCGTGCGCGCCTGGGCGGTGCAGCTGATGCTCGAGGACCGCGTGCTGGAGTCGGGCTCGCTGGAGGCGCTCGAGCGGGCGGCCCGCGGCGATCCGTCCCCGGTCGTGAGGCTCTACCTTGCGGCTGGATTGC
Organism: Planctomycetota bacterium; assembly: GCA_002686265.1. Lineage (GTDB taxonomy): Bacteria > Planctomycetota > UBA1135 > UBA1135. The sequence goes on from NZBA01000120.1 coordinate 41,584, forward strand.
AACGCATGCCGCTCGAGCAACGTTGGGGCGTGGCGCGTGGCCTGGCTTCTCACGCCGAGGACGCCGACGATCAGAACCTGCCCCTCATGTTGTGGTACGGGCTGGAGCCGCTGGCGGCCGAGGATTCCGCCCGGGCCCTGGCCCTCGCGGGCGACGCGAGCCTCGACTTGCCCGCGGCGTTCCTCGCACGCCGCGTGGCGGCCGAACCCGGCGGCCACGCGGCGTTGGTGGGCGCCATGGCCGAGACTCGCGACGAGGCCTGGTTCGCCCTCCTTCTCGGGCAGCTCGCCGGGGCTCTCGAGGGGGAACGCGGGGCGACGATGCCGTCGGGCTGGCGAGCCGTCGGCGAGCGGGCGTCGCGCTCCGACGACGGCGAGGTTCGCGACTGGGCCTTCGCCGTGGCCGTGGCCTTCGGGGACGCGTCGGTATTCCCAGAGCTGCGGGGCCTCCTGGCCGACGGTGAGGAGCCCGTCGAGCGCCGCGGGAGAGCCGCCGCCGCCCTGATCCGCGGCCGCGACGCCGAGGCGGCGGGCGTGATGCACGCCGTGCTCGCCGAGGGCGTCCTGCGCGGGTCCATCCTGCGCGGCCTGGCGCATTTTGATCATCCTCGCACGCCCCAGGTCATCCTCGCTCACTACTCCTCCTTGGATGAAGCGGAGAAGCGCGACGCGCTCCACACCCTCGCCGCGCGGTCGTCCTACGCCCGGTCCTTGTTGCGGGCCGTCGAGGAAGGCGTCGTCGCCGCCGACGAGTTGGACGCCGTGCTGCTGAGGCAGCTCGGGTCCCTCGACGACGAGCAAGTCGAGGAACTCCTCGTGCGGGTCTGGGGCGTGTCGCGCGAGACGCCGCAGGATCGGCTGGCCCAGATCGCCGAGTGGATGGAGCGGCTCGACGAGGGGAAGCTGGCGCAGGCCGATCTGTCACGCGGGCGCGAAGTCTACTCGCGCACCTGCGAGTCCTGCCACGTACTCTTCGGCGAGGGTCGCCCCGTCGGGCCCGAGCTGACCGGCTCCAACCGGGCGGACAAGGAGTACATCCTGACCAACATCATCGATCCCAATGCGCTGATCCCCTCGGAGTACCAGATCACAACCGTGCAGCTCGAGGACGAGCGCGTCGTGAGCGGCATCCTGACCCGCGAGACCCCGACGGCCCTGACCCTCGAGACCCAGACGGAGACGATCGTCGTCGCCGCCGGCGAGGTGGTGCTGCGCGTGGCGGCGAGAGTTTCGATGATGCCCGAGGGGCAGCTGGATGCCCTGGACGGGGACGAGGTGCGCGACCTGGTCGCCTACCTCGCGAGCGACACCCAGGTCCCCCTGCTGGCTACCCAGCGCAACCGCTCACGCTTCTTCGACGGGGAGTCCCTGGCCGGCTGGAGGGGGAACCCGGCGGTGTGGAGCGTCGAGGGCGGGGAGATCGTCGGTCGCACCGATGGTCTGGCACAGAACGAGTTCCTCAAGAGCGACCTCCTGCTGGAGGACTTCCGCCTGATCGTCGACGTGCGCCTGGTGGGCGACGCTGGGAACAGCGGGATCCAGTTCCGCAGCGAGACGCTGGAGGGCGGTGACGTCCGTGGCTATCAGGCGGACATCGGCCCGGGCTGGTGGGGCAAGCTCTACGAGGAGCACGGCCGAGCTTTGCTCGTGGCGACCGAGGGAGACGGCTTCATAGAAGCCGACGGCTGGAACACCTACGAGATCCTGGCGGTCGGGCAGCGGGTGCGGACGGTGATCAACGGGCAGGCTTGCGTGGACCTCGAGGATCCCGACGGAGTCCCGCGGGGCATCGTGGCGCTCCAGGTTCACTCGGGTGGGCCCACCGAGGTCCGCTTCCGCAACCCGCGCCTCGAGCTCGACCCCGATCCAGAGCTCGTGACACTCGAACGATGAAGCGCGATCCGCCGTCACCTGCTGGGTGGGTGTCCGGCCCGACAACCCAAGGAGCGAGAGTTGATTACCCACATGGTCCTGCTGAAGATCCGCGATGACGTGTCCGCCGATGGGGTCGACGCCGTGTTCGCCGCCTTGGCTCGGCTCGAGGAGCGCATCGAGGGCATCCTGTCCTTCAGCGGCGGAGCCTACTGCTCGGGCGAAGGCCTGGAGCGCGGGTTCACCCACGGTTTCTGCATGACCTTCACCGACGCTGTGGCCCGCGACGCCTACCTGCCTCATCCCGAGCACGAGGCCGTCAAGGCCATGGTGCTCGAAGTGCTCGACGGTGGGTTGGACGGGGTCGTGGCCTTCGACTACGAGTCCTGATCGATGGAGAGCGCGCCCCTCGGCGACGGCTCCCCGTCCACCGGCCGTTGGTGGAGGGTTGCCCTTGGGCCCGCCCTGGCCGCGGTGATCGTCGCGCTCGGTCCGGGCGACACCCCGTCCGTCGCCGCGATGGCCGCCATCGCCGCCTGGATGGCAGCTTGGTGGGTCACCGAGGCGGTCCCGATTCCGGTCACCGCACTTCTGCCGCTGGTCCTGATCCCTCTGGCAGGAGTCCAGCCGGTCGCCGAGGTCGCGCCCAACTACGGTCGCTCTACCGTGTTCCTGTTCCTCGGCGGCTACCTGCTGGCCATCGGCCTGCAGGCCTCGGGCGTCCACCGGCGCCTGGCGCTGTGGATCGTGCACACCGTCGGCGGGGAGCCGACGCGCGTCATCCTGGGTTTCATGGTCGCCGCGGCATTCCTGTCGATGTGGATCACCAACACCGCGACCGTGATGGTGCTGATGCCGATCGGTCTGTCGGTGATCGAGGCGGCGCGCGACCGCGACGCCGATCCGCGCGAACTGCGCACCTTCGCCGTGACCGTGATGCTCGCCATTGCCTACGCCGCGGACATGGGCGGGATGAGCACCCTGGTGGGGACGGCTCCGAACCTCTCCTACAAGGAGCAACTCGCGCGCCTGTTTCCCCAGGCGCCGGAGACCTCGTTCGTGGGCTGGATGGGGATCGGCCTGCCCCTGGCGGTCGTGTTCGTGTTCGCGGGCTGGCTCCTGTTGACGCGTGTCCTGTTCCGAAGCGGCGACGCCTCTCTCCTGGGGAGCCGGGAGGCCGTGGCCCGCCTGCGCGGCGAGTTGGGCCCGCTCCGCCGCGACGAGCGCCTGACGGCGATCCTCTTCACCGTTACGGCACTGCTGTGGATCACGCGCCGGGACATCACCATCGGCGGCGCGGGTCTCCCGGGCTGGGGCTCGCTGCCGCTGATCGCCGGCAGTTTCATCGACGACTCCGTCGTCGCTGTGGGCATGGCGATCCTGCTCTTCTTGATCCCCTCGCAGAGCCGTCCGGGCGAGCGCCTGCTCGAGTGGCGGATGTCCGACCGCATGCCCTGGGGCATGCTCCTGCTCTTCGGCGGAGGCTTCGCCCTCGCTGACGGCTTCGGGGCATCGGGGCTCTCGCTTTGGATGGGCGGTCACTTCAGCGTCTTGGAGGGCGCTCCTCCGTTCCTGGTGATCGTGCTCGTCTGCGCGTCGTTGACCTTCTTGACGGAGCTGACCAGCAACACCGCGACCACGGAGATGGCGCTGCCGATCCTGGGCGCCGCCGCCGTCGCCATGAACACGGATCCGCGGGCGCTGATGATCCCCGCGACTCTCTCGGCGAGCTGCGCCTTCATGATGCCCGTCGCCTCGCCCACCCAGGCCATCGTCTTCGGCTCGGGCTGGGTGCCGATCCGTCAGATGGTGCGAGCGGGGATCTGGTTCAACCTGATCGGGATCGCTCTGGTGACCCTCGTCTTCTGGGCCCTGTGCGGGCCCGTGGCCGGCATCGATCCAGGGAGCGTTCCCGAGTGGATCGCCCCGTGAGAGAGCGGGGCGTCCGATGAGGACCTTTCCCGCGGAGACCGAGAATACCGACCTGTGGCGAGAGCAAGGGAAGGTGCGCTCGCCGGTTCCCGTTCGCCACGTCGCGATGGGTGCGCGGTGGCGCGCCCGACCATGACGACTACCCAACAGCTGCGCGGCGCACCCATCGACACCATGGACTGCCTACGCCGCGGGGCGAGCCTCTGTGGCGATCAGTACTGGCTGCTGGTGGTCATGGGCGCGCTGTTCATGCTGATCGTGAACGCCCAGACCGCGCTCCTGCCCCTGCCGATTCTCCTCGGCCCACTCACCTGCGGGATGTACTCGGCCCTGCGCGCGCGCTCGCGTGGCGAGCGGATCGTCCTGGGCCGGCTCTTCGACGGCTTTCGGTGCTTCGGCACCGCCTTCCTGGCATCCCTACTGCACCTCCTGGTGCTGCTGGTGACCGCGATTCCCTTCGGCATGGCGTTGGGGCTGTGCGGGAGCATCGCGGGCGTGGCCTTCGGGAACGGTGCGGAAGTCGTCGGCGCGTGCCTCGCCACTCTCTTCGGCCTGATCGGTTTGGCGCTCGCGGTTGCGCTGCTGATCGCCAACACCCTGATCCTGTTCACCTATCCGTTGATCATGGAGCGTGGTCTCTCCGCCGCCGCCGCTCTCGCCGCCAGTGCGCGGGGTGTGCGCCGCCACATCGGTTCCCTCATCGTCTTGAACGCCGTCCTGGCCCTGCTCACGTCGGTGGCCTACCTGGCCCTGATCCTCCCCGGTCTGCTCGTGTTCCCCGTCAGCATGGCCGCGACCTGGGTGGCCTACCGCCACGTGTTCCCCGAGGAGGCGGCGGTGGAGGAGGCGAGCTCCGGGCGCGGCGTGGCGCCCATCGGCGAAGCGTAGGTCGCCGACTTCCCCCGCCACCTCTCGGTGTCGGGTGTCTTCGTGACTCCCGTGAGCCGACCGGGCGGGTAGACTCCCGGGGCCGCACCATGGGCCCGCTCTCCTTCCCCACCCTCGCCGCCGGCCCGACGCCGAGCACCTGAGGTTGCCGGTGCCGCGCTCCCTCCAGCGCCGCCTGTTCGGGATCGAGCCGGGGGAGACGGCCTGCGTCCTGTGGGCGGCGGCGACCTTCTTCTGCGCCCTCTCGGGGTACTACGTCCTGCGCCCGCTGCGGGACGCCTTCGGCATCGCGGAGGGCCTGAGGAACCTGAAGTGGCTCTACTTGGTGACCTTCGTCGTCATGCTCGTGGTGTCGCCGATCTTCGCCCTTCTCGTGGCGCGCTTTCCCCGCCGCCGGGTCGTTCCCTGGGTCTGCCACTGCTTCGCCGCGAACCTCCTGGTGTTCTCGGCCGCGCTAGGGGTGCTCCCCGGTGAGTGGAGCACCAGGGTGGGGAGCGTCTTCTTCAGCTGGACGAGTGTCTACAACCTGATCGTCGTCTCGGTGACCTGGAGCCTGGTCATCGACCTGTTCTCGGTCGCACAGAGCCGCCGCCTGTTCGGTCTGGTGATCGCCGGCGGCTCCGCGGGGGCGGTGTGCGGGGCCGCGCTGACGGCGATCCTGGTGAGCGCCCTCGGGCCCGCACCGCTGCTGCTCGTCACCGCGGGCATGCTGGAGGCTCAGGTCCTCTGCATCGCCGGCTTGCGCCGAGCGTTCGCGCGGCGCGAGACCGAGGAGCCGAAGCTCCGCGAGCGGTCCTTGGGGGGAGGCTGGCTGGAGGGGTGGCGTCGAGTGCGCCACTCGCCCTACCTGCTGGCCATCTGCGGCTACATGCTCCTCACGAGCATCTGCGCGTCGGTCGCCTACTACGAGCGCAGCGCCGTAGTGGCCGCGGCGGCCATCGACTCCGCCGAGCGCGCCCGCCTGTTCGCCTCGATGGACGTCGTCTCCAACGTGCTGATCCTCGGCTTGCAGGCGTTCGCCGCCAGTCGCTTGTTGGCTTGGATAGGAGTCGGCGCCACCCTGTGCATACTGCCGGCCCTCTATCTGCTTGGCTTCTGCGCCATCGGCGGGGCTCCCGTCCTGGCGGTGATCGTCGTCTTCGAGGTTGCTCGGCGCTCGGTTGGCTACGGTGTCACGGCGCCGACCAAGGAGGTGCTGTACTCGCCGTTGCCACCCGTGGAGCAGTACAAGGCCAAGCACTTCATCGACACCGCCGTGTGGCGCGGCGGCGATCTGCTCGGGGTCTGGCTGGCCTCGCTCCTGGACCTGCTCTCGGGCCTGGGGACCCTCACCCTGGCGGCGGTGCCCTTCGCCGCTGCCTGGCTTGCCGTCGCCAGGCGCATCGGCCGGGACCCGCGCCTGCGGCGGGGAGGCGGCGGCGGCGCGGCCGGTTCCGCCTCGGAAGACGCTTGAGGGCTGATGAGCGGGGGAGGGGAGGGACGGCGCACGCCGCAGGTTGCGGGTAGCGGGCTCTTGGGTACCTTGGAGCCGCGGGCTTGCTCCCGCTCCTCTCCCCAGCCCCCTTCAGAGGTCCAAGATGCAATTCCGAGTTCTCAGCCTTCTGGCAGTGGCCGCGCTCCTGCCGACCACGGCCGCCCAGTCCACGACCAAGCAGAAGCCGCTAACTCCCAAGTCGGCGTCCATGCCCCCCGTTTCGGTCACGGTCCCCGCGCCCAGCCCCGGCGGCGGCTACCTGGGCGGGACCGACTCCTGCGCCACTCCGATGCCGATCTCCGGCCAGGCGACCTTCCCCTTCGACACGAACGCCGCCTCGACCGGCGGCGAGGGGCAGAGCGAGTCGCTCTGCTTTGCCTTCGGCACGTCCGGTATCGAGCTGGATGTCTGGTTCTGCTGGACGGCGGACGCCACCGGCACCGCCACCATGACCATGTGCAACGGGGCAAGCCACGACACGAAGATCGCCGCCTACCCGGCTTGCGGTTGCCCGGCGACGGGTTCGGCCCTGGCTTGCAACGACGACTCCTGTGCACTCCAGTCGTCGATCCAGTTCGCCGTGACCAACCAGACGGTGTACACCTTGCAGGTCGGCTCCTTCCCCGGAGCGGCGCCGGGCGCAGGCACCTTCGACATCGCGATCAACGCCGGCGGCGGCTCGGCCGGGTCGGACTCCTGCAGCACGGCGGATGCGATCTCCGGTGACGGCGTGTTCCAGTTCGACAACTCGAGCGCCACCACAGGAACGGAGGGGCAGAGCGAGAGCAACTGCTTCGCCTTCGGGACCTCGGGCATCGACGAGGACGTTTGGTTCGACTGGACGGCCGGTTGCTCGGGTACGACCGAGTACACCACCTGTGGTGGAGCGGGCAACGACACGAAGATCGCGGTCTATCCCGGTAGCGGCTGTCCCGCATCGGGTTCGTCGTTGGCCTGCAACGACGACACTTGTGGCCTGCAGTCCTCGGTGACGTTCAACTCGACGTCCGGCTCGACCTACACCCTGCAGTTGGGCTCCTTCCCCGGCGGCTCGGTCGGTTCCGGCACGTTCTCGCTCACGACCACCAACTGCGGTGGCGGCGGCGGCGGTCCGGGCACGGCCCTGTGCTTCGGTGACGGCTCGGCCACCGCATGCCCCTGTGGGAACTTGGGCGGCAGCGGCGAGGGCTGCGGCAACTCCTCCGGCACCGGCTGCGCCCTCGACGGCTCCGGCTCCAACTCCATCGCCAACGCCGACATGGCCCTCGATGCGACCAACGCCATCCCCGGCCAGCCCGGCCTGTTCTTCCAGGGGAACAACGAGGTCAACGGCGGCAACGGCATCGTCTTCGGTGACGGCCTTCGCTGCTGCGGCACCGGTGTCGCGCGGCTGCAGGTCGTGGTCCCCGACGGGAACGGCGACGCCTCGACCTCGGTCGACATCGGAGCGAGCGGCGGCGTGAGTGCCGGCGATCAGCGCTGCTACCAGTACTGGTACCGCAACCCCGGTTCGGGGTCGCCCTGTGGGAGTGGCTTCAACACCTCGAACGCCTACAGTGTGACCTGGACGCTCTGAGCGTCGGGTCCGCCACGAGGACAAGGGGCGGCGTCGAGCGATCGACGCCGCCCCTTCGTCGTGGGAGCAGCCGGTCCGGACCTGAATGTGGAGCGGGAGCTCGCTAGAATGGGCGGCCCATGACCCAAGCGCCGCCCGCCACCCACTTGGTTTGGATCGACATGGAGATGAGCGGGCTCGACCCGCGGCGGGACCGGGTTCTGGAGATCGCGACCCTGGTGACCGACGGTGAGCTGGAGGTCGTGGCCCAGGGGCCGGAGCTGGTGATCCACCACCCCGACGAGGTCCTGGAGGCGATGGACTCGTGGAACCGGACGCACCACGGCGAATCGGGCCTGACCGCGCGCGTGCGGGAGTCCAGGCTCGACGAGGCCGAGGCCGAGCGCCTGACCCTCGCGTTCCTCGCCGAGCACTGTGAGCCACAGACGGCACCCCTGGCGGGGAACTCGGTCTGGCAGGATCGCCGCTTCCTGGCGGAGCACATGCCGGCGATCGACGCCCACCTGCACTACCGCATCGTGGACGTGTCGAGCGTGAAGGAGCTCGTGCGCCGCTGGAGGCCCGAGGTGCTGGCGGAGGCGCCGCCCAAGGCCGGCGCCCACCGGGCCCTGGAGGACATCCGGGAGTCGCTGGCCGAGCTGCGGTTCTACCGCGAGCGGTTCTTCCGCCCGCCCGTGGCCTAGACCGAGCTCAGGGACCGAGACCGGGATCCGAGCTCAGGGAAGGGTCAGGGAAGGGTCAGGCGCAGGTTGGTGGTGGCGAGGGGGGCTACGTCGACCTCGGCGTCGATGGGAGATCCGTCCGGGGCGGTCGCGCGGCAGGTGTAGACGCCGCGCGGCAGGTGGCTGAGGAGCACGGTACCGTCCTCCCCGGTGGCGATCGCTCCGGTCGAGGCCTTCACGCGGCCCTCGCCCACCCAGATCGACACTGCCGTGTCGAACTCGCTCGAGCGGACCTCCAGGGGGACGCCGCCCACCCCCTGGCCGTCGGCGTCGGTGACCTCGACGGCCAGGTTGCCCAGGCGGCGCACCGCGATGTCGATCGGACCGGGGCCGCCGTCGAACGCGAAGGGCTCGTCCACCTTCCAGCAGTTCGCCGGCAGACTCCTGACGCGCCAGGTGCCGCGACCGACGCGCTCCCAGGTGGCGAGGCCGTCGCGATCCGTCGCGCGGTAGCCCAGGGACGTGAGCGGCGAGGCAGCGCAGAGGGTCAGGGACGCGCCCGCGATGGGCCGGGAGCCGTCCAAGAGCCGCACGACGAGGTCGTCGTCGCAGTCGAGCTCGAGCTCGACGAAGGTGTCCTCGGAGCGGGAGAGCTCGACCACCTCGGGCGAGGAGAGACCGAAGCGATCGTGCTGCACGAACACCGAGACGCGGTCGAACAGGAGCCCTTGGAAGGTCACCTTCCCCTCGGAGTCCACCAGCTCATTCGCCCGCAGGAGCCCTTGGGGTCCGATGGCGCTGACCAGGGCGTCGCACACCGCCTTGCCGTCCCCGTCGACCACCCCGACCTCGAGCTTGGGGCCGTAGAGCGGCACCCGCAGGGTCCGGGGCTCGCCGGGGGCGAAGCGCTTGTGGACGCTGGCGTAGACCGTGTCCTGGTTCCAGTTGTGCAGGACCTCCACGGTGATCTCGTCCGCATCGACCAGCGGCACCTCCACCCGCTCCAGGTCGGTGATCCACGGGCCGTCGACGAGCAGGTCCATGTGGATGCTGGTGGGATTGCCGTTCGCGTCTCGGTACCTCACGACGGCCGCCGCCACCGGGGGGGGGTCCCCGCCGTCCTCGGTAACGAACGTCAGGACGATGGGCTCGGGGGTCTCGAAGGGGGCGCGGACCACCCACTCGCGACCCGGCGCCAGCTCGATCGTACCCAGGCTGAGCATGCCCCCGCCGTGCCAGCAGAGGTCCATGGTGTGGATCCCCGGCTCGACGTCCTCGAGCACGAGGACTCCGTCGGAGGGGAAGCGGGTCATGGGGATGACCGTGTGACCATTCGCGGTGGATGAGAGCCACACCCCGCGCTCGGGGAGCGGCTCCGAGGTGAGGAGCTCGACCACCAGGGGTTGGGGGCGCGAGAGGGCGATGACACCGAACTCCACCCGGCCGTCACGGAAGGAGCCCTCGCGGGCGACGGTCGTGTAGCCCGGAGCGGAGGCCTCGACCCTGCCGACTCCAGCCGCGAAGCCTGCGACCTCGAAGGACCCGTCGGCGGCCACCGGGAAGGTCCGGCCACGGGATCCCATCCTCTTGCGCGCATGGAGCAGCTGCGGATCTACCTTCGCGCCGGCCACGGGCTTGCCCGTGAGGGCGTCGAGGACCACTCCCACGCCGACCGCCGGCTCGGCCACCTCGAGGAGCACCTCGGTGTCGCCCTCGGCGGTGACCCGCGCCCCCACCGAGACGCTCTGGGCCAGATCGTCCCCGGTGACAGCCAGCAGCGTGACATCTCCCAACGGGGCCGAGGTGATCTCGAAGGACCCGTCCTCGCGGTCGGAGAAGTGTGCCGTCTGGCGGGCCGCGAAGAGGTCGTACCAGTAGATCAGCCGGAAGTCCTCGACGGGCTCGCCCTTCCTGAGGCAGCGCCCGTGCAGGCGCCCGGCGCGCTCGAGCTCGACCTCGAAAACCCTCCCCGGCGTCGCGGAATTCGGCATCTGCACGCTCATCAGCCTGCCGGAGACGTAGCCGCCCGCGCTCCCCTCGATGTCCAGCCAGCTGAGGGTCGTCGGCGTGCCGGGGACCGTGGCCTCGCCCGCCTCGTCGGCCCAGGCGCGCACCTGGGGGCGCTCGTCCCCCTCGGCCCAGCTCCAGGTGACGGTGACCCTGCCGTGGGGCACGGGGATCTTCCCGGCCGGCGTGTCCTCGACCAGGCGTACGAGTAGGTCGGTGCCGAGCTGGGGCCGGAATTCGACGGTGAGGAGGGAACCCACCGGGGGGGGATCGCGCGTCTCCTCGAGGGGCAGGTAGCCGCCGCCCTCGAGGCGGAAGACGAAACGCACGGCGTCCTCGACCAGCGGGAGGTCGATCGGCCCCCAGGAGCCGTCCTCGGCCACCGCCGCCGAGCCCAGGAGCCTGCGGTCGCCGTTGGTGAGCTCGGCCAGGCCGAGCACCCGCGCCACGGGCACCGACGCCTCGCTCCAGACCGTGCCGTGGGCCGCGAAGGTGTCGTCGAGGATCAGGACGAGGGGCCCGCCGTCCCTCTCGGGTCGGACGGGGGCCGAGCGGCGCTTGTCGGCGGTCGCCCACAAGTGGGTCGGCAGGCGCGAGGGGAAGGCGTCCGCCCTCCCGGCCGCATCGCTGCTCGAGCGCCGCTCCAGGCAGGCGAGGGCGCGGTCGTCGGGGCTGTCGGGGAGGGTGCCCCCGGCTCCGGGCAGGAGGGCGAACAGCTCCCCCGCCTCGCGCGCCGTGAGTCCGCGCTGGACGACCAGGGCGCCCTCCACCGGCTGGCCGGCGCGGTCGGTCACCGACACCTCCAGCCGCGGCGCTTCCTCCAGGACGAGGGCGTCCCCCTCCGTCCATGCCGGGTCCGCCCCCGGCGTCACCCAGCGGGCGAGGTGCTCGCCGTGGGTGATCCAGGCGACGGCGTCGCTCATTGGGGGTTGGCCGACGCCCGGCGGCGGGACGCTCCCGGACGCGTCGGTGGTCGTGATGCCCAGGGCGGTCTCGTGGCCGCGGGCGTGCTCCCCCGCGACGGCGGGCTCGCACCAGGAGGCCTCCGCTCCCGCGACCGGCCGTCCCCGGCCGTCGATCAGGCGGAAGGCGCAGGGCATCCCGCCGCCCACCCGCCGCTCTCCCTCGGCGGGATCCAGGGCGGTCGCGAGGGGCCCGGCGGTCCCCGCGGCGGCCCCGTCGGCCCGCCGGGCGAGGTCACCCTCTCCGGAGGGGCCCGAGCGCGGGCGCGCGCCGGGGGCGGGGTCCGGCTCCCCGTGGGACGGTGCGGAGGCGGATCCGAGCACGGTGGGGGCTCCCTCCGAACCGCTTCCGACCGCACGCCAGACGACGATGGCCACGATGACGGCCAGGGCGGCCCCGATCAGGACGGACGGCTTCATGGCGTTCCTCTCCTCTCCAGCTGGACTGCGGGCGACCCGACTCCCCTCGCCCCCGGACCCTCGCGTGGCGCCGGAGTGAGAGGAACGCGGGTTCCTTCGTGTCTAGGGCTGCCCCGGCGGAGGCTGGACCATCGTGGGCTTGGGGAGCTTGCCCTGGGCGGATCGCCACGGAACGTCACCGCCTCCTTGGGCGACGGCGGGGGCCCAGCTCGCCAGGAGACAGCTCGGTACGGGCGAGGGCGCGGGGGGCACCTCCACGGCGCTCTGCGCTTTCGCCCGGTGCCCAGCCAAGGGGAAGTCGTCTCCGCCGCCCTGTGCCGTAACGGGGCACCAGCCAGCGGCGAGACAGACGAGCGACACCACCGTAAGGAGGGCGCGTACGGACCTAGTGGCTCGTGACGAGGTCATCGGAAGCGATAGTACTTGAGAAAACACGGATCATCCCTTCTCGCGCCGTCGGCGCAACTTCGGTCAACTCGCGGGCCAGGCACGATGCCTCCCGCGATGCGGTCCACATGCCGCGCTGCTGCTCTCGCCTGCGGCTGGCGACCCAGGCATCCACGGCTTCTTCCGGTGCGCTGCCGACGCGGTCCTCGAACCTCACCGCGGCGGCCTGGGCCTCGCTGCGGTCGCCCACCTGCAGCGACCAGGCGCACCAACTGAGGGTGCTGTTCGCCGAGGCGCACTGAGAACGGCCGGCGGCCCGATAGGCGTTTCGCGCTGCCCGTGCGCTCCCCGCCAAGCCGTAGACCGCGCCCTGCCAACCCAGGCTCATCATCGCTAGGAACGGATCGAGCGTCCTCGCGGCGATCTCGCCGAAGGTGAGCCGGGCGCTGTGGAGCTGTCGCGACTGGGCCTGCTCCAGACCTACGAGGAAACGGTGGTGGTCGTCGGGGACGAGGCGGAACAGCGCGGCGGCCAGGCGGGCGAGGTGTCCAGGGCGTGCGGGATGCTCGCGACCGGCCTCGAGCAAGCCGAGAATCGCAACCCCGCCGCTGTCCTCGCCGAAGGACGCGGCGAGGGACTGGATCGTCTCCTCCAGGCTCCCGGCAGGGGGAACGGGGCCCCTGTCGTCCCGGGAACCCTGGTTGGAGGCCAGCGGCTGCCCCGCCAGCAGCCCCATGCGCTCGTCCGCCAGGAACCGCTCCTGGAACAGGGTGCGCAAGAGGCCGGCGGCCTCCTCGCGGTAGACGAGCAGGAGCTCGCGCTCGGCGGCGGTCAGGCCCGTGGCCCAGGGGCTCACCGGCTCTGCGTCCAGAACGGCCGGGCCCGCGGGGCGAGCCGCCCGTTGCAGGAGGCTGGAGGCGGGGTCGGTCGCGATCTCGTGCAGCAGGCGCGCGACCTCGGGGTCGAGGGGCGGCCGCTGCCGCGTCTTGTGGTCTTGTCCGGTCTTCATGCTGTCGGTTCCTCTCGGGTGCCCGGTGCGTTGGCCTCGCCCAGGGCGGCCTCTGCGCCGTTCGCCGGCGCGCCGGCCAGGGAACCCATGGCACGGAAAGCCCTGGCCAAGCGCCGCCAGACCGTCTCGCGGCGGTCCTCGTCGGAAGCGGCCGCCACCCGCCGGGCGCAGCGCTCGATCGACTCGCCCTCGATGACCGCCGCGTAGAACACGCTCCGCGTCGTCGCCGGGAGAACGTTGAACGCGGCGCAAGCGCGCGCCACCGAAGCGGGCTCGATGCCCAGGGTGTCGCACAGGATGACGGCGAGCAGGGAGTCGCTTCCCGAGTTGTCGCCTCCGGAGGGCACTCCGGAGAACACTAGGCACTCCGCCGCATCCCGCGCCGCGCCGCGGGCGTCGGCGTCCAGCAGGTCGTCGATCGCCTGGTCCACCCCCTCGGCGATCCAGTCGGCGCCGGCGAGATCCCCGCGCGCACCGCGGGCCGCGGTCAGGCTGGCCGTGAGAGCGATCCGGGCGCGGGCTCGTCGCTCGACCTGCGCGGGCTCCAACAGCAGGGCGCGCTCGCTGATCCGCCGGGCACACCTGCGGGCGATCTGCAGAGGATCTCCCTCCCAGAGGCGCCCCAGCAGGCTCCTGGCGCCGGCCTCCTCGCCGACGCACTCCACGGCCCACCGCGCAAGGCGCGCATCGGCTCTCGCGCCGGCGGCCTCCCCGGCCTCCGCCTCTCCCGTCGCTGATCCCGCGATCACGTCCGCGTCGAGGCGGCGGTCGAGTGAGGAGTCGGGAGTCTCGAAGTCGTGCATCGTGCGAGCGCGGCGCCGCGAGGCGCGAACTCGAGGTTGGAACGACTCGCCGAGATCGTCAACGCGATCCCGCGCCACCGCACCACAAACCCGCCTCCGGCCCCCCAGGAGGCCGTTCCCAAGATCGGGGGGCGCCGAACGAGAGCGCGGATTCCCCATTTCGCAGTACGGTGGAGCGGCGGCGGAACCGCCGACAGACCCTTCCCGGCGCGTTAGGATGGGCGCCGATGCGCCCCCTTGTTCTCGGAACCCTCGCCCTGGCTCTGACGGCCTGCGGCTCGAAGACCATGACCGACCTCCCCGCCTCTCAGCCTTCGCCCGTCCCCGGGGCACCGGTCGCCACCTTCGGCGCCGGTTGCTTCTGGTGCGTCGAAGCCGTCTTCGAGCGCATCGAGGGCGTTACGGGCGTCGAATCCGGCTACATGGGCGGGCATGTGGCCGACCCGACCTACCGCCAGGTGTGCGAGAAGGACACGGGCCACGCGGAGGTCGTGCAGGTGACCTTCGACCCCGACCGCGTCTCCTTCGACGTCCTACTGGCCTGGTTCTGGCGTCTGCATGACCCGACTACGCTCCATCGCCAGGGCGCGGACGAGGGGCCGCAGTACCGCTCGGCGATCTTCTACCACTCCGAGGAGCAGCGCCGGCTGGCGGAGGCGGCACGCGCGGAGCGCGATGCCTCGGGGGAATTCGACGCGCCGATCGTGACCGAGATCAGCGCCGCGAGCACCCTGTACACAGCCGAGGGCTACCACCAGGACTACTACGAGCTGAACAAGAGCCAGCCGTACTGTCGCTTGGTCATCGCTCCCAAGCTCGACAAGCTAGGGCTCGACGAGTGAGCGTGGGCCGCCGCTTCTGCTCGCGCGCCCTCGGCCCGGCGGGGGTCCTCGCCGTAGCTCTCTGCACCCCGGCCGCGGCCGGCGACTGGCCCATGTTCCGCTCGGACGCCGAGCGCAGCGCTTACTCGCCCGACGCCCTCCCCGCGGATCTCGAAGCGGTCTGGACCTACCGCCCCGACCACGCTCCCGATCCCGCCTGGCCCAACCTGGCGCGCATGCGCTTCGACCGCGCCCACCACGTCGCCGTGGCCGGCGGCGTGGTCGTGTTCGGCGGTTCGGTCGACGGTCGCGTCGTGGCCCTCGACGCCACAGACGGCCGCGAGCGCTGGTCGGCCTTCTGCGAGGGGCCCGTGCGCTTCGCCCCGGCCATCGGCGCGGGCCTCGCCTTCGTCGCCTCAGACGACGGCTTCCTGCGCGCCTTCGACCTCGCCGACGGTTCCCTGCGCTGGAAGCACCGCGGTGGCCCCGACGGCCGGCGGGTGTTGGGTAACGAGCGCCTCGTCTCGCGCTGGCCCGCGCGCGGCGGTCCGGTCGTGCGCGACGGCACCGTCTACTTCACCGCCGGCATCTGGCCCTCCGACGGCGTGTTCGTGATCGCCCTCGAGGCCGCCACCGGGCGCACCCGATGGGTCGAGGACGAGACCGGCTCCCTGCGCATGGCCCAGCCCCACGGGGGAGCGGAGGCCGAGAGCGGCGTGGCGGCCCAGGGACATCTGGTGGCGACCGAGGAGCGGCTGCTCGTTCCCACCGGCCGTGCCGTCCCCGCCGCCTTCCGCCGCGCCGACGGCGCCTTCGAGTACTACCACCTCCAGTCCCAGAGCCCGCGCGGCGGCACCGCGACGATGGCCTCGGGGAAGCTGTTCTTCAACAGCGGCCGCTTCTTCGACGCCAAGACCGGCGCGGCCGCGGGTACGGCGGGGAAGGCGGGGTCCGCCGTCGCGGGCCTCGTCGACGGACTCGTCACGACCTCGGCGTCGGGGCTCGCCGTGCATCGCTGGGAGGAGCTCGAGGACGGTACGCGCGCCCTGCGTCCGGCGCTCTCGGTCCCGGCGGTCACCGCCGACCGTTCCCTGATCGTCTGCGCGGACCAGGCCTTCGTCGGCGGCGCGGGCACGCTCCAGCGTGTCGACCTCACGACGGGCACGGTCGACTGGGAGCGGCGCGAACTGCCCGGCGCGGTCGAGGGCCTCGCCGCCGCCGGCGGACGCCTGTTCGCCAGCTTGGACGACGGGACCCTGCTGGCCTTCGCGCGGCCCGATGGGGGCGTCCCGCCGATCGGGGGCGGCCCGCGGGCCGACGGTTACCCCTCGACCGACGCCGGCGGGCGCCGGCGGGCGCCTCTCGCACCGCCCACGCCCGCCGAGCGCGCCGCCGAGGCGATCCTCGCGCGCTCCGCCGTGCGCGCGGGCTACTGCGTCGATCTCGAGGCCGCTGACGGCGCCCTCGCGGGCGCCCTCGCGCGCAAGAGCGACCTCTTCGTGATCGCCCTGATCGCCGACGCGCGCGCGGCGGACGCGGCCCGCGAGCGACTGGCCGCCGAGGGCCTGCTCGGCAGCCGGGTCAGCGTGCACACCGCCGCCACCTCCGACGTCGGCGACTTCCCGGCCTGGATCGCGGACCTCGTCGTCAGCTCCGCCTCCCTCTCCGGCGGTGCGGTCGACTCCGCCGCGGCGCGCCGCCTGCAGCGTCCCGAGGGCGGGGTGTGCTGCTTCGGTCCTCCGGCCGCGTTGGAGCTCGACCGGCGCGGGACCCTGCCCGGCGCCGGCTCCTGGACCCACCAGTACGCCGATCCGGCCAACAGCGTGTGCTCTCAGGACACGATCGACGGTCCGCTCGGCATGCGCTGGTTCCGCGAAGTCGACCAGCGCATCACCCAGCGTCACGGCCGCGGCCCCGCGCCCCTCGTCCACGCCGGCCGCATCTTCTCCCTCGGCCAGGACTCCCTGCTGGCGGTGGACGCCTACAACGGCCGCGTGTTGTGGGAGGCCGCTCTCCCGGGGATCCTCGCCGCCTACGAGGGCGACCACCTGATGGGAACGGCGGGCGTCGGCGGCGTGGCCTGCGTGGCCGGCGACGCGCTGTTCGTGCGCCGCGGCGATCACTGCCTGCGCTTCGACACGGCGACCGGAGAGCGGACGGCGCGCTTTCGGGCTCCCCCCCCAGCCGGAGGCGGCGAGTCGATCTGGGGCGCGATCGCCACCGACGGCGAGCGTTTGTACGGGAGCCTCGCCGACCCCGACCACGTCGTCACCTACCGCTACCAGAACAGCGGTGAGCTCGACTTGCAGCGGACCGAGTCGACGAGCCTGTTCGCCCTCGACGCTTCCCATGGAGCACAGCTTTGGCGCTACGACGCCGAGCACTCCCTGCGCCACAACGCCGTCGCCTTCGGCGGCGGGCGCGTGTACCTGATCGACCGCCCCCAGGCGGCGTTCGACCGCACGCGCGAGGAGGTCGAGGGCGCGGTCCACCCGCCGGGAGACCTTCGCGCCCTCGACGCCGCCGACGGCTCCCTCTTGTGGGAGGTGCCCGAGGCGTGGGGGACGCTGCTCGCCTGGGGCGCGGCGGGCCACGTCCTGTTGATGGGCTACCAGCCGACGCGCTTCCGCCTGCGCTCGGAGACCGGCGGTCGGCTGGCGGCCTTCGCCGCCGCGGACGGCCACGAGTTGTGGTCGATCGACGCCGCCTACGATTCGCGCCCGATGATCGTTGGCGCGACGGTCTACGCCCCCGGCGGGGCCTGGGGCCTTGCCGACGGCGCGCCGGCACCCTTCCCCTTCTCGCGCTCCTACGGCTGCGGCGTGCTGGCTTGCGGCGAGAGCTTGGCGGTCTTCCGTTCGGCGACCCTCGGCTACACCGACCTCTCCGATCCCTCCCGCGTCGAGAACTTCGGCGGCCTGCGTCCTGGTTGTTGGATCAACGCTATCCCCGCCGCGGGGTTGGTCTTGGTGCCCGACGGCTCCGCCGGCTGCGTCTGCTCCTACCAGAACCGCTCCTGGGTGGCCCTGCACGGCGAGGATCTCCCCCCCCCGCGCATGATCCCCGCCGGCGGCGTGTTCGACGCGCCGGTGGAGGTTCGCTTCGAGGTGCGCGGCGGGGTGCCCGGAGAGGTGCGCTACACTCTCGACGGCTCACGGCCGACCGCCGCCTCGCCCCCCGCCGGGGGCTCGCTGCGGATCGCCGCCGACGCGCGCCTGCGGGCGGCGACCTTCGTTCCCGGCGCCCACCCCAGCGCGCCGGTCGGGGCGGACTTCCGCTTCGGGTCGCGCCCCGACAGCGATGGCTGAGGCGGGTCCGCCCCTCCTGGAGGAGATCGAGGCGGCCGCGCGCCTGTTGGGCGAGGTGCTCGTGCCCACGCCCTTGGTCGCCTTCGCAGACGGCGGCGGCGAGCTGTCGTTGAAGGTCGAGCTGGGCCAGCCGACCGGGTCCTTCAAGGTGCGCGGGGTGTTCCACGCCGTGGCGCGCATGGACCCCGCGCGCCGCGTCCGGGGCATCAGCACGGTCAGCGCCGGGAACACGGCCAAGGCCCTGGCCTGGGCGGGGCGGCACTTCGGCGTCCCCGCGCGCAGCCTGATGCCAAAGGGCGCGCCGCGGACGAAGATCGACGCCGTGCGCGAGCTCGGCGGGACGCCGGTCCTGGTCGAGACGGACGAGTTGTTCCGCTACCTGGGCGAGCGCGGCTGGGAGGTGGAGCCCTACGCCTTCGTCCATCCCTGGATCGACCGCGACGTGCTCGTGGGCCACGGGACCCTGGGGTTGGAGATCGCCGAAGAGTGCCCCGATGTGGACACGGTCTTCGTCCCCGTCGGTGGCGGAGGGTTGTTGGGCGGGGTCGGCAGCGCGCTGCGGGCGGTGCGCGCGGGCGTGCGCCTCGTCGCCGTCGAGCCCGCCGGGTGTCCGGCCCTCTCCGCCGCCCTGGCCGCGGGTGCGCCGGTGGGCGTGGACTGCGAGACGATCTGCGACGGGGTGGCCGTGCCCCGGATCGCCGAGGAGGTCTTCGCCCTCCTGCGCGAGCTCGCCGACGAGGTCGTCTTGGTGGAGGAGGCGCAAGTGCGTGCGACGATCCGGGAGCTGTTCGAGAGCACCGGCCTGGTCGCCGAGGGCGCGGGCGCCCTGGCCCTGGCGGCGGCGCGGCGCGTGCCGGCGGCGGAGCGCGGGCGGGCGGTGTGCCTGGTGACCGGCGGCGCCATCGACGGCGACCTGTTGGCCGGAATCCTGGCCGGCGGGCGGGTCTGAGGCGGTGATCGCGAAGCGTAGGGCGGGGCCGGCGTTGTCCCCCGGCCGCGTAACGGTAGCATCGGGTCCGTCCAGACACAGATGCGCGCTGCCGGCGCACGCCTCGAATCTCCCCGAGAAGGCCCACACGATGTTCACCCGCGATCCGATCTTCCTCGCCGCCGCCGTCCTGTGCGCCTTGACCGCGCCCTCCGCTCTCGCCTGGGACGCCGGTCCGCCGCTGGAAGGCGCGCAGGCCCAGGAGCCCGAGGTCGAACCCGCGCCGGAACCGGAGCCCGAGGTCGCGCAGGAGCCTGAGAGCGAGCCCGCGCCGGAACCCGAGCCGGTAGAGGAGCCCGAAGGTGAACCCCAGCCCGAGCCGGCGCCGGCGGCCGAGGAGGAGCCCGCGCCCGAGCCCGCCGCGGCGGCGGACGGAGCGATCGACCTCGGCGAGGTGATCGTCACCGCGCGCAAGTGGGAGGAGAGCCTGGCCGGGATGACCCAATCGGTGACGAACCTGTCGGGCGTCGAGCTCGACGAGGCCGGCGTGCGCAGCGTGCGCGACGCGTCAGCCCTTGTCCCCAACCTCCTCGTGCCCGAGTTCACCGCCCGCCGCCTGAGCTTCCCCTTCGTGCGCGGCGTCGGTTCGGGCCAGGGGGAGCCGGCGGTGACGACGGTGATCGACGGCGTGCCGCAGCTCGCCACCGGCGGCGCGAACCTGCCTCTCGTGGGCGTGGAGCGCCTCGAGTTCCAGCGCGGTCCCCAGCCGATGATCGGACGCAACTCCCTCGGGGGCGTGATCCGGCTCGTCACCGCACCGCCGGCAGGCGAGCCCTCGTCGAGCCACGAGCTCACCGCGGGCGAGCACGGCCTCTTGGAGTACCGCGTCGGGTACTCCGGCCCGGTCACCGGGGAGGGCTTCGGCTTCGGCTTCGAAGGCCTGCGTTCGGTGCGCGACGGCTTCTCGCGCAACGCGCTCACCGGAAACCTCGTGGATTCGCGGGACCTCTACTTCGGTCGCGCCCAGATCGTCGCCGCGCCCACCGACGACTCCGAGCTGCGCGTCACCCTGCACGCCGAGCGGTCGCGGGACGGCGGCTTCGCCCTCTCCGACCTGGGCGGCCTGCGCGCGGACCCTCACTCGATTATCCAGGACTTCGAGGGCGAGGTGCATCGGGACATCGTGGCGCCCGCGGCGACGTGGACGAATCGCGGCGACACCCTCGACTTCACCTCGATCACCGCATTCCAGCGCTACGATCTGCTCGAGACGAGCGACCTCGACTTCACGCCCCTCGACCTCGTGCGCCGCAGCACCACGGAGTCGATGGACCACTTCAACCAGGAGCTGAGGCTCTCCTCGTCGGAGGCGGCGCCCGTGGAGGTCGCCGAGGACGCGACCCTGGCCTGGATGGCGGGCGTGCACCTGTTCGTGGCGGACGCCGAGCGCGACTCGGCCAACACCTTCGGCGCCGACAGCGACCCGGGGATCGGCCTGCCGCCGTCGGGCACGATCGGCGCCGACAGCGGGCACTTCGAGGACGTGGGGATGGGTGTGTTCGTCCAGGCGACCCTGACGCTCCACGAGCGCCTCGCCCTCTCGGCGGGGCTGCGCTACGACCGCGAGGAGCGTGAGGCGGACCTGTCGAGCAGCATGGAGCTGGGGGGCGTCCCGATCATTCCCGGCGTGGACGAGAGCCTGTCGGAGGACTTCGAGCAGCTCTCGCCCCACGTCGGCGCCTCCTATGCGCTCGACGGCGGCGTCCACCTGTACGCCTCGCTCGCGGAGGGCTTCAAGCCCGGCGGCTTCAACCTGACCTCGCCTTCGGGCCCGGGGGCCTTCGATCCGGAGACGAGCCGCTCGATCGAGGTCGGCATGCGGCGCAGCTGGGAGCGCGCCAGCGTGCAGCTGGCCTTCTTCGACATCGCCTGGGACGACCTGCAGATCTCGCTCTTCGATCCGGCCACCGGCGCGGGCTTCGTTGACAACGCCGGGGCGGCGAACAGCCGCGGGATGGAGATCGAGCTCGACCTCGAGGTCTGCGAGGGCTTCAGCCTCGTCAGCGGCCTCGGTTTGGTGGAGACCGAGCTCGAGGAGTACGTGGACTCTTTCGGTCAGGATGACGCGGGGAACTCCCTGCCCTTCGCTCCCGATCAGACCTCGCACCTGGGAGCGCGCTTGCACGGCGAGCTGGCGGGTGACGCACGCTGGTTCGCGAACGCCGAGCTCGTCGGCGTTGGCGATTACTTCTACGACGCGGGGAACCTCGAGAGCGAGTCCTATCAACTGCTCAATCTGCGCGCGGGGATCGAGTGCGGCGACTGGCGTGTGACCTTGTGGGCGCGCAACGCTCTCGACGAGGACTACGTCCCGATCGCCTTCCAATCGAGCCCGTTCGACCCGAGCCAGTTCGTCGGCGAGAGCGGCGCACCCCAACAGGTGGGCGTGTCGGTACGCGTCAGCTTCTGAGGAACCCGAGAGCATGTCGATCAGACCGCGCCGCGTAACGCTTTGTGTCGCCGTCGCCCTCGCCTTGGCGTGCGGCGCCTGCAAGGCCATCTCCTCCGACAGCCGCGTCGCGGTTGCGGCCGAAGGCGGCTGGCTCTCATGGCGCGGTCCCTGGCAGAACGGCGTCTCGGGCGAGACCGAGCTGTTCGAGATGCTCCTCCTCGGCGGCGAGAATCACCTGTGGACGCTTCCACTTGCCGGGCGCGGGACGCCGGTGGTCGCCGATGGGCGCGTTTTCGCCCTCGGCTACGAGGGCGAGGGAGCCGAGCTCGAAGAGTGCTTGGTCTGCGTCGACGAGCGAACGGGAGAGGTGCTGTGGGAGCGGCGCTGGAACGACTACCTCTCGGACTCGATCTACGGCCGTTACGCCATCGGCAGCCCGACGATCGATCCCGCCACGGGCGACGGGTTCGCCATGAGCACGGCTGGTGAGCTGATGGCTTTCACCGCGGACGGACGGGAGCGCTGGCGGCACTCGCTGATGGCGGAGTTCGGGCGTTTGACCTTCCCCAACGGGCGCACGGGCGCGCCGCTCGTGGACGGCGGGTTGGTGATCGTGCGCGGGATCACCACCCACTGGGGGCCGCAGGGGCCGGCGCGCGATCGCTTCTACGCCTTCGACGCGGAGACGGGCAGCCACGTTTGGACCTCGACGCCCGGCGTGCGGCCGGTGGACAGCTCGTTCTCGATGCCCGTGCTCGAGTGGCGCAATGGCCGGAGGGTGCTCTACGCCACGACCGGCTGCGGCAACGTCGTCTGCCTCGACGCCCGTAGCGGGGAGCCCCTGTGGCGCTTCCAGCTCGGTTCGGCGGGGTTGAACTCCGCGCCCGTGCTGGACGGCGAGCGGTTGATCGCGATCAACGGCAAGGAGAACTTCGACAACTCGACCATCGGGCGCATGGTGGCCTTGAGCCTCGACGGTGCGTTGGCGGACGGTGGCCCGCGGGTCCTGGAGGCGTCCTGTGAGTTGTGGCGCAACCCCCTGATCGCGTTCACGAGCTCGCCGGTCCTGGCCGGGGGCGCGATCTACCAGACGACCGCCGATGGGTCGTTGTGTCGCGTCGATCCCCAGACGGGCGAGGTCGTCTGGCGGGAGAAGCTCGCTCCCGACCAGATCCACGCCTCGCCGGCGTGGGCGGACGGGAAGCTCTACGTGCCGATGAACGATGGTTCCTTCCACATCGTGCGGCCCGGCGAGGAGGCGGCGGAGGTGTTGTGCAGCGTGCAGCTTCAGGGGAACTGCCTGGGCGCCCCGGCGATCGCCAATGGGCGTGTGTACGTGCACACGACGGCCGCGTTGTACTGTTTTGGGAGCGGCGAGGCGCGGGCGGGGGCGCTGCCCGAGCCGGAGGCGGCCCCCGCTCGTGGCGCGGCGGTGCGCCTGCAGCTCGTCCCGGCGGACGTTCTGTTGCGTTCGGGCGAGCACGTGGACCTGGAGATCCGCAGCCTCGACGCCCGCGGCGGCGTGGTCGAGAGTGGGATCGATCCCGTGGACGTCACCTGGGGCGAGAAGCGCGCCTGGGACCAAGCGGAGCTGGTGCGCGCGGACAGCCTCGGTCTGACCGCCGCCCGCGGTGGGAGCGGGACGCGCGTGGTGACCGCGGAGTACGAGGGGCTGCGTGGCGGCGTGCGCGTGCGCGTCGTGCCCCGGATTCCCTTCGCCGAGGACTTCGAGGACATCGCGCTCACGACGCCCCACGCCGCCGAAGCCGGCGTCGTCTTCGCGCGCCCGCCGAGCGAGTGGCTGGGGATCACTAAGAAGTGGGAGGGGCGCAAGGTCGATGGGGGCAAGGTGCTGGCCAAGACCCTGGACGTGCCGTTGTTCCAGCGTTCTCAGGGGTTCATCGGCCATCCGCTCTCGAGCGACTACACGATGCGCGTGGACATACGCAGCGAGGGCAACCGGCGCTCGATGTCGAGCGCGGGCGTGATCCATCAGCGCTACCTCATCCAGCTCAAGGGCAACCACCAGGCGTTGGAGGTGAGCTCGAACGTCGAGCGGCTCAAGGAGTCGGTGCCGTTCCGGTGGAAACCGGGAGACTGGTACACTCTGGAGACGCGCGTGGACGTCGGGCCCGACGGTTCGGGCGTCGTGCGCGCGCGGGTCTGGCCGCGCGGCGAGCCGGCGCCACAGGCTTGGACCATCGAGGTGCCCCACGCGCGCGCCCACGCCCACGGCTCCCCCGGTCTTTTCGGCTTTGCGCCCCAGAGCCGCTTCCGTGTCTACCTCGACAACCTGTCGGTGATCATGAATGACTAGACGATCCCTCTCGCTCGGGGCCGTCCCGCGTGTCGCGGCGGCGCTCTGTCTTGTGGCCGCGGACGGCATCGCCCGGGGCGACTGGCCGCAGTGGGGGAACACCCACAGCCGCAACATGGCCTGCGACGAAACCGGCCTGCCGAACGACTTCGCGGCCGGTGAGTTCGTCGGGGCGACCGACGAGATCGACCTGTCGACGACGCGCAACGTGAAGTGGATCGCGAAGCTGGGGTCCCAGAGCTACGGGAACCCGACCGTGGCTCGCGGGCGCGTCTTCGTGGGCACGAACAACGACTCGCCGCGGGACGCGCGCTTCAAGGGGGATCGCAGCAACGTCTACTGCCTCGACGAGGAGACGGGCGATCTCGTCTGGCAGCTCAGCATCCCCAAGCTGGGGACGGGCAAGGTGTCGGACTGGGAGTACCTGGGCATCTGCTCCTCGCCAGCGGTGGACGGTGACCGCGTGTACTTGGTGACGAACCGCTGCGAGGTGATGTGTTTGGACTTCGACGGGATGGCCGACGGAAACGACGGCGACACCGACGAGGGCGCCTACTTCGCGGGGCCGGGGAAGCCGCCGATGGAGCTGGCTGAGACCGACGCCGACATCATCTGGCGCTTGAACATGATCGACGCCTGCGGCGTCTTCCCGCACAACGTGACATCCAGCTCGGTGCTGGTCGCCGGGGACCGCTTGTGGGTGACGACCTCAAACGGCGTGGACTACGGGCACGTGGAGACGCCCGCCCCCTTCGCGCCGAGCCTGATCCTGGTGGACAAGCACAGCGGGGAGCTGTTGGGCGAGGAGGCCTCGGGGCTCAGCCGGCGCATCTTCCACTCCAACTGGACCTCTCCGGCGTACTTGAAGACCGACGAGCTCGAGCTGGCGCTCTTCGGCGGGCCCGACGGCTTCTGCTACGCCTTCGAGCCCGAGCCGCAGCCCGACGAGGACGGCTACCCCGTCCTGGTCGAGCGCTGGCGCTTCGACTGCAACCTGCCCGAGTACCGGGAGAAGGACGGCAAGCTCCTGCGGTACGCGACCCACGACGGGCCGAGCGAGGTCTTGGGGACGGTCGTCGTCGACGACGGCCTGGTCTACGCGGTGATCGGACAGGATCCCGAGCACGGCGACGGCCTGGGGAACCTCGTGTGCATCGATCCCACGGGCGAGGGGGACGT
The DNA here is from genome assembly GCA_002686265.1 of Planctomycetota bacterium. Classification (GTDB taxonomy): domain Bacteria; phylum Planctomycetota; class UBA1135; order UBA1135. Next base: position 66,580 of record NZBA01000120.1, read on the forward strand.
GACCGGCACGAAGCTGGTCTGGAACTACTCGAAGATCCACCGCTCGATCTCGACCCTGTCGATCGTCGGCGGCTTGTTGTTCGTGGCGGACTACGCGGGCTTCGTCTACTGCCTGGACGCCAAGACCGGCGAGGAGCAGTGGGTCCACGACACGATGGGCCACATCTGGGGTTCGACGCTGGTGGCGGACGGCAAGGTCCACATCGGCAACGAGGACGGCTACCTGACGATGATCCCGGCCACGCGGGAGTACGCGAAGGAGGGGGTGATCGAGATCGACATGACCTCGCCGGTCTACTCCTCGCCCATCGCCGCCAACGGCGTGCTCTACGTCGTCACCCACACGCACCTGTTCGCCTTGGCGGAGGCGAGCGAGTGATCCCCCGCGCCGGCTCCCCCGGCTCCCCCGGCGCCCGGGGCGCCTGCTGCAGCCCATCCCGCGCGCGCGCCGCGTGGCGCCCATCGCCGCCGGGCCCGGCCGGTCGGGCCCGCGCGCCGGGTCCGTGGCTCGTGCGGCGCGCCGCGCTGGCCGCACGGGGCGCGCGGCCTCCCCGGCCCCGTGCCCAAGCCGGTCGGCGCGGTTCGCTCCGCTCGCGCACCCTCCGGCGGGGGATTCCCGCGGCGCGCGCTCCGCAGGTCGTCCCGCCGGGCGTGGGGATCTGCAGGGCCTTCTCGCGCGGCGCGCGGCAGGCCGGGATCGTCCCGCTCGCGGCCTGGGCCGGCCGGGTCGGGGGTGGAGCTTGAAGCCCTTCGTGTGGTTCCTGATCGTGGTGCTCGCGGTCGCGCACTGGGACTTCTGGAACTGGAACGACCGTGGCCTGGTCGCGGGTTTCCTGCCGGTGGGGCTCGCCTACCACGCGGCCTTCTCGGTGGCGGCGGGCGTGATGTGGGCGCTGGTGGTGAAGTTCGCGTGGCCCGAGGGCGTCGAGCGCTGGGCCGACGGGGCTGGGGGGACGACTGAGGCGGGCGAGAATGCGGGAAGCGCGGGAGAGGACGGAGACCGATGAGTCTCGCCTTCGCCGCGGCGGACCCGACGCCGCTGTACGTCATCGCGGGTTACCTGCTCCTGTTGGTCGCTCTGGGGTTCGTGACCAGGGCGCTGTTCCGTGGGACGAGCAGCGACTACTTCGTCGCCACGCGTTCGATCGGTCCGTTCCTGCTCTTGATGAGCGTCTTCGGGACGACGATGACGGCCTTCGCCTTGGTCGGCTCGACGGGCAAGGCCTACGACCTGGGCATCGGCGTGTACGGCTTGATGGCGTCCTCTTCGGCCGTGGTGCATTCGTTGGTGTTCTTCCTGATCGGCGTCAAGCTCTGGGCCATCGGCAAGCGTTACGGCTACGTGACCCAGGTCCAGTTCTTCCGCGACCGCTTCGAGTCGGGCTTTCTGGGTTCCCTGCTCTTCCCGATCCTCGTCGCGCTGGTGATCCCCTACCTGTTGATCGGGCTCTTGGGTGCGGGCGCTGTGATGGCGGGCGTGACCCGGGGGATGTTCCCCGGCACCTTCGACGGCGGGGCGGTGCCGCCGTGGCTGACGGGTCTGGTCATCTGCGGGGTGGTGCTCTTCTACATCTTCTCCGCGGGCCTGCGCGGTGCGGCGTGGGCCAACGCCTTCCAGACGGTGGTCTTCATGGTCACCGGCGTGCTCGCGTTCTGGTTGATCGCCGGCGAGCTCGGCGGCTTCGCCGCGGCCAGCGAGCAGGTCCTGGCCAACGCTCCCGCGCACCTTGGGCGCGAGGGGCTGATCGGCCACGGCCAGTTCCTCACCTACGGTCTGGTGCCCCTGTCGGTGGGGATGTTCCCGCACCTGTTCCAGCACTGGCTGACGGCGCGCAGCGCGCGCACCTTCCGCCTCTCGATCATCGCGCACCCGATCTTCATCATGATCGTCTGGGTGCCTTGCATCCTGATCGGCATCTGGGCCGTCGGTGCGGGGATCGAGGCGCCGGGCGGCAACTCCAACGCCGTCCTGGGCAAGGCGGTCGCGGTGCTCTTGGGCAATCCCCTGCTCTCGGGCCTCCTGACCGCCGGGATCCTGGCGGCGATCATGTCGTCCCTCGACTCCCAGTTCGTGTGCCTGGGGACGATGTTCACCCACGACGTGGTCCTGCACCGCACGGGTCCCGACCGCTTCGACGACGCGACCAAGATCGCTCTCGGCCGTGGGTTCATCGTCTTCGTCGTCTGCGTCACCTACCTGCTGTCCCTCTTCCCGCCGCCGCACATCTTCGACCTGGCCGTCTGGTGTTTCAGCGGCTTCGCCTCCCTCTTCCCCTTGGTCTTCGCCGCCCTCTACTGGCGCCGCGCCACGCGCGCCGGCGCCATCGCCTCGGTCGTCGTCATGGCCGCCACCTGGTCCGTGCTCTTCTACGACGGCCTGATCCGTCCGCACGAGGGCGAAGGTGACTACCTCGTCTGGGGCATGATGCCGGTCACCTTCATCTTCCTCGCCTCCGCGGCCACCCTGGTCGTCGTCTCGCTCTTGACCGCTCCGCCCTCGAGGGCGACGGTGGACCGCTTCGTGTTTCGGGGGAGCTGCCGCTCACGCCCATCTTCGTCGCTCTCACCTCGCAGCGTTCCCTGGCCTCCTCCCACCAGCTCTCTCGGGTCGCAACAGGAGACGATGGAACGATGAGCAAGGCCACCTCAGCGCTCTCCCTGCGGGAGATCACCAAGGAGACCGCCAAGCCGGTCCTCGCCTTGAAGGTTGCGGAGGGCCAGGAGAACCTCGTCGGCGACAACGGGAACTCCATCGCCCTGGCCCATTTCGAGGAGAAGGCCTGGTTCCGCGGCATCTACGCAGGCGACGAGCCGGTGGGCTTCATGATGCTCTCGATCGACCGGGAGAAGCCCGAGTTCTACCTCTGGCGCTTCATGATCGCCGAGGCCCATCAGGGGAAGGGCTACGGCAAGCGGGCCATGGAGCTCCTCATGGACTACCTGCGCGACGAGCTGGAGGCCGAGGAGCTCGTCCTGCACGTCATGGATCTCCCCCACAGCGCGCGGGCCTTCTACGAGGCCCTCGGTTTCACTTGGACGGGCGAGGTCGACGGCGACGAGCTCGTGATGAGCCGCCCCCTCTAGATGCGGGTCATGGATCCGGCTTGGGGGAGCCTGCGCCAGTATCCTGGCTGCAGCTCGGCTGTCTCCAGGAGTTCGCTGAAGCGCCTCCCCGCCTCGGCCGCCTCCGCCAGGCCCTGCTCAGCCGCAAGGCGCATCCACCTCCGCACCTCATCCCCATCCTTGGGCACGCCCGTGCCGCCGCAGTACATGCACGCGAGGTGGAACTGTGCGCGGGCGAGCCCCTGGTCCGCCGCCATGCGGAACCACCTCACGGCCTCCTCGTCGTCCTCGGGGGCTCCCTCCCCGCTGGCGTACATGGACCCCAGCGTCGCCTGCGCCTCAAGATCGCCCCGGGCGGCCCGTTTCTCGATCGTGTCGGAAGCCGCACACCCGAGCAAGGAACCCAGGCCCAGGAGTATCGCAGTGATCCTCATGGTGGACCGATTCCAGGGCCTTTCCAGCTCATCGGCGACTACCTCGGCATATCGGTCGCCATGGGCGCGCGCACCCGGGCTGCCCGAGGAGCCGTGCTGCGGGCGTCTACGGCAGGAGCAGCTCCCCCGACGTGATCTCGATCGGGGGGCACTTGTTCGTCTGGAGCCAGAGCCGGTGGAGTGTATCCCCCCAGTGGTCGGTGACGTTGCCGTCGCGCAGGGCCTCGATGTAGTGGCGCGTGACGGTCTGGTAGTGGAGCGTCGCCTCGGCGCGCGCGGCCCCGTCGGGCAGGTCGAAGATGGCGTCGTCCCAGTACTGCCCGTCGGCGTAGTTCGCACCGATGACCGGAGCGCCGCCGCGGGCGAAGCGTGCGTTGTCGAAGCCGCGCGGCGGGATGCGGTTGTCCTTCTCGATTGTGTCGGCCAGCGCCATGTGCGTCGTGACGCCTTCCGGTAGCCCGGTCGCCTCGGCCGCGGCGGCGGAGAGCCCCACCTTCATCTCGTACACCACCGTCGAGTCCTCGTCGAGGTGAGCCGAGTCGTAGTCATAGTGACCGTACTCGACCAGCAGCCGGTCCTCGGCGTCGTAGACCTTCACGTTCAGGAAGATGCGCCGGCCTTCGATGTGGCCGGTGGGGATCTTGTGTCCGGCCTGATTCGTCACGCGTACGGCGAGCTGGTCCCCCGCCGTGCGCAGGTCGAGGGTGGCGGCGCGCTCGACCATCTCGATCGCCTTGCGCCGCCCTGTCTCGAGCGCGATCTGGTCCACAAGAGGATCGTTCACGTAGTAGAGGGCGATGATCTCGAGCACCCAGGCCGAGGCTCCCGCGAACTCGTGGCGGGCGAGATCGCGCCGCGTCGGACCGATCCAGCAGCCGTCGCCGACCGTCTTCGGCATGTGGCAGTCCTGGCAGGTGGACATCACCGGGTCGCCGACTCCTCCGAACAGGCCGCCCATGTCGACGCCCTCGCTCTCGAACTCGGATAGTTTCCACTCGGTGTACGTGCGCTCGAGCGGGAACTGCTCCCAGGCATCCTCGGAGGGCGGAGGCGCGTTCAACGCGTTGTAGGCGTAACTCCCGTCATCCTGAAGCGAGATCGCCACGTTGCCGACGTCGTGGCAGGTCCCGCACATTTCGCCCTCCCGGTGGAAGGGCGATTGGAGCGTGCGGTGCTGGGTCGAGGCGTTGTCGTAGGGGCCGCGTCGCATGCCGCTCGGATCGAGCACGAACATCGCGTTGCCGTAGTGGGCGGGGACGGACTCGAGCGCGGCCAGGATGGGCAGATCCTCCTGCGGGCTGACGCCGGGGCGGTAGATCGGGTCCACCATCGTGTGGCACAGGTGGCAGGTGACGCCGTCGCGGTCCAGATCGTCGATCGTGCTCCCGTCCGGCTGTAGCGCGTGACCGGTCGTGAAGCTCATCGGGACGTGGCAGCGCAGGCAGTAGTAGCCGACGCCCTCGACGTCCTGATTGGCTGTGGCCATCTGGGCCCAGAACAGCGGGTCTCGCCCGGCGTTGGCCATCAGGCTGCCCTGCCAGGTGTTGTAGGGTGCGTTCGGGATGTCGTACCAGCCGTGGCAGCCCTCGCAGGCATCCGAGTGCTGGATCCTCCCCGGCGGCAGGGATCCCGCTTGTGTGCCCGATAGCGCGAAGTCGCGCAGGGTCGTATCGATCAGAGCGGCCAGGCCCAGGCTTCCCAGGAGCGCGATAGCGATCGGGCGCCAGAGGGTTGACTTGTTCATGCTGAGCGTTCCTTCGGGGATACGCGCGGCTCCCCGGCGAGGGACGAAGAGCGGCGGGGGGGGGCCGGAGTTTCTTTCCCGGAGTAACCAGAGCTCCCCGTCTGAATACCAGTATACGCCACCCGGGGACCCGCGGCTTTGCGGATAGGGACTCCAAAGGGCGTTTCCCGAGGGAGGTGAGACTCCCAGATGAAGAGGGTGACCTCTACTCGATCTCCGCTGCACTCATGCTGGTTCCTCACGGCCCCCGCGACCGGCTGACTGGTCGGTCCGGTCCGGGGGATCGCCCACGGATTCTGGGCTGGCGCCGGATATTTCGTGGAAACGGGGAGAGCCGTTCGCGACCCCCGGCCCGCGGGGGAATCTGGCAGAATCGGAGCGTGGGGGACAGGGTCCGTCTTGCCGGTCCGCGGGGGCGGCTGAGCTGGCTTCTCGGGGCGCGGCTGAGAAACCGGGCGCTGGGAATGCTCCACCGCATGGGCCTGCGCAGCTACCGCGAGACCGAGATCTCTCTCGAGGACGGCCTGCGCCTCTTCGCCCGCGCCGGCACCCACGACGAGGTGGTCAAGCGCGAGATCTGGGACGAGCGCATCTACCCCATCGATGAGGTCGAGCTCGCCGCCGGCGACTCAGTAGTCGACGTGGGAGCGCAGATCGGCGCCTTCTCCCTCCTGGCCAGCCGGATGCCCGTCACCGTGTTCGCCTACGAGCCCTCGCCGATGAACTACGCGCTGCTCGAGAGAAACGTTGCCGCCAACGGCCTCGAGGATCGCGTCCACGCCTTCCCCCTGGCCGTGCAGCGTCCGGGCGTGCGCGAGCTCCTCCTCAGCCAGTCCTACACGAACACCGGAGGTCACACGTCGATGTGCGACCTCGGTCCCTGCCGACGCGTCGAGGCTGTCTCGCTCGACGTGGTCCTCGCGCGCCACGGTCTCGATCGCTGCCAGGTGGTCAAGATCGACACCGAGGGTGCGGAGTACGACATCGTCTACGGCTGTCCGCCGGCCACCTTGGACGCGATCGAGAACCTCTTCGCCGAGGTCCACGAGCACCCGCTCCTCGACGACTGCCGGCGCAGCGACGAGCCACCCTACACCAGGGAGGGCATGCGTGGATTCCTGACAGATCGCGGGTTCGACGTGCGGGTGGACCACCGGACGTACTGCCTGTGGGCGCGGCGGTAGGCACCGCTCAAGGGCGCCGCGGAGCGGTGTCGATGGAGAAGGGGAGAGTGAGAGCCCCCCGCCAGCGGGCCGCTCGCTGTCGCCACCACACTTCCTTCGAGGCAGACCATGGCCTGCCCGCCCCGCGCAGTCCGACAGTCCTCACGCAGTATTCGTATCGCAGGGTCCTCCGTCATCGCACTGGTCGCGGTCGCCTGCTCCAACGCGGGCAATGAGACCGGGATCCCCTCGGACCCCGGCGCGCTCGCGGTGAGCGTCGGCGAGCACAACCCCTCGGCGACCGACGTCTGCACCGACCAGTACGTGAGCGCGCTGCAGATCGCGGTGTCCGAGACGGACGGAACCGACGTGACGGTCACTAGTGTGAAGCTGGGCATCGGCGGAACGGTCGACCCTGCCGCCGATCTCACGCGCGCACTCCTGGTCGAGGACGCCGACGGCGACGGCACCTATGGATTCGCCGACGAGCCGCTGGGGTCGGGAACCTATTCCGCGGGAAGTGGCAGCATCGTGATCACCGGCCTGCAGGTGACGGTGACCGCGGACACCACCCGGAACTGGCTCGTCGTCCTGCAGCTCGCCGGCAGCGCCGCCAATGGCGCGACCGTCAAGCCCCGGCTAGCCATCGGCGCCACGTCGCAGGGCCAGCAGCTCGTCTCGGGCGGGCAGACTGCGACGGGCAACCCGATGCGGCTGGTCTCGCTCGCGGGCCGGACGTGGTACGTCGACGACGAGGGCGACGACAGTGCGGACGGGAGGAGCCCGGGCACCGCCTTCGAGACGCTACCCCACGCCATCGCGCAATAGACGGGCAACGACACCTTGGAGGTGGGCGACGGGACGTACTACCACCGCTCCCTGGCGCTCGACGGCTTGAGCGGCAGCGCGGCGAGCCCCATCCGGATCCAGGCCGAGCCTCGTGGACTGGCCACGGTCAGCGCTGCCTGGAGAGAAGCCGCCGAGGGGCGGGCGGGGCTCTGGACCGCCGAGGGGGGCGGGATCTACAGCGCTCCCAACGACACGCCGGCCATCTTCGGCGGCTGGCAAGGCACCCTCCTGTTCCGCTACGAGACCCTGGCGGACCTGCAGAACGCTGAGACCACGCCGGTGCCGACGCAGTACTCGGGCGACGTGTTCGGCCCTGTCCACGGCTTCGCCTGGGAGGACGAGCGCATCTACCTCAGGCTGCCCGGGGAGGCGGACCCCGAGGGCGAGCCGCTCGTCTTCTCGACGCCGACCTGGGACGAGGGCACCGTCGGCTCGGGCGCCCAGCCCGTGATCGCCGTCTCCGGCACTCCGGGGTTGATCTTCGACGGCCTGCGGATCGTGGGCAGCGGAACCTACGGCGTCACCTGTGACGAGGGCAGCCCGGACGTCGTGTTCAGGAACTGCCTCTTCGAGTACTGCCGGTCGGCCGTCCAGATCTCGGGCGGATAGGGACTCCAAAGGGCGTTTCCCGAGGGAGGTGAGACTCCCAGATGAAGAGGGGGACCTGGCCGCCGAGGTCGAGGAGCACGTCGCGTACATCGCACTCGGCGAGCGCGGCCCGAGCCGCGTCCAGGCCGATGCCCTTGTCGAAGCCGCCCTCCTCGATCGCCAGGCCCGCGCCCTGGATTGTCGATCGCTGGCCCTCGAGCCGAAGGCCCGCCAGGCCCGCAAAGCCCTGCTCGACGGTCTCTCCGAGCGCGGCTTCAACCTGGAGGTCCTCACGGAGATCGGCAGGATGATCAACGCCGAGAAGATCGACCTCTTCGCCGTCCTCGCCCACATCGCCTACTGGCATGACCCCGAGAAGTGGTCCAGTCCCAATGAGAGTCAGGAGAGGAGGAGGGTCGTGCCCCTCGAGGAGGCGTGAGGGGTGCCCGGGCTGTGCGCCCGGAGACGGAGCGGTAATGACCTGGAGGCAGTCTTGGAGATTCCGACAGTCCTTGACCACATCGATGGGAACTCGATGGCCCTGCCTGGTTTTCAGCGCAGCTACGTTTGGAACCGAGACCAGTTGCGCGGGCTCACTAACAGTCCGTGGCACACTGCGGGCTACAATGATGCGGGCTCATACAGGCGGGCATCAGTACCGGGGACGATCGCCCCTTCGGCTCCTGCTTCCGGGGCCCCGACCGAGCCCTAGCCTATCCCCTGAACACCCTCTCACCGTGCCACTCGAGGGCATCAGGCGAGGGCCGCCCGCCCCCACCGGGTAGGACTAGGAGGCGTTTGCGATCGAACGGGTAGTAACGGTGGCCGTTGTCCCACTCCTCACGCAAGCGCTCGCTCACTCGCACCTCGTAGTCCGGCGTGACGGTCACGTAGCCCGCGTCGAACAGGGCATGGAACTCCTTGGTGAGAAGCACCCCGTTCTGGACATGGTTCGAAGACGGTCCGAGGTAGGGCTGGATGTGCGCAGCGTCCAGGACCACCTCGGTGTGCTCGCCGGTGATGGCGCAACGTCGCTCGTAGGTTCTCAGGAGCCGGGTGCGGAAGGCGCCTTGACCGATCCGTTCGCGCTGACTTGCAAGAACCAGCTCCCGCTCGTCCACATCGAGGGGAAGGAAGGCGCCCTCGTCCAGGTCTTCGGGCGTCGTCATCGAATCGTATTGGATTTCGGCCAGGAGGCGTGATGAGTGCCGCTCATCCCTCTCGGCCTTCCCCTGCACGATGTTGGGCGCCCACCCTTGCTCCCTCCCCCAGGGCAGCCAGCGCTCCTCAGGCCAGAAGACGCAGTCTCGGAGGATCGTGCACCCCAAGGGGTTCCTTCGGGCGCGCGAGTCCCCCAGCAGGTCCAGTCCCCGGTACTTTCCGATGCGAGTGAAGAACGAATGCAGGTCGCCGTCGCCGTTGCCCGGACCGAAGAGTTCCCAGGCCTGGTGAAGCCCCAGGAGAAGGAAGTGGGAGTAGAAGCCGTAGCCTGCGATGCAGTAGCGCGGCTTCTTCAAGCGAAAGAAGAGCGGTGTACCAGGAGCGAGCTGCGCCATGGGCCTCTGCGCCCGCGGCTGCCAGAAGTTCGCCTCGTGCACGGCCCCTCCGGGGCGAACCTGTCTCGACAGGAACTGGAACCACCTCCAGTCCGTGTTGGCGATGAACGGCTGCACTCCGGGATTCTCGCATTCTACTGCCTTCGTCGCTATCCCGAGACCGTGCCTAACACGCCGTTGGCATTCGGCTTGGGCAGGCCATCGGCGGCGCCATTAGGCGTCTAGCTCAGGCGATCTCTCCACGGGCCGGGAAGCGGAAGACCTCTCGGCGATGCCAGTCGAGGTATTCCTGTTTGGGAGCGAGGGCGCTTGCATGGGGCGGCCGGACGGGATGGTCTTGATGACTTAGGAACCGCTCGCGCACCTCGGGAGAGCCGGTGAAGGAGGCCGAGACCATCAAGGTCAGGTCGTCGCGAAGGCCGACCACGCCTCGATCCAAGGCCTTGTGGTGCAAGGCGCACAGCGCGAGCCCGTTGGTCACCTGATCAGGCCCGTAGGCCTGCTTCCAGCGGATGTGGGCCGCCTCTAGGCCGAAGGAAGCGGAGCCAATGCGTCCGTCGAATCCGCAGATCGTACAGGCATGATCGTAGGCTTCGAGCACCTCGCGCCTGAAGCGCGGATCCCGCGCCGGGCGTTCACGGACCGCTTCCGCGTGGATGCCTACCGCGTCGAGCAAATCCTCGTGCAGCGACGGCGGGAAGTGAGCGTCGAGGAGAGTGTGGGCGACTCGCATCCGCAAGGCGGAGCTGGAAGACAGGAGCTCGTGAATGTCCTCGGGGAAGCCGCCCACGCCCTTGGCGAGGAGTTCGCTCCGCAAGGGATCCACGTTGCCCTTGCGGCGGGCAAGCGAGTCCCCGCCTGGGACCTCCCACAAGTCGTCCCGCTGAAGGCGCCAGAACGGGTACTCGGGGTGGTCCTTGGTGCGCGGCGGCCCGAACTCCCGGAGCAGACCTTTCAGCGGTTCATCGATCTCCGAGAAGGGCACGAGGCGCTCCGCTCCTCGGGCAACCCTCCCGAGCGCCAGGAGCAGAAGCAGGGGCTTGTGAGGCGCTCGCTCGCCACCGCGGCGCCAGGTGTTCAGGGCACTGACCTTGAGGAGAAGATCGTCGGAGCTGGGCATTCGAGCTTGCCTTCCCTGCTGATTGTACTTCGCACGCCGACTAGCGTCCGGGAGGCCCCCGGGGGAGGATGATCTCGCTCGATCCCCGAGCGACTGGCCAGGGCGCGCGCAAGGCGATGCAATGGGCCTGGATGAACAACCCCTGGACACTCATCGCCCTGGCCGGGCTGCAGATCGGGGTCCAGGGAGGAGCGGGCGGGGAGGAGTGCGGGGCCGTGCACATGGCCGACGGGATCAAGATCGGAGAGGTGTCCGATCGCTCGGCGTTGGTGTGGAGGAGGAGGGCGAGGTGAGTAGGCTCATTGGCCGGCTCCTCCGCATCCCCTCTCCGGCCGAACGCTCCGGCCCCATCCCTGCTGAGAATCACGCACTGGACGCCGAGGCGTGATCAGCTCAGGTCCCCGAACACCCCTCTTGACCTTCTCTCCCACTTTTCTGGCAACTCCCCACGCGAAGTGCTTCGCGCGGCTTCAGGACGCCCGGCAACCTGACGGCGGAGAAGCGCGATGAGCCGGACAGAAGGGCAGGTTCTTGCTGACGTCAAGCGTCTCGCCACGGAGTACTACGAACTGACGGGCAAGCCGCTGGGAGTGACCGGTGAGGTAGCGGAGTTCGAGGCCGCCCGATTGCTGGGCTTCGAACTCGCACCTCCGCGAACGCCGGGATACGACGCGGTTGGACCCGATGGGCGGAAGATTCAGATCAAGGGCCGGCGAGTATCGAAGAAGGAGAAGCTTCGGCAGCGCGTAGGCTCCATCGATCTGAAGAAACCCTTCGACTCAGTCGTGCTCGTGCTTCTGAACATGCAGTTCGACGTCCTGGAGATCTGGGAAGCACCCAGGGGGGCGATCGAGAAACGCATCAAGGCGCCAGGCTCGAAAGCCAGGAACGAGCGCGGCCAGCTCGCTGTCTCACAGTTCGTTTCCGTGGCCACGCGCGTGTGGGCCCGAGATCGTCTGGGCCCGAGACAATCATGACGCGGACTGCCGGTAGCGGGCGCAGCGGCCGCGTACTCGGTCACCTGCCTCCCGCTCGTCCTGACAGGCTCCGGACGAGGAGCCGTCGGAGCACCTCCGGCTGCGCCGCGTCTGCGGGCCCGCTGCCCGCTTTGATTCCGCCCGCGGGCGCCCCCTCGCATCGGCTCCACACCCCCGCCTGCCGGGCTTCCGGTCTTCCCCTGGACCGCCCTGCGGGGAGGCTTCTCCGCTCGTGATCGAGCCTGGAGGGCTCGGGATTGGCTCCAACGACACCGCCAATTCGGGGGACAGCCGCTGTCCCTCTATTGCCGGAGCGGCAGCGAGAGAACTCTTCGCGAGGAGCGGCGGTGATGGATCGTGCGCGACAGGCACCGCGGTCACCGCACCCTGCCTGGGTGGCGAGACGGGTCGGGCCTTCGTGCCGCCGCCCGATCGGGTTGCGGAGTGCATGGGCGATCGGGAGAACTCCCTCCACCACCATGCCGAGCGCACGCCAACCCTCCAGAGGGCTTCCCTCGCCCGCGCTACTCGTCCGCGCCGTAGACGGCCAGGCGTAGCCCTTCCGGGATGCTCCAGTTGAAGTCTCGGGAGCGGCTCATGAAGAGTGCGTAGAGGTTCGAGGCGGGGGCGATCCAGAAGTGCGTGTTGTGGTAGCCCGCCCAGCCGTAAATGCCCGCGGGAGCGCGCGTCGCCTCCCGCGCGTGGTCGGCCAGGACGAAGAGGCTGAACCCCATGTGGAAGCCGGGAAGCGCTTGCAGGTCGAAGTCCTCGGTCGCCGCACCGGTCATCGTGTCGATGCTCTCTCGCGAGAGGATGCGCCGGCCGCGGAACACGCCGCCGCCCACCAGCATCTCGCAAAAGCGCGCGTAGTCGCCAAGAGTGGAGACCAGTCCTTCGCCGCCGAAATGGGCCCGGCTCTCGGGGCTGTAGGTCAGCTCATCCAGCGCAAAAGTGAATCCCTTCAGGTTCCCGGCGTTGATGAACAGCGGCTGAAAGCGTTCGCGCCGCTCGGCGTCGAGGACGAAGCTCGTCTCGTTCATTCCCAGGGGCTCGAACAGGGCCTGTTCGAGGTAGCCGCTGAAGGGAAGGCCGCTCAGCACCTCGACCAGGCCGCCGAGGATCGCCTGATTGGTGCCGTAGAGATAGGCGCTGCCCGGCTCGAACTGCAACGGCGTCTTGGCCGCCGCCTCGACGTACTGCTGCAGGTCCCGGTAGCGCGTCTGATTGGGGTGGGCGGAGCCGTAGGGAGGCGGAGAGGTGAACGAGTCGTAGCTGAACCCCGAGCGGTGCGCCATGAGATGCTCGATCCGCAGCGCCTCGGTCGCCGGTCGCAGCGCCTCGCCGTCTCGGACCGTCAAGTTCGCGAAGCACGGCAGGTACTCCGAGACTGGATCGTCCCACTCGAAGAGCCCCTTCTCGTGAAGCGTCATCATGGCCACGATCGTGATCGGCTTGGACATCGACCAGATCGGGAAGAGGGTGTCGGCGTCGACGTCCCGATCGCCCTCCTTCCCCGAGTTCACCACCCGGTGGTGGACTACTTCTCCGTCCCGTACGACGAGCGCGACATTGCTGCCGGTGACCTCGTCGGCGATCAGCCGCTGTTGAAGGTCGAGGAGTCGCTCCGATACGCCGCCCGGTCCCGCCCGACCCTCCGCCGCGCCCGCCCCCGCCTGCGGCGCACCGGGCGTCGCGCACCCGGCGGCGGCGAACGAGAAGAGCGCGGCGGCAAGGGCGGCGCGGAACGAGACAAGATGGATGGGACGGCTCACGCGTGGCTCCTTTGATGGGGTTTCGGGCTCATGATAGTGAGGCAGGGGCCAGGTCTCTGCGCCGGCATCGCCGATCCTGCTCGCAGAGGCTGCGGAGACGAGCGGCCGCCAGGCCGGGCGCCCCTTGTGGGGGGGGGCGCGCCGGCCGCGGCCGCATGCGAGGAGTTGCGTCGCCCGTGTTAGGGTGCCGGCGTGACGGAGCCGCAGGTCGATCATGCTCTGCGCCTGGCGATGTTTTGCTGGCTGCAGGAGCAGGTGGCGGTCGGGGGTGACGTCTTGCCCCGAGCTCTCCTGACGGAGGGCTTCCGGTTCGGGGATAGGAAAATGCCGGCCCTGCATCCCGCCGGCCGTGGAATCTGGAAGCCGAAGGGGCTCACGACGGCCCTCAGCCTCACGACGGCGGTGGGCTCGCCCTACAGCGATCGCATCGAGGACGATCGGCTCCTATACAGCTACCAGGGACAAGACCCCGAGAGCTCGGACAACCGTGCAGTCAGGAGGGCTCTCGAGGAATCCACTCCCCTGGCCTACTTCTGGGCCGTCAAACGCAGCTGGTACCTGGCTGCCTGGCCCATGTTCGTGGTCGGTGACGATCTCCAGGCGTTGCGCTTCACCGTCCAGGCGGATCCGATGGGGGCCACCTTGGGAGGCGCGTCGTTCACGGGCTCGATGGGTGGGGCGCAGATCGCGGGGGAAGCACAACGGCGGACCTACGGGACCCAGCAAGTCCAGATCCGTCATGGACAGCAGAGGTTTCGGGAGCGCGTCCTCACCGCCTATCAGACTCGGTGCGCGATGTGCCGGCTCAGCCACCGCGAGCTCCTGGACGCCGCCCACATCATTCCCGATGCGGATGGAGGCAAGCCGGAAGTCCCCAACGGGCTGGCCCTCTGCAAGATTCACCACGCCGCCTTCGACAGCCGCGTCCTGGGAATCAACCCCGAGGGCCATCGGATTCGAGTGCGCGAGGACGTCCTCGAGGGGGTGGACGGGCCGATGCTCCGCCACGGTATCCAGGGCATGGACGGCAAGCGTCTGTGGGTGCCTCGCAGCCCGGAGCTCAAGCCTTCCCCGGGTGGATTGAGACGCCAGTGGGACCTGTTCACCAAGACGGCTTGACGGTCGGCCATCGCTCCTCGGCTGCCGCGCCCTCGCCGCCCTCTTCCCGGGCGCACAGGCGATTCCATCCTTGACAGAGTCCGGATCGCGCTCAGCCAGGGTCCGGAGGGCCCGCGATGAATCGCGCGCCGCAGGGGAGAGGGAGGCGAGATCCGGGGGTGCCGGAGGCTCTCGTCGCGGCTCCGGGAGTCTCGGGTCACTGGCAACAACGCGCACAAGGCGATGCAATGGACCTGGATGAACAACCCTTGGACACTCATCGCCCTGGCCGGGCTGCAGATCGGGATCCAGGGAGGAGCGGGCGGGGAGGAGTGCGGGGCCGTGCACATGGCCGACGGGATCAAGATCGGAGAGGTGTCCGATCGCTCGGCGTTGGTGTGGGTGCGGTTGACGCAGCTTCCTGAGCGGGCGCGTGAGGGGGTCGCGTTCGAGGAGGATGCGGACCGGATCCCAGAGGGACGCAGGTTGGGGGAGATGCTGGATTCCGTGGAAGGGGCGCGGGGAGAGGTTCGGGTCTCGTGGTGGCCCGAAGGCGCGGTGGGCGTGCGGTTGGCGACCGGGTGGCAGGCGGTGGGCGCGGGGACCGACCACACGGCGCAGGTGCACCTCGACGGCCTGCGCGCGGGCGTGCGCTACGAAATAGAAGTGGAAGGACGCTCGGGAGAGAAGGACGGCGCAGGTTGCTTCCTACGCGGAGCCTTCACCACGCCACAGCCCGCGGACCGCGAGCAGCATGTCGTGTTCACGGTCGTGACCGGACAGGAATTCGCACGGCGGGACGACCCGCAGAACGGACACCGGATCTACCCAGCGATGGCGGCTCTCGAGCCGCTGTTCTTCGTCCACACCGGTGACATCGTGTACTACGACAAGCCGGGACCCTTCGCCAAGAACGTCGAGCTCGCTCGCTTCAAGTGGAACCGCATCTACGCGATGCCCTTCCAACGCGACTTCCACCGCACGGTCGCCAGCTACTTCATGAAGGACGACCATGACACCCTCAAGAATGACTGCTGGCCCGGGCAGCGCTACGGCGAGCTGACATGGGAAGAGGGACTGGCCGTCTTTCGCGAGCAGGTCCCCATGGGCGAGCGCACCTGGCGACGGGCGCGCTGGGGGAAGGACCTGGAGGTCTGGCTCGTGGAGGGACGCGACTCTCGCAGCCCCAACAACGCCCCCGACGGACCGGACAAGACGCTCTGGGGCGAGGAACAGATGGAGTGGTTCCTGCGGACCTTCGCCGCATCGGACGCGACCTTCCGAATCCTGATCAGCCCCACGCCAATCGTCGGTCCCGACCGCAAGAGCAAGAATGACAACCACGCCAACGCGGGCTTCGCCACCGAGGGCGACGCCCTGCGCGCATTCCTGGGGGAGCAGACCGATGCCTTCGTCATTTGCGGTGACCGACACTGGCAGTACGTCTCCGTCGACGAGAGAAGCGGGGTCCGAGAGTTCTCATGCGGCCCCACGACCGACGCTCACGCCGGCGGCTTCGGCGAGAGGCAACGCTCGGACACACACCGCTTCCTGCGAGTCAAGGGCGGCTTCCTCTCGGTCACCGTGGAACGGGTGGAGGACCGACCGCACATCATCTTCCGACACCACGAGGTGAGGGGCGCGGTGATGCACGAGGAGCAGCACCGGGCCTCGAGAGCCCGCGTCGGCCGCTGAAGACCTCAGGGCGGTTTGGGGAGAGCCGCGGGCGAGGCCGCTCTCGATCAGTCCGCCTCACTGAGGCCGAACGCTCTCGATGACGGCCGCAAGGGCGAACCGAGTCCCGGGAGGGGACGAGCCACGAGAGGGCGCTTGGCCCGGGCTCCAGCGGGACTGTGCACCCCGTCCGATCAACCCCTTCACGAATGAGGTTGTTGGGGCCATCCTGTCGGGCTTGGAGGCGAAGCCCACCGGAGCGGGCCGAGGTCACAGCTGCCAGCCCACCTTGTAGGAGTTGCTCAGGTTGAAACCAGCGCCGCAGACGCCGCCCCCCGAGGGGTCGCGGTACCAGAACTGGTAGCAGCGGGTGTCTCCGGGGATCACGCCGCCATCGCTCGAGATGCTGTCGGTCGACAAGGCCGTTCCGTTGGGATCGGAAGAGACGACCTGCAAGCGGACAACGTTCGTCCCGCAGCAGCGCAGGCCGTCGCCGAAGACCAGGCCGTTGCCTCCGTTGACAGGGCCATCGCCCTGGAAGAACAGCCCCGGCTGACCCGGCAGGGCGTTGGTGGCGTGGAGCACCAGGTCGTCGTTGGAGATGCTGGTCGAACCCGAGGCAGAGAGCTCGCACCCCGCGCCGGTAGTGTTCCGGCACCCGGCACCGGGACCGTCGTTGTTCCCACAAGGACAGGCTTGCCGTCGCTGAACCGGAGCGTTCGGCGATGAACACCTGATGAGAGAAGAACGCGACCTCAGTACGAGTGGACTTGGATCCCCCATGCGTTGGATGGCTGGTTTGGGTTTCATGTTCGTCGCGCTGGCTCTACCCGGCTGCCGTGGAAGTCATGAGCCCCGTATGGGAGCCGCAGGAGATCACGAGCGAATCGCCGCGTACTTGGCCGAGCCGGGTGCGGTCGACCGCGCTGAACTTCGCCTGACGGACGCCTGGTTCACGGATATGATCCCGCCGGGCGGCGGAATCACGAAGCTCGATCTCGTGGCCGGCCCAAAGGAATACCCATGGCAGCTGGAGCGGACCTACCACCACGGAAAGTCACCCCCTACACGCAGCGGAACCTTGGACGATTCCGATGCACGATCCGCGCTCCGGCGGCTCTGTACGGAGCTCTTGAACGCCGGCTTCGCCGAGACTCCAGAGAGAATGCAGGAGCCGGAAGGCATACTCTACTTCGAGGCGCATCGCTACTCGCTCGAGCTGGCGATTCAGGGTCGGTATGGGGATGCCACCATGCATCGGGGGTTTCCGAGGGGGCTCTCGGTGACGCACAAGTCGCTGAACCAACTCCTCCGTCGGATTCTCCGAGACCCCACCCTGGAGAAGGCTCTGGGGACTGAGAGCATCCCCTTGGCAATCGAAGTCCGAGCAGTCTCTATCGCCGCCATACGAGGCCGCGCTGCCACACGAGAGGTATGGTCAAGAGCTGTGGATGAGATCTGACGGAGGTCACGCGGCGACCCTGGTGCCGTCCTTGAATTGCACTCCTCGGATGACGTCTCCAACCTGAAGTGCTCGCCCCGTCAGGTTCTGTGACGGTCTCGAGGTGACGTTCTGCCCGTAGGAGCGCGGTGCGTGAGGGTCTGGGGCGGGGTGCCCCTGGCATGACCCCAAAAAGTGGTCCAGTCCCAATGAGAGTCAGGTGAGGAGGAGGGTGGTGCCCCTCGAGGGGGCGTGAGGAGTGCCCGGGCTGTGCGCCCGGAGACGGAGCGGAGCGGAGTCGGAGGGCGCACAGCCCGCCGCGAACTCCGCGGGGGTCCGGTACTCGAGGCTGCTGTGCGGCCTCGCTGTGTTGTAGTTGACCCGCCAGCACTCGACCAGGTAGCGGGCCTCGGCCAGGCCGACGAAGAGCTCGCCGTCGAGCAGCTCGTCGCGAAGGCGACTGTTGAGGGACTCGATGTAGGCGTCCTCCCAGGGCGAGCCCGGCTGGATGAAGAGCGTGCTCGTGCCGATCGTCTTCAGCCACGACCGCACGGCCTTCGCGATGAACTCCGGGCCGTTGTCGGAGCGGATGTGCGCGGGCACAAGCCACTAACAGTCAGGGACTTGTGGGAGCTTGCCTGGAACAGGCCCTCAGGTTTGCCTCAGGAGTTACCTGCGAGGCTTGCTGAAGCTCCCCCCAACCCCTGTCCGAGCAAGCTGGCGGAGGCGGGAGGATTCGAACCCCCGGTGGCTTGCACCACGCTGGTTTTCAAAACCAGTGCATTCGGCCGCTCTGCCACGCCTCCAGAGGGGCGCAGTATAGCGTCGGAGGAGGGCACGACCGTTAGCGCAGGCGCTCGCACCAGGCACAGTCGCAGGACTCGCCGAACCAAGAGCCGCCCGGTGCGGCGGCGCCGCCGCCGGTGTAGCCCATGGCCGCCAGGCGCTCGAGCTGGGCCCGGGTGGCGCTGCCAGCCTGGGCGAGACCCTCGCTGGGACCGTCCGACAACCAACGCAGCAGCGCCGCCCGCAGGCGGCGGGCGCGGTCGGGCTCGGAACCGACGAGATCACGCGTACAGGCAGGGTCGAGGGCAGTGTGGAAGAGCTCGACGCGGTGACGCTCGCGGGGCTCCTCCAGCGCCGTCTGGTGATGGTCGACAAGGTGCAGGATCAAGTGCCAGCCCTCGCTGTTGATCGCCGCCGACTGGCCGTCGGTGGCGATGGCGAAGCGCGGCTCGTGCGCCCCCCCGCCGCCGAGGACCGTGCGCAAGTCGTGGCCGGGAAACTCCGCGCCGGCCAGGCCGGCCAGATCGAGCAGAGTGCGCCCGAGGTCCATCTGGCGCACCGGAGCGCCGCTGCGCGTTCCCGCCGGCGCACCCGGCCAAACCAGGATGAGCGGAACGTGCACGCTGTCGGGATACAGCTCGGCGTGATCCCACCAGACCCCATGCTGGCCAAAGGACTCACCGTGATCAGCCGTGAAGGCAGTGATGCCCGACGCGAAGCGCGGCACGGAGAAGACCTCGGCGAGCCGCGAGTCGAGATAGTCGATCTCGGCCCTGTACTGGGCATGGGGGAAACCGACGTCCGTCAGACCCTTCAGGTAGAGCGGGAGCATCTGGCCCGAGTAGTCGAGGCTGCGCGCCGGATCGAAGGGATCAGCGCCAGGCGGGTAATAGCGCCGATCGAACTCAACCGCCGGTGTGTAGGGCGAGTGAGCGTCGAACAGGTGCAGCCAGACGAAGAGCGGCAGCCCCTCGGCGTCGGCAAGCCAGCGCGAGAGGCCGCGGATCGTCTCCTCGGCCGACCGCTCGGGCGTGGCGGGCGCGTCGAAACGCTCGAAGCCCGCGCCGAGGCCGCTCTCGTCATGCACCAGGTGGCGCGTGCTGACCGCCGCGAAGGTGCGGTACCCGGCCCGGCGGAAAGTGTCGGCCAGGGTCGACACGCCGTCCACCAGAGGCGAGGCGTTGTTGACGATGCGCGTGTCGCGCACATGCAAGCCCGTCATCAAGGCGGCGTGCGAGGGGTTGGTGACGTTCGTGGCCGAGAAGGCGTCCTCGAAGAGCACGCCGCGCGCCGCCAGGGCGTCGATCGCCGGCGTGCTCACCAGGGGATCGGCGCGCGCGACGCCCAGGTGGTCGGCGCGATGCGTGTCCGAGGTCACCAAGAGCACGCTTGGCGCTCGCTCGGCCGCGCGCTCCAGGCGCGCCTCGGCCACGAGGGCCACCGGTTGCATTCCGCGCTCGACGGCGCCCGCGTCAGTCAAGGTGAAGGTCGCCTCGACCGTCGCGCCGGCGAGCCCCGCGAGGTCGAGGGTCGCCTCGTGCCAGAGCGGGTAGGCCTCGGCGTGCAGCTCGAAGCGCGCCGAGGCGCCGCGCCCGTCCTCGGCCGCCACCTCGACCGTGAGCTCCGGCGTGGTGTCTGGGGTTTGCATGGCGGCCGGCCACCCCCAGGCGAAGCGCAGGCGGGCGCCGGGCGGCACGCTCATCGTCGCTCCCAGTGGCGTGCCCCCGGCCAAGGCCGCGCCGCGCCGCAGATCGCTCGTGGAGTTCACCAGTCCGCAGGGCGCCGGGGCGTCGGCGGCGGGCAACAGACTCGCCGGCGGGCGCCAGGCGAGGACGGCCGAGAGGATCACGATGCCCCCAGCGCGCCCATCAACCTCGACCACCAGGCGGTCGGCCGCTCGCGCGTGGCGGCGCAGGCCGGGCAGGTCGAAGATCACCGTGCGCGGTGCGTCGGCGCCGAGGAACACGAGGGGAGCCGAACGCTCGAGCAGCTCGTCACCGCGCAAGAAGGCCACGGCCAGCTCCTCGCGCACGGGGCACGACAGGCGCAGGGCGACTTGGTTCACCGCGCCGGGCTCGGTGGCGATGGGGATCGAGAGGCTGCGCGGGCCACGCCCGAGCAGGACTGCGCCCGGGGCGTGTGGGACACCGTCCTTCAAGGTGTAGTCGGGCAGCTCGCCGTCGCTTCGTCCGACGGGGATCAGCGCGCGCAGGGCCGTCTCGGCGTCGGAGGTCCAGGGTGCAAGGCCCTCGGGTGGGTACAGGCGAGCGACGACGCGCGGCTCGCTCGCTTCCGCTTCGCCCCTCGAGCGGAGCTCGAGGGGGACGAGGGCGCCGCTCCAGCCCGCTTCGCTCGGGACCGATTCCCGTGCGCAGGCGGCGCACAGGAGCAGGACCCCGCCGAGCAGGGAGGAGAGCGGGTCGCCGAGGAGCGGGCTCGGCGAGCGGGAGGGCGCCATGATAGGGGTCCGCTGGGGCGGAGCCAGCGGCCTCAGCGTCCGAGGAGGCGGGCCGCGTGGAGCAGGCGGGGCGCGAGGCGCGCCCAGGCGGCGTGCAGGACGTCGAGCGCCGGGTTCGCGGGCGCTTCGCTCGCCGTCGGATTGCCGGCTTCCGCCGGCGGCGCGCCCGGTTCGTCGGCCTGCCCGTCGTTCGGAGCATCCGCCTCGCGTCCGTCCGGCGCGTCCTCGGGTTGGGCGCCGTGTTCTCTCGCCCGCTGTTCACGCGCAAGAGCAACCTGCAGTTCGAGCAGAGCGGCCGCCAGGCGGTCGCGCTCGGCGGCGAACACCTCGCCCTTCAAGGTCAGACTCTCAATGCGCCCCCGCGCCGTGCGTAGCTCGTCGAGCGCCGTGTCGCGCTCGCTCGCCACGAGCTCCTGGATGCGCCGGGCGTCACTCATCAACAGGCGCGCGGTCCCCAGATCGCGCCGGGCGGAGTCGCGCTCGGAGGCGGTCACATCCCGCTCACGCAGCAGACCGGTGTTCTCGATGCGGATCGCGTCACGTTCGGTCGCGAGGGTGGCTCGCTCGGCGAGCGCAGCGGCCTGGGCGCCGAGCAAGTTCGCGTTGGCGTCGCGGACCGCCGCCAGCTCGACCAGGGCGCGCTCGCGCTCGGCGGTCGCGCTCTCGCGCCAGCGTCGCTCCAACTCGATCCGACCCTCGGCGGACACGAGCTCGCGACGCACCCCCAGGCTCGCCGACTCGGCGCTCTGAAGGTCGCCGCGGAGCGTCGCCATGCTCGCGCTCAGACCGTCGGCGCGCACCTCGAGGTCCAGCGCGCGTCCGGCAGCCTCGTTCGCCTCCCGCTCAAACCTGCCCGCCCGGAGCTCGGAGCGGGCACCCTCCACCAAGGCCAGGGCGAGGGCCGTTCCCAGGCCCAGGAGGACGACGCCACCCGCGGCGAGGATCCAGGGATTGCCGGTTCGGCGGGGCGCGTCGGCGGCGGGCAACTCCAAGAGGCGCTCGGTGCGGGAGAGCAGCGCCAGCTTCTCACCGCGTGTGGCCTTCAACTCGACGCGCAGATCGTCGAGGTGTCGTTCGAGGGCCTCGCAGCGCGCTTCGGAGCGGGCGAGGTGGACCTCGGTGCGCTGCCGGCGATCGCGCTCGGCCAGCAGGTCCTCCAGGCGCTGGGCCGGAAGGCCCGCCTCGGGCCGTGGCTGTGCCTGGGGCGCCGGCGGCGGACTGGGCGCGGACGCGGTCGCGGACGCGGGCTCAGACGCGGCCGGAGGCTCTGGCTCGGGGCGCGGATCCGCTGTCCTCGAGGTCGCGGCCGCCTCCTGCGCGTGCTCGGCCAAGAAGCGCTCGACATCGGTGGGACGGACGACGACTTCGACTCGCCCATTGCGGACGGCGCGCTCGCACGGGATGCGCTCGAGGTTGACCCACCGGCGCAGCTCGCGCTCGGTCAGCTCGAAGCACGCCGCCGCCTCGCGGAGGTCCAAGGGGATGTCGCCACGGATCGTCTCCTGCCTCGTCGCCTGCTGACTCACTCTTGCCTCCTTTGCGTCGCCCAGGCCGTATCCTGTAGACCCCGCGTCCCCGCATCCAGCATGAAAGACCAGAGTTGTGTAGGCATCGGCATCGTCGGCTCCGGCTTCCTGGCCGAGACCCGCGCGCGCTGCTACGCCAAGGCCGGCGTCGCCGGTCGCATCGTGGCCGTCACCTCGCGCACCCTCGAAGGGGCCCGCTCCTACGCCGAGCGCCACGCAGTCCCCGCGGCTTTCGACGACCTCGAGGCGTTGTTGGCCCTCGACGAGGTCGACGTCGTCGATCTGTGCGTACCCAACCTCCTGCACAGGCCCATGACCGAGGCCGCATCGCGCGCGGGGAAGCACGTCGTCTGCACCAAGCCTCTGGCGGCCTACGTGGGCCAGGACCTCGCCGCCGACGTGGAGGACGCGGCCGTCTCGTCCCGCGGGCGGCGCGAGATGCTGGAGGTGGCGGTGGCCGACGCTCAGGCCATGGTGGACGTGGCGGAAGCCGCCGGGGTGCAGTTGATGTACGGCGAGAACTGGGTCTACGCGCCGTCGATCGTGCGGGCGGCGGACCTTCTGCAGGCCGCGGGCGGCGCGATCTTGGAGATGCGCGGCTGGGAGGGGCACAGCGGTTCACATTCGGCCTACTCGAAGGTCTGGCGCAACACGGGTGGCGGTGCGTTGTTGCGCCTGGCGGCCCATCCGATCGGCGCCATGCTGCACCTCAAGCGCGAGGAAGGTCTCGAGCGCGATGGCGAGCCGATCGTGCCCGTGTCGGTCAGCGCGGAGGTCGCCGACCTCTCGCGGGTCGCGGCCGTGTCCTCGGACGGCACCGAGCTCGCCGGTGGCTGGGAGGACGTCGAGAACTGGGGCTGCGCGATCCTGACCTTCTCGGACGGCACGCGGGGCGTCGCCTACGGTTCGGACAACATGCTCGGCGGCATGGAGAGCAAGCTCGAGGTGATGGGCTCGCGCTGTCACTTGAAGTGCAACATGACCCCCAACGACCTCCTGCGCGCCTTCGCTCCCGACGGCGGCGTGTTCGGGGAGGAGTACATCATGGAGAAGCTCGACTCCGGCGCCGGATGGACCACGCCCATCCCCGACGAGGACTACAGCTCCGGCCACATCGCCATGTGCGCCGACTTCCTGCGGGCCGTTTCCGAGGGTCGCCCGGCCCTCGCCGACGGCCGCCTCGGCCTCGAGGTGACGCGTGTCGTCTACGCCGCCTACGTCTCCGCGGAGGAGGGCAGCCGATTCGATCTGTGATTCCCCAAGAGGCGCCCGACCGGCTTCCGCATCGCTCCATTGCTCCGGTGGGATGGGGGGCGCGCAACCGCCCCGTGCCGTCTGCCTGTTGCGGCCTCCGGTGGCCGGCCATGGAACGCAGTCAGCTCACACGCCCTGACTCGCGGGCCTGCTTCCCTGACGAGGCACCCGGCCGACCGAACGCGAAGTACGTCCAAGCGACGTCCGACCTCGTGCGTGCCTCCCAGGGATCGCGGGTGATACCGCCCGCCCGCGAGAGGGAAGGAAGATCATGCTTGCCCGGAATCCGCCGTTCTCGACCGTCTCGGTGTTCGGCGTCCCCCTTGCTGGTCTGTGCGGAAGACTGCACGGAAGTCCGATGAAGCGCTCTCCGGCCGCGGCTCCGGCAGGTCTCGTGGCCGTCGCCCTCGTCTTCGTCTGGGCGGGTGCCGGCGCGTGGCTCGACCACGCGGCCGACCCTCCCATGCAACCTGCGGACATCTCGGTGCAGCCCGGGTCCGGGCTAGAGGAGGAGGTGCCCGAGATCCACGAGCTCCGCGGGGAGATCTACCGGTTGAACCAGGAGATGATAGGAACGGAGAGCGGAGGAGGCCTTGGCCCGGCAGCACCTCGCGGTGGAGGTCGGCGAGGGAGTTCCCATTGACCGATAGTGCCGCCTCCAGCCTCGGATTCGCGCCGCCGGGGAGCGCACTGGTCAGATCACGGGGCCGGTCGGGTCGCCGAAGGCGGCGCGGGCCTCGGCGAGGGTGTCGACATTGCCGACGTCGAACCACGGGCCGGGGATCGGCGCCGCCCAGATGGGGTGTTCATGGACCAGCCAGGCGAGGAAGTGGCCGGGCGCATCCACCTCGCCGCCCTGCTCGAGGAAGCGCGCGAGGAGCGGACGTACCTCGGGCGCGAAGAAGTAGATCCCCGTCGAGGCCAAGGGTGAGCGCGGTTCGGCGGGCTTCTCGCGGAACTCCGTCACCCGGCCCTCGTCGTCGACGGTGATCTCGCCGAAGCGGGAGGGTGGGATGGGACCGTCGAGCTCGCGCGTGGCAACCAGGGAGTGACCGCGGCGGCGGTACTCCGCGTCGAGGAGCGATAGGTCGAAGCCGATCAGGTTGTCCCCGGCCATGGCCAACAGGGACTCGTCGTCGGCCGGGTTCGCCGCCTCGATGGCGAGCTGCATGTCCGCCACCGCACCCAGGCGCTCCTCGGCCTCCCACACGCCGTTGTCGATCACCTCCACCTCGACGCGCCAGTCACGCGACTCACGCCAGCGGTCGAAGTCGGCGCGGAAGCGGCCGTTGGTGACCAGGACTGCGCCGTCGACCGCCTCGACCGTGAGCGCGCGGCGCACGATGTGGTCGAGGATCGCCTCGCCGCCGACCTCCAGGAGGGGCTTGGCGCAGGCGCGGGTCAAGGGGTACATGCGCGTCGCGAATCCGGCGGCGAGGAGGATCAGCTTCATGAGGAGATGTGTGGGATCAGGGCGGCGTAGCCCGCGGCCTCGTAGGCCCCGCGCAAGGCCGGTAGGCGGGCGGCGTCCTCGACCACGGCCAGCACGCAGCCTCCCGAGCCACTGAGCTTGGTCGCCGCGCCGTGGGCCCGACCGAGCTCCGCGAGCGCGCGGTCGTCATCCGAGAGCGGCCAGATGGCGGCGCGCGTGTCGAAGTTCTCGTTCACCAACTCCAGCAGGGCGCCGCGCCGGCCGGCGCGCAGATTGGCGAGCCCCTCGACGGCGAGACGCGCGAAGGTCCGCATGGCGGAGACAACGTCCGCGTCGCCGTGCTCGAAGCGCGCGCGCACCTTGTCGTGGGCCGTCCCCGACGGTCGGCCGGGCGCGCGCGTCCAGGCCAGCAGCAAGGGCGGGAGCAGGGCGGCGTCAAGGCGCTCCACCCGCGGCTCTCGACCGAAGTCCATGAACACCGGCCCTCCCGCGGCCTGGACCACCCGATCTTGCGGGCCGGCGGTGATGCCGAGCTCCTCGGTCTCGGCCCGCAAGGCAAGCTCGGCCAGAACCGGAGGAGGCAGTTCGACCTCGAAGGTCCGTGCGAGGGCGCGCAGGGTCGCGATCACCAGCGCGCTCGAACCCGCCAGGCCGACCTGGCGCGGGATGTCGGTCCGCAAGCCGAGCGTGATGCCGGGGAGCTCGCCCGCCACGGGCAGGCCGCGCTCGACCCCGGCGGCCGCGAAGCGCGCCACGGTCGCCGCGAGCAGGCGTGCGCCGTCTCCGGGCAGCGACCCGTCTCGCAGGGCCTCTATCGCCGCCTCCCAGCTCACAGCGCGATACTCCTGGGGTGTCCCGGGGCAGAGCACCAGCGCCCGGTCACCGTCGGCGGCGGGGGACACGCGCGCCTCGGCCGCGAAGTCGGTGAAGGGAAAGGCGATCACGCTGCCGCCGTAGCCGTCCGAGGGGTTGCCGAGCAATGCGGCGCGGGGCAGGGCGCGGGCGGTCGAAGGTCCGGGCATGAGCGTTGCGCGCGGCGGACGGCGCGATCTACTCCTCGTCCGCCGGCTCCTCGCCGTCGCCGTCGTCCGCATCCGGCTCCTCGGGCGCGCTCTCTTCGCCGCCGCCCTCCTCGGGTTCCTCGACGAGCGCATCCGCCGCGCGATCGGTGCGGACCTGCTCCAGGACCGACTCGGCTACGCGCACCGGACAGCCGGCGCGCAGGGCCAGGGCGATCGCATCCGAGGGGCGTGCGTCGACAACGGCGCGCAGGTCGCCTCCCTCGCCGTGCAGCACGAGCTGGGCGAAGAAGGTGTTCGAGCGCAGATCGACGATGTCCACCCGCGCCAGGCGCGCGCCGAGGGCCAGGATCGCGTCGTGGGCGAGCTGGTGGGTGAGCGGCCGCTCGGTCTGCGCGCGCGTCACCACGCGCTGGATCTCGGCCGCCTCGGGCGTGCCGATCACGATCGGGAAGCTGCGCTCGCCGCCGCGCTCGCGCAGGTGGATGTGCTGTTGGGCGGAGCCGTCGCGGATCACGACGCGCCCCAGGCTCATCTCGACCATGTGGCTTCCTTCCTCGGGCTCGGTCATCGCGCGGCCCCTCCCGAGCCTCCCCCCGACGCGGCCGGCCGCGGCTGACGGCCGCGTTCGACCATCACGATCTCCTCCAAGGAGCCCTCCTCCTCGGCGAGCAAGAAGGAACTGATCGTCTCGTCCCGCAGGCCGCAGCGCGTGCAGTGGATGCCGTGGGTGGCTTGGCGGTCGAGGCGCTCCACGCCCTCCTCGCCGCAGCGCGGGCAGCGCCGGTCGATCGTGGGCGGGAAGAGGATCGAGACCGCCAGCCAGGCGAGGCCCGTGCCGAAGACGGCGCCCATGGCCCAGCCGAAAAGGGCGTCGGGCCCGTGCAGGACCAGCGCCACCCCCGCGGCGGCGGAGGCGAGGAAGAGGGGCGGCAGGAACCAGCTCGCCAGGGGCGAGATGGCCGGCACGGGTTGGACCGGCGGCTGTTCGGGCGGCGGGGCCAGGGTGATCTTGGTGATGCGCTCGCTCACGGACCGGCAATGTACCACCCCGACTGTGTCGATCGAGAGTTGCGGGATGGCAAGCGCGGCGGGAAGCGGCAGACTGTAGTGGGGCGCACCCTCCCATGACCTCCTCCTTCCCCGAGAACCCCGTCCTCGTCCGCGCCCTGCGCGGGGGCGTGATCGAGTCCCAGCACCGCGGGAGCTGGGCGCTGGTAGACTCCTCCGGTTCGCTCCTCGAGGGCGCCGGCGCCTGCGAGGAGCCGATCTTCGCCCGCAGCTCGGTCAAGGCCTTCCAGGCCCTGCCGCTGGTCGAGAGCGGCGCGGCCGAGCGCTTCGCCTACACCGACTCCGAGCTGGCCCTGGCCCTCTCGTCGCACAACGCCGAGGCGGTCCACACCGACGGTGTACGCGCCATCCTCGACCGCATCGGCCTCTCGGTCACAGACCTCCAATGCGGCCCGCAAGAACCGAACGATCCCAGCCAGCGCGCAGCCCTGCGCGAGCGGGGCGAGGCGCCGACCTCGGTCCACAACAACTGCTCGGGTAAGCACGCGGGGTTTCTGGCCCTAGCCCTGCACCTCGGTGCGTCGGTCTCCGACTACCTCGACCCGCACGCCGAGCCTCAATTGCTCGTGCGCCAGGCTCTGGCCGACATGAGCGGCGTGGACAGTGAGCGCCTGTGGTTCGCCATCGACGGCTGCAGCGCGCCGACCTGGCGCCTGCCGCTCTCGGGGCTCGCGACGGCCTTCGCGCGGGTGGCGAACCCCGAAGGTCTGAGCGTGGAGCGGCGCGCCGCTTGCGCTTGGATGCAGCGCGCCGTCGCCGCCCACCCGGGGATGATCGCCGGCGAGCACCAGCGGCTGTGCACGGACTTGGCGCGCATCACCGAGGGGCGCCTGTTCCCGAAGATTGGCGCCGAAGGCGTCTACGGGATCGGCGTGCGCGGCGGCGACCGGGGCCTTGCACTCAAGATGGACGACGGCGTCGGGCGCGGCCTGCACGCCCTCGTCCTGGCCCTGCTGGAGCGCTTCGACTTCGCCACGCGCGAGGAGCTCGTGGCCCTGCGGACCTGGCGCGGCAATCCGATCACCAACCGGGCCGGTCAGGAGGTCGGTTCCCTCGAGGTCCTCGCATGAGCGACGCCGCGCCTCCCCTGCCCCCGCCGCCGTCTCTTCCGAAGGACGCTCACAAGGGCAGTGCCGGACGCTTGTTGTGCCTGGCCGGGAGCGGCGCCTACCCCGGCGCGGCCATCCTCGTCTCGCGCGCCGCGCAGCGCGCCGGCGCGGGGCTGGTGACTCTGGGCTTCCTCGACCCCGCCTTGCGTGCGATCGTCGCATCGGCCGTGCCCGAAACGGTCCACCTCGACCTCTCGGGCTGGGGCGGTGCAACGGACGGTCCCCTACCGGAGGGTCTCGCGGGCCGCGCCGACCACGCACGTGTCATCGGACCGGGCCTGGGCGCGGGCGACGCGGCGCGCGCGCTCGTCCACGCTCTCTTGGCCGACGGTTTCGAGGGTCCGCTCGTGTTGGACGCCGATGGGCTCAACGCCTTGGCTGGGAGGCTCGAGATCGTCGCGGCTTCGCGCGCGCAGGTGGTGCTCACCCCGCACCCGGGCGAGGCGGCGCGTCTGTTGGGGCGCGGGGAGCTTGCGAGCGACGATGCCGGGCGACGCGCCGCCGCCCTGGAGATCAGCGCCCGCGCCGACGCCGTTTGTTGCCTGAAGGGGCACCGCACCCTGGTGGCCGAGGGAGAGCGCGTGTTCGCGAACCGGACCGGGAACCCCGGCATGGCCACCGCGGGCAGCGGCGATGTCTTGGCCGGGATCCTCGGCGCCTACCTCGCGCGCGCCGCCGCCGGAGGAGCGGTGGCGAGGACCGTTTTCGAGCTCTCTTGCGCCGCGGTGGCGGTGCACGGCGCGGCGGGGGACTCGGTGGCGGAGGCTCTGGGCGAGACTGCCGTCGTGGCCTCGGACCTGATCGACCACCTGCCGGCGGCCCAGCGGCGGTTCGAGCGCGACGGGGAGGATTGAGGCTTGCCGGCGCGGCTCGCGCTCTGCCTGCTCGCGGCGGCGCCCGGCCTTTCGTGGGCGCCGCCGACGGGCGAAACGCGCGCGGACGCGAGCGAGGGCGTCGTGCCCCCCGGCGCGGCCCGAAGACGCACACCTCCCCCGCGGCCCGGCGCTTTCGACGGCCCGGTCGCCGTCGAGTGGGCCGTGCGTCGTCGGGCACTCGATCCCGCGCGCCACGCCGACGAGCTGCGCGCCGCCCTGCGCTCGCCCGACTGGGGCGAGCGCCACGCGGCCCTCGACGCCCTCGCGCGCGCCCTGCCCGGGGAGGTGCCGGCCCCGGTCACCGAGGGCGTGCTCGAGCTTCTGGACGACGATCATCCCAACGTGCGCCGCATGGCTCTGCGCGGCGCGACGCGACTGCGACTCGAGGTCCCCGGTGCGATCCTCGCGGCCCTGGCCGGCGATCCGTTCTGGGGCACACGCGCGGAGCTCGCGAACACCCTGGGCCTCGACCCGGATCCGCACGACGGAGCCCTGCTGGGGCACCTCGCCGACGACGCCGATCCGCGGGTGGCCGCCGCCGCTTTCGACCTGCTCTTCGGTCGCGGCCCGACCGCCCTGGAGGCCCAGCTCGCGCTCTGGGAGAGCGCCGATCTGGATCGGGCCTCGCACACCTTCCTGCGCGCGGCGGAGTGCGTGGCGCGCGGGGCTGGCAACGCTCCGCTGATCGAGGCCGTGCGCCGCCGCCTGGCCGCGCAGCCGACCTCGACAGCGAGCGCCGCTCGGCGCGCCCTGTGGGAAGGAGCGGCCTTTGCGTCTCTCGGAGAGGGCCGGACGCGATTGTGGGTGAACGGTTTCCTCGCGCGTCTGCCGGACGCAGGCCCTGGGGTCGAGCGCCGCCGGCGGGAGCTGCTCGAAGAGGGCGCGGCGGCGGCGTCGGACGAGCTGAGCGAGGGGCTCTTGGCGGCGGCGAGCGCCTTCGATGCCTGCGCCGCCGGGCGGGCGAACCTCGGAGCCGCCCGCGCGCGCCTGGCGAGCTGGCCCGCTCTCGCCGCGCTGGCGGGGAGCGCGGCGTCCGACGATCTCGAGCGTGCGATCGAGCTGATCGAGGCCGCGGTCGAGGTCTCCGATGGTACGGACGAGGGGCTCCTCGAGGTGCTCGGCCCGTGCTCCACCGAGACGGCGGTAGCCGGTTGGAACGCCCTGCTCGCCCGGCGGGACCGTTGGGAGCCGCCGGCGGTCTCGGGGTTCCTCTCCACCGCGCGCGACGCGCAGCTGTGTCTGGCGGTGGTCGACGTCCTCTCGGAGACCCTCTCGCGCACCGCCGATACCGGCGCGGCGCGCTTGTTGACGGGCGCCCTCGACGACCCCCGGGCAGAGGTAGCCGAGAGCGCCTTCCGCGCTCTGTGCGAGCACCTCTCCCCCGGAGACGGGCTCGAGGAGCTCCATCGCTTCTGGTCCGGCATGGAGAGCGGGCGCGAGCTGCGCGCCCTGCGCTACCTCCCGCGCGCGGCGCCGCCGAGGCCCTTTCGAGCGGACCTTCTCGATCTGTGGGAGAGCGGGCGCTTTCGCAAGGCGTCCCTGTTGGAGCTTCTGGGCCTGTTCCGCGGCGACGGGGAGATCGAGGCTCGCCTAGTTGCGTGGATCGAGGCGGAGCTCGCGCACCTCACCCTCGCCGATCGCCCGCCGCGCGAGGTCGAGCGCGGCCCGTGGCGCGAGCGCGAGGATCGGGCCAAGGCGCTCGTCCTCGCCCTACACCAGGTCGCGGGCGAAGCGGCCGCCGAGCGGTTGGAGGGCCTGCTCGAACGCACCGACTCGCTTTCGAGCGAGGTGGCGAAGACCTGTGCCTGGGCGCTGGGTCGCACGGCGGTTGGACGCGTACGGCTGGCGCGCTGGCTCGCGGAGGGGGTCTCGCACCGGGTGCGCATCGAGGCCGCCCTGGCCTTGGCGTCCGACGCCGCGCGAGAGGCGACCGATGTGTTGCTCGAGCGCTACGCGCATTGCGACGAGGAGTTGCGCCTGCGTATTCTGCGCCGTCTCGGTGGCCTGTCCGAGGCGCGTTGCCTGGTGCGCCTGAAGGCGGTCGTGCTCGAGCCGGGGCACTCGGCGGCCGAGCGTGTGGTGGCGTTGGGGGAGGTTGCCGCCCACGCCGATCCGGAGCGCGCGGTGGCGGCCCTGGCCGAGGTCATCGAGCGCACTTCCGACGTGGATCTCGAGCGCGCGGCGATCGAGGCCCTGGGGGCGACGGGCAGCGCGGCCGCCGGCCTCTACCTGTGCGCTATCCTGACCGATGAGCGGCGCGCCGAGAGCTTGCGCGACGAGCTGCTCCCGGCCTTGGCGGCGATCCCGACCGCGGCCGCGGGCGAGGCCGTGGCGCACGAGTTCTGGTGCTCTGCGCTCGCGAACGCGCCGCAAGAGCTCGCGGCGCGCTTCGTCGGCCGTTCCCTGCCGTCGCGCGAGTTCATCTACCGCGGTGAGCTGCGCGCGGTCGAGGGCCTTGCGCGAGACGGGCGCCTGTTCACCGTGCTCGGTGCGGGCGAGCCCTGGTGGAGGGCGGACGCGCGGCTCCTGGCGGAGCTGGCCGCGGGAGCCTCGGTCGGGGACATCGCTTCTTCTCGCGAGGCTGTGAGGCGTCTGTTGCGCGGAGCGGTCGCGGGCCTTGCCGGGGAGGCGCCGAGTGCGGACACCGAGCATCGGCTCTGCCGCGCGCGCGCGGGTTTGCTTTCCTTGGCTCTCGAGCGGCTCGACCATGCCGCCACTGCGTTCTGGTCGCGGGCCCTGGTGGACGCTCGCCGCGCGGGCCGCACTTCGGTGCGGGCCTTCACCGATGTCTTCGGCCTTCCCAATCGCCGGCATGGGGTCGATCCTCTCGCGCGTCTCTCGGCGATGCGCCTCCAGGCCCGCGCGCGATGCGCCCTCGAGCTTGGAGATCGCAGTGCGGCACGCGAGCTGGCCCGTCGCGCCGCGCTCCACGCGCGCGCCTCGCACCGCGCCGCAGCCGAGCAGGTTCGCCTGGAACAGGCCGTCGGCGACCTCTGACCCCCCCGGGAGAGGGAGTCTCTTGGAGAGCCGCCGACGGCGCGGTTCTCCGGGTTCAGAGCTTGCGGATCAGGAGGGTCGCCTTGCACTTCGTGCGCGCCCTTCGCGACGATCGGCCGACGAGGTTGGTGGCATCCAGATCCAGGTTGAGGGAGGTGACCGTGCCTGCCTGTCCGGCGCGCTCGATGCCCTCGAGCACGGCGAGGGTTTCCGCCGCGCCGGACAGAGTCTCGGAGCCCTCGTAGGTCAGTGACGTGGAGCTCTCGGTGAACGCTCCGGGAGCCGAGCGCAGGGACGAGTGCGTTTCGGTCAGGCCTGACATGCCGGCCTCCCGAAAGGCCTCGCTCAGGGTGGGACCGGGGGCGAGCCGGGTGAGGTCTAGGCCGGGGGGCGCGAAGGAGGCCGGAGCGTGAGAGACGAGGGCCCCGATCTGGACTTGCAGGATGCCGGTTGGACGCCGGTCCTGCGTCAACACCCCCCGCTGCGACAGCTCGACGAGCCTCCCGCTGACGACGGTCCCCGAGGTGGGACACCACGCATGGCTCTGGATGTGGGCCATGACCCGCGACTGGATCTCGGACAGGAATGCCTCGCTGATGCCCGACTCGCTGGTCTCGGCGGCCGCGAGGATCAGCTTGCAGTGGACCACGGTCGTGTGCGGGGGCGCGTCTGGCAGCTCGTAGTACCGCTGCAGTCCGTCCAGGGCGCCCGCATCGAGCTCGGGATCCACGCTTTCGACCGAGGGCGTTGACTGATGGGCCCTGAGCTCGGACACGGTCCACTGCGCGCCGTTCCAGTCGATCTCCTCGAGAGCATTCAGAAGGGATCGCGCGTTCGGAAGGACCGAGATCGGAGGCTGAGCGAGAGGGACGAGGTGATGTCCGAACTCTCGCAGGACGCGCTCTCCGGTGACCTCGAACACGCCCAAGCCCTCGCTGGTGCTCGTGACGCGTAGGGAGAGCCCGGCTTCCTCGTCATTGGTGAAGGCGAGCATCGAGACGCCGCAGCCGAGGGGGAAGAGGGCACGCTCGATCTCCTCGATAGCGGGAGCGGGGATCGTTATCCCGTTCAGGGTGCCGTCGAGCAGCGTCATGGTGTGTCGGACGAAGTCGCTGCGATCGCGGGCGAAGTCGTCGACTCGGACCAGGATTCGGCCACCGGACTTGTCCCAGTGAGGATCGGCGAGGGCCATCTCCTGAGTCAGGTAGGCCTCCCGCTGCACGCGCAGGTAGCCGTCGGCTTCGGCAACGAGGCCAGGGTCCATGTCGAAGACGGAGGCGAAGTGGGCGCTGACGCGGGGCACGCCCTGCTCGTCGAACTCGATCGTCTTGGAGACGACGCGCCCGTTCTCCTCCGTCAACAAGTCGCGCATCTCGACGCGCGCGACCTCGGGCCTTGCCACGACGCCGAAGATCAGGCCCAGCGGGATGAGCATCGTCGTCAGGGCGAAGCAGGCGGCGACGCTCCAGCCGATGACGGCCGCGCGTGAGCGCCGGGCGGGGCCCGCGACGGTGCGCGGGCTTCCGGGGTGAGCGACGACGTCGTCGACGTCGGTGCGCACCTCCGTCGCGCTCTGGTAGCGGCGCGGCGGGTCCTTTTGCATGGCGCGCAGGACCACGTCGTCGAGGCGCACGTCCACCTGCACGCGCTGGGAGGGCAGGGAGAAGTTCCCGATCGGCAGCTCGCCGGTCAGCAGCTCGTAGAGCACCACGCCCACCGAGTAGAGGTCCGCGCGGTGATCGACGTCCAGCGGCGTCTCCACCTGCTCGGGCGCCATGTAGTGCGGCGTGCCCATCACCTGCGTGGCGCGCGTGAGGGTCGCCGAAGGCCGCGCACCAGCCAGCTTGGCCAGGCCGAAGTCCGAGATCTTGACCTGCCCGTCGTGGTCGAGCAGGACGTTGCCGGGCTTGATGTCGCGGTGCACGACGCCCTGGTCGTGGGCGTACTGCAACGTAGCGCAGACCTGGGAGACGATCGAGAGCGCCTCGCGCGGGGTCACCGCGCGCGTGTCGATCACGCGCCGCAGGTCCGTGCCCTCGACCAGCTCCATGGCGATGTACCACAGGTCTCCTGCGCGCCCGAAGTCGTAGACGGAGACGATGCCGGGATGCGAGAGGCTCGCCATGGCCTGGGCCTCACGCTGGAAGCGCTCTGCGAAGCCCCCGTCGCTGTCGGGCGGCGTCGTCAGGACCTTGATGGCGACGACGCGCTCGAGGCTCTTCTGGCGCGCTCGGTAGACGGCGCCCATGCCGCCGCGACCGATCAGGCTCTCGACCTCGAATTCGGGGAGCAGTTCGGACAGCTCCTCGGGCGTCGGGATGTTCCCCTGAGGGTGGTAGACGTTCTCCTGCATCAGTCCCAGCTCCACGAGGCGGCGCGCCATGCCTCTCATGATCCGAGGATCGGGGGCGGGCGTCGCGCGACGGCCTTCTCTGTTGTGTTCGTTCATTGGCTTCGGGCCGGGAACCCCTCCCGGCAGCACTGGGAGCAGGGATCGGGAGGACCTGTCACAGGGGAATCGGAGAAAAGTGTGTGGGGTCTCAGTGCGAAAGGACGAGCAGCAGGTGGCGCAGCTCGTCCTCGGTGTCGCCGGGATCCGCCAGGGTCTCGGCCACCTCGGCTCGCAGGCGCTCGCCGAAGGCCTGACGCAGGCGCCAGGAGGCGGTGCGCAGGGCGCCTTCAGTGCTGCCGAGCCGCTCGGCCAGCTCCGCCAGGGGCGGCAGGTCCGCGCCCCCCTCGAGGACCCCGCGCAGGGCCTCGAACAGCTCGCCCTTCTGTTGCGCGTGCCACTCGTCGTGCACGGCGCGCAGGGTGCGGTCGAGCAGCGTTTGGGCCCAGGCGCGCTCGAAGGCGAGCTCTGGGTCTTCGCCTTCGGCGGCTTCCCCGGCCAGGCGCGCCTCGGCAGAGCCGGTGTCGAGCGAGAGGAGGGGTGCGCCGCCGCCGCGCTTGCGGGTGCGTTGGCGCTCGCGCTCGTTGGCCATGTGGTGCCGCGCGGCGGCGGCCAGCCAAGCGCGGAAGCGCCCTCGCCCCGGGTCGAGTCCCGCCAGGTCGCGCCGTTCGAGGATGCGGGCCAGGGTTCCCTGCACCAGGTCCTCGGCTTCTTCCGGGCCGGCCCCGCGGCGACGCAGGGCCAAGTAGAGCGGATACCAGTAGGTGGCGCAGAGTTCCTCCAGCGCCCCCGCCGTTTCGGGCGAGGGCGTCCCGCCGGCCCGGCGCACGAGGCTCCACGAGGTCGTCGCGAACCCCCCTGGGCGCGGCGGCCGCGGCTGGTCCAGCCAGCTCGTGTCGGGGGTCTGGGCCATCGCGTGAGAGTGTACACCAGGGCTCGCGCCCTCTCCCCGGCCCGTTGTCGCGCCGGACCGATGGGGCCGTGCTCTCGAGCTGTGATCACGCCGGACCGCGCCGCACCCCGATCTACCCGCCCGGCAGCGCCGGCAGAGGGGAGTGCGCCTCCGCACAGCCGGTGCGAGTTCCCGCTACACGGCTGCCCGCGTGGTTATGATCCAGGGAGATCACCATGACAGACGGGGCTTTCCTCTTACTCTACTGCTCCTCTTCGCCGGAGGGAGCGATGCACGCGATCGCTCAGCCGCTGGGCATCCTCTACCTCGGCGCCATCTTCGAGAAGGCCGGCGTCGAGGTGAGCTGCATCGACGAGAGGATCTCCACGGCCGAGTGCATCGAGGAGGCGATTCGACAGGCGGACGTCGTCGGTCTCTCCGCCATGACGCCGGACATCGCACGGGCCTTGGCCTGGGCCGCGTTCGCGAAGGCGCGGGGCAAGACCACGATGATTGGGGGGCCGCACGCGACCGTCGATCCCCACTCGCTGCTGGACTCCGGCTTCGTCGACTACGTCTTCATCGGCGAGTCCGAGGTCACCCTCGAGGAAGCGCTGCCTCTCCTGGGCGACAAGGAGAAGCTGAAGCTCGTCAAGGGACTCGGCTTCTTCGATGACGACGGCGAGAAGATCATCACCGAGGCCAGGATGTTCACCGAGGACCTCGACGCGGTGCCCTTCCCGGCTCGCCATCTCCTGCCGATGGACGAGTACTTCGCGAGAAACAAGTCGCACTTGGCCTATCTCTACACGAGCCGCGGGTGCCCCTACAGCTGTGTGTTCTGTCAAAAAGCGATCACGGGCCGCAAGTACAGGGCGCGGTCGGTGGAGGACGTTTGCGACGAGATGGAGCAGATGCTCGGCGAGCACGACGTCGGGGAGATCATGTTCATCGATGAGCTCTTCACCGTGAAGCCCCCTCGCGTGACCGAGCTGTGCGACGAGATCGTGCGGCGCAAGATCGAGATCGACTGGGTCTGCGAGACCAGAGTAGACCGCATCGACTACGAGATGATGATGAAGATGCGCTCCGCCGGGATGCGCCGCCTCTATCTCGGCGTCGAAACCGGCTCTCCGCGGAGCCTCGAGACACTGCAGAAACGCTTCACCGTGGACAAGGTTCTCGAGACGCTGCACGCGGCCCGCAGGGCTCACTTGTGGACCAAGATCTTCCTGATCATCGGCACGCCGGGAGAAACGCGCGAGGATTTCGAGCTGACCGCGGGGATGCTCCGCAAGGGGCACCCGGACATGATCCGCTCCGCGCTGTTCAATCCCCTCATCGGAAGCGAGTCGTTCGAGAAGTACCACGATCGCATCGACTTCGACCTGATCTTCAAGGAGTACGTCGCCAGCGGGGGGGCGCCGTACAAGCACGAGAACTTCACGGTCGATGAGCTGAACGAGATCGATCGGACTCTCATCGAGAACTACGAGCAGTGGTACCGCCGACCCGCTCAGCGTCTGGAACGGCTGTTCTGGCGCCTCCGCTTCTACATCGCCAATCCCTCCCACCTGCTGCACAGGTTCTCGCACCCCAGGCCAACGCTGCATTGAGTTTCAGTGGCCGCCGGCACTCCGCCCGCTGGAGGCGTCCTGCGCCGCCTCGACTTCGCCCTCCTTGCAGCGACGGAGGGGTCTTCGTCTCGCTGCGGGCCTTCTTCAACGGGATGCTAGGGGCGCCCGGCCACCAGACGGAATCCGAGTGCGGCGTGCCGGTAGTGGGGATGCGCCCAGATGCGGTAGGCGGAGCGCAGGTACATCATCGGTGTGGCGTCGTCAAAACCACCGCCGCGGACGACGCGCCCGGTGCCGGTCACGGGGCCCGTGGGATTGAAGATCGGGCTGTTCGAGTAGTAGCTGAACTCGTACCAGTCCCCGCATAGCTCGCTCACGTTTCCGTTCATGTCGTAGAGCCCGTAGCCGTTCGCCATGTCGGCGCCGGCGGGAGATTGGTTCCCGTCGAAGTACCCGACGGGAGTCGTGGCCGGTAGGCTTCCCTCGAAAGGGTCGCCCGACCCGGCGTAGTTGGCCTGCGAACCGTTGATCGAGTTGCCCCAGGGGAACATCGAGGGGGACGCGGACGATCCGCCCCGCGCGGCGTACTCCCACTCGGCCTCCGTCGGTAGGCGGTATCCGTCCGTGTCGAAATCACACTCCCAACTCGTCTCGTCGTAGCTGGGGTTCAAGCCGTGCGCCTTGCTCAGGCTGTTGGCGTACAGGCACGCCCCGTACCAAGAGACCTCCACCAACGGCTGGTCTTCCCAGCCGCTCATCGCGCTGAAGGTCGTACTTGCCGCATCCCACGCGATGTGGCTGCTATCGCTGCTGTCGTTGGTGTGGCACAGAGATTCCTGGGCACCGCTGACCTGCCAGACACCGCCGGCTTCCTTGGTGACTTCGCCGCGTGCGAGAGCGCAGTTGAGGAAGGTCGCGTACTCACCATTCGTTACCTCGAAGACGTCCATGAGGAACGCGCTCAGTAGCACCGAATGGAGCGGATCCTCGTTTCCCATTCCCGCATCGTGATGATCGCCCATCCGGAACCAGCCGGCGGGGATGAGGCTCATCCCCTCGTACAAGCCTCCGCCACCTCCACAGTGGAAACGGATCTCGTAGCCGTCGGTCAGGTTGAAGTTGGCGCCCCCCGCGTTCGGGTCTCGATACCAAGCTTGGAAGTACCAGGTCGAGCCGGCCGTGATCCGTGCCTCGGGGACCGTCTGGGCTTCGTAGTCCACCGCCAGGCTCATCGCGCCGCTCCCGGTGGGGAGGATCGCGCCCAACCGGAACATCCCGACGTCGCCGGGAGCGACGCACAGCGTGCCGTTGCCCATGGGGCGGGAGGTTTGGCCCGCGCCCTGGAAGAACAAGCCCACCCGGTTGGGAGGCAGGAACTCGGCCTGTAGGACGAGGTCGTTCAGGGGGACGTCGGCTGTGCCGCTCGCGCTCATCAGGGCTCCGACACCCGTTGAGTTCACCCCGGCCGTACAGTAACTGGACCCGGGGTCGGTGGGTTGCGCGAAGGCCGCGGCGGGGGCGAGCAGGAGGCCGAGGGCGAATCGGGTGCGAAGCGACATGTGTGTGGTCCTTCTGAGGATCGACTGGGGTTTCGGGTCTGGGCGGGGATGACCTCCCCGCAGTGCTGAGAGCTGGGAATCACGGCGTGCATCACGGGATTTCTTGCAGAAACCCCAACCCGACCTGTCAAGGGGGTGACGAGTAGTCCGCGAGCGTGGTTTCTCCCGGTCGGTGTCGGGAACCCAGGAATGGCGAGCCGTGCGTCTTGACGCATGCACTGCCCTTGAGGTTCCCCGTACCGCCCCAAGTGCGCGCCGGATCGAGGTCCTTCCCGGAGCTGAGATAGCGCCTCGTCGCCACGGTCGCGGCTGGCCTCGCACCGGAGCACTCCGAGCCCTATTCATTCCACGAACCATGAGCGAGCCGACGGTTGACACCTCGCCCGACACCGCGAACGAAGATCCGGGCTGGGCGGGTACGTGCCTCAAGCTCGCCGGTTGCGGCTGTCTCGCCGCCGTGCTCCTGTGCGTGTTCAGCGTCTGGCTCGTCGACCGCTGGATCCCGTTCCTGGACCACGAATGGACGGTGACCGAGACCATGAGGGTCCGGGAGGATCAGGTCTTCGACGACTCGCTCGTGTTTGTGGGCCAAGACCTCTTCGTCGACGGCGCCCTCGACGGCGACCTGACCATGATTGGGGAGAAGCTCGAGGTCGACGGCACGATCCACGGGGACGTCGCCTTCATGGGCAAGCGCCTGAGGTTGTTCGGCACGATCGACGGGGACCTGCGTTTCCTGGGAGAGAAGTGCACGATCGAGGGGCGGATCAGCGGAGACGTCGACTTCGCGGGCGAGCGCCTGACCCTCGGACCCAAGGGCGTGGTCGAGGGCGATCTCGATCTGGCCGGCGAGACCTTCGAGAACGCCGGGACCGTCGGCGGTTCGATCTCGGGCGTGTACGGCGACTGAGGCGTCGCCGAGGCAGTTCCCTCCCGTGCGCCACCGGCGGGTTGGAGGCCGCTCAGCGCACGCGCACGACGAGCGCCGGGTTCCAGGCGAGGCTGCCGTCGGGCTCGTTCAAGGGGAGCGTTCGGCTGGAAAGGGCGCGGCCGTAGCTGTAGGCGTTACCGGTGGGCGCGGCGTGGGTCATGAACCTCACGTACAGCCGTCGAGCGCCCTGCATGCTCTGGTTCAGGCGCTCGTGCGTATCGGCGGAGGGTTCCGGCGGGGGCAGGTCCGAGGGCGTCGGGTTCGCCGGCGTGGAATGGCCGCGGCCGATCCCGATCCAGGGCACCAGCCGGTCGGCGGCAGGACCGACGTCCACGCGCGCCCACGTAGCTATTGTGAGGCTGCGGAGGTCATCGATGGCGATGTCGATTTCGCTGCAAGCGACCGGCAGGTCCACCCACAACCCCAGGATTCCGGGGCGCGCGCCGTCGAGCAGGCCGAAGTAGTTGGGGTGGCGGATCGACGCGTCCTCGGCGCTCGCCCGCATGTACTCCACGTAGGGGCGCAGGTTCTCCAGACGATCGATGCTGTGCCGCACCCGGGAATCGAAGGGTCCGGCGAGGGCGATCGTGTGCCACTCTCGCGTGCCCTGCCCTCCGCCGGCCTGCGCCTGGGAGCGCGGGTGGAGCTCTACGGTGAGTGTGCTCATCTCGGCCCCCTCGGTGTCGACTTCGAGTGTCTCGGGCACGAAACCGTCGGCGGAGATCGTCAGCGCTCGAACGCCGTGGGGGAGCTGAAAAGAGGACAGGGCCGGCAGGATCTGGGGCCCGAGGCCGTCGAGTCCCGAGACCGTGAATCGTCCTACGGGCCCGTCCTCGCCCACCGCCCGCAGGGCGAGGAGCACCCAGGCGGCCTTC
The DNA here is from genome assembly GCA_002686265.1 of Planctomycetota bacterium. Lineage (GTDB taxonomy): Bacteria > Planctomycetota > UBA1135 > UBA1135. The sequence continues at coordinate 106,809 of NZBA01000120.1, forward strand.
TGTGGAGGCAGGATCGGGGCCGTCGCCAATCCTGTCTTCCTGCGCTTCAGCGTCCCGTCGACGGGGACGAACTGGGTGTCCAACCAGTAGTTCAGCGTCACGACGACAGCCGATGGGCGACGGTGGGGGACGTCGAAGCTGCCGTTGTAGCTCCCCGATTCGGAGAGATCCCCCGGTGGCCGTTGGAACTCCATGGACCAGGCATGGCGGCCGGGTCGCAGGTTCACGGTGACCGGGACCACCCCGATCGCCTCGTCGTCTACCCAGAGCTGCTTGCCGGAGAGCAGGGCGTCGAAGTGGACGGGCACGGGCGCCATCCACCACAGCTCGTGGCCGAGGAGCGCGGGCGTGGCGAGCAGCCCCCCGAGGAACGCTGTGTAGAGCGGGTGTCTTCGCGCCGCGCGCAGGGCGCGGCGCGGGAGGTTCGGCCGGCCATGGCGCGGGCGCAGCCCTCGCTCGAGGCGTGCGAGGTCCTCGGCCACGAGCCGGGCCGAGGGGTAGCGGTCCGCCGGCTGGACCTCCAGACAGCGCGCGACGACCGTGCGCAGGTCGGCGGGGAGCGCCCGCAGGGTCCGCGGGCGGAGGGCGGAGTGCCCGGCGAGGCGCTCTAGCAGCCGGCACCCCTCGGACAGCTCGTCGCGAGCCTCGGGTTGGATCATGATCATGATCAGCAGCCCCAGCGCGTGGATGTCGGTCCAAGGGCCGATGGGCGCGAGGCCGGAGAGCTGCTCGGGGGCCATGTAGACAGGGGTTCCCGCGAGCCCCGCGCTCTGAGTGCTCCAACTGGAGGTGATACTCCGGCTCTCGATGCGGGCGAGCCCGAAGTCGAGTAGGTGAGGAGCGCCGGATTCGTCCACCAGGACGTTGGCGGGCTTGAGGTCGCGGTGCACGATGTTGGCGGCGTGCGCCTGGTCGAGGGCCTCGGCTACCTGCCGCGCCACGCGCAGGACACGCGCCGTGCCCTCGGGGCCCGCGTCGACCTCCATGCGATCGACGGGGCGCCCCTCGATACGCTCGCTGGCGAGCCAAGCGTAGCCCTCGTGGACGCCGCTCGCCACCAGACGCACGATGCCGGGATGGTCGAGGCGGCCGATCACCTCCGCCTCGTGCAGGAGTTCGCCCTGGCGTGCGGGATCGGCGAAGGAGAGCGGATTGAGGACCTTGAGGGCGACGGAGGGAGCCGCTGGATCGTCCGTGGGGCGCGCCTCGTAGACGATGCCGAAGCCCCCGCGGCCCAGCTCGCGCAGCAGGCACCAACCGGCGAAGTCGAAGCCGCCCTCGTCCGCCCGTCCCCGCAGGCTCGCACCGAGCTGCTCGCCGGCCCCGAGGTCTACCAAGGGCGAGGGAGGGCGCATGGCCTCGATCTCGATGGCGGTCTCGATCATTCCCAGAGCCCACCGGCGCTCCCCCTCGCCGGTCCAGGACTCCCCCTCCGCGAATTCCTCGGGTTGCAGTCCCGGTCGCTCCCGCCGTGCCGCCCGCCACCGTTCCCAGACTTCGGCCGCATCGAGGTGCACTTCCCGTCCCCTCCTAGCTCCGCTCGCGCGGGAGACCGCCGTTCACGGTGGGGCGGGTTTTCTGGTCGCGTGAGCCGGATCGAGTCATGCCGGGCCTGATTGAGTCATGCTGGGGCAGCGTGCGGCCATCGACGCCCGCCGGTCGGGGAGAACCGAGCGGCGAGATCCTGGCGGCTCTCCATTGATGAGTGCAACCGACCCCCTCGCCGTTACTCCTCGTTGCCGGTAACCTCCCGCAAGCGTGCGAGAGCCCGGTGGAAGGTCACCCGCGCCAGGTTCTCGGTGATGTCCAGGCGTCGCCCGCACTCCGCGAAGGGGAGGTCTTCCCAGAGCCGCAATTCGACGACGCGCCGTTGTCGCTCCGACAGGTGCTCGAGCTTGCGGAGCGCGCCGGCGCGCCGTTCTTCGCTCCTGAGCAGATTGGACGGCCCGTTGCGGGAGCCCCCCGCCCGGTTCTCGGGAACCGGCTGAGACGTTCGCAGGCGCCGTCCGTGCTGGGCGATGAAGTTCGCCAGCACGCGCTGCAGCCACCCGCGGAACGCCTGCCGGTTGGCGAAGTGCAGCCTGTCCGCCTGTTCGAGGGCGCGCAGCTGCAGCTCCTGAGCCACGTCCGACGAGTCGATCTCGGCGGCCAACTTGGCACCGAGCAAGGAGCGCGCCTTGCGGCGCAGCCAAGTACCCTCGCGTACGATCGCGCGCGGAAGGGGGCGGCCGCTGTCTGAGAAGTGGACCATCGTGCGCATGGGAGCCGAGCGCTCTCACCGAGCACTCTACCACAGGCTACTGCCGGGGGGCCGTGCCGGGGGGGGGGCGGCGCGCCCGCGCGCATGGGCCGAGGAAGGTGCGTAGGAGGGCGGGGTGGTGGGGTTGCCGGTTTCCTGTCGGGACGTGGGGACGATCTGCGTCTAGTCTCGTGTCAGACCGAATCCCTCACCAGAAGAGACCTCATGGATACCACGCAGTACACCTCCCGCTCCCTTGCGCGCACCGCCGGCCTGTCCGCGGCGATGCTCACGACGATCGCGTCTCTCGCCGGGGCGGACACCTTCCACGTTTCGACCACGGCGGACGCCGGTCCGGGCAGCCTGCGCGCGGCCATCGACTTGGCCAACGCCAACCCGGGAGCGGACGACGTGGTTTTCGACGTTTCCGGGGCCGTGGTCTTGGCCAGCGCGCTCCCGCACCTGGTAGACGACGGGACGCGCCTGTTGGGGACGACCGCGCCGGACGTCGGCGTCGGGCCGGACGTCACCCTGCTGGGCAGCGGGACGTTCCCCGGCCTGATGATCGACGGCGCCGACGGCTGCGCGGTCACGGGGCTGCGCCTGATGGGATTCGTCGAGGGCATCATCCTCTCGCACGGCGCACGCGGCAACCTGATCGGGGGAGCGCACTCCACCGACACGAACGTCGTCACGGGGAACATGCTCGGGATCGTCCTGCGTGATCCGGGGACCGACGCCAACAAGATCTACGGCAACGTGATCGTTGATCACAACCTGGAGGGGATCCTGCTGGAGAACGGACCGGGCGGGAACCTGATCGGCGGCAGCGATCCGGCCGAGGGCAACCTCGTCTTCGGAAACGGACGGGACGGTATCCGCTTGCTGGTTTCACCGCCACCCACGGTCCCGGTCGGGTGCTCGGGGACCGTGATCCGCAACAACCGCATCGGGACCGACGCGGGGGGCATCGATTTGCTGGGCAACGGCGGATCCGGGATCGCGCTGGAAACCGGCAACAGCGAAGTCGGCCACACCGGCACGCTCATCCAGGACAACGTGATCGTTGACAACGCGGGCCACGGCATCCTGCTCCTCGCCGCGGCCGGCACCCTGGTGCGCGACAACAAGATCGGTGTGGACGTCACCGGCGGCGCGGACGCGGGGAACAGCCGGGACGGTGTCCACGTGTTCTCAGGCCCGGGCAACGAGATCGGACCGGACAACGTCATCAGCGGCAACGGCGAGAACGGCGTTCTGGTGCGCAACTCCCAGTCGGACTTCACGCGTGTGGTAGGCAACCATATCGGGATGGACGAGACTGGCTTCGTGCCGCTCGGCAACGACCGTGACGGCGTCCTGCTGCTGCACGATGTGGCCTTCGCCCTGGTTGCCGAGAACCTGATCAGCGGGAACGCCATGAGCGGTGTGCACCTCACCGGGAACAGCCCGTTCCAGAACGTGGTCGAGGAGAACTTGATCGGTCTCGACGAGTCCGGGCAGGCGGCGGCCGGCAACGGCTTGCACGGAGTCCACTTCACGGCCGTGGCGACGGACAACCTGATCCGGGAGAACACCATCAGCGGCAACTCCGGCTTGGGGATCGCCGACACGATCGTTGGGAGCCTGCCGGGGATCATCGAGCACCGCAGCACCATCCAAGGCAACCGGATCGGGACCGACGTGGGCGGGACCTCGGCGGTGCCCAACGGTTCGGGCGGGATCCGCATGCAGGGCAGCGGATCTCTGATCGGCGGCCCCGCGTCCGGCGAGGGGAACCTGATTTCGGGGAACGGCAGCTGGGGCATCAGCGCCTGGCAGGACGGCGGCCCGCCCTACATCCAGCTCGGGCTGGTGATCCAGGGCAACAAGATTGGCCTGAACAGCCTGGGAGATCCCCTCGGTAACGCCGCCGGCGGAGTACTCCTGGGTGACGGCTACCACGAGACCTTGGTCGGTGGCGATCCCTCCGTGGCGGGCGTGATGAACGAGATCTGCCACAACGCGGGTCCCGGTGTGCGCATCGGCCAGAGCGGCTGGGTGACCGCTATCCCCCTCTCCAACCAGGTCCTCACCAACCGCATCGACCAGAACTCCGGCGATCCGATCGAGTTGGTCGTGGGCGGCAACGACTTGCACCCGGCTCCGGAGATCACGTCGGTCTCGACCAGCGAGGTGACGGGAACGAACCCGGTGCCGGGGTTCGACGCACGGATCCAGGTGTTCGGAAACGACGGCGTATTCGTCGATGAGCTCCTCGTTCCCGGCGCGGCCGCCAACTGGGTCCTGTCGGTTTCCTTGGCTGTGGGCGAGAGCGTGAGCGCCACCGCCACCTCCCTGTGGCCGGGTCGGGCCGTCCCCCAGACATCTCCGTACTCGACGGAGGGCGACGGCAGTGTCGGGACGCCGTTCTGCTTCTGCCCGATGCCGGCCGCGCCCTGCGGCAACGCCGATCCGGCCGCCGGCTGCGCCAACGGCAGCGGGAGTGGCGCGCGCCTGGGTGCGAGTGGCTCGGCGAGCTTGGCCAACGCCGATCTCGTCCTGGAGAGCTCCGGCCTGGTGCCCGGCCAGCCGGGCCTCTACTTCCAGGGCGACAACCCCGCCGCCGGCGGGGCCGGGTTGCCCTTTGGGGACGGCCTGCGGTGTGTCGGGGGTTCGGTGGTGCGGCTGCAGGTCGTTACCGCTTCGGGGTCTGGAGCCTCGGCGACCTCGATGGACATCGGTCTGGCCGGCGGTGTCTCCGTGGGCGAGACGAAGCACTACCAGCTCTGGTACCGCGCGCCTGGATCGAGCCCGTGCGGATCCGGTTTCAACCTGACCAACGCGGTCTCGGTGACCTGGGTCGATTGAGAAGGAACGGGGGCGGCCGCGGCAGTGGGACGATTCCCGCCGGCGCGGCCGCCGCGGGACGTTGTCGCGCACCCACCGGCGCGGCAGCCGAAGGTGCCTGTGCCGGAAGGCGTTCGCGCGGGCACGCTGATGGGGGTGCGGGAGGACGCCGCCGCCGCTGCTAGAATGCGGTGATGCCGGCGGGACACAATCGGTATCGAACGCTCCTCCTCGCGCTCGCCTGTGTCGGGGTCATCGGTGCTTCGATCTGGGTGGCGAAGGAGCGCGGCGGGGCTTCCGAGCCGAAGGGGGCGGAGATGGCGGAGCCCCCCGCCGGTGCGGGGAGCTTCACCGACATCACCGTCGAAGCCGGGATCGACTTCGTCCATGACAACGGCGCGCGCGGCGACTACCTCCTGTGCGAGATCATGGGCCCCGGCGGCGCCCTGTTCGACTATGACGGCGACGACCTGCTCGACCTGTTTCTCGTCCAGAGCGGTATCCTGGGCGAGGAGCGAGCGGATGTCGCCTGTCGCTTGTACCGAAACGATGGCGACGGCGGGTTCACGGACGTCAGCGAAGCCAGTGGCGCCGCCGTGACGGGCTACGGCATGGGCTGCGCCGTGGGCGACCACGACGGGGACGGGACCGCAGACCTCTACATCACGCGCGTCGGGCCCGACGTCCTGCTCGCCAACCAGGGTGACGGGACCTTCCGCGACGTGACCGCCGAAGCGGGGTTGATCAACGACGGCTACACCAGCTCAGCGGTGTGGTTTGACGCCGACGGGAATGGGCGGCTGGACCTATACGTGGCGCGCTACACCGACCTCGCTCCCGGCGCCCACGTGCCCTGCACGAACTTCCTCGGGCACCGCGAGTACTGCGATCCCTCGACGGCGGACCAGACGCGCGACCTGTTCTACCGCAACCTCGGCGGTGGGCGCTTCGAGGACGCCTCGACCTCCTCGGGCGTAGCCCTGCGCACGGGCTACGGCCTGGCGGTGGTCGCAGCGGATCTCGATTCCGACGGTCTGGTGGACGTCTACGTGGCCAACGACCAGTCGCCGGCCTTTCACTGGCGCAATCGCGGCGACGGGACCTTCGAGGAGGTCGGCCCCCAGACCGGATCGGCCTACAACGGCCAGGGCGTGGCGATCGCGGGCATGGGCATCGTGGCCGAGGACTTCGACGGCGACGCGGACGTCGACCTGTTCATCACCAACATCCGCCAGTTCAGCCCCCTCTTCCTGCGTAACGACGGAGCGATGTTCTCCGACGCGAGCTACCGCTGGGGCCACCCGCGCTGGATGGCGCCCCACACCGGCTTCGGGACGGTCGCCTTCGATTCGGACAACGACGGCACTCTGGAGCTGTTCGTGGCCAACGGCGGGGTCGCGCGTAGCCGCTCGGCGACGCACATCGAGGCCGTCTACACCGAGCCGAACCAGTTCCTGCGACGGGAGGGGACGGGGCGCTGGAGCGAGGACGGGGAGACCTTCGGGCGCTCTCTGCTCCTCCCGGCGGTCTCGCGCGGGGTCGCGTGCGGCGACATCGACAACGACGGAGACGTGGACCTCCTGGTTTGTCGCAACGGAGAGCGGCCGCAACTTCTGCGCAACGACGCCGGGGGCGGCGGACACTGGCTGTCGGTACTTCCGGTAGACGCCGAAGGGCGTGGGCCGATTCTGAACGCGCGCGTGACCCTAGACGCGGGCGGGACGCGGCGGATGCGCGAGTGCCGCGCGCAGGAGAGCTACTTGATCTCCCGGGATCCGCGGGTCCACTTCGGCCTCGGCGCTAGCGACGCCTTCGCCTCGATCCGCGTGCGCTGGCCGGACGGGAGCGTGGAGCGTTTCCCCGGCGGAGCCGCGGATCGCTTCCTGACCTTGCGGCGCGGGAGCGGGGAGGCGGAGCGTTGAAGCGGACGGGCAGGCTGTCTGGGCTCGAGGGAGCCTTGCTCTGCGTGCTCGCGGCGGGCCTCGGATTCCTGGCCTGGGCGAGGCTCTCCAGTGCGCCAGTGGCGAGCATCCCGTCCATGCGCTTCTTCGAGCGCTCCGACGGCATGCCCGTGGCCGAGGTGGACGCCCACGAATTGGCGACCTTCCTCACGTCTGTCGGCGTGCCGCCGCTCGCGCTACCCCCGCCGCCGGTCGAGGCTGCCGTGGCGCGGGCGATGGCGCGTGCCATGGAGGCCCTCGTGGAGGCTCCCACGGCGGCGAGCTACGGCCGCTTCGGCCAGTTCTTCGACGCCCTACGCATGAACGAGCAGGCCCGCGCCTGCTTCGAGCGCGCCGTGGCCCTCGCGCCCGGCGAGCACCGCTGGCGCCACACCTTGGGGCGTCACCTGGCGACGATCGGGGAGAGCGCGGCGGCGGAGGCCCATTTTCGGCGGGCGACGGAGCTCGATCCCGCCTACCTGCCGACGCGCTGGCGCCTCGCTCGTCTGTGCTTTCAGACCGACCGCGGCGGGGAGGCGGAGTCGCTGCTGCGCGGCACCCTCGCGGCCGCGGAGCACCCCTACCCTTGGGCGGAGCTGGCGCAGCTGACCCTCGGGCGCGGGCAGGCCGCCGAGGCGCGAGAGCTCCTGAAGACCGCTCTGGAGCGCGATCCGACCTACGGTCGGGGGCACGCGCTGATGAGCCAGGCGTTGACGGTCCTCGGTGAGAGGGAACGCGCCGCGGCCCACGCGCGGCGTGGGCGGTACTCGATCAAGAGCCTCGACTCGATCCCCGACCCGATCGTGCGCGACGGCGTGCGCGAGACCGACTCGGTCTCCTACCACCGCATCGCCGCGCGCTCGAGCGCCGCCGGTGGGGCGGAGCGGATCGCTCTGTGGGAGCGCATCTGCCGTGCGGACCCGGCCAACGCGGACGACAAGATCCAGCTCTCCAACGCCTATCTCGGTGCTGGACGAACGGAGGAAGCGATCGCGACTCTGGAGGTGGCCATGGCGCAGGTACCGCGCGGCGCGCGCTTTCGGCTCTCTCGCGCTCAGCTCGCCTTGCGCCTTGGCGATGCGGCCGGCGCCCTGCGCTACGCGGACGAGGCTCTGGCTCTCGACGCGAAGACGACTGCCGCCCTGGGGGTGAAGTGCATGGCGCTCGTGAGCCTCTCTCGGGCGAGCGAGGCCGTGGCTCCGGCGGAGCGCGCCCTGGAGCTCGCGCCCGACAATCCGCAGATCTACCTCTTCGTCGGCTCGGTGTACGAGCGCAACGGCCGCGTTTCCGAGGCCGCCGCAACCTACCGGAGGGGGCTCGCGATCGACCCGGCGACTCCGGGCCTGCGCGAGGCACTCGAGCGCGTCGAGTGAGGGCGGCTCGCACGGCCGCCGGATCGCTTCTCGTGGAGGCCGCACGGGCCTCCGCTGCGTGCTAGCGTCAGGTCAGGACGCCGCGGCGGGCCATGGCCCGGGCGTAGGCGAAGAGCGCCGCTGCCACGCCGATGATGACGGCGGTGAAGGCCAGTCCGTCGCTGCCGAGTACCTCCAGGCCGTTGGAGAAGCCGAAGTTGTGGATGGTCGTGAGGATGACGGCCACGAGGGATGCGAAGAAGAGATTGACCGCCGGTCGCTTGCGCGCCAGGAGCAGGATCGAGCCGGCCACGCCGCCCCAGACGGCGACACCCCAGGTGAAATCCACGAGCCAGGGGAACCGGAAAAACTCCCGCTGCTCGGGCGTGAAGGCCTGCAGGTACTTCTCGTTCTCCGTCTGGGTCATGACGAAGTCGAATGCGCCCATGGCGTCCCACAACAGAGCCGCGATCCCGATCACCCACAGGTGCTTCGGAGTCGCCGGCCCACTCGTTTCGCTTGCCTCACTCATGACTGGCTCCTCGGTGTTCTCGGCGCTCGTGCGACGCTTCGGCGGCGCCTTGCTGGGGCTGAACCTAGCGCCTTCCGGCCCGGGTTGCACTGTGCCTGCTCTCGGTGCGCCCGCGTCTCCGATCAGGGAAGTTCTCGTCAGCCCACATTCCGCGCTAGAATCACCCCCTCATGACCCTCGCCCGCTTGAACGTGCCCGAGGACGCCGTCGAGACCCTCGGCGACGGGATCGGCTTCGTGGCCCTCGTGGACCGCATGCAGTGCGATCCCGCCCTCAAAGTCGTCAACAGTGCCCGGATCTCCTACGAGAAGAACCGCGACGGGTTCGACCCCGCGGCCGATCGCGGCCTGGTGCGCTTTCTGTGGGAGCACGGCCACACTTCGCCCTACCGGCACTCCTTCTTCACGTTCCACTGGAAGGCCCCGCTGTTCGTCTTTCGCCAGGCCTTCAAGTACCAGGTCGGAAGTGGTTGGAGGAAGTACGAGGTTGACGGCCAGGCGGTCAGCCTCGAGGTCTTCGATGTTCAGTTCGACACGGACAAGGGCTGCAGCTGGAACGAGGTCTCGGGGCGCTACGTGCAGTGGGAGCCGGAGTTCTACGTGCCGCCGGTCATGCGCACCAATCCGCCGCACGGGAACAAACAGGCTTCGGTGGAGCTCGGCGAGGATTTCGACCACGAGGCCGAGCGCGCGCGGATGCGTGCCGAGTGCGAGCGCGCCTTCGAGCTCTACACCGAGCGCATCGAACGCGGCGTGGCCAAGGAGATCGCGCGCATGTGCCTGCCCCAGAGCATCTACACCCAGGCCTACTGGACGGTTTCCCTCCAGGGCGTGCTGCACTTCCTGGAACAGCGTCTCAAGCCCGACGCCCAGTTCGAGATCCGCAGCTACGCTCGGGGCGTTTTCGATCTGCTGGAGGAGGAGCTCGAGCGTCTGGGCGTCACGCGCGAGTCCCTGGGCGCGTGAACCGTCCCAGTCCAGGTGCGTTGAGGAGGGCATGATCAAGACCGTGCAGAGCTCGTTCCTTCCGCGCTCGCTCCGTTCGCGCGTCGGCATCGCCTGCGGGGCCCTCGGCGCCTGTGTGGCGGTCGGCCTGGGAGAACACGCGGGTGCGCGGTCCATCGCCGGCGCCGACGCCCGGTCGGCTGACGGCCAGGAGCCGTCGGCCCCGCGCGTCGCGCTCGAGGCCGGGCTCGAGCAGGCCTTCCTCGAGCAGGGCATTCGCGTTGACGTTGCCGGCGGGACCTGCGCCGTGGGCGTTGAGGTCTGCGTGCGCGGGGAGCTGTTGGAGTACGTGCTCGTCGCCCCCAACGGCGCGGCCCACGAGAGCCTATTCGCCACCGGCGTGCGCCCGAGCCTGCTCAACACGGCTCTCCTGGCCCTCGGCGTGGAGCCCGGTACCAACGTCGCCTGGGTCGAGAAGGATCCGCCGCCGGAGGAAGAGGCGTTGCGCTCCGGCGCGAGTCCCTTCGAGGTCGTCCCGCCGAGCGGGGACGGTTTTCGGATCTACGTCGCCTGGCAGGAGTCGGGCGAGCCCGAGACCTCCGGCGACGAGGTGCACCTCCACCCCCTCGGCGACCTGATCAACAATCTGCGCACCGGCCGCTCCATGCGCCGTCATCGCTGGGTGTTCCTGGCCTCGCGCATGGTGCGCCCGCGGCCGGAGGCCGACGAGGAGGTCTTGGCGGCTGACCTCGAGGGCAACCTGATCAACCTCAGCTACTTCCGCGCCGGCAATACCCTGCTCACCGCCTCCCTTGACGATTGCGTGCACCAGACGATCTGGATGCCGAACTCCTTCCTGGTGCCCGAGCGCGGCGCGCGTCTGATGCTGATCTTCAGCCGTGAGCGCCTCGAGCGCCTCCCTGTCTCCCTGGCGGAGCACCTGCCGCGCACGGACCGCGGCGGCGACGAACCCGGTGAAGACCGCTGAGCCCACCACGCCCGTCGCCGCGCGCGTGCGCTTCGCGGGCCGCGGCTTGGCGGGGGCGCGTACGGGGGAGGGCATCCTGCTCGGCGCCACTGCCCTGTGCCTGACCTTGGCGGCGGCCGCGGCGTCGGGCGCGACCTTGGGCGCGGCCGACGCCTGGGCCGTGGCCGTGGCGTGCGGGGTCCTGGCATCGCGGACTTGGTGGCTCGAGCACCGTCGTTCGCCGCGGCAGGTCGCGCGTGCCATCGATCGTGTGCGCGGCCTCGACGGTGCGCTGGTGACCGCCTGGGAGGTGGAGTCGCGCGGGGACGCGGTGGGCTTGGCCCTTGCCCTCCGTGTGACCCGCCGCATCGGTGCGCGCGAGGCCCTGAGCGCCGTGCTGCCCTTCACCGCGCCTCTGTTGGCTCTGCCCTTCGCCGCCGCCGCGCTGTTGGCGTTGGCCCTGGACGAGGGGCGCGGTGGGACGAGCGAGGCGCGCCTGGCTCCGATCACTGGGCGCCTCGAATCACAGCTCGCCGGCGCTGGCGCTGGCGAGGCGGGAGAGGCGGCGGGCATCAGCCTCGCCGAGCGCCATGAGCTGGCGGACCTCGCGCGGCGGGCGCAGGCCTTGGAGCGGGCGCGGGAGAACGGGGACTGGGGCGAGCGGGAGACCCTCGAGGAGCTGAGCTCCCTGAGCGCGGCCGTCGAGCGCGTGCGCCGCGAGCTGCCCGCTCGCAGCTCTCTGCGGAGCAAGCTGGAGGCGGCGCGGGGAACCCTCGATACCGCCCTGGCGGCCCTTCGCGAAGGGGGCGACGCGTCCGCGGGCGTCCTCGACGGAGGAGCGGGAGGAGGCGGGACAGGGAGCCCCGCCGCGGGCACGATGTCGGTTGAGGACAGCGTGACCGTCCCGGCGACCATGGAGGATCCCGGACGCGCGAACGAGCGCGCGGTATCCGCCTCGGCCGCCGGCGGCGGGGGGGCGGGGGTGATCGGCGGGCGCTGGTGGCCCTGGGAGCACGACGCAATCGTCGAGCGCTGGGTCGAGTCACGTCGCCGTCGGGACGAGTCCGAGAGAGATCGAGCAGAGTGAACGAACCCATGAGCACCCCCCGAATCGAGCGCGTCTCCATCCCCCCCGAGAGGGCGGTGGGCGTGTGGCTGATCGGCGCCCGAGGCGCGATATCGACCTGTGTAGCCTACGGACTGGCTGGCCTGCGCTCCGGTGCTCTCGAGCCGGTGGGCCTGGCGACCGAGATCGAGCCGCTGCGCGGTCTCGAGCTGGTACGCCTGGACGAGCTGGTCCTGGGGGGGCATGACGTCTGCACGCGCAGCTTGACCGACTCGGCCTCGGAGCTGGTGCGCGGCGGCGTTCTCCCCCAGGACCTGGTCGAGGGCGCGAGCGAGGGCGCGGCGGCCTTCGAGGCCTGCATCCGCCCGGGGATCCTCGACGGTCCGGACGTGGGGTTGGCGGACCTCGATCCGCGCTCGGCGGCGCTGGGCTCATTGCCGCCGCGCGAGCAGGTCGCGTGCGTACGCGCGGACATGGAGGCCTTCGCGGCCGCGAACGCTCTGACGCGCGTGGTGGTGGTCGACGTCGCTAGCACGGAAGCCTGGCGCGAGGAGCGAGAGGAGTGGAGCGACCTGGCTTCCTTCGAGGCGGCTCTCGACGCCGGTTCCCTGCAGCCCGCCTCGGTTCTCTACGCCTACGCGGCTCTCGGTGCGGGTCACCCGTTCGTCAACTTCACGCCCTCTCGCGGCTCCTCCATCCCGGCGTTGGTCGAGTTGGCGGATAGCGCGGGCGTGCCTCATTGCGGGAACGACGGCAAGACCGGCGAGACCCTGGTCAAGACCGTGCTTGCGCCGATGTTCCGCGCCCGCGCCCTGAAGGTGCTCACCTGGCAGGGCTACAACATGCTCGGCAACCGCGATGGCGAGGTGCTCAAGGAGTCCGCGCACCGCGAGAGCAAGCTGCGCAACAAGGACGAGGCCCTACGGGCGATCCTCGCCGATCCCTCGGTCCACACCGGTGTCGGGATCGATTTCGTGCCCTCCCTGGAGGACTGGAAGACGGCCTGGGACTTCATCCAGTTCGAGGGGTTTCTGGGAGCGCGCATGAGCCTCCAGTTCACCTGGAGCGGGAGCGACTCGGCCCTGGCCGCGCCGCTCGTCCTCGATCTCGTACGCCTGGCCGATCTCGCCGCCGAGCGCGGCGAGGGCGGCGTGATGAAGCACACCGCCAGCTTCTTCAAGGCGCCGCTCGGCGGCGGGACCCACGACTTCGGCCGCCAGTTCGCCGAGCTGGGCCGCTACGCCCTCGAGCGTCGCTGACCGCGCGGGCGGCGGCGAAAAGGACCCAGGCGACGGCGGCGGACAGGACGCTGGTGAGGAGCAGTACGGAGGCTCGACTCGCCTCGGGGGCTCGCCCCGATGGTCCCGCACCGCCCCTACCGGTAGGGTTCCTTCGCCGGGGGGAACCTCATGGGCCATTGGAGCGCAGCATCACCCGTTCGCCTCAGCGCCGAGGAGGTCTTCCTCTCGCTACGGCCCTTTTCCAACGGGTGGCTAGGGCACGAAGGTGAGCTCGACGGCGTTGGTTAGGTTGAAGCCAGAGCCGCAGGGGCTGGCGGTGGGATCGCGGTACCAGCCCTGGAGGGAGCGTTTGTCACCCGCGCCCCAGCCTCCCGTTGCACCTAGACCCGGGCCCCAGTCGGCCTCGCCCGCACCGTCGGCGAAGCGCACCGCGAGGCGCACGGTATTGCCGCCCGCGCAACGCAGTCCGTCGCCGAAGGCCACGCCCGAACCGCCATTCACCGCCTGCTCGCCCGAGAACAACAGTGCCGGTTGCCCGGAGAGGAGCCCAGATGCGTAAGCGCGCAGCTTGTCGGTGCTCGCCTGCAACGAGTCGTCGCACACCAGGCGCGCCCCCGCGCCGGCCGAGTTGGCGCAGCCCTCGCCCGCGCCGGTGGCTCTGGGGTTGGTGCAGGGACAGGTCGTCGAGGATCCGTCGCCGAAGCAGAACTCCCGTACCGCGTGGGCGTCGAGGTCGTAGGAGTAGGCTGCTCCCGAGATCGTCGCTCCCGCGTCGCGGAATGGCGCCCCCAACACGAGCACGTCGCCCGCCAGGGCCGCCGAGCTGGCCAGCCCGTCGCTGCCCGCGAGATCGGAGCCGACGAAATCCCCCTGGCGCACCCAGTCCAGCCCCGAGCGGGAGAACACCGTGGCCGAGCCGCCGCTGGGCGCTCCGGTATCGGCGATCCACGCTCCGACGACGATCCGAGTGCCCGAAATGGCGACGGAGGATCCGAACCAGTCGCTGGCGTCGCCCGTGGCGTTCTTGATGTCGGCGTGCTGGGTCCAGGATCCGCCTGAGCCGGAGAACCCGAAGGCTCCCGAAGAGGTCGGGCTCGCTCCGCCGCCGATCAGGTCGAACCCGCCATTCAGGCCGGCCTGGGCCGCAAGAGCCGTGCCCAGCCTGCGGTTGGGCGCGGGCTGATTGCCGCTGATCGTGCCCGCCTGCGTCCAGCTCGAGCCGTTGCGCTCGAACACGTAGATCGCTCCGGTGTCCTGGGAGCCCTGGTCATCGGCGGGCGCACCGACGAAGGCCGTGTTCCCGACGAGCGCCACAGAGGAACCGAAGCCGGTCGAGTTGAAGCCCCCGGCTGTTTCCAGGCGCGTCTGGAGCGACCAGTTGGAGCCGCTGCGCACCCAGACGTACACCCAGGCCTCGGTCATTGCCGACTGGCCGATCAGGGCGGTGTCTCCCGAGAGGGCCACCGAAACCGAGTAGTAGCTGCCCGAGCCGATCGGGGGCAGGTTGTCCTGGTAGGTCCAGCTGCTTCCGTTGCGCACGAAGACGTAGCCGTTGTGGTTGGCGCACACCACGAGCGTGTTCCCGTCGATCGCCACGCGCCGGCCGAAGCCATCGAAGGTCGAGCCGCCGGGTTGGGTGAGCGTGGCTTCCAGCGCCCACGCGCCGCCCTGGCGAACGTACACGTAGGCCGAGTCCGTTCCGCCCGTGGGCGTGTCCGACGCCCCCACGACGCACCGGTCACCGTCGGAGGCGACCGCCCGCCCGTACTGGTGACCGGATACCGCCGTCGGAGGGAGCAACTGCTGCGTCTCGTTCACGGAGACCTGCGCCCCTGCGGAGGCGGTCAGGAGGGGGAGGGTTACCGAGGCGATGTACGGGGTTCTCATGGGTGCGCGTCAAGAAGCAAGAAGTGTGCAAGGGAGACGTACCTATAGGGCAATCTCGAAAGCGTAACGACAAAAAGCCCGCACGGCGGGGCGCTCCCCGGCGATTCCCCCCTCCTTCTCTCTTGGAGGCCCGACAGTCGGGTCCGGAGCGGGGAACTCGATTGCCCGAGCTCGCCTGTGGGGGGGGCCCTCAGTACACGGGGCTCGCTACGGTCCTTCTTCAACGGACTCTCGGGCACCGTCGCGGCCGAGGGAGCTCATCCAGCTCGCCGCGGTGTCCACGAGCTCGGCGAGGACCTCGGCGTGGGTGCGCCCGCTGCGGACGAGGACCTCGAAGCCGTGGTCAGCGCCCTCGAAGTCAACTCGCCGGGCGGGGGCGCCGAGGGTGGGCAGGACGCGGGCGAGCAAGCGGGCGTCACACAACCGGTCGCGCGTGCCACGCAGGAACAGGGAGGGGGCGGGGATGGCGGAGAAATGCCCACTGCGCAGGCGCTCGGGTTTGCCGGCGGGGTGCAGGGGGTAGCCGAGGAATAGGAGTCCGGCGCACTCGGTGCCGCCGGCGACCAGGTGGCTCGCGATGCGCCCACCCATGGACTTGCCGCCGAGCACGACGCGCTCGCAGTCCACTCGCGCGCGGAGGACGTCGAGCGCCAAGCGGTGGGCGCCCTCCAGGCGCGGGCGCGGGTCGGGAGGGAGACGTCGGCCCTCGCGCGCGGCGCGCTCCATGTAGGGGTAGTCGAAGCGCAGCACACTGAACCCCCGCGCGGCGAGGCCCTCCGCCACCGCGGCCATGAACGGAGCGGTCATAGGCTGACCGGCGCCGTGGGCGAGCAGCAGAGCCGTGCCCGTGGGTGGTCGGGACCCGCCGTCGAGCAGGGCGCCGACGCGGTCGATCCGCGGGTCGTCGATCGGGATCGTGAGGGACTCCGTGGACATCGCGGCGGGCTCGGCGCCGGGCGCGGCGCGGTGCGGTAGACTCGCCGCCCGCACCCCGATGGACAAGCCCGAACTACGCCTCCAGACCTCGACGTTGTGGTACTACCCCTCCCAACAGTACGACCGTGATCCCATGGGCGACCCCGCCCATCCGGGGCGCACGCCCGCCTGGGTGGTCTGGAACCTGCTGGAACGCTACACGCGCGCCGGAGACCTCGTCGTCGATCCCTTCTGCGGCGGCGGGACGACCCTCGACGTCGCGCGTAGCCTCGACCGGCGCGCGCTCGGCTACGACATCGACCCCGGGCGCGAAGACGTCTTCCGCGCCGACGCACGCAGCCTGCCCCTCGAGGACGCCAAGGCCGATTTCGTCTTCATGGACCCGCCCTACTCGACTCACGTCCGCTACTCGGGCAGCCCAGAGTGCATCGGCGGACTCGACGCCTTCGAACCGGCGTACTTCGAGGCCATGGAAGCCGTCTTCGCCGAGGCCGATCGCGTGCTGCGCGACCGGCGCTACCTCGCCGTCCTGGTGGGGGACAGCTTCAGGAAGAAGCGCGGTTTCGTGCCCATCGGTGCGCGCCTTTCGGCCCTGCTCTGCGAGCGGTTCAGGCCCGTCGATCACGTCGCCGTGGTGCGCGGAAACCGCAAGCTCGAGAAGCCCCGCCACCACCGCGCCGCGGCCGAGGGGAACTTCTTCCTGCGCGGCTTCCACCACCTGTTGATCTTCAAGAAGGAGCGCGGGCGAGCGACTTAGGAGAGCGGCGCAAAGGCGTCCTCTTCGAGCGCCGGACCGGCTAGCTCTCCCTGCGCCCGTGGATTGCCGAGAGCGCCTCCGTCTCGCGCCGCCGCCCTCTCGCCGGGTGCGCGATGACTCACTCCTTCGTCAGGATCTCGAGGATCCCCGCCTCCCGCCGCTGGAGAAGGTCGCCCTGCACCAGGATCGCGCGCCCGTAGAGCATGGCGATTCCCGCGAGCCCGATGGCGTGCAGAAGGAAGAACCACAGGCCGCCGAGCTGCCAGCCCTCGAGGCGCAAGAGGAAGTCCGCCCCCGCGGGGATCATCAGCGGAATGAAGGCCACGGGCAGTAGGACCAGGGGAAGCAGTTGCGTGAGGATGGGCTTCAGCCTGGCGTTCTCCGCCCGCAAGGTGTTCTCCTTCAAGCGGATTGGGATCAGGATCGACATGACGTTTCCGATCAGACAGGTGAGCAGGTAGGCCGAGAACGCCTGTAGACACGCCCCGAGGACGTGGAAGGGGCCGAGGGGGAGGAGGAACCAGAGGGCCGCGAGGGCCGTCAAGCTGATGCCGATTCCGACGGGCGCCATGGCGAGGTTCTTGCCGCGCAGGATGCGGTGGCGTGGGAGCGGGGCGAGCAGGAACGAACGAACTCCGTTCCGGTCCAAGCCGAAGGAGTTGGCGATCATCGAACTGGCGCTGAGCTGTACGATCAGGCTGGAGCCGAGGGTCATCAGCGGCGCGAATGCCCCCAGGCTCTCGCCCCTTCCACTCCTCGAGAGCAGGAACCCGAACATCAGCAGAATGACCAAGGGGCTGAGAAGCGACAGCTTCACCTCCGGCGCTCGCAGGAGGTAGCGCAGACTGGCGAGGGCGATGCCGGCCTCGCGGTCGTCCACGAAGGGCAGGCGGCGCTCCCCGAATTGGAGTCCGTGGCGCTCACCGCGCTCGGCCGAGGAGTCGGCGCGCGCGGCGGCGGAGCGGCGCCGGCGCACGGGCTTCTCGCGGCCCAGGGCCGCGGCCAGGGTCGAACGAAAGGAACGGCGCAAGCTCCAGGCGCCGATCGAGAACATCCCGACGAAACAGGCGACGCCCTGCAGCGCGTGGCCGGCGAACACCGAGCTCGCGCCGAAGGCGAGCCAGCCGATAGGCAGGATCTGGACGGTGAGCGTGATCGTCTGTTTCAACCTCGCCTTGGTGTGCTCCTCGCGCGCGAGGGGAAGAGCGTCGCGCTCCTCGTCGCCGGACGATTGCTCGATTCCCGTCATCTCGACCGTGGTCCGGTCGGAACCCAACTCGCTCATGTTGATCAGGTTCGGCACCTGGATGAGCAGCACGAACAGGAAGGTCAGGAGAGCGATGACGTTCCGGCCGCGCCGCTTGTTCTGCATGAGACCTGCCAGCCAACCGCGCAGTTGGTAGGTCAGGGCCGTGATCATCCCCAAGAAGGCCAGCACCAGCGGGATGCACCAGAGCATGCGCGGGCCGTGGACGATCACCATCGCCAGGCAGAGACCGGCCATCGCCGGCAGGCAGATGGCGACCGCGACGCTCACGAACGAGCTCAGGTAGTTGTAGAGGAACACCCCGTGCGAGGAGACCGGCAGGTGCAGCAGTTGCTCGAGGGACATCACCTCGGAGTGCTGTAGATCCGTCATCAGGCCGGTGAGCCAGATGAAGAGGAACAGGGTGGAGAGGGCGGCCCAGGCCGCCAGCAGGTGAAAGGGCCGTGCCTCGGGCAGCGTTTCGATTCCGATGGCGAAGGCGGTGAGGAACCCGGCGACACACAGCAGCCCGCCGAAGGCGAGGAGGATCGTGAAGACGGCGTTGCTCAGTCTTCCGGCGCGGACGGTGCGGTTGACCAAGATGCGCCAGCGCAGCCAGAGCACGGCTCTGAGGTGAAGGCGATTCACGAGGCGTCCTCTTCGAGCCAGCTGAGGTGGTTCTGCGCGCCGGCGTCGGCACCGACGACTTCGAGGAAGCGCTCCTCGAGCGAGCCTCCGCTGCCCAGGGCCGCCAGGGCCGTCTGCTCCACGAGCTCACCTCCGACGATGATGCCGACGTGATCGCACACGCGCTCGACGATCTCGAGCACGTGAGAGGTCAGGAACACCGTCGATCCGCGCTCCACGAAGGTGGTCAGGATGTGGCGGATCGTCCGCGAGGCGATGGCGTCCACGCCCTCGAAGGGCTCGTCGAGGAAGAGGAGGTCGGGGTCGGGCAGCAGGGCGCCGGCGAGGGCGAGCTTCTTCTTCATTCCGTGGGAGTACTCGATGGTCAGCTTCGCCTCCTCATCCTGGAGGCTCAACAGCCCCAGCAGCTCGTCGATGCGCTTGCGCAGGAGGTCTCCTGGCATCGAGTGCATGCGACCCACGAAGATCAGGTACTCGCGGGCGGTCAGGTTGTCGAAGAGGGCCAAGTCCTCGGGGACCACGCCGATGCGGCTCTTCATCTCCAGCGCCTGCGAAGGCACGCGCGGATCCTGACCGAGGACTTCCATGCGTCCGGACGTCGGCTCGAGCAGGCCCGTCAGCATCTTGATCGTCGTCGATTTCCCCGCACCGTTGGGTCCGAGGAAGCCGTAGAACGAGCCCGCTTCCACCCGCAGGTCCACACTCTCGACGGCGCGGGAGGTTCCGAAGGAGCGTGAGAGTGCGTTCGTTTCTATGGCGAGGGCCATGGGCGGGGGCGTGGGGTAGGGAGGCGGCGTGTCCCGCGAGTGAGGGACCCGCGGCGAGGGGAACGGGGGAATGCGGCGCGCGAGAGAGGATAGCGTCCGCCCGCTGCGTCCGTGCGGCCCGGGCGCGGAGGGGTCGGGAGCGTAGGGAGTTGTGGACTCGCGGCGTCGCGTGCCGCCTCCTCCGGAATCACCCGATCCGGAGATCTGGAATCCCTCGCGCGTCCCAGCCTCGGCGGGTGGCGCTCACCAGATCCTGCCTTGTCGGTAGCGCCATGACTGCACCGGGTCGTCGCACTTCCAGGGGACCTGGTTCAGCGCCGATCGCCCTGCCTGTTTCTCGGATGTGAGCGCGGGCTCGTCGAGCTCGAGGGTCAGCAGCTCGATGCAGGCTCGCTGCTGGGAATCGGCGCTGAGCAGGCTCACCTCGAGCCAGGGCCTGACGACCTCGCCGAGGGCGTAGAGGGCCTCCATGCTCATCAGGGCGTCATCGCGGATACCGTTGTCACGCAGGTGGCCGACGAGCTCTGGGGCGATCTGATCGACGAGGTGCCGCCGTTCTCCCCAGCCCAGGAGAAAGGCGAAAACGAAGCGCTTGTCGGGAGGCTGGGAGACCAGCCGTTGTGTCAGGCTTCGTTCCATGCGGCCGAGGTGGGCCATGGCGAACGGCAGGCTCTTCGAGTCCTGCGAATCACCCATGATCCACATGGGATCGTCGATCGTCGTCCAGTCATCCAACTGCTCGACCGTGAGGTCCAGCAGGATCTCCGGCGGCGAGTAGGGAGCCAACCGCGGGTCCGCGGCGAGGGCCGCCGATTGCAGGAGGCCGATGGCGATCCTCTTCTCCTGCCAGTCGTCGGAGCGCAGCGACGCCTCGAGGTGTCGCCGGGCTTCGTAGGCCTCGGCGGGATCCGAGAGGCGCCGGGAGAGCTCCCGCCCGGCGCAAGTAGCGTTCCATTTCTCGTCATCGTCCCGCAGGTCCTCGGTGAGCTCGGCGTAGGGGAGCTCCTCGATCGGGATGTCCTCCGTGAGCGCGGCGCCCTCCGCCAGGCCACCGGCGGCAAGGGCGCGCGCCGAGCCTCGCGGGGGAGGAGCGATCGAACGCACGGCGCCAACCGATCCGGCGGCCACTGGTCTCCGGAGTCGTTCGCTGGACAGTGGCGTGGAGAGCGCCTCGTCCGCCGCACCGACGCGCTGGGCGCGCTCGGGAGGACACGGCGGCGGGCCGAGCGCCGCGGGACCCGCGGCCTGGGCGGTTCGCGGCGGGCCCTCGACTCCGCCCGGGCCGCCGCCCCCGAGGAGCACGGCGCCCGCGAGAGCCGCGACCACCACGAGCGATCCTGCGAGCCGACTCCCCATGAGCCCATCCGAGCGCGGTGGGGGCGTTGCCGCAAGCGTGCACGCCCGCCGCCGGCCGGTCTTCCCACCCGTGGGAGCGCCGTTCCACCGTTGCCCGTCACCCGCGTTCCCGAGGGTAGGACGGCCGGGCCAGCGTCTCCGCCATCCGCGCGCACGTCAGCGGGATGGTCGGTCGGCGTCCGCCGTCCCCCGCGCTCGGCTCCGCCTGGCGGCTGCGCTCTTCCACGGGGAAACGCCGGGCTCGAGTCCGCCGTCCCCCGCGCCCGCCTCCATCGGCGCGCTGCCCCACCAGCGCGGCCCGGGCCGGAAGTCGTCCTCGAGGTAGCGCTCGTGCTGCCGTTCCAACCGCGCCATGCCCTCCCGTGCAAGGCGGCGCCAGCGCGCGGCGCGTGCGTCCCGGGCGAAGCGTGGGAATGGCGTGGGCATGCGCGCTCCGCTCGCCGCCAACCAACTGTCGAGGGTCGCGCGCAGCTTCGCCGCGCGCTCGCCGTGCGCGGCGACCACATCCGTGCGTTCCCCGGGATCCGTCCCGAGATCGTAGAGCTCGTCCCGCCCGTCCTCGTGGTAGTGGATCAGCTTCCAGTCGCCCTCCAGGACGATCGACGAGGGCTCGCCGCCCTGGTTGCCGTAGTGCGGGTAGTGCCAGAAGAGCGGGCGCGGGGCGAGGGCTCCGCCCGCGAGCAGGGGGACGAGGCTCGTGCCGTCGACCTCCTGCGCGGCGGGTACGTCCGCTCCGGCGAGCTCGAGCAGGGTTGGGTACCAATCGATGCCGCTGACTGGCGTGGAGGAGGTCGTTCCCGGTCGGGTCCGGCCCGGGGCGCGGAGGTAGAACGGTTCGCGCAGGCCACCCTCCCACTGGCGCCCCTTGCCGCCGCGCAGGGGCAGGTTGCTCGTCGAGAAGGCGTCACCCGAGGCGACGCCGCCGTTGTCCGAGGTGAAGCAGACGATCGTGTCCTCGGTCAGGCCGAGCTCCTCGAGCTTCGCGAGCACGATCCCCACCGCATCATCCATGGCCTCGATCATGCCGGCGTAGATGGGACAGTCTTGAACCTGGCGCACCGCGAGGCGGCGGTCGAAGGCGAAGCGGTGCTCGGCCGGGCCCGCTTCCACCGCCTTGTCGCGGTACTTCCGCCACAGCTCCCGTGTGGTCTGGATCGGCCCGTGCACCGAGTAGAACGAGAGGAACGCCAGGAAGGGCTCCTCGCGGTGCTCCTCGATGAACGTGGCCGTCTCCCGGGCCAGGCGCAGGGGGAGCGACTCGCCGGCGGGGCCCGACTCCAGGTTGGGATTGGTGTAGGGGCTGAAGTACCCGCCGCGCGGGCTGCCCGAGTCCCAGCCGCCGACGTTGCGCTCGAAGCCGTGGTCGCCAGGCCATGACCCGCGTCCGCCCAGGTGCCACTTCCCCGCGAAGAAGGTCCGGTAGCCCGCGTCGCGCAGGGCTTCGGCGAGGGTGTGCTCCTCGGCGCGCAGGGCGCGCGCGTACTCCGGCGGCATGTGGCTGTCGTGGCGCCCGTTCGTGCACCACTGCTCTCCCGCAGCGTCACCGATCCAAGTCGTGATCCCGTGCTTGGGAGGGGTTTTCCCGGTCAGGATGCTCGCCCTCGACGGGCTGCATACTCGGCACGCGGCGTAGCCGCGCGTGAACTTCATCCCCCCAGCGGCGATCGAGTCGATGTGCGGGCTCTCGTAGAAGGTCGAGCCTTCGTTGGAGAGATCACGCCAGCCGAGGTCGTCGGCCAGGATGAAGACGATGTTCGGCCGGCGCGGCGCGGTCTGGGCCGGCGCGGCGGCGGCGCATGCGGCGAGGAGCGCGAAGCCGACGGCGACGAGGAGTGCGGCGCGCGCCCAGTTCATGTTGGCCCCCCCCGAGCCGCCTAGAAGTACCAGCGCAGGGCGACCAACCCGAGCATCCCGTTGAACTCCTCGCGGGCATCGAAGGTGCCCGCGGTGGTCTCGGCCTTGCCGAGCAAGTCCTTGTGCTTGAGCTGCACTTCGAGCCCGTAGTTGTCGCCGAGCGGGTAGATCAAGCCGACGCCGAAGCCGACGAAGGTCATCGGATCGCGGTCGGGCTCGTCCTCCACCTCCAACTCGTCCATGTGGGACAGTTCGAGGAAGACGAAGGGCTCGGTGCGGTGGAACGGGGTGAGGTAGTAGCGACCGCCAACCGTCGCCTGCCAGGAGTCGCCGATGTCGAGGTCGATCTCCTCGACCGCGACGTAGCCCGAGGTCGATCCGGTCAGGGGGAACTCGACGTCCAGTCCGGTGGTTTTCACCTCGATGGCGTGATCGCGCTCCTCGACCACTTCCTCCTCGGTGATCTCGCCCTCGTAGTCGAAGGAAGTGAACAGCCACTGCCGGAGCCCAACGCTGCGCCGCAGGTTGGGTGCGCGGGCCGTGCCGCCCTGCTTCGTCCAGGCCGCGCTCGGGGTCGCGCTGCAAGCGCCTGCGAGGCCCAGTACCAAGAGGCCTGGAACCGTCTTCCACCACTGCATTGAATCCTCCGCGTCTCCGGTCGTTCGTCGTCGGGCGCCATTGGAGCCTCTGGATGGGCTCTCAACCAAGGAAAAGCCGCCGGCGTCCGCCACGCCCTCCGCTCGCGGTCTCAGCGAGGCGGGGGAGCGAGTCGCTCTAGACGCGCACGGTACTCGCTCGCCTCGGAGCCGCGACCGCTGCGCTCGAGACAGTCGACGAGATAGCGCAGGATCGGCGCGCGCGAAGGGGCCAGTTCGTGCGCCTCGCGCAGGGGACCGACGGCCTCGGCCGCGCGCCCGACCTCCATCAGGGAGATGCCGAGGTTGTAGTGCATGCTCGCGCCGCGCCGGCCGTCGCGGATCAGGCGCGTGAAGGTCTCCACCGCCTCCGCGTAACGCTTGGACTGGATCAGGCACGAGCCGAGCATGTTGCGGGCGTAGGCGTTCGCGTCATCGGCGGCCAGGACCTCGCCGAACAACCCGGCGGCTTCGCTCCAATCGCCGGCGTTCATGCGCGCCGCCCCGGTCATCAGCTTGCGGTGCAGAGGCGCGGTCTCCAGCGGCCCCGGCAGGTCGCTGGGGGCGAGGGGGTGTGGCCACTCGTCGGCCTCCTCCTCCCCGGCGCCGGCGTAGCCCAGGGCGCGGATGCGCGCGAGGAGCTCGTCGTCGACGGCATCGCCCGCACCGGGATCGAGAGCCGGCAGGCCGACCGCGCGGGCGATTGCGGCACGGTAGGGACCGACGTCGGCATCGCCCCCCGCCAGGAGGTCGCGTGTCTCGTCTGGATCGGCGGCGGGATCGAAGAGCTGGGGCTTGGAGCTGTGGATGTACTTGGCCCGCGCGTCGAGCCAGCCCGCCAGTGGGCTCCAACCGTAGTAGTAGAAGCCGTTGTAGGATTCGAAGTACATGCCGCGCTCCTGCGGCGGGTCGGCGCGGAACAGGCTCACGCCGTCGAGGCCGCCCGGCGCGCTCTCCGCGGCGAGGCCGAGGGCGTCGGCCAGGGTCGGGTGGACGTCCGTCACGCTGACGATGCTCGTGCTGCGCTCGCCCGCGCGCGCCAGGTCCGCCCGCCGCAGGAGCATCGGCACGCGCAGAGTAGGCTCGTAGCAGTAGGTGGCGTGCGAGAGCTCCTCGTGCTCGCCGAAGGCCTCGCCGTGGTCGGCCACCACCAGCACGGTCGTCTCGCCCAGGGCGTCCTCCTCGCGCAGGGCGTCGAGGAGGCGCCCGACTTCCGCGTCCATCGAGGCGACCTCCCCGAGGTAAGGGTCGCCGGCCGCGGCTCCTCCGTCGAAGGCCGCCGGGGGCGCGTAGGGAGCGTGTGGATCGAACAGGTGAACCCACAGGAAAAAGGGACGCCCCCGGTCGCGCGCCGTTAGCCAGGCCAGGGCGCCCTCGACTACCTCGCGTGCCTCGCGTGCCGAGAAGTGCGCGTCGGCGGTGATCCCCCGCTGGGCCGGTGCGTCGTAGCGCTCGAAACCCTGGTCCAGGCCGAAGTCCGGATCGAGCACCGCCGCGGCGATGAAGGCCGCGGTCTGCACGCCGGCCTCCCGCGCCCGCTCGGCGAGGGTACGCGCGGACTGGGGGAGGGGACTCACTCCGTTCTCGCGCACCGAGTGCCGGGGCGGGGTGAGCCCGGTCATCATCGACGAGTGCGCGGGCAGGGTGATGGGCGTCACCGTGTGTGCCCGGTCGAAAACCACCGATTCGCGCGCCAGGCGGTCGAGGTTGGGGGGGACGCTAGGCGAGCGCCCGTAGCAGCCGAGGGCGTCGGCGCGCGTCGTGTCGAGGGTGACGAGCAGGGCCGAGCCCCTCGCGGGCGCGTCCGCGGCGGGGCCGCAGGCGGCGAGGGATGCGAGCAGGACTGAGAGGACGGGCAGGACTCCCGCGCGCGGTCCCCACCTCCCCGCGCTTCGCCGGCGCGGGCGAGCGCGGGCAGCCCCGAGCGGGTCCGCTCCCGGCCGCGGCGCGCTGTCGACGCTCCTCAGGATCCGCCGCCTTCACCGGAGTCCGCCGCCTCGACGGGCTCCTCCTCGGTGACGATCTCGTCCACGATCACTTCGTCCTCCAGGACGGGATCGTCCGCGAGGTTCGTTC
Source organism: Planctomycetota bacterium (assembly GCA_002686265.1). GTDB lineage: Bacteria > Planctomycetota > UBA1135 > UBA1135. The sequence continues at coordinate 132,081 of NZBA01000120.1, forward strand.
CGGGCTGGGTGCCCGTGTCGAACAGGCCCGCTTCCTCGATCGCCGGCACGCTATCAGGTAGCGCCGCGGAGTCCGGCGGGGTGGTTTCCCCGGACTCCAGCTCGGCGGGAGGCTCGACCGGCTTGACCATGTCGGTCATGCGCTTGGTGAAGTTCGCCTGGTTGTAGAGGGCGATTTCGTACACCCACGGGCCGAGGTGTTCATTCAGCTCCGCGGCTGCGGCCTTCGCGGCCTCGGGATCGAGAGTCACCGCCGGTTCCTCGCCTCCGTCCTCGCCGCCGTCGGTCGCGGGGAGCGGCCCCACCGAGGCCAGGACCGCGGGCCCCTCCTCGTCGAAGGAGGCGCGGAAGGTGGCGAAGTGCTTCTCCTCGATCGTGTGTACCGTCGCGTCCACGCGCAGCCCGTCGAAGGTCCAGAAGGTCGCCTTCGTCGGCTCGGCGGAGCCGGCGAAGCCCTCGGCCGGCAGGACGTCTTGGAGGTTGAGGTACTCGAGCGCGCCGCACAGGCCGTTCGCCACCGAGGCGTACTTCAGCTCGTGGTCGGCGGGGATGCCATGGACCTCGTACTCGCCATCGCCGCGCGAGGCCTTGGAGACCGACAGACGCTCGCCGTCGGAGTGGGCGATCTCGACCGCCTGCACCGCGTCGCGCTCGACCTTGAGGATCTCCTTGTCGAGCCAAGCGGCGGCATCGGCGGGCAGGGCGAGATCGCCCGCGGCGAGCCACGAACGTGTCTCTCCCGCGACGCGCACGTAGGTCGAAGCGGCGCCCGCTCCCTCGCGCGCGTGACCGACGAGCAGTGCGGCCAGGGTCCCGCCGGTCCCGTCGGCCAGGACCAGCAGCTTCGATTCGGCCTCCCCGGCGTCCACATCTTCGACGCCCAGGCGTGAGTAGCGCTCGGGGACGTTGGTCTTGGCCTCGATCTTCTTCAGCTCGGCGGCGGCGAGGATCGTCTTGCGCACTTCCTCCATGCGCACCGGGTAGCTCGCCTTCTGTTCCAAGCCCCAGGCGCCGTCCCTGGTGGAGACGGTGTAGCTGCCCTCGGCGTCGGTCACCGTGATGGCCGCGACGTCGTTGATCGAGCTCATCAGCTCGGGGAATACGAGTCCGAGCTCCTCGCTCGCACGCGTCTCGCCGCGCCTCGAGGCCACGGCGGCGAAGATGAGGATCAGGGCTGCGGCGGCCGCGACGGCGAGGGACTTCACGTTTCGGTTCATTTCAGCACCTCACTAGGCGCGGGAGCGCGCACGCATCAGCGCCAGGACGGCGATCAGCGCGGGGAGCACGAGGGGGAGGATGAAGATGTTCAGGAACTTCAAGCGCGAGCCGAGCCGCTCGATGTCCTGTTTGAGTTGGTGTTTGACGTCGCGCAGCTCCTTGCGCGTGTCCAGGCGCTCGGCGCGGAAGGCCTCGATCTCGGCCTGTTGCTCGGGCGAGAGGATGATGGAGCTCACGCCGCCTTCCTTCTGGCTCTGGAGTCCGCTGATCTTCTCCTCGGTCTCGCGCAGCTTCTGTTCGAGCGCCTGCTCCTTGTTGCGGAAACGGTCTTCCGCGTCGCGGCGGATCTCGACGACCCGGTCGAAGGGCCGGTTGAAGCGCGCTCGGCTGCGCAGACCGATCAGGTCGTTGCTTCCCGAGAGGTTGTCGAGCACGTTGATCACCAGGTCGGCGTTGTTGGCCGAGGGGACCGCGATGCGATTGCCGAAGAAGTTCTGCACGTTGACCCACCAGCGGTCCTCGAGCATGTCGGCGTCTGCGATCAGCACCAGGTTGATGTTGGCTTCGGAGGCGGAGCGGTGGGGGGCCGAGGCTCCCTCGTCCGGCGCCACTTCACCCTCGGGCGTCGGCGCCGCCGGCTTGCCGTCGGGGTAGGCGCTCTTCGCCGGGCCGCTGACGCGGGCCGCGACGGCGAGCGGCGTGCCGTTGGGCAGGAAGCTCTCGAGAAGACCCGAGGGGTTGGGCTGTAGGGCAACCTGCATGCGGTCGATTTCCATCGATTCGGCGCTGGTCTCGATGATCGGCGTGAAGCTCGTCTCGGCGTCGGCCAGCGCCCGCAAGGAGCCTGCCGTGGCCATGTTGATCTCCTTGGTGAGGTCGCTCGTCACCGGGTCGTCGGCGTTGACCTCGCCTTCACCGAGGTGCAGCCAGGCGACGTACTCGATCGGCTGGTTACCCATCACCACGCGCTGGGCGTTGAGACGGTCGCCGACGATCTTCTCGCTCACCAGCTCGACACCCCAGGCCTCGAGCAGCGGACCGAGGCTCGAGCTGCGATCCGCGGTCAGGGCCGCCAGCTGGTTGTTGGGGTCCTGCGGCACCTGCTGCGCCTCGCAGTGCGGGTCGAGGAACGCCAGTACGCGCCCGCCGCCGAGGACGAACTGGTCGATCGAGTACAGGAGCTGCTCGCCGAGTCCTTGCGGGTGGACGAGCATCAAGACGTCCACGTCCTCGGGGATCTCGGTCGCCGCCGCGTGCAGGGAGCGCACCTCGAAGACCTCGCGGATCTGGTCCACGATCAGCCACGGCTCGGGTACTGCGCGCGGGTTCATCGGGTTGAACGGCCCGCCGTCCAGCGGCAGGGTGCTCAGCAGTCCGACGACCGTGCGTTCGGGAAAGGCGAGGTTGTGAATGAGCTTGGTCAGGTCGTACTCGAGGAACTCCTCGCGTCGCACCTGGAAGAAGGGGATGACCTCCTCCTCGTCGGTGCTGTTGGTGCCCGACAGCCCGAAGTAGAGCAACTCGCCGGCCGCATTGACCGGGACGCCCTGCATCCCGAACGAGACCGCGCGGTCCTCCTCCTCCGAGAAGGGCTCGGGGTCGCTCACGAACAGCTTGAGCATCCCGCTGGAGCGGCTCGTGTACTCCTCGAGCAACTCCTCTACGCGCTGGGCGTAGCGCTTGAGGTCGGGGTAGTCGGTGGCCAGCCCGCTCGAGAAGTACAGGCGCAGAGTGACCTCCTCGTCCATCGTCGCGAGGATGTTCTCGGTGCCCTCCGAGAGGGTGTAGAGGCCGTTCTCCGTCAGGTCCATGCGCGCGCCGCGCAGCAGCGCGCCGCTGGCCATGTTGACTGCGAAGAACAGGACCAGGGTGACCGCCAGCCCTGCCAGGGAGATGCGTTTCTTGTCCATGTCAGATTCCTACGCGGCCTTCTTGAGGTCGATGATGATCGCGTTGGCGACCAGGAAACACCCGATCAACGAGCCGAAGAACACGATGTCGCGCGTGTCGATGACGCCGCGTGTGATGTCGTTGAAGTGGGTCAGGAAGCTGAAGGAGGCGACCGTCTCGGTCAGCACCTCCGGCGCCCAGCCCGAAACCCAGTCGAGCACGACCGGGAAGCCGCTCAAGACGAAGCCGAGCAGCACGAAGACGGTCGTGACGAAGGCGATCACCTGGTTGCGTGTGACCGCCGAGATGCAGGCCCCCACCGCCAGGCAGGCGCCGGCCATCAGGAAGCTGCCGATGTAGCCGGCGACGATCACACCGTTGTCGGGCTGGCCGAGGTAGGCGGCGGTGATCCAGGTCGGGACCGTCAGCGCCAGGGCGATGCCCGTGAAGCACCACGCCGCCAGGAACTTGCCGCCCACCGCCTGGGCCATCGAGATCGGCTGGGTCATGAGCAGCTCGATCGTCCCGGACTTGCGTTCCTCCGCCCACAGGCGCATGGAGATGGCCGGGATCAGGAACAGGTACAGCCAGGGGTGGAAGGCGAAGAACGGTTGCAGGTCGGCCTGCTCGCGCTCGTAGAAGCCTCCGATGTAGAAGGTGAACACCCCGGTCAGGACCAGGAAGAAGAACAAGAAGACGTAGGCGACCGGCGTGGCGAAGTAGCCGCCGAGCTCGCGCTTGAAGATCGAGGTCGTGATGCGCATGGTCGAAACCGCTCTCAGCTCGCGGTCACGGTGTCGGGGTTTGGGTTGGGGGATGCGACGGCCTTGGAGTCCGCGGGGAAGTCGGGCGTCGAGTTGCCGGTGGTGATCTCGCGGAAGACGTCGTCGAGGCGCCCCTCGGGTGAGCGCGCCTTCAACTCGGCGGGCGTGCCGTCGAAGAGGATGCGGCCGCGGGCGATGATGATCGCACGCGTGCAGACCGCGTCGACTTCCTCGAGAATGTGGGTCGAGAGCACGATCACCTTGTCCTTCGCCATCTGGCCGATCAGGGCGCGCACCTCGTGCTTCTGGTTGGGATCGAGGCCGTCGGTCGGTTCGTCGAGGATCAGCACTTCGGGATCGTGCAGGATCGCCTGGGCGAGGCCCACGCGGCGCTTGAAGCCCTTCGAGAGGGTCTCGATGCGCTGGTGCAGCACCTCCTCGATGTGGACCTTGCGCACGACCTCCGCCAGCCGGCCGGCGCGCTCGGCGGCGGGGATGCCGCGCACCTCGGCGATGAACCCGAGGAAGCCGTGGGGCGTCATGTCCGCGTAGAGCGGCGCGCCTTCGGGCAGGTAGCCGACCCTCCGCTTGACCTCGATCGGCTGCGCGCCGACCTCGAAGCCGGAGATCGAGGCGCTGCCGGCCGAGGGGTCGAGGAACCCCGTCAGCATCTTCATGGTGGTGGACTTCCCGGCACCATTGGGGCCGAGGAAGCCGAGCACCTCGCCCTTCTTCACGGAGAAGCTGATGTCGTCGACGGCCTTGAGGTCGCCGAAGGACTTGGAGAGGTTTCTGATCTCGATCATGGCGCGAGGTCGCGGGGGACGATTCGGTGGCGGGGACGCGAGTTTTCCCGGGGTAGGCGGGAGCAGTGCTCACGGGAAGGCGGCGAGGATTCTACGGACCGGCCCGCGCCGGACAAGGGGCAAGGGGTGCGAGACGTCGTGCGGCGGTCCTACGGGGGGGCGCGGGCGCAGTTGGGGACCCTCGGGTGAATCCCCCCGCGGCGCTCGCCGTGCGTCCGCGCCCTTGCTAGGTTTCCCGCGGCTCGCCCGCCCTTCGACCTCCCAGCCGCCGCCAGCCATGCACGCTCTCCTAGCGACAGCCGCTCTCGCCCTGTTCTCCGCGCCGCCTTCGGGGGCCGACGACGTCGTCGCGCGCACGATCCCGCCTCTCGCGGAAGACGCCGAGGTGCCGGCCTGGACGGGCGGCGTGACCCTCGGCCTGTTCGACGCCAGCGGGAACACGGTACGAAGCAGCGCCAACCTGACCGCCGAGGCCGAGCGGCGGCGCGAGGAGGACCGCACGACGTTCGGCGCCTGGTGGAGCTGGGCGGAGGAGGAGGGCGACGCGGGCGCGTCGAGCGTCAGCGAGCGCCGGGTCGGCGGCAAGGCCCAGTACGACCACTTCTTCACGGAAGAGACCTACGCCTACGGAAACGGGACGGCCGAGATGGACCACAAGGCCAACCTCGACCTGCGCTGGACCGTCGGTGCCGGCTACGGCCGCCAGTTCCGCGAGGAAGAGGACCTGAAGGTCTCGGCCGAGGTCGGGTTGAGTTGGTTCAACGAGGACTTCGGCGCCGCTCCCGGCGACGAGTATGCCACGGTGCGCGCGGCCTACAGCGTGGACTGGGTGCCGCGGGAGAAATGGACCCTCTCCCAGGGTGCGGAGGTCTTTCCGAGCATCGAGGAGACCGACGACGTCTACACCAAGCTGGACTCGCGCGTGCGCTACGACGTGAGCGGATCCATGTACGCCCAATTCCAATGGGTCTGGGATTGGGACAACACGCCCGCCGCGGGCCTAGAGCGCTCCGATCACCGTCTGTTCGTGACCGTCGGCTGGACCTTCTGACGTCCAGAGCCTCCAATGGCGAGGCGGCCAGCCCCGCCGTGCGTCATGGATGTGAGTCCCATCGAGTTGAGCCTGGCCCTGGTCGCCGCGAGCCTGGGCGGCGCCCTCCTGCCCCTCGCGCGCCGCTGGAGCGCGGGCGGCCTGCACCTGTTCGCCGCGGTCTCGGCGGGCATCTTCCTCGGCACGGTTTTCCTGCACCTCCAGCCCGAGCTGGCCGAGCTCGGAGCCGAGCACGATTCGGCTCCCTGGCTCGCGGCCCTGGGCGGGTTCTTGGGCCTGTTCCTCCTGGAGAAGGTCTGGCTGCGCGGCGGCGGCGCGAATCTGGAGCTCGACGGTCACACCGTCCTGTGGGTCTCGCTCCTCGTCGGCCTGAGCGTGCACGCCCTCGCCGCCGGCGTCGCCCTCTCGGCCCTGCTCGGTGCCTCGGCCGGGGCGGGTGTCCTGCTGCTGCCGCTGCTGTGGCACAAGATGACCGAGTCCTTCTCCCTCGCGACCGTCATGAAGCTGGCTGGGGTGGGGAACGGGCGCGGTCTGTGGGTGCAGCTCCTGTTCGCGGCCGTCACGCCCGCTGGTTTGCTCCTCGGGGCGCGCTTCGCCGACGGGGCGGCCGCCCAGCCGATCCTGCTCGGCTTCGCCAGCGGGACCTTCCTCTACGTCGCCGTCTGCGATCTCCTGCCGGAAGTCTTCCACGACCTCGACCGGGCCCGTGACCGCGTCCTCGGGCTCCTCGCCGGCGTGGTCGCCGTCGCCGCCCTGCCTCACCACCTCGACGGTGATCCCAGCTTCGTGCCCGTCTTCCTCGCGAGGAGCCTCGACGTCTTCGTCGCGATGGCGCCCTACCTGCTCGGCGGATTCCTGTTGGCCGGGTTCATCAGCCAGCTGATCCGTCCCGCCTGGCTCGCCCGCCACCTCTCGGGAAACGACCTCTCCTCGGTCGGCATCGCCTCGGTCGTCGGAGCGCCCCTACCCTTGTGCTCCTGCTCGGTGATCCCCCTCGCCGTGGCCCTGCGGCGCTCGGGGGCGAGCAAGGGCTCGACGAGCGCCTTCCTGATCTCGACTCCCGAGACCGGCATCGATTCGGTCAGCGTGACCTACGCTCTGCTCGATCCTCTGATGGCCCTCGTGCGCCCTCTGGCCGCCGTGGCGAGCGCGCTCTTCACGGGCATGGCGGTCAGCCTCTTCGCCCGCAGCCGCCACGACGACACGCCGCGCGCGGGACTTGGCGACGGGGGAGGCGGCGGCTCGTGCTGCAAGAAGGCGGCGGCCTTGACCGCGCCGGTGGAGGAGCGTCCACCCGAGGCCGGCAACCTGGTCGTGCGCGCCCTGCGCTACGCCTTCGTGGAGATGCTCGACGACCTCGCGGGCGCCCTGCTGGCGGGCATCCTGCTTTCTGGGCTGATGACGGCGGTGATCCCCGACGCTTGGTTCGACGGCGCGCTGTTCTCCGGCGCCATGGGCCTGGTGGTGATGCTGATGATCGGCGTGCCGATCTACGTCTGCGCGGCGGCCTCCACACCCCTGGCGGCGGCGATGGTGCTCAAGGGACTCAGCCCGGGGGCGGCGCTCGTGTTCCTTCTGGCCGGCCCGGCGACGAACATGGCCACCCTGGCGGTCATGGCGCGCACCCTCGGCGCTCGCGTGGTGGCCGTGCACATCGCCGGATTGGCGAGCGTGACCCTCGCGCTGGGGTTCGCGGTCGACTGGCTCTACAGGAGCCTGGGGCGCGAGCTCGTCGCGCGCGCCGGCGAGCACCACGCGGCCCACGGCGGCGGGCTCGGACCCGCGTGCGCGGTGGTCTTCGGCCTGCTCCTGGCCGCGGCCCTGTGGCGCCCCCGCGCTCGCAAGGACGCGCCTGCGTCTTCGGGAGCCGGCGGTGCGGGGAGCGCCGCCCTCAGGACCCCATGATGTGGTATCCGGCATCGACGTAGACCGTCGAGCCGGTGATGCCGCGGCTGAGGGGGCTGGCGAGGAACAAGCAGGTGTCCCCGACCTCGTCGGCGGTCACGTTGCGGCGCAGGGGCGCCTTCTCGGCGATGTTGTCGAGCATGGAGCTGAAGCCGGTCACTCCGGCCGCCGAGAGGGTGCGGATCGGTCCGGCGCTGATGGCGTTGACGCGGATGCCGAGGGGGCCGAGGTCGGCGGCCAGGTAGCGCACGCTGGCCTCCAGGGCGGCCTTGGCGATGCCCATCACGTTGTAATTGGGGATCACCCGCTCCCCGCCGAGGTAGCTGAGGGTGATGATCGAGCCCTCGCGCCCCTCCATCAGCGGCAGGGCGCGGCGGGCGACGGCCGTCAGGGAGTAGGCCGACACCTCGTGGGCGATCATGTAGCCCTCCTTCGTCGTGTCGAAGAAGTTGCCTTGCAGCTCCTCGCGGCGCGCGAAGGCGACGGCGTGCACGACGGTGTCGAGCGATGTGAACTCGTGGCGCACCTCGGCGAAGGCCTCGTCGATGGTCTCGGGCGCGGTCACGTCGCAGGGCAGGACGAGCGAACCGGGGCAGTCGGCCGCCAGCTCGCGCACCGTCTTCTCCATGCGCTCGCCCATGTAGGTGAAGCACAGCCGCATGCCCTCGCGCGCGAGGGAGCGGGCGCAGCCCCAGGCCAGGGAGCGCTTGTTGGCGACGCCGAGGACGAGTCCGGTCTTGCCTTCGAGGGAGATCTGCATGATGGGCGGTGGGGTGCATCGCAGGCGCCCGACCGAGCGCGGGATGGTAGCGGCGGTGAGGGGCGATTGCAGGTTCCGGCGGCATCGCCGTCGGCGAGAATGGGGAATCGGCTCTCCCGGCGCGAAGGACCGGCGTGCGGCGGGGGTTTCCCCACTCCGGGAAAACGGACCCTCGGCCCCGGAGACGGCGTCCCGAGACGCTCTCGTTCCCGATCCCCCCGCATTCCGGGCACGACCAGGTCCACCGTTCCTCCAGATCACCTCTAGAATTGTGTTCGTGGGCGGTGCGAGGGTCGCACCGCCGGAGGCCCGGAGCGAGGAGAGACTCTGGTTTGACTCGCGCAAAGACCGAAACGACAGCGCCCGGAGTTCTGCTCGGGGGAGACCCGCGCACGGTGCTCGCTCGCATCACGCCCGGAGACCCCCTGGGTTTGAGGGGCCTCCTGGCCGGGCGCGCGGAGGCGCGCCATCTCCTGCTCGACGCAGATGCGGTGCACTTGCGGAGCCTGGCTTACTGCGCTCGCCACGCGCGCACTTGTCCCGACAGCGCGCGCCCGGTCGGCTGGCTCGAGGCGCAGGTCGAGGAGGTGCTCGATCAGTGGTGCGCGGAAGAGGGGCGTCGGGCGGGGAGGACGGAGGGCGAGGAGTGCTCCCAGACCACCGGCGGCGTCTGGGCTGAGTTCGCGGGGCCCCTGGGCCTCGAGCCCGAGCAAGTGCGTCGCGCCTGCGGGCGCTTCAACCTCCTCCCGGACGCTGAGCGAGCAGCGTTCTTCGCCCTGGTGCTCGATCGGCGCGAGGCCGAGGAGTACGCGGTTGCGGCCGGTCGGCCGCTGGTCGAGCTCGCCAGGGAGGCGCGGCGGGGGCTGGAGGTGCTCTTGCGCGCTTCGGGCGATGGTGCGGAGGAGGCCCGGTGAGTTGCTGTGCGCATGACGGAGGCGGAGCGGGGGTCGGCGTCGGGCGGCCCGAGAGTGGGCGGCGCGCCGCCGCGGGCGGGAGGAAGGCGGGCGGAACCGGAGAAGCGGTGCACCTCTCGCGCACCTTGGGCTCCGAGCCCCTGGAGGTCCTGCTGCCCGAGGTCTCCAGCGCGGTCCGCGCCGAGGTTGGCCGGATCGTAAACGTCCTGCGCTTGCTGCGCGCCGACACCTCCGCCTCGGCCTCGCCGCGCGCGGCGATCCCGTTCGATCGCGCGCGGGGCGAGCTCTCCCGCCAGGATGGCGAGCAGCAGGCCCGTGCCCTCGAGGACCTCCTGCGCCACCACCTCGCGGCCCACTTCGGGTCCGGGAGCTTCGCCTGGCTTGGCGAGCCCCTGCTCGGAGTGCAGGCCGCCTGGCGCGCCCTGGCGGTTCCCTCCGCTCCCGATCTCCTCTCTCCCGTGTCCTTGCCCGAACCGGGAGAGAGAGCCTTGTCGGTCGCTCGCCGCCTCGTCGGCGCTCTCGAACGCCTCGGCCGGCGCCCGGGACTGAGCTTGTGGCGCGCGCGCCTTGAGCACGCCGGCGCTGGCCCGCGGGCGGGGGCGGCGGCCTTCCAGGCTCTGCTCGGGGAGGCGTCGGAGGGCGAGGCTCTCGCGGTTCCCGAGGGGCCGGCCGCGCTCGCCGGTGCGTGTGAGTGCTTGCTCGACCGCGGCGCCGTGGGAGAGGCATTCGGCCTGCTGAGCGATCACTCCGAGTGGTTCGCGTCGGACGAGCGCCTGCGCTGGCTGTGGGTTTGGACCCTCCTGGCCCGCGGCGAGGTCTCCGCCGCCGAAGACACCTCCGCGGGCCTCGAACCCTGGCGTGGGCCCCTGCCCGCCGCCCTGATCGACTTGCGGTCGGTCTTCCCCGAGGCGGCGGCGGCGCTGCCCGGGCGCGGGAGCCTGCCCTCGTGTGCCCCCCCCGTTCCCGCCCGAGCGGTCCGCAGCCGGCGAGAGTTCGGCGCCGGCGTTCTCGCTCTCTTCCGCTTCGAGGCCGACGGCGGCGCACGCGCCGTGTGGCTCGACGCGGCCCCCGGCTTGCGGGAGGACCTCGAGGAGTGGCTCGCCGACCGCTTCGATGCCCACCAGGATGCGCACCAGCCCGAGCACGCCCTGGTGATCGAGGCGGCGGTCCAAGTCGCCCATGGCGCCCGCGGCCGGCCTCCGGCGGGAGCCTTGGGCGCGCGCGCCCTGGCCCTGGCCCTCGTCCCGTTCCTCGATGGAGCGGGAGACGTCGCGGGCTGGCTGCACGTGGAGTGCGAGCACCATCTGCTGCCCTCCCGCGAGCGCCTGGAGCGGCTGGCGGAGGCTTGGCGCGGGGAGCTCGCGATGTCGGCATCGGTCTCGCCCAACGGTGTCTCCCCGTGGGCCCCGATCCTCCCACAGGAACCCGGCGGCGAGGGGCTGGAGAGTGTCCCCGATCCCGACCGCGCCCTGTTGAGCGGGGTCTTCCGGCGGCTCGTGGGCGCCGCGTGCTTCAAGACCGCGCGGCGCCACTGGTGGGGCATCGACTTCGGCGCGGGTGAGCCGCGCGCCGTGTGCGAGGGGGGCGATGGGCTCTCCGCTCTGGGGCGGGGCGCCGGCTGCGGGCGGGCCTTGGAGCGCTGCCGTGCGACCGGCGGAGTCGTTCGCTTCGACGACGCCGACGAGCGCCTGCGCCTTCACTCCGAAGCCGTCTCCGGGGTGGCCTTGCCGATCGGCGTGCGCGGGGAGGTACACGGCGTCCTGGTGATCGAGTCATCGCGCCGGCGCGACTTCACGGACCGGGACGTCGAGCGCATGGCGGCAATCGCGGCGGACTTCGGCCTGGCCCTACGCGCCGGGCAGTTCCGGGCCTGGCATCTGGCGCGCTTCGGCGTCGACCTGCACTTCGATGCTTCCCTGTGCGGCTTGACGCGCTTCCTCGAGCACCTGATCGCCGCCGGCCGCTCCCGCGAGCCGGTCGTCCTGAGCGGAGAGCGGGGGGTCGGTAAGCTCGTCCTTGCTCGCTGGGTGCACTTCGAGCGGGGCGGCGGCGCGGGCGCTCTGCGCGGCGTCTCCTGTCGCGGGCCTGCGGCCGCGGAGCTGTCATTGGACTCCAAGTCCGCCACGGGTAGCTGTCTCCTGGAAGGTCTGGACGAGTTGCCCGCCGCCGGCCAGGCGCAGCTCGCGGCGCACCTCGCCGTGCGCGGCGACGCCGGAGAGCGCGGCGCTCCGTTGATCGCCACCAGCCGCCGGTCCCTGGCCGCCGCGGCGAACCTCGGACTCTTGCGCGTCGAGCTGGCGGACGAGCTGGCGCGCATGGAGGTGCTCGTACCTCCCCTGCGCCTTCGGCGCGAGGAGATCCCCGGGATCGTGAGCTTCCTGTCGCGGCGCTTCGCGGCGGATGAGCACGCGAGCGTCGCGGAGTTCGACGAGTCCGCCATGGGCCTGCTCTGGCGTCAGGCGTGGGAGGGCAACTTGCGCGAGTTGGAGAGCTTGATCTTCAAGCTGGTCCTGGCGGCCGACGGCGAGGTGGTGTGCGCCCGGACCGTGCGCGCGACCGCGGCACGGGCCGGGCAGACGCTTCAGGGCAAGCTCCCCTCGCGCCACCCCGCGCGCGCGGATCTCGTCGCCGCCTTGCGCAGTACCCTCACAGGCGGCGGGCGCACCAACAAGTCTCGGGCCGCGGCCTACTTGGGTTGGGATCCCGACACGCTCTGCGCGCGCATGGCCGAGGCGCCCCTCGACGAGGCGTGCTTGGCCGCGGAGCCTTCCCCCTGGGACGCTCCCCTCGGGTAGTACTCACGCTCCACGAGGACGAGTGCCGGATCCGTCGCTCGGACGCCGAGATGGGATCTCGGGCAGGTCGGCTGCGCGGGCGGGTGGAACGAGTCGTCGCCGGACGGGCGTTGCGTGGAATGCCGGCGGGCCCGCCCGTGGAGGCAGGCCGGCGAGTTCGTGGAGGCCCGTGATCACGGGGCCTTCCGCTCGGTGCGGATTCCGGAGAAACAAGGCGACCCAAGCGGCCCGGGTGCGTTCAGGATGGGGAGGACCCTCAGGCCTCGACGATCCCTGATCTCCCCCTCCCGAACGGCTCTCCCGCCCTAGAGTCCACTATCATTCTTTCGAGAACATTCTTTCGAGAATCCGATGAACGTGACACCGATTGGATCCGTCGCCCTCCTCCTGGCCGCTCCCGCTCTCGCCCAGCAGGGGCCGATCCGCATGCACTTCGACATGCACGTCGACCCACTGCCGCAGATACCCCTGCCGCAGAAGATGCAGGTCTTCGATCTGCGCGTTTCGAACATGGAGTGGGTCCTCGACCAGGTAGAGCCCCTCGACGTCGACATCTCGTTCATGGCTGTCGGGGAGTTCGGGGAGCTCGTCGTGAACCAGGGTCCCGCGGGCGCCGGCGCGGACGTGCTGAGGCGGTTGTACGACGCGGGGGGGCAGATCGGCTCTCACTCCCACAGCGAGTGGCGCGTCGGCGCTTTCAACTGGCCGTCCGTGCCCCCCGGACCGACCCTCGATGAGTGTCGCCAGAGCTGGCAGCACAACATCGACTGGGTCAACGCCGCCATCGACCTCGTCTACGGAGGCAGTCCTCCCGAGCCACTCGCGACGATCAATGCCGTCAAGGGTTCGCACTTGCCGAACAACGAGCCGGACTACCACACCCTGATGACCGAGTTCGGGATCGAGGTGCGCCAGCCAGGTCCGGAGGAGGACTACTACGGATGGTACGACCACCACATCTGGCATCCGTTCCGTCCCTCGGCCGCCAACTACATGGGCGAGGATCTCGGCGCTCCGTTCGTGCAGGTCACCCAGGGATCGGTGATCGGGGTGGCCGGAATCCACCACGGCGTGATGCAGGACATGACCGCCGCGAGCGTGAAGCGTCAGTTTCTGCAGCTGTACGTGAACTGGCGCTTTGCCGACCGCACCGGGGCCGATGAGAAGGCCTGGTGTTGGGGGTGGGGCAGCCACGCCAAGGACTTCGATCCTGGCTCTCCCAGCCGGACGGACATGGTCGATGTCGTGAACTGGCTGGACGCTCACTTCGCCTCGCGCACCGAGCCCACCGGCTCCGACGCGATGGTCTGGTCGACCCACCAGGCCACGCGCGACGCTTATCTCACCTGGGAAGCCGCCAACCCGGGTTCCTCGTCGTTCTCCTTCGATTCCCTGACCGTGGACTGGAACGAGTACCCCTGGCTGCGGCCGGTGGCGGAGGAGATGGCCGAGTTCACCTGGGCGGCGGATCTGTCACTGGGGAGCGGAATCGAGGCCTACCTGCTCGAGGACCTCGCCGGGGACGCGGCCGTGATCGCTTGGACCGACGCTGGGGACACTCTCGTCGATCTCTCGGCCTGGGTCGGTCCGGCGGTACGCGTGGTGGGCCTGGAGACGGGCACGCTGTACGCGGTGAACAACCCGGCGGCGGTCGAGGTCGGCGCGGAGCCGGTGATCGTCACCGAGCGCGGTGCGGTCTGCTCCGCTCCGCAGAACTACTGCCTCTCGCTGCCCAACTCGAGCGGCGTCCCAGCGGTCATGAGCTGGAGCGGCGCGCCCGGTGTGGGCGCGAACCACTTCTCGCTCGTCGTCTCCGACGCCGCCGCGGGGCAGTTCGGCATCTTCTACTACGGTGCCCAGCAGGTTTCGATCCCCTTCGGCAACGGCTACCGCTGCGTGGGCGGCTCGGTCTTTCGCCTGCCGGTCATCACGACCGACGGTGCTGGGGGAGCGGTCTTCCCCCTCGACCTGACCGCTCCGCCCCAGCCCCAGGGTCAGATCGAGGCCGGGCAGACTTGGTTCTTCCAGTTCTGGTTCCGGGATCCCCCGGCCGGGGGAGCGGGGTTCGACCTCTCCGACGGGCTCGAGGTGGGGTTCTGTCCGTGATCGAACGGGGCTGAACCGGCGCCCGAGCGCGCGCGGAGACCGACAGACGGCCGGTTTCGCCGGCCGTCTGTCCATTTCGGAGCGGACGCAATTGACGGACGCGGGCCGGCTAACCCCCAGGGGAAACGCCAACAGGCTGCCAGCAGCCCGTTGGAAAGCGGCCTGCCGCGATTTCGCCCTCTCTTGGAGCGACGAAGATGTCCTCGTCTCGCTACGGCCCTTTTCCAACGGGCTGCTACGATAGAGCCTCGTGGACCCGGAATCGGGGGGCTCGACCGCTCCCCGTAGCCGGGCCCCGATCCGCTCGGGCTCGCGCTGTTCCGCCCGGCTACGCCACCATGCCCCCCAGGATCCCGCCCCGCGGGGTGCGAGACCCGCTCACCCGGCTCCGAGCCCGAGCCGGACCCCAGGATGACTCCATGACGCGATCACTCCTCGAGATGGCGCTCCACGGGATTCCGCTGAGCGGGACTCGGCTCGAAGACGATCAGCAGCACCAAAGGCAGGGCCATCAGCAGCACCAAAGGCGGGGCCATCAGCAGCACCGAAGGCGCGGCCGGGCTCCCCGCTCCGGGGGCGCGCGCCGGGCGGCGGCCGCCCCGTGCCGGCTCGTCGCTGCGTTCCTCGCCCTGTGGGCCGTGAGCCCCCCCGCCGCGGCCCAGTGGGATCCGAACAACGGGGAGTGGGGCAAGGTGGCTCCCGAGGACGTGCGCGTGATGACCTGGAACGTCCACGACACCCTCTGCAGCTCCAACAACAAGGTCGAGGGCATGAACGACTGGACGGCCCTCGCGCGCATCTTGGCCGCGATACGCCCCGACGTCCTGCTGCTCCAGGAGTGCGGCGACAACGGCGGAAACGGTACGGGATCGGGGGTGGACAGTATCCCCGAACTCCTGACGACGGTGCAGTTGCTCTTCTTCGGTGGAACGGACCCCTTCAACGGCGGCGAGGTGACCGCCTACGTGCGGAAATATGCGCCGGACTACAATCTGACCTTCCGCTTCGTCAGCTCGGAAACGGACAACTTCAACCGCAACGTCATCCTGACCAACATCCCCTTCTCCGACTTGAACGGGGACGGCTCGAGCGCCTACTCGGACCTGCCGTTCATCACGGCGGACGAGTACGCCCCGGGCGGTAGGGGCGGGATCCGCGGCGTGCAGCTGTTGGAGCTGAACCTCCCCGATTCCATCTACGCCGGCGATCTGGTCGTGACGAACGCGCATTTCAAGGCGGGCTTCGAGCAATCGGATCACTTCGACCGCGTCGAGGCGGCCCAGAACACGGCCTACATCGTCGATTACTGGTACGGCGGCGCCGGGACCTCCCAGCCCGATCCCAACGGGCGCATCAGCGACAGTCCGGCCGCGACGCAGGTGCTCACCCCGGACACGCCGGTGATCCTCGGGGGTGATTGGAACGAGCAGGAGGGCAGCGGCGGGAACAAGGGCCCGGCGGGTTGGATTTCCAAGGCCGAGAGCGCCGACCCGGGAGGGAACGACGGCACGGACCGCGACCGCACCGACAGCACCTACGACAGCGCCCAGCACTTCTTCACCGGGGATTCCGACACCCTGGGGAACTCCAAGCTCGACTACATCACCTGGCAGGACAGCATCGTCACCGAGCGTCTGTCCTTCGTCTTCGACACCGACGGGACGCCGACCAACTCCTTGCCGCCGGAGGTCCTCGGTTTCCCCAGCCCCAACGCGGTCAGCGCCTGGGCTTCGGACCACCTGCCCGTGATCGTGGACGTGATCCTGCCCCAGGGTTGCAGCGACCCGGCCGCCTACTGCGTGGCCGCGCCCAACTCCGTCGGGCCGGGCGCGCACATGCTCTCGCTGGGATCGACGAGCGTCTCCATCAACGATCTCTCGCTCGTGGCGCAGTCGGCGGTGCCCTCCCAGTTCGGCCTGTTCTACTACGGCCCCCAGCCGACCCAGGTTCCCTTCGGCGACGGCTACCGCTGCGTGGGCGGCGGGAGCACGGGCACTTTTCGCCTGAACCCGCCCTTGATGACCGACGCCTTCGGCGACGCGCTCCGCGCCCTCGACTTCACCCAGCCGCCCATGGGCTCGGGGGGCGGCCAGGTCACCGGCGGCTCCACTTGGTACTTCCAGTTCTGGTACCGCGACCCTCAGGGCCCCCTCGGCAGCGGCTTCAACTTCTCCGACGGCCTGAGAGTGGATTTCTGTCCGTGATCGCCCCGCCCCTCGGGGGGGGGCGCGGCGTCCGGTGTGCGAGGGTGAGCGACACCTGGCAGGTTCGGGCGTGCGAGATCCGGTCCGCAGCCGTGCCGCTGTGTCTGGAGCGGTTCATCGTGAATAATGCGGGCTGACGGGCCGCTGCGCGGTCCCTCGCCTTTCCCGACCCACCACCCGCCTTGACTGCTCACCTCTACCTCTCTACGCCGGCCCAAGCCGATGCCGCCCGCCTCGTCTGGCTGGACATCCCCTCGGACCTGCTCACCCCCGTGCGCGCGTTTCTCGCCCTGCGCGCCGCCGGCCATCACCTGTGCCTGTTGGAGTCGGCGGAGGGGCCCAACCGGATCGCGCGCTTCTCGTTCCTCGGCGTCGATCCCACGGCCCGCGTGCGTGCCGGCGAGGACTCCGCCGTGCTCAGCGACGCCGGCGGTGACGAACGTCTGGAAGGCACGCCGCAAGAGGTCATGGCCGAGCTCGTCGCTCGCCACGCCCAACCCCTCGCGCCCGCCGGCCTGCCGCCGTTCCGCGGCGGATGGGTCGGTTGGTTCGCCTACGAGTGGGCCGGCCTGATCGAGCCCACCGTGCGCCGCGCCCGGAACGATCCCTGGGGCTTGCCTCTGGCCGAGTTCCACCTCTACACGACCGTCGTCGCCTTCGACCACGCGACCCAGCGCGCCGTCCTGCTGACGGCCTGTCCCGACGGCGCCGGGGGTTTCGAGCAGGCGGCGGCCGCCCTGGAGACCTTGGCCGCGGAGCTCGGCGGCGAGCCGGCGGGAGACACGAGCTTCTCTCTTCACGGCGGCGAGCCGCGCTGCTCGATGACCCGCGAGCAGTTCCTCGAGGGCGTGGAGTCCCTCAAGGAGTCGATCGCCGCCGGCGACGCCTTCCAGGCGGTCCTCGCCCAGCGCTTCGAGCACGACTTCACCGGCGACGGCTTCAGCCTCTACCGGGCCCTGCGCCTTACCAACCCCTCGCCGCACATGTTCTTCTTCCAAGGCGCGGACCTGACACTGGTCGGCTCGTCGCCCGAGCGGCTCGTGGCCGTGGAGGGACGGCGCGTACAGAATCGGCCCATCGCCGGCACGCGCGCCCGCTCCGCCGACCCCGATGAAGACGATCGTCTGGCCGCCGAGCTGCTCAGCGACCGAAAGGAGCGCGCCGAGCACGACATGCTCGTCGATTTGGCCCGCAACGACCTGGGCCGCGTGGCGCGCGCGGGAAGCGTTCTCGTCAAGGAGCACGCGGCGCTCGAGAAGTTCGCCCAGGTGCAGCACCTCGTCAGCCGGGTGGAGTGCGAGCTCGCCGTAAACCGGACGCCGCTGGACGCCTTGGTGGCCTCCTTCCCGGCCGGTACCGTCTCCGGCGCGCCCAAGGTCAAGGCCATGGACCTCGTCGCCCAGCTCGAGCCCGACACCCGCGGACCCTACGCTGGAAGCTTCGGCTATCTTGACACCTCGGGGAACTTCGACATGGCGATCACCATTCGGACCTTCGCCATCAAGGGCTCGACCGTTTCCGTCCAGGCTGGCGCCGGCATCGTCTTCGACTCCGACCCCGAGCGCGAGTACACGGAGACGCTGGAGAAGGCACAGGCCCTGTTCGAGGCCCTGCGTCTAGCGGACTCGGGGGCCTTCACCGCCGGCGGAGGAGGTGCGAGATGATCCTGCTGATCGACAACTACGACTCCTTCACCTACAACCTCTACCAGTCCCTGGCGGCGGCCGGCGCCCAGGTCGAGGTCGTGCGCAACGACGCCATCACGATCGTCGAGGCGCTCGCGCCGGCCCCGGCTGGGGTCGTGATTTCCCCGGGCCCGGGCAATCCCGACAGCGCCGGCATCTGCCTCGAACTCGTGCGCTCTCTGCCCGCCGAGACGCCCCTGCTCGGCGTCTGTCTGGGCCATCAGACCTTGGTTCAGGCCCTGGGCGGCACCATCGATCGCTCCGCCGTGCCCGTTCACGGCAAGCCCGCCATGGTCCACCACGACGGCTCCTGCCCCCTGTTCGCCGGCCTGCCCAACCCCTTCTCGGCCGGGCGCTACCACTCGCTCTACGCCCGCCGCGAGGAGCTGCCCGAGTGCCTGCGCCTGACAGCCTGGGTCGAGGACGGAACGGTCATGGCCGTGCGTCACGTGAAGCGCCCCTGGGTCGGTTTGCAGTTCCACCCCGAGTCTATCCTGACTCCCCAAGGCGACCGCATGCTGCGGCGCTTCCTGGCGGCTACCGGAGAGGGTGTCTCGGCCCGATGAGCCTGCGCGCCGAGGCGGATCGCGTCATGGCCGGCGAGCGGCTCACGCGCGCCGAGAGTCGCGAGCTCTTCGGCGGCGCGCTGATCGAGGGAGCCGACCAGCGAGCCTTGGCCGACCTGCTCGTCGCCCTAGCCGAACGCGGAGAGACCGTCGAGGAGATCATCGGGGGCGCCCAGGCCCTGCGAGCCGCCATGGTGCCCTTCGATCACGACGCTCTCGAGGCGGTCGATACCTGCGGAACCGGCGGCGACGGACTCGGCTCGTTCAACCTCTCCACGGCCGCCTCCCTGGTGGCCGCCGCGGCGGGCGCGCGGGTCGTCAAGCACGGAGCGCGCTCGGTGTCATCGAAGTGCGGCTCTGCGGACCTGCTCGAGGCCGCGGGCGTGCGCCTGGAGCTGAACCCGGAGCAGGCCCGCACGGTCTTCGACGAGGTCGGCATGGTCTTCCTGTTCGCGCCGGCCTTCCACCCGGCCATGCGCTTCGTCGCGCCCGTGCGGCGCGAGCTCGGAATCCGCACGATCTTCAATTTCCTCGGCCCGCTGTGCTCGCCGGGCGGCGTCCGGCGGCAGCTCCTCGGCGTCGGCGTCGAGGCGCAGCTCGGGCCCTTCGCGGCGGCCCTCGCCGCCCTCGGCGCCGAGCGCGCCTACGTCGTCCACGGGGCGGGCGGCGCCGACGAGCTGACCCTGTCCGGGCCCAACCAGGTGCGTACCGTCGGGGCGTTGCCAGAGTCGTCCTTCGAGGCCGTCGCCCTCGGCCTGGAGGCGGCCGACATCGGCGCGCTCTCGGGGGGCGAGGCGAGCGAGAACCTGGCCCTGCTGCACGGCGTCCTGGGCGGCAAGGTCGGACCGCTGCGCGATGCCGTGCTCTTGAACGCCGGCGCGACGCTGGTGGTGGCGGGGATCTGCGAGACGCCCGCCGAGGGCCTGGAGCGCGGGCGCGCCGCCATCGACTCCGGCGCCGCCGGCCGCGTGCTCGAGGGGCTGGTGCGCGTCAGCCGGCAGGTGGAGGGCCAGGCCTGATGCGACCGGGCGTGCTGCACACGCGAACGCGCTTGGACGGGATCCTCGCGGCGGTGGAGGAGCGTCTGGATCACAGGCGCGCCCGCGCGCCGCTGGCGGAGTTGCAGGCTCGTACCGCAGAGCGGCCCGGCGGCGGTCGGGAGCGGTTCGTTGCGGCCCTGGGCACTCGCGAGCTGGCCGTCATCGCCGAGTGCAAGCGACGCTCACCCTCCGAGGGAGCGATCGCCGAGGCGCGGAACATGTCGGAGCTCGCCCACACCTACGCCACCTTTGGCGCGGCGGCGCTCTCCGTCCTGACCGAGCAGGATCACTTCGGCGGCAACCTCGAGGATCTCGTGCGCACCGAGAGCGCGGGCCTGCCGCGGCTGCGCAAGGACTTCGTCATCGACGAGTACATGGTGCTGGAGTCCGCCGCCCACGGCGCGGACGCCGTGCTCCTACTCGCGATCTGCCTCGACGATCACCTGCTGCGCGACCTGCGCGAACAGGCGCGCGAGCTGGGGCTGGCCGTGCTGCTCGAGGTCCACGACGAGGCGGAGCTCGCACGCGCCCTCCCCCTGGCCCCCGACTGCCTGGGCGTGAACGCCCGCGACCTGCGCAGCTTCGAGGTGGACCTGGGCACGGTCGAGCGCCTGTTGCCGTTGGCGGGGGAGGCGTGCCTCAAGGTCGCCGAGTCGGGCATCCACGGCTGGGCGGAGCTCGAGCGCGTGCGCAGGGCCGGAGCCGATGCGGTCCTGTGCGGGACAGCCCTCATGCGCTCCCCCCCCCGCCTGGCCGAGTGGACGGCGCGTCTGGAGGCGGGCGCATGAAGGCGCTGCCGCGCGTCAAAGTCTGTGGGCTCACTACGGCGGAGGACTCGCAAGCCGCCCGCGAGGCCGGTGCGGAGGCGCTCGGCTTCGTAGCCGTCCGCGATTCGCCGCGGGCGGTCGGGGCCGCGCACGTGGCCGGGATCTGCGCCGACCTGCCCGCCCGGACCGTGCGGATCGGCGTCTTCGTGGACAGCAGCCCCCAGGAGGTGCAGGCCTTCGCCCGCGAGGCCAGCCTGACCGCCGTGCAGTTGTGCGGTGCCGAGCGGGTTGCGGACTTCAGCGACTTCCCCCTGCCGATCCTGCGACGCGTGGCAGCGGACGGGACCGGTCTGGAGGAGATCGTCTCCTGGCGCGCGCTGGCCTGGGGATTCGTCATCGACCATCCCGCCAGCGCCGGTGGCAGCGGCAGGCGCGTGGACGAGGCCGTGGCGCGCATCTTGGCCGAGACCGCCCCCTGCCTGCTGGCCGGCGGCCTAGACGAGGACAACGTCGCTGCCGCCGTGCGGGCCGTCAAACCACGCGGAGTCGACGTGTCCTCGCGCCTAGAGCGGAGCCCAGGACGCAAGGACCACGCTCGCCTGCGCTCGTTCGTCACCCGGGCCATCGAGGAGTTGCCCTAGCCGCCCGTTGAAGAACGCCCAACTACGACTTCGCCCTCCTTGCAGCGACGAAGAGGTCTTCGTCTCGCAACGGCCCTTTTCCAACGGGCGGCTGGAGCCATGAACGAACGAGAGAGTGGGCCCTGGTTCGGCGAGTTCGGCGGCAGCTTCGCGCCGGAGACCCTGATGGCCTCCTTGAACGAGCTCGACGAGGCCTGGCGGACCGACGGGCAGTCGGCGGGATTCCGAGCCGAGCTCGCCGGCCTGCTGCGGGACTACGCAGGCCGCGCCACGCCCCTGACCCCGGCGCGCCGCCTGTCGGCGGAGCTCGGCTGCGAGGGGTGGCTCAAGCGCGAGGACCTCCTGCACACCGGGGCTCACAAGCTGAACAACGCTCTCGGACAAGCGCTGCTCGCCAGTCGCATGGGGAAGACACGCATCCTGGCGGAGACCGGCGCCGGCCAGCACGGCGTGGCCACGGCCACGGCTTGCGCCCTGCTGGGGCTGGAGTGCGTGGTCTTCATGGGCTCGGTGGACGCCGATCGTCAGCGTCCGAACCTGCTGCGCATGGAACTGCTCGGGGCGCGCGTGGAACTCGTCGAGCACGGCCAGCGGACGCTCAAGGATGCGATCAACGAGGCCCTGCGAACCTGGGTCGGCGATCCCGCGGCGCACTACCTGCTCGGCTCGGCCCTGGGGCCCCATCCCTTTCCGGCGCTCGTTGCCGGCTTCCAGCAAGTGATCGGCGTGGAGGCGCGGCGCCAAGTGCTGGAGCAGGCCGGCGCCTTGCCGCAGGTCGTCGTCGCCTGTGTGGGCGGCGGCTCGAACGCCATCGGCCTCTTTCGCGCATTCGTGGATGACGAGGGCGTGGAGCTCGTCGGCGTCGAGGCCGGCGGCGAGGGGATCGCCGGCGGGCGGCATGCGGCGCGTTTCCAAGGCGGTCTGCCCGGCGTGCTGCACGGCTGCCACACCTGGCTGCTCCAAGACGAGGACGGTCAGATTCTGCCGACCCACTCGGTCAGCGCCGGACTCGACTACCCGGCCGTCGGGCCCGAGCACGCCCAGCTGCAGGCCGACGGACGGGCTACCTACTCCGCCTGCGAAGACGCACAGGCGCTGGAGGCCTTCGACACTCTGGCGCGCCTGGAGGGCATCATCCCGGCCCTCGAATCGAGCCACGCGCTCGGTTGGGTGATGGAAGAGCGCGCGGAGCTGGCCGGTAAGCGCGTGCTGATCAACCTCTCCGGCCGCGGTGACAAGGACCTGGCGAGCGTCTTCGCCCTGCGCGGGAAGGGCAACCCGTGAGCGCGGCCGACGAGACACCGCCGACAGACGAGCTCCTCGCGGGCAATCGCCTCGTGCGCGCGACACAGGCCCTGCGCGAGCGGGACGCGCGCGGCATCGCACCCTACCTCACCGCGGGCGATGGGGGATTGGAGAGCACGCTGGCTGTCCTCCACGCCCTCGACCAGGGCGGAGCCCACTGCATCGAGCTCGGGCTGCCCTTCTCGGATCCGATCGCCGACGGTCCCGTGCTCCAGGCCGCCAGCGCCCGCGCCCTGGACACGGGCACGACCCTGCCCGAGACCCTCGAGATGCTGCGCGCCTTCCGCGCCGCCGGCGGGGGCGTGCCCGTGGCGCTGATGTCCTACGCCAACCCGCTCCTGCGCCATGGGCTGGACGAGACGGTCGAGCGCGCGGCCGCGGCCGGGGCCGACGCGCTCATCGTGCCCGACATCCCACTCGAGGAGGGCGCCTTGCTCGTCGGAGCCTGCGCCACCGCCGGTGTGTGTCCCGTGTTCTTCGCCGCACCAACCTCTAGCGACGAGCGCATTCGCAGGGCCGGGGCTCGCTCCCGAGGTTTCCTCTACGTCGTGGGCCGCACCGGCGTCACAGGCGGCGGCACTACCTTCGATGCCCACACCCAGAGCTTCCTGGCCCGCGCCCGCGGACTCTCCGCCGCACCCATCGCCGTTGGCTTCGGCATCGCCACCCCCGCCGACGTGCGCGCCGCCACGACTCACGCGGATCTGGCCATCGTCGGGACGGCCCTCGTGCGCCGCCTGCACCGCACCGAGGCCGCGCCGGATGCCCGGGCTGGGGCCGCGGCGGCGTTCCTCGCCGAGCTGCAGGCCGGCCTCGCTTGAACCCGCGCTGCCGATGAGGGCGCGCGGCGGATTCCGTGGACGACCGCCCTCGGCTTCAGCGCGCCCCTTCGGGGCACTCCTGAACTCCCGCCGCACTCGGCCACTCGCCGGGGTAGCCTGCGGGGCCGAACTCCCAGGAGCTCCGCCATGTCACGGACCTGCGCTTTCTCGAACGCACCCGCGAGAACCAAGCCCTCTGAACAGCGAACCATGCACCCTGCCCTCCGCAATCAGCTGACCCACCTCGACGGCGCCCTGGTGAACCTCCTGCAGGAGCGCGCGCGCCTCTTGGCGAGCGTCGAGGCGGATGATCCCGAACGCCACCCACGGGTGGACGACCTCCTGCGCCGCACCAGCGGCGACTTCGACCCGCAGGTTCTGGCGGAGATCCTCGACGCCGTCGAGCGGGGGACGCGCCCGTGATCGTCCGCCTCGCGCCGGGGACCTCGGCCGAGATCGTCCAGGCCCTGCGCAATCGTCTCGAGAGCGAGGGCGTGCGCACGATCCTCTCGCCCGAGCCGGAGCGCCCGATCTTCGCAGCCGTGGACCGCGTGCCCGACGCCTTGGCGGACGAGGTGAACGCCCACCCGCACGTCGACGACACCGTGATTCCACGGGGCGCCTGGCGCCTAGCCGACCTCGCCTTCAGGGCGGGCCCCAGCGTGGCCGATGTGGGCGGCGTCAAGATCGGCGCCGGCGAGGTCAGTATCTGCGCCGGGCCTTGCTCGGTCGATCACCTGATGAGCGAGGCGGCCTCGCAGGTCAAGCGCGCCGGAGCCCACCTGCTGCGCGGCGGCGCCTACAAGCCGCGCACCTCTCCGTGGGCGTTCCAGGGCTTCGGCAAGGAGGGCCTGCGTCAGTTGAAGGACGCCGGGGAGACCGTCGGCCTGCCGGTCGTCTCGGAGATCATGGACGCGGCCCACCTGCCAGCCTTCCGCGACCACGCCATCGATTGCTTGCAGGTCGGTGCGCGCAACATGCAGAACTTCACGCTCCTCAAGGCTATCGCGGAGTCGGGCACGCCGGTCATGCTCAAGCGCGGCTTGGCGGCGACCGTGGAGGAGTGGCTCTACAGCGCCGAGTACCTGCTCGCCGGCGGATGTCCCGGCGTCGTGCTCTGCGAGCGCGGGATCCGCACCTTCGAGCGCGCCACGCGCAACACCCTGGATCTCACCATCCTGCCGCTCCTGCGCCAGTGGACCCACCTGCCGATCATCGTCGATCCGTCGCACGCCTGCGGCGTCGCCGCTCTGGTGGCTCCTCTCGCGCGGGCCTCGGTGGCCGTGGGGGCCGACGGTCTGGCGGTCGAGGTCCACCCCGATCCGGCCCAGGCGCGCTCGGATGCGGATCAGGCCCTACTCGAGGGCGAGCTGGCGGCCATCGTCGCCGAGGCGCGCGTAATGGCGGCGGTGACGGGGCGCTCCCTGCCCCCTTGAGTCCGGTCGCTGCCCTGTCCGAGGACCGCCCACCTCGGTCGTGGATCGCTTGGAGTAGGCTGGCGGCATGAGACACCGAGCCCTCGCACACCTTCCGCCAACGATGCCCTCCTCGGTTGGGCGCCTGTGCGCGCCGCTCTTCCTTTTTCAGCTGGCGGCCTCCGCCCAGGATCACGCGCCCACCGGCCTCCTCCCGCCCGTGCGCCTCGAGGCGGGCGGTGCGCCCATCGACGTAACCGTCGGCCACGCGGCACCTGTGGTGATCGACTTCGACGGCGATGGACTGCGGGACCTGCTGGTGGGGGAGTTCGGGGAAGGGACCTTCCCTCCCGAGCGCCTGCCCGAGGACGTCGGCGGGCTCGCCCGCGACTCCTTCAGCCTGGGGAAGCTGCGCGTCTACCGCAACGTGGGTAGTGCCGAGGTTCCGCGCTTCGAGGACTTCGAGTACCTGCGTGCGGGCAAGGAAGACGCGTCGATCCCGACGACATGATGCATCAGCTTCTGTCCACAGTTCGTGGACTACGACGCTGACGGTGACATCGACGTTCTGTCCGGCTCCTACACGGGTGAGATCTACCTCTTCGAACGCAGCGCCAACGGCGAGCTCGCACAGGGGCGCTATCTCGAGGACGAGGGCGGAGGGGTGCTGCAGACGGGGAACTCGGTCACCCCCGAGGCGGTCGACGTCGACGGGGACGACGACCTCGACTTGGTCATCGGCACTCGCTCCTCGGGGGTGTTCGTCGTCATCAACCGCGGGACGCGGGCCGAGCCGCGCTGGGCTGGGGAGCCGGTGCTCCTGAAGACCCGCGACGGCTCGCGCATCGAGGGCTCGAACGCTCACCACGCGGACTGGGACGGTGACGGCGTGCGCGACCTGATCGTGGGCTCCGAGCGCGGCGGCGCTGGCTGGCACAGGAACCTCGGCTCGAACGACACCCCCGCCTACGGCGAGGCCGCGGACCTCGTCGCGCGCCTGCCCTTCGAGGAGCGCGAGGAGGCCGACGGGCCGGTGGCTCCCGGATCCCGTACCAAGGTGCACGTGAGCGACTGGAACGGCGACGGCCTGGCGGACCTCTTGATCGGCGACGTGCAGTGGCTGTGGGAGACCCTGCCGCCCCTGACCGCCGAGCAGGAGGCTCGCAAGGCGGAGATCGAGCCGGAGTATGAGGCCCTCTCCGACGCCTACGAGACGGCGGTCGCGGAGCGCAACAGCTACGTGGGCAAGCCGGGCGGGATCCCCGAGGAAGCGCTCGCTCTCTACCGGGCGGCCTGGGATGCGCTCAAGCCGCTGTCGCGCGAGATGGCGTCCTTCGAGCGGCGCAAGCCCAATACGCACGGCTGGGTCTGGCTCTACCTGCGCGCAGGCCCGGCGACGTCAGAGGGCGTGGAGGCCGCCGCCGATGAGCAGCCGCAGGGAGCGACCACGCACGCGGGGTCCGCGCGCGAACCCCGCGTGCGACAGGTGCTCGGCCCGGCGACCCTGGAGCTCTTCGCCAGGCCAGTCTCCGCCGCCGAGCCCCTGGTGCGCCTGCGGCTCGTCCTGTCGCTGGAGCGGGGCTGGCACGTCTACGAGTCGGTGCCCGCCCCAAGCGCCTACCGCGCCTTCGAGCCGCGGCTGGACCTGCCCGCCGGCGTGGAGCAGGCCCGCGAGTGGCGCTCGGAGTCCTTCGGCGTGCCCTCGCGGACGGAGCCTGGAGCGACGTGGTTCGTGGACGAGGCCGTCTTCACCTGCGAGCTGCGCCTCTCCGAGCCCACCGGAGGCGAGGTCGCCGTGACCTTGGACCTGCAGGTCTGCGACGATCGGGTCTGTCTCCCGCCGAAGACGGCCCGCCTGTCCCTGGGGAAGGTGACGCGCGAGGCGGGCTCGCGGGCCCTGCGGCTTGGTAGCCTGGACGCCATGCTCCCTCGATTCATCAAGCGCTGGCTCCCCAGCCCCGGCTCCTCGATCCTGACCCCGGGTGCCGAGGCCCCCGAGTTCACC
The DNA here is from genome assembly GCA_002686265.1 of Planctomycetota bacterium. GTDB lineage: Bacteria > Planctomycetota > UBA1135 > UBA1135. The sequence continues at coordinate 158,738 of NZBA01000120.1, forward strand.
CTGACCGACGACCGCGGTGTCGCACGCAGTTCGACCGACTTCGCCGGCGAGCGCTACCTCTTGTGGTTCTACCCGATGGCGGGTACGCCCGGATGAACGGCCCAGGGCCAGGGGTTCCGTGATCGAACCCCCCGCTACGAGGAGCTCGGAATCCGCATCCTCGGCGTCTCCTTCGACCCGCCCGAGAAGAACCGCGCCTTCGCCGAGAAGCAGGACTTCTCCTTTCCCCTGCTCACCGACGCGAGTCGCGAGTTGGCCATGGCCTACGGCGCCTGCGAGGACGCGGGCGCGCGCTTTCCCGCGCGCCTGACCTTCGTCGTCGGCCCCGACGGCCTGATCGAGCAGTCCATCGAGACCTCCGACCCCGCCGGCCAGGCCCAGGCGATCCTCGACGCCCTGGAGTGAGCGAGCGCTCACGCTCGATCCAGCATTTGTGTTGGCTGCCCCGACCGCGTGTCCACCGGCGGACGGCGGAGCGGAACGGGTGCCAGAGAGCGGGGAGGTGACCTCTCTTACCGAATCCTTTCCGACTGGAGTTCCCCGGCCTCCAGCACCGCCGACACGGGCTCGGACGGCATGTTCGGGGAGGGGGAACGGGCTGTGCGTGGGCGTTCTCGGGGCTTGGGGAGCTCCGGGCGCGAACTCGGCTACCGCGCGCACTTCACCCCCGGCGAGCCATCGCCTATCCTGAACGCTCACCGGATCGCTGCGCGGCCCCCGCCGCGCGATTGATGTCGAGCCAGTCGGACCCACCTGACAGGGAATGTAATCGATGAAGAAGACCAAGCTGCTCACGGGCGCCCTCGGCGCTCTGATCCTGGTCGGTACGGGCATCCCCGCGGGTGCCCTGCCGGGGTGATGAAGTGCCCCCCCTGCGTCATCCGGTCCGGGTGGCAGTGGCGGTAGAGGTGGCGGCGGCGGCGGCGGCCCGGTGGGGCCCTCGGTCCCCGGAAGGGGAGGAGGCGCTTCGACTCCGGGCGGAGCGGGCGCCGGAGCGGCGCCCCAGGTGCCCAGCACCCCGCGCAGCGCCAGCTCACGCAAGTACCTCGAGATCGAGTGGACCTACCCGGTCCACCAAGAGGAAGCGGAAGCCCCGGCGGCGGGCACGGTCGCGCGGCGCGCACGTCGGGCTCTGACCCGCGAGGAGTCCCTGCGGCTCATCGCCGGCGACGATCCGCGTCCCCTGCTCGTCCTACGCGAGTGCAAGTGGTGCAACGGGACCGACAAGGCCCTGCTCGGCGAGGGCGGCGACAACGAGAAGACCTTCCTTCTCTCGCGCTGGTTCCACTGCGTGAAGCTGCCCCAGGATGTGCTGGAGGACAATCATCCCTTCCGCAACCTGTTCGGCGAGAAGAACGTCGAGCACCTGTTCGTCAGCACCCACGATGGCCAGAACCACATCGCCCTGGAGTCCGAGCGCTCGCGCGCCGAGCTCTGGGAGGCGATGACGGATCTGCTCGAGGTGGACTACAAGCAGAAGCACCGCACCTCCCTCAAGGAGGTCACGAAGCTCCTCGACACGTTTGACGTCGTGGACGCCCGCTACCAGGATCTCGTGGCCCGGCGGGACGAGATCCTCGAGGAAGAGGGACCGAAGTCGCGCAAGTTGAGGAAGGTCTACCGTGACCTGGCGAAGAGCGAGGCGGACCTGAGGGACCTCCACGCGCAATTCGCCAAGGCCTCGAAGATGGACCTCAGGCGGCCCGTGGTCGCTCCCGCGCCCGCGGAAGCTCCCGCGAACGAGGGGCAAGTCGGCCTCTGAGTCGGATCTTCCTCGAGAGCGTGATTGCACAGGCAGCGGGCGCCCGGAGGCGTCCGCTGCCGGTCATGTGTAGGGTCATGTGTAGGATGGTGCTCGTGATCCACAGGCGCTCGACAGCGGCGCTGTTCCTGGCTACCGCCTGCGCGGTCCTCGACTCGCCGGACGCCATCGCGCTCCAGGGGGAGGGCGGTGAGGCCGAGGAGGAGCAGTTCGAGGAGGTCGACCCCTACACCAAGGGCGACCGCGAACTGGAGCGGCGTCTGGGATACGAGCGCCTCGGGTTCTTCCCTTGGGCCGCCGGCCAGACCACCGCCGATGTGTGCGAGATGATGGGCGGGGTCGAGATCCTGTGGGTCGAGACCGCGAACTTCCGCATCGGCTCGAGCCTCAAGACCTACGACCTCTCTGGCGACAAGCGGGAGAAGGCGCTGCTGAAGAAGGAGCTGGCGCGCTTGAAGAAGCGCCTCGGCAAGCTGAAGGCCCCGCGCAGGGAGCTCGATCCCTGGTTGCGCCTACACCTGTACGCCCAGCGCATGGAGGAGCTCTACGCGCACTTCCTGGAGCGCTTCGGCCTGTCCGCGGCCGACTTTCCCGAGGGAGCGCCCTACCTGGGCTACCGCGAGAAGTTCCTGGTCCTGATCTGCGAGCGCAAGAGCAGCTTCGGCCGCTACACGCGCATCTACCACGGCTCCGACCAGAGCTGGTCCTTCCGCACCGGGTTCACCGACGGTGCCATGTTCACCGGGTTGAGCTCGGAGGCGCTCAGCGAGACCTCCTTCAAGCTGGACTCGGCACTCTACTGCCAGCTCGTCTCAGACATGGTGCTCAACTTCAACGACGCCTACCGCGTCAACTACTTCAACTCGCCGATCTGGTGGAAGTACGGCCTGGCCCACTGGTACTCGCGGCGCATCGATCCGCGTTGGACCTCCTCCGCCGGGGTGCCCTCCGGAAGGAACTGGCGCGAGGAGGATGCGGAGTGGAGACCGCGCGTGGGCAACCTGGTCAAGAACGACTTCTTCATCTCCACCGAGAAGCTCTTCGCCTGCTCCGACTACGAGGACCTGAACACCCGAGACCACATGGTCGCCTGGTCGCGCATCGAGTTCCTCCTCGAGCGCGAGGAAGCCGACTTGAAGGGATTCCTGGACGCGATCAATCGGCGCAAGCCCGAGGGTGACGAGGCGGCGGTGACCGCCAAGCTCGTGGAACGCCAGCGCGCCGCTCTCGAACAGTGCTTCGGCCTGAGCTCCGCCGAGCTGGACGAGCAGTGGGCTAGCTACGTCAGGAAGCAGTACCGCAAGTAGGCGGTGGGTCGACTCCCGAGCCCGTGGACCTCAGCGACTTCGACTACGACCTTCCGCGCGGGCGCATCGCGCAGGAACCGGCGGCTCGGCGGGACGAGGCGCGGCTGCTCGTCGCCGCCCGAGCAGAGCGCCACCGACGCATCGCGGATCTGCCCGAGCTGCTCGAGCCGGGGGACCTCTTGGTGCTGAACGACACGCGGGTCGTCCCCGCGCGTCTGTTGGGCAGGCGTCCGAGCGGCGGCGCCCTCGAGCTCCTGCTCGTCGAGGCCGTCGCCGGCGACGTGTGGCGGGCCCTCGCTCGCCCTGCGAAGAAGCTGCGCGCGGGTGACGTCTGCACTCTCGACGGCGGGCTCCTGACGGCGACCGCTCTCGAACGCGAGCGGGACGGCGCGGGCGAGGGGGGAGCGGGCTGGACGGTCTTGCTCGAAGCCCGCGGGCCGGGCGGGGGAATCGCCGAGCGCATCGAGGCCTGCGGGCGCATGCCCCTGCCACCCTACGTACGGCGCAGCCCCGACGACGCGCGCGGCGAGGCCGACCGGCAGCGCTACCAGACCGTCTTCGCGCGGGAGATCGGCGCCGTGGCCGCGCCCACGGCGGGCTTGCACTTCACTCCCGAGCTGCTCGAGCGCCTCGAGGAGGGTGGCGTCGAGCGCGCCTTCGTGACCCTGCACGTCGGTCCGGGGACCTTCCGGCCCGTCGAGGCCGAGCGCATCGAGGATCATCGCATGCACGCCGAGCGTTTCGTCCTGCCGCAGGCCTGCGCCGACGCCGTGGCCCGCTGCCGCGAGCGCGGTGGACGCGTGATCGCCGTGGGCACGACGGTGGTGCGCACCCTGGAGGCCTGCGCCGACGAGCGCGGAGCCCTACTGCCGCGAGCGGGCTCCACCGACCTCTTCATCCTCCCCGGCTACCGCTTCCGCGTGGTCGACGCTCTGCTGACCAACTTCCACCTGCCCAAGAGCACGCTCCTGATGCTCGTCTGCGCCTTCGCGGGGCGCGGTGTCGTGCTCGATCTCTACCGCGTCGCTCTCGAGGCCGGCTACCGCTTCTACAGCTACGGTGACGCGATGCTGCTCGAGGACGGAGGCCGGAGCGTGGCGCGGGTGGCTCAGGGAGGCCGCGCGACATGATCGCCGGCGCGGGCCTCGCCTTGGCGCTGACCGCCGCGTTCCCGGCGGGCCGCGCCCCCGCGCACGAGCTGGAGGTGGTCGTGCTCGCCGCGGGCGCCGTCGAGTTGTCGGCGGCCGAGCTGCGGGGAGCCTCCCTGGCCCTCCATCCCACCGTCCCCGACCTTGCCGGAGGATTCACCGTGCTCCCCGGCGAAGCGCGCGCCCTCCCCGAGGGAGGCGTGGCGCGCCTGTATGTGGAGCCCGGCACCTACGCCGTTGCCGTCACCCTGCGCGGGCGCCCCGCGGGCTTGTTCGAGGGGGGCGTGGAGGTGCTCGAGAGCTTGGTGGAGGTCCGGGCCGGGGAGGCGCCGACGCACCTCGTCCTGCGCTCCCGCCCTCCCGACGCCCCCCGTGGTCGATTGCGCGTCACCATGCGCGCCGCCGGCCGCGTGCTGCCCTCGGGTGGCTTCCATCTCGCCTCGCCGCTGACCGGCACCCTCCTCGATCCCCGCCCGCACCACGAGGGCCCGCGCGGCGTGGCGCAGCTCGAGCCCCTGCCCTGCTTCGAGTGGATCGACTTGCCCGTCGGTGCCTACTTCGTTCTCGCCGCGGCGCCGGCGGCGGACCTGAGCGGGATCGACTGGTCGCGGCTGGCCGCGCCGCGCGTGCAGGTCGAGATCGATCCTCGCATCGACCGGATTGCGACCCTGGCCCACCTGCCCGGTGGAGAGCTGCGCCTGACTCTGGGCGCCGGGGGGGCCCCAGGCGCGGGCGTGGGCGCGAGTGCCGCCAGGGTGTGCTTCCAGCGCCAGGGTGAAGCCGTCGCCTGGCCGCTCTTCGGCGCCCTGGCGCTCGGCGAGTCCGTCCGCTCGCCGCTCCTGACCGCGGGCGATTACCAGCTCTTCGTGCGTCGGGCCGGGGAGGCGACGGGGCGGATCGCGGCCCGGATTGCGCCGGGAAGCGTCGTGGAGGTCCGGTACGCGCCGGGAGGATCGGAGGAGGCGAGGATGGCGCGCTTGCGCGAGGGGACCGAGGGAACCGATGGGGCCGAGCTCCGCCTCCACGCGCGCCGCCGCGTGGCGCTCGGGGGCGCGGAAGCCCGAGCGCGTGAGGAGCTGCTGCGCTGGGAGCCCACGCGCACGGCACTGGTGATCTGCGATATGTGGGACGACCATTGGTGCGCCGGTGCCGCCCGTCGCGTGGCGGAGATGGCGGGCGCGGTGAACGAGATGGCGGCGGCCGCGCGCGCCCGCGGCGTGGCGATCCTCCACGCCCCCAGCTCGGTGGTCGCCTTCTACGACGGCACGCCCCAGCGCGAGCGCGCCCGCGCCGCTCGCTTCGCCCCGACGCCGCGGCCGCTCTCGACCGACGAGCGCTGGGGGACGACCTGGTGCTGGCCGGACCCGGCCCGCGAGGCGGCCATGCCGATCGACGACTCCAACATGGGCTGCGACTGCGATCCGCGTTGCGAGATCCGCGACGTGTGGACGCGCCAGATCGCCTCGATCGAGATCGCCCCGCGGGACTTCATCACCGACGACGGTCAGGAGACCTACAACGTCCTGGCCGAGCGCGGGATCGACCACGTGGCGATCGCCGGCGTGCACCTCAACATGTGCGTCCTCGGGCGCCCGTTCGGGATCCGGCAGCTGGTACACATGGGCAAGGAGGTCGTGTTGGTGCGCGACCTGACGGACTCGATGTACGACCCGCGCATGGCGCCCTTCGTCTCCCACTTCGAGGGCACCGACCTGGTGGTCGCCCACGTCGAGCGATACTGGTGTCCGACGATCCTGAGCACCGACTTCACCTGCCGGCGCTCGGGCTTCCGATTCCCCCGTTGATCCCGACGGTCAGGGCGATTGGGCGCTCGAAGCGCTCGGCCGCCTCCACCAGGGCGCGCTGGTCGAGGGGGACGACCAGTCCCAGGGTCAGGTGGGAGGAAGAGCCGAGTTTCCAGCTGGCTCCGGCCAGCAGCTCCAGGGACTCCACGCCCGAGTCGGGGTCCAGGACGCCGTCCCAGCGCGCGCCCTGTTGGCGGAAGGCGTTCAGACCGAGGTAGAGCGCGAGACGCTCCCTCATCCCCCAGATCACCAGCGCTCCCGCGGAGACCTGGAGGGGAGGGAAGTACTCCCGGTCGTTCTCGTAGAGCGGGAAGCGCCCGGTTGCGAAGGCGGAGACGCGCAGGTCATCGGCGAGCGGGCGCACGTAGTACGCCTCGAGGATCGGATCGAACGTCCCGCTGCCGAACTGCACGTGCGAGTGCTCTTCGCCCTCCGCTCCGAGCTCGAAGGGGTTGTGCTCGGTGCGGCCTAGGGGGAGGGTCGTCCCCACGGCGGTGGTCAGGACGTCGCCGTCCGTGAAGACGCCTTCGGCTCGGTGGGCAGCCAGGGCGCTCGCGTCCCCGAAGCCGGTCAGGGTGCCGGGCGGGTGGTGGATCTGCATGTCGCGCTCCATCTGTTCCCGCTCCTCGTCCGTGGCATCCCCGTCGGGTTCGACGGAGGCGGCGCGCTCCTTGGTGTCGTAGGGGAGGCGCAGCCAGCCGGTCCAGTCCTCGCCCAGTCGTCGGCGCGCGATCAACTCGAGGCGCAGGAGATCGAGGCGCACCCGGTGTCGGTAGGGCGGGACTTCGACCGTCTCGCCGCTCGAGTCGATGCCCTGGGTGGACGGGTGGCCGCCGTCCATGTCGAACGCGCGCACCAAGCGCAGCTCGAGGTTCCACTTCCCGACTCGGTCCGAGGTCGCACCGACCTCGAGCGCCGCCGTGCCGGGCACGACGGGGTTGCTTCAGGCCGGTCAGCTCTGGGCCTCGCCGCGGCCTCCCAGGCCGATCACGGCCAGGAGTGCGACGAGCGGACGCGCGAGGGCGCGGTCGGTTTGGTCGGACGGCATCGCCCCGTGATACCGGATCGAGGGCGCGGGCGCCCTTCCTCGCCGGCTTCTCTCCGTCATGGCAGGTGATCGCGCAGGGCCGCCGCGGCCGCGGCGGGGGCCTCGGCCCCGAGGATCGCGCCGGCCACGGCCACGCGGGCGCCGGGGTGGAGCTCCGTCACACGTGCGCGGGTGACGCCCCCGATGGCGAAGACGGGCACACCCGCGGCGGCCGCCGCGACCCAGGCCGCTTCCGGCCCGACGCCGGACGCGTACCCCTTGGTGGCCGTCGGGAAGAGCGGGCCGAAGCCGAGGTAGTCGACCGGCAGTTCCGCCGCGCGCACGACGTCGGCGGCACAGTGGGTCGAGAGGCCGATCAGCGGTTCGGGACCGAGGAGCGCGCGCGCTTCGGCGGGCGGGAGGTCGTCGCAGCCGAGGTGGACCCCCGCGAGGCCGCGCCCGGCCAGGGCCAAGGCCACGTCCACGCGGTCGTCGGCGAGGACGAGAGGCGGCGCGGGGAGGTCGGCGCAGAGCTCGAGCACGGCCAGGGCCAGCTCGAAGGTCGAGCGCGCCGGCGCCGGGGCGGCGCCGGCGTCGCCGCCGGCCTTGGGCCGCACCTGGACGGCATCGACGTGGGGCAGGACGGCGGCGGCGACGGCCAGGGGGTCGCGGCCGCCGCACACCTCGGGCGAGAGGATCAGCATCAGCCGGGCCCGGGAGAGCCGCTCGCGCAGGGAGTCGCCGTCCATCGTGTCGCGGACCAGGCGCCCGCCGTCCACATCACAACATCCCACCGGCCCCGAAGGCGAGGGCCGTTGCCAGTCCACGCTCCCAATCACCACATCCCTGTCGAGGCGAGAGATCCGGGCTAGAATGGACTGCAGGCGGCGGGCGAGTCCCTCGAACGAGGGACCGCGCGGCCGCCGGACGATTTCCGCCGGCCCCTGTCCCGGCGCCTTCCCCCCCATCCTGGATGTCTTCCATGTCGCGTCTCCTTCGCGCGGGCTGCGCCGCCGCTCTCCTGGCTCCCGCCTTGACCGCCCAGCAGTTCCAGTACCAAGCCGGCCTGATCCCCGGCCCCAACCGTTGGACCGAGGGCATGGAGCTGGCAGACGTCGATGGCGACGGCGACCTCGACTTGTTCGTGGCCGACGGCGAGGGCTTCGCCAGCCCCGGTGCCCAGCGCCAAAACGTGCTGTTGATCAACCAGCTCGTCGAGACTGGCAGCGTCGGCTTCAGCGACGAGTCGGTGGCGCGCCTGGGCGTGCACCTCTCCCACGCCAAGGGCGTCACTACCGGGGACGTGGACGGCGACGGTTGGGTGGACGTGATGTTCACCAACGCCTTCAACTCCGATCCGCCGTTCCTGTACATCAATCGCGGCGCCGCGCAGCCGGGCTACTTCGACGAGGAGGGTCTCACCCGCGGCTTCACCCAGAACCTGAGCGCCGCCGGCGCCCAGTTCGGCGACCTCGATGACGACGGGGACCTCGACCTGATCGTCTGCGACTCGGGGCCGAGCTACCTCGGGGCTCCCGGCGGGAGGCCGCACCTGTACTTCAACGACGGCAACGGCGTGTTCACCGAGGCCGCCTCGGGCTGGAGCCCGCTCCAGAAGCGCGCGCACATGGACGTGCAGCTCGTCGACGTCGACCACGATTGGGACCTCGACTTCGTCGGGATCAACCGCTCGAACAACTCGAACGGCACCCACTACCTGATGCTGAACGACGGCTCGGGGAGCTTCAGCGACGCCTCGACGACCATCCCGAACACCTCGAGCAGCGTCTACGAGGCGGAGGTCGGCGACCTCGACGACGACACCGACCTCGATCTCTTCTTCGTCAGCCTGGCGAGCTTCCAGGAGGGTGTGCAACGCAACGACCTCGTGCAGACCGGGAACCTCGGCTTCACCTCGATGGGCGGGCTGGGCATCTCCGAAGACGACAACGAGATCGCGCTGTGCGACTACGACAACGACGGCGACCTCGACGCCTTCGTGGGCTCCCTCGGGTCCCGAGAGCGGATCTGGCGCAACGACGGCGGCCTCACCTTCTCCGGTGACCACGGCAACGTGCAGGCGGTCAGCGACTCGACCCTCGACTGTACCTTCGGCGACGTCGACAACGACGGCGACTACGACTTCCTCACGGGTCAGGGCGAGTCGAACTCCTCCCAGTGGGTGAACAAGGTCTTCGTGAACGGCGGCGGCGCCGACACCCTGCCGCCGGTGATCGTCGCCCTCGACCACGTCGGCGGCCTCGACAGCACGACCGGGCCGTGGATCGCCCACGGGAAGATCCGCGACCAGGTCATCGACGACGGCGTGAACTACGTGGACGCCACGGTGCGCTACGTGGTGAACCCCGCCGGACAGACCGGCGCGATCGACATCACCGCCGGCGGGTTCGTTCCCGGCGTGCTGAACGTCGCGGCGGGGACGACGGTGACCTGGACCAACCAGACCGCGGCCTCGGAGACCGTGGAGTCGACGACGGCGCCGTACACCTACTCCTCGGGCGCGCTCGGCGCGGGGGACACCTTCGCCTACGCCTTCGTCGCGCCGGGGACCTACGACTACCGGGGACTCTCCGGCGGGATCGCGGGCCGGGTCGTGGTGACGGGGGCGATCAGCGAGAGCGAGGGGCTGTACATGCGCGGCGGCATGTACCGCTTCGCGATGAGCGGGGACGCCGGCGCGCCCGGGGCGGAGCTGGTCTACGAGCTCTCCTTCGTGGACTACGCGGGCAACGAGAGCGTCAGCGAGGGTCGGGTCGAGAAGCCCGCCGTGCCCGTGGGGACGCCGTTCTGCTTCGGAGACGGTTCGGGGACCCTGTGTCCCTGCCTCAACCTGGGTCTGCCGGGCAACGGCTGCGAGAACGGCACGTTCTTCGGCGGGTGTCGGCTCTCCGCGTTCGGGGATCCCTCGGTGTCGGGCGACACCGTCGTCCTGGCGGCGGCTTCCTCGACGCCCGGCCAGCCGGGCCTGTTCTTCCAGGGTGACGCCGACGTCAACGGCGGCAACGGCGTGACCTTCGGCGACGGCCTGCGCTGCGCGGGCCAGAGCGTGGTGCGCCTGGAGATCGTGGCGGCCGACGGTGGGGGCGCGGCCTCGAGCGCGGGCGCCATCGCCGCCTCCGGCGGCGTCTCGCCGGGCCAGACCCGCCGCTACCAATGGTGGTACCGCGATCCCGTCCTGACCGTTTGCGGAACCGGTTTCAACCTCTCCAACGGCCTGCGGATCACCTGGGCGCCCTGACCGGGGAGGGCGGGCCGCCCCGGCGGCCGAGAGCGCCTTTCGCGGCCTCGGGGGGACGGTCCCGGTGCGGCCGTGCCGGTGACGCGCGGGCGCTGAGCGCCCTGGAGTGCCGTGCGGATCGGCGTAGGATCGATGCGATGGCCTGCTGTCTCCCGACGAGCCTGGGGCTCTTGGCGGCACCCCTGCTCCAGGGGCCGCTCTTCGAGGACGTGAGCGAGCGCTGGTTGCCCGGAGTGCGGACCACCTGCGGAGGTGCGGCGACGAAGGAGTCGATCCTGGAGATCAACGGCGGGGGCCTGGTCGTCGAGGACTTCGACGGCGACGGCCGCCCCGACCTGGTCGTCGTGGACGGCTCGACCCTCGAGCGCGCGGAGGAGGGCGAGCCCGGGTTCCCGCCGCGCCTGTTCCTGGGCAGGGCGGGCGGCGGCTTCGAGCCCGCCGGCGAGTCCTGGGCCATGGCCGGCGGCCGCTGGGGGATGGGGGGCTGTGCGGGGGACGTGAACGGGGACGGCTGGCCGGACCTGCTCGTCACCGAGTGGGGCCCCGACCGGCTGTTCGTGAACGAGGGGGGCGCGGGGTTCGTCGAGGCGACCGGGGGATCGGGGCTGGTAGGGGACCGCTGGGGGACGAGCGCTGCCTTCGGCGACTTCGACGGTGACGGACACCTGGACCTCGTCGTGGTGAACTACCTCGACTTCGACCTCTCCCGCTCGCCGCGTCGCGATTCCGGGTGCACCTGGAAGGGCCACGAAGTGCTCTGCGGGCCCGAGGGATCTGAGGCGGGCGCCGATCGGCTCTACCGGGGCCGCGGCGACGGGACCTTCGAGGAGGTCTCCGCCGCGTGGGGCCTCGTGCCGCGCCGAGCCGCCTTCGGTCTGGGGGTCGTGACCCTCGACTACGACCTCGACGGCGACCTCGACCTGTACGTCTCCAACGACTCGACGCCCAACCACTTGTGGGAGAACGACGGCGAGGGCGCCTTCGCCGAGGTCGGCTTCCGCCGCGGCGTCGGCCACGACGCCAACGGCAAGGAGCAGGCGGGGATGGGCATCGCCTGCGGGGACGTGAACGGAGACCTGCGGCCCGATCTGGTGGTGACGAACTTCTCGGGCGAGCACAACGCCTTCTATCGCTCGTCGGCGGGCCTGGGGTTTCGGGAGCGGTCCCACGCGGCGGGCCTGGGCGGTCCGAGTCAGGCGCTGTTGGGCTGGGGAACGGGGCTGTTCGACTTCGATCACGACGGCGAGGTGGACCTGTTCGTGCTGAACGGCCACGTCTACCCCGAGGCGGACCGGCCGGGGACGGACACGGCCTACGCCCAGCCCGACCTGTTGTTCCGTGGCACGGCCGGCTCGTTCGTGCCCGAGCCCCTGTGGGCCGGCGAGCCGGCGGTCAGCCGCGCGGGGGTGGCGGCCGACCTCGATGGGGACGGAGACCTCGACCTCGTGTCGATCGAGCTGGACGGCCGCGTGCGCGTCCTGCGCAACCGGCTCTCGGGCGGGGGGCACTGGCTCCGCGTGCACCTTCGGGGCGCGGGCGCGAACACCTTCGCCGTCGGCGCGCGGGTCACGGCCGCTTGCGGTGACCGCCGGTTCACCTCCGAGGTGCGCACCGGCGCCGGGTTCCAGGTCGGCGGGCCGGCGGAGGTTCACCTGGGCCTGGGCACCGCCGAACGCATCGACCGCCTGGAAGTGCGCTGGCCCTCCGGGCGGGTCCAGCTCGTCGACGCAGTGGCGGTCGACCGCGTGCTCACGGTCGGGGAGGAGGAGCGGTGAGCCCGCGCCCGATCGCGGGAGGTGCGCTGGTCGTGGCCTGGGCGTTCGCGGCGCCGTCGCTGTTCGCACACTCCGCCTCGCGCCTGGGGGAGGCCGGCCCAGACGCGGTGGCCGGGCGGTCGCGGCGCGCGGCGCAAGCCGATCCCGCCGTGGCGGTCGGGCTGGTGCGGCGCCCGGCGCGAGGCGAGGCCGAGCAGGCGGCCCCGGGCGGGCCGCGGGCGTCGTCCTCCCGCCAGGGCGGCGGCGGTGTCCTCGCCCGGGATCCCTCGACCCTCCCCGTGGCGCCCGCGGGACGCTGGGCCGGCTGGACCCCGGCCTCGCCGGCTCCCGAGGAGTTGCAGGCGGACCTCGCGAGGGCGGCCGTCGCCTGGAGCCGGCGGGACGCGCCGGCGTCCCTCGCGGCCCTCTTCGCCGTCCTCGAGACCCGTCCCGACTATCCGCCGGCCTGGCACCAGTGCGGTGTGATCTACTTCCGCCTGCAGCGCTACGGCGACGCGATCCGTGCCTTCGAGCGCTACCTCGGTGCCGCGCCCGGGCGCGTCGGTGACACGCGGGCTCTGGGCCACGGCCTCTACTCCCTCGGACGCTACGCCGAGGCACGCGCGCACTACGAGCGGGTGCTGGAGGTGCAGCCGGACAGCGTCGAGGCCCTGCGCGGTCTCGCTCTCGCGCGCCTTCGCACGGGCGCGCCGAAGCGCGCCCTCGAGCTCCTCGAGCGCGTGGTCTCGCTCGCCCCCGACCACGCCTCGGCCCACGCCTGGATCGCCCAGGTGCACTTCGACGCCGGGCGTCTCGACGAGGCCCTGGCCGCCGCCGACCGGGCCCGTGCCCTGGCGCCCTTCTCCGCCCGGGCCTGGTTCCTGGCGAGCCGCGTCCTGTTCGAGTCGGGCCGCGACGAGGAGGGCGAGGCCGCCCGCGCCCGCTTCGAGCTCCTCGCCCGTGCCGAGGCGGAGCGCCGGACCCTCGAAGCGCGGCTGCTGCTCGACCCCGCCCGGCCCGCGCTGTTGGCGAAGCTCGTGGACTGGTGCCGCCGCATCGGCGACGGGGATGGGGCGCGCTCGGCCCTCGGGCGCTGGTTGGCGCTGGAGCCTACGGATGTCCCCCTGCGCATCCTCGTCCTCGACGTCGAGGCGGCCCTGGGCGAGGCCGCCTCGGCCTCGCGCGCGGCCGCGGACCTGGCGCGCGTGGGCGCCGAGGACCCGCGCGCCCGGCGGCGCCTCGTCCGCTACTACACGCGCACGGGCGAATACGACCGCTAGAAGGGCGGCCGAGGAAGGGCCATCTGCGGGACGGGAGCCTCGATGCCCTCGCTCGCGTGGGACTGCGAGCCGCTCCACCCATCTCCCCCCCGCGCGGTGACTCCCTCGCCGCCCTCGGGGGATGGGGAACCCGCCTCGGAGCGCACAGCTCGGAGACCCCGGTGCCGTTTGCTGCTGCACCTACCCTCCAGCCCCCACCGAGTCTCGCCTTCCCGGGGGTCGTCTTGGGGTCGTGCTACCAGGAGCACGCGGCATCCGAACGGGTGCCCTGCCCCCAGAGGCCAAGAACGGAATCCCGGCTTGCACGGGCACCGATCCGCGAGTGTCCTGCCATGGTCCCGATACCTCGCTGACGTCGCCTCGTAGCGATGCGCCACCAAGACAAGGAGTTCGCAAATGGCTGTCTGGCATGGGGCTCGATCTGCCCTGGCCCTGGTCTTCGGCTTGCTGACCGCCGCTACGGGTGCAGCTCAGGATTGCGATGGCTGCGCGTGCAACGTCGCTTCGAAGGAAGAGTGCGCTACGGATACCAGCGGGCGAACTACGAGGCTGGAGACGACTCCGCCACCCCGGTGGAGCCGGGGGCGCCATGGCCGAAGGTGCCGTGGAACCGTTCCTCGGGGAAGTACCCCGGCTGGCTCGTCACCTGGCCCGCGATCCCCTTCGAAGACCACCCTGAGCTGCGGGCCGCGCAGGACCTCATGCGTGACCTCGAGAGCGAGCGCGCGGAGATCGTCCGGGGGTTCCTGGCGGGGCACCGAGGAGCAGGGCGCGGCGGGGGCTCCGTCGCAGCGGCCTGGGTGTGCCGTGCCCGAGGAAGAAGGCCCCGCCCCCCCCTCGCGCGAGAGAGGGAACGAGGCCAGCGGGTGATGGTCGGTGGCGGCCCGGCGGGGGCCGCCTAGCTCAGGCCGACTCCTTGCCGCGCTGCTTGCGCGGACGGCCGCCCTTGGGGCGGCGCTCCTGGAGGGACTGGTTGAAGCTCTCCCAATCCTCGCGCGAGAACAGGTGCACCCGCTCGCCGCAGTGGATGCAGTAGGAGGCCTCGACGCTCATCAAGTACTGGACGTACTGCCCGCATCCGGCGCAGTACTTCTGGTCCTCGTAGTAGCTGGTGCGTTCCATGCTGTCGGTGTCGGTGTCGGTGTCGGGTGGAAGGCGGGGCGCGGTCGTCAGCCGCTGGACGAGCAAGGGAGCAAGGCCGATGCCAAGCGCCTGCCAGAGGCCGGATAGCGATTGCAAACTGCTAGTTGTCAGGAGCTTAGAGGCGATTCCCGGTCCCCCTCGGGCGCGCCGTGGGGGGGGCGCGAGGTCGAGGAACGTGAACGTGCCTTCCAAGGACACAGACGCGCCCCAGAGGGGCCCATGTTCCCTCGGAGCCGCCTTTATCGCCCGCGAAGGGGGCGGGAAGGGCGTGTCGACGAAGGTGAACGCCCGCGCGGCGTGTCGCGGATCGTGAACACCACGCCCGGCGCCTACTGGGCCAGGTCGCGGTCGATAGCCAAAGCCACGCCCCCGTCCTCCTCGCGGCCTCGGGCGCGTTCGAGGGCCGCGCGCACGCCGCGATCCGCGCCGTGGGCGCGGCCCAAGGACCAGGAGCTCGCCTCGCGCACCAAGGGCGAGGGGTCGAAGGAGAGGGCCCGCAGCAAGGCCCGCCGGCCTTCCTCCGAGGGGCGGTTGCCCAAGACGATCGCGGCGTTGCGCGCCAGTCCCGCGCGGCGCGGGCGCTGGAGCGGAGAGCCGCGGAAGCGGGTGGAGAAGTCCTCGCCCACGGTGAGCCAACTCACCAGACCCTCGTCCCGCAGGGCCGGGTGCGCGCCGAAGCGCTCGGCCAGATCGGGGGTCCCCGCCCCGAAAGGGCAGACCTCCGAGCACACGTCGCATCCGAAAGCCCAGTCTCCGAGCCGCTCGCGCAGCTCGCGCGGCACCGGACCGCGATTCTCGATCGTCTGGTAGCTGATGCAGTCGGGTGCGTGCAGGCGCCCGGGCGCGAAGAGAGCGCCGGTCGGGCAGGCATCGAGGCAAGCCCGACAGGTGCCGCAGGAGCCGGGCACCGGCGCCTCGGTCGGGACCAGGTCCTCCTCGATGAGCAGCTCGCCCAGGAAGAACCAAGGCCCGAACTCGGGGTGCAGCAGATTCGCGGCGCGGGACTCGAAGCCCAAACCCGCGCGCGAGGCGTGGGAGCGCTCCAGGAGCGGACCGGCGTCCACGACCTTGCGCCAAGGGCCGCCGAACCCTTCGGCCGCAAGGCGCCGCGCCAGCTTCTCGAGGCGCTTGCCGACCACGTTGTGGTAGTCACGCCCCGCCGCGTAGCGTGCCACGCGCGCGCCGTCGGGCAGGGCGAAGGCGGGACGCGAGTGGCCCAGGCCGACGCACAGGATGCTGTGGCCCTCTGGCAGCAGGCTGCGCGGATCGACGATCCGCTCGCGGTTGCGCTCGAGGTACTCCATCGAGCCGTGGCGGCCTTCCGCCAGCCAACCCTCGAAACGCTCGGCGGCCGGCGGCGGGGCCAAGGGTGCGATGCCGGCCAGGTCGAAGCCCACCTCTCGGGCGACGTCCAGAGCGAGCGCGGCGCGGTCCATGGGCCCATCCTGATCCGTCATCGGCGAGAAGCCCAGTCCGCTCCTGTCGCGAGGCTTCGCGGCGGAGCGCGGGAATCGCCCGCTGGAGGCACTCGCCGCTCCCTCGGCGCCCTCGCAGGATCGCCCGCGGGGCTGACGGAACGAAGCCCCGGCCGGCGAGCCTGCACACTCGGGGGCGAAGCTCCGCGGGCGGAGCGGGCCCGCCTGGGAGCGCGTTCGCCTCGCCGGGTCTTCCGGCTCACTCCCCCGCGGACGAATCTCGGGCCAGGAGGCCTCCAGCGAGGTCGGAGAGGGCCGAACCGTGCGTTGGGCAGGGGTTGAAGAGAAATCGCAAGCTGTTGTAAGAACAAGGGTTACGGGATTCTCGCGGATCCCGGTGGGGGTCGGGTCGGGATCCGTGCGTACCGGAACCGTAACCGGGAACCGTCGCTGCCCCTAGAATGGCATTCGAGGGTGCGTTCCGACTGCACGATCCCCCCAGGAAGGCCGGCCCTCGCCTCCCGGTTCCTCCGTCCCCCGTTCCAGGCCCCCGTTTGATGCAGGCGATCGACCCGTACAGCTCCGGTCTTGCCACCCTGGGGGAGGAGACTCTGCAGCGCATCGCCGACCGCATGGGGGAGCTGCAAGGTGAGGCCGGCCGGCGGGAGCGGGCGGCCATCGCCGCCCTGCTGACGGACGGCGAGCGCACCATCGAAGCGCGCCGCGATGCCGCCTCGACGCGCCTGATGGAGGCCTTCCGCAACGACCGCGGGCGCGGCAGCTTCGGTCTGCTCTATGAGCTCAACGGCCAGCACCTGTTCACCCAGGTCGTCGGGCGCCTGCGCCGCTACGGGAGCCACGCGGATCCGCGCGACGTCCTGCAAGAGGTGTTCTTCAACGTCTACCGCTATCCGCACCGCTTCAACGCCGCGCGCGAGGACGCCTTTCGGGTGTGGTCGGCGATGATCGTGCGCAACACGGTCCTCAAGCACCTGCGCTCCAACTCCCGCGGCGGGCGTCAGGAGGTGAACTTCGACGAGCTGCCCGACCAGCCCAACGAGAAGGCTCAGAGCCCCCTCGGCGGAGCGATCGAGAGCGAGAGTACCGACGAGTGCGCCCGCACCTACCTCACCTACCTCCAGCTCTACCTCGAGTTCTACTCGATGCTCTCCGAGCGCGAGCGCCGGGCGCTGCACCTCGTCGAGGTCGAGGACAAGAGCTACCGCGAGGCGGCGACCGAGCTCGAGATCAAGCTGGAGAACCTCAAGATGGTCATCTTCCGAGCCCGTCGCAAGATCCACCGCTCCATGCGGCGTATCTTCGACGGACTCTCTCCCGACTGCCGGCCGGCTCGCGAGCCCCAGGCCGGCACCTCCGTTCGCAGTGGAGGAGTGGATGTCGGTCGCGGCGGCCTCGAGGCCACCGGGAGCGACGAGCCAACCCCTGACCGCGACCCCGCGGCCGAGGAGGGTCACTAATCATGAAAACGAAACAGAACTGGCTGGAGGGAGCTGAGCCCCACGCTGAGTTCCAGCTCGACTTGTCCTGCATGTTGGACGGAGAGCTGGACGAGGCGCGTGCGGGGCGCGTGATGCTCCACATCGAGGGCTGCGATTGCTGCCGCGACTTCCTCGAGGACCTGCGCACCCAGGTGCGACTGCACCGGGACATGACCGACCCCGATCGGCTCTTCGCGCGCGTCGCGATGCTGACGGGTACCGACCTCGGCGAGGAAGCCGAGGCGATCGACCTGATCCACAAGCTGGCCACGGTCTTCTACCAGCTCGGCAAGTCCTACGTGCTCTCCGCCATCGACCCCGACTTCCGCACGCGCGTCTTCGAAGCGGCCGTGCCCGTCGGCGAGACCCAGTCCCAAGGTCGCGGTTTTGTCGACGGCGTCTTGATGAGGGGCTCCGATCACACCGGCGGCGTCGACTGGACCCACGCCCGCCACATGCTCAACGGGCGCCTCGAGCGCATCGAGGACCCGATCGAGAAGGGACGGCGCCTGCTCGAGGAAGCCGTCTCCGCCGACGCCGCCCACGAGGAGGCGCGCCTCTATCTGGCCTTCCTGCACGCCCACGAGGGCCGCACGCTCAAGGCCGCCGAGGAGTACCGCCTGGTCTTTCACACGGCGCTCTGCGAAGAGAACCGCGGCCACGCCGCGATGCAGCTCGGCCGCCTGTTCGCGGGCGAGGAGGACTTCCGCAAGGCCACCCTCTACTTCCGCTGGATCACCATCAGCGGGCTCGAGCGACGCGACGCACGGTTCTTTGGCGCCCGCTTCAACCTCGGCAAGGCCTACGCGATGCTCGGCGACCGCAAGCGGTCGGTGGGCACCTTCAGGACCTTGCTCGACGAACACCCCGATCATGTAGCCGACGTCGCCCGCCTCTTCGCGGGCGCGCCGAAGCTCAGGCAGGTGATCGAGGAGAAACCAGGATTCATCGAGGAGCTCGTGGCCGGTTGCCCCGAGCTGTTCAGTGCACCTTCTGCGGCCGGATCCGCCGAGGGTGACGAGTTCAAGGAGGACTTCTGATGACTGCATGGACGAAACGAAACGGGATCGGCCGCCACCGCCGGTGGACCTCCCTACTCCTGGGCGGCCTGCTCGTCGGCCTGGGATCGATGGCCGTGGGCAATGGAGGCTACGACGACGAGATGGTCGGCACCATGCCCATGACCGCCGGCTTCATCATCGGCGAGCCCGGTCAGGACTTTCAGCGCGACACCGCTTTCTACATCCACGGCCCGACCTCACGCGTGTTGCGCGGCATTTCCGGCAGCCTCGGCGAGGGCGTGATCACCGTGCAGGACGGGGACGGGAAGCACTCTCTGGTGCTCTTCCACGGTACCTTGGCCGCGGATCTCGACGCGACCTTGTTCCTCGACCCCGAGGTGGAGGCCGGCCTGGCGACGGGTGCGGGCTTGGGCCCGGTGGCCGTCGCCCTCGGGACGGACGAGCGCATCGTCTCCGTCTCCGCCCTCGCGCCCCTCTCCCGCCGGGCCCTGCCGATCGGGGCCTACTACGAGAGCGGCCACCTGTCCGACGGCGTGCACCTGTTCACGCGCACCGCGGCCGGTGAGCGGAGCCACATCGTGCTCGACGCCATCGGCGGCATCGTGAGCCTGCGCCAGATCACCGACTGAGAGAGCCGCCCAGACCGGCGACTTGGATCGCCGGGAGTACGAGGAGAGGCCCCGTCGCCGCTGTCCGCGGTGACGGGGCCTCTCCTCGCCTCCCGCGGCGGGCGGCGCGCTCTCAGTCCGGCCAGACACAGCCGTCGATGCACGGCCGATCGGGGTCGGCACCGCCGTTGTTGCCCCGGGCCTCGCCGGCTCCCGCGTAGCCCATCGCCTCCAGCTCCGCGATCTCCGCGGGAGTGAGCCCCGGCGTGGCGTCATCCGCCAGGCGCGCGGGCAGGAGCTCGCGCGCCGGGCCGAGGGCGGCGCGCAGCTCCTCGAGGCGGGCGGCCCAGCGGGGGCCGGGACCCTCCTCGATGCGGAAGCGCTCGCCGAAGCCGCGCTCGGTCGGGTCGAGGGAGAGGTCGATGTGCTGACCGATCCAGGGTTCCATCCCGCGGGCTCCCAAGAGGGCGTGCTCCTCGCCGCGGTGCAGGCCGACCATGCGCAGGGGAGCGCCGGGGCGGTCGAACAGCAGCAGCTCCGAGAGGTAGGTGGCGGGCTCGTTCGGCGCTTGGCCGCCGGCCACGGCGGAGAGATCGCGCCCCATGGCTCCCGGCGGCGGCGCGAGGCCGCACAGGCCGCTGATCGTCGGCGCGAGGTCGACCAGCCCGACCGGGCCGGCGATGCGCAGGCCGGCGGGCAGGCCCGCGGGCCAGCGAACGATCCAGGGCACGTGCACGCTCTCGCGGTAGAGGGAACGGCGGTGCTGCTTCTCGCCGTGCTCGAAGAACTCCTCGCCGTGGTCGGAGACGACGACCACCAGCGTGTCCCGCGTCAGGTCGCGCGCCTCCAAGGCGTCGAGCAGGCGCCCGACCTGGGAGTCCACCCAGGCGATCTCGCCGTCGTAGAGGGCGACGAGGTGACGCAGGTCGGCCTCCGCCATCCCGCGCCCCACCGGTGTGCCCGCGCCCATCACGTTGCGGCCGGTGATGGGGCCGTCGTAGGCGGGGTCGGCGAAGCGCTCGTGGAAGGGCTCCGGCGCCCGGTAGGGGTCGTGGACGTCGAACAGGTGCAGGAAGCAGAAGAACGGGCGTTCGGGCGTCCGCTCGCGCGCTCCGTCGATCCAGGCCAGGGCGCGGTCAACCGCCTCGGGGGAGGAGGGGCGCGTGTCGTCGAAGAGCTCGGGGTGCTCCTGTGCCAGGCGCCGCTGGCCCTCGGTGTCGCCCCGCGCCCGCAGGGCTTCGAACTGCTTCGAGACGACGGGGTGCGAGTAGAAGGTGTGGCCGAGGCGCTCGTAGACCTCGAACCCCGGGCCGAAGCCGAAGGTCGGCTCGAGGTACTTCCAGGTGTAGAACCCGCCCGTGCGATAGCCCGCGCTGCGCAGGACCTCGGGCAGGAAGAGCCCGCGCAGGGACACGGACAGGGGGCCGCCGTCGGGCGCGGGCCGAGACCAGAGGCGGTCATCGCAGATGCCGTGGGCGCTGATCGGCAGGCCGGTCAGCATCGAGACGTGGGCGGGCAGGGTCCAGGAGGTCGTGGAGGTGGCGCTCTCGAAGAGGACGCCCTCGCTCGCCAGGGCGTCGAGTCGCGGCGAGGTTTCTCGCTCGTAGCCGTAGCACGAGAGGTGGTCCGCCCGCAGGGTGTCGATGCTGATGAGCAGCACGTTCGGCGGCGGCGTCTCGGGGACGCCGGGGGCACAGGCGAAGGCCGCGGCCGCGGCGAGGAGGACTCGGAGGCTCGGGGAGAACATGGAAGGCGGGCGCGGGGAGGTTCTCAGCCCCCTCGCGTGTGCATCTCCAGGTGAGGATCGTCGCGGCCCGACTCGGCGGTCAGCGCCGCATCGCGCCGGGCGAGGGCCTTGCGCTCCTCGGCGCCGCGGTCGGCGCGCGATTTCCAGCCGGCCAGGATCAGCGCCTCTAGCTGGGCGCGCGATGCGCCGGCCCGCAACGGCCCGCGCAAGTCGGTGCCCTCGAGCGCGTACAGACAGCGGAACCACTGCCCGTCGGCGGTCAGGCGGCTGCGGTCGCAGGACGAGCAGAAGGGCGCGCTGACCGAGGCGACGATCCCGAAGACCGTGCCGTCGCTCAGGCGGTAGCGCGCGGCGGGCGCCGGACCGTCGGGGGCGATGGCCTCGATGGCGCCCAGCTCGGTGCTCACGAGCTCCAGAATGCGCTCGCGCCCGACGACCTCCTCGGGAGACCAGCGGTTGGCGCCGCCCACGTCCATGTACTCGATGAAGCGCACCTCCGCCCCGATGTCGCAGCCGAAGCGGATCAGGTCGCAGAGCTCGTCCTCGTTCACGCCGCGCAGGACGACCGTGTTCAGCTTGAGCCGAGGGGAGTGCGCCACCGCCCGCAGGCCGGCGAGGACACTCCGCAGGTCGTCGCGGCGGGTCAGCACCTTGAAGCGGTCCGGGCGCAGGGTGTCGAGGCTGACGGTGAAGCGGTCCAGGCCTGAGGCCAGCAGGCCGGGGCCCTCCGCGGCCAGGCGCAGGCCGTTGGTCGTCAAGGCGATCTCGCGCAGGTCGCCTCGGGCGGCGAGGGAGGACACCAGGGCGGGGAGGTCGCGGCGCAACAGCGGCTCGCCGCCGGTCAGGCGCAGCTTGTCCACGCCCTGGGCCACGAAGACGTCCACGAGGGTGCAGATCTCCTCGAAGGACAGCAGGTCGTCGCGCTGGAGCCAGATGTAGTCCTCCTCGGGCATGCAGTAGGTGCAGCGCAGGTTGCAGCGGTCCGTCACGGACAGGCGCAGGTTGCGGAGCGGGCGCTCGAGGATGTCGGCCAGCATGGCGTCGGGACATTGTGCCCCCCCGGCGCCGGGGGAGGTAGGGGATGCGTTCCCCATCCGCGGAGCGCTCTCGGGCCTCGCGACAATCCGCTAGGATGTCGCCCCGTCGCCCGCCGATCGCAGACCCCCGCCCAGCCATGACCGAGACGACCACCACTCCGCCGCGCAGCGCGACCGTCCACTACCGCGCGGACTACCGCATCCCCGACTTCCTGATCGACACGGTCGATCTGCGCTTCGACCTCCACGAGGACCACGCGCTCGTCACGGCGCTCGCCAGGGTGCGCCGCAATCCCGAGGCCGAGGACCAGAGCGCGCCGCTCGTGCTGGTCGGCGAGGAGCTCGAGCTGATCTCGGTCGCTCTCGACGGCAAGCGCCTGACGGAGACCGCCTACACGCTCGACGAGGAGAGCCTGACCTTGACCGCCGTCTCCGACGCCTTCACCCTCGAGACGGTCGTTCGCGTCAGACCCCAGGACAACACCTCCTGCGAGGGCCTCTATCGCTCCAGCGGGACCTTCTGCACCCAGTGCGAGGCGGAGGGTTTCCGCAAGATCACCTACTTCCTCGACCGGCCGGACGTGATGGCGGTCTACACGGTCACCATCGAGGCGGACCGAGAGGGGGCTGCGGTGCTGCTCTCCAACGGCAACCGAATCGACTCGGGCGACGCGGGGGGCGGGCGTCATTGGGCGCGCTTCGAGGACCCCTTCGCCAAACCGAGCTACCTCTTCGCCCTCGTCGCGGGTGACCTCGGCAGCGTCGAGGACACCTTCACGACCGCCTCGGGGCGCGTCGTGCGTCTAGCGATCTACGTCGAAGCCGAGAATCTCGACCGCTGCGCCCACGCGATGGAATCGCTCAAGCGGGCCATGGCCTGGGACGAGCAGATGTACGGCCTCGAGTGCGATCTCGACGAGTACAAGATCGTCGCCACCAATGACTTCAACATGGGCGCGATGGAGAACAAGGGGTTGAACGTCTTCAACTCGCTCTTCGTGCTCGCGCGGCCGGACACGGCGACCGACGACAACTACGAGGGCATCGAGGGCGTCATCGCCCACGAGTATTTCCACAACTGGACCGGGAACCGGGTCACCTGTCGCGACTGGTTCCAGCTCAGCCTCAAGGAGGGGCTGACGGTCTTCCGTGACCAGGAGTTCAGCGCTGACATGGCGTCGCGGGCGGTCAAGCGCATCGCGGACGTGCGCGTCCTGCGCGCCGCGCAGTTCGCCGAGGACGCCGGCCCGATGGCGCACCCGGTGCGGCCGGAGTCGTACATCGAGATGAACAACTTCTACACCCTGACGGTCTACAACAAGGGTGCCGAGGTGGTGCGGATGATCCACACGCTGGTGGGCGCCGAGGGGTTTCGCAAGGGCATGGACCTCTACTTCGAGCGGCACGACGGCCAGGCGGTGACCTGCGACGACTTCCGCGCGGCCATGGCCGACGCCAACGGCGTGGACCTCGAGCCGTTCGAGCGCTGGTACCTCCAGGCGGGCACTCCCGTCCTCGAGGCGCGCGGCGTGCACGATGAACGGCGGCGGACCTACACCCTCAGCCTCGTTCAGTCCTGCCCTTCCTCACCGGGGCAGGAAACCAAGCAGCCCTTCCACGTGCCCGTGGCCGTGGGCTTGCTGGGCGCGGACGGGAGAGACCTGCCCCTGCGCCTGGAGGGAGAGGCGGCCGCGGCGGGGACGACCCGCGTGCTCGAGCTGCGCGAGGCCGAGCAGACCTTCACTTTCGTTGACGTCGACGCGCCGCCGGTGCCCTCGCTGTTGCGCGGGTTCTCCGCGCCGGTGCGCTTGGAATGCGAGCGCCCGCGCTCCGAGCTGGCCTTCGCCATGGCCCACGACAGCGACTCGTTCAACCGCTGGGACGCGGGGGAGCGCTTCGCGACCGAGATGCTCCTGGAGATGGTGGCGGCGCGCTCCGCGGGAGCGGAGATGGAGCTCGATCCCGCCTACCTCGAGGCCTTCGCCGGGGTCCTGGCGGACGCTGAGCTCGATCCGTCTCTGAAGGCCTTGGCCCTCACCCTGCCGGTGGAGACCTGGCTGGCGGAGCAGATGGAGGTCGTCGATCCCGATGGCATCCACGCCGCGCGCGACGCCGCGCGGACGAGCATCGCGACGGCCCTGCACCACGAGCTGCTCGCGGTCTTCCACGCCTGCGCCGCCGAGGGTCCGGCGACGATGGACCAGGCCTCGAGCGGCCGCCGCCGCCTGCGCGCGATGGCCCTCTCCTACCTCGTGCGCTCCCAGGTCGCCGACCTCGTCCCCCTGTGCGCCGAGGCCTTCGAAGAGGCGGACAACATGACCGACTCGCAGTCGGCGCTCGCCCTCCTGTGCCATTTCGATCGGCCGGAGCGCGAGCGCGCCCTGGAGGCCTTCTACCGGCGCTGGGAGACCAACCCGCTGGTGATCGACAAGTGGTTCAGCGTCCAGGCCTTCTCCGACCTCCCCGACGCCCTGGAGCGGGTCGAGCGCTTGTGCGTCCACTCCGCCTTCACCTTGGCCAACCCCAACCGTGCGCGCAGCCTGCTCTACACCTTCTGCGCGGGCAACCAGGCGCGCTTCCACGACGCCTCGGGCGGAGGCTATCGTCTGCTCGCCGAGCAGGTGACCGCGCTCGACGCCCTCAACCCCCAGGTGGCGGCGCGCCTCGTCACGCCGCTGTTGCGCTGGGATCGGTTCGACGCCGAGCGCCGGAGGGCCATGCGCGGATGCCTCGAGGGGCTCGGGGCTGTGGAGTCACTCTCCAAGGACGTCTTCGAGAAGGTCTCCAAGAGCCTCGCGCGCGCCGATTGAGCTCGATGTCGGGGTCCGATCTAGAGCGACCGCTGCTGGCCCTGACCGTGGGCGATCCGGCGGGCATCGGCCCCGAGATCGCGGCCGCGGCGCTGGCCGACCGGCGCGTGGGAGCCGCCGCGCGGGTCGTGGCCGTCGGCCCGGCCAGCGCGCGCCCGCAGGGCGTGGAGGTCCTCACGCCGGCCGAGGGGCCGGCTTGGCGCGCCGCGGGCGCCGACGTGGGCTGGATCGAGAGCGACGACCCCGGCGGCTGGGTCCTCGGGCGCGCCCAGGCCGCCTCCGGTCGTGCCGCCCTGACGGCCCTGCGTACCGGCCACGACCTGGCCCACGCCGGCCTGGTCGATGGCTTGGTCACCGGTCCCGTCTCCAAGGAGGCCATGCACCTCGCCGGCGAGGAGGTCGAGGGGCAGACCGAGCTCCTCGGTCGTTGGTGCGGCGTGGACGACCATCAGATGCTGGGCGTGGCCGGCAAGCTGCGCGTGCTGCTCCTCAGCCGCCACCTGCCCCTGCGCGAGGCCCTCGAAGAGGTCAGCGCCGAGCGAGTCCACGCGCACCTGCACCTGCTGCACGGCGCTCTGGGAGAGCTCGGATTCCCCGCGCCACGCCTCGCCCTGGCGGGGCTCAATCCTCACGCGGGGGAGGCGGGTCTGGTCGGTCACGAGGAACGCGAGGCCCTCGAGCCCGCCGTGCGCGCGGCCCGCGCCGAGGGTTTGGCGGTCAGCGGCCCGCTCCCGGCGGACACGGTCTTCGCTCGGGCCGCCGCCGGCGAGTTCGACGGGGTCCTGGCCCTCTATCACGACCAGGCCTTCATCCCGCTCAAAGCCCTCGGCGTCGATCGCACCCTGACCTGGATCGCCGGCCTGCCCTACCTGCGCGTCAGCCCGGCCCACGGCGTGGCCTTCGACATCGCCGGCCGCGGCCTGGCCCGGCCGGAGAATCTGGTGTTCGCCCTCGTGCAAGCCGCCGAGTGGGCCCAGAGCCGCCGCGGCGCCGCGGCGAGCTGAGCGCGAGCCGCCGCGCACGCCCGTCCTCTCGGGAGCGAGCGCCGCGTCGCCGCATGGGGGCGAGGGAGGATGAGCGACCGGGCGCTGGCGAGGGGACCGGAGCGGGAGGGCACCGATCGACTCGGCGCGGGCGGCGGCGTTCGGTCGGGAGGTCGCCGGGGACCACCCCGCACTCCGCGCGTGGCTCAGGAGTCGCGGCGGCGACGCTCCTCTTCGCCGCCGAAGAGGCGCTCGCGGGCGATCTCGTCTCGGCAGGCGCGGGTGAGGGAGTCCTCGATGGGCTCGAGGTCGCCGCCCTCGAGGACGGCCTTCGCGCCGGTACGGGCGGCCTCGAGGCTCTTGTCGTTTTCCTTCTCGGCGGCGGCGACGGCCTCGAGGACCTCCAGCCATTCCTTCTCGCGCGTCAGGGCGACGGCGCAAGTGGCGGCCACCCGGTCATCGGGATCGCCGCCCTCGAGCAACTCGCGCAGGCGTTCGTCAACGTCCTCGTGGCGCGTCAGGTATCCGAGGGCGACGATCGCGTTGGAGCGCAGAACGAGGTCCTTCTCCTTCTTGACGCGGGACAGCAGGGTCTGGCGCACCTTCTTGTCCGCGGCGCCGGCGCTGCCGAGGGCGCGCAGCAGGTTCTTCTCGATCTCGGGGACCTCTTCGCGCTTGAGGGCCGAACTGATCCCGCGCACCGACTCGGGTGCGGCGAGCTGCTCGAGGGCGACCACGGCCTCGGCCCGCAGAGCGGGATTGGAGCCGGTCGCGGCCTCGAGCACGACCTCCCAGTAGGAGACGGGAGAGCGGACTCCGATGGCGTGCAGCAGCAGGTCGCGGTTGTCGCGCCGGTCGCCGCCGGCCCGGCCGCCGCCCCCGCCTCTTCGCCCGCCCCCGCCGCGGCCGACCGCGGGCCCGCGACGCAGCTCGGTGCCGATGAAGTCGATCGCTTCCGGCTCGTCGGCGAGCAGGATCCGCCGCACGGCGGCCATGCGCTCCGCGCCGCGCAGGTTTCCTTTCTTGACCTCCGAGATCAGCTCCCCGACCTCTTCGCGTGTCGGCGGCGGCTGCCCAGCGCCGGCGCCGGTGACCGCGCCCATGATCAGCCGCCGCGGCGCGCGCGCGCCGGGAGAGAGGCGGTGGGAGAACTCGGAGTCGACGGTCTTCAGGGCGGTGAAGAAGCACCACTCGAGCTCGGCGGCGGAGACCTCGTAGGGAACGGAGAGGATCACCTCGCCGTTCGGTGCGAGGAAGACGTGCTGCGGCGCGATGACGAAGCCCTCGTCGTCGGGGGCGAGGACGCGCTCGCGCACGTCGATGTCGACCCTGCGGTGCTCGGCGCAGGTCAGGTCGCCGAAGCGCGGGCAGGGGCGCTCGGGTTTGGCGTGCTCGCTCACCGATGCGACCAGGTTCAGCGTGTGCTCGGCGAGACCCACGACCGTCTTGTCGTGGTAGGTCTTCTCGGCCATGCGGTCGTTGGCCCGCTCGCCATCCATGTTCACGGCGACGAAGATCACCCGCTGCTCGTCGTCGGCGCGCAGCAGGGCCGTCTCGTAGTCGGTCTGCCAGTCGATGTCCGCGACGGGGGAGGTGCCCGGGGTCCGGCCGAGGATCGGCTGGGAGGCCGGGGACGAGACGAGTATCGGAGAGATCAGCGGGAGGGAGAGTCCGGCCAGGAGGAACGGGGTGCCCATGAAGTCCTTGAAAGCTGGAGGTGGAAGAACGGGATTCGAACCCCGTGCCGGGTTGAGGGTAGCGCTCGGATTGGCCGATAGGAGGGGGTGAACGGAAACGGAACTCACCGGTCGGCTCCGGGGCGCTCCCAAGCCCTCACCCACATCCGGTAGACTCTGAGCGCCCGGATCGCACGCCGGTACCATCCCCTCATCCTCATGATCGGCCGCAAGAAGAAGATCGTCCTCTACCAGCCGCAGCAGGTCGACGAGAGCCTCGGGCTCCCGTCCAGCAAGGACATGTTGCCGCTCGAGATGCTCGCCATCTCCGCCTTCCCGCTCCAGGAGGGATGGGAGATCGAGATCATCGACGGCAGCCTCTATCCCCAGGACGAGGCCCACCGGCGCGTGGTCGAAGCCTGCGAGGGCGCGATGATCTACGGCACCACGGGCATCCTCGGGTTCATGGTCACCGACGGGTTCCGTTGCTCGACGCGCGTGCGCCAGGCCCACCCCGAGCTGAAGATGGTGATCGGGGGCTGGTTCGCCTCCGTGCGCCCCGACCTCCAGTTGCACACGGGGCTTTACGACGCGGTGGTCCACGGACAGGGGGAGCACACCTTTCTCGACATCCTGCACGCCGTAGAGGCAGGCGAGCCGCTAGACGACATCGCCGGCCTGTCGCTCTTGCGTGACGGCGAGATCGTGCGCACGCCGCCGCGCCCGGTCGTGGGCTGGGACGGGATCCCTCGCATGCCCTGGGGCATGCTCGACATCGAACCCTACAAGCGCCACCAGCTGCGCGCCGGTAGTCCTGGCGATGTCCTGCGCATGCCGTCGCCGCGCGTGATGGGCTCCGACCGCGCGCCGTACTTCGGGATCACCTACTACTCGAGCTACGGCTGCCCGGAACCGTGCACCTTCTGCTGCTCTCCGATCGTCACGAACCGGCGCTGGAAGGCGATGGAGGCCGAGCGCATGCTCGACGACCTCGAGGAGCTGCACGAACGCTGGGGCTTCGACGCCGTCCGCTTCCACGATGCGAACTGGGGCGTCAAGGAGAAGCGCGTTCGGGCCTTCGCGGAGGGCAAGCTCGAGCGCGGCTTGGACTTCCAGTACAACGCTTTCCTCGAGACTCACTCGATCCTGCACTACGACCAGGAGACGCTCGACGCTCTCGCCAAGTCCGGCCTCTACATCGCCGAGATCGGGGCCGAGGCGGGCACCGACGAGATGATGAGCCTGATCGGCAAGCCCATCGAGGGTGACGACAACATCGACGCCGCGGTGCAGATGGATCGGCGCGGCGTGTGTGCCTCGGTGACCTACATCATCGGCTACCCCAACGAGGATCCCGATTCGATGCTGGCCACGATCGACCAGTGCCGGCGCCTGCACGTGGCCGCGCCCTCCGCGCGGCCGACGGTCTGGCCCTACCGTCCGATTCCAGGGACGGTCATGTGGGACCAGGCGCTCGAGCTCGGTTACCAACCGCCGGCGGCCCTGATCGATTGGGGTTCGATCGGCGAGTACCACCTCGAAGAGACCTGGCCGGGCAAGATCCCGGTGAACGTCGCCGACGCGCGCAAGATGTACCAGCACTACGTGACCCTCGACTACGGCCTGGCGCGTGGCCGGCGCGGGTTCTGGGAGAAGCGTGCCGGACGTCGCCTACGAGACGGGAGCATCTACGGCGGTGCCGCGCGTTTCGAGGCGAGGGCTTTCAGCGTCTTCAACCGCATCGAGAAGAAGCTCACGCGACGCTCGGAGGTCGCGCGCACGTTCATCGACCCGGGACACAAGACCGGCACGGCGGGGAACCGCTCGTCGAAGTCTCGGGACGCGATGACCGAGGCGACGGCCGCCCGCGAGTGAGGGAGACCGTGGGCGGCCGGTTCCTAGGGGCGTTCCTCATCGCCCAGCTCGCGTCCGGCTGCGCCGAGGGCGGCGGCGCAGGCGTGCCGGCGACGTACGCCGAGCCCCGCACGGGGGTGCTCGCCGGGCGTAGTGTCGTGATCGTCCTGGTGGACTCCTTGCACTCCGCCCACCTCGGCTGTTACGGCGCCGAACGGGAGACCAGCCCGGTCCTCGACGCCCTCGCCGAGCGGATGGTGCGTTTCGAGGCGGCCTACTCGCCCTCGTCGTGGACCTTGCCCTCGGTTACGAGCCTGTTCACCTCCCTCGAGCAGGAGCGCCATGGCATGCGGCGCATGTCGCGCGTGCTGCCCGAGGGAATCGAGACCATGGCCGAGCTGTTTCGCGAGCGCGGCTACCGCACCGAGGCGCTCATTCAGAACAGGGTCGTCGACGAGCGCACCGGCCTCGACCGCGGCTTCGATCAGTACAACGCGATCAGCCCCACCTATCCGGGCGCTACGCGGAAGATGATCGAGCAGGTGCGTTACCGCCTGCAACGGGAGAGCGAGGAGCCGACCCTCCTCTACGTTCACCTCTTCGCCCCGCACCAACCCTACGAGGCTCCCGAGCCGCTCCGAGACTTGTGGGTGGACGAAGCCTACGACGGGACGGTGACGGGGACGCTCGAGGATTGCGCGCGTATCGCCCACGACCGCCTCGCTCCCGATCACCCCGACGTGGAGCAGCTCTCTGCTCTCTATGACGGTTACGTGCGTTACGTGGACGGCGTGATCGGCGCCATGTTGGGCGGGGTCATCAACGGCGACGGCGGCCGCGACTGGGCGTTTGTCGTGACCTCGGACCACGGAGAGGCGTTCATGCAGCACCGTTGCGTGGGCCACGGTTTCCAGGTCTACGAGGAGCAGGTGCGGGTGCCGCTGCTGTTCGCCGCGCCCGGAGCGGGCTTCGAGCCAGGGAGCGTGATCGCAGAGCCCGTATCCCTGCTGGACGTGCTGCCGACCTTCGTCGAGTGCTTCGGCCTCGAGCCTCCTGCTCATCCGATGCGCGGACGTTCCTTGCTCCCGTTGCTGAAGGGCGAGGTGCTCGGTGAGCGAGCCCTGTTCCTCACGGCCCGCTTCAGCGGCAAATCCATGGAGCGCCCCCAGCGTGCGGTCCGGCGCGGGCGTCACAAGCTCGTGCGACGCAAGGGACACGACGAGCTCTACGATCTCGAGGCCGATCCGGGGGAGGAAGTCGATCTCTCCTCCGAACTCCCCGCCCTCGCGCGCTCCTTGAGCGCCGACCTCGACACCTGGATCGCCGAAGCCCATGAGGATTGGGTGGAATCGGAGAGCGAGGAGCTCTCCGAGGAGACCCTGCGGGCGCTGGAAGCGATCGGCTACGCCGGCGACGAGTGAGGTGCGGGTGCCCGGACCCGGGCCGTGGGCAGCACCAGGCTGGGGGATCGAGGCGAGCGAGGCGGTAACCGCTCGCGGATCGGATCGGTCCTCGGTGTGGTGCGGTAGGTGCCGCGCCTCCGGCACCCGCCGGAACGAGACGGCCGGCGCCACGCGCCGGTCGGAGAACACCGCACGGAGAGGCAGGAGGGGATGGAGGAGCGAACCGGGCTGGGGGTGTGGAGCGGGGGCCGGACCGCGGGGGCGACGGCCGCGGCCGCGGGGCTGATCGCCGGGCTCACCGTTCTCGGGTCTGGCGGGCTCGCGGTCGCGGCGTCGCCCGCGCCGGGGGCCGCCGGGCTCCCCGCCGAGACGTCGCCCCCGCGGGGCAGCGGGCACATCGGGGGGGCGACGACCACCGCGGTCTGGCACCCACCGGGCAAAGTGTCGAAGCCGCCGAGAGCCGCGGCGGACGAGCGCCTCAGTGACCTCAAGGTCGCCCTGCGCGCTTCCCGCTCGCGCGAGCGCCGGGGGGCGGTCAAGAAACTGGCGGGGCTCGATCGCAAGGAGGCCTGGCGCCTGGTCCTCGAGTCCCTCCAGGATCCCTCCGGCGAGGTCGCGGACGAGGCGCAGTTCCAGCTCGCCCTAGCGCCCGCACAGAGCGTTCTCGGTGGCCTGCTCGGGCGCCTAGGCTTGCGCTCCAAGGACGAGTGGGTGCGCCTGCGGGCGGCGGAGGTCCTCGGGCGCCGCGGGGATCCCCTGGACGGCGAGGAGCTCCTGCGCCGCGTCACGCGCCGCGATCCGCGGTTCTCGCGTGCCTTGCTGTGGTCGATCGAGCGTCTCGCCGGGGCGGAGCTCGTGGCGGGGGAGCAGGCGAAGATCGCGCGCACCCTGCGCGGGCTCGTGCAGGCGCGCGGGGCGGCCGAGACGCGTGCCGCCGCCCTCTCGGCCTTGCACGCCCTGGACCCGGTGCTGGCGGCGCCGCTGGTTCGCGCGGGCCTGGACGATCGCGCGCCGCAGATGCGCGCGGCGGCTCTCGGAGCCTGGGAAGCCGACCGCCAGCTGGGTGCGCCGCCGCCCTGGGAACGGCTGGCGGCCGACGACGAGCTCGTCGTGCGGCGCGCGGCCCTCGAGGTCCTGGGCCGGGCCGAGACGCGCGCGGCCGCCGCCCTGCTGTGCGGCCGCCTGGAGGTCGAGCAGCGCGAGCGCCTGCGCTGGCGGGCGGTCGAGCTCCTGCGCGAGCTCTCGGGGATGGGCTACGGCCTCGACGCCCGCTCCTGGCGTCACTGGCTCGAGCGCCTCGAGGGCGACCCGGTGCGCGGCGGCGGTCCGATCGACGAGGCCGGCGGCCCGCGGACGACGACCCTGGTCGGCCTGCCGATCCTCTCGGACCGCGTCTGCTTCCTGATCGATTTCTCCGGCTCCCTCTGGTACGAGCGCGAGGGCGGGCGCACGCGCAAGCAGGCGGTCGCGGAGCGCCTGCGCGAGACCCTGCCCGCTCTCGGTGAGCAGACCCGCTTCAACCTGATCCCCTACACCGACCGGCCTCACCCCTGGAGTGACGAGCTGGTGCAGGCAACGCCGCGCAACGTGCGCCGGGCCCTCGCCTGGTTCGAGGATTGCCGCGAGAGCGGCACGGGTGACTTCTACCAAGCGGCTCTCTTGGCCCTCGAGGATCCCGAGGTGGACACGGTGGTAGTCTTGACCGACGGCGCGCCCACCGGCGGCAGGCGCTGGAAGCTCGAGCTGCTCGTACCCGCTCTCGTCGAGGTGAATCGCTACCGCGGCGCGGCCTTCGACTCGATCGTGGTCGACGCCCCGCCGCGCCTCGTCGAGCACTGGCGAACCCTCGCCCGCAGGACCGCCGGCCGCTGCGTGGCCGTCGAGCTCTGACCGGTCCCGGCTGACAGCGGTCCCCGTGCGGCAGGGGAGCGAGAGACGCTCCCACGGTCATTCCCACGCGGATGCGGTCGGCCGCGCCCGCCCCAGGGTCAGGGATACACGCTCCGGAGTCGCTCCGCACGGTAGGCGCTCCAGCTGTTCCCGAACGCCGTGGTGTCGGCGATGCGCAACTCCCATACGACGCGCGGCGTCGCCTCTCGGGTCACCTCGACCAGGCGCACGTTGGCGTGGGGGTACTCGCTGTCGGCGCTCCGGGCACCGTCGGTGACGAGCACGTTGCCCGTCTGAGGCTGCGAATCAGCGTCTCCGTAGGCGTGGGAGTACCACGAGTCGCCCGTCGGACCGCCGTACTCCCAGACCTGCCGCACGGTCTTGGCCTGCTCGTCGACGTCGTATTCGACTGCCCGCGAATACAACATTCCCTCCGGTTGGGGAGGGTCGGGGGGAACCGCACGGTGGTTACCGTTGTCGAACAGCAGCACCGTGCCCGAAGGCGTGATCTCCGCCGCGTGCTGGTGATAGCTCCAGCTGAAGGGCCCGCCGCCCGTGGGTCGCAGGAGCTTGTCCTTCCAGGGCCCTTCCCACCGGCCGTGGGGGCTCAGGATCCAGCGCAGCTCGCCGTCGGCGCGGCTCACCTTGATGACCGCCTCCTGGTGTCGGGCGGAGTAGATCCAGCTGTCGTCGTTCGCATCGTAGAACACCGAGTTCCCGTGCGACCAGTCGCGCGTGAGCGTTTGGTAGGTCATCCCCCAGGTGTCGGACATCGAGTCGTAGCACACGCGGTAGGGGTCGAGGATGTCGAGCAGGGGCCACTGGGCGACGATCGTCCCGTCGCGCCGGAACTCGACGATGACGTCCCCGACGACATCGGCGTGGGGCAAGCAGGTGTTCTCGTCCACCTCGCCCGCTGGATAGTCGGGGAAGACGCGCAGCTCAGTGCTGAGGACCATGAAGTCCGCCTCGAGGTCCTCGGGCAGCTCGATGACGTCGTGGTGGAACGCGTTGACGTCCACGAGTGTGGCGTCCGGTGGGGCGTTCTTCGAGTTGATGCCCGCGGCGAACCACTCCTGGACGACGTCGCCGAACACGTCGATCTCGGCCAGCGAGGTGCGGTCATACATGTAGAGGATGTTCCCGTTCCTTAGCCGCTGTACGTCCCCGAGGTACTGCATCACCCGATAGAACCAGACGACCTCGCCCTCGGCGTCGATCATCAGCAGGTAGGACTCCTCGTACCGCGAGGCGTTGACGTTGACCAAGGTGACCCCCGGCTCCATCTCCGAGGGGACGCTGACGAGTGGAAGAACGGGCGGGAAGTCGTCGGGGAGCGGCGGGGTCTCGAAGACGAGGGGCGCCGGCGCCGCGATCCGCTCGCCGTTCGGTTTCTCCGACCAGACCGTGATCCAGTGCGTGCGTCCTGGCCGTACTTCCAGCACGGGCACGCGGTGCGAGAGTCCGAACCCATCCTCGACTTGCACCACCCAAGAGCGGTCGCCCTCCTTGAACGCCAGTTCCGTGCGCGTCGGTGTCCTCGTCTCGAAGGTGATGACCGCGGCCAGCGGGACCGCCGGGTTGGGGTTCGGCGACAGGACCGGCTGGTCGACGTACAGGGCGGGCTGACGCACCCGGACGGGGCTCTGGGTCGCCGGTTCGGCCGCCGCGCGTGCGCCCGAGAACGAGACCAAGAGGATCGTCGCGATCGAGGAGAAGGGGGCCATGGAGAGCGCCGGGTCTGGTGGGGGAACGGGCGGGGGCCGCTGCGGAGCGGAGGGCGTGACGAAGGTCCGCGACTCGGTATACCACAGGGCGACGCGCGGCGCCTCCGCCGGCCGCCTCGAGGCGGCCCCGATCAGTGCTCGAGGACCAGGAAGCGGTATCGCCCGCGCGCGGCCTCGATTCCCCCGATGCGCCCGAGGGGGGCGAGGCAGGCAGCTAGGCCGCGGGCGAGCCTGCTCAGGCGCGGCGAGGCGTTGCGCGTGCGGAAGGCGACCTCCTCGGCGCAGGGCAGGGCCCCGAGGGCTAGGCGTTCGGACACCCTCAGGCCCGCGGCGCCCACCCACTCCTCGACCGTGCGCGGATCGAGCGCTTCGAAGGGGCCGATGTTGGGATCGGGCGCGAGCACGTACTCGACGCCGCCGGGGCCGCCGCGTCGGCGGCGCAGGGCCTCCATCGCTCCGTGGAAGGAGCGGCTGCTGACGAACCCCAACAGGATCCGACCCTCCGGCTTCATCCAGCGCGCCATCGCGGAGAGGAGCGCGGCGCGCTCCGTAGCCTGCAGCCCCTCGAGGCGGAAGAAGCAGGAGACTACGTCGTAGGCCTCGGGCGCGGGCGGCTCGAATCCTTCCGCGGCAGACTCCTCGGGCCAAGCCAGGCTCGCCCCTCGCGGCCGCGTGCGTCCGGCCGCGAAGCGCGCCACCTCCACCGTGCGCTCCACGACGTCGAACCGGAAGCCGCGGCGCTCGCGACTCAAGCGTTCGGTCAGGATTCCGCTGCACGGCAGGACATCGAGCCAGGGGCGGATGGTCTCGCTCTCGCCCGCCGCGGCGCCGTGCGCCTCGGGCAGGCAGCGGTCGAGGAAGGTCACGAGCGCGCGCGTCTCCCACTCCCGCGGCTTGTTGTGGCGCAGGCCGTTGAGGACCCGCGCGCGCTGGTAGAGGCTCAGTAACTCAGGCGACCAGTCGGCGGGATCTGTCGACGAGGGGATCGCGCGTCCCGCGTAGGTGTTGTAGTGCGTCACCTCCGAGAGCGGTCGTCGCCTCGGCCCCTGCGCGGGCACGACCTTGGGAACGCCCAGAGCGAGTACCGCCACCACGAGTCTGTCTCGGGGAAGGCCGACCAACTCGCGCAGCTTCTCGCGGTCGCCCATCTGCGTGATCCAGAAGGTACCCAGGCCCAAGACTCCGGCGGCCAGACTCATGTTCTGGATCATCGCGCTGGCGGACTGGACGTTCGCCCAGCCTTCCTCGGAGAAGTCCCGCGCGTAGGAGACGACGAGGTTGACCGGCGCGTTGCCCATTTGGGAGGAGAGCGCCGTCAGCTGCGAGTTGAGCTCGGGGTCGTCCACGGCGACCACGTCCCACATCTGATAGTTGCACGAGCTCGGCGCCCAGGTGCCCGCGTGCATCACGCGGTCGATCAGCTCGCGCGGGACGGGGTCGGGCAGGAAGCGACGGATCGAGCGGCGCGAGTAGAGTGCCTCCCAGAAATCGGCATGGTGCGCGTCCGAGGCACCTCCCTCGCCCCGTCCGTCCACGCCCCCCGCCGCCCCCTGCGCGGGGGAGTCTTCTCGGGGCCGGGACGCCGCAGGATCGGTCGGCATGGAGGCTTCTTCGGCATTCGCCGCGCCAAGGTGGAGGTCGCGGGGGCTCCATTGAAGCAGCCCGCGACCGGCGAGGGTAGGGGAGGCATCGCGGGGCGGATCGAGTAGGATCCCCACGCCGCGAAGCGGCCCCGAGAGATTCGTGCGCGCCCCCGCCGTCACCTGCCCCTTCGTTCTGGCCCTCATGGCCGCCGCCTGCGCCGCTCCCTTGACCCAGACGGCCCTCGAGGTCGCCGTCGGCGACGCACCCGGGGGCTTCCCGCGCCTGGCGACCCGCTCGCGTCACCACGCGACCACCGGCGAGGTCGTCCACCGCTGGGAGGAGCTCGTGCTGGCCGACGGGTCGAGCACCAAGCACGGGCCCGAGGAGCGCTGGCACCCCGACGGCACCCCGCGCTCACAGCGTGCGTTCGAACATGGAGAGCCAGTCGGCGCCTGGCGCAGTTGGTACCCCGACGGCCGCCTGCGCTCGCTCCACTCCTTCAGCGGCGACGGCGCCGCGACGCCCATGGGCTTCTGGCACCCCGACGGCAGCGCGGCCGCCGCCGGACCGGCGCGCCGCGGCCTGCGCGAGGGTCTGTGGACGTTCTGGTTCCCCCAAGGCGCGCGGCGCGAGGAGGGACGCTTCGTCGCCAACCGGCGCGAGGGAATGTGGACTCTGTGGAACGAGGACGGCTCCCTCCGCTCGCGGGGCGTCTTCGAGGCGGGCGTGCGCGTCGGAGACTGGGAACAGGGCGATCAGTAGGGGATATGGTCGGCCTTCGCCGCCCAGTCTCGAAACGACGCCAGGGCTTCGTCCCGTAGGAGTTGGCCGCCGGGCAGGCGCCGCCGATCGGGAGCAAGGGCCAGCTCCGCGTAGAGCAGGGCGTCGTCGAACCCGGCGTCGGCCGCGTCCTCGCGCGAACAGGCGTACCACAGACGGTCGATGCGCGCCCAGTGGATCGCGGCCAGACACATCGGGCACGGCTCGCTGCTGGCGTAGAGCTCGCAGCCGCTCAGGCTGAAATCGCCCAGGCGCTCGCAGGCGGAGCGGATCGCGACCACCTCGGCGTGGGCCGTCGGATCGCAGCTGGAGGTGACCCGGTTTTCGCCGACGGCCAGGATCTCGCCGTCGCGGACGATCACGGCGCCGAAGGGGCCGCCGACACCCTGCGCCACGCCCTCGCGCGCGAGGGCGATGGCACGCCGCATAAATAGGGGATCGGGAGTCGTCATGGGCTGGGAGGATAGCCCGGATCGACGCTTCGACTTCCCCGCGATAGGCGAAGAAAGGCCCCCGTGCGCGTCCCGGAGGCGGAGCCGGGCACCGGACGTGGCACGAGCTCCCTCAAGCCTCCGCCTGCATGGCGCGCTCGCGTAGGGAGCCGCGCGCGGCGTGTAGGCGGTACACGTCCTGGGAAGGATCGCCCAGGCGCGAGGCGTGTGCGCGAGAGGCCATGCGGATTTGGCCGTGGGTGCGCCCGCGGCGGACGAGCCGCGTCGCGATCCTCCGCCGCGAGCGCGAGGCGCGTGCGAAGCGCCGCAGGTGGCGCGTGCGCGACGAGAGCCGTCCGCGCGCTCCGAGCAGGGAGAGCGCACGACGCGGAGCGACCCCGCGCCGCAGCAGGAGAGCCAGCATGCGCCCGCGCTCGGTGACCGTCCTGCGCACCTGCGTCACGCGCAGGGTCTTGGCCGAGGGCGTGATGCTCGTGAAGCCCGCCTTCTCGACGCACACGCCCCAGGGAGCGAGGCGTTCGGCGGTGGCGGCCTTGAGGAGCTCGTCGAGCTCGTGGCCGGTCGAGATGCGCCCGCGCGTCAATCCGCGCAGCACCTCCTGCACCGAGAGCCCGAGCATCTGCAGCATGCCGCGGTCGAGGTCGTCGATCTCGACCACCGCGCGCGTGGCGTCCTCGACCCGAAAGACGAGGTTGGCGTCGACGTTGTAGACCAGGCCCTCGTGCGTCGCGACGCGCTGGGCGGGCAGGTCGAGAGTGCGCTGGCGCGTGGCGATGCGCGGGGCGACCTGCAGGAACGGGATCAGGAGGTGGAAGCCGGGTTCCAGCTCGCGCCGCGCGCGTCCGAAGCTGAACAGGATCCCCGTCGAGCCCGTGCGGACGGTCACGCCGAGGGCGCGCACGACAGCCGAGGCGACCCCGAGCAGGGCGAGCATCAGCTCGCGCGAGTACTCCTCCCAGACGTACTCCGAGAATCCGCCGAGCGCGTCCTGCAGGAGGTCGAACAGACTCCGCGGGTCGGAGCTCATCGCGGGAGCGGCCTACTCCTCCCCGCCCTCGCCGTCCACGGCCGCTTTTCCCTGTTCCTCCGACGGTTCCTGTCGGGTGGCCTCGCGCTCCTTCTCGAGCTCCTCGATGGCGGCGTCGAGCGCTTCGACCTGCGTGCCCTCGAATGCCTGGTCCTCCCGCAGACCTGGGGGGCCGGGTTCGGCCTCGAGCGAGACCACCGCGCCCGCGATCAAGGCCACCGCGGCCTCCGTGCCGATACCGCTCGAGCGAAAGTGCTCGTAGAGCGCGAGCTTCTCGTGCGCGAGCAGCTCGAGTTGGGTGATCTCCAGGGTGGCGGGGGAGGGGGAGATGTTGGAGAAGCCGAGTTGGAGGATCGTGACGCCCCACTGCTCCTCTACCGGGCGCAGCTCGTCGCGGATCTGGCCGCAGAGTTCCTCGGTGTTCTGGATCGTGGCCCGGTCCTTCTCCTGGACCACCTTCTGGACCGCCATCACGACGCGGTTCTGCAGCCCCGTCACCAGGTCGTCGATCTCGATCACGGCCTTGCGCAGGTCGCTGATGCGGTAGACGACCTTGCAGTCCACCTCGTAGACGAGGTCGTCAGAGAGCTGGATGACCTGGGGCTCGAGATCGAGCGTCGTGTGCTTGGTCTCTTCGATGTGGAACTTCTGGATGATCGGGGCCTTGAAGTGCACGCCGGGCCCGTAGATCGGTCCCGCCCGGCCGAGGGTGAACTTGAGGCCGTGCTGTCCGTCGTAGATCACGACGAAGACGCCCGTGACGGCTTGGAGGAGTTCGAGGAGCATATTCGCGCGGTGGCCCTGGCCGCTGCGTACTTCCTACTGCATTGGCGGGGGCGCTGCTACCATGCCGCGCTCCGTTCGTGATGAGCCCCGATCGACCCCGAAGGCAACGCGGCCTGCGGCGCATCCCGCGGGTGGCTGCGGACGACTTCACGGCCGCGGCCGTCGAGGCGCGGCGCGCCTTGCTGCGCGAGGCCGCAGGGGGTCCTCTGGCACACATCGGGGGCGCTCCCGTCCCCCCGGAGAGTGCGCGTGGGAAGGTCGAGAACCTCGTTGGCCACGCCCAGGTCCCCCTGGGGATCGCCGGCCCGCTGCTCGCGGACACGTCCCTGGGGGAGTGCGAGGTCTTTGTCCCCATGGCCACCACCGAGGGCGCGCTCGTGGCGTCCTACTCGCGCGGGATGGCGATCCTCAAGAGCGCGGGCGGCGCCCGGGCGCGCCAGACGCGCGAGGGGTTGACCCAAAACCCGATCCTGGTCTTCCCCGACGCGCGCAGGGCAGAGGAAGCCGCGCGCACCATCCGCGCCAGACTGGGGCCGATGCAGGCCGTCTGCGCCGCGACCACGCGCCACGGGCGACTCGTGTCCCTCGACGCGGAGGTCGTCGGGCGGCGAGTGATCCTGCGCTTGGTCTTCACCACCGGCGACGCGATCGGGATCAACATGGCCGCGCGCGCCACGGACCTGTGCTTGGCCGAGCTCGCCCGCGAGACCGGCGCCGAGGCCCGCTACGTCCACGGCCAGGACGTCGAGAAGCGCGCCAACGCCCGGGCGCTGGTGGAGGGACGCGGGCGCAGCGTGGTCTGCGACGCGACCGTCGGGCGCGACCTGCTGCTCGAGGCCGCGCGCACCACCCCCGAGGAGCTGGTGGCGATCCAGCGCACCTACGCCGTGGGCTTCGCCCAGCTCGGCACCCAGAACTGGACCGTTCAGAGCGCCAACGGACTGGCGGCGGTCATGCTCGCCTGCGGGCAGGACGTCGCCTACGTGACCGAGTGCGCCACGGGCCTGCTCGACTTCGACGTGACCGGCGGTGGCGACCTGTATTGCTCGATCTGGCTCCCCTCTCTCTTGGTCGGCACCGTCGGCGGCGGGACGGGGCAGGGCACCGCGACCGAGTGCCTGGACGTCCTGGGCTGTCGCGGCGAGGGCAAGGCGGCGCACTTCGCCGAGCTCCTGGGTGCGATCTGCTTGGCGGGCGACCTGTCCCTGATGGCCGCCTTCTGCGCCCACGAGTTTTCCGCCGCCCATGAGCGCCTGGGGAGGAACCGTCCTCCGGCGGCCGAATCGGATTCCACGCCGTGAGCCCTCGCCGGCGAAGCGCACGGGGGGCGGCGGGCTCCCCCGACGCACCGTCCGCCGCCGGCGCGACCCTGGCGGAGGCCGTGGCCCGCGAGGCGCCCGAGCGCCCGGAGGCCTGGCCCCCTGCCGCCTTGGTCCTCTTCGCACTCTCTCTGGCTCATCTCGGCCCGTGTCCCGGCGGCGTCGGGGCGACCGGCGAGCTCACCGGAGAGCGCGTGCGCCACCTTGGCGCGGACTGACCCCGCCGGGAGGGTGCTGCGGGCGATCCCGGTCCCGAGGGCGGCACCGACTTGACGGCCAGCGAGTGCTCTGTACCCTATCTCGCCTCCAACCCTCGTCCTTTCATGGCAGGAGGCGGGGAATCGAGGATCGTTCACGGGCGGCATCCGCCGGGCGAGAGCCCTGCGTCTCGGCCCCCCCTCTCGTCCGTTAGCAGGCCCCCGCTGCGCTCCCATCTCCGGCTCCCGCCCCGTCCCGCCCCGACCACTGAACCCGATGTCCCCTCAAGCTACCAGTGCGCGGCCCCGCGCCGCACGTGCGGCCGGCCTCGCGTCCCACCGCAACATCGGCATCATGGCCCACATCGATGCCGGCAAGACGACCGTCACCGAGCGGATCCTGTTCCTGACCGAGAAGATCCACCGCACCGGCGAGGTCCACGACGGCGAGGCCACGATGGACTTCCTCGAGGAGGAACAGCGACGCGGGATCACGATCCAGTCGGCCGCCACGAGCTGCGAGTGGCGCGGACACTCGATCAACATCATCGATACCCCTGGACACGTGGACTTCACGGCCGAGGTCGAGCGCTCCCTGCGCGTTCTCGACGGTGCGATCGCGGTCTTCGACGCGGTCAGCGGCGTGGAAGCGCAGTCCGAGACGGTTTGGCGCCAAGCCGACCGCTACGGTGTGCCGCGCATCTGCTTCATCAACAAGATGGATCGGGTGGGCGCGGATTTCTCCGCCGCCGTCGAGTCGATCCGCGAGCGCCTCGGTGCCCGGCCCGTTCCGGTCCAGCTGCCGATCGGCGCGGAACGGGAGTTCTCGGGAGTCATCGACCTCATCCGGATGAAGATGTTCCAGTTCGACGAGGAGGCCGATGGTGGCGTGCGGGAGCTGGATGAGATCCCCGCGGATCTGCTCGAACAAGCGCAACTGCACCGGCACGAGCTACTCGAGACCGCCGCGGAGTTTGACGAGGACCTCCTCGACCTCTTTGTCGAGGACGAGGAAGTCCCCGCCGACCTGGCGCTCTCGGCTCTGCGCAGGGGAACCCTAGGCATGGAGATCACGCCGGTGCTCGTCGGCTCGGCCCTCAAGCACAAAGGCGTGCGTTTCGTGCTCGACGCGACGATCGATCTGCTGCCCAGCCCGCGGGACATCGCGGCCGTGGTGGGCAAGGAGCCCGCCAGCGGCGATGAGCTCTCGCGCGAGCCCGAGGAATCGGGTCCGGTCTCGGCGATGGCCTTCAAGACCATCGCCGAGCAGACGGGCGACTTGACCTTCGTGCGCGTCTACTCGGGCGTCCTCGAGAAGGGGATGAAGGTCCTCAATCCGCGCCTGGGCCGCACGGAGCGCATCGGCCGCATCGTGCGCATCCACGCCAACAAGCGCGAGCACGTGGACGCAATCCCCGCCGGGGAAATCGCGGCGGTAGTGGGCCTCAAACAGACCATCACCGGGGACACCCTCTGCGATCCGGGGGCGCCGATCGCCCTGAACGAGATCGTCTTCCCCGACACCGTGATCTCGATGGCGATCGAACCGGCCAAGAACCAGGACCGCGACAAGCTGAGCGAGTGCATCGGGAGGTTGATGCGCGAGGACCCGACCTTCCGCTCGAAGAAGAACGAGCAGACCGATCAGCTGATCATCTCCGGAATGGGTGAGCTGCACCTCGAGGTCCTGCTCAACCGTATCCGGACCGAGTACAAGGTCGGGGTCCACACCGGCAAGCCGAAGGTTGCTTATCGCCAGCGCCTCGACCGCTCGGTGGACACCGAGGCGCGCTACATCCGCCAGTCGGGCGGCCGCGGGCAGTACGCCGTCGTGAACGTGCGTTTCGAGACCGCCGAGACCGAGGACGGCGGCATGGAGTTCGTGGACGAGGTCAAGGGCGGCAACGTCCCCCGCGAGTACATCAAGAACGTCGGCCAGGGCCTGCGGGAGGTGTTCGACGCGGGCGGGAGCCTCGGCCATCGTTTCGTGAACGTGCGCGCCTCGCTCTACGACGGGAAGGCGCACGACGTCGACTCCTCGGAGCTCGCCTTCCACAACGCGGGGATGTTGGCCTTCCGTCAGGCGATGGAGAACAACTTCGTCCTGCTCGAGCCCATCATGAAGGTCGAGGTGCGCGTGCCCGAGGATTACCTCGGTGCCGTCGTGGGGGACTTGAATTCCAGGCGCGGCGAGGTCAGCGAGGTGGACTCCCAGGGCGACCTGCGCGTCGTTCGCGCCCACGTCCCGATCGCCGAGATGTTCCAGTACTCCTCATCCCTCCGTGGAGCCACCCAGGGACGCGGC
Source organism: Planctomycetota bacterium (assembly GCA_002686265.1). Taxonomy (GTDB): domain Bacteria; phylum Planctomycetota; class UBA1135; order UBA1135. Next base: position 201,344 of record NZBA01000120.1, read on the forward strand.
TCGTACTCGATGGAATACCACGAGTACAAGGACCTGCCCAAGAGCCTGGCCGAGAAGGCTCTCGCCGGGGACTGAGACCCGGCCTTCCGACCGGTTTCCTCTTTCGCCCTGTGTTCCCGAGGCTGCTACCATCCGCGCATGACCAGCACAGCGCGTAGACGGTGGTCCCGAGAGCTTGAGATCGAGATCGACGGAATCGCCTTCGGGACCGACGGACCGGTGCTCGTCCATGGCTACGACCCGCCGGCGGGGGGCATGTGGGTCGACAGCGTGATCCCCGGCAAGCTCGGCGCGCTCGACCGCCACACCGGCGAGACGCTCTGGCTCTCTCCCTGCGAGGTGGGCTACGGCCGCGGTTTCGCGGCGGGCTTCGGCAGTTCGGGGGAGGCGATCGTCCTCGGTCCGAGCGAACAGGGACACCGCATGGTGCGCATGGAGCGCGAGAGCGGGAAGCTGCTCGGCGTCGAGGCCATCGGCGAGTTCGACGAGGCGTTGGTCTTCGAGGACCTCTGCCTGTGTGCCAGCGCTAGGAGCGTGTTCGCTATCACGACCCCGCTCATGTCCGAGGCCTGGACCTACCGACCGACCAAGGAGCGCATCCACCACATGGCGCGCTGCGGCGATCGCGTTCTCGTCGGCTACAGCGACCCCGAGAAGGGCTGCCACGGAGTGATGGCTCTCGACGCCTTGACCGGCGAGCCGGCGGCCTCTCTCGTGCCCTGCCGCCTGCCTGGGATCCACGGCTTCGCGGGTAGTGGAGAAGAAGCCGTGATCCTGACCGCCGACCTGCAGGCCGCCCTGCCTCCCGAGCTCGTCGGTAGCTTCATGATCGCCCTCGGCGAACTGGAGGAGAACGGCGAGGTGGTCGCCGACACACTTTCCCTGCTCGGCCTCGCGGCGGGAGCCTCCGAGGACGAGGCGGGTTCGTGGTTCGAAATCCTGTCCACGGCGCCCGGCGCGGCCGTCGGGGACGTGAGCATCACCGCGAACAGCGGGAAACTCTACGTCGTGCAGGGAGCGATGCTGGAGGCGCGGGACATCCTGACCGGCCGCGCCCTGGGGGATTGGGCCATCCCGGGCCTCGACGAGCAGGTCGCCTGGCAGGTCTCGAGCGGCGCCGGCCTCTTGGCGGAGGAGCGGCGCGTCTCGGTCTTCGAGCTGCCCGCCTGAGGAGCGCGCGGGCCAGGCGCGCCCGCGGTTGGCGCGCGGGCGGATCGGAGCACCGCCCGGCCGCGCCCCTTGATCCACCGGCTCCAGTCAGCACAATCTCCGTCCACCATGGCGGACGAGCAGCAAACCGAGGAAATCGACGCGGACGGCCTCGCGATCCAAGAGCACAGGAGCACGGTGCTGATCGTCGTGCCGAACGAGGACTTCGACGACCAGACCCTGCGCCACGTGCGTTCGAGCCTCAAGAACGTCCACGTGGGGACGCGGGCCGTGTCCACCCGCACCGACGCCACCGTTTCCGGTCGCCTCCAGGACGAGTTCCAAGTGGACGGCGAAGTGCACTCGGTGTCGCTGGAGGAGCACGTCGGCGTGGTCTTCGTGGGCTGCGAGCGGGATACCGCATTCCTCTCCGACCCCGACGTGCTGCGCCTCGCGACGGAGGCCGCCTCGACGGGCAAGCTGATCGGGGCCTGGGGGCTCGCCACCCTGGTCCTGGCCCGTGCCGGCATTCTGCGCAAGCGCAGGGTCACCGGGGCGGCGGCCGTGGCCGAGGAGGTCGAGCGCGCGGGCGGGCGCTACGAGGGCCGGCAGATCGTGGTCGACGACCACCTCGTCACGGGCATCGACGAATCCTCCGGCCTGCGCCTGGGGAAGGCGCTCGCTCAGCAAGTCCGCATCTGAGGCCGTTTCCTGGCCGTTCGCCACCGTTCGCAGCGGGGGCGGGGAGCACCGGGATCTTCGCTCGGGAGAGTGTGTACAATCTCGGCGGCCTCCAAGGGCCACCAAGAAAGCTCCGTGAGGCACTGCGCCGAGCGGGAGCACCGAACAGACCGAGCCGCACCCGTGCGCGCACTTCCCACGACCCCCGGGGCACCACCGGGGCAGCGATTGTGACAGCCACACCGATTCTCGAGACCTTGGCCCGTGAGCTGAAGGTCAAGGTCGATCACATCACCAGCGCGTTCGAGATGATCGACGCCGGCCTCAGCCCGTCCTTCATCGGGCGCTTCCGGCGTGCGAGCGTCGGTGCCATGCTCCCGAGCGTGCTCCGGCGCCTCGCCTCGCGGCGCGAGGAGCTCGTCGAGCTCGACCGGCGGCGCGGGACGATCCTGCGGTCGCTGGAGCGCGAGGAGGGGACCGCCGGCAAGGCCGTCGACGGCATCCGTTCGTGCATGGATCGCTTCGAGCTCGAAGACCGCTTCCTGCCTTTCCGCCGCCCCGAACCCGAAGTGCAGCTGGCCTTCGACCGCGGTCTCGGCGGCTTGGCGGACCTGCTCGCGACACCCCTCGCCCGGGGGGCCGAGAGGGCCGGCGCGAGCGCTGGAGAGGAGACGGAGGAGGAGAGCGGCGGGCCCGAACCCGCGGGTGACGCCTCTGCTGAGGCGGTGAGCGAAGAGGGTGCGGAGGAGGTTCCCGAGGGTGATGCCGATGGGGGCGGTGCTGCTGCCGCCGCCGCGCCGAGCGCGTCGGGCGGTGCTGCTGACGCCGCCGCGCCGAGCGCGTCGGGCGGTGCTGCTGACGCCGTCGCGCCGAGCGCGTCGGGCGGTGCTGCTGACGCCGTCGCGCC
>NZBA01000121.1 GCA_002686265.1 Planctomycetota bacterium
CATTGAGACTCCGCACGCCCCTCACCACCGCTCGCGAGACAGACCTCCCCCGCCCGACTGCCCTACTGCCGTCGGTCTCGATGCTCCTCAGGAAGGGCCGAGACGGGCCGGAGGTGCGGCGAAGCTCTCGGAGGATGCGGACTAGAGTCCGGCGGCCCGCTCGCCGTGCTCGTAGGTGCCGCTGAGGCTCTGGACCACGTTCCCCTCGTCGTCCCAATACACGCAGACGCCGTGACGGAGCCCGCGCGAGAACTCCGCCTCCGACCGCAGCCCGCCGTCCGGGCCGTACTCCACCCAGCGCCCCGTCTTCTCGCCGTCGGTGAACGCGCCCGACGCCGCTTCGGCGCCGTCGGGGTGCCAGTACCTCGCCGGCCCGTGCAGCTTGCCCTCCCGGTAGGACTGCTTCGAACACAACACCCCGTTGGGGAACCAGGCCCTGGCCAGCCCGTGCCGCTTACCGTCCTTCTGTGGGCACTCGACCCACGGCGCTCCGTTCCCGTGGAACTCGCGGAGGACGGCAGCGTCCGGGTCCTTCGGGTCGGGGATGTCCGACTCGCCCGCCGCGGCCCGGTCGAGGATCCGCGCGCGCGGAGCGAGACGTCGCCGGTTCCGCCCGGCGGGCACCCGCGGCCCGGCGCCCGCCCGGGCCGAACCCGCGGAGGCGCCGTCGGCTCGTGCTCCCCCGATCGCCTCTCTGGAGTCCGACGCGGGAGCCGGGGCAGGGCCATCGGAGACTCGCCCGGGCACCTCGCCGCGCGGGCGAGCGATCGAGGCACTCCGGTCCGTGCGCTCGGTCCACCACACCGTCGACCCGACGAGCGCGCCCAGCAGGATCCCTCCCCCGGCACACACGCCCCACCCGACGGCCCGCCGCCGGCCGGTCCATGTTCGGGGCGGTCTCTCGTTCAACACCCGTTCCGCGCGCTGATGACGTACCCGGTCTTCGCGTTCGCGTCACCGCCCGCCGACCCCGTGCCGCAAGTCCAGGTGACGTTCTTGACGCCCTCGTCCCTGGTGATCTTGGCCTTGCAAGCTCCGTCCTCTCCCCCGCATGCCTGGGACCACTCTCCACCGGGGAGAACGACCATCGCGCTCCAGCAGTCACCCTCGGTCGTGTAGCTCGTCACGCCGGAGTACTGGCCGCTGCAATCGGATGTCCCACCCGGCTCGCGAGGGGAGACCCGGGCAGAGGATGGCTCGCGCTCGCCCGACTCCAGGGCCTCGTAGGCCGCCTCGCCGAACAGGATCCCCCCCGACGCGCTGCGGTCCACGAAGAGGCCCTGGTCCGTCTCGAAGACTTCCCCCCCGGGCCCGACCTCCCACAGGACCGTCGTCTGCGGGCTCTGTGCCAGGGCGAACTGGAGCGCGTGGTCTCCGGTCCCCTCGGGGATGTACCGGGTCAGGCCGCCTTCACAGTCCTCCGCCGCCCAGACCCCGTTGAACTGGTGGTAGTCCAAGGCCGCTCGGGAGACCACGCCCCTCCCGGGGGAATCCTCGACCGCCGATTCTCGGGAGGCTCCGGCTGCAGTTTGGGCGGCGCTGGATGCGGGCTCGCTCCCCACGCTGCAATCCCCCCATCCCATCCCCGCCACCACGGCCAGGCAACTCGCCGTCCCCATGCCGTCCCAGTTCAGGTTCCTTATCGGGTTTCTCATGGTCTCGCCTCCAGGTGATCAGCCCTCTCCGGACTCTGTAGAACGCTCCACGGAAGAACGGGGTCACCGCACGGGTACCCCCAGCGCCTCCTCGAGCGGCGCTCGGAAGAGACGAGCAGGCCAGCCCCCCTCGACACGCCACCGGGGAAGATCCAGCCCACGAGCAGGGATTCGCCCTTCCCCAACCCCTAACCGGTTTCTCGGTGAGACACGGTCAGGGATTCCGGGAGTAATCTACCGGATCCTCTCGGTCAGGTGCCGTCCGCCGCCCCGTGGGTACGCGAACGCAGGTACTGGACCGTCGAGGCTTGCATGCGCTCGATGAGCGGGTCGAGGTCCTGCTCGCGCGCGCGCCGCAGGTCGTCGAGGTTCGCCTGGCACAGGGGGCAGGCGGTCTCCCCGAGGTGGAAGGAGACGAAGGCTCGCGGGCCCTCCTTGAGGGTCCCCGCGTCGTGGCGCGCGAGCCAGTAGCGCGCGGGACAGCTGACGCGGCCGTCGCGCCAGGCTCGGGCGACGTCGAGGTCCAGGCACGTCTCGGCGTCGGACGTGGCGTCGGCCATCGCGCCCAGAACCTGGCCCGAGGCGTCGCGCCGCAGGGCGAGCTCGCGCAGGCGCTTGAGGGCGCGAAACTTGATGCCCGCCACCGCGGTCTCGTCGCGCAGGCCGAAGCCCTCCCAGACGTCTCGGTTGCGCCGGAGGATAGAGGGCAGAGGGCCTCCCCCTGGCCCCCATGGCGCGCCGCCGTGCGCGCTCGACCCCCCACCAGGACCCAACACGTTGCCATGCCCACGCGCGCACTCATCACCTCCCTCTTCTCCTCCTGCCTGCTGTCCCTTGCTGCGGCTGGCGACCTGGTCGTCGTGGCAGGGGAGAGCTCCGTCCACGCCTACCACTTCGACAGCGGCAATCCCCTCTCGGGCGGTCCATGGATCATGCCGGACAACGTCGCGGACATGGAGCGCTCCCTTGGGGGAGGCACGGTCTACGTCACCGACCAGGGAGGCCATACCAGCCGCATCCGCATGGGGCCCATGGTCTCCAACATGGCACCGCAGCCCCACAACCTGGGAGCGCTGGACATGGCCTACGACCCGATCGGCCGCAGGCTGATCTCGGTGGAGGGGACCTCGGTCATGCGCTACCTCGAGGATGTGGCGCTGAACCCGATGGGCTACACGCAATACCAGGGCCAATCTGGCTGGCCGGGTCAGGCCCTCGACCGGGTCGTGTTGACCCCTGACGGATCACGCGGCTTCGCCTGTGATGGCTATGCGCTCTATGAGGTCGAACTCACGACGAACACGACCGGACTGCTGGATCACATTACAAATTACTACCCGTACATCCGCGCCATGGCGATCTCCCCTGACAGCAAGTACCTCGCCCTGATCTTGCCTGGGACGCAGATCTGTATCTATGACCTGGAGCTCGACAAGGAGATCATCGCTGAGGACCTCGCGCCCAACCAATGGCATGGCTATTTCGCGCTCGCATGGAACCGGCACGACAGCTCGCTCCTCTATATCGGTGGGAGCATGGGAATCGACAGGGTCTGGCTCGACCACGATGCTTCGGGCTCGGCCAGGCTGGAGACCCTGGGTCGGCTCAGCGATACACCCGTACTGGATCTTGCCTGGAACGACGACACTGAGCTGTTCGCCCTGCATGGCACCGCAGCAGACCCGAACGCCCGTCAGGTGGCACGCTATACAGCTGGGCTCATCCATAGCGGCAGCATCCCAGTTCCCGGTGCCGAGCAGCTCGTGGTCGTGCCAGAACCCGAGCCCGGCAAGTACCTCGTGAGCCTGCTGCGCCCCGAGTGGCTCGGGCTGCTGGAGGCCGCGGAGTGGACGGGCTGGCGTCTACCCGAGGGATGGGCCCTGGGTTCCGACGACATCCCCGGTGGGAGCGATGATCCCAAGCAGGTCAAGCAGGCTGCCAAGCGAGCCTTCTACTGGCTCTCGACCATGGCTGACTCGCCTCAAGACCTGGACCCGACCCAGGTGCGTGAGTTCCTCAGCAAGGCCAAGGGGTCCTCTCCGGCCAGCGCAGGCTTGTTCCTCGACCTGATCCTGCTCGGGGAGGAGCAGGCGGACGAGTAGAGTGGCGGGCCAGCCGCGGCACCCGACGCAACCCCGCCCGCAGCTCGTGCCAGAGCTCGGGCGCGGTCAGGACCGTGGCTGGCTCGCCCCTGCTGGCGGACAAGGGCCTCACCGTGCTCGCCAGGAGCCTGCTGTGGAGCACATCGGACTAGACTCGACCACTCATGACGCTTCCTCCCGAGCCTCCCGGTGAGGAGGAGACCCGCTTCCTGGTCGCTCGCGCCCAGGCCGGTGACGACGAGGCCCTCGAGAACCTCTTCCAGCGCCACCACGACCACCTCCTGCTGGCCGTGCGTCTGCGCCTGGGCACGCGCCTGAGGAGCATGCTGGAGAGCGCGGACATCTTCCAGAGCGTCGCCCTGGAGGCCTTCCGCGACCTGGACAACTTCGAGCCTCGCGAACCAGGGAGCTTCCGTCACTACCTCAACGCCCTGGTCCTCAACAACATCCGCGACCGGGCGCGCTATTTCGATGCGGCCAAGAGGCAAGGCGGTGAGCCTGTCCCACAGAGCCAGCTGGCCAGCTTGCCCGCAGGTGGCCAGGGAGAGGGTTACCTCGATCTGACTGGTCGATTCGAGAGGCTTGAGCGGGAGATCGAGCGACTTCCACAGGACATGCGCGAGGTGCTCATCCTGCGCAGCGTTGACGGACTGCCGAGCCAGGAGGTCGCGAAGATGCTGGGCAAGAGCGATGCGGCCGTGCGCAAGACCTACTCGCGCGCCATGGCACACCTGGCCTCCCGTATGGGTGGCGTTGAGCCGGCGTGAGACCGGACCCAAGGCAAGGCGCAGGGGACGTCATCTGCCCGATGACCCAGCCTGCAGGAGGCGTCTACCGGTCGTCCGCCTCGTCCCTTGCTGGGGAGTCGATAGCCCGAGCCGTGTCGACCATTGCCCGCATGCGCTCGACGTAGCCCTGATAGACCTGCTTGTCACGCTCGGCAGCAAGCTCGAGGGCCTTCTCGGACTCCGCAAGCCCTTCATCGTAGCGCTCGGCGGCAAGCAGAGCCCAAGCCCGGGTGTCCCGCATTGCCGGATCCGTCGCAGCAACCTCGACGGCGGCCGTGATGAGCTGGAGGGCGATCAGGGCGCTGTCATGCGGCACCGTACCCGCGTCCCCGTCGGGGTCCACGAGGGGCCAGACCACCTCATTGATGGTGCTCAGAACTCCTTGCGTCTCCCGATGGTTGGCGGCTCGAAGGCGCGCGCTGGTCTGCAGGGCCTCCAGGAGGTGGACTCTTGCTTCAACAAGCTGACCGGCAACGGCTTGGGTGAGGCCCAGTTCCTTGAGGGCCTCAATGGTCCTCATGTGGTCGTCTCCCCGGATCTCGCGGTGGTAGTCCAGCGAGCGCTGCCCGAACGCTAGGGCTTCTGGGAGGCGCCCCCACGAGCGGTAGAGCAGGCAGAGGTTCTGCAGGGCGGCGCCATTCTCGCGACCGAGCATGCGCAAGGTCTGCTCGTTCATGCCCTTGTAGCGGCTCTCCGCCGCTTCAAAGCGCCCAGAGTCGTAGTAGAGATTCGCGACCTGCATCGCGTAGAACTGCGAACTCTCGTGGTCCTTCCCGAACCTGGCCTCGGTCAGCTCGAGGCACAACAAGAAGAGTGGCTCGGCCTTGTCGAAGCGCCCCTGCTTCTGGTGGACATACGCCAGGTTGTTGAGCACCGTCACGGTTCGCGGGTGGTCAGCGCCATGAATCCGGGTATGGCGCTCGATCAGCTCCTCGTAGATAGGCACAGCCTCATCGGAGCGGCCCAGACCCCGATAGTTCAATGCCAGGTTGTTGAGCACCGCGAGCGTCTCTGGATCATCCTCCCCCTGGCTCCGGCGTAGGTAATCGAGCTGCTCCCGGAGGATGGGGTCGGCCTCTTGATGGCGCTGCATCTTCCAGTAGACCACCCCCAGAACGCTGCGGGCAGTGGCCGCGCGGTGCTCATCCCCAGCGGCCTCAGCCAGCTCCATTGCCTCAAGGGATGCCTGCTCCGCCAGGTCGAAGCGCTCGCTACGGGCCGCTACCAATCCGAGGCAAGCCAGCATCCTGCTCTGAAAGGAGAGCGCGGGGGTGCCACCCTCTGCTGCTCGACTCCGGGCCAAGGCCTCCTCGTAGAGCTCTATGGCCTCCCGATACCTGGCCTGGTCTACTCGCAACAGCCCCAGGGTAGCCATCGAATCGAGGGTGCTCTGGTCGGCGTTGCCGAGGAGCTCCCGTCGTGTAGCGAGGGCCTTTTCGAGGACTGGCTCGGCCTGCGCATACATTGCCAAGGACCGGTAGACCTTGCCGATCACGTCCTGAAGTCGGGCCTGTATGAGGCGCTGGCCCTCGAGCTTCTCCAGCTCCCGGAGCGCTCCCTGGAACACCTCCTTGTCCAGCACACCGAGGGCCAGGGTGGTGAAGTCCGCGCCCGCCAGTAGCTTCTCCAGGTCTGCCCGCTCTCGCTCCAGCACCTCCGGCTCGCGCCCCGCGCGCTCTCCGGCGACCCTGGTCCGCTCCAGCACCATGGCCTGGATCGTCAGGCCCATGGCCTGGGCATCGATCCCCGACAGCTGCTCCTCGTGGAACTTGACCACCTGATCCAGGTCCGCCGCGCGGAGCTCGGCTTCCTCAGCCCGCTCCTTGGCCAGCGTAGCGTTTTGGTCTGCACGGTCGCGTTGCGTCTCGACCTCGGCCTTCTGAACCCCCAATTCAGCAAGGGCACTTCTGGTGTCGGCCTCGGCTTCACGTGCACGATCCCTCTGGGAGTTCGCCAGGTCCCGCTGCTGGCTGACCTCCGCCAGGGCACTTTCAGTCGCAGCCTCTGCCTCAACCGCCCGCCACCACAGGCCCGTGATGATCACCAGCGCCGCCACCGCTACTGCCACCACCGCGCTCTTCGTCGGGTTGCGGCGCACCCACTTGCTCATGCGCTGCATCGCCGTCGGCGGTCGCGCGTGGATGGGCTCGTGGCCCAGGTGCCTTCGCAGGTCCGCCGCCAGCTCCGTCATCGACAGGTAGCGCCGGCCCGGGGCCTTCGCCATGGCCTTGACGCAGATCACCGCCAGGTCTTGGGGCACTCTTGAGCGCAGGACGCGCGGGTCGACCGGATCCTCCCACAGGATCTTCTGCGCCACCTGCTCGGTGGTGTCCCCCTCGAAGGCCCGTACGAGCGTCAGCATCTCGTACATGACCACCCCCAGGCTGAAGATGTCCGTGCGGTGGTCGATTCCCGCGTGCTTGACCGCCACCTGCTCGGGGCTCATGTAGGCAAAGGTGCCCACCAGCTGGCCCGCGAGCGAGATCGAGTGCTCGTCGGTCAGCTTGGCCAGGCCGAAGTCCGACACCTTGGGCCGGTCGTCGCTCGCCACCAGGATGTTGCCCGGCTTGAGGTCGCGGTGGATCACGCCCCCGGTGTGCGCCACCTCCAGGGCGTCCGCCACCCCCGCCATGAACTCGGCCACCTGATTGTAATAGCTCTCAGGCAGCTCCCCCTCCTCGCGCAGGCCCTCCAGGCTATGACGCAGGTCGCAGGCCTCGGGCACCAACTCCATGGCGATCCAGTGCAGGCCCTCGTCCTCGCCCGTGCCGAACACCGACACGATGCCGGGGTTTGACAGGCGACCGCCAGCGCGCGCCTCGCGCGCGAAGAAGTCCAGCCCGCGCTGGTCTACGCGCTCGGGCAACAGCAGCTTGAGTGCCACGGGCCGCGAGAGCGAGAGCTGCTCGGCCTCCCAGACCTCCCCCATCCCCCCGCGCCCGATCAGGCGCACGAGGCGGAAGTCTCCCACCGTCTCTCCCTCGCCGGCGCGGAAAGCGCTGGTGGCGAAAGCGCGCGTGAAGCGCGAGGCGCGATGTAGGGAGCGCGTCTCCCCGGCGGTGGGCGCGAACCCGGCTTCCAGCTCGCGCTGGCCCGCCAGCATCCCCTGCAGGTCGTCGGCCGCGGCCAAGAGGCGCCGCAGGTCGGCGGCGTGATCGGCGTGCTCGGCGCACAGGGCCTCGATCTCCTCAGGCGAGGGCTCGGGGTGCGCTTCGAGGAAGGCGGCCAGGACCTCCTCGGGAGAGCGGTGGGGATCAGGGTGGGGGATCATTGATCTTCTGCGACGTCTGCTTCGGTGGGCTGCGAAATAGTGCAGTCAGGCTCGCCGCGCCCGTGGCCTCCTTGGATGCAGTGAGTGCCGCATCATACAAATTGACGCGCGCCACCCGGGGCAACATCTGCTCTGTAGAGGCACTGGAAGCCCCCGGAGAGCCGATTCGCCCCTTTTCCGGTCTTTGCGGTCACAGATTCGACTCCATCCTCGCTCGTTCAAGTGACAGCCGTGGAATTTGCCCCGGCTCCTCCACTACGCCTTACGAAAGGAATGGCATGCACCTGTCAAGAAAGTACCAATACGCTCTGATCCTGGCCTGCCTGTCCGGATTCAGCGCCGCCCAAGCCACCAGCAGCGGTGGCGGCAAGATTCTGGTTCCCGGTTCTGGAGGCGCGGACCGCCTGTCCCTCGAATCGGCGGATCCCGGCGGTGCCTCCCGGATTGCCCGCATGGCGGGTGGCTGCGCACTGCCCACGATCTGGAGCAACATCGATCTGGGTGTGCCGGCGGACGGTAACGTCGATGCAATCAGCTTTCCCTTCACGATCCCGGGCGCTAGCGGTGGCAACGAGATCCCCTACCGCGGCCCGGCGATCGGTGGAACCCTCACCGTGAAGGGGATAAGGGGTTCAAAGGGTCTTCGCACGGCGAGGTAGGGAACTGGAATGGTTCGACCAGCACCTCAAGCCCTGAGAGCATGAGAGCTTGGGGCGCAGCGTGTCTCGAGGGTGGTCGCCGTTTACAGACCGAGAATGCCGATCCGCGCAAGAAAAACCGCCACGAATCCGTGGCGGTTTTTTCTAAGCTCCCCCACACGTACCCGCGACGAACCGCTTCGCAGTCGAGCGAGGTGGGGGATAAGGGGTTCAAAGGGTCTTCGCACGGCGAGGTA
>NZBA01000122.1 GCA_002686265.1 Planctomycetota bacterium
CGGTTTTCACATCATGTCATCTCTCCCGGAGGGGCTGTCGAGCCCCACAAATTGCCCGACGGCTGGCTATGCGAACTGACGATCGACGAAAACGAGTCGACGGACCGTCGGGCGGCTGTCCGCGGTACGAATTCGCGGCGAGCGTCGGACAAGGGAATGCTGCCAATTACGCTGAACGATTGCCTGGCGCTTTTAAATGCCAGCGGACGGATGCTGCGCGACGACAAGAGGTTGGTAGACCGAAGGTTGAGATCATTGAATCATATCTCAAGTCCCGATTCACGAATGTCGTGGTCGACGGAATTCGCGAGGCATTTCCGGGGGATCAAACTCTGCGACACATGCGCGACGCGACGCTTGTGATTGGGTGCGTGGACAATTCGTTCACACGCATGGAAGTGGATGTCGCCTGCCGAACAAGTGGACGGACTTTGATTGACCTGGGAAGTGGCTTTGCGGTGAACGAATCAGGCGATTCCGTTATAGCGTCCGGCGGGCAAGTCTGCATCAGTAACCCCAAAGGACCGTGCCTTCAATGTCTTGGCTTCGACGTCCAAGGGACCGAGAACAACTACTTCCTCCCAGGATCTAGCACCCCAGAACCGTCGTCCCTGCTTTTGAACACCGTGATTGCTTCCCTTGCTGTGGAGTGTGCAATCAACATACTCATTGGAACGAAACTTGAATTCAACAAGCTGTCATACGACCGGCGGGATTTTTCCGTCCAAATGACCGAAGCCCGTCGAGACCCGTCCTGCCGCGTATGCGGAGAACAGTCAGAAGCGCATATCAACAGCGTTATGCCCGAGCGTCCATTCGAGTCACTAGCGCAGGACGCGAGAGTCCTAATACGGAGGCCATGAGAAAATGCAGGACCATTTGACCCTCCGGAACGAATTGCCTGACGTATTGGCGCTCGGACTATGCCCACAACTTGAAGTGGTTCTGTCGCACGAGATGTGGAATCCCGTTAGCGCGGTCGTGCTTCGTGATGTCAAAATGCCGGAACACGTCGCCCCGTCAACTTCGGATTGGCGGATTCCAATCCCGAATCTTTACGGTTTTGCCAGGCACGCAACTGTGTTGCTGTTCGATTCACATCTGTCGTGGCGTACCGATGATGAAGTGAAGGCTTCAATCCCGTGCGTTAGGTCAGTCGGCGAGCACGAGTTAGACGCGCAGAGAGCCAGTTTTGTCGACGTTCGAGAGCGAACTGGCTGGCCTCGGGAGTTCTTCTACTTATTCTTAACGCCCGAATGGCGGGAGACTGGTTTCCGCCATCGTGCTTTGGCGACCTTCTGCGAGACAGCAATGGCGTTCTTCGCGGAACCGGTAGCGTTCTTGAGACGCGAGATAGTTGATTGCGAGCGAAAGTGGCATCGGACCAAAAATCCCTGGTGGCTTACTCGGATAGCACAGATCCACTTGGAGCTCGGGGAAAGTGGTGATGCGGAAGCCGTTCTTAAACAGGGAAGAACGATGTTCCCATCGCACCAGGTGTTCACGGCACCGCTGAATCACGCATCCGTCACATAACGTGGCCCGTCGGTAGCTTGTCACCTGGTCACGACACGACGAATCGACAAATAACATCTAACGCCTCCAGAACATCGGCTACTCACGGCGCGCAGTGGTGTGCCCAATACATGCGATCGTGTGCATGCGAAGCTGCAGCGATCGTCTGTCGGTGACGCAACTAAACTCGCGCTAGCGAAGGCCACTTGACGGCGATAGAATGCAGGGGGGGTGCGTTCACTTCGTTTTCGGTCGTCACGTCGTTTCAACAACTTCATCGTCGATTTTGCAACGAGGTGGGCACCGTGAAAAACCTGATGATTCTCAGCACACATTCAGGAGTTGGAAAGAACTTGATCGCGTGCGGGCTGCTTCGAGCATTTGCTCAACGCGGGCACGCTGTTTCACCCTTCAAGGGCCTCAACATTGAACCCTACACATGCATCCTTCCCGGCAATGACCGTGTGTCCTTTGCTCAGACGCTACAGTGCATGGCCGCGAGAATTGAGCCCACCTCTTCTCAAAGTCCGATAATTGTTACTTATCCATTTCCGTTTGGTAGCGCTGAGAGTGGTAGGTGTGACAGCATTTACGTTGATGGGAAGACTGACACGAACATTGGAGGCCCTTGGCACGAGCGGCACAAGAGATACACCCGCATCATCGGCAGCGCGATCGACTCACTTTTAGAGCGATACAGTTGCTTGGTCATCGAGGGGGCAGGGAGTCCTGTGGAATTGGCTGTGGACGGACAGGACCTTCCAAATCAGATGGTGTACTCGCTGGCCCAGGCTCCATGTATTCTGTTGGTAACCGAAATGACTCGCGGTGGAGGCTACGCCCACTTGGTCGGAACGTTGCAGCTAATGAGCCCCGAAATGCGGTCGGCAGTTCGGGGTGTAGTGTTGAATAAGTTCTCGACACACTCCGACGTCTCGATTCACGATGGGATGGCGCAATTTGAGGAGATCACCGGCATTCCCGTGATCGGATCGATCCCGTTTCTTGACAGAACGTTTATCCCGGGCGAAGAAGTCGATGGCGACGTTCACTACGTCGGACTTCCGCCGCTGGAAGCGGAATTCGATTTACTAAGTGAGACACTCAAACAACACATTGATGTTTCGATGATTGAAGAGTTGCTTTTCGACTAAATCGAGCACGCGAGTAAACTGCGAAGGGAGCGAGATGAAAAGAAAGAATCTGACGATAACCAGAGAAGAACTAGATTCACATGACCTTCCCATGATGTTGCGATTAGCCGAGAACGCCACCAAGTACGCAGGCGAGATTATCGGCGGTGGCCAGAAGACTCCGACCGAATACCAGACGCAAAAGAGATGGAAGACGTATTGGGACGACGGAAGCCACAAATGGAATTACGACCATCACTTCGATGACGACTACGACTGACCGCCCTCAGTTGGTGACCCATTGGACATTGGCACGATTTAAAAATGGAAAGTGCTCCAGTAATCATAACCGACGATATTCCTGGTTCTCCGGATGACGTCATAGCAATCTTTCATGAGCTCGACGTTAGTCCCACTGTGCTACGTCCTAGCCAGTTCATTGATGGTGGGGTCTCGATCTCTTTACGGCTAGATCAGTCTGGTCAAGCACTACGCATTCTCTCACCCCAAGGAGAAATATGCCTTCAGGAAGGGCAACGGGTGTGGCTCCGTCGACCGGTCGCGCCGAAAATGAGCGACACTCGCTATTCACCTGCGATTCGAGAATTCATCGTTCGACAATTTGACTCGACGATGGCGAGCATATACTCGTTTCCGCTGATATGGATGAACGAGTATTGGTTAGCGAACAAGATCGACCAGAACAAGCCCTTTCAGCAAATGCTCGCAAAACAATCGGGTCTGACCACGGTTCCGACTTTGTGCACAAACAACGTGGATGAGTTTCGCCAATTCGTTTGCGAGTGTAAACAGTTGGTTGCAGTGAAGGCCTGCGCTGGATGGTCTGCGTCAGTTGAAGAGGAAGACATCGCCGTCGGGATTTACACAAATGCAATCGACAAACAGAAGGCCCTTAGCCTTGCAGATTCTGTGGCGCGTGCCCCATTGCTCGTTCAGCCGTACGTGCCGAAGAAACACGAAATACGGGTGACCGTTGTTGGCACTCAGGTTTTTCCTTGTCGAATTGACTCTCAAGCGAGCCCGATTGCCTCGGAGGATTGGCGGCGTTACGACTTCACCAATGTTCCTCATTCTAGGTGCTCGATCCCAGGAGAGCTACGCAGGCGGATTCTTCGGTTCATGCACAACGCCGGCCTGCATTTTGGGGCGCTGGATTTTATCGTTACACCTGATGGCGAGTACGTCTTCTTAGAAGTGAATCCTTCAGGCCAGTACGGTTGGATCGAAGGGTTGACTGGCATGCAGATCAGTCGAGCAATCGCCGATTGGCTGCTGTCAACAGAGTCTACACACAACTGAGTCGAGGCTTGGCGTCAGAATTCGATACCCGCCTGTGCCTGTACAGATTGATCTTTGTACGGGTGTTTCACCTCGCGCATCTCCGTGACTAGATCGGCATACTCGATTAGCTCTGTCGGTGCGTCGCGTCCGGTGATGACAACGTGCAACATCTTTGGCTTGTGTGACTCCAGCCACGCTATCACACAAGTGGTATCAACCCACTTGTAGATCAGTGGATAGGTGAACTCATCTAGAATCACAATGTCAAATCCGCCAGTCGCAATTCTTTCCTTTGCAAGATTCCAGCCGTGCAGAGCTTTGGCAGCACTCTCGTCAATGTCCTTGCTCCGCCAAGTAAATCCATCACCGGACGACACCCAATCGATGCCCATCTTTTTGGCGGCCATCTGTTCACCGTATTGAGACGGCGTCTTGATGAATTGGACCACGGACACCTTTAACCCTCGGCCCCAGGCTCGCGTCATAAGGCCAAACGCCGACGTTGATTTTCCTTTGCCATGTCCCGTATTCACGATTATGAGCCCCTTCGTGTGTGTTGCTTTTCGGATCTGGGACTCAATTTTGTTGCAGTCCCGAGGCACTTCATGTTCGGCTGACGCGTCGCGCATGGGGCTCTCCGATCCTAGTTGTCGGTTGGTACCTAGTTCCGCAAGGAGTGCGGTGATGGAAGCGAGTATTTCAGTAACCGCCAATTCGCGTGGTGTAGGCGCAATTGCAGTATCGCCGCTCGGCACAACGCCCGTCAACGATGAGGGAGTTCTGCTCGCGAAGATGGATACCCGCACAGCCTCAACGGTCAACGATGCCCCCGCTGATGCAACTGCCCCAGCTCGTCAGGAGCAGGACAAACGCCACCCCGACGCGGAGAAGAATGGCTGAGGCAACCTTGAGGTGGGCACGGAGGGGCCAACTGCAGATGGGGCAAGTCTCCGTGCGAAGCGGATTCGACTTAACCTGTCCGCGCGGCGTCCAAATGCCCACAACTCGGTTCACTCCATGAGCAATCGCACGCGATGCCAAGTGTCGCAAGTTGGCCTTCAACTGCAGTCGAGGCGTCGTGGCTGGCTCGACGTAACGGACATCCCGCCGCCAACGCCACACCGATCGCCGCGAGTACAGTGTCCCCGGCTCCGCACACATCACGGACTTCCTTCGCCTGGGCGGGCAGATACCAAGTTCGACCATCATGCTCAGCGACGACCATGCCAAGTTCGCCGAACGTGACAATCACACTACAACGGTGTGCGTCCGCCAGTCGTCGTGCCATCGCAAGCGGGCGCTTTTCGCCGGGAGTCACAGCCAGCGTGGTCGAATCGGTTACCCCATCGCCGAAGTCCCACAGGAATGTGTGCGTGTCGGCGGAGCCCGCGTCGCTGAACGATCCGGCGAAGTTGACCGTGTCGCCTTCATCGACCGTCTGGTCGCCACCGGCATCGACCGCTGGCGCAACGTTGTTGGCGGTGACGGTCAGCTCGTCCGTCGTCGCGTCGCCATCGTCGTCGGTGACCGTCAACTTGACGGTGAAAATGCCGTTGTCAGCATAGACATGAGTCGGCGTCAGCGTGGTCGAATCGGTTACCCCGTCGCCGAAGTCCCACAGGAACGTGTGCGTGTCGGCCGAACCCGCGTCGCTGAACGATCCGGCGAAGCTGACCGTGTCGCCTTCATCGACCGTCTGGTCGCCACCGGCGTTGACCATCGGTGCCACGTTGTTGACGGTGAGGATCAGTTGATCGGTTGCGTCGCCGCCATCGTCGTCGGTGACCGTCAACGTGACGGTGTAAATGCCGTTGTCGGCATAGACGTGGGTCGGCATCAGCGTAGTCGAATTGGTTGCTCCGTCGCCGAAGTCCCACAGGAACGTGTGCGTGTCGGCCGAGCCCGCGTCGCTGAACGATCCGGCGAAGTTGACCGTGTCGCCTTCGTCGACCGTCTGGTCGCCACCGGCATCGACCGCTGGCGCAACGTTGTTGGCGGTGAGGATCAGTTGATCGGTTGCGGCCCCGCCATCGTCGTCGGTGACCGTCAACGTTACGGTGTAGATGCCGTTGTCGGCATAGACGTGTGTCGGCGTCAACGTGGTCGAATCGGTTACCCCATCGCCGAAATCCCACAGGAATGTGTGCGTGTCTGCTGAGCCCGCGTCGGTGAACGATCCGGCGAAGCTGACCGTGTCGCCTTCGTCGACCGTTTGGTCGCCACCGGCATCGACCGCTGGCGCAACGTTGTTGGCGGTGAGGATCAGTTGATCGGTTGTGGCGCCGCCATCGTCGTCGGTGACTGTCAACGTGACGGTGTAAATGTCGTTGTCGGCATAGACGTGGGTCGGCGTCAACGTAGTCGAATTGGTTGCTCCGTCGCCGAAGTCCCACAGGAACGTGTGCGTGTCGGCCGAACCTGCGTCGGTGAACGAGCCGGCGAAGCTGACCGTGTCTCCTTCGTCAACCGTCTGGTCCGCACCGGCGTTAACCATCGGCGCCACGTTGTTGACAGTGAGGTCGAACGTAATCATCGACACGCCGCCGTTTTGGTCGTCGGCCGTGATTGTCACTCGTGTCGTCGGTATGTCGTCAGCGGTGGGCAACTCCCAGCTCCACGTCCCCCTACTTCCGTTATCCTGAGAGATGATCGCTCCGAGCGATGGCGAGATGAGTACATTGTCCCCGTCAACGTCATCGAACGTGCCGGAGTTTGTCACCGTTGTGCCTTCATCCTCGGTGACCGTCGCATTGTCGACCGCGACCAGCGGTGCATCGTTCACGCCGAAGGTTGTAATGTCGACTGCCACCAGGTTGGAAGACGACAAGACATCACTGGCCCGATACGTAAAGCTGTCGGTGCCGTTGAAGTCCGGGTCCGGCGTGTAGCTGAACGAGCCGTCAGGATTCAGCGTTAATGTTCCGTTGCTGACATCATCCACCAGACTAGCGAGCAGACCATTCCATCCAACACTGTCCATGACGGAAGAATTCCATGGCTCGATGTCCAGATAGTCCGGCGTGCCATCTCCGTCGCTGTCGGTCGGATCACCACCGTCGATGTCGCTATCGTTGCTGAGCACTCCGGCCGAAGCGGAAACATTCAGCGTGACATCCTCGTCGGTGTTGTATTGGTCGGCTTCAGCGACGGGCGCATCATTCACCCCGATGATCTCGATGAATACCAGCGCGGTGTCCGACTCGCCGAACTCGTCTTCGATTTGGTATTCGAACGACTCGTCATCTGTGTCGAACGCGGACAGGAATTCGAACTCGCCGTTAGGATCAAAGGTGAACGTTCCGTCGCCGTGATTCGTCACCAGACCACGGCTGGGTGGGGCGATCACCGCCGTCAGCTGCGGATCGATGTTTCCTTCGGCGTCGAAGTCGTTGAGAAGCACATCGAACGTCGTAAGTGGTGTATCTTCATCAGTTGTTACCGAGTCGTAATAAGCGACGGGCGGCGTGTTGAATGTCACTGAGACGTTGAACAAATCAACATCGCTCCCAAGATCGTCGTCGACGACGGTGACCTTCACGGTGAAGGTCCCTTCCGTGGTGTAAAGGTGGCTGAGGTCGAAGCTACGAGCACCGAAGGGAATGACGATCGGTTCGTTACCGTTACCGTCTCCGTAGTTGACGGTCGCGGCATGTACATCGGCCAATCCTGGATCCGTGAAATCAATTGTCCGGCTGAACGCTCCCGCATCCTGCGGTGCAATTGTCTCGGTGGGCGTAATGTATGTGCGGAAGGCAAAATCCGAAGTCTGCGGCGAACCGTTGTAGTACATGTTTCCAGCAGCATACGGATCATTGAGCCCCACGCCGAGATCGAACGCACCCTCGGCTCTCAGCCCGATCGTGAACTCCTCGCCGGCATTCAGCATGATTCCGGCCGAGGAGGCATTGACGTGGAAGAAACTCCCTACGTCGCTGGGGGTGAGTGTGACCATCGTCACAAAGTCGTGCGCAGGTTGCCATGGTGAGGCAAAACTCACAAACACTTCGACATCGACGCTCGACGCACTACCAATGCTGTGGGGGATGAAGTCGAACCCTTGAAGGATTCCGTCGACCTGCGCGGTCACGCCCTGCTGCCCCTCGTTCCGACCTGGCCCAAAATTAAATCCGGCCGTTACGATCGGCTGGGCCACGTCCAGCACGCTTGTCACCTGAATCGCCGGCGCGACGTTGTCGACTGTCATGTCAAACGCAATCGAAGTCACATCGCCGTCGCCGTCGGTTGCCGTGATCGTCACGGTCTGAGAGTCGTCCGGCCCATCCGCCGTGTCGAAGCTCCAACTCCACGTTCCATCGCCATTGTCGGTGACATTACCCACCGACGTAGTCAGCGCAACCGTGTCGCCATCGGGATCGGCGAAGACACCTTCATTGGTGGCCGATTGGCCTTCATTGGCTGACACAGAAGACTGGTTCGCGGTCAATCCCGGAGAAACTCGCAGCGCTGCCGCGAAACCCGGATCCAGCGAATCGACGGTGATGCTGTCGGCCGGATCACTTCGAACGATCGTCAGTGAACCCGTTGGATTCGGGAAGATGGTCGTTTCGAAGTGACCGTCCGGGCTGCGAAGCTGCATCATGCCTTCTAGCGTCGCATCGGCATGGGTGGGATCAGCATCTTCCAGAATCGCCGTCGTGACGCCAGTGGGTAATTCGAAGATGGCATCGCCAACGCCGCCGACATCTAGCAAGAACGGTTCGAGTCCTGTCCATGCGAACGTCACTAGCTCATCCGAGTAGGCCGGGTCGAAGAGGGTCGATCCATCTGTTTTGTTGGTCAGTGTGTGCGTGATCGAATCAAACTGCCCGCCCAGGATCTGTGCCGTGTCGACACCGCCAGCACCTCCGTTGAATGTAATCGTATCCGCTCGATACGTACCGACGGTGAAGTCCACGATCAGCGTGTCATCCACGTTGTCTTGGCCAGTGACCGCCAATTCCAACGGATTCGTATAGCTGAACTTTCGCAGATATTCGTCTGCTTAAATGGCGAGACTTAGGTAGTTTTCCAGGGCGTCGATTAATTGTTGCTGGTCAGTCCTCGTTGGCGA
>NZBA01000123.1 GCA_002686265.1 Planctomycetota bacterium
CAGCGCGTAGAGAATCCGGTCCTGCTCGTCGATCGAGAGGCGCTCGGTCGCCAGCGGTGGCCGGGCAATGTAGCGACACAGCTTCTCGAGTCGGCCACGAATACGCTGCCGTGTCCCGATGGTCCAGACCCACATCACCTACGAGGGCAGCCTGCGCTGCCGAGCCGTCCACGCTCCCTCCGACAGCGCGCTCGTGACGGACGCGCCGACGGACAACCACGGCAAGGGCGAGTCATTCTCGCCCACCGATCTCGTGGGCGTCTCCCTCGGTTCGTGTGTGCTGACGATCCTGGGTATGGTCGCCGAGCGGCAGGGATGTGAGCTCGCCGGTGCGACGGTCACGGTCGAGAAGATCATGCAGACCGAGCCTGACCGGAAGATCGCGCGCCTCGAGCTCGATATCCGCATCCCCGGCACCTTCGATGGGGGCCAGCGGGAGCTCCTGGAGCAAGCTGCCGGCACCTGCCCGGTGTCGGCCACCCTGGAGGGCGCGCTCGAGATCCGCACCCGCTGGGAGTGGGACGAGTAGGGGCGCGCTCCCTTCAGGGAGCTTCGCGCCCGAGGCTCCGGGCGGCGTCGATTCCGGCGCGCCAGCCCTCTGCGGCGGCGCGGCCGAAGGCGATCCCGTGCAGGGCGTTGCCGGCCAGGAACAGGCCGCCGGAAGGGGAGCGTGTGGTGGCCAGGGAGGTCTCGATGCGCTCCACCCGATCGAGGTGACCGAGCTCGTACTGGGGGATGGCGGCCGGCCAGCGGATCACCTCCCGAAAGCGAGGCGGCTCCCGCAGGCCGAACAGGCGCTGCATGTCGGCGTGCGCCAGGTCGGCGAGGTCGTCGGGTGCGAGGGCCGTCGCGCACGGGTCCGTGGCCCCGCCGAGCAGGACGCGCACCAGCAAAGCGTCGCTCGGGCTGCGCCCGGCGAACAGGTGCGAGTCCAGGACGTAGCCGAGGGAGCGCAGGCCCTCGCCGCGCGGGATCAGGGCGCCGAAGCCGCGCGGGATGCGCTGCAGGGCTTCCGCCGCGTAGCCGAGGCCCACGACGGCCACGCCGGGACAGGAGAGGCCGGCCAGCTCGCGAGCCGCCGCGGGCGCCGACTTGCTGAGCAGGGCCGCGCTGGAGCGCGGGTCGCCGGCGAGCACCACGGCGTGGGCCGGCAGGGGCGCGTCGTCGCCGGCCACGGACACCAGCCAAGGGGAGTGAGCTCCGCCGCTGACGAGGGCGGAGACCTGAGCGAGGGTGCGCACGGTGAAGGGCGCGCGCTGGGCCAGGGCGCGGGGGAGGCTCTGCATGCCGCCCGCGAAGGAACACAGGGGCGCCGCCGAGCCCGCGGGCCCGCCCTTTGAGCCTCGCGCCCGGCGCAGGGCCTTCATGGCGCGCAGCAGGGAGCCGTGTTCGCGTTCCAGCTCCCGCATACGCGGAAAGGCGGCGGGCAGGGAGATCGCCGCTGCGTCCCCGGCGAAGACGCCGCCGACCATGGGGGCGACGAGGCGCTCGGCGGCCTGGCGTCCCAGGCGGCGCGTGGCGAAGGCCAGCACGCTCTCGTCTCCGTCGTCGGTCCTGCGCGGGATCCAGCGCTCGGCGGCCAGGCGCAGGAGCCCGGCGAGCGAGAGCACGCCGCTCTGGGCGAAGGCCAGGGGCCGGGCCTCGAGAGCGCGCACGCGCCCGCCGCGCACGACGAAGCGCCGGGTGGCGGCGTCCCGGGCAGGGATCTTCTCCAGACCGGCGCGTTCGGCGAGACGGTCGAGGACGGGCTCGGCGTCGAGGAAGCCCGTGGGGCCCGCCTCAAGCGTCCATTCCCCCCGCACCTGCGTGCGGGCCTTGCCGCCGACCGTGCCCTCGCGTTCGAGGAGCAGCACTCTCGCCTCGACGCCACGCTGTTCGATCTCCTCGTGGGCTGCCCAGGCAGCGGCGAGGCCGCTGATCCCACCCCCGATCACCACCACGCGCTTCATGCTCGTCTCGCCTGCGCGACTCCTCACACGGTGCGGCTGAATGTCGGCCGGTCATCGCCCTCGTGCTTCTCGCGCCAGTAGCGGTCGAAGCACATGGCCAGGTTGCGGACAAACAGCTCGCCGGTAGGCGTCGCCTTGACGCTCTCGCCGTCAAAGGTCGCCAGGCCCTCGTCCACGAGTGGCTCCAGGCGCCGCAGGTCCTCGGCGAAGGTCTCGGCGAAGTTGATCCCGAATCGGAGCTCGAGCGCCCGCACGTCGACCCCGAAGTTGCACATCAGCTCGTGGATCAGCGCGCGTCGCAGCTCGTCATCCTCGCTGCGCACGACCCCGCGCGCGACCGGCAGCTGGTCGCGTTCGATCGCAGCGCCGTAGTCCGAGAGCTTCTTCTCGTTCTGGACGTAGGCGCCCTGAACGTCCCCGATGGCCGAGATGCCGAGGCCGATCACGTCATCGGCGGGGATGACCGCGTAGCCCTGGAAGTTGCGGCGCAGGCGCCCTTCGCGACGGGCACGCGCCAGCTCGTCGTCGGGGTGGGCGAAGTGGTCCATCCCGATGGGCTCATAGCCGGCATCGAGGAAGCGCTCGCGGGCCAGGGCGAAGAGACGGAGCTTCTGCTCGCGATCAGGGAAGTCGCTCTCATCGAGCTTCTTCATGTGACCGCGAATCCAGGGCACGAAGGCGAAGGAATACACGGCCACGCGGTCGGGGCAGAGTTCGATGGTGCGCTCAACGGTGTTCTCGAAAGAGCGCGACTCCTGGAACGGGAGGCCGTAGATCAGGTCGATGTTGATGCCCTTGAAGCCCCGTGCGCGGGAGGCGTCGAGCAGCGTGCGAGTGAGCTCCACCGATTGCACACGCGCGATCGCCTCCTGAACATTGGGTTCGAAGTCCTGCACGCCGAGGGAGATGCGGTTGAAGCCGTGCTCGGCGAGCACGGCGATGTGCTCGAGGCTCGTCACGCGCGGGTCGACCTCGACGGCGAGCTCGGCGTCGGAGGTGGGGGTGAAGGAGCGCCGCAGGTGGAGGAGAAGGCGTTCGAGCTCCTGCGGCGAATGGTAGGTCGGCGTGCCTCCGCCGAGGTGCAGCTGGGAGAAGCGGCGGCGGTGCGGGAGATGCTCTGCCACCAGGTCGATCTCTCGCTCGAGCAGCTGCAGATAGGGGGCGGCCTTGTGTTTGTGGGGCGTGATGATCACGTGACAGCCGCAGAACAGGCAGCGCGACTCGCAGAAGGGCAGGTGGAGGTAGAGCGAGAGCGGGGCGTCGCCCGCTGCGTCCGCCCGAGCCAGATGTCGGGCGTAGGTCTCGCGACCGACGCCCTCGTCGAACTCCACGGCCGTGGGGTAGCTCGTGTAGCGCGGCCCGGGCCGGTCGTGGCGGGCCAGCAGATCGGCGGTCAGGGTTCGGTCGATCGGTCGTTCGCTCACCGGGGGTCCTGCTCGCCGTGGACCACCTCGATCAGGGCCTCGATGCTCTCGAGCGGCGTCTCGGGATGGATCCCATGCCCGAGGTTCATCACGTGGCCGTGGGCCGGCAGCGCGGCCATGAGCGCCGAGGCCGCGCGCCTCGTCGCCTCCGGGCCGGCCAGCAGGCACGCGGGATCCAGGTTGCCCTGGAGGACCTTACCTGGACCCAGCTCGGCGCGCAGGGCCGCCAGGTCCGTTCGCCAGCAGAGCGCCAGACCCTCCGACGGCAGGAGCGCGCCGGTGCGAGCGAGGTGCGGCGCGCCGTTCAGGAAGGCGACCCGCGGCACGCCTGCGCGGCCGAGCTCGGTCAGGAGTGCCTCCATGTGCGGGCGCACGTGGGTCTCCCAGTCCGAGGCCTCGAGCAGCCCCGCCCAGGAGTCGAAGACCTGCAGGACGTCCGCGCCGGCGCGCCACTGCTCGAGCAGGAAGCTGGCCGAGAGCTGCGCGAGAGAGGCGAGCAGCTCGCCGAAGGTGAGGGGGTCCTCGCGCAGTAAGGCTCGCAAGCGCGGGAAGTCCTTGCCGCCGCGCCCGTCGACGAGGTAAGCGGCGATCGAGAGCGGGGCGCCTGCGAAGCCGATCAGGGCCGCGCGCCCGTCCAGTGCCGCTTTCACCTGTCTTAGGGTCGCGGGGACCTCGGGGGCGATCTCGGCGGCGTCGGGGATGCGCAAGGCCCTCACGGCCGCCGCGTCCCGCAGAGGTCGCTCCACGATGGGACCGGGATCGAAGCGCACATCGATCCCCATGGCGGCGACGGGACTCATCAAGTCGGCGAAGACGATGGCCGCATCGAAGGGGAAGCGCTCCAGGGGCTGCAGGGTCACCTGGGCGGCGAGGTCCGGTGACGCGCACAGTTCCTCGAAGGAGACCTCGCGCCGCAGGGCGCGGTACTCGGGTAGGCAGCGCCCGGCCTGGCGCATGATCCACAACGGTCGCCGCTCGGTCCGCTCGCCCCGCAGGACGCGCAGTAGGAGATCGTTCGAATCGCTCATGCGTCGCTCCCTGGTGCGCGAGTGAAGCGATAGCCCACCCCGCGTTCGGTGTGGAAGTGAAAAGGCCGCTCTGGATCGCGCTCAAAGCGCTTGCGCAGGCGCACGATGAAGTTGTCGATGGTGCGCGTGGAGGGGAAGACGTCATAACCCCAGACCGTCTCCAGGATCGCCTCGCGCGAGACCACCTCGCCGTCGCGCTCGGCCAGGCAGCGCAGGATCATGGCTTCCTTGTGGGTCAGGTGCTGTTCCGTGCCGTCCCAGGAGCGTCCGCGGTAGGTGGAGAAGTCGAGCTGGTTGTCGCCGAAGGCGATCGTCTCCGCGCGCCCGTCGCCGCGCATCCATGCGCCGCGGCGGACTATGGCCGAGACACGCGCAAGGAGTTCGCGCAGGGCGAAGGGCTTGGGTAGGTAGTCGTCGCCACCGGCTTCGAGGCCCTCGATGCGATCGTCCACGCCGCTCAGGGCGGTCAGGAAGAGGATCGGCACCTCGTCGCCGCGCTCGCGCAGAGCGCGGCAGACCGCGAGGCCGTCCATGCCGGGCATCATCACGTCCAGGAGGATCAGGTCCCAGGTCTCGGCCGTGGCGCGCTCCAGGGCCTGCGGTCCGTCGTGGGCGACGGCTACCTGGTACCCCTCGGCCTCGAGGTTCTCGGCGATGCCGAGGGCCAGGTTGCGCTCATCGTCCACGACCAGGATGCGCGTGTCCGTACGCCTCGCCTCGCTCATGCTCGTCCCTGCCCTTCGGCCGCCGTGGGCCACCAGAAGCGGAACACAGCTCCCTCGCCCTGCCCGTCGCTCTGGGCCTCGATCCTCCCGCCCGCGCTCTCAACGAAGTGCTTGACGATGAACAGCCCCAGGCCGGAGCCCTTCTTCTCACGCCGCAGCTCGTCGCCGGTGCGGTAGAACTTGTCGAACAGGCGGCGCGCCTCGCGCGGGTCGAACCCCACGCCGTCGTCGCTCACCTCGCCCCACACCTCTCGCCCTTCGGCGGCGGCGCGGATGCGCACCGAGCCCCCGCCGGCAGCGGCCGCGGCGTCGATGGCATTGTGGATCAGGTTCGACAGGACGGTGTGGAGCGCCGCCCTGTCGGCGTTCAGCCAGAGTCCCTCGGGCACCTCGTCCACGAGTTCCACGCCGCGCGCCGCGGCGCGCGGGCCGCTCTCCTCGAGGGAGGAGCGCAGGGCTGCGGCGAGGCAGACGCGCTCGGGTGAGAAGACCAGGTGGCCTTCCTCGATCTCTCCCGCGTCGAGGATGTTGGTGACGGTGGCCTCCAGCCTTCCCACGTCCTCGACCATGCGCGCCGAGAGGGTCGCGAGGACCTCGCCCTCGGGGCGGCGCAGCGCCAGGGTCTCCGCGGCGAGCCGCAGGCCGGCCAGGGGGCTCTTGAACTCGTGCGAGACGGAGGCGAGGAAGTTGTTCTGACGCCGGGACAGCTCCGCCCACTGGCGCAGGGAAGCGCCGATGACTCCCATGCCGCACAGCAGCACCAGCAGGAAGAAGGAGCCCTCCCAGCCGTAGCGATTGATGCGGCGATGCCGGGCGTGATCCAGTTCGGCGGCGTGCGCGGGGTCGAGGACGGTGCCCTCGACGCCGCGCAGCAGGCGTGGAAGGAGCTCGTGCACCTTCGCCCACGCGACGCCGTTGTCCAGCAGTGCGTCGGCGGCGCGCGCTTGTTCGGCGTAGCGCTCTAGGGTGTCGGCGTTCACGGCTTGCGTGTAGGTGGACTGGTCGATGACCCAGTAGGCGGCCTGGGCGAAGCACAGGACGAGCAGGCCGCCGATGGCGATCTGCACTCCACGTGATGCGCCCCGCGAGCCCCTCATCACGCTTCCCCGCTCTCGCCCAGGACCTGCTCGAGGGCGTCCTCCAGGCGTTCGACGTGTTCATACTCGTGGGCCAGGGAGAGGAAGCCGACCTCGAAGGCCGAGGGAGCCAGGGCCACGCCGCGGGACAGCAGGCCGTGGAAGAGCTCCCGATAGCGCGTGGCGGCCACGGGCTCGATGGCGTCGGCGCGGCGCGGGGCTTCCCCCTCCTGGAGCGAGAGCCAGAAGATCGAGCCGACGCGCACGAGCCGTGCGGGCAACCTCCCAGCCTCCAGAATCGGGGTCAGGCGCTCCTCGAGGAGGCGCCCCAGGTCCTCGAGGCGCGTCCAGCCGTCCTCGCGTTCGAGCACGTCGAGGGTCGCCAGGCCGGCCGCCATGGCCAGGGGGTTTCCCGAGAGGGTCCCCGCCTGATACACGTCGCCTTCCGGTGCCAGGTGGTCCATCAGCTCGGCCCGGCCGGCGAAGGCCCCGACCGGCAGGCCGCCGCCGATCACCTTGCCGAAGGTCGCCAGGTCGGGCTCGAGGCCCAGGAGCTGGGCGGCGCCGCCGCGCGCGAGGCGGAAACCGCTGATGACCTCGTCGAGGATCAGTAGCGCTCCCTGCTCGCGCGTCTGGCGCGCGACATCGGCCAGGAACTCGCGCCGCTGGATGAGCAGCCCGCAGTTGGCGGGAACCGGCTCGATGATGACGGCGGCGATGCGCTCGGAGTGGGCGGTGAACAGGTCGGCGAGGCCTCGCTCGTCGTCGAGGTCGCAGACCAGGGTCTGGCTGGCGAAGGCCTCGGGGACGCCGGCCGAAGAGGGGCGGGCGAAGGTCGCCAATCCCGAGCCCGCCTGCACCAGGAGGTGGTCCGCGTGGCCGTGGTAGCAACCGGCGAACTTGACCACGAGGTCGCGGCCGGTGACGCCGCGCGCCAGGCGAATGGCGCTCATGGTGGCCTCCGTCCCCGACGAGACGAAGCGCACCTTCTCGATCCCCGCGTAGGCGTCGATCACGCGCTCGGCGAGAGCCGCTTCGCCCGGGCAGGGCGCACCGAAGGTCGTCCCCCGTTCGCAGGCGTCGTGCAGGGCGCTCAGCACTTCCGGGTGGGCGTGGCCGAGGATCAGCGGCCCCCAGGAGCCGACGAAGTCGAGCAGGCGTTCGCCGTCGACATCGACAAGCTCCGCGCCCGCGCCGGCGGCGATCACCCGCGGAGTTCCACCCACGGCCCCGAAGGAGCGCACCGGTGAGCTCACACCGCCGGGGAGGGACTCGAGGGCGCGCGCGAAAGCTCGCTCGTTGGCGGTCACAGCCAGGCTCCCGCCAGGGCCTCGCGGGCGTGGTAGGTGAGGATCACATCTGCCCCGGCGCGCGCCATGGCGAGCAGGTTCTCGCGTACCACCGCCGGTTCGTCCAGCCAGCCGCGCTCGGCGGCGGCCTTCACGGCGGAGTACTCCCCCGAGACGTTGTAGGCCGCCACGGGCAGGCGCGTGACCTCACGCACGCGGCGGATGATGTCCAGGTAGGCGAGGGCCGGCTTGACCATCAACATGTCGGCGCCCTCGGCCTCGTCCAGCAAGGCCTCGCGTTCGGCCTCGCGGGCGTTGCGCACGTCCATCTGGTAGGTCTTTCGGTCGCCCTCGCCCGGCGCGCAGTCGGCCGCGTCGCGGAAGGGCCCGTAGTAGGCCGAGGCGTACTTGACCGAGTAGGAAAGGAGGCCTGTCTGCTCGAGGCCGCGGGCGTCGAGGGCCGCCCGGATGGCGGCCACGCGACCGTCCATCATGTCCGAGGGCGCGACCATGTCTGCTCCCGCCTCGGCGTGTATGACTGCCATTTCGGCCAGGAGTGGCAGGGTGGCGTCGTTGGCCACGTCGCCCCCGTCCAGCACGCCGCAGTGACCGTGGTCGGTGGTGGCGCACAGGCAGACATCGGTGATCACCAGCAGGTCCGCGCCGAACTCGCGCTCGAGGGCAGCCACGGCCTGCGGCACGGCGCTCTCAGTGTCTCGCGCGAGGCTGCCCGTGGGGTCCTTGCGTCCGTCGCCGGCGAGGCCGAAGAGCAGTACGCTGCGCAGGCCGAGCTCGAGGTCCGAGGCCACCGTCCGCAAGAGCGCCTCGCGGCCGGTGCGGGAGATCCCGGGCATCGAGGGGATGGGCTCCACGGTGCGCTCGTCGGGGAGCACGAAGTGGGGCATGACCAGGCGCGAGGCGTCCAGGCGGGTCTCGCTCACGAGGTCGCGCAGGACGGATCCGCGCCGCAGGCGGCGGGGTCGGCTGAGAAGGGGATCGGGGTCGGGCTGGCTCATGAGCGGCAGTCGGGAGGCTGGTGGGCGGCGTCCAGGGAACGCCAGGCGTGAATCATGGCGGGCAGGTCACGACCGGCGGCCTCCGCCGCCACGGTCAGGCCCGCGGCCTGGGCCGCCGCGCTGGTCGCGGGGCCGAGGGTGACGACGGCGACTGTTGCGGGCAGGTCGGTCTGGGCCATGAGGCCCTCCACGGCCGAGGGACTGGCCAGGAAGACCGCGTCCGCCTCTACCTGCGCGCGCGTCCCCGATGGCACCGCCGGATAGGTACGGTAGACGGGAACGAGCACGCACTCCACCCCTCGGGTGGTCAAGCCGTCGCGAAGGTCCGGAAGGCCATCCTGGGCTCCCGCCAGCAGGATCCGCTCACTCGCGCACTCGGCGAGGGCGACGGCCAGGGAGTGCCCGCTCTGTTCGGGGGCGACAAGGTCGCAGTGGCCGAGGAGCGCACGCGCCGCGTCGGCGCTGGCCGCACCGACGGCGGCGACCGAGACGCCGTCGGGCAGGCCCCCTGGCGCGAGCGCCGCGACGGCCCTCGCGCCGCGCCGCGAGGTGAGGGCCAGCCAGTCGCAGCGAGCGAGCTCGAGCGCGAGGAGGGCGGCGCTCTCGGGGATCGGCTCGCAGCGGATGCAGGGGAGCTCAACGGGCTGTAAGTCCGCCGCGCGCAGGTCCTCGGCCCAGCGTGCGTTGTCCTCGACGCTGCGCGTGATCAGGATGCGCTTCATGCCGATCGTTCCTCGCATGCCAGCAGGGCCTCGTGCACGCGCGCAGCCAGGCCCTCGGGACCGTCTCCGGCCACCTGGGCCCGCCGCAGGCGATCGTCCAGATCGAGCACCGCGCGCAGCACCAGGCGCCCGGTCCGGTCCTCGCTGCAGTGCGCGCCGAAGGGCGCGTCGCAGCCTGCCTGCACCAGGCGCAGCAGCTCGCGCTCGACCTCGACGACGCGCCGCGTGGGCGCGTCGTCGAGGTCGGCGACCGCCGCGTGTGCCGCGTTCCCGCTCTGCACTTGCAAGGCGAGGGCTCCCTGGGACGGAGCCGGCACGAAGCGTTCGGGAGCGAGGCGCCGCTCGACGAGATCGTCGCGTCGGAGTGCTTCGCACTCCCCGCGCTCGGCCGCCGCGTCGAGGCGGTCGAGGCCAGCGGCGGCCAGGACGATGGCGTCGAGGTCTCCCTCCTGCAATCGTCGCACGCGCGTGGGGACGTTGCCGCGCAGGGGGGCGATGCGCAGGTCGGGGCGCTCCTCGCTCAGCAGGACGCGGCGGCGGGCGGCGGAGCTGCCCACCCGTGCTCCGTCGATCAGGGGCAGGCCGGGGGCGTCGGCGGCGTGGGCCTCGGGACGGATCAGCAGGCGGTCCGCCGCGTCGGCGCGCGGGGGGACGGCGGCGATGGTCAATCCCTTGGGAGATTCCCCGGGGAGGTCCTTGTAGGAGTGCGCGGCGAGATCGACGCGCCCCTCAGCGAGCGCCCGCTCGATCTCGCTCACGAACACACCCGGAGGACCGATGCTGGAGAAGGGGCTGACCTGGTCGGCGTCGCCGTGGGTCTGGATCGGTACGAGCTCGACCTGATGCCCGCGCGCTTCGAGCTCCTTCCGGACCCAGCGCGCCTGCACCAGAGCCAGGGCCGAGGCGCGCGTTCCGATGCGCAGCTTCACGGCGGATCTTCTTCGTCAGGCGGCAGGGCCGCGAGCACGCGTTCGGTGTCCAGGGCCGCCCCGAGCTTGCGCGCGAGGTCGCGCTCGGCGCCGGAGAGGAAGGCGCTCAGGGCTTCGGGCCCGGCCTGCAGGGCGACCTCTCGCAGGCCGCGGCTGGAGAGGTGGGCGAATCGCCGAGCGAGAGCCTCGGCCCAGCGCCGCACGGCGCTCGCGCGTTCGGGGTCGAGGTCGCCCAGCTCCCGGCGCAGCAGGTCTTCGACCCCGGCCAGAGCGGTCTCGCGGTAGTGATCATGCAGGATCGTGACGACGGACTCGACCGAACGCAGACCCAGGCGGCGGTGCACGCGATCGAGGGCATCGTCCACCAGGGCCCGCGCGTCCGCCGAGTCGCGCCGCCGCTGTCGCTGGTTACCGGCCGCGGCGGCGTTGATCTCCTCCATGCCCACGCGCTCGAACCCGAGGGCGCGGGCTGCTTCGGGGGCGATGTCGGGAGGCAGGGCCAGGTCCACCAGGAGCGGGAGGCGCCCGCGGCTGGCGCGGGCCAGGGCGATGAGGTCGGCCTGGTCGAGGATGGGGGGCGAGGCCCCGGTGGCGGAGACCACGACCGCCAGCGCATCGGGATCCGTTCGGAACTCCGCGAGTGGGCGCGGTCGGGCGTCGATGCCGAGCTCGCGCGCCGCGCGCGCCGCGCGCTCGACCGTGCGGTTCACCCACACGAGCGGCCGCCCGCACTTCGCCAGGCTCTCGGCGCAGCGGCGCGTCATGGGGGACACGCCGATCAGGGCTACCGGTCCGCGCGTGGCATCGATCCGCTCCAGGGCCAGCTCCGCCAGGGAGGTGCGGCCGAGGCCCAGACCGCTTTGGCGGCGCACGCGGCGGGCGACCTTGAGAGCCTCTTCCCACAGGAAGGACACCCGCCGCCCGGCGAGTCCCAGGCGGCGCGCTTCCTCCAGAGCCGCTCGCACCTGCCCGGCGATCTCGGTCTCTCCCAGGCGCGCCGAGTCCAGGCCGGCCGCCACCAGGAAGAGGTGCTCGACGGCTCCCTCGCCGGCCCAGGCGCGCAGGGTGCGCTCGGCCTCGCCGGGCTGGGGCTGCCGTCCGGCGAGGGCGAGGAAAGCCCGGCGTCGCATGGTCGCTGCGGGGGTCGGCTCTTCGGCCACGAAGCACAGTTCCACCCGGTTGCAGGTGGCCAGGTAGCACAGCTCCTTTGCACCCATGGCGTGCGCCATGGCGGGCAGGCGTTCAGAGCGCCGCTCGCTCGGCAGGGTGAAGCGCGAGATGGCCTCTTCCCCTCCGTGGCGCCAGTCGAGGCCGACGATTCCGATGCGATTCATGGGTCGATGGTGGGACTCCCGAGTACCTTCTAGCGCCTCTGGGCCCGCCGTTGTCACAGGAGTGTCAGCGCCGCGAAGTTATCGTCCCGGCTCGGCTCGGCTCAGGCCGACAAGGCCGCCAGGGCGTGCGCCAGGGCCGGGTGCCCGGCGGGTGCTCTCGCGAGGACGAAGGACTCGCCCCCGGCGGCGAGGAAAGTCTCGCGCCCCCGTCGGCTCAATTCCTCCAGGGTTTCGAGACCGTCGGTCAGGAAACCGGGGGCGCTTACGGCGACGCGCTTCACGCCGCGCGCCGCGAGGTCGGCCAGGGTCGCCGCGGTGGCCGGTCCCAACCAGGGGGTACGTCCGAAACGCGACTGGAAGCAGACGGTCGTGTGTTCCTCCTTCCAGGCCACGGCGGCCGTGAGGGCCTCGGCCGTGCGCCGGCAGTCGGCCTGGTAGCGGCCGCCCTCGCGGCGGTCGACGGCCGCGGGGATCGAGTGGAAGGAGAAAACCAGGTGTTCCGGCTCGGCATCCCCCGCCTCTTGCACGGCCGTGCGCAGGCGGTCGGCGAGGGCCACCACGTAGCCCGGGTCGGCGGGGTCGAGGTGCGCGACCGAGAGGCGTTCCTCAAGTCCGAGGCGTCTGGCGATGGCGTGGGCGGTCGCTTCCACCGTTCCCGCGCTGGAGGCCGTGCGCTGGGGGAAGAGCGGGGCGACCACCAGTCGCTCTGCGCGCGCCGCCGCCGCGGCCATGGCGGCCTCCAGGCTCTGAGCCCCATAGCGGTAGGCGAGGCTGGCCGATCCTTGATCGCCCAGGTCCGCTCGCACCGCATCCAGCAAGCGCTCGCTCTCCACTGCCAGGGGTGAGCCCGCGTCGGTCCAGATTGTGCGATAGAGCGCGGCCACGCGCGCCGGCCGGCGGCGCAGGACGATCCCGTGCAAGATGGGCAACCACAGCCAGCGCGGCCGCTCGACCACCATCGGGTCGCTCAGGAACTCGGCCAGGAACGCCCGTACGGCGCTCTCCGTTGGGGCCGAGGGTGTGCCGAGGTTGGTGAGGATCAGCTCCCTCGTCGGCGCGGCGTCGACCATGGCGCGCCGTTATACCAACCCCTTGCGCCGCCCGTCTGCTGCCTCAGGGACAGAAGGTCACGCTGAGGGCGTCGGAGAGGTTGAATCCCGAGCCCTGGGGGCCGGTGGGGTCCCGGTACCAGAACTGGAAGAACCACGTCTCGCCCGCATCGATCTGGCCGCCCGGAGCGGGGGGCGCGCTGAAGTCCAGCGGCCGCGATGCGTGGCCACCGGGCTCGATGACCTGCGGCGGATTCAGTCGCCAGACCGTCCCGCCGACGCAGCGAACGCCGTCGCCGAAGGGGATCTGGGCCTGCTGCGGACCGTAGTAGAAGAGGCCGAACTGGCCGGGGATGGCACCGTCCGCGCGCAGTTCGAAGTCGCTGGCGGAGATTATGGTCGTGCCGCCGTGGGAGATCCACGCGCCGGGGCCGGCGGAGTTGGGAGCGCTCGTGCAGTAGGCCCAGGCCGTGCTCCCCGCGGGCACGATCTTGAACACCTCGCCGCCCGCCTTGTCGAGCAGGTATAGCTCGCCGTCGGCGTCCTCTCCGAAGGAGACCAGCAGGTCGATGCTGGTGGAACCGCAGGGGGCCAGTTCCGCCGTGCGCTCGGTGAGCTCGCTCATGCCCGCTCCGTCGTGGCGGAAGGACCAGACGCGCCCGCTGCAAAAGTCGCCGAAGAAGCCCTTGCCCTGTTCAGCGGGCAGCGCGGCGCCGCGATACACGACGCCGCCGATCACGCAGCAGTTGCCCAGGGTGTGGGGGTAGTCGTGGACAGGATCGATCCACGACGGATCGTCGCAGGCGCAGCCTGTCGCGTTCGTGCAGTCCGTCCCCTCCATACACTTCCAGCCGTAGTTCTCTCCGCCGGCGCTGGCGGCGGGCTGGAAGTTGATCTCCTCGCGGTCCGCCTGCCCCACGTCGCCGATCCACAGGTCCCCGGTGACGCGGTCGAAGCTGAAGCGCCAGGGCTGGCGCAAGCCGTAGGCCCAGATCGCCTCTTCGGCTCCCGGCACGCCGACGAAGGGGTTGTCGGGCGGAACGTGGGGGGGCGGCAGGTCCACGTCGAGGCGCAGGAGCTTGCCGAAGGTGGTCGTGAGGTCCTGGGCGTGGCCGTTGGGGTCGTTGTCGGGGCCGCCGTCACCTATCCCGACATAGAGCATGCCATCGGGGCCGAACTGCACGCAGCTCCAGTTGTGGACCAGGTGTGGCTGCGGCTGGGGCCCGAGGATCAGGACGGCGCTGCTGGGGTCAGCGATGTTGGGGTTGCTCGAGAGCCCGTACTGCACCAGATGAGAGTTCTGCCCTACGTCCTGATAGACGACGTAGAAGCGACCGTTGGAGGCGTGGTCGGGGTGGAAGGCCATGCCCAGCAAGCCCTCGGTGTTGTGTGCGACGATGCCGGAGAGGTCGAGGAAGGGCTGGCCCTGGATGCGGCCGTCCTCGATCAGGTAGATGACGCCGTTCTCGGTCGTGACGAACAGACGCCGGGAGTCGCCGGGCGGGGCGCAGAGGAAGGTCGGCGTGTCGAACCCGGACGCGATGCGGACCGAGGCTATGCCCTGGGCGTGAGCCGCGGGGGCGGCGATCAGGAGCAGGCAAGCGAGGACGAGCTTCATCAGTGGTCTGTTGGTCGGGGGCGGACCCTGACTCGTGGCAGAGGGGGGGCTGCCAATTCGAGCCTATCACGATGCGCCAGGTTTGACCGATTTCAGCAGGCGGGTGACCCGCCATTTGGTGCTGGCGAGGTCCAGAATGAGGTCCCGCACGGGGGCATGGAGCGATCGTTGGGTCGCCCGCAGGGGCGAGGATCGGTCCTGACGGGGCTGATTGGCCCTCCCTGAAGCCGGGGGTCCCCGAGAGACACCTTGTCCAGTAGCCTGATTCGTGATCCCAGCAATCCCATCGTCCTGGAGCGTCGAACGCTCTGGGCGCTTCAAGGAGAACCCATCATATTTCGTCTTCACTCCACGTCCATCGCTCTTGTAACCCTTACGTGTCTGGCCGCGACCGCCGGCGCACAGTCCTACAGCGAGGACTTCGAGTCCTTGACCCTTGGGTTTCTCGATGGTCAGGACCGCTGGCACGGCTGGGACGCCAACAACACGCTGTTCAGCTCCGTCGTCAGCACGCAGAACAACACGCCGGGAGGCACTCAGTCGGCCGAGATCTCCGTTGGCGCCGACACGATCTGCGATTTCGACGCGATCAACAGCTTGCCCGAGCTGGCCTTCGACTCAGGGCAGTGGACGCTGTCGTGTCAGATGTTCGTGGAGGGGGGCTTTCAGGGCCAGCAGTACTACATGGTGATGAACGACTACAACGATTTCGGGCCCTACGAGTGGAACGTGATGCTGCAGTTCGATTCGGCCAGCTCGAACGTGATCTGCAGTTGCGGCAGCACCGGTCCGCCGGTGACCATGCCGATCCAATTCGACGACTGGGCCGAGATCCGCTGTGAGTTCGATCTCGACGCGGACAACGTCGACCTCTACTACGACAACCAGTTCGTCGGCTCCTATCCCCCCTCGTTAGGGGTCTTCGGGAGCGACAGCTACGCCAGCGCTCGAATCGACGCCATCGATCTCTATCCCGATGCGCCCGGTTTTCCCAACACGACGCCCGTCTACTACGACGACTTCTCCCTGGAGCAGGTCGGAGGAACCCTGGGCACTTCGTTCTGCTCGGGTGACGGCACCGGCACCGCCTGTCCCTGCGGCAACAACGGTGGCGTCGGTGAGGGCTGCGGAAACAGCTCGGGTAGCGGAGGCACGCTCTCCGCTACCGGCGACTCCAGCGCCGGTGGCAGCCAAACCTACGAGGCAGGCAACCTGATTCCCGGGCAGCCGGCCTTGCTGTTCAGTGGCAACAACGCCATCAATGGCGGCCTGGGCATTCCCTTCGGCGACGGCCTGCGCTGCGCCGGCCAGGGTGTGCTGCGCCACGGCGTGCGGAGCCCCAACGCTGGCGGCGACGCCAGCTGGGCCTCGCCTCTGCCCAATGAGGCGTGGGGGCCGGGGGACACGAAGCATTTCCAGGGCTGGTACCGCGACCCGAGCGGAAGCCCCTGCGGGAACGGTTTCAACCTGACCACCGGGCACACGATCAGCTTCAACTGAGCGTGGTCCAGCGCTGAGCGAGGGCATGTGGGCTCGGGGCGCTCAGTGTCCGAGGGCCTCGAGGCGCGCGCGCCAGGTGCGCGCCTCTTCCTTTCTGCCGAGGCGCTCCAGGAGGGCCTGGACGTTCTCCACGGCGGGGCGGTGTCGCGGGTCGAGGCTCGCGGCCCGCCGGTAATGGAGCAGCGCGGCCGCGTCCTCGCCCCGCTTCTCGAGGCACACCCCGAGGCTGTTGACGGTCGCGGCGCGCTCGGCGCCGGCCTCCAGGAGGGCCCGGAAGTGTGGCTCGGCCTCTCCGGGCCGATCGAGGGCCAGCAGGTACGTGCCCAGGTAGCGCCGCGCCCAGAGGTTGTGGGGGTTGCCGTCCAGAATCAGGCGCAGAGCGTCGGCTCCTTCCTCCAGCTCGCCGGCATCTCCGAGGGCCGCTGCTTGACCCATTGCGTAGGCCTCGGCCATGCGCGCGTGGGGACTCGGCCGGTCGCATTCGTCGAGAGGGTCGGGGAGCGGGCCCGCTTCCGAGCCCGAGGCCGCGTAGCCAAGGCGTTCCAGTTCGGCCATCAGAGCCTCGGTGTCGGTGTCGATGCCCTCGATCGCCAGGGTCGGCAGCCTGCTCAGCTCGGCCAGGCGTCGGCGGTAGCTCTCTGTCCGCGCTCCGTCCGCGGTGAGCAGGTCGGTCGTCTCGCCAGGGTCGGCGATCGGGTCGAACAGCTCGGGGGCGGCGCTGTGGACGTACTTGCCCTGGGCGTCGGCCCACCCGGCGAGCGGGCTCCAGCCGTGGTTCAGGAGGCCGGAGTAAGATTCGAAGTACACGCCCGGGCGGTCCTCGGGTCCGGGTCCCATCAGGTCGACGCCGTCCACATCGCCACTAGAACCCAGGTCCAGCGCGGCGATCAGCGTCGGGAAAACGTCCACCACACTGACCACCGCCTTCGAGCGCTCGCCGGCTCGGCGGCCGTCGGGGGCGCGCACGAGCAGCGGTACGCGCAGGGTCGGCTCGTAGCAGGTGAGGGAGTGGGTCAGCTCGGAGGATAGGAAATCCAAGGTGCCGTTTTTCGCCCGACCCAGCGGCCCGCGCGCCTCGAGGGTACCTCCTGCGTGTTCCTGGATGGCTCAAGGAG
>NZBA01000124.1 GCA_002686265.1 Planctomycetota bacterium
AGACGATTTTCACTGACTGGCAACAGTGAAACAAAACTGCCCTCCAAAAACTAGCTCAGTTCACCAGGAAATGCCAACTTTGGCGCGGCCTAGGGTGGCTGATTTCAGTTGGCAGTTCGCCCCCTCATCCTATCCTTCTCCCCGAGGGGAGAAGGGACTCGCTGCCGGATTTTTCTCATAGTCAAAAGCGAAAAAGTCTGCAGAGGGAGAGGTGACTGGATCTTAACTCTTGGGCAAATCAACGGGGTCGACACCGGTCACGGCAGTGCGATGTTTTTTAACTCGTAGTTGACCGGCGTATCCACGATGAGCGTTGGGATGCGGATGACAAACTTGCAAGTTTGCGGTCCGTCCTTTAGGTCAAATGTATACGCCATGCCGATCTCTTTCGCGTCTTCGCGCGTCGTCTCGTAGCCGAGGTGCTCCATGCGCCGGCCTTCGGCGTCGATCATAAACGCTTGGGCATTGGAGACCCAGATCCGATACGACTGCAGTGTGTCGGCGGCCTGGTCGAATCGCATGCGCACGTAAACATCGTACAGACCATCAGTTTTTCGGATCCGTTCCAAGACGACTGTTACACCGGATCGCCGCTGTAGTTCGTCTTCGGCGTCACTCAGATTTGCGAACTCGAAACTCTCGACGCGGCCGAGGAGGGTGGCAGTCATGTTGCCTTTGAGCAAGGCAATCTGTTTCACGTTGCGATCGGGGAGCTGCAGTGGCAGGCCGATCTCGACCGAGGAGATGTTGTGGTTCGCCCGCACCCCGCGCGCGCCTTCCAGTCCTTCGATGGTGATGGCATCGCCGTTTTCATCTGTGGCCGTGACATCCGACAGCGGTTGCACGAGATAGACTGGTGTCAGTCGCGGTTCCCAAGCGACCTCGATCCAGGCCATGAGTCGCCTCTCGTCGGGCCTTCGTAGACCGCGCACCGCCTGGATACGTGTGGTCTCAACACGAAACTGCCCAAAGTAATCTGCCCGGCCACGACGCAGTTCCTGGCCTTCCGGTCGAGCGACAACCGTCAGTGCATTCTCCGATCCACCATATTCATCGATTCTCATTCCTGCCTGGTCGAGTAGCTCGTCGAGAGCCTCCCAATAGCTCGTCTTGTCAAACTTCGGCTTGACTTGTCCACCCCGTCCGTACAGGCCAACCACGCGGTTGCCGGTCTGTTTTTCCAACGCCGAAAGTGCCTCAGCCAGCGACATCTCACCTGCCAGTGAGACTCTCGACACCGGCATGGACTTGTCGACGATGCGCGACGCGAGCGTCTTGAGTACGCGGCCCAGACGCACTTGCACTCCCACGGTTGTGTTGGCCTGGAGAGCCGGCAAGTGGTCCAGCACTCCGGGGCCAAGCGCGATCAACGCTTTCTCCGCGGCATCGCGTTGCTCCAACTTGCCGTCACGCAACTGCCGCACGAGCATCTGGACCTGTGAGGCGAGATCCCCGTCCGACGGGATTTCCGCCTGGCCGATCAGTAGCGAAGTCACAACCAGGAGAGACCCAACCATGTCGCTTACTCCTACGTTCCAAGCGAAAACACGCATCGAAGCACTCGCCGGACGCGAGTCACCCGATGCAATCTACGAGGGGGAACTTTTCGCCGAGTATCGGCTGGCTCTCGGTACCCATCCATTTTTCCAGCAGCGTGGCATAGACGCTGCGGAAATCGACGTTGTGTTTCAAGTCGCCACGGTCCAGATCATTGGCGGCCAGGCTCGGCAGTTGGCCATGCACGCCCGCCTTGACACTGGGGCCGAACAGGAACATCGGCCCAGCCTTGCCGTGATCGGTACCCTGGCTGGCGTTTTCCTGGACCCGGCGGCCGAACTCGCTGAAGGCCATGGTCACCACACGCTCCGCGTGGCCTTGCTGGGCCAGATCCCTTTGGAATGCAGTCACGGAACCGTTCAAGTCTGCCATCAACTGATCATGGCGCGCTCGCTGGTCGCGGTGCGTGTCGAAGCCGCCTTGGAAGACGTAGTAAACGCGCGTTTTCAGCCCACCGGAGATCAGACTCGCCACGGTCCGCAACGACGTTCCCAACCCGGTCGGCGGATAACCGGCGTTCGCGGTACGTTTGACAAGTGTCCGAATCTGATCGCTGCTGGCGTTGGCATTGACTGTCGCCTGGGCGATGAAATCCAGATTCTCGTTTTTTTTCGTTGGCTTTTCCTTCAATGCGCTCTCGTTCAACGTTCGGTACAGCGATCCCAGCTGGGCGTCCTGGTCGCCGACCATGTACCGGTACCTTTCGGCTCCACGGAAATCAATCCCCCCGTGTTTGCGGCCCTGGACGGCTCGCGGCGACTCGCCACCGCCGACGGACATGACCACCTCGGGATCCGGGTCGCCTTCAAAGGCATGATCGCAGTAGCGGCCGATCCAGCCGTACCGGGCGCTGGGCCGCTCGGAGTTGTCGGCCAGATGCCAGATGTCCATCGACTTAAAATGGCTGCGATTCGCGTTGGGATAGCCGACACCTTGGACGACGGCGAACGAGCCCGCGTCGAGCAGATCTTTCCACCCGGAGAGGTTGGGGTGAAGCCCGATTTCGTCGTCGATCTTGAGCACCTGATCGGCCTTAATACGCGTCTGCTTGCGATTGCGTGCGTAGTCGTCATTCCCGTAAGGCACTACGGCACTGAGGCCATCGTGGCCGCCGCTGAGCTGCAGCACCACCAGAATCGGCTCGCCGGACTGGGCCTGCGGCCCGGCCAGCGCCGTTTGGATCAGAAAACTCGGCACCGCCGCGCCAATGCCCACGAGGCCCAATCCGTGGCTCAGGAATTCACGACGCGTTGCAATTTGAATACGTGACATGGTTCATATCCTCAGATTCGGGATAATTCAGCAGATATAGCACAGCCTCACTACGTCAGCTGGTACTCCGGCATACCCATGATGGCCACCAGCAAGGCCACCAGCCTGGCGTTGACCATTTGCCGCTGGTCCTTCCACTCGGACGGAGCGGGCAGCGGTTGGTCACCCTCGAGTAACTCGATCAGTAGCTGCCGTCGCGCGTCGCTGATCGTGGTGACCAGGCATGCTTCGGTAAGGTAGTCCACAATGTCGGCCGCCGACTGCAAGTCTTTGTCTTCGAGTAGCATAGCCAGGTCGACATCGGCCGCTGCAGGAATGCGTTGTCCGGCGGGTTTCGTGGCGGGAGTCACCAGCGGGGCGGCAAAATTGTGCCGTGAGAAGAGGGTGTTAGTGTTGATCCAGGCGCGGCCGCCGTCCCAACCCTTGACGTTGGGCGGCTGCAAAAGTTCCTGCCCCATCTCCTGGGTTGCCGCCAAAAGCGCTGTGCAATTGGCCTCCTTGATATTCAAACTACGCAGTGCGCCGACGACCAACTGGACGGGGCTCTTGATCTGCGTACCCATGGCGGCGGGCGCAAAAAACTCTTGGGACAGAAACAGAGTCTTGAGCATGGGGGCCAACTCGTAATCGTTTTCCCGCAGCACCGCGGCTAGCTGTTCTACCGTCTGCTGACTGGGATCTTCGTGAACGAAGAACACAAACAGTTTTCGAGCAATGAACCGAGCTGTGGCCGGCTGCTCGAGGATCAGGTCCACGAGGTCATCGCCGTCCCAGTTGCCCGTTCTGCCGAAGATGGTCTTTTCGTCCTCGTCGTGTGCGTTGGCGCGGAACACAAATTCGAAAGACCTGCGGTCAAAGCCATACCCGGTCAGCGCATGGGCTGCCCCCTTGATGTCCTGCTCTGTGTAG
This sequence comes from Planctomycetota bacterium, assembly GCA_002686265.1. Classification (GTDB taxonomy): domain Bacteria; phylum Planctomycetota; class UBA1135; order UBA1135. The sequence continues at coordinate 3,739 of NZBA01000124.1, forward strand.
TTGCCCTCGCCCAGGCTGAACAGCTCCATGATCTCGCGGGCGAGGTTCTCGTTGGGATGTTGCTTGACATTCTTGTCGTTGTCCAGATAACGCAACATGGCTGGATCGTGCACAATGCCCTTCAGCATTTGTCCAAAATTGCCGGCGGCGTGCTTGCGAAACAGCTCGTTCTGTGTGTACATGGCGTACGAGCTTTGCACGGTCCGGTAGCCCGTGGCAAAATGGCCGTGCCAAAAAAGAACGAGTTTCTCTTCAAGCTGTCGCGGCGATTCCACCATGCGTCGAATCCACCATTCGCGCAAGTCAACGAACTGTTCGCGTTCGTTTCGCCTACTGTCTCCCTGCTGTTTGCGCAATTCCTGTAGCCTCTTCTTGCGCTCCTCGGGCTTCAGCTTGGCGAGGGCTGCGCGGTCGATAACGAGTTTGCGTGGCCGGGGCGACTCGATGGTCAACGCGAACTTCGGCTCTGGCTGCTTGTGGAAATCAACCATCAAGTCAACCGCCTGGCGCGGATCCAGTGCGTGCAACCTGGCCATCTCCTCGGGCGTGTTCCCGAAACCAGCGCGAAACAGCAGATGGCGGGCCTTGGCTTCGTTCCACTGCTGTTCATTCAGCGGCTGCAGTCCACCTGTCTCCTCCGACCGGGTGCTCGGCACCACAGCTAAGCCTACCGTTGCCACTGCGGCTAGGACGATCGCCGCCTGTCTGAGTTGGATGGTTGTTCTGCGCATGTTCAGGCAATCCTCAACACGACAATCGTATGGCTTACACGAATCGTAGCTCCGTCAACCCTTCTGGTGAGACGGAGCTCATGTTCCGCAGGAAGAAAACGCCCAACAGCTATGATGCATGGAAAAATCACGGTCACGAATCCAGCGTTGCCAAGTTGGAATCCTCTTGGAATAAACCGCTAAAAACCCAGCTTAGTTTACAAAGCTAGGACCTAAGATTCAAGCCCTAACAGGGAGGATCGCGGTGCAGAGGGGCAAGGTCGTGGGGTGACCAAAGAGCCCGTGCGGAAGGGCGGAAGCGACGGTGTAGGCGCGTTGCACGGATGGGCAAACTGTATTTATGATTGTAAAAGTAGATCGTGGACATCTAGATTATGGGTGGCCCGTGTACAACGAGTCGCTCGGTTCCCGCCTGGGAGACGATGACATGAAGCGTCTATTGAGAACAGCGTGGTTGATCGTTGCCGTGGTCTTGAGTGTTGGGGTCTTGAGTACCCTGGTTTTGTGTGCAGAGGCGTATGCCGGCGAAGACGCAAAGGGCCCACCGAACGTGGCCATCACGGCCCAGCAGATTGAAACGGACTGGGACCGTCAGGCGTTGCTGCGCGAGGGAGCGACAAACTCGAACACAGGCGTCACAACCGAACAGGATGCGGCGGGCGGGTGCGACGGGGTGAAGGACGGCAAGTGGGGATTTCATTCGGCCCACGAGAAGCAGCCCTGGTGGCAAGTGGACCTCGGCCGCTCGCTGCCACTGGAACGCGTGGTGCTGTTCAACCGCTGCGACACGACGGCGAAGCGGAACTCGCAGATCATCGTGATGCTGTCCGACGACGGCAAACGCTTTGAACAAGCGTACCAGCACGATGGAACGACATTCTTCGGCCAGTCGGACGACAAGCCGCTGTCGGTGCCGATGGACGGCCGTGCGGCGCGATTCGTGCGGCTGCAACATCCGGGCAACGATTACCTTCATCTCGACGAAGTCGAAGTCTACGCCAGCGACAATCCAGACAACGTCGCGTTGCACAAACGGGCAACGCAAAGCAGCACGAGCCAGTGGTCCGTGCGGCATGATATCGAGCGAGACGAGACCGCCCGGTTCAACACGGCGCGTGTGATCGTGCGCGGGATGCGTCTGGCCGAGAACTTGCGAGGGCTCGGCGCGGATGTCGCCGCGCAAGTGAAGACGTTGACCGACGTAGCCGATCGGCTGAAGCAACTCGACGAGGATGCCGATCTCGAAACGCGCCGAGCGCTTGACCGCAGCGCCCGCTGGGCTGTCCGCCACATGGCGCTGGCCAACCCACAGCTGGACTTCGACGAGATCCTGTTCGTCAAGCGGGCTCCCGGCCTGTTTCCGCACATGTCCGACCAGTACTACGGCTGGTGGTCGCGCGGGGGCGGCGGCATCTACATTCTGTCGGGCTTCAAGAGCGAGCGGACACAACTCCGCTGCCTGACCGAGGACTGGCCGAAAGGCAATTTTTTGCGGCCGGACCTGTCGCATGATGGCCGGCGCATGTTGTTCGCCTGGTGCCGGCATTACCCGCATGTGGCTGGCATGGACAAGGTCGACAAAGAGAAACTGCCCGAGGATGCGTTCTATCACATCTACGAGATGAATCTGGACGGCTCGGGCCTGCGACAACTGACGCACGGCTATTACGACGACTTCGACGCCCGCTACCTGCCCAGCGACGACATTGTCTTCTTGTCGACGCGTAAAGGCCAAGCATTGCAAGTGGGCAAGCTGAGTGCCTTGCAGACCGCGTCCAGTACTTGCCCGGACAGCTACGTGCGCTGCGGAGGCAACAACCATCGACCTGTCGCCGTGTTTACGTTGCACACCATGGACGGCGACGGCGAAAATCTGCGTGCGATTTCGGCCTTCGAGAATTTCGAGTGGACACCGTCGGTCGCTGCCGACGGCCGCGTGCTGTACGCCCGCTGGGATTACATCGACCGCTTCAACGGCCATTTCATCAGCCTCTGGGCGACCAACCCCGACGGCACCAGCGCGCAGCTCGTGTACGGCAATTACACCAAGCAGCCGCAGTGCATCTTCGAGGCTCGTCCCATTCCCGGCTCGCAGAAGCTGATCTTCACGGCCACGGCGCACCATTCGATCACCGGCGGCTCGCTCGCGCTGCTCGACCCCAACGCCGGCACTGAATTCGACCGGCCGCTGACGCGGCTCACGCCCGAGGTGCCTTTTCCCGAAACCGAGGGCTGGTCCGGCATGTACTACGCCGCGCCGTTTCCACTTTCAGAAGAACACTTCCTGGTGTCTTGGAGCGACCGACCGTTGCCCAAGCATCGCTTGATGTCAGCCGACGATCCGAACAACCCGCGTAACGCCCTGGGGCTTTACCTGTACGACGCCTTCGGCAACTTGACGCTGCTGCATCGCGACCCGGAGATCTCGTCGACTGGCGCCATCGCCGTCCGCCCGCGGCGCCGCCCGCCGCAGTTGGCTAATCGAGTCGTTTGGGACGCGCCCCAGGAAGGCCGGTTTTTGCTGCAGGACGTGTACCGCGGTATGCCGGGTGTGGAACGTGGCGAGATCAGCAGCCTGCGAGTGATCGCCGTGCCTCCCAAAGTGCAACCCCACATGAACAGCCCGGTGTTGGGCGTATCGCGTGAAGACCCCGGTAAGTTCGTGCTGGGCACGGTGCCAGTGGAGTCCGACGGGTCGGCCTACTTCCGCGTGCCATCGGGTCTCCCGGTCTTGTTCCAAGCGCTCGACGATCGTGGCATGGCCGTGCAGACAATGCGGTCGTTGACTTACGTCCAGCCGCAGCAGACGCTGTCGTGCGTGGGTTGTCACGAACCGCGCGAGTCGGCGCCACGCGTCACCCAAGTGCCGTTGGCCACTCTTCGCCAACCATCGCGGTTGACACCCGGCCCCACTGGCTCGTGGCCTCTACGGTACGACAAGCTCGTGCAACCGGTGTTGGACCTTCACTGCGTCACGTGCCATCGGGCGGACAGTGACGATGTGGCCGCGGCCACCTTTGACCTCACGCCGAAGAAATCCTACGACAGTCTGCTCGATTACGCCGATGGCGACCTTCGCAAACTGGCGTTTGAAAAAGATGTGTCGCTCGTCGGCGACTGCCCGTCGCGTAAGAGCAAACTGCTCGAACTACTCACCCACGGCGACGGTCACCAGGGCGTCCAGCTCACCGAAGACGACCTCGACCGCTTGATCACCTGGATGGACACCTATGCCCATCGCGTCGGCTCGTTCAGTGAGAAGCAAGAGGAGCAACTTCGCCAGTTCCGCCGCTCGCTGGCCTCACTGTTGGATGAGTGAGTAGGCAGAGCCTATCGGCTCGGCCAACTAGGGCATTACCCGAACAGCCCGAGGCTGTCGAGCTTCGCCTGGTAGTCAGGAAAGAAGCCGTCGGGCGCCTCGAATTTCATGTGTCCTTGCAGCACTTCCGCGAAGGCGTCGCGGAAATCCGTGGTCACGGGCATATCGCGCTTTTGATACAAGACGCTCTTCTGGAGCCCAGTCCATTTGCCGTAGATCTTGCCGCCATTCAGTTTGCCGCCCAACAGCCACATCGCTCCGCCGTGGCCGTGGTCCGAGCCGGCATTGCCGTTTTCCTCGGCGTTGCGACCGAATTCCGTACACATCAGGACCATCGTACGGTCCAAGTCTTTACCCAAATCGGTCATGAATGCGGACAGGCCTTCGGACATGAATGTGAGCATCCGTTGCAGTGCCCCGTCGACCGATCCCAAACCGACGTGATGGTCCCAGCCGCCAACGTCCGTGGCCGCGATTTCCAGTCCGACGTCCGCTCTAATCACGCGGGCCAGCTTCTGCAACCGGCTGGCAAAGTGGCCGCCGGGATATTCTTGGAACGCCGTGTCGCCGAGACCTTCCTCAACGCCTTCACCTTCCAGCAGCTGTTGCAGGCGGCGCAGACCGTAGATGGTTTCCCGGCCAGACGTCATCACGGGGTCCGCAGCGACACCCTTGCGAACGTTCGTGGATTTCTTCAGAACCTCGGCCAAATCCTTCTTCTTATCGCCCCCGTAAAAGCCCTCGAACAGATCGAGCGTTTCCTGTAACCCATCCAGGTTGTTGGGTACGGCGAGCACGGGATAGCGGCCACGCAGCGAACGGGGCAACAATTCCTGCATCCCCAACGTCCGCAGCTCTGGTAACCCATAGCCCTTGTTTGCATCGGGCATCGTGGCCGTCAGGTAGCGGTTCAGCCAGCCGTCGCGGACGGTCCGGTTGCCCGGCGCGGCGAATTCCATGAAATCCTGCGCGTCAAAATGGCTCCGCGTCGAATGTGGCGACCCTGCGTTGATGATGGCGGCCATTTTCCCTTTGTCGTACCACTCTTTCATAGGAGCAAATGCCGGGTGAAACGCCCATTGGTCGTCCAGTGGGATCACCTTCTCCTTTTCAATGGCGCAGCTGGGGCGGATCGCATAGTAGTTTTTGTCGTTGTAGGGGATGACCGTGTTCAATTGGTCCTGGCCGCCGCGCAGAAAAATGACCACCAACACCGGATTGCTGCCTGGGCCAAATTGTGCACGCGCCGCCGCGCGGAATCCCGCCACGTTCAGGCAAACCGCGCCGGACGTAAGTGCTGTTGCTTTGAGAAAAGAGCGACGTTTCATGACTAACTCCTTAGCTTCTGATCAAGTTACTGTCGTTGGAACTCCGGCGATCCGAGTAAGATCCCTACGATGAAGCGACCTAACTGTTCGGGTTTCGGACTGAATCTTGCGTACTTCGCGATCACCGCGTCCAGCGCGTCGGAAGTCTTCTCTGTGCAGCCGCCTGGGAGGATGCGGCTCGTCAAGACCTCCTTCCACTGGAGCGGGTTATTCGGCTTGAGACCTTCCCAATACGAGTCGGGAATCCTCACCCCTCGGACTTGTTCCATTCCCAGGTTTCGCGCAAACAGCCACCGCGGAGCCATGGTGCCCGGATCGCGCCAAGCGTCGGCCTGGTCGTAATAGCCGGTCGGGTCCTCGCACTGGTAAAGCGGCTCGCTCATCAAATTGAGTGCCTTGTGGATGCCACCCGTGGATTCGATCTGGGCGTTCGTCACGCGCAGCGCGCTGATGACGTATTCGAACGGTCGTTTGAATTTCGACTGATAGTGCTTCGGGTTGTAGAATTCCTCGTCCATAAGGATGGCCTTATAGGTCGACGGCAGATCGCTTTTGCTCTTCTTGTAAACCTTGGCCACTCGTTCGACCAACTCCTGTGGAGGATTGTCCGCAACCAGGTGTCGACACAACTTGTAGGCGATGAACTTCGCCGTTCCCTCGTGCGAAACCAGCAGATTCAAAACTAGCTGACCCTCCATCTCGGGGTTTCGAGGAACCGGTGGCAGTCGCTTCTTCAGAATGAGGCGCATCCCGCTGGCGTGCATGTCCGGGCGGAACTGAAAGGTGATCGGTTTCTCCGCGTTTTGCTGCACCGTCCAGCCAGTCAAAGCGTAGGCCACGGCTACCACATCCTCTTGTGTGTAATGATTGTCCACGCCCAGCGTGTGTAGTTCCATCAGTTCGCGGGCGTAGTTCTCATTAATACCTTTCATCCTGGCGATGTCAACGGCGTCCATCATCGCCGCGTAATCGCGCGTTTCCAAGAAAGCTCTCTGGGCCGCTTTGAGCACGTCTGTTGGCGGCGGAGCGCGGGAAATGTAGTTATCCAGATAAACCAGCATCGCAGGATGCCGCGCCTGCTTGTTGAGCATGCGTTGGAATGTACCCAGCGCTTCGACGCGAAACACATCGCGTTCATATTCGGTGGCGTAGAACCTCACGTTTCCTTTCGACACATCCACACTGAAGTGGTTCCGCCAGAAGTCGCACAAGACCTCTTTCAGTTGATTGTTGCCATAGACCGCCAACAGTACCACTGCGTCTTTGAGTTCGTTTCTCGGGATATTCCGAAGGTCACGATCGTTTCCATCGCGCTTGTTGTACTGCTGCACAATCTCCTGAGTGCTCAGGGGGAGTGATTTCAACTTGGATAACCGATCGATGAGCGCGGCAGATTCTTCACCCTCTGCTTCGAGTTGAGTGCTGATCCATCCATCAATCCCGAGTCGCTCGACCTCGTAAATCGCCTCGTCCGTGACGCCAAATGTCAGGCGGCTCAGCGCGTGATGAATCCGCTCGCGCGGATCAAGAGGCTTGTCCGGATCTCGCCACAGCGCCACCGTTCCCTCGCGGGCCTCTCGACCGTAGTTGCTCGCCTCTACCGACTCCTGATCGCCCGCGGGGGCTTCCGATTCCTGGCCGCGCGCGGGGGAAACCTGCGCCACCGCAAAAACACACAACAAAGAACACGCTATCGCACCGGACGATACGCAGACTCGCATGACACGCATGACACTCCCCTTCCCAAGTAAGTCCTTAACGAACCCTATCGACATCTCGATTCCCTGTTCATTCTCAGCGAACGAGCCTGGTTAAGGTACTCCGTAAATCCA
>NZBA01000125.1 GCA_002686265.1 Planctomycetota bacterium
CAGGGACGACGGCTTCAAAAGCCGAGCGGTGCGAAGACCCGCATCAAACTCGTCTTGATCGTCCGAGGCCAATACCGCCGCCAACATGCCCAAGCCGTTCTTCCCTTGCAGAGTCACCGCCTGCAGCAACGCCGCCAAACGAATGTGCTCGGCCGCGCCCCGGAACTTGACCAACCGGCCCAACAGGTCGGAGGCCTGCTCGGTTTCGCCTTGTTCGGCGAGCGTCTTTCCGCAAACCAGACAGGCCGAGGCGAATTCGGCCGACATCTCCTTAAGAAGTATCTCGCCAGACTTACGCGTGCCGATCCTGGCAAGCGCGTGCGCGGCCGCTTTCGCGACGTTGCGATCTGGACTGCCTAGCTTCTGGGCCAACACGCCGATCGCTGCCGGTTTGTTTCGATTCCCGATCGACTGGATCACGCCGACCAACTGCCTGCCTTCGACGGTGGCGAGCGCCGCCCGCAAGGCTTCGTCGACCTTCGGGGAAGGGATCGGCTCCAGGCCATAGCGGGCGTAGTGCGCCAACCGCTCGTCCTGCAGCAGACCGGCCAACACCGGAATCGCCGCTTCTGTTCCGACCAGGGCGAGTTGCTTGCAGGCGATGATCTTCTCGAAGAAAGGAGCGTCCTGGCTATTGAGCTGGGCCAACAAATCGGATTCCGATTGCTGGGCAAAGGCCGGCCGGGCTGACACGATCAGCGCCAGCAGTCCAATTGAAACAACACACAGTCGAATATGGTGAAACATGGCTAATCTCCATTGGTAGCTTTGATCGGTGGGCTCAAAAAGGGGTCAAGTACCGTTGTGCGAAGCACCCTACGGGCCGTTCCGGCAAGGGTCCCTGATCCCTTATTGAACCATGCCGGAACTAGGTTCAGACTGTCCAAGGCACTCGCGTGGCACGGCTGCGCATGCGGTTCGCTTCCTCGTCGCCGATGAACTCTTCCTTGACCGGGTCGAACTTGAGTGTCCGGCCCAACTGCCAGGCAATGTAGGCCGCGTGACAGACGATATGGGATTGACCGGCAACGCTGGCGTTGGCGCGGGTCAAGCGTCGCGACTTTACGCACTCCAAGAAATTTGCCACGTGTGTGTATGCCGACGTGCCGCGCAGCGTGAAGACCTTCTTTTCGGACAACAACGATTCCGGCTCGATCCGCATCGCGCCGCTGTCACCCGTTTCGACCCAGCCTTCGTCGCCCACGTACCGGATACTGCACGTGCCCAGGCCAAGCCAGCCGTCGACACGCATGACCAGTTTCACTCCGTTGGCATACGTGCAGACCACGCCTGTTTCATTGGGAACGTATTCGACCGGCGCGGTGTCGTCGGCCGAGTTGCCGACCTGGCACAAATCGACGGTGTGCGCGCCCCATTCCAGGATGCCGCCACCGTGGAAATCGTGATGGCCCCGCCAACGACCGGCAACGTATTGCGAATTGTAAGGCCGCCACGGGCAGGGGCCCAACCACCGATCCCAGTCGCAGATGTCCGGGCTGGGCTCGGTCTCCGCTGGCAACCACTCGTGCGAAACAGCAGGGGGGCGTGTATTGGCATGGACCTCCAGAAGCTTGCCGAGCTTGCCCGTCTGTGCCATCTCGATGGCCAGCATAAAGTTGCCAATGCTGCGGCGTTGCGTGCCGGCCTGATAGATCCGGCCGTAAAGATTGATCACGTCGGCCAAAGCCCGACTCTCCTGGATGGTCATCGAGCATGGCTTCTCGCAATAGATGTCTTTGCCGGCCCGTGCGGCTGTGATGGAAGCCATCGTGTGCCAGCGGTCACCGGTGGCTATCAGCACCGCGTCGATGTCGTCGCGCCCCAACACGTCAAACATGTCGCGGTAGATGACACAGTCGTCGTTACCGTAATGCTCGTTGACCATCTTCCTGACGGACTCACGTCGCGAGAGCTGACAATCGGCCGTGGTAACAAATTGGGTCACCGGGTATTTGAGGAATTCGCTGAGCACGTAACTCCCGCGGCGGCCAACGCCGATTCCACCCATAACGATCCGCTCGCTGGGTGCGACCGCACCATCGGCACCCCGAGCGCTGCCTGGGATGATGGTCGGTACGGAAAACGCGGTACTAGTCGCAACTACCCCTTTGAGGAAGGTGCGGCGAGAATACGATTGATTGCGATTTGACATTTCATATCTCCGTGAAGTTCGATCAACCGACCTGGCAGGTACGCGACAAACCGGATGTGACGCCATCTCTCAAGCCATGCCGTCTCTCAGCAGCCTTGTGCCGTCAGCGTAATACGAAATCACGGCGTGTCAAAGCGCGGGGTGCCAGACGATGAGTGATTCCGCAATGCCTTGCTGTCGATGTAGAATAACATAGACACGGGTGGTTGTGAATTATCCGCCCGCGACCCGAATCCTGTCAAAACCGCCGTTCACGTGGCCGTCTCTCAGTTGTGGACGGATCTCCGGACCTGCTCACCCACTCAGTTGTGGGCGGGTCAGTTTCTTGACGCCACGCCGTAGTCAGATCGGATGTTTGATCCGCCACAGCGCCCTCCCTCGCCGTTCAGCGCTGCGGCACGCGGTTGATTGTCCAGTAGATCTCCTCTTGAAACGGTTGCCCATCGCGGCTCTTCAGATTCACTCGCAGATGCACCTGATTAACTGGCTGGATGTCGCCCAGGACGAGCTTGACGCTCTCGCCGTCGGCGGCCAGCGTCGCCGACGTGATCTGAACATCGTCTTTCCCCGGTTTGTCCGTCTGGGGTGAGAACATGTCCGAACCGTAATCGTGTCGCCAATGATAGTTCCAGCACTGGGCGACAAAGGACTTTGGGTCCTGTGCCGATGTGGAGTCGAGTGGAAGTTGAAGCTCAACCGCAAACCGTCATGCTCGACCTGGCAATCGGCCACCATCAAAAGCGGCTTGCCTGTATATCGCAAACGCTGGATGCCGCGATCAAGCAGTCCTGGTCGTCCGTTGCCGTTCCAGCCGTCGAGTCCCGTCGCGTAAACCTGCCCGTCTTTGGGATTCACACGAGCTCGCATGATTCCAGTGCTGAAATCAAACGGCAGCTTGATGATGGCGGCCTGACTCTGGTCGTCGACCTCCTGGAGCATCATGTAGCTGAGCCAGCCCTTGCCGAAACTCGTATGCAATAGTCGCCCTGAGAGCGGGCCCCAACGTGGGTCGTCGACCCACAATTGTCCACCGGAGGAGTTGTCGAACTCTTGCGGCAGCCAGATCAGCGGCGGATCGAACGTGTTGGGTGGGACGACCTTGGTGTGGTCGATGCGACCTCCGTCGGGTGCCCAAGTTTCGCCCTTGGCGTGGGTCTGCACATAGCCATAGAACCCACCGGGCTTGAGCAGGCTCACTTTCGACGCGGGCATCCAATGACCCTGGTTGTCGCTCGCGGTCAGCCGGTCGCCAGGCAGTAAGCCCATGCCGTTGGGCGTGCGGAAGCCCGTGCAGTACACTTCGCGCCGCTTACCATCGGGCGATATCTTAATTACCGCTCCCGGCAGTGCGTGATCCGTGTATTCGCCGCATTTGGCGTAATAGAAATTGCCCTGCGAGTCGGTCTGCAAATCGAAGTTGAAGGCGTGAAAGAAGGTCGACACATCTGAGTCAGCGCTGAAGCTCTCATAGAAGTCCGCCTCGCCATCGTTGTTGAGATCGTGCAAACGCGTCAGTCGATCCTTGCAGGTAACGTAGATCTGGCCCTCGACGACCTTGACGCCAAACGGTTCGTACAGGCTGGCGGCAAAGCGCTGCCACTTCAATTCCAACAGATCATCGTCGATGCCCGAGACGATCCAGATGTCTCCGCCGTGAGTCGCTAACGCCATACGGCCATCGGGGAAGAAATCGAGCGCCGAAGTACGGAACCAGGTGTTCCAAGGTGTCGCCTCGGGGATCGTGATCGTATCCAGCGCGTACGCTCCTGGCTGGAGCCCGAGATAGCCAACCGTCGTCAGAACATCGGGCCAGCGTTTGGGCCCGCCTTGAATCATCTGCTTAGGATCGCGGAGCGACTGTGTTTTCTGCGAGTCGACGAGCTTGCCGAACCGCTGCAATGACGCCTCACCTGAACCGGCGAAACGAACGATCTCGACCACCCGGCTGCTTCTGTCGGCAGGAATGTGTAAGACAAGCCGATGCTTCTGGTCGACATTCCAGGTCATGGCGTCGGTGTCGCCGAGCACGGCGGCGGCCGTAAAGGCCTCGAGCTTCCTGCCAGCCAACTTGCCGCTGATCGCGATACGTTGGGCCGCGGGCCCTCTCCTCGCCTCGGGCCGTGGCCTATCCTTGCGCACGACACCTTCGACGCTCTGTCCCGCATCAGACCAGCCAGCAACGGCCAGGATCAAGTCGTCACCAGGACCAATCCGCAGCGTGTGCCGCACGGTAGCCATACCGTCTTCCTGATGCGGCAACTCCAGCACTTCTCGCCCGTCGATCTTGTAGGACAAGACCACGCTGTTGCCGTGCAAGTAGTGGCCTCGGTATTCGAGCCATTTTGTCGGCAGCGGTCCGCGGGGCAGCAACCCTTGACGCGGGTAATCGAGCGTGCCGTCATGTCCCCATTGCCACCCCGAAAATCGCTCGATCGGTTCGCCCTGCGGAAGCGGAACACCCTCACCGCGTCCGCGCATGTGCTGCGTCTTGTCGAGATTCAGGAAGCCGCCCTGCCAGAGCCCGGCTTGGGCCATCGTATGCAGGTCGTACGAGATCGTCATCGTGCCGAGTTTGATCGTCAACGCGCTGTTCACGCGTCGCTCGAGTTGCGAGGCGAGCGCCGGACCAACATCGGACGGTTTCCGTGGCATGGCTTCGCCCTTGTCCGTGCCCTTGGGCAAGCCCGCCAGATACGACTTGTCGATCTTGACGTAGTCGGGATTGCGATCCTTCATGAACGCTTCACGGATGTAATGAACGACCTGGTAGCGCTCCTTCGGCGACAGGTACAACATCGGTGCCATCAGGCCGTTGCCATGCGAAAGCGTAAGGAACATGCGGTGAGGATCGGCACCGAACTTGAGCTTCTGCGTGCCAAAAGCTCGCGCGGTTGGCAACGACGGTTCGTTGCCGTCTGCACCGTGGCAGTTAACACAAAGGCCTCGATAGAACACCTCGCCAGCCTTGAGGTCCTTCTTGCCGAGCCGATTGAGGATGCCAGCGTGGTCGAGATTCTTCGTGTCATCCTTGATGGCGAGTTGCTCGGGCGAGGGCTTCAGTTCGGCGGCACGCTGGGGGCCACCTCGGGCAATGTCCATGATGAAGCGGGCCAGATCGAAGAACTCGCCTTGATTTCGCAGAGACGAAGCCAGGCCATCGGGCATCATTGACTTCACACTGATCTCCGTCTCGTCGATCTCACTCTTGGGAATCACGATCTCCTGTTCGAGGTTGGCCGCATCGCGGAGGACAAGTTCGCCTTTCCCGTCGTCTGCCACCAGCCCCGCCACAACCTTGCCATCGACAGTGATAACCCTTACCGATTCGTACCCTTTCCGAATCTTTTGGGAAGGCCTGAGAATCGACTCGACGACATGCTCGTCTGTGACATCAGGCCCAATCGCGGCCAAATCAGGCCCCAGTGGAGACCTGTCCTGGCCACTCGTGTGACATTTGATGCACGCCGCCGTCGACTTGTGGAAGACCAGCGCGCCACGCTTCGGATCACCGCGCCGTCGAGCTTCTCTGGCAAGCAGCTTGACGTCCGCCGCTTTCAGCATTTCGTCGAGGCCTTGAGTCGGTATTTGGGCGATGGCGGGCCAAGTGGAGTTCGCGATTAGGGCGAGAGGGGCAATCCAACGGCAAACGGTTGCAAGTTTTCTTCTGTTCATACTATCCATTAATCCGAATCATGACTCTTGGACTGCGTGAACTTCCAAGAAGCTGTACTACAAGGACTTCTTTCCATACTTGGAGGCTCATCACGAGTCTAGTCGTTCTTCAGGTGCCGTTCGATTTTGCCTAGGAAACCGATCTATATCCAGCCCTATTACCAACTTTGCCACCGACGACGGCTCCCACGAGCACCGTGTTACCGGTAAAAAGAAGGTTCTCAGTGAACAACCAGACGCAGGTACCAAGCCCAGCCAGACCGCCCAACACGGCAGCAAAGATGATCCCCTTGATTGCATCGAGCATGGCTATCAAAACTTCACGTACACCCATCGGTTTGTGTACTCATTGAGCATTCAAAGGGCCTTTCGGACGAACGATCAATTCACCAATTAACCGCTGCTCTCCTAGTCATCCAAGCTTTCGACGCACAGAGTCCGTAATGCCCGCCAACTATCCTGGGCCGCCTGAACCTGCAATCCACCGTGCCGCACGACTCGGAGATCTTGTCCGTCTGAAGGAACTCGTCACATCGGGCGTTGATATCAATCTTGCCGTCGACCTCGCCTTCGACTACGGTTCGTATCTTCAAAAACTGACTCCCTTAATGGTCGCAGCCGCGTCCACGGAAGGGGCGTCGCTGAGCACAGTCCGATGGTTGGTGGATAACGGGGCGGATGCATTTGCCAAATCCAGAGCGGGACGCACCGCAGCATGGTACGCGGCAGGTGGATTGGAAGCGGATTATTTTCAATCAAACCACGGGCAGAGTGACCATGACGAACGTTTACAATTCCTTCTTGACTCGGGGCTCGATGTAAACGAATGCTCTGAGGTTGGCCGCTGCCTTCTCAATGAAGCTTGCCGGGCTGGCGATCCACGTCGAGTGCGACTTCTACTTGACAAAGGTGCGAAGACTGATCGTGCGCAGACTGGCGGCGATCGACTCTATTCGTTTCAGATTCCTCTGTTTTGTGCGGCAGAGCCCGGGTCGGCTGAATGCGTCCATCTCCTTCTTGAAATCGGGGAAGTCGCCGACGTTCGCGACGAGATGAGCCAAACTCCACTGATGGTTGCAGGCAGTGCCGAAGCCGCACGGGCTCTCATCGGTGAAAGCTGTGCTGGTCCAGCGATTTGTTATAACCAATGTGGGCGAGGCTCTTGGTGTATCGGTCCGCTCGGAAGTGTCATAAAGAATCGCTGGACCACCACAGGACCACAGGAGAGAACGAGCAAATGGAAAACAGCGATCAAGAGGCGGAACTTCAGCTCGAAGTGGCGATGCAGACGATTGATGACTACTACAAAGAACGAGGAATCTTTCAAGATCAATTTGGCTTCGGAGAGCAACCGGCC
>NZBA01000126.1 GCA_002686265.1 Planctomycetota bacterium
CCGTCGGCCCCACCCGTCGGCCCCACCCGTCGGCCCCGCCCGTCGGCCCCGCTCCGGCCGATCTCGCCGCCGCGGGGCCCGCCACGGTCGAAACCGCCACCAGGGGCCTCGCCGCCGTCGTTCCCGCCACCGCCGGCTCACCGGCGAGGGTGAGCGCGTCGCGCGCCTTCTCCTTGCCCGAGACGCCCGCGAGGCCTACATTCTGCGGCCCTCGGCGGTCCTCGCCTCCGAGCTCCACGGGCGACTAACTCAATTGGCAGAGTGCCATGTTCACAGCGTGGAGGTTACTGGTTCAAGTCCAGTGTCGCCCACCACGGCCCTCCCGGCCGTGGACCATCGACCGATGTCCGCGAGCGCCGCGGATGACGAGAGCGCACCGCATGAGTGGGGCACCCTCGACGCCCTGCCGGCGAACGCCCTGGGAAGGGGCGCGAGCAGGCGTGCAGGCTCGTGAGGGAAGTGAGCTAGACTCGCGGTGCGATGGACGCACCGATGAGCTGGCTCGGAGAGCTGGAGACCCTACGCTCGACGGGGACTCCCTGCGTCGCCGTCATCGTCGCGGCCGCTAGTGGCAGCACACCGCGCGAGGTAGGGGCGCGCATGATCGTCGCCGATGGCCGGCTGGCGTGGGGCACGATCGGCGGCGGGAACCTGGAACTCAAGGCCATCGAGGCCGCACGCGACCTGCTCGAGCAGCCCGGAGCGTGCTCGCGGAGCCTCGAGTACCCCCTCGGGCCGGCCACGGGCCAGTGCTGTGGCGGAGCGGTGACCCTGTTCTTCGAGCCCTTCACCTGGAGCGCGCGGCGCGTCGTCATCTTCGGAGCGGGTCACGTGGCTCAGGCGCTCGGAGCCCTGGCGGACCACCTGGCGGCGGAGGTGCTCCTGATCGACCCGCGCGAGGCGGCCGAGATCCAGCCGCCGCTTGCGGCTCGAACCGCCTTCGAGCTTCTGAGCGTCGATGCCCCCGAGGACGAGGTCGCCGAGCTCTCCCCAACGGCGGCCGTGCTCGTGATGACCCACAGTCACGCCCTCGATCAACTGCTCATCGAGCACGCCCTTCGGCGCGAGGAGCCCTTCGCCTACCTGGGCATGATCGGCTCCGCCCGCAAGTGGGAGCACTTCCGCTCCCGCCTCGGGAGGAAGGGCTTCACCGATGCGGCTCTCGACAGCGTGCACTGCCCGATCGGCTTGACGCGCTGCTCGAAGGAGCCCGGTGCGATCGCCCTCTCCGCCGCGGCGGCGATCTCGGAGGTGTTCGCCCGCGCCGAGCACCCGGATGCGCAGGGGTGAGGCGGCCTTCGCGCTCCGGCTGCAGGCAGGCCTCTCTTCTGAAGGCGGCGGTTCGGCGTTCGGCTCGCCGGGTTCTTCTCAGACGCCGTTGCGCGCGGTGCGCACGGCTTTGGCCAGCTCGGGGACGATCTCGAAGGCATCACCCACGATCCCCAGGTCGGCGATCTTGAAGATCGGAGCGTCGGCGTCCTTGTTGACGGCCACGATCGTGCCCGACGTCTTCATGCCCGCCAAGTGCTGGATCGCGCCGGAGATGCCGACCGCCACGTACAGGCCGGGTGAGACGACCTTGCCCGTCTGGCCGACCTGCTCGCCGTGGGAACGCCATCCGGCGTCCACGACTGCCCGGCTGGCGCCCACCGCGGATTCGCCGAAGGCGTCGGCGAGGTCCTCGAGCATCGTGAACCCCTCGGGACCCTTCAGGCCACGGCCGCCGGAGACGACCACCGCTGCCTCGGTGACGTCGAGTTTGCCCTCTTCCTTGGGAGCGATGGCCGTCACCGTGACCTTGCGGTCGCCCCCGACGGGCTTCTCGATGACCTCGGCCGGCGCACCGTCGCTGATGGCCGCGAAGACGTTGGGGCGCGTCGTGGCGCAGAAGACCGGCGCGGAAGAGGAGCAACGCGCGATGGCCTTGCCCGCCAACCAGGGACGAGTGATCTCGAAGCCCTCGGCCGTGTGGGCGAAGCACGTGCAGTCGCTGAAGATCACCGAATCGAGGTCGGCGGCGACACGCGCGGCGACGTCGCGGCCGGTGACCGTGGCCGCCGCCAGGAAAGCACCGGCCTCGTGCTCTCGGGCCAGCTGGGCCAGGTCGCTCGCGGTGCCGTCGGGGCTGAACGTCTCGGCTCCGGTGAGGTGCACGACGCTCGAGGCGCCGTGGGCGCCGAGGCCGGCAGCGACGGCGTCGGCGCCGGGGCCGGTGACGGCGGCCAGGACCGTCGCCCCGGTCGCGCTGGCGGCTCCCATGCACTCGAGGCTTGCACGGCGCGCGGTGCCCTCGGCGTGCTCGACGAAGATCAGGGTCGTGGTCATCGTTGTGCTCCGGTTCTAGAGGACCTGGGCTTCGTTGCGCAGAGCATCGATCAAGGCCGGCACGGCCTCGACGCCTTCGCCGACGATGCGACCCTCGGCGCGCGCGGCGGGGAGGGTCAGTTCGCGGACGCTGACCTGGCTGTCAGCCGCCTCGCAGGCCAGCTCGTCGAGTGGCTTCTTCTTGGCCGCCATGATGCCCTTCAGGCCGGCGTAGCGCGGCTCGTTGAGGCCCTTGTCGCAGGTGAGCACCGCCGGTAGGGAGAACTCGTGGGTCTCGATGCCGTGCTCGGTCTCACGCTTGGCGCTGCCCGCGTCCTCGGCGAGCGTGAGCTCGACTACGTTCGTGACGCAGGCCCAGCCGAGCATCGTCGCCACCATCGGCCCGACCGCCGCGTTGTCACGGTCGGTGGCGACCTTGCCCATGAAGACCACATCCGGCTCGAGCTCGCGCAGCTGCGCCGCGAGGGCGCGCGCCGTGGCTAGGCAATCGCGCTCGCTCCACTCCGCGTCCGTCAGGATGATGCCGCGGTCAGCGCCCTTGGCGATGCACTCGCGCAGCTCCTTGGACGCCTCCGAGGGGCCGATGGTCAGCACGGTGACCTCGCCCTCGTGGGCCTCGCGCGTGCGGATGGCCTCCTCGACGGCGATCTCGTCGTAGAAGGAGGTCATGTACTGGAAGGAACCGGTGTCGAGGGCGCTGCCACCCGACACCCGAGTCTGGGCATCGGTGGTGGGGACGCGCTTGATGCAGGCGACGATCTTCATGGGGCTTCTCGGGGATTCGGGGCGAAACAAGATATCGCCCTCCCCTGGGAGGAGCAACGGCGGCGTTCAGTCTTCGAGGAGCTCGCGCTCCTCGGCCTGGCTGACCTCTTCCAGCGGGCGGTCGAAGTGCTCGCCGAGGTAGACCTCGCGCACCCGCGGGTCGTTCACCAGCTCCACTCCCGAGCCCTCGCGCAGGATTCGGCCCTCGTGGATGATGTAGGCGCGGTCGGTGCTTTGAAGTGTCTCCCGGACGTTGTGGTCGGTGATCAGGATGCCGATATCGCGCTCCCGCAGATCGCGCACGATCCCCTGGATCTCCTGCACGTTGATCGGATCGACGCCCGCGAAGGGCTCGTCGAGCAGCAGCACCGAGGGCCGCGTGGCCAGCGCGCGCGAGAGCTCCAGGCGCCGCCGCTCGCCCCCCGAGAGGGTCTGGGCCTCGTTGTCGGCGAGGTGCGAGAGCTCCAGGTCCGCCATGAGCTCGTCGGCCTCCTTGCGCCGCTGGGCGCGCGAGAGCGGTAGGGTCTCGAGCACGGCCAGCAGATTGTCGCGCACGGACATGCGGCGGAAGACGCTCGGCTCCTGAGGTAGGTAGCCCATCCCCAGACGCGCCCGGCGGAACATCGGCAAGCGGCTGCAGTCGACGCCCATCAGGCGCACCGCCCCCGCGTCGGGGCGCGTAAGGCCGACGGTCATGCGGAAACTCGTGGACTTCCCCGCCCCGTTGGGGCCGAGCAGGCCGACGATCTCGTGCCGCCCGACCCGGAAGCTCACCCCGTCCACGACCCGCCGGCCGCGGTAGGCCTTCACCAAGCCCTCGACTTCGAGCAGGGTCGTCTCGTCTCGCGGCTTTGGAAGCGGCTCCATGGGCGGAAGTCTAGCCGCACGATTCACGAAGACGCGCACCAGACTTCGCAACCAACCGAGATCGACAGCCTCCATTCGGGAGCGCGCATGGTCGCGGGCCGTGCGCCGGTCTGTGGAGAAGCGCGAATGAGTGGGGCAGGGGAGCGCACATCGCGTCGGGGGCCGAGATCGACGCCTCCCGACTCGGGAGCGCAAGCGATGCATGGCAAGGGACTTGGCTCTTCACCGCGCCCCAGAGTTCCAGCCACGACCTCTTTGCAAACTGGAAACAACCGGGAAGTTCCTTTCCCCGGGGGGCGGAAGAGGGCCCGCCGGGGGTCTGTGGACAACCTGTGGGAAGATGCCGCTGACCTACCGTCCGGGTCAGGTTGGGCGCACCGAGTGATCCGTGCCCCCCGAGTTTTTTTCGATCCCAGTCGCGCTTTCGGAATCGCTTCAAAGCCTCTTCCCGCCGGAGTTTGGGGCCTTGGGGCGCGAAGTCAGGGCCTCGCCAAGCGGGTGACCCCTTGCGCGCCGAGCTTGCCCTTGCTCCGCGAACCTCTTTCCTCGGGCGGGGTGTGTTTTGTGGAAAACCGACTCCGTAATCAGCGGATCCAGCGCAGGCGCCAGAGGCCGAGGTTCCACTTGAGGGGCCAGAAGACGACCACGGCGCGACCGGTGATCAAGCGCCGAGGCACCAAGGGCGCCTCTGTGTCGTCGAGCTGCCGCGCATCCGCGGCCTTCCAGTGGTGCCGCTCGCCCCATTCGTCCCGAAACCACACCTCGGGACCGCCTGGCAGGCCCTTTACCGTGTGCGGGTTCTCCTCGTTCAAGCGCAGGTTGCCGCGCACGACGCCCGTCCCCGGCAGGTCGTAGCTGCGCCAGGTCCATTCCCGGCTGTCGCTCGAATCCTGGGTGTTGTCGCCCAGCATCACGTAGTGGCCTGCGGGGATCTTCCAGCGCGAGATCTTGCGGTTGTCGGAGATGTAGTAGATGTCGCGCGCGACCTGAACGTCGGCCAGGTCGGCGCCCTCGCCCTCCACGTGCAGGAACAGGAACGAGCTCTGGTCCGTGGCCGGGGGAACCTCGAGCTCCAGGGCGACCTCACCGTCGAGCTCGAGCGCCAGCATGTCGTCGAGGTTCTGCGCGGCGAAGGTGATGGAGCGGCCGGCGGGCAGGCGCCAGGCCTCGGGGAGCTCGACCACCCCGTTCGGCCCGCCGCGCAGCGCTGTGGAGCGCTCGAAGCGGATCGACGGGCGCGCATCGGGCGCCGCCGCCGGGCCGGGGAGATGAAAGGAGTAGCGTCGGTCGCCCTCGCGTAGCTGGACCGAGAAGGACTCGCAGCCGGCGAGCGCCCGCACCTCGCCAGAAACGCGCAGATCGCCGACCATGTGCGCCGCGCTCCCCACTCGTCGCACGATCTTGTCGCGGATGCTGAGCGGATAGCCGTCGCGGTACTGGTCGGTGATCAGACCGCTTTGGGGAAAGCGCACCGAACCCGACCCGCGCGCGGTGATCGTGTCCGAGGCGGCTTGCCAACCCTCCGCTCCCGCGAGCACCTTCCAGGACTTGCTCCCCGGTTCGCCCGGATGGAGCGGCTTCCAAACCGACTCCTGCACGGGCCGCGGGCGGCGCAGGATGCTCCAGGGCTCACTGCCGTCCGCGCGCCGCCACAGGTCGCCGTTCTCGACCTTCAGCTCCTCGGGGCCGACGCCGGCAATGCGCTTGATGAAGTTCTTGGAGACGTCGAGCGGGTACTTGAAGACGACGACTTCGAAGCGCTTGGGATCGCGATAGTGGAACGAGAACTTGTCCACCAGGATGCGATCGAAGATCTGCGTCTCGGTGTTCCCCATCAGCGTGGGCTGCATGGATCCGGTGGGGATCTTATAGGCCTCGACGACGAAGTACTTCAGCATCACGGCCATGATGATGGCCATCGTGATCGCCTCGATGTTGTCGCGCCACGGGTGCTTCCGCTCACCGGAGCCGCCGCGGGAGTCGGGCTTCTCGGGGGCGTTCATGGTCATTTCTCCTCTCCACCGAGCACCGCGAGGAGCGCCTTCTGCGGGATGTCCACGTTGCCGACCTGCCGCATGCGACGCTTGCCCTTCTTCTGCTTCTCCAGCAGCTTGCGCTTGCGCGAGATGTCGCCCCCGTAGCACTTCGCGGTCACGTCCTTGCGTAGGGCGGCGATGGATTCGCGGGCGATGATGCGGCTGCCGATGGCCGCCTGCAAGCGGACCTCGAACAGGTGACGGGGAATCTCCTTGCGCAGCCGCTTGAGGGTCTGGCGCCCGCGGTAGTCGGCCTGGGAACGGTGGACGATGCTCGAGAGCGCATCGACCGATTCTCCGTTGACCAGGATCTCCAGCCGCACGAGGTCGTCGGCGTAGAAGCCGAGCAGCTCGTAGTTGAGCGTTCCGTACCCGCGCGTGACCGACTTCAGTTTGTCGTAGAAGTCGTAGATGATCTCGGCCATCGGAAGATCGAACACCAGCTGCACCCGCGTCGGTGAGAGGTGCTCCTGGCGCACGAAAGTCCCGCGGTGATCGCTGGCGATCTGCATCAGCGGGCCGATGAACTCGACGGGCGTCAGCATGCTGGTGCGGGCGATGGGCTCCATGAGGTCCGCGAAGGTGTCGGGCGCGGGCAGTTGCCCGGGGGAGCGAATCTCCGTCTCCTTCCCCTCGTCGTCGCGGATGTGGTAGGTCACCGACGGCGCCGTCTGGATCATGTCGAGGTCGTGCTCGCGCTCGAGCCGCTGCTGGATGATCTCCATGTGCAGCAGGCCGAGGAAGCCGCAGCGGAAGCCGAAGCCGAGGGCGTCGGAGCTCTCGGGCTGAAACGACAGGGCCGAGTCCGAGAGGGAGAGCGTCTCGAGCGCGTCGCGAAGGCGCTCGAACTCACCGGGATTGGTGGGGTAGAAATCAGCGAAGACCATGTGCGCCGGCTCCTCGTAGCCGGGGAGCATCTCGACCTCGGGCCCCTTGTCGAGGGTGATCGTGTCGCCCACGCGCACGTCGCCGAGGCGCTTGATGTTGGATACGAGGTAGCCGACCTCGCCGGCGCCAAGCTCCTCGCTGGGCGTCATCGTGGGCTCGAAACGGCCGATCTCGACCGCCTCGTACACCTTGCCGGTCCCGACCATGCGCGTCATCGCGCGCCGGCGCAGGGTGCCGTTGAACACGCGCAGGTAGACGATGATGCCGCGGTACTCATCGTAGACGGCGTCGAAGATCAGAGCTTGCAGCGGTGCCCGGGGGTCGCCTTGGGGGGCCGGGATGCGCTCGATGATTCGGTCGAGAACCGCGTCACACCCCGCGCCGGACTTGGCCGAGATGTGCAGGGCGTCGGTGGCCTCGATGGCGAGGCTGTTCTCGATTTCCTCCGCCACCTCGTCGGCGTGGGCGTGAGCGAGGTCGATCTTGTTCAGGACCGGCAGGATCTCCATGTTCTGCTCGACGGCCAGGTAGGCGTTGGCCACCGTCTGCGCCTCGACACCCTGGGAGGCGTCCACCAGCAGCACCGCGCCTTCGCAGGCCTGCAGGCTCTTCTGGACCTCGTAGCTGAAGTCCACGTGTCCGGGCGTGTCGATCAGGTTGAGCTGGTAACGCTCGCCGTCCACCTCGTGCTCGATCGTCACCGCACGCGCCTTGATCGTGATCCCGCGCTCGCGCTCCAGGTCCATGTCGTCCAGGATCTGGCTGCGCATGTCGCGCTTCTCCACCGCGCCGGACAGCTCGAGCATGCGATCGGCCAGGGTGGACTTCCCGTGGTCGATGTGCGCGATGATCGAGAAGTTGCGGATGTGCTGTGTGTCCACGCGGATCGCCTGTCTAGCGGCCGATCGCCGCCTCTTCGCCCAGGCGTGAGAGGAGCATCCGCAGCGCCCGCCCGCGGTGGCTGACCGCCGACTTCTGCGGCCCGGATAGCTCCGCGAACGAGCGCCCAGTCTGATCGAAGCCCTCTTCGGTGAACAGGAACAGGGGGTCGTAGCCGAAATCGCCACCGCCGCGGCGTGCGGTCAGGATGCGCCCACGGGCCTCACCCATCAGCTCCACGGCCAAGGAGCCGTCCGGGCGGGCCAGAACCAGGGCACACACGAAGCGCGCCTTGCGGTTTTCCTCCGCCACACCTTCCAGCTCCTCGAGCAGGTGGTGGTTGTTCGCTGCGTCGTTGCCATGCTCGCCCGCGAAGCGCGCGGAATGGACGCCCGGCGCACCGTCGAGGCAATCCACTTCGAGGCCGGAGTCGTCCGCTAGGGCCCATAGTCCGGTGGCGCGTGCCGCGGCGGCGGCCTTCTTGCGGGCGTTGCCGAGGAATGTCGGCTGGTCCTCCAGCACCTCCGCCAAGCCGCCCACCTCCTCGGGGCCGACCACGCCGATTCCGGCGGGAGCGAGAAGCTCCTCGAGCTCACGGCGCTTCTTCGCGTTCCCGCTGGCGATCAGGATCCGCACGCGTGGCTCCTCCCCCGTTCAGGCGCCGCGCAGCGCCTGGGTCTGGGCCTCGAAGATGCGTCGGATGGCCGCGTCACCGACTTCCAGCATGCTGTCGAGGGACTCGCGGTCGAAGGGCGCGGCCTCCGCCGAGCCCTGGACCTCGATGAAGTTCCCGTCACCGGTCATCACCAGGTTCAGGTCGACCTCGGCGCGGCTGTCCTCGGAGTAGCAGAGGTCGCAGAGCACCTCGCCGTCCACGACGCCCGCCGAGACGGCGCCCACCTGGGTGGTGAGCGGCCAGCCGCGCAGGACGCGGCGTTCGTCCATCTTCGTCAGCAGATCGTGCAGGGCGACGTAGGCGCCGGAGATCGCGGTCGTGCGCGTCCCGCCGTCGGCTTGGACCACGTCGCAGTCGACCCAGATCGTTCGCTCGCTCATCTGTTTGAAGTCCATCACCGCCCGCAGGCAGCGACCGATCAGGCGCTGGATCTCCACCGAGCGCCCGTCGACGCGCCCCGTGCGGTCGCGCTGCTTGCGCGTGTTCGTCGAGGAGGGGAGCATCGAGTACTCGGCCGTGAGCCAGCCGCGCCCCTTGCCTTGCAGGAAGGGCGGGACGCCGTCGGTGTAGATCGCCGTGCACAGCACGCGCGTGTCGCCGAAGGACGCCATCACCGAGCCGGGGGCCTTGTTGAAACCGCGCTCGAAGGAGATCGGGCGCATCTCCTTGGAGGCTCTCTGATGGTCGCGCTGCATGGGTCCTGGGTGGTCAGGGAGCCGCACAGTATAGGCGGGAGAGTGCTCCGAATCGTTCACTCGCCCAGGATCTCGAGCCGGGAGATGTGCTCGAGGGCCACCGCCTCGCCCGCGCCGTCGGTGGGTGCGAGCACCAGGCCGCCCGAGAACGAGAGCTCGCGCACGACTCCGGAGTGAAGCGCCGATCCCGCCTCGACGGCCACCCGCGCGCCGCGCAGGCCGCTTGCGGTCAGGAAGTCGCGGGTCAGGCCCTCGCTGACCGCGCGTGCTTGGGCGAGGCGCGCGGGGAGGGTCTCGAGGACCGCGGCGGCGGCGTCGGTGACCGTCGCCTCGAGCCCGCACAGGGCCAGGCTGGTGACCGGCCGCTCGGCCAGGAGCTCGGCGGGGAAGGTGCGTTGAGTGACGTTGGCTCCGATGCCGAGGACGTGGTGGGGGCGTTCGGGAACGAGGCCGCGGCTCTCCACGAGGCAGCCTGCGAGCTTGGCGCCCGCGACGGTCAGGTCGTTGGGCCACTCGAGCCCGGCGCCCTCCAGGCCGAGGGAGCGCAGGCCGTCGAGCAGGCCGAGCGCCGCGGCGAGGGTGAGGGCCGCCGGCGCGATTGGCGGCGGCGAGGGCAGGAGCACGACGCTCATGTACAGGCCCTCCCCGGTGGCGCTGTGCCAGCTCCGCCCCCGGCGCCCGCGTCCCGAGGATTGGCCGCGGGCCAGATGGACGTCGCCGTGGCGGGCATCGCCGGCGGCGAGGGCCTCGAAGGCCCGCTCGGAGGTCGAGTCGACCAGATCGTGGTGGACGAGGCGGAAGCGCACGCACTCAGTCTAGCCCGGGAGGGAAGTTCGGCGATCGAGCGCTAAGATGGTGCGCCCGCCGCCAGCGGCGGCCGAGCAATCCTCATCCGCACTCCCCGACCGAACCCGCGCAATCATGAGCACGGCACCGAACCCCCTCCTGGCCCCCGACGGCCCGCCCCGCTTCGACGAAATCGAAGCTTCTCATGTCGTCGGGGGCGTACGTGCCCTCCTGCTGAGCGTCGAGAGCGACTTCGAGCGTCTCGAAACCGCCGCCGAGCCCACCTGGCAGGGGGTCGTAGCGCCGCTGGAGCGCATCCACGACGCCCTCAACTACCGCTGGGGGATCGTCTCGCATTTGCTCGGCGTCAAGAACAGCATCGAGCTGCGCGAGGCGTTCGAGGAAGTCGAGCCAGAGGTCGTGCGCCTCTCGGTCAAGATCGGCCAGAGCAAGGCGATCCATGGTGCGTTGGTGGCGCTTCGCGACGGCGAGGCGTGGGCCGGGCTCGACGAGAGCGCGCGTCACCTCGTCGAGAGCGCGATCCGCGACGCGAGGTTGTCTGGCGTGGCTCTCACGGGCGAGGCGCGCGAGCGCTTCGAGGCCGTCCAGCTCGAGCTCGCGGAGCTGGGAACGAAGTTCTCGAACAACGTGCTCGACGCCACGAAGTCCTTCGAACTCGTCCTGACCGAGGAGAACGAAGTCGACGGACTGCCGCAGAGCGCGCGCCAGCTCGCCGCCCAGTCGGCGACCGAACACGGCCACGAGGGTGCGACAGCCGAGGACGGACCCTGGCGCGTGACCCTGGACATGCCCAGCTACCTTCCATTCCTCAAGTACGCCAAGCGCCGGGACCTGCGCGAGCGCTTGTATCGGGCGATGATCTCCCGCGCCAGTGCCGACGAGCTGAACAACTCGCCCTTGATCGACCGCGTCCTCACCCTGCGCGCGGAGCTAGCCGGGCTCTTGGAGTTCGGGAGCTACGCCGAGGTCAGCCTGGCGAGCAAGATGGCCCCGGATGTGAACGCCGTGGACCGCCTGCTCGAGGAGCTGCGGAGCGTGTGCTACGACGTGGCGAATCAAGACTGGCGCGACCTGGAGGACTACGCGCGCTCGCAGGGCGAGAGCGAGGCCCTGCGCCAGTGGGACGGCCCTTTCTGGAGCGAGGCCTTGCGCCAGGAGCGCTTCCAGTTCACGGACGAGGATCTGCGGCCCTACTTCCAGCTTCCGATCGTGCTCGAGGGGCTGTTCTCGCTGACCGAGCGCCTGTTCGGCGTGCGCGTCGTCGAGGCCGGCGGGGAGCTCCCCGTCTGGCATCCCGATGTCTTGACCTTCCGTATCCTCGACGGGGCGGACGAGGAGATCGCTTCCTTCGGGCTCGATCCCTACAGCCGCCCGGCGGACAAGCGCGGCGGCGCCTGGATGCACGGCCTGCGCGGTCGCAGCGTGCAACTGGCGTCCGAGGGCGAGGCGGTGCGCAACCCGATCGCCGTGCTGGTCTGCAACGGGACGCCGCCGGTGGGGGAGAGACCCTCGCTGATGACCTTTGGCGAGGTGGAGACCCTCTTCCACGAGTTCGGTCACGGTCTGCACCACATGCTCACACGCGTGGACAATGCGATGTCCGCCGGTACGGAGAACGTCGAGTGGGACGCGGTCGAGCTACCGAGCCAGTTCATGGAGAACTGGTGCTACCACCACGAGACCTTGATGGGCTTGACCGCCCATGTGGAGACCGGCGAGCGCCTGCCCGACGAGTTGTTCGAGAAGGTCGTTGCGGCCAAGAACTACCTAATCGGCACCTGGCGTCTGCGGCAGCTCAACCTCGGTGTCACAGACCTTGCGCTGCACCGCGGCGGGGCGAGCGCCGAGGCCGAAACGCCCCACGAGGTCCACCGGCGCATCTCGAAGACCACCTCGGTACTGCAGCCCCTTCCCGAGGATCGTTTCCTGTGCAGCTTCGGGCACCTGTTCGCGGGCGGCTACGCCGCCGGCTACTACTCCTATCACTGGGCCGAGGTGCTCTCGGCCGACGCCTTCGCGGCTTTCGAGGAGGCCGGGCTCGATGACGCGCGAAAGGTCGAGGAGACCGGCCGCCGCTACCGCGAGACCGTGCTCGCTCTCGGCGGCAGCCGCCCGGCGATGGAGGTCTTCCGCTCCTTCCGCGGGCGCGAGCCCGAAACCGCTGCGCTCCTGCGCCACTCGGGCTTCGCGGACTAGCCCTACCCGCCTACAGCAGTAGTGTGCCGCGCTTCTGGCCCAAGAGGCCCTTGAGGCGGCTCATCACGTTCGAGTGGATCTGGCACACGCGGCTCTCGGTCAAGGACAGCATCTCGCCGATCTCGCGCATCGTGTGCCCGACCGCGTAGTACTGCTCGATGATGAAGCGCTCCTTGTGCGTCAAGGAGCGCGTCATGAACTTCAGGAGATCCTGGCGGTTGAGCTCGTGCAGCGGATCGACGGCGGAGGAATCCTCGAGGATCTCCAGCTTCTCCCCCCCGCCGTCTTCGTCGTGATCTTCCCACTTCTCGGAGAGGGAGAACATCGTTCTGGCGGTCGCGTCGTTCAGCTCCTTCGAGAGCTCGCCGTGCTCGAGTTCGAGGGTCTCGGCCAATTCGGCGTGGGTCGGCTCGCGACCGTATTGGCTCGTCAACCGCTGCAGGGCCTTGTCGATGCGCCCCGCCTTCAGCCGCACCAGGCGCGGGACCCAGTCCTCCGATCGCAGCTGGTCGAGGATCGAACCGCGGATGCGGGTCGTGCAGTAGGTCTTGAACTTGATGCCGCGCGAAGGGTCGAAACCTCGGATCGCGTCCATCAGGCCGAACAGACCGGCGCTCTTGAGGTCGTCGATCTGGATCGAGCGCGGCAGGGTTTGCAGCAACCGCTCAGCGATGTACTTCACCAGTGGCAGGTGCCGCTCGATCAGCTCGTTGCGAATCTCCTGAAGCGCCTCGGTCTGCTGGCCGGATTTCGCGGTGCGCTTGTAGAGGGTCCAGAGCTCCTCGGTCTCGTGCTCGGCGATTCCCCGCTCCTCGCCCGCGCCCTTGCTCTTCGCGCCCACCCCGCGCGCGGGCGCTGACTTCAGTTTCTCGGGTGCCCGTCGCTTGGGGCTCGGCTTGCTGCTCATGTTTGGCTCAGTACTGCAGCAGGGAGTGGACCGGTGTCTCGCCGAGCTTGTCGCGCCCGGGGAGGAAGGAGAGCTCGATGACGAAGGCCGTGGCGACCGGCTGGGCGCCGATGCGCCGGACGAGGCTCAGGGCTGCGGCCATCGTGCCGCCGGTGGCGAGGAGGTCGTCGACCATCAGGATGCGCTGCCCCTCCGCCGCCGCGTCCTCGTGGATCTCGATCGAGTCGGAGCCGTACTCGAGCTCGTAGGACTCCGAGACCGTCGTCGAGGGGAGCTTGCCGGGCTTGCGGATCGGGATGAAGCCCTTGCCGAGCTGGTTGGCGAGGGCCGTTCCGAAGATGAACCCCCGCGACTCGATTCCGCACACGAGGTCGTACGAGGCGGGATCGACCGCGGCGGCGAGGGCGTCGATCGACGCTCGCAGCCCCTGGGGACTCTGGAGTAGGGGGGTGATGTCCTTGAAGACGATCCCCGGTTTGGGGAAATCGGGGACGTCACGGATGTAGTGTTCCAGCAAGGGCTTCTCCTCGGGCTGTGGACGCCGGGCGTCCGTCTCCGACAGGAAAGGGATTCAGAGCGGCGAGTGGAAGGACGGCGCCCAGGAAACATCGGCGGATTCGCGCCCGAGGGTTAGGGTGGAGTCGGGCCGCCGGCTCACATTTCCCGCGGCGCGGCGAGGCCCAGGATCGCGAGGCCGCGCGCGATGGCCGTGGCCGCCACCCCTACCAGGGCGAGCCGCGCGGCCGTCAGGGCCGGCTCCTGGCCCAGGACGCGGTGCTGCGTGTACCAGCCGTTGACCTCCCGACACAGGCCGAGGACCCAGGTGGTGACTTCCGACGGTTCCGCATGGGCACCGGCGGAGCGCAGGACGGCGGGGAAGCGGGCGATGCGCAGGAGCACGCCCGCCGCGTCGGCGAGCGCCGAGAAGTCAGGGTTCGCACCGCCCTCGTCGGCTGCCTCCGCGCGGCGCAGGATCGACGCCAGGCGCGCGTGGGTGTACTGGACGTAGGGCCCGGTCTCACCCTCGAAGGAGAGCACCTCGTCCCACTCGAACTCGATGTCCTTGATCCGCTCGCGCTTGAGGTCGTTGAACACCACCGCGCCGACCCCCACCTGCTCGGCGATCTCCGCGGCCCCGGGGAGGTCGGGGTTCTTCTCCTCGATGATGGCGAGCGCCTCGTCACGCGCGCGATCGAGCACTTCCTCGAGGAAGACGACGCGCCCCTTGCGCGTGCTCATCTTCCCCTCCGGCAGGCGCAACATACCGAACCAGACGTGCTCGACGCGCGGCTCCCAATCGAGGCCCATGCGCTCCAGCACGGCCTTTAGCTGGCGGAAGTGGAGTTTCTGGTCTGCGCCGACGACATACAGGCAGCGCTGGAAGGTGTACTCCTCCCAGCGGTGGAAGAGCGCCGCCATGTCGCGCGTGGCGTAGAGCGTCGTTCCGTCGGACTTCCGCAGGAGGCAGGGCGGGATGCCCTCGGCGATCTCGGAGAGATCCACGATCAGCGCGCCCTCGGAGACCTCGGTGATGCCCGCGGCCTCGATGCGCTCGACGGTCTCGTCGAGCATGGGCTCGAAGTACGCTTCTCCGCGCACGAGCTGGAAGCTCACGCCGAGGCGGGCGTAGATCTTGTCGAACTCGCCCAGGGAGAGCGCGGTGATCCGCTTCCAGCGGGCGCGCACCGGACCGTCGATGCCGCTCTCGAGCTCCTGGAAGCAGCGGCGAGCCTCCTCGGCCAGGGACGGGTCCTCGGCCTCTTCCTCGTGGTAGCGCACGTAGAGGGCGAGCAGAGCGCGGATCGGATCGGTCTCCATCTCCACGCTGTCGCCCCAGCGGTCGATCGCCGCCACGAGCTTGCCGAACTGGCTGCCCCAGTCGCCGATGTGGTTGATGGCGAGGGTCCGGTATCCGAGCGCGTCGAGGATGCGCTGGACCGCTGCGCCGATCACCGTCGAGCGCAAGTGACCGACGGACATGGGCTTAGCGATATTGGGCGAGGACAGATCGATCACGATCGTCTCGCCGCCGCCCAGCTCGCAGTGGCCGTAGCGCTCGCCCTCTGCGGTGACCTTCGCGATCACCGAGCGTGCCAATAGGCCGCGTTCGACGGTGAAGTTGACATACGGGCCAGTCGCGGCGGCCGCGATCCCTTCCAGCTCGCCTCCCACGGCCTCGGCCAGCTCCGCGGCGATCACAGGCGGGGCCTTGCGTAGGGTCTTGGCCAGGGTGAAGCAGGGGAAGGCCAGGTCGCCGAGGGCCGCGTCGCGCGGGACCTCGAGGCGAATCTGCTCCTCGGGGAGGCTGGTGTGCGCCGCGAGGGAGCGGCGAATGGGGTTCTCGAACTGCTCCATCGCGGGGGCGGAGGATAGCGACGGGCACCGGCGGAATCACCCACTCTTCGCGGGGCGCGGCATCCAGCAGCCCGTAGGAGAATCGCCAGCGGGCGGCTAGGCCCAGCTCTCCCACTCCTCGTTGGCTTCGGCTAGCTCGCGCTCGATCTCGGCGATCGCGATCTGCTGCTCCCTCATCAGCTCCGCGTCCCGGTAGATGCGCTCGAGGCCCAGCTCGGCGTTGCGCTCCGCCAGCTTCTCCTCGAGCTCGATGATGCGCTCCTCGAGGCGGACGAGCTTGAAGGGGTTGCGTGCCTTGCGTTTCTTCCGTCTTGGCGGTGGCGCGGTCTGCTTGCGCTTTGCGCGCGCCGCGTCACGTACGCGTCCCTCCTCTAGCTGCTCGCGTTCCTCGGCGCACACCGCGCGCCAGCGCGTGTAGTTCCCCTCGATCACGCGCACGCCGTCGGGGGTCACCTCGAAGATGTGGTCGCACAGCTCGTCGAGGAACGCCCGGTCGTGGCTGATGCACACCAGGGCGCCCGCGAACTCGCCCAGCATCTCCTCCAGGGCCGTGCGGCTGGCGAGGTCGAGGTGGTTGGTCGGCTCGTCCATCGCGAGCCAGCTCGGTTGCGTCAGCACCAGGAGCGCCAGGGCCAGGCGCGCGCGCTCGCCGCCGGAGAGGGACGAGACGGGTTTCTCGATTTCCGTGTCGCCCCGGAACAAGAACAGGGCCAGGTGCGAGCGGGCCTCCAGATCGGTCATCGTCGCTCGGCCGCGGCGGACCTCGGACAGCACGGTCCCGTCCTCGCGCAGATCCGCGGTCTCCTGGTCGTGGAATCCGCAGAGCGAGCCGTGGCCGCGCAAGACCTTCCCGCTTGTCGGTGTGATCGAGCCGGCGAGGATCCTCAGAAGAGTCGTCTTGCCGACGCCGTTGCGTCCCACGAGGCCGATCCGCTGGCCGCGACCGATGCGCAGGTCGACGCCCTCGAAGAGCGTCCGTTCGCCGAAGGCCGCGCCGAGGCTCTCGGTCTCCAGCACGCGCTCGCCGCCGCGCGCCGCCTGGGGCGGGCGGATCACCGGCTGCCGCACGTCCAGGAAGGGCTCGGGCAGCTGCTCCACGTTTCTCAGGCGCTTGAGGCGGCCCTTGGCCTCGGCGGTGCGCTGGCTGCCCATGTGCTTCTTGACGAACGAGCGCTCCTTGCGCAGGCGATCCCGCTGCTGCTCGAATGCGCGCCGCTCGCTCTCGTAGCGCTCCTCCTTGAGGCGCAGGTAGGTCGGGTAGTTCCCCGCGTAGCGCATGAGCTGGCCGCGCTCGAGCTCGAAGATCACGTCCACCGCGTTCTCGAGCAGTCGGCGGTCGTGGCTCACGATCAGCACGGCGCCCTCCATGCCCTTGAGGTAGTCCTCGATCCACTCGATCCCCTCGAGGTCGAGGTGGTTGGTGGGCTCGTCGAGCAGCAGCAGGTCGTGGCCGGCGGCGAGGGCGCGGGCCAGGGCGGTGCGGCTCTTCTCGCCGCCCGAGAGCGTGGTCGCCTCGCGCTCCCAGAGGTTCGGCTGGAGGCCGATGCCCGACAGCACCGTCTCGACCCGCCGCTCGATCTCCCAGCCGCCGAGGACCTCGACCCGCTCGGTGAGGCGCTGGTGTTCGGCCATCAAGCGCTCGAGGTCCGCGCCCTCGGCGCTGCTCATGTCCTCCGCGGCGGCCTCGAGCCGCTCGAGGGTGCGGCGCGCCTCGGCCAGGCCCTCCTCGACGTGCGCGCGCACGGTGACACCGGCGTCGAACTGCACGCGCTGGGGAACGTACCCCAGATCGGCACCCTTGCGGAGATTCACGCGCCCCCAGTCGGGCGCTTCGACGCCCTCGATCAGGCGCAGGAGCGTCGTCTTCCCGCCCCCGTTGCGGCCCACCAGGCCGACCTTCTGGCCGGGGTCGATGCGCAGGCCGGCGCCGCTCAGGATCTCCTGGGCGCCGTAGTGCTTCTTGACGTCTTCGAGGATGAGCAGCGACACGGGGCGCCTCGCGGGCGAGAGAGCATAGCGGCGCTCCGCCGGCGCGTGAGCCCGCTTTTCCTCACGAGCCTTCAGCCGTCCGCTCGCGCGTCGTGGCGTGCAGGCTCGCGACGGATGCGGGTCAGTCGCGGATCCTCTCGGCCAGCTCCGCGAGCTTCCCTGGGGTCATCGCGACCTGCGGCGGCATGGGCACGTCGCTGATCGAGTCGGTGGGGATCAGGTGCACGTGGACGTGGGGAACCTCCCAGCCGATGGCGACCACGACCGCGCGGGCGAAGCCGAGGCGCTCGCGCAGGCGCGCTTCGACCGTGCGCACCGCCTCCCAGAACGCCGTGTACTCCTCCGGCTCGAGCTCGAACAAGTAGTCGACCTCGCGCTTGGGGACGACGAGCGTGTGGCCCGGCCGCACCGGGCGGATGTCGAGGAAGGCGAGGTGCCGCTCGTCCTCCCAGACCTTGTGGCTGGGGAGCTCGCCGCGGACGATCTTGGTGAAGATGCTGCTCATGACCCCGGCAGGTTAGCGCACGGTGCGGCGCGGGGCTAAGATCCGCCCGTGCCCGCTCCGCCGACCGACGCCCGCTCGTTCACGGCTCCCGTCAGTGCCGTCGAGCCCTGCGGGGCCGACGGGGTGCTGCTCTCCCTGCGGCCACGGGCGCCCCTGCCGCCGCTGCGGGCCGCGCGTTTCTTCATGCTGCGGCGCGAGGACGGCCTTTCGCCGGCGATTGGGCGTCCCTTCTCGCTCTACCGCCAGACCGGCGGCGAGCTGCAGTTTCTGCTGAAGGTCACCGGCCGCGGCACGCGCGCCCTCGCCGCCCGCGAGCCGGGCCGCGAGCTGCGCGTGATCGGCCCCCTCGGCAACGGCTGGCCGGATCTCGACGGCGACGGCGCACCCTGGGTCATGCTGGCGGGCGGTATCGGCTCCGCTCCCTTCTTCCTGGCGATCGAACAGGCCCTGGCCGGCGTCGGCGGCACGCGGCCGGTGGCCGCCGAGGACGTGTGTCTGCTCTACGGCGCTTCCTCCGAGGTCTTCCTGTACGACCTCGAACGCTTCGAGTCCCTCGGCGTGCGCGTCCTCGCCGCTACCGACGACGGCTCGCGCGGGTTCCCAGGCAATGTCTGCGAGCTGCTCGAGCACGAATGGGAGGCGGGGTCCCTGCCACGCGAGGTGCGCCTCTTGGCCTGCGGCCCCGACCCGATGCTGCGCTCGGTCGAGCGCCTCGCGCGCGAGCGCGATCTGGCTTGCTGGCTGAGCCTCGAGGAGCTGATGGGTTGCGGCGTCGGCATCTGCAACGGCTGCCCGGTCCCCACTCGCCTCGAGGGCCCCCTCGGCTCCTGGCCCAACGCCAAGTGCTGCGTCGAGGGCCCGGTCTTCTCGACCGAGGAGATCACACTCCTGGCCGAGTAGGCGCCCGCGGGGAGGGGCCTACCCCCCGCTCGCTTCCGACAGCTCTCCCAGCTGCTTGATGGCCTCGCGCAAGCCGTTCTCCTGGAAGGCGCGTTCCTCGTCCGCAAGCCGCTCGTTGGCCAGGAGCTCGAGCGCTCGCTCCAGCATGCCGAGGGCCTCGGTGGGGGAGCCGAGCTGACCGAGGAGCTTGCCGTACTCGAGGTGCGCGACGTAGCTGTCGCTCATCGTGGCGACCGAGCGCCGCAGGTGGTCCAGGGCCACCCGCGCATCCTCGGGCTGGATGTCGTTCTGGGCCTTGAGGAGCATCCCGATCAGGAAGTGCGTCGGCCCGTGCTCGGCGTCGAGCGCCAGGGCGCGTTCGGCCCACTCCAGAGCCTCGGGGGACCGATTCGCATTCGCGTCCGCCTCCGCCAAGGCGAAGAGATAGCCGGCGCTCGTGATCTCCATGGACAGGAGGAGCTTGCGCAGCTCGCGGCCGCGCAGGTCGTCGGGGCGCGTGCGGTAGGCCACCAGGAGGACGGGCATCGCCGCCGCTCGCGCGTTGGTCGTGCGTTCGAGCAGCAGGGCGCCCAACTTGTAGTGTGCCTCGAAGCTGTCGGGCATGATCCCGCAAGCCTGCTGGAGTGCCTCGGTGGCGTCGGCGAAGCGCCCGATCACCATCAGGACCTTCCCGCGGTCGAGGTGCGCGGCGCCGTTTTGGGGCTCGGCGGCGACCGCCCGGTCCAGCCAGCCCAGAGCCTCCCCGAAGCGACCGTCGCTCGCGGCGAGCTTGCCCAGGAGCACCATCGGATCGCCGGCGGCGGGGTGTCGCCCGTGGGCTTCGCGGGCGACATCGTGCGCTTCCCCGGGCCGACCATCGAGGTCCAGCGCCTGCGCCAGCCCGACCAGGTCCCCGAGATTCCCCTCGCGGTATCCGACGGCGGAGCGGAAGTGCTTCGCGGCGGCGCCGTAGTCCTCCAGGCGCATCAGTACACGGGCCATGTTGTGGTGCGCCTCGGGAGAACGCTCGTTGAGCGTGATGGCCTTGCGCAGGTGCTTCCCCGCGGCCTCGAGATCTCCCTGGAACATCGAGGCGACCCCGAGCCCGACGAACCCGCGCTCGCTCTTCGGGTAGTGCTGAGTGACGCGCTCGAAGATCACCCGTGCCGTTTCGAAGTCGTGGTAGGGATCGAACTGCGCCTCGAAGACGTAGGTCCAGGCCAGGCCGAGGTTGGTCTGCAGGTGGTCGTCGCGGGTGGCGAAGATCGCCAGGTCGTCGGCCACCGCGGCTTCGAGAAGATCCATGGAGGCGTTGAAGCTCGCGCGCGACTCGGACAGGGCCTCCCACTCGCCGGTGGCGCGGTAGTTCCCGAGCAGGACGCGCCCGAGCCCCCAGTGGACGTTTGGGTTGCGCGGATTCTGCTCCACCGCCGCGCGGAAGAGGTTCTCCTCGTTCAGCCAGGCGCGGGTTGCGAGGCGCGTGCGCACGCCGTAGGCGCCCGCCAGCACGCCCAGCACCAGCAGCCCGGCCGGGCGCGGGAGGCGCTTGAGGGCGAAGGCCGCCGCCAGAAGACAGACCGAGACGGCGGACAGGTAGAGGAAGCGATCGGAGAGCGGGAAGGTCCCGACGGAGGTGACCCGCAGCAACACCGGCAGGACACCGGCGGGCACGATCAGGACCAGGCCCAGCCAGAAGCGCCGCCGCCGTAGGGCGAGCAGGATGATCGAGGCGATCAGCGCTGCGGACCAGAGCAGGGCCGAGAGGATCGCCGGGTGGGAGAGGGCGACCGCCGGGCGGAAGGGGCGGAAGAGGTTCAGCTCCGCGGGCCAGGTCAAGAGGCCCGCGGCGCCGCCGAGCAGCTCCCCGCGCAAGAGCAGCAGGCGCGAGGGACTGACGTTGAAATTCGTCGTCGTACGGTCGAAGCCGGCCAGCGGGTCGCCGAAAGCCGCCACGCGTGCGCCGTACCAGACCAGGCCCGCCGCCAGGAAGGGAGCGTAGGCGCGCGCGAGGGGCGCGAGGCCGCCCAGGGGTCCGCCGCTCTCGTCGCGACGCGGGCGGGCGACGTCGGCGGCGAGGGCGACGGCCACGACGCTGATCGCTGCTTCCTTGCAGAACAAGGCCGGCAGGAGCGCGAGCCCCGCCTGCCACGGGACGCCCCGCGATCCCCCGTCGCGCCAGCGCAGGAAGGCGGTCAGCGAGAGGAAGCCGAAGAAGGCGAAGAGGGGATCGTTGAGCGCCGAGATCCAGGCCACGCTTTCGACGTGGATCGGGTGCAGGGCGAACAAGAGCCCCGCCCAGAACCCACCGGAGTCACAGCCGATCAGACGCGCCGCGAAGCGCCAGGCGGCCAGGGAGGCCAGGATGTGGAAGATGATCGAGAGGAAGTGGAAGTGCCACGGATCGCCGCCGCCCCAGGCGTGGCCGAGGGTCAGGACGGTCGTCGAGAGCGG
Source organism: Planctomycetota bacterium (assembly GCA_002686265.1). Lineage (GTDB taxonomy): Bacteria > Planctomycetota > UBA1135 > UBA1135. The sequence continues at coordinate 21,221 of NZBA01000126.1, forward strand.
GCGGTAGTAACCCACACGCGACGCTGTCTGGGGGTCGAGGAAGTCCCAGTACGAGCTGGCGAAGATCTCCGGCAGGTTCGCAACGGAGCGGATCAGCGGATTCTGCCCGATGATGTAGTTGTCGTCGTAGACCAGCTCGCCCGAGAGGGCCGGCCAGTAGACCGCCAGGGTCGCCAAGGCGATGAGCGCCCCTCTCCAAAGGTGTCCGGAGACGCTCGGGGTTCTCTCGTCGGGTTGAATCACGCCCCCTTCTAGCGTCTGGGCCCCCACGGTTTCACGGCCGGAATCGGATCTCCCCCACAATGGCGGGCGGGCGCCCCGAGCCGACCCCCTCGCCGCTCAACGGATCGCGCAAGGACGGCGGCCCGAAGCGGCGGCGCGCGAAGCCCAGGGCCTCATGGGCGGCACCGTTCAGATCACTGACGGAACGGTCAGGGACAGAACTGGATCTCGAGGGCGTCGGAGAAGTTGAAGCCCGCCGGTCCGCCGCCGGGGTCCCGGTACCAGAACTGGAAGTTCCATTCGTCCCCGGATCCGATTGCGCCGGGCCCAGCGGAGATCGGGGGTGCGTTCCAGTCCAGGGGGTGGACGACCGCGCCGAGGGGGCCGAGGACGACGACCGGCAGGCGGAAGGTGCCCAGCGACCCCGCTCCCACGCAACGCACGCCGTCGCCGAAGGGCAGGACGATCTGCTCGGGGCCGTAGTAGAAGATCCCCGGCTGCAGCGGCGGGCCGGAATGCGCGGTCAGGGCCAAGCTCTGGGTCGCGACGCTCGTCGAGCCCTGGTGCCCGATCCCCATGCCGCCCCCGGCCGAGTTCGGCGAGGTGACGCAATAGGACGCCGGCGGCGGACACTGCGGTCCGAGGACGTCGACCGGCCAGGAGTTGGAGACCACGTCGTGGCTCCATCCCGGGTTGATCACGAGCACGTCTCCGGGCCCGGCGTTGAGGGGCGCGTCGATCGTGATCTGCGTGCCGTTCGTCGGGCCGGCGGAGGCCTTGATCGGCGAGCCGTCGCCGCCCGCCGGGGCCTGGGTGAACCACACGCGCGCGTCGCTGGCGTGGAATCCCGAACCGTCGATCGTGAGCTGGCTGCCCGAGACCGTGACGGCGCTGATGATCGGTTTGGTCGCCGAGTGCACGCCGTAGGCCGCTTGCACACCTGCGATGTCGTCCTCGTGGATGGAGCGCTCGGATACGCTGCCGGACCCGATGCTGGGCCACATCGTCGCCGCCGGGAATCCGCTGTGGCCGAGGCCGAGGGCGTGACCGTACTCGTGGGCCGAAATCCCCTGCAGGTCCCAGCTCTGCGCCGACGCGCCGGGGCCGTCGTCCCACTCCCAGCACTCGTAGTAACGGATGCGCCAGCCGTTCTCTCCGGGGCCTTCGCAGAAGGCCAGAACGCCGCCGTTGCAGCCGGAGATCTGGGAGTGGGTGTTGTCGTTCAGCCCGCCGATCTCCACCGCGTCGCCCTGGAAGCTGGGATCGAAGTTCGCTCCGCCCGAGCCGATGCCGCCCGGCTGGTGCGGGTCGCCGTCGCCGTTGCCGTGCAGGCGGCTCTGCCACTCCACGCAGCCCTTCCAGACCGCCATCAGCGCACCCTGGTAGCCGGGGAAGTTCGCGTCGGGCGTCTGGTTCCCGTTGGCGTTCTGGCTGCTGAAATTGTTGAAGACCCGGAAGTCGCGCTGGCCGACGGGCAGGCCGAAGCCGAGCAGGAAGTACCCTCGCGCCGGTCCGGTGAGCAGCACGCCGCACGCCGCCGCCACGAGGGCCGCCGTCGGCAAGAGAGCGCCCGCGATCCTCTTCGTCGTTTCGTTCCGCATCACAATCACATTTCACCTTCCAGTTGCGTCCCATCCTAACCATGATCACTCCCCGGCATGGGCGAGATCGGATCGCTTGGGGCCGAGGAAGGCCGTCGCACCGCCAGCGACGCTCTCACTAGCCCATGGTCGTCGCGGCGAGCCTCCACCCGGGGCGCCCGCCGCCGTCCGATGACCCGCGACCGGGCGGAGATGCTCTGGAGGCCGGTCGGCGCGCGGCGGACCCGTCTCCTCGCCTGCGCTGGCCGGGGGATTCCGATGGCGGCACGCTATGGTGTCGCGGCTCGGACCATGGGAAACACCGTCGCCGCCAGACCTCGCCGCGCGCTGCGACTCCACGCCCGCATGCACGACGCGGACCTCTTCGCGCTCCGCTTCGCCCCCTGAGTGCCCGTTGACGTTCCCCTTGCGGGCTGCCGAGCACCGCTCGAGCACCGTTCGGGGGCCGCGCCCGCCCTCATGGGCAGAACTGGACTTCGAGGGCGTCGGAGAGGTTGTAGCCGCTGCCCGCGGCGCCCGGGTCGCGGTACCAGAACTGGAACATCCAGGTGTCGCCCGCGTGGATTGCCCCCGGGCCCGAGGCGATCGGCGGGGAGCTCCAATCGAGGGCGTGGGAGACCGCGCCGGAGGGATCGATGGTGACGACCGGCAGGCGGAAGGTACCGATCGCCCCGGCGCCGACGCAGCGCACGCCGTCCCCGAAGGGCACGGCGATCTTCTCGGGGCCGTAGAAGAAGATCCCCGGCTGTCCCTGAGGACCGCGCACGGCGAGCAGCGCGAGGTCCGCCGCCCCGACGCCTGTCGAGCCCGAGTGGCCGATCAACATCCCCGACCCGACGGAGTTGGGAGAGGTGACGCAGTAGGGCGCGGGGTCGGGGCAGAGGGGCAGGTCGACGGGCCAGGCGTTCGACAGGGCGTCGTGGGCCTGAGGGGGGTTCCGCACCAGGGCGTCGCCGGGGCCGGCGGAGGTGGGCGCGAGGACGACGATCAGACTGCCGTTGGTCGGTCCCGCGGCGACCTCTACCGGCTCGCCGGCTCCGCCCGCTCGCGCCTGGGTGAACCACACCCGCGCACCGAGGGGATCGAATCCCGAGCCGGTGAGCGTCACCAGGTTGCCCGTCACGCTCGCACCGTTGATGACGGGCTTGGTGTGGGAGTGCACGCCGTAGATGGCCTGGATCCCGGCGCCGTCGTCCGCCTCGATCGAGCGGCTCTCGACGCCGCTGCCACCGAGGCTGGGGTACATCGTCGCCCCCGCGACGCTGGAGTGGCCGAGACCGAGCGCGTGCCCGTATTGGTGCGCCGCGACCCCCTGCAGATCGATTCCGCTGATCGTGGTCCCCGGTCCGTCGTCCCAGTCCACGCAGGCGTAGTAGCGGATGCGCCAGCCGTCCGCGCTCGGGCCCTCGCAGAAGGCGAACAGACCGCCCGCGCACCCGGCGATCTGCGAGTGCGTGTTCCCGTTCAAGTCCCCCGGACTCGTCGCTTCTGCCTGGAAGGTCGGGTCGAAGTTCGCGCCCCCCGAGCCGAGGTCGGCGGGTTGGTGCGGATCGCCGCTCCCGTCTCCGTGCAGGCGGCTCTGCCACTCCACGCTCGCCTTCCAGATCGCCAGCACCGCCCCCACGTGCCCGGGGAAGCTCGCGTGCTCGACCGCGTTGTCGTTCGCGTGCGGACCGCTGAAGTTGTTCAGGATGCGGAAGTCGCGCTGGTCGAGGGACAGGCTGAACCCGAGCAGCGAGAATCCCCGCGCGGGATCGACTCCCAGCGCCCCCGCAAGGGCGACGGCTACGGCGAGCCAAGGCAGGAGACGCTTGGCGTGGATCATGGCGTCCGGCCGCGCCGCTTTGGCGCGCCCGTGGTGCCCATTCTAGCCCAACCCGCCCGCGCCCGCTCCTTCAGTGGCAGATCGTGAACGAGAGGGCGTCGGAGAAGTTGAATCCCGCGGTGCCCGCGGTGGGGTCGCGATACCAGAACTGCGCGTTCCAGGTGTCACCTATCAGCCACTCGCCTGGACCCCCGCCGACCGGGTAGGTGTTCCAGTCGATCATCAGCCCGACCTTGCCGAAGGGATCGAGGTTCAAGACGGGAAGGCGGAACACCCCGAGGTTCCCTCCGCCCACGCAGCGCACGCCGTCGCCGTAGGGCGTGGCGATCTGGTCCGTGCCGTAGTAGAAGATCCCGAACTGGTTCGGCGGGCCGCCGTCGACCTCGAGAGGGAGGATCTGCTCGGTGGTGCTGGGCATGTTGCGCGAGCTCATGATCGCTCCGGAACCGACCGAGTTCGGAGTGGTCGTGCAGTAGCTCGTCGGCTGGAAACAGGTCTCCGCCAAGTAGGAAGGACGGGCCGCGGAGAGGTCCTGATAGGCCGTTGCTCCACGTCGCACCAAGATGTCGCCCTTGCCCGCCTCGGGCGGGATGACGCAGGTGAGTTCGGTCCCGTTCGAGGAGAGGCCCGTGGCCTTGACCGGGTAGCCGTCCCCGCCCGGACCGCCGCGCGTGAACCAGATCTGGTTGTCGCCGGGAGAGAAGTGCTCGCCGTGCACGGTCAGCTCATCGCCGATGACGATCAGCTGATCGATGCGCGGCTTGTTCGCCCCGGCCGAGCCGTAGATGGCCATGATCCCGCTGCGGTCGTCCGACTCGATCGAGCGCAGGCTGACACCCGTTCCCGTGACCACCGCGTACATCGAGGCGTCGTGATCGATGCTGTGGCCGAGCCCGGCGGCGTGTCCGGCTTGATGACAGGCAACCCCTTGAAGGTCGATCTCGCCCGGATCCAACTGGCCGTCGGGCCCATCGGCCCATTCCACACAGGAGTAGTAGCGAATGCGCCAGCCCCCGGCGTCGGGTTGTTCGGTGAAGGCGTAGAGGCCGCCGCTGCAGCCGCTGATCTCCGCGTGGACGTTGTGGTCGATCCCACCGGGCGTGGGGGACTCGCCCTGGAAGGACGGATCGAAGTTCGCCCCGCCCGAGCCGAGACCCCCGGGCTGGGTCGGGTCACCGTCTCCCGTGCCGTGGGCTGCGCTCTGCCACTCCACGTGGGCCTTCCAAATGGCCATGATCGCCCCGCGGTAGCCGGGGAAGTCGTCGTCCAGGCTCTGGTTGTTGTTCGCGGACGGATCGCTGAAGTTGTTGTGGACGCGGAAATCGCGCTGGTCGAGGTCCAAGGAGAAGCCGAGCAAGGTGTAGCCCCGCGCGTCGGGAACCACCGCCGTCGACAGCACGCCGGCGACGAGCGCCAAGGACGGGAGCAGCAGGTGGCGGGGTCTCAGGCCACGCCGTCGCGGCCTGGGGGGGTCGCCCGGACCTGTGGGGATCTTCATTCTACGAACGCGCATTTGCGTCTGGCGCACACGCTCCGCTTGGGAGGACGGGGTGGGAGCGGCTCTAGCGGGTCTGGAGCCAGGGTCGTGGGAGGCTCCGAACTAGTTGGAACTAAAAGGTTTAGATGGGTCGCGTAGCCCTCTCCTGAAGGCTCCACGCAGTTCAGTATGCGCGAGGATCAGCACCTTGACAAGCAGACAACGGCGGCTTGTTCTTCGAAGTCCGACTTCCTAGTGGCCCCCGTGGACGGGCGCCGGCAGGTGCACCCCGCGCTCCACGGCCGGGAAGGGCCCCGTCCCCAGGAAGGGCCTCAGGGCCTCGTCGTCGGGGTCTTCCAGGAGGAGGTCGCGGATCATGTCCGCTCCTTCGGCCTCGCCGTTGCGGGCCAGCTGCATCGCGAGGCCGCGTCGGATCCAGCGGCTGTCTCCCGCGAGCTCGAGGGCCTTCCACCAGGCCTCGATCGACTCCGAGCCCATTCCCGCCTGGGCTCGGGCGTCCGCCAGGAGGACCCACTGCTCGGCCGTCCCCTCGACTTCCCCCAGCAAGCGCGTCAGACGCTCGACGCATAGCTCGGGCTCGAGCAGTTCGAGGTCCGCGTAGGCCAGGGCTTCCTCGAGGGCGGGCCAGGGGAAGTGCTCCGCCGCCGGCGCCTCGAGGTGCTCGGTGATCCGATCCACCCAGCGCTTGCCGCGCAGGATGGCCGCCATCGCCTCGGCCACCTGGTGCGTGAAGGCGTCGGGGATCCCGCGCGTGGCGGCCACGCCGATCCGTGCGATTACCTCCTCGGGTAGCTCGACGCGCTGGGCGCGCCGCTCGAACTGCGAGCTCGCCTCCTGCGCGTCAAAGTAGATCGCGAGGGCGTTCATCAACAGCGCCCCCGAGCTTCCCTCCGCACCGCCCCCAAGGCGCCGGGCGAGGGCGCGGCGCGCGTCACGCTCCCGTTCCGCGACGCGCATCCCCAGCAGGTCCAGCGGGTCGGGTTGGGGGAGCGGCTCGCCGGAATCCACCAGCCGCGGCTGGAAGGGCCGGCCGCCGACGGCGGGCGCGCTCCGTGGACCGTGGACCACGGCCACGGCGTAGTCGAGTAGATCGACGGTGCAGGGCAGTACCGCCGGGCCGAGCTCGCGCTGGGCAACCCAGCCGCGGGCGTCGAGCCACAACACCACCGTCGTCTTCTCCGGCGAAGCGAGGTTGCGCATCGAGGGCGAGGTCGAGGGGATCGGCGGCACCAGTACCAGGTCGTACTGACTCTCGGCGATGCGCGAGCGCGCGGCGGCGGTCGAGAGCACCCTGCCGGCGGGGGTCGGCTCGTCCCCGAACAGGTGTCGCTCGACGAGCGGCATCACCGCGTGCCAGGCGCCGGTGCGGTCGATCGTCCCCGCGCCCAGATCGGCCAAGGTCCAGGCGCGCTCGGGCGTCAGCTGCCCGACGAGGAGCACACGCGGCGCCGGCGCGTCGGCGGGTCGCTCCGCGAGCATGGCCCAGGCCTGCTCCAACTGCAGTCGGTCGGCGCGCGCCTCGTCGAAGGTCGGCGTCAAGGCCTTGCGGTCGAGGGTAACGACGTCGATCCCGCCCTCGGAGGGCTCGATCGTCAGCAGGCCCTCGGGGATCTCGACTACGAGCTCGGGGGACGGCGGCCGCTTCAACCAAGGCGACACGGCGTGGGTCTCTTCGACCGGCCGCGCCCAGGCCAGCGCCCCCGCGATCACCGCGACGCAGGCCGCCGTCGCCCCGCCGAGGTGGCGCAGACCGCGCCCGGAGGCGGCGATGGCGAGCACGGCGCCAAGAGCCGCCAGGGCCGTCCCCTGGCCGACCAGGCGCCCGCTGTAGCTGCTCGCCAGCACGGTCAGCTCGCCGCTCTCGTCGGCTCCGATCGAGACGGCCAACAGGCGTGGGACGAGGATCGTGCCCACCGCCGCGCCCAGGGCTACCGCCGCCAGTTGCACCGGCTGTCGGCAGGCCTTCAGGGCGGCGCCCAACAGCAGGCCCGTCCCCGCCAACACAGGCCCGGCGATCGCCAGGTCGTAGGCCAGAGTGCCGTTCAGGGAACTGTCGAGGTCGAAAGTGCCCAGGAACTGATCAAGTCCGCGTGGGCCGGAGAGGTTCTGCAAGGCGCGCAGGGAGGCGAGCCCGGCGCAGGCGGAGGCAACCAGGCCCAGGGGGCGTCCGAAGCGCCGCGCCCCGCGCTCGCCGAAGAACCCGCTGAAGGCACCCGCGCCGAGAGTTGCGAAGACCGCCAGGACGAGGGCGAAGACCACGTCGTCGGTCGGCTGTCCGCCACCGAGCAGGCGCAACAGTCGCCCGACACCGTTGAGCGCCAGGGTCGCGCCACAGCCGGCGACCGCCAGGCCCGTCAGCTCGCCGCGCACGGGCATGGCGAGCTCGTCCGGCTCCTCCGGCGGCTCTTCGGGCCGCTCGGGCTCCTCCGCCTCTTCGCCGGTCGCGTCCTCCGCGGGTCCGTCAGGGAAGAGGAAGCCCAGCCGGCCGGTCGCGGTCATGGTCGCCAGGGCGGTCAGGGTGAAGAGCACGATCTCGGAGTGGCCCTCGGGTTGGGCCGTGCGGCACAGCACCCAGGCCAGCAGGCCGGCACCGAGGCCGCCGGCGGCGACCAGCCAGAGCGGCGCGCGACGGCGATGGACCAGGGTCGAGAGCGCGGCGATCCCCGCCACGGTGAGTACGAAGCCGCGCCCGTCGCCCTCGAAGAGCAGGCCGCGGTAGGCGATGCCCGCCGCCACGCCCGCGAGCAGGCGGCCGGTGAAGGGGCGCCCGAACAGGCGGCGACCGGCCAGGATCAACCCGAGCGCGACCGTCACCAGGGCCGCGGCCCGGAAGGCGTGGGCGGCGGCGGCGTCTGTGGCCGGGACCCCGACGAGCTCCAGGCCGAGAGGAGCCTGCAACCCGATCAACGTCACTCCGGCCAGGAATCCGATCAGCAGCGCCCGCATGGGGCGCCGATCCTACAGGTACCATCGTGCCGTGTCCCCGCTCTCCGACGCCATCCTCGCCCGCGCGAACGTCTTGGCTTGGTATCGGCGCACGCGCCGCGACCTGCCGTGGCGCCGCACGCGCGACGCCTACGCGATCTGGATCAGCGAGGCGATGCTGCAGCAGACGCGCGTCGAGACGGTCCGTGGCTACTGGACGCGATTCCTGGAGCGCTTCCCGACAGTCGAGGCCTTGGCGGCGGCCGAGGAGGCAGAGGTGCTCGCCCTGTGGAGCGGCCTGGGCTACTACGGTCGGGCGCGAAGGCTACTCGCGGCCGCGCGCGTCGTGACCGAAGAGCACTCCGGCCGCTTTCCGGCCACGCGGGTCGCGGCCGAGGCCCTGCCCGGCGTGGGCGCCTACACCGCGGGCGCGGTGCTCTCGATCGCCTACGGCCTGCCCGAGGCCCTCGTCGACGGCAACGTCGCGCGCGTCTTCTGCCGCTTCTTCGGCCTCGAGGGCGATCCGGCTCGCGACCCTCTCAAGGGTGATCTCTGGCACCGCGCCCGCGCTCTCGTGGCGGAGGGGGAGGGCGACGCGGGGGACTGGAACCAGGCCCTGATGGAGCTCGGAGCGCGCGTCTGCACCGCCCGCGCCCCCACCTGCGAGGCCTGTCCCGCGGCGGACGGCTGCGCCGCTGTGCGTGCCGGGCGCACCGCCGAGCTGCCTCAGCTCGCCGCCGCGCGCCCCGTACGCCGGGTGGAAGTCGACCTGCTGCTGGTCGCTCGCGCCGGGCGCTGGCTCGTCGAGCGCCGCCCGCCGGGAGGGGCCATGGCCGGCCTGCTCCAGTTTCCGACCGTCGAGCGCACGCCGCCCGGCGGCGAGCCCAGCGGCCTCTTCGCCCTCCCCGACGACCTGCTCGAGCCCGGCGAGCTCCTGGGCGAGGTGCGCCACGCGATCACCCACCACCGCATCCGGGCCCGCGTGCGTGCGGGCCGGGCCGGATACCGCGGGGCACGGGAGGGGCTGGGTTGGCTGCGGCGGTCCGCGCTGGTCGATGCCGAGCTGACCGGGATGGCCCGCAAGGTGCTCCGCGCGGGTTTCCTGGAACGATAGAGACCGCATCGGCCCTTCGTGGTCGATATGCTCCAGCGGAGTTCGCTTCATGACCACACAGACCAAGGACCGGCCGAGCGCTCCGCCGGGCGCGCGCACGGAGGAGAGCGGCAGCACACAACGCCGCTCCGCCGACGGCGTGACGATCGTCGTGCCCGCCTACAACGAGGAGGGCGGGATCGGCGGCGTCGTCGACCGCCTGTGCGCCCTCGAGCTCGGTGTCCCGACCGAGCTTCTGATCGTTGACGACGGCTCCTCGGATGGCACCGCGGCGGCGCTCGTCGAGCTCGGTGCGCGCCACCCGGCCCTGACGGTCGTGCGCCACCGCGAGAATTCCGGCTATGGAGCCGCCTTGAAGACCGGCTTCGCGCGCGCGCGCCATGACGTGGTCGTGATCACCGACGCCGATGGCACCTACCCCGAATCGAGCATCGCCGAACTGCTCGAGCGCATCGACGACGGCGCCGACATGGCCGTCGGATCGCGCACGGGAGGCGACGTGCACATCCCGCTCATCCGCCGCCCGGCGAAGGCCTTTCTGCGCTGGATGGCCTCTTTCCTGGCCGGGACGCCTATCCCTGACCTCAACTCCGGGCTGCGGGCCTTCCGGCGCGAGTTCGTCCTCGCCTATCTGCCGATCCTGCCCCAGGGCTTCAGCTTTACAACGACGATCACCCTCGCCGCCCTGACCAACGGCCACGCGGTGGACTACGTCCGGATCAACTACGCTGCGCGAGAGGGGCGCTCGAAGATCCGGCCCGTGCGCGACACCCTCGGCTTCCTGGCGCTGATCCTGCGCACGGTGCTGTACTTCAATCCGCTCAAGGTCTTCTACCCGCTCGCCGGGGTGATGGTCATCCCGCTCGCCTTGCTGCTCTACCGCGACCTGTTCCTGGGCGACCAGCCGAACCTCGGCGACTCAACGGTCGTGCTCTTCGTGGCCGTCGTGCAGATCCTCTCGGTGGGCTTGTTGGCCGATCTGATCGAGAAGAAGGCGCGCCTGTAGATCTCCGATCGCCACCTCAACCGTTTCCGCAGGCCGCGCCATTTCCGCAGACCACTCGCACGATGCGGCGCATCAGGTGCTCGAGCTCCGCGGGTTCGAGCCGCGCCAGGTCCACGCGCGCGCCGAGGGTCGGCGCCACCAGTCGCCCGTCGGCTCCCCCGCGCACTTCGACCGACACCGAGCGCGTGACGGGCGCGTCGGCCTGCCAACCGTCGCACAGCTCGAAGGCGAGGAGCCCGCCGGCCCAGGACATCGTGACCATCCCCTCGGCGCCGAGCGGATCCAGGAGGCGGTAGCGGACGCCCTGCTCGACCGGGCCGTCGGTGGAAGCGCAGCCCTGGATCGAGACCGAGCGGGTCGCGCTGAGATCGATGTGGCAGGCCCCGAGGTTGAGGTCCCGGAGGCCGCGCAGCAGGGTGCGCGCCTGTCCGTCTGTGAGGGTCTGGTCGGAGCGGATCATCGGTACTCCCCTGGTCGGATACCGGCTCGCGGGGAGCGGGTAGGGATGCTGTCTTTCGACCGTGTGTCCGTCGAAGTTGACACCACCGCCGCGTGCGCGTGTCATCTCCGGGACCGAAACCTCCCACAGAGCGAGGACACGACATGATGAGCTTCCAGATGCGCGCCCCCGCGACCGCCCTCGTCTCCCTGCTGGCCCTCGCCGCGCCCACCGCGTCTCCCTCCGATGACGTCGAGCAGCTGATCGGGGAGCTCGAGAGCTCGCGCGACAACGCCGACCCCGACCTACTCCTGCAGCTGGCCGGCAAGCGCAGCCGCGCTGCCTGCGACGGTTTGATCGGCCTCTACGGCAAGATGAGCAGCGTGTACATGAAGCGCGAGATCGTGCGCGCGCTCGCCACCCTCGACGGCGCCGACGACGCGGAGCAGCCGGCCCTCGAGCACGTCATGGGCGTCGCCACCGACTCGTCGGAGCCCGAGCTGCGGGAGGCGGCGATCGAGGCTCTCGGAACGGCATCACACCTGGGGAAGACCTTCTTGGAGCTCATCGTCGACTCCGCCGCCGAGGACGATGTGCGCACGCACGCCATGCGCCTGCACGTTCGCCGCGCCGGGGCCGAGGACCATGCCTGGTACCGCAAGCTGTTCGAGCTCGAGAAGGGCTCCGCCAGGGAGAAGAAGGCCGACCGCAAGCGGCGCGAGAAAGAGGAGCAGGGGGCGCTGATCGTCCACGGCCTGGCGACCGTGCGCGAGCTGGCCTTCGAGGCCGTCGCTCACGCTCTCGAGGACGAGGAGCTCACCGAGGCCCTCGAGGATCCCTGGCGGGGAATACGGCGCCTGGCGCTCGAGGCGCTTCACGGCCGCGAGCCGCGGAAGGCCCTGGCGAAGGCCGAGGAGGTCTTCGCCTCGAACGAGGCGCACGCGGACCTGCGCATCGCCGCCGCGCGCGTCATCGCTGCCGAGAACGGTGCTCGCGCCGCCGACGACTTCATCGAGACGGCGGACAAGTTCATCACTCCCCAGCGCCTGCGCTACGCCCTAGCGGAGCTCCTGGCCGAGATGGGCGACGAGAAGGTCGAGAAGAAGCTCGCCCGCATGGTCGGCAAGGGCAAGAAGCCCTTCAACAAGCTCTGGGTCCTGCGCGCCGTGCGGAACGGCACGAGTCCGAAGCTCTCCAAGTCGCTCCAGCGCTGCCTCTCCGACCGAGACGAGAGCGTTCGCGTCGCGGCTGCCCGCGTGCTCGCCGAGCGCAAGGACACCGACGCCCTGAAGGCCCTGCAGAAGATGATCGACAAGACCAAGGGCGCGGATTCGGTCGCGGCTGCCATCGCGGCGGTGGGTGTTCTGCGCGCCGATGACGCCGAGTGGGAGGCGGAGCTGGTCACCTACGCGGAGCACGAGGAGAGCAGCATCCGCAACGCCGCGCTGGCGCAGCTGGGCGCCGAGGGGCGCACGGAGCACATCGACCTCCTGGCGAGCGCGCTGGAGCACACCGACTGGTCGACGCGCTACGCGGCGCTATTGAGCCTCGAGCGCCTGCGCACGCCGGCAGCCGTCCCGTTCATGATCGAGCGCATGGGCGAGGAGCAGGGCCGCCTGCTCCACGAGTTCGCAGACACACTTTTCCGCCTCACCGGACAGCCCTTCCGCACCGCGACGGGGAACTGGAAGGCGTGGTGGGAGCGGGAGGGCGCCGGCTTTCAGTTGATCGCGCGTGACGAGCTCGCGAAGCGGCGCGTCGAGGAAGAGGACCGCCGGCTGAAGCAGATCACCAACGTCAAGTTCTTCGGAATCCGCATCGTCTCCCACCGCGTGATCTTCATCGTCGACGTCTCGGGATCGATGAACGAGACGATGCGCGCGCGCGTGGCCGGAGAGAGCGCCAACACGACCCGCCTGACCGTAGCCCAGCGGCAGCTGGCGAGTTGCATCGACAGCCTCGACCGTGGCGCGCTGTTCAACATCATCACCTTCTCCAGTGACGTCAGCAGCTGGCTCGACACGGGCATCGGCGGCTCCACCGGCAAGACGCGCGAGGAGGCCAAGGAGTGGGTCGAGCGCTTGGGTGCGATGGGCGCGACGAATCTCTACGATTCGCTCCGCTTCTCCTTCGAAGACCCCGACGTGGACACGATCTTCATCCTCTCCGACGGCGAGCCGACCGCGGGCGACCAGACGGATCCGCACGTGATCCGCGAGCACGTGGCGGAATGGAACGAGAACCGTGGCATCGTCATCAACACGATCGCCTGCGGCGGTGACCTGCAGGTGCTCGAGTGGTTGGCCGAGGACTCCGGCGGGGAGCACGTCAGCTTCCGGTGAGCGCGCCTCCCTTCGACGACGACGGTCTCGCGCGGCGGGGTCCATGAGGGCATCCCTGCGTCTGTTCGTCTCCCTCGCCCTCGCCGGCCTCCTGCTCGCCGCCCTGTTTCTCTGGGGCGGTGTGAGCCCCGAGGAGCTCTGGGGCGTCTGGCGGCGGCTCTCGCCCTCGACCTACTTCACGGTCCTGGCGATCCACTCGGCCGTCTACCTCGCCCGAGCCGCACGCTTCCGAGCCCTGATCCCGCGCGCCCACCGCCCGCGATTCCCGAGCCTCCTGGGCGTCAGCGCCGCCCACAACCTCGCTTCCTACGTCCTACCGGCCAAGACCGGCGAGGCGTCGTTGGTGATCTACATGCGCGGGGTTTGCGGCGTCCCCGCGGCCGAGGGCCTCGCGTCCTTGCTGGTCAGCCGCATGCTCGATGCCGCCGCCTTGTGCGGCGCCCTGGCCCTGGCCTGTCTGACGGTCGGCGGCACACCCACGGCCGAGGATTGGTGGACGCCCTTGGGACTCGGTCTGGCCCTCGCGACCTTGGTGATGGGCTGGCTGGCGGCGCGCGGCGAGTGGCTCGTGCGGACCTGCACCGGCCTCGCGCGCCTGACCGGCCTCGAGCGCACGGCGCTCGGACGCAGGGTCATCGCCCGCGCCGTGAGCGTGGGGGCCGCCCTCTCAGCCGCCGGCGCCGGCGGCGGCCTGTCCGTGGCGGCCCTGCTGACTTGCCCGATTTGGCTGGGCGTCTTCGGTTTCTACGCCATCCTGGCGCGGGAGCTGGGCATGGCGGCGGAGATCGGTCTGGCCGAGGCGACCTTCGGCTCCTCCCTTGCGGTGCTCGCGAACCTGCTGCCGATCAACGGCTTCGCTGGCTTCGGAACCCAGGAGACCGGCTGGGTGGTCGGGTTCGTGACCCTCGGCGTTTCGCGTGAGCTCGCCCTCTCCACCGGACTCGGCGTGCACGTCGTGCAGCTGTTCAACGTGGCCACTCTCGGCCTGTTCGGCCACATCGCCATGGCCATCGCATCGCCCGGACGGAACCGCGACTGAGCGCGGGCGGCGATCGAGCCCACCGGGGCTCTTCTCAGCCGCCGCGCCGCGCCGCTAGCCGCGCCGCGAGCTCCGCCCGCAAGTCGAGGTGCGGATCGCCGCGGTAAACGAAGAAGACCCACGTGGCGCAGTAGAGCACGACCAGGCCCAGCCCCGCGGCGATCAGCTCGGCCCAGCCGTCGATGCCGACTGCGAGCTTGAGCGTCAACAGGAACGCGAGGGAGGGGAGCATGCCGAGTGCGGGGCGCAAGACGACGTGGCGCAGGTAGGCGCCGACGCTGCAGTCGAGCTCCAAGCAGGCGAGGTACAGGAGCCAGCCCGCGTAGAGCACGTTGGGCACCGCCGTGGCGACGGCCACGCCGATGATCCCGTGGGTGCGCACGAGCACCAGGCTGAGGGCGAGGTTGACGACGCCCATCACCACCAGGCCGCCGACCGCCCGCGCCGGGCGGCCGACCCCGAGCAGGACCGGCAGGGCCACCGCCCGCACGGTCAGGTAGATGGCGAACGAGGGCATCAGGATCTGGGTGATCGGTCCCGACTCGGTCTCGTAGGCCGGAGCGATCCACGTGCCCAGGAACTCCGGCCCGAGCACGCTCAGGTAGAGGCCTGCGCAACCCACGATGGAGAGGCTGATCTTGGACCACTTGAAGAACACGACGCGCAGCTCGTCGAGAGCGCCCCGCGCCTTGAGTCGCACGGCGAAGGGCATCACGACCGTGCCGATCCCGATCATGAACTGCCCCAGCGGGAGGAAGAACTTGTTGCCGAAGTCGAAGGAGGTGATCTGCTCCGGATCCAGGTAGCGCCCGATGACCAGGGCGTCGCACTGGTAGGCGAGCAGGACCCCGAAGTTCAAGAGGCTCCCGAAGACGCCGAAGCTCATGATCGTGCGCACCTTGGCGCGACGCACGGCGCCCAGGCCGTAGCGGATGCCGGGGTATCGGCGGCGCATCACGGTGGCGAGGCCGAGGAAAACGAGCACGACCTCGACGCTCATCACCGCCGGAACGACCGCGATCGAGGCGTTCACAGACAGCAGGCCGATCATGGCGACGAGGCGGAAGAGGATACCGCCCATCAGGATCCCGTTGCGCAGGGCGAAGTCCTGATGGGCGTCGAAGATCGCGATGGGCAGGCGCATGGCGAAGCTCGCGGCGATGCGCGCCACCGAAACGACGAAGGCCAGGCGCGCCTGGTCGAGGGTGGCGGGCGGGAGCTCGGCCCACTTGGGAGTGGTCAGGAGGACTTCCTGGAAGCCGAACAGCAGCAGGAGGCCGAGGGCGACGACAACCGCACCGGTGGCGAGGCAGATCGCGAGTCCGGTGGAGACCACGGCGTTGACCTCGTCGATCTCGTCGGCGGCGAGGTGCTCGGAGACGAAGCGCACCGAGGCCATCGGGACGCCCAGGGCTAGCAGGTCGAGGATTCCGGTCGCGGCCGCGATCGCGATCCAGACGCCGTACTCGCCCTTGCCGAGGACATGCTCCATGAAGGGCGACAGCACGAGCATCACCGTGATGCCGGTGATGCTCAGGGCCCAGTTGGATCCGATGTGTTTGAGCAAGGCGCGTTTCGGAGGCGTCAAGTGATCGCGAGCGTGCCCGTACCACCGCGCGATTGCGCGTTCTGGGATGAAGGCCGGTGGTGCATGCGGGCTAGACTCTGTCGCGATCCTCGCGCCGCGAATCATGCCCCAGACCAACGCCGAAGCCCAGATCGAGCTGCACCGAGCCCTCGCTCCGCGCTACGCCTACCGCTACAGCTTCGAGTTCTCGCGCCTGTTCCAGGAGGACTGGCACGCCGAGATGATCTCTCACGTGCCGTCCGACGCCGAGCGCATTCTGGACCTCGGCTGCGGCACGGGTTTCTTCCTGGCCGAGCTCGAGGCGCGCCACCCGGGCAGCGTCGGCCTCGATATCAGCCACGAGATGCTGAAGGTCTCCGATCAGTACGTTCCCGACGCGCGGCTGGTCACCGGAGACGCCGAGCGCCTGCCCTTCGCCACCGGTACTTTCGACGTCGTCTTCTGCAAGGGCAGCCTGCACCACACCCGTGATCACGTGGGGTTTCTCGCGAACTGCCGCGAGGTGCTCGCCGGGAGCGGTGTGCTGATCATGAGCGAGCCCTGCAACGACAACCCGATCATTCGCCTCGCGCGCGCCGTTCTCTACCGTAGGAGCCGCCACTTCGATGTGGGCGATCAGGGCTTCACCCGCAACGGGATCGTCGGGCTCTGCGAGCAGGCAGGCTTCGAAGTCGAGCGAGTCAGGAAGTACGGCATCCTCGCCTACGTGTTCGCGGGCTTCCCCGACCACCTCGGCGTGCTGCGCCTTGTTCCCGGCAACGCGCTCCTCACGCGCCTGTTCATCGCCGTCGATCGCATTCTGTGCGCTCTGCCGGTCTTGAACCTGCTCGGCTTCCACATCGTCATCGTGGCGCGCCCGGCGGCTCGTTGAGGGCGGGTCAGTCGCCCTCCGAGCCTCCCTCGACGCCCTCGACGCACAGTCCCGCCCGGGCGAGGAGCTCGGTGGTCACGCCTCGGCCTTCGACGCGCGCGCCGGCGACGTGGGTCGTCTCGACCCCGCAGGAGGGCGAGCGCTCCTTGAGGAAGGCGCGCCGCACGAGGTGGGCGCGGCAGGCTGCGAGGGCCGCCTCGGCCCCGGCCACGAAGGCCGCGGTGACGTCCGCGCCGCCGTCGGTCAGGACACGTCCGTGGCCGTCGAGGACCGCCGCGGCCCCCTCGCCCGTGAGCGAGGCCGGCGGGCGCGGCGTGGGCAGGCCGCCCTCTTCCTCGGGGCAGAATCCGAGCACGGCCACTCCCTCGGCCTCGAGGGCGCGGGCGAGGGGCTCGTCGGGTCGCGAGCGTCCATCGTAGCGGCACGGCCGCCCGAGAAGGCAGGCGCTGACCAGGACCGTCTCTCGCTCTCGTGCCTCGGATTCCACGCCGAGGAGCATAGCCGAGTGGCCGACGCGCCCCCGCCCTCGTCCACGCCCACCGCGGGGGGGCACGACCCCGCCGCCGCCGCCCGCGTTGACAGCCGGCCGGGGCGGCACCTATCCTGCCGCGCCCCGTCCGCGCCGGGACGCGCCGCAAGGGCGCCCGTAACCCGCCGCCCCCCCCCGGGTAGGAGGCGCAGGCCGACCCGCTCAGCACGAGAACCTCTCCGATGAACCACGCCACGCCGACGATCTTCGTTCTGCCGCTCCTCGCCGTCCTCGCGCCGGCGGACACCATTCACCTGACCGACGGCAAGTCGATCGACGACTGCAGGATCGGGAAGGAGACCTACGAGCAGATCGAGTACCGCGAGGGCGGGAAGAGCGGCAAGGTGGCCACCGACCGCGTCCTGCGCATCGAGCTCACCGTCCTCCCAGCCCTTGTCGATCGCGCAGAGACCGCGGCCCGCGACGAGCAGGTCTTCGACGCGATCGCCGACCTCGAGGATTACGTCGCCGGAGCCGGCGGCGCGGACCGCCGGCACCCCTGGGCCCCGGCCCACGCGATGTACCGCCTCGTCGAGCTGAAGTTCATGGTCGGTGACGCCGCGGGAGCGGAGGCGGCGGCCGATCTGTTGATCGAGGAAGCTCCCACCTCGCGCTACGTTCCGTTCGCCTACTTGGCGAAGGCCCAGGCCCAGTTCGATCAGGGCGGCGGCGACAAGGCTCAGTCGACCTTGCGCGGCTTCGAGGCCACGATCCAGAAGGCGTCGATGTCCCAGCGCTGGGAGCTCGAGTGCGAGTTGGCCCGAGTGCTCTTCGACGGTTCCCTGAAGGGGAGCTCGCGGCGTGAGAAACTGGCGGACGTCTCCGGCCGCGCCGGGCGCAGGTTCCCCACGGTTCGCAACCGCGCGGATGTGGCCGAGGCGGAGACTTGGCTGGACGCGCGCGAGTTCGAGAAGGCCGAGCAGGTCTTCCAGCGCATCGTTGATGACCCCAAGGCCGATGCGAGCACCCTTGCGGCGGCTTACACGGGCTACGGTGACTGCCGCTTTCAGCGCGCCTTCGCCATGGGCGACGGGACGGACAAGGACAAGCTCTATCGCTCGGCCCTGCTCTCCTTCATGCGCGTCGTCGTGGTCTACGGCGATCAGGTCCGCTACGTGCCCAAGGCCATGCTCCTCGCGGCTCGGATCTTCGACCAGGCCGACGACGAGGTCTCCAAGGAGCGCGCCCAGCGCCTCTACCGAACGGTGATGCGCTTGTACGAGGGCTCGAGCTGGGCCCAGGAAGCTCGCGGCTTCAAGAAGTAGGGCGCACGCGGCCGCCGGCTGCCGGGGCGGGCGGAAGGGCCGTTTTTCTCGCGGCGAAGGCCGGATTGGGGAAGCTGCGCCCTCGGAAGCGGCGCTCCGCTCCCCCCGCGGGCTTCGCACGGGGCCGCCCACCGCCTCTCGCCACACCTCGAGCACTCCCGCGCGCGCCGATTCCCCAACCCGCCCGACGCCGAGACGGCGCGCAGCTCTCCACACGCTCTCCCGCACGAGCCCGGCGCTTCCTCGGCCTGTCTCCTGTGGCGCGGCCCCGGTCTCCCGCAGTGCGCGGGAACCGAACCCCGGGGCCGTGAGGAGGCACCTTGGAGATCCGCGAGAGGAGATGGGCTTGGGACGAACTGGAGGCGCTGCGCCCGCGCGTCCGCCGCCGACTGGCCCGCCGCTGCCGGGACGAGAGTGAGCTCGACGACCTGGTCCAGGAGACCTTGATGCGCGCCGCTCGCTACCGTGGTTCTCTCACCGACCCCGGCCGCCTCGGCTCCTGGGTCGCGAGCATCGCCGGCAATGTGTTCCACGATCACCTTCAGCGTGAGGGTCGCCTGCCGCGCGTCGAAGGAGGGGAGGCCGTGCTGCAACAGGTGGAAGGTCGCGAGCACGCGCCGCATGAATCCGACGCCGCCCTCGACCTGGTCGTGGCCGGGGACGCCTACGCACGCGAGAGTGTGCTGAACGCCATGTGGTCGAGCTTCGCCGACCTGCGCCCGGACGACAGGCGCGTGCTCGCGGACTACTACGGGGGCGAGATGAGCTGCAAGGAGACCGCGCGGCGCACGGGGATCGCGCCCGAGCTGGTCAAGGTGCGCCTGTTCCGGGCGCGCAAGCGCCTGCGATCGGCGGTTACGACTTCCCTCGGAGTGGGAGCGAGAGCGTGACGAGCACCTGGGGAGCGCTGGTCCTCGCCTCCGCGTGCGCGTGGGCGCAAGACGCTCCCGTGATCCCGAGACTCGATCACGTGCACGCCCAGCTCGACCTGGCTCGGGACTGCCGAGGGGCGATGATAGGGCTCGTCGGCGAGGCTCGCGGTCGGGCGCGGGCGGTGGCCGTGAGCGCCTACCGGGCGGTGGGGCGGTACTTCCCCGCGAGCGGCGCGTCGGTGGCGCAGGCCTCCTTCCGCGCCGCCGAGCTCTTGCGCGCCGGGGGCGAGGCCGGCGCGGCGGAGGCGGCCTTCAGGCGCGTCGCCGGCCAGGCGTGCGCGCCGGTCCTCGCTGCGCGCGCGCGGCTGGAGGCGGGCCATCTCCACCGGCGCGAGGAGCGCGCCCTCGAGGCCCTCGCCGTCTACGGAATCCTCGCTCTCGACCCCCGCACGCCCCGCCGCGAGCGTTCCCTCGGCGCCCTGTGGGGCGCGCGCGTGCTCGCCGACGCCGGGCACCTGGCGGCGGCCGCCGCCGTCTGGGAGCGCGTCCTCCGCCGTGCCACCGACCCGCTCCTGCGCGTGCGGGCTTCCGATGACTGGGGCGTGTCCCTGGCGGACGCGGGGGATTTCGAGGCCGCCGCCGGCGTCCTGCACCTGTGCAGGCTTGCCGTGGCGGAGCGTGCAGCGGAGCTCACCGAGCTCGGTGCCCGCGTGCGGCGAGCCCTCGAAGGCATGCGCCTGGTCGGGCGCCTCGCCCGAGGTGTCCGCGAGCGGCACGCGGCGTCGACCCCTCTCCTGATCGGGCGTGTCCGGATCCACCGGTGAGTCCGGCCTCCGGACTCACGAACCGGCCGGCGCGCGTCGGTCAGCGGCCCATACTGAAGTAGTCGAAGCCCAGGCGTTCCATCACGCTCGGCGAGTAGATGTTGCGGCCGTCGAACACGGCGGGCTGCTCGAGGACCGTCTTGACGACCTCGAAGTCGGGCCTGCGAAACTCGTTCCACTCGGTGACGACCACCAGCCCGTGGGCGCCCTCGAGGGCCTCCATCGGATGTTCGGCGTACTGGATCCGGTCGCCGAAGTAGTGCCGCTTGGACTCCTCCATCGCCTCGGGATCATAGGCGGTGACCGTCGCGCCGGCGTCGAGCAGGGCTCCGATCACCACCAGGGCCGGGGCCTCGCGCATGTCGTCGGTGTTGGGCTTGAACGCCAGTCCCCAGACCGCGAAGTGCTTACCCGCGAGCCCATCCTCGTAGTACGCCTCGACAAGATCGAACAGGCGCCGCTTCTGGCTCTCGTTCACGCTCTCGACGGCCTTGAGGATCCTGAAGTCGTAGCCGAGCTCGTCGGAGGTCTTGATGATCGCCTGCACGTCCTTGGGGAAGCACGAGCCGCCGTAGCCGCAGCCGGCGAAGAGGAAACGCATGCCGATGCGCGCGTCGGTTCCGATGCCCTTGCGCACATCGTCGATGTTGGCTCCGACCTCGTCGCAGATGTTGGCAACCTCGTTCATGAACGAGATGCGCGTCGCCAGCATCGCGTTGGCCGCGTACTTCGTCAGCTCCGCTGACGGCACGTCGGTATGCAGGATCGGGTTGCCCGTGCGCACGAAGGGTGCGTAGAGCTCATCCATGACCTCGGCCGCGCGCGCGCTCGAGGAACCGATCACCACCCGGTCGGGCTTGAGGAAGTCGTCGATCGCCGCTCCCTCCTTGAGGAACTCGGGGTTGCTCACGACGTCGAAAGGGAACTCGGTGTGCTGTCGCATCCGGTCGGTCACCTTGACAGCCGTCCCGACCGGGACCGTGGACTTGTCCACGATCACCGTGTAACCGGTCATCTGCTTCGCAATGCTCTCGGCCGCCGCCAGGACGTACTGCAGGTCGGCGCGGCCGTCCTCGCCTGGCGGCGTGCCGACGGCGATGAAAACGACTTGGGCGCGGTCGATGCCCTCCTCGTAGCAGGTCGTGAAGGCGAGGCGGCCGTCGTGCATGTTGCGGCGCAACAGCTCCTCGAGGCCCGGTTCGTAGATCGGAACGCGGCCCGCTCGCAGGCCGGCGATCTTTTCCTCGTCGATGTCGATGCAGACGACGTTGTTGCCGCTCTCCGCGAAGCAGGTGCCGGCGACGAGGCCGACGTAGCCGGTTCCGACGACCGCGATACGCATGATCCTAGGGGGCAGGGGGTGGGGGGTGGGGCGGCGGGAGGAGCGGAGCGCGGCTTTGCGGTGGCGGGGCGTGGTGCTTGTCGGCCTAGAGCCGCACTCGGCCTCAATCCCGGATCGGATTGAGGGCGCGCGAGGCGGGGAGGATACCGTGTGGGCGCCCCCGAGGGACCGGGGCGATTAGCTCAGCGGTTAGAGTGCCTCCCTTACAAGGAGGATGTCGGGGGTTCGAATCCCCCATCGCCCTCCACCCCGGCGCCCGCGGCTTCCACCAGCCGGGCCCGGTGCCCGGCGCCGATGCGAGCCGCGATCAGGGTCCCTGGGCGCGCTCCGCGGCCGCACAGGTGTCTCGCGGGGGTTTGAGCGCTGCCGGGATGGCCGCGTTCCTTGACCGTCAAGGGGCCGACGTCGTGTTTCGCGAGCAGGCTGCGCACTCGTCGCCCCTCGCGCCATCTCGGGCGAGGACTCCGGTCCACAGGGCGAGCTCCGCCCGCTCGCTCCGGGCGCCGACCCACTGGGGAGACACCGCCAGTCCGTCGGGCAGCTCCCGCCGGGCGTGCGCGAGATCGAGGGCGCGGGAGAGCTTGATGCAGGCACCCGAGTGGCGTGCCGCGAGTTCGCCGGTGGCTTCCAGGGAGGGCGACCACTCATGCGGGCGCCGGCTGCGACGTCCCAGCGCGCGCCGGTCGGGACCCACGAGCGACAGGTCGGCGTGCACGGCGGGTCGCAGTGCATCGGCCACGGCGACGAGGGCGGGCAACCGCTCCGCGCGCAGGTTGGCGGAGGTGCAGGCAGCGTGGAACGGATCGCAATCGCAGGCGACGACCGCACGCAAGGCGCCGGCCTCATCGCACAAAGTTGCAATCGCCTCGGACACCTCGTCAGCGAAGAGGGGATCGGTGCTTCCAGCGGAGCGGTCGCCCATCAGCGACGAGATTCGTTGGTCATCGGTCGTGTCTTCGGATAGTTTGCGAACGTGGGCCGTGCGCGTGCTTGCGCGGGCCGTGGGCGATCATCGAAGCGACGCCCCCCGGCGTGGTCCGTGACGGCCAAACGTGGTCCGTGACGGCAAAGTGGAGGAGATGCATGAGCCGTATCCTCGTCATCGACGACGACGCGAGCAACCGACTGATTATCAAGAGCAGGTTGTGCGACCAGGGCTACGAGGTCGGCCTCGCCGAATCGGGCGCGGCTGGGCTCGTGGAGGCCCGCGAAAGCGCTTGGGACCTTTTCATGGTGGCTGTCGGCCTCGGCGCGGGGATCGACTCCCACGAGGTCACCCGGCGCCTCAAGATCATCCCCGAGACCGCCAAGGTCCCGATCCTCGCCTACAGTACCGGCAGCGTCACGCCAGAGGATACGGTGCGCTCGTACGAGGCGGGCTGCCACAGCTTCGTCGGCAAGCACGAGATTCCCGCCCTCGACCTCGTCGTGAAGGTGCTCCTGCGCAGCAAGTCCGTCCAGGACGACCTTGCCGAGCAGAATCGCGTGCTCGACCGGCAGAACAGGCGCCTGCAGGAGGAGGAGCAGCATCAGGTCGATCGCGAGACCTCCTTGCGTGACTGCGGTGAGCACAGCTTGGTCCTGCGGGAGCTGGCGGCCGGGAGGCCCGACGGCGTGCTGCTCGTCGACCCCGAGGGCTTCGTGCGCCACGCGGACCGCGGCGCGCGGGACTTCTTCGGCAATCGGGTCGAGGGCCGCAATCTCGGCAGCATGGCCCCCAACAGCGGCTTGGAGGCCTTCGTGCGCGATGCGCGCACCGAGGCGCGCGAGGGATTCCGCTTCGACCTCTCGGCCATCGGCGGGCGCAACGCGCGCTCCCTGACGGCGTCGGTCATCCCGCTCGTGAGCGGGCCGGGAGGCGGCGACACAGAGCTCAAGGCCGTGCTGCTCCTCGATGCGGGACGGCGGCGGATCGCGGCCGAGATCCTGCGAATCCAGGAGGCGGGGATCCCTCGCCAGCAGCTCGGCGCGCTATTGGATGCGGCGCGCCGCATCTATCGCCCGGCTTCCCTCGTCGGGCTCAGCTCCTGCATGAGAGAGGCGCGTGAGTGCGTCACGCGCTTCTGCGCCGAGCGTCGGCCGGTGCTGTGCCGCGGCGATGACGGAGCGGGCAAGACTCACATCGCCCGCACCCTGCACTACGGCGGCGAGTCCGGCGGGCCGTTCCTCGCCGTGCGCTGCTCGGCCCTCGAGCCCCAGAGCCTCGAGCGAGAGCTCTTCGGCTACGTTCAGGGCGCCTTCGAGGACGCCGCGGGTGATCGCCCGGGCCTCTTCCAGCGGGCGGCCGACGGGACCGTGTTGCTCGAGGAGATCGCGGAGTTGCCCGAGGCCCTGCAGGTGCGCCTGCTCAAGCTCATCGAGGACAAGACCCTCGCGCGGGTCGGTAGCGAGCAGCAAGAACCGGTGGACGTCCGCATCGTGGCATCCAGCAGCGAGCCCCTCGCGGAGGCCGTCGCCCAGGGTCGCTTCCTGCCGGCCCTCTGGGAGCACTTCTCCGCCTGCGTCGTCGAGCTCGCACCGCTCGGCGAGCGGCACGAGGACATCGCCGCCCTGGCGACCCATTTCGTGAACCTCTACGGCGCAGGCCACGGCGTTCACGGCCTCGCGGACGACGCCCTCGAGGCTCTCGCGCTCCACGACTGGCCGGGAAACGTGGCCGAGCTAGAGGACTGCATCCTGCGCGCCTGCGAGGCCTGCTCGGTCGGTTTGCTCTCGGCGGCCCATCTGCCGCCTTCGGTGCGGGACTCCTGCGCGGGCCTGCCCGTCTGTGATCTGATTCCCGTCGCTTCCGCCTCCCGCGAGGCGGTCGGTGTCCACTCCGGGGAAGTCGCGCGCAGCGGTTTGCTGCGCGGTCGCGACTGGGACATCACCGACGACGACCCGATCAGTCTCGATCACTACGAGATGAAGGTCCTCATGCGCGCCCTCGATGCCGTCGGCGGCGACAAGCTGGCGGCGGCCAGGCTGCTGAAGGTCGGCAAGAGCACGCTCTACCGCAAGCTGAAGCGCTTCGACCTCAAGTAGGGCGGGCTAGAAGCGCAGGCTGACCCGCGAGCAGGTCCCGGTCCAGTCGTGCCGGCCGGTGGCGCCCGGATTGCGCAAGATGGCGTGCACGGCGTGCAGGGCTCCGTGTTCCGCGTCCGACAGGGGCGGGAGCCCAGCGCGGAAGAGCTCGATCGCACGCTCGCCGGTGGGGACCAGCAGCAGGTTCGTGCGCGCCGAGATCGAGCGCGCGCTGGAGAACACGCCCGGCGGGCTCGCGTACTCGACGTGCCCGTCGCGGCGGACCGCCCAGACCCGCAGGTCCGCCAGCTGCTCGTGACCGCCGGAGCGCATCCGCACGACGACCTCCCCGTCTTGGAGATCCAGTTCCAAGGCCGGCGCGAGCCCCAACTCGCGCCGACGGAGCAGGAAGGTCGGTCTGCGTTGGCCCGGATCGGAGGCCAGGCCGATCGGCACGCTGATCAGCTCGTAGGAGCCGAGGGCGGAGGTCACGGCTTCGGTCCGACCGGGTTCTCCGGCGCGCTCGTCGAGCGCCCGCACCCACGAGCCCGCCACGTCGTCGGCGGATGGGAAGCGCGGCGGTGGAGCCAGGAAGGGCACGATGTAGTCCGGTGCGCCCTCGATGGCGGCCAGGACGTCCACCCGCTCGCGAGCGTGCCAGGGCCGTTGCCGTTCGCCCCGCCCCCAAGTGTCGGTGCGCCCGAGGAGGTCGCGGACGGGCAGATCGGAGAGGTAGGCGACGGCGCCCGGCCAGCTCGTCAGGACGCTCGTTCCCGGCTCGAGGTGGTCACGCATGAAGACGCCCATCCCGCGCATGGAGCGCGTGCGGGCGATCTCCTCCTCCAGGCCCGCACGCCCGCGGAGGTCCTCGTAGCCGAAGCGCGGCGGGTGGCTGGGACGCGTGAGCTCAGCGCGCAGGCGCGCAGCGGGCGCGGGGAGCAGTGCGTCGGGGGACGTGCTCCCCAGGGCGGAGAGGGCCGCGACGGCCAGGAAGCTCGCCCAGGTCGAGCCGCGGACCCAGGCGCGAGCGCTGTTCAGGGTCAGGATCATGCCCTCCCGGGCGGCGATCAGCGCCAAGGGCAGCGCGGGCACGAGCGCCTCGCCGAAGACCGCGCCTCCGCCGCCGACGACCACCAGGGCCGTCCAGGCCAGGAACAGGCCGCCCGCGTGCAGGCCGGTGGTGGAGAGTCGCCCGCGCACGAGGGGCCAGAGGACGAAGACCAAGAGCAGCGGGCTGATGCTGGCGACGATGAAGTCGAGCAGGTAGCCGAGGCCGGCTTCGAGCTCGCCATCGCCCAAGTGGAGGAGGTGCTCGGTGTAGGCGGAGGTCCACGCTCCGGTGTGTTCGCGGCGCCAGACGGCGACGAGGGCGAAGCCGATCAAGGGCGGGAGGAAGGCCGTGAGCGAGCGCGCCCGCGTCCCGCGGGCCACGTCGATTCCGCGCAAGAGCGCCATGCCGCCCGCCAGGAGCCAGCCCTCGGGACGCAAGAGCCCGCAGACTAGCAGCGCCAGGCCCAAGCGCCCCGGCCAGGCCCGCTCGTAGGCCAGGAAGGCGGCGGTCACGGCGCACATCATGGCCGCCGTCTCGGTGCCGCTGACCGCCGCCGCGGCCACGCCGCCGCAGATGGCGAGCAGGAACGGGGCGATCATGCTTGCGATGCGATCGGGGTGCAGGCGGGAAGTGAAGACCAAGGTCAGCATGGTCGCCGCCGCTCCCAGGACCTGCACGGTGGTGTTGAGCGGAACCCAGTAGGCGCGTTGGATCAGCGCCGAGAGCCCCACCCAGGCCAGGGACGGGTAGCTCTCGAAGGCGTCCTGTCCCGCGAACCAGGTGAGTGTGCTCTCGTGCACGAGCTCGCGGCCGATCCGAAAGGCCACGAACGCCAGATCGTGCGGTGCGGCCAGGGTGGCCGTCCCGTCGGTGTGGATAGTGAGGCTGTGGGCCGCCAGCACGGCCATGGCCACGAAGAGGGCGATGCTGCGGTTCATCTCGAGGACCGGCGAGTTCGCTCGGCAAGGCGCGCGTCCGCCCGCTCCGCCGAGGAAGGGAGCCTGTCAGACGTCGCTCTCGATTTCGAGCTTTTCGGTCCCTCTCACTGCACGCTTCACGAGGTTCTCGACCTCCAGGGTCGCCTCGGCCTCCTCGCAGGCGGCGAGGTGGCCGCGGATCACCGGGCGCCCGGGCATGAAGACGGTGCAGCAGTCAGGTTCGGGCCTCGTCGAGATGTCGAAGGTCCCGATCTTGCGCGCCAAGTCGATCGCTTCCTCCTTGTCGAAGGTCACCAGCGGCCGCAGCACCGGCAGGTCGGCCGCCGCTTCGATGCAGGTGAGATTCTCCAGGGTCTGGCTCGCGACCTGGCCGAGGCTCTCGCCGGTGATCAGCGCCCCGCACTTCTCGCGCCGCGCGAGGCGTGTCGCGATGCGTTGCATCATGCGCCGGTAGAGCACCGTGCGATACGGCTCGGGGGCACGGTCGCGGATGGTCGTCTGGACCTCGGTGAAGGGAGCGACGAACAGGCGGCTGGTGGGCTGGAAGCGCGCCAGGACGCGCACGAGGTCTCTGACCTTCTTCTTCGAGCGCTCACCGATGTAGGGCGGGGAGTGGAAGCTCACGTAGGCGACCCGGCAGCCGCGCTTCATCGCCAGCCAGGCGGCGACCGGCGAGTCGATGCCTCCCGAGAGCAGGCACATCCCGCGGCCGAGGGTGCTGACCGGCAGACCGCCCGGGCCGGGCAGGCGCCGCACGAAGACGTAGGCGCGCTCGGGTCGCACATCGATGCCGAGGGAGAGCGCGGGGGCGTCGAGGTGCACCTCGAGGCGCTCGTGATCGGGGAGCACGCGCTCGGCGATGAAGCGATCGAGCTCCATCGAGTTCAGGGGGAAGCGCTTCTCGGCGCGCGAGGAGGAGACCCGGAAAGTGATCGGACCCTCGGGCGGGAAGTCCGCCAGTGCGTCGGCGAGGACGCGCCGTGCGAGGTCGGCGATCTCCTCGGGGTCGACCGCACAGCCCCAGGCGGGCGAGAGGCTCTTGATGCCGAACACGTCCTGCAGCCGGCGTGCCACGTCCATCACCCGCCGCTCGCTGAAGACCGCCATGCGCCCGCGCCGGCGCTCCACGCGCACTTCGCCGACACACCGCGTGGCGGCGTGGATGTTGCGCATCAGCGCCTGCTCGAAGGAGCCGCGGTTCTTGCCCTTGAGGGCCAGCTCGCCGTAGCGGATCAGCACCATCTCGGGCGCGCCGATAGCGGCGGTGCTCGTCATCTCCCCAGGCTCCCCAGCTCCCCCTCGACGGCCTCCAACGCGGCGAGGGCGGCGTCGATCTCCTCGGCGGTCGTGTGCCGCGAGAAGGAGAAGCGCAGCATGCGCCGTGCCGCGTCCGCATCCAGGCCGACCGCCAGGGCGGAGGGACTGACGTCGCTGTCGTGTGCCTGGCAGGCACTCCCGACGCTGACCGCCACACCGCGCTCGTCGAGGTGGTGCAGGCGCACTTCGGCCGGGACGCCCTCGAAGAGCACGGTGCAGATGCCCGGCATGGTCTGGGCGCCCAGCTCCAAGAGATGCGCGCCCTCGATGCGCGCGAGCCCCGTGGCCAAGCGCAGGCGCAACTCCCTCAGGTGCTCCAGGGTCCGTCCGCGCAGCTGCTCGGCCAGCTCGGCGGCGCGTCCGAAGCCGACCACTCCCGCGACGTTCTCGGTGCCCGGCCGGCGGCCGCCTTGCTGGCCGCCGCCGAACACCAGGGGTCGTAGGCTCGTTCCCGGGGCCAGCACCAAGGCGCCGACACCCTGGGGGCCGTGGATCTTGTGGGCGCTCAGAGCGAGGCTGTCGGCGTCTAGCTCGCCGATGGAGAGCTCGAGCTTGCCGAGGGCCTGGACCGCGTCGACGTGCAGGGCCGCGTTGGGAGCGCAAGCGCGCACCAGGCGCGCTAGGGGGGCGCTGGGGTAGACGCTGCCGAACTCGTTGCTGACCAGCATCTGGGCCACGACGACCGTCTCGGCGTCGAGTAGCTCGGTCAGGTGCTCGCGGTCGAGGGCTCCCTCCGCGTCCGCGCGCGCGCTGGCGATGGCGAAACCCTCACTCTCGAGGGCTTCGGCCGAGGCCCGCACGGCGGCGTGCTCGGTGGGGCCGATGACGAGCTTGCGACCGCGCGCCGAGCGTGCCCGGGCCAGGCCCAGGACGGCGAGGTTGTCGGCCTCGGTGCCCCCGGAGGTGAAGATGACGTCCTCGCTGCGGGCGCCCACTACCCCCGCGAGTTGGGCTCGGGCCCGATCGACGGCCTCGGCGGCGGCCACTCCTCGGCGGTGGCGCGAGGAAGGGTTGCCGAAGTGCTCGCCGAGCCAAGGCTCCATGGCCTCGCGCACCTGAGGATCGAGGGCGGTCGTGGCGGCCTGGTCGAGGTCGATCGAGTGCATGGCGGGAGGAGGCTCGCGGCGGGGCGCACAGCATAGCCGCGCGGAGCCTACAATCTCCGCCGTGCCCGCCCACGACCACGACTTCATCGTCATCGGCTCGGGATTCGGTGGTAGCGTCTCGGCCCTGCGCCTGGTGGAGAAGGGCTACGACGTGCTGCTGCTCGAGAAGGGCGGCGCGCTGGAGGAGCGGGACTTCCCGCGCACCAACTGGAACCTGCGACGCTGGCTGTGGGCTCCGCTCCTGGGCTGGCGCGGCCCGTTCCAGATGCGTTTCTTCCGGCACCTGACGGCCTTCTCGGGGGTCGGCGTCGGCGGCGGCTCCCTGATCTTCGCCAACGTCCTCTCCCAGCCCGAGCCCTCCTTCTTCGAGGCGCCCTCTTGGGCGCACCTGGCCGACTGGCGGCGGGAGCTGGCGCCGCACTACGCCGAGGTGCGGCGGATGCTGGGCGCCACGTCGGTGCCGCAGCCGACCTCCACCGACCGTCTCTTGCGCGAGCTCTCTCCCGCCGACTGGGAGCCGACCGAGGTCGGCGTGCACTTCGGCCGCCCCGGCGAAACGGTCGAGGACCCCTACTTCGGTGGCGAGGGTCCGCGGCGCACCGGCTGTGAGTTGTGTGGGGCGTGCATGACCGGCTGCCGCCACGGCGCCAAGAACACCCTCGACCGCAACTACCTGTGGCTCGCCCGCCGGCGGGGCCTCGACCTGCGCGCCGACTCGCGCGTCGTCGGCCTGCGCCCGCTGGCGGGCGGCGGCTTTCGAGTCGAGGTCGAAGGGGGGCGCACGCGGCGCGGGCGCGTCAAGCGCGCATACACCGCGCGGCGCGTCGTGCTCGCCGGGGGCGTCATGGGGACCCTCGATCTCCTGCTGGCGATGAAGGCCGACCCCAACGGCCTGCCGGCCCTCTCCGACCGTCTCGGGCGCACGGTGCGCACCAACTCCGAGGCGTTGATCGGCGTGGTCTGCCCCGACCCGGAGGAGGACCTCTCGCGCGGCGTGGCGATCGGCTCACGCCTCGGCCTCCCCGGCGGTGCCGGCCTCGAGGTCGTGCGCTACGGCGCGGGCTCGGGCTTCTTTCGGCTGATGCTCATGCCCCACGCCCCCGGCGAAGGGCTCCTGCCCTGGCGCCTCGCGCGCTCGGCGGCGGCTGCCCTGCGCCGCCCCCTGGCGAGTCTGCGCGCCGCATGCGTGCCCGACCTGGCGCGCCACTCGTTCATGATGCTCTACATGGGGACCAGCGGGTTGTCCCTGCGTTTGCGGCGCAACGGACGCCTGCAGACGGCCCTCGACGACGGCGATCCGCCCTCGCGCACGATTCCCGAAGCGGACGCTCTCGCCGCGCGGCTCGCCGAGAGCAGCGGTGGGGTTGCGAGCTCCCTGGCCCTCGACATGCTCCTGGACCGCCCCGCCACCGCCCACGTCCTCGGCGGCTGCTGCATGGGCGCCGACGCGTCCGAGGGCGTGATCGACGCCGCGCAGCGCGTCTTCGGATACGACGGGCTTTGGGTCATCGACGGCTCGGCGATCTCCGCCGACCTTGGCACCAATCCCTCGCTCACGATCGCCGCCCTCGCGGAGCGCGCCATGTCGCTCATCTCTCCGCGGCAGGCCGCCGAGGGCTCCGAAGCAGTCGAGTCCTGAGTGCGCGGTTCAGTGCTCCGCGCGCGTCGGTAGGGGTTGCAGATCGAGCTCGAGCGCGGAACCCGCGGAGACCTGCACGGTCAGCTCCCGGCGCGCCTCACCGGCGATCAGCAGCAGGCGGTGGGCTCCGGGAGGAACGTCGGCGAAGGTGAGGGTCCCGTCCTCGGCCGAGGTCGCCGGTGGCCAGGGGCGGTCGGGGCTGCCGGCGGGATGGAGTAGGGCCAGGGCCCCGAAGATCTCCGCGCCGTCGGCATCGACCAAGCGCGCGTGGAGCTCGCCCGCGGCGGCCGGCAGCTCGAGTGAGCGGCCGGCGGAGGCCAGGCTGTGGACGTGGGCGCGGCGGGCGGGGTCGGCGATATTCGGCCAGCTCCCGCCCGCTGCCCAGGGCGGGAGCAGGGTGACGCGGTACTGACCGAGGATCAGATCGTCGAAGCGGAAGGAACGGTCGGCGCCGACGGTCGCCCGGCGCTCAACGGGCGCTCCGAAGCGGTCGGGAGTCTCGGCGGGGCGCAGGAGCACCTCGTAACCGGCCACGCCGCGCCCGGCGATGGCTGGGACGATCACGCCTTCGAGGGGTGCGCGCTCGAGGGGCGGGAGCTCGGGCGCCGGCGCGAGCGTCTCGTCGAGCTCGAGGACGAGGGCCTCATCGGGGGCCAGCACGTCGAACTCGTGCGTGCGGTAGCGGCGGGCCAGGATCGTGATGCGCGCCGGCCCGGGATGTACTTCGGAGAGAGCGAAGCGGCCCTCCGCGTCGGTGTAGGTCCACATGGGCTCCTCGCCGGCGCGCAGGGACACCAGGGCCTCCACCAGCACGCGGCCGTCCGCCCCGCGCACGACCCCCGCGACGCGCGCGGTGCCGAGGGGCACCTCGAAGCCCGGGAGGGACACCGCGGGCGGATCCGGGAAGGGCGGCAGGGAGGTCCCCGGCTCGGCGAGGGTGCGCCAGGCGATCATCCCGGCGAGCGTGACGAGCCCCACGATGGGCGGGATCAGGGTGATTCTCTTCACGCCCAGAGCATCCCCTCGCGTGTGGCGGAAGTCACCCCTGTCGTGTGATCGCGTCGAGGAGGGTGTCGCGCATCTCGGCCGCGGGCGGGAACTCCCGGCAGTCGAGGGCCTCGATGCCGTGCGCGAACTCGTCCAACCCGCGCTGGCCCGCGCGCAGGTAGGCCACGAGCCGCACGCCGAGGGCCAGCCGGTCGCAGAGGCGGACCAGGCGCGCCTCGCGCGTCTCGCCCGCCTCGACCTCGTGGAAGCGCGCCAGGGCGACGGGAGAGAGGGGGGCCAGCACGGCGCGGGCCGCCGCCTCCTCCGCGGCCGCCTTCGCTCCCTCCGGCAGCCTCTCCCGCGCCCCTCGCGGCAGGTCCCCGGTCAAGGCCTCGGGGGCGTCGTGGACGACGGCCAGGGCCAGGCAGCGATCGACGTCGAGCGCCGGCTCGACGCGCGGGGCGAGAGCCAGGGCCAGCAGGGCCGTGCCGGCCAAGTGCCCGGCCACGGATTCGGGAGCGGCGACGCCGCGCTGGATCCAGCCCGTGCGCGGGAGGGCGTCGAGGGGCGCGAGGGCCAAGAGGGCTTCGAGAGTCTCGTCCATGGGGGTTCACGGGCTCCGATCCGGTCCCGCCCGCCAGTGGCGGAGGTCGGGAACGCGGGTGGCGGCGATTGATGGGATCGGTGCCGGGAGCCTATACTGCCGCGCTCTCTCCCGCACTCCATCGGGCCTGAGGGCCGTTTGGGGGAGCACCATGCTCGTCCGCCTGAGAAAGGGCCTCGCGCCCGACCAGACCGAGACGGTCCTCTCTCTCTGCCGGGAGCTGGGCTACGCCACGCGTTTCCTCGATGCCGGGCGGATGATGCTCGAGCTCGAGGGCGCCGGCCGGCCCTCGCACCGTTCCTTGCTCGAGGATCACGCGGGCGTGGCGGAGGTCCTCGCCACCGGCGACGCGCGCGAGCTGCACCAGAGGCGCCCGCAGTCCCCGTCCACTCAGGTGAGCGCCGGCGAGGCGCGCTTCGGCGCGGGCCGGGTCTCTCTGATCGCGGGCCCCTGTGCCGTGGAGGACGAACAGGCTCTGCTGCACATCGCCCGCGGCGCGCGCGCCCGCGGGGCGACCCTGCTGCGCGGCGGGGCCTACAAGCCGCGCACCTCGCCCTACTCGTTCCAGGGTCTCGGTCGCCCGGCCCTGGAGATGCTCGCGCACGTGCGCGCCCAGGTCGGGATCGGTGTCGTTACAGAGGTGCTCGACACGCGTGACGTGGAGGCCGTGGCCGAGGTCGCGGACATGATCCAGATCGGCGCGCGCAGCATGGCCTCGAGCCCGCTGCTGCTCGAGGTGGGGCGCACGATGAAACCCGTGCTCCTCAAGCGTGGGTTCGGCGCCACCGTGCGCGAGTTCCTGATGGCGGCCGAGTTCGTGCTCTCGACGGGCAACGAGCAGATCGTCCTGTGCGAGCGCGGCGTGCGCAGCTTCGATGACTGCACCCGCAACCTGCTCGATGTCGGCGCCGTGGCTTTCCTCGGCCGCGAGACTCACTTGCCGGTGATCGTCGACCCCTCGCACTCCGCCGGCCGCAGCGACCTGGTGCGCGCCGTCGCCCGCGCCGGCATGGCGGCGGGGGCCGACGGCCTGATCATCGAGGTCCATCCGCGGCCCGAGGAGACCCACTCCGACGGCCGGCAGGCCATCTCGCTCAACGAGCTCGGCCGCATCCGGCGCGACGTCGAGGCGCTGGTCGGCCTGAATGAGGCGTCCCTCGTCATCCCGACCGATCCCTCCACCACCCTCGAACCCGCGCTGCGCGCGGGCGACTCACCGTGAGGATTCCCTTCATCGCAGGCAACTGGAAGATGAACCTCGACCGCCGCTCGGCGCTCGAGCTCGTCGAGGGACTGCGCCGGCGCGTCGGCGAGCGGCGCGACGTCGAGGTGGCCGTGTTCCCCCCCTCTGTCTACCTGGACGAGATCGCCCGCGCCCTGATGGGCTCGCCGATCCGCGTCGGCGGGCAGAACTGCTGCGACGAGGAGTCCGGAGCGTTCACCGGCGAGGTGTCGGCGACCATGCTGGCCGACGTGGGGGCGGAGCTGGTTCTGGTCGGGCACTCCGAGCGCCGCCACCTCTACGGCGAGGGCGACGAGCTGATCCGCCGCAAGGTGCACGCCGCCCTCGACGCCGGCCTGGACGTGATCCTGTGCGTCGGAGAGACGATCGAGGAGCGCGAAGCGGGCCACACCGAGCAGGTCGTCGCCCGCCAGTTGCGCGCGGGCCTGGAGGGGATCTCCGCCCCGGAGATGGCGCGCGTGACCGTCGCCTACGAGCCCGTCTGGGCGATAGGCACGGGCCACACCGCCACCGCGGCCCAGGCCGGCGAGGTCCACGCCTACCTGCGAGGCCTCCTGGAGGGCTTGTACTCCGAACCGGTCGCCGCGGCGACGCGGATCCAGTACGGTGGCAGCGTCAAGGCGGACAACGCGGCCGAGCTGATGGCCGTCACCGACGTTGACGGTGCGCTCGTCGGCGGCGCGTCGTTGAAGCCGGAAGCCTTCCTCCCGATCATCGAATTCAGCGGGTAGCCCCTCACGCGGCTGCCGAGACGATCCTCCCGAGCGCGGACGCCCATGCGCGCCGCACAGCCTCAGTCTTCATGAACCTCCTCATCATCTCGCTCTACCTCGTCTTCGTCCTCTCGGCGCTCGTTCTGATCGTCGTCATCCTGCTCCAAGAGGGCAAGGGCGGGGGCTTCGGCGAGGCCCTCGGCCAGGCCGGCCAACAGACCTTCGGTGTGAAGGCGCGCGGCATCCAGACCTTCACCGGCGTCGCCGCCGGCATCTTCCTCGTCAGCGCGCTGTTGATCCACATCATCAATCGCATGGACGGCAGCGCCTCGGTGGTCGATGACCTCGGCGGCGTGCCCGAGGCTCCCGCGGACGGGAACTAGCAGCCCGTTGAAGAACGCCCTACTCCGACTTCGCCTCCTTGCAGGGACGAAGATGCCTTCGTCTCGCCACGGCCCTTTCTCAACGGGCGGCTAGACTCGTGCTGAGAGACGCGGTGCTCGATCACTTTCGCCAGACCGGCGCCCTGCTCGAGGGACACTTCGAGCTCTCTTCGGGGCTGCACTCAGACCGCTACCTCCAGTGCGCCCTCGTGCTCTCCGAACCTCGCCGGGCGGAAGCCCTGGCGCGCGCCTTCGCCGAGCGCCTCGAGACCGACGTGGACGTCGTCGTCGGACCCGCCATGGGCGCGGTCGTCTGGGCTCAGGAGATCGGGCGCGCCCTCGACCGTCGGGCGATGTTCACCGAGCGCTCCGGAGGTGAAATGACCCTGCGGCGCGGCTTCCGCTTCGAGACGGGCGAGCGCTGCTTGGTCGTCGAGGACGTGCTGACCACCGGAGGGTCCGCCAAGGAGGCCCTCGAAGTCGTGCGGGCCCACGGTGGCTTGCCGGTCGCCGTCGGCTCGATCATCAACCGCTCGGGTGGGAACCCGTTCGAGGACGAGGAGCTTCCCTTGACCTGCCTGGCGGAGGTCGAGGTCCAAGTCTGGGAGCCGGATGTGTGCCCGCTGTGTGCCGCGGGCGGCGCGGCGGTCAAGCCCGGAAGCCGCACGGCGCTCGCCGGGGGAGGCGCTTGATCCGGTCGATGACGGGTTTCGGCCTGGCGGAGGTCGAGACCGGCGGGCTCGGCGTGCGCGTGGAGATCCGCTCGGTCAATCACCGCTTCCTGCAGGTCCGCCACCGTTTTCCCGGCGAACTGGCCGAGCTCGAGCCGCGTGTGGAGGCCTTGATCCGAAAGCGCATCGCGCGCGGGGCGCTGGCGGTACACGTCCACCTCTCGCGTACCGCGGCGCCCGAGGAGGTCTCGGTGAACGCCGATGTGGCGCTCCGCTATCGGCGCCAGATTGCGCGGACCGCGCGCGAGGTCGGCCTGGAGGACGACCTGGGCATGGCGGCGCTCGTGCAGCTGCCCGGTGTCGTGGGGACGCGCTCGGATGGGGGCGGCCGGCGGCGTGAGACCCGGTTGGTGATGAGGGCCTGCGGCGAGGCGCTCGATTCCCTGGTCGCCGCGCGCGAGGCCGAGGGCGCGCGCCTGGAGACCGACCTGCGCAAGCACCTGACAGCGATCGAGCGCCTCACCCGGCGCATCGAGAGGCGCATGCCCGCCGTGGTCAAGCGCCACATGAAGGCCTTGCGCGGGCGCGTGGCCGAGCTGCTCGGCGGCGCCCGCGACGTGCCTGCGAGCGACCTC
This sequence comes from Planctomycetota bacterium, assembly GCA_002686265.1. Classification (GTDB taxonomy): domain Bacteria; phylum Planctomycetota; class UBA1135; order UBA1135. The sequence goes on from NZBA01000126.1 coordinate 56,813, forward strand.
GCCCGGGAGCTCGCCTTGCTCGCCGATCGCTTCGATGTCAGTGAGGAGGTCACGCGCCTGTTCAGCCACCTTGAAGAAGCAGGCGCCATTCTGGACCGCGGCGGGAGCGTCGGGCGCAAACTCGACTTCCTCGTGCAGGAGTTCAACCGAGAGGCCAACACCGTCGGTTCCAAGTGCAACGACGCTCGCGTGGCTCACGATGTCGTGGATCTGAAGACCTGTGTCGAGCGCCTGCGCGAGCAGGTCCAGAACATCGAGTAGGACCGTGAGTGAGGAGAGCGCAGGCAAGATGGTGCTGATCTCCGGGCCTTCCGGGGCGGGCAAGAGCACGGTCGTGCGCCGCCTCTTGGAGGATCCGCGCGTGGTGTTTTCGATCTCCGCGACGACCCGGGCGCGGCGCGAGGGCGAGGTGGACGGGCGCGACTACTTCTTCCTGAGCCCCGAGGAATTCGGTGCGCGCCGCGCCCGCGGGGAGTTTCTCGAGCACGCGGAGGTTCACGGCCACATGTACGGGACCCTGACCGCGCAGATGGACGACGCTCTGGCCTCGGGGCACATCTTCCTGCTGGAGATCGACGTGCAGGGGGCGAACCAGATCCGCGCTCAGCGCATTCCAGGGCTCTCGATCTTTATCGTCCCACCCGACGGCGAGGAGCTACGCCGGCGCCTGGTGGGCCGCGGCACGGACCTGCCCGAGGTGGTCGAGCGACGTCTGGCCAAAGCCGAGGACGAGGATCGCGAGCGGGTGAAGTACGATCATGTCGTGATCAACGACGACCTCGAGCGGGTGTTGGAGGAGGTCCGCGGCCTGATCGGGCTGGGACCCCTGGGGGAGGTGTCGGCGTGAGCCGGATCCTGCTCGGCGTGAGCGCATCGGCCGCGGCCTACAAGGCCTGTGACCTCGCCAGCCGCCTGACCCGAGAAGGGCACTCGGTGCGCGTGATCCTGACGCCGCGGGCCACCGAGTTGATCAGCGCGCAGCTCTTCGAGGCCCTGACCGGCGAGCCCGCCGCCTCCGACGAGTTCGGTCCGGACCGGGTGGGCGCCATGGACCACATCGAGCTCGGGCGCTGGGGCGAGTGCCTGGTCCTGGCTCCGGCCACCGCCGACGTGATCGGGCGCATCGCCCACGGCCTGTCCTCGGACCTTCTGACGACCGTCTCCATGGCCCTGCCCGCCGGCCGCCCGCGGGTCGTCTGTCCGGCCATGAACCCGCACATGCTCGCCCACCCGCCGGTGCGTAGGAACATCGCGACGCTCGTGGAGGACGGCTGGAGCTTGATCGAGCCCGACGAAGGACTGATGGCCTGCGGCGACGAGGGTCCCGGGCGTCTGGCCGACCCCGAGGAGATCGCCGATCACCTGGCGGCGCTGTTGGGTCAATGAGCTCCCCGGGTTGGGGGCGGCGGCGGGGTCCGCGGGTGGTCGTGACCGCCGGGCCGACGCGCGAGTACGTGGACCCGGTGCGTTTCCTGTCGAACGAGTCGAGCGGCCGCATGGGCTTCGCCATCGCGCGCGCCGCGGCGCGCGCGGGGTGCCGCACGACCCTGATCAGCGGCCCAGTCACGCTCGAGACCCCTGGCGGCGTGCGCCGCGTCGATGTCGTCAGCGCACGCGAGATGCTGGCGGCGGTCCGCGAGGCCTTCGAGGGCGCCGACGCCCTGTACATGTGCGCCGCCGTGGCCGACTGGCGCCCGGCGCGGCGGCTTGCGGGCAAGTGGCGCGCCAAGGACGGCGGGAGCCGGAGGGTGAGCCTGGAGCTGGTCCGCAATCCCGACATCCTGGCCACGGTCGCGCGCCGCAAGGGCGAGCGGCTGGTGGTGGGGTTCGCCCTGGAGACGGGCTCCGGCCTGCGCCGCGCGCGGGCGAAAATGGCGCGAAAAGGGGCGGATTACATCGTTCTCAACGACAGCTCGGCCTTGAATGCTCGGCGCGCCAGTGTGAGGATCCTGGGCAGGGACGGGAGCCGACGAGAGCTCGCCGATCAGGGCAAGGACCGGATCGCACGCGCGCTCGTCAAGCTCTGCGTCGAGCGTTGAGGACGGTCGGGCGGCGGACCCACGGGAGTCGACGGACTCGGGTTCCACTGCCCATCAGAAGGAATGGATGAGACATGGCCCCCAGGGGCAAGCGCAAGCGAAAGAGCAAGAAGAAGGGACGCTCCACGGGCAGGCTGTCCCGCCTGCGCCAGCTCGTGGCCGGGTTCCTCTTCGGGCGCCCCCTCGACGAGGAGGTCTCCGACCGCCTGCAGGAGATCAAGGGCTTGATCCTGATCGGTGCCTCCCTGTGGCTGCTGATCTCGATGATCAGTCACCACGCCCCGATCGACAGTCCCGACGCCGCGGGGCACAACTGGGGCGGGCAGGCCGGCTTCTGGTTCGCTCACGGGGCCCTGCTCGCCGCCGGCTGGGGCGGCTACCTGGTCGCGCTGCTCGGCCTCGCCTGGGGCTTCGTGCTCTTGGCCCGCAAGGAAGTCGCCTGGCCCTCCCTGCGCCTGTTCGGCGGCGTCTGCTTCGTCCTCTGCGCGAGCTTCTTGATCCAACTCGGCATCGGCCCCGAGCTGAGCGCCGAGCACCGCATCGTGGAGGGGCAGGACGGCCTGGTGAGCCCGCGCTTCCCCTACGGACCGGGAGGCTGGTTGGCGCTGGTGTGCGTGCAGGACATCCTGGTCCCCAAGTTCGGCACGCCCGGCCTGTGGATCCTGCTCACCCTCTTGCTCCTGGTTTCATTCACTCTGGCGACCGAGATGGCCTTCTACCCGGCGATCCAGTCCCTGGCGGCTTGGGCCCGTGAGCGACGCGAGAAGCGGGGAGAGGGACTGGGGGCAGCCTTGCTGCGCTGGTTCGGTGGCTTGTTCACGGGCCTGTGGGAGTTCTTGAGCGCCCGAGACCTCGAGCCGGCCGACCAGACGCCCGCGGCACCCCGCGCCGCGGCCAAGCGCGCGGCGGAGCCTGCCGGGGAGGAGTACGAAGAGGACGAGTACGAAGACGAGGAAGACGAGTACGAGTACGAAGACGAGTACGAGGACGAGGAGGACGAAGACGGCTACGAGGAGGAGGAAGAGGAAGAACCCTCCGAGTGCGAGGTCGTGCCCGCCCCGAGGCGTCGCGGGCGAGCTGAGGTGAGCAGCGTCACGGTGGGGACTCTCTCCTACGAGACGCCGACACCTCCGCGCGGCCCTTGGACCTTCCCGCCCCTCGAGCTGCTGAAGGCTCCCGGCGGGAGCGAGGCTGTCGCCGATGATCTCAAGGTCGCGGCGACCAAGCTCGAGAACGTTCTGAGGAGCTTCAAGGTCGAGTCCGAGGTCGTGGGAGCTCAGGTCGGACCGGCGGTGACCCTGTTCGAGCTGACCGTGGCTCAGGGGACGCGCATGAACAGCGTCACCAACCTCAGCCAGGAGATCACGGCCGCCCTCAAGGCCCAGAGCGTGCGCATCATCGCACCCATTCCGGGCCGCTCGACGATTGGGATCGAGGTTCCCAACAAGAAGCGCAGGATCGTGCGCCTACGGGAGCTGATCCACAAGCGTGCCTACGATCGGAGCTTCATGCCCCTGCCCTTGTTCCTCGGCATGGACGCCGAGGGAACGCCGGTGGTCGAGGACCTCTCGCGCATGCCGCACCTGTTGATCGCCGGCACGACGGGCTCGGGGAAGTCGGTCTGCATCAACACGATCCTCGCCAGCTTGCTGCTGACACGCTCGCCCCACGACGTACAGATGGTGCTCGTCGACCCGAAGATGGTCGAGCTGCAGATGTTCGCCAAGGTGCCGCACCTCCTGCTGCCGGTCGTGACCGACGCCCGCCAGGCGTCGAACGTCCTCAACTGGCTGGTCGAGAAGATGGAGGGCCGCTACGAGCTCTTCAAGGACGCAGGCGTACGCAGCATCAAGGCCTTCAACGCCCTCGGCGAGGAGAAGCTGCGCGAGAAGCTCGGCGAGCACTTCAGCGATGAGCGCACCCCGCGGCACCTCCCCTACATCGTGGTCGTCATCGACGAGATGGCCGACCTGATGATGGTCTCCAAGAAGGAGGCCGAGGGCGCGATCACACGCCTGGCACAGAAGTCCCGCGCCGTGGGGGTTCACGTCATCGTGGCCACACAGCGTCCCTCGACCGACGTGATCACGGGCGTCATCAAGGGCAACCTCCCGACGCGCATCGCCTTCCAGGTGGCCAGCAAGATCGACAGCCGCGTGATTCTGGACGCGATGGGCGCGGAGAAGCTCTTGGGGGGCGGGGACATGCTCTACACGCCGCCGCAGACCTCCACGATCCGCCGTGTGCAGGGAGCCCTGGTGGAAGACGAGGAGTTGCAGGCGGTGGTGGACTTCGTCTGCGGCGACTCGGCGCCGACCTTCAACCAGGAGATCATCCAGTGCGCCACGGGCACGGCCAAGCCGGGGGCGGGTGGTGCCGGGAGCGGTCCCGACGATCCGCTCTGGGTCGAAGCGGTGCGCGTCGTGCTGAAGACACGCCGAGGATCCGCGAGTCTGCTCCAGCGGGCGCTGAGCGTCGGCTACACGCGGGCCTCGCGCCTGATCGACTTGATGACCGAAGAGGGCATCCTGGGCGATCACCGCGGGAGCAAGTCGCGCGAGATCATGATCACCCTGGAGGACTGGGAGGAGCAACACGGCCTGCCCGCCGACCTGGCGAACGCCGACGAGTGAAGAAGATGAGTGCCAACAAATCCAAGGGAGTCTCCGCCGCCGAGTGGCTCGGGCTCTTCGTCCTGTTCCTGCCAGGGTCGTTCTTCTTCGTCGTTCTCGGCGCTGCTCTCGTGCGCGGGGTTCCACCCGAGCCCGCGGGCACTTCCGCTCTGGCGCGTGATGTGATGAACGGGATCGGCCTGTGGCCAGCCCTCTTGCTCTCGGTGGGTTTCGCGGTCGTCGGCATCCGCTCGTTCTTGTTCGGACGGGGGATGGATGTCCTGGCCAGCGTCCTGGGCCTGGCCGGGTGCGCCGCGGGACTCGCGATCCTCCTCGGCGCCACCTCGGCGGGCGGGGGTGGAGCCCTGGGGAGCGTGATCGACGGCCTTCTGGGGGAGACCGCGGGGGCGCCCGTAGGCGTCGCCCTGGGAGCTGCCTCCCTGGCTGCCAGCGCCTGGTTCGCCTGGATCCGGGATTTCGACTGGTTTTCCGCGAAAACCTGGAACTTCCGGTGGGTATCAGCCGCTCCAAGGGAAGAGTGCGCGGACGCGGTCACGGCTGACGAGGCCCAAGCGCTGCTGCCCACTCGACAGACCTACGAGCCCGAAATCGACGGAAACGAGGGAGTCCGGCAGGAACCCTCCTCCCCCTATCCGACCGACGTCCGGTTGCAAGGCGAGGTCCCCGCGGGGGCGCAGGCCTTCGGCAGCGACCTCGGAAATGACGATGGATTCGAACGAACGAGCACGAGTGCGAGTGAAGTGGCTGCCCTGCAGTCAGGAGCTGAGGAGGACGGTTCGTCCCCTGTCGACGCCCCTGGCGAACATCTGGCTGCAGGCGAAGCCGAGGAACTCGAGGCCGGCGACCACGCCGACGCCCGAGCGGACGCCCCGAGCGACGAAGAGCTGAGCGAGGGTGAGAGCGGCGCGAGCCGTCTCTTGGACCCGACCCCTCCGTTGCCCAGCTGGGAGCGGAAGGGAAACGCGGAGGACGACGAACTCGAAGGCGCGGCGGACCTGGACGAGGACCTCGACGAGCCCGACGAGCTCGACGACGCGGCGGAGCTGGACGAGGAGGACGCCGAGGAGGACGAGCTGGACGAGGACGACGACTCCGACGAGCTCGACGACGCGGCGGAGCTGGAC
>NZBA01000127.1 GCA_002686265.1 Planctomycetota bacterium
GGAGAACAAGGCCCACCAGCGCCATCGAGGCCAGGGTGCCCGCGGTTGCCTCGGCCACGCGTCGCAGGCCCGGATCTCCCCGAGAGGCGAAGAGTCGTTCCTCCAGCATTTCCTTGAAGAACTCCGAGGCCGAGAGTGGCCCCCTGCCTCGGGATGCATGGCGCGCGACGTTGTCGAGAACGGCAGAGTAGAGGGCGCCGTTTGCCGCGAGGGTCAGGAGTATCGTTAGCCCAACTTCGCCAGTTGGCTCCGGATCTGAGAAAAGTTCGGGGGTTCTTTGCGCGTAAGTGCGTGGAATCACGCGGTCGAGCCCTCTGGATGCGGATGTAGTGCCAACCAAGTTCCTTGCGCAAGCGGGAAGATGCGAGGGATCCTTGCAACCCGGGGGTGAGCGGCGGTGTATCTACGCCACTCGAAGGTTCGCAAGGACGGCAAGACGCACACCTATTGGCGCCTGGTCCGTTCGGTTCGCCGCAACGGGAAGGTGATCCAGGAGACGGTGGCCCAGCTCGGGGAGCTGGACGCCAAGGGACGGGCCAAGGCGAAGGCGCTGGCGCGTGAGATCACCGGACGGGGCGACCAGCGCGAGCTGTTCGAGCCATCGGATCTCGACGACGCGCCGGTCGCGGTGCGTTTGAAGCGGCTTCGCGTAGAACGCGGCCGCGCGTTTGGGGATGTGTGGCTGGGGTGGACACTCTGGCGTGCGTTGCGGTTGGACGTTCTGTGCGATGAGGTGCTGGGGAAGGGACGGGAGGCGGTGTCCTACTCTCAGATGGCGTCGGTTCTGGTGATCGCGCGCCTGTGTGAGCCTTCCAGCGAACTCCATATTGCCGAGGACTGGTATCGCCGGACGGCGCTCGAGGATCTTCTCGGTCTCCCGGAATCGAAGGTCAATGCCGCGCCGTTCTACCGAGCGCTCGACCGTTTGGTGCCCCACAAGGAGAGATCGAGCAGCACCTGGTGAAGCGGCTGGCGAGCTGTTCGACCTCTCCTACGACCTGCTGCTCTACGACGTAACGAGCACCTACTTCGAAGGGCGTGCGGAGGCCAATCCCCTGGCGAAGCTGGGCCACAGCCGCGACCACCGGCCCGACTGCAAGCAGGTGTGTGAACCGGCCCGGGTTTGCCGGAGGCTCTGGGGTGCCCCCCCTTTCACGGAGGGAGAAAACTGGATTTCGCTGCCATCATCGGGAGGGGAGAACGAGATGGCACGACGAGGGTATCCGCCGGAGTTTCGACGACGGGTGGTGGATTTGGTGGAGGGCGGCCCCGGAACGAGCCCCTTTGGGCCTACTTGTCATATCGCCCTACTATCGGTGGTGCGGAAAACGCAGCTTGAAATCCCTATTCCCCATGCTGATGCTCGGCATGGGGCTGACCCTCGTCGCAGACGACTTCCGCCGGATCGCGACCGATCCCCGCGCGACGATCGTCGGGACGGTCCTTCAGCTCGTGGTCATGCCGCTCGTCGGCCTCGCCTTGGCGAACATCTTCGAGCTGACCCCGATCCTCGCGGCGGGCCTGGTCGTCGTCGCGGCCTGCCCGGGCGGCATGTTCTCGAACATGTACGTGCACTTCGCCAAGGGCAACACGGCGCTCTCGATCACGCTGACCGCAACCGCCACCGTGGTGACCCTCTTCACGCTGCCCCTCTGGGTCCAGTTCGCGCTCACCCTCTTCAAAGCGCACGACGGGGGTGCGGTCGAGATGCCCGTGCTGGAGACCGCGCTTCGGCTGAGCGCGCTCACGATCCTGCCGGTCGCGATCGGCATGTTCCTACGCGCACGAAACCCGGCCGCGCTTCGATGGGAACGCCGTGCGACGATTCCCGGCGCGATCATCATCGTCCTCGGTGCCGCGCTCGGCACTTCGAGCAACCCGGATCTCGACAAGATCATCGAGTCGATCGCTCCCGCCGCGGCCTTCGCAATCTCGGCGATGACCGTCGGGACGATCGTGCCCCTGCTCTTCCGGATCCCGGCGCGTGACGCCGTCACGATCGCGGTCGAGATGATCGTGAAGAACACGCTGCTCGGCATCGTCCTCGTGGCCCAGGTCCTGGACTTCGAGGCCGTGCTCCCGATTCTCGCCTTCGCCGCATTTCAGACGCCAGGCGGAGTCATCCTGCTGATCGGCTGGCGATGGTTCGAACAGCGTCGCAGCGGCGTACTCGCGGACTAGGCAGACGGGCGCGCGCCTACCGGCGCCGGGTGGCGCGCGAGACGACGAGTGCGCCAGCTCCGAAGAGCAACGCCGCGGAGGGCTCGGGAATCGCCGAGGCCGCCGCGGTCAGTCGGCTCACTCGGAAGCTCCGGCGGTCGCCGAGAAGCTCGAAGACGTTGCCCGGGGCGTCGCCGAGCGCATGCTCGACCATGGTGCCGCCACCGGTCATCCACTGGATCGTCTCGGCGAACTGACCGTCGATGAAAAGATCGAGTCGACCGTTGTCCGCGCCGCGCTCGAAGATCAGGCTCGACACGGAGACCGCGGAACCGGAGAAGCGGAACCGAAGCGATTCAGGCTCACCGACTGCGTTGTTGTTCGGGTCGCCATAAACGCCGAGGCCGTTCGAGCCGCGGTGGATCTCGCCTCGCTCGCCGCGATCGTCAAAGGCGCGGACGCGGACGGTGAGGTCTCCCGCCGTGAGCGTGAGGCTGTCGCCGAGGTTGCCCGTGGCGAGACCGAGAGCGTTCTCACTGGACGAGCCGGTGAAGTCGAAGGTCATCGCGAACGCCTGCCCCGAAACGAGCAAGGCGAGCAGGATGAGAGAAGAGACGCGACCGATCCGAGCAGACGTCCGGTTCATCATGATTCGATTCCTTGTTTGTCCGCGTGTCGTGAGAAACCGGATCCCTCAAACCGGTCGTGCCCTCGTGGAAACAAGGAGCATCTCGAACGCGTGCCTCCAATATGCCACGCCTGGACGATTCGTAGGCCCCGCACCTCGCTTTTTCGCAAAAATATTTGCGTGTAGAACTTTCGCTTCACGGATGCGAAACGCAGGTAGCAGGCAACTCCGATCGCAAGCGGCCGACATCACGGCGATCTCGACGCAGACGTGCGGGGCCGTGCGCAACGGGTCAGAAGTGGCGCAGCACGCGCTCCGCGAAGCCTTCCATCAACCGCTTTTTCTGGCCGAGGCCCGGAACGAGCCCCTTTGGGCCTACTTGTCATATCGCCCTACTATCGGTGGTGCGGAAAACGCAGCTTGAAATCCCTATTCCCCCACCGAGGACGTACTACAGGCGCCTGAGAAGCCATGGAAAACCGATGAGGATAAGGCGAATGCACGTGAACTGTGGAACGAGATCTTTGATGCTCTCGAGTCTGAAACTTCGCAGTTCTCTGGTCACTCACGCGATGTGACATCCAGTCGGCGGATGATCAGAATGAAGGTGGGCCGATACGAGTCCGTTTATATCCAGTTGGAACACGCACCGTCCATCGGGCTCGTGATCTACGGGAAAGACACTTCTGAGAACATCGCTCTTATTGAGAAGCTGGGAATAGGAATTAAAAGCCCCGTTTTCAGCACCACCGATACTAGACATTACGACAAATGGGCCCGTTCCGGGGCTACCGAACCGGGGCTTTCGTCGACTCCCAACCCACTGGTCTGTTAGGCGGAGACCGAGGCTTCTCGACCGGCTTCGACAGCTACGAGCACGCTCCCTTCGTCGAAGGTTCGGTCTATGACTACGACGCCCGCCGCACGGTGGATCGAGCTATAGAATGGTTGAAGCCCAGTCCGGGCCCATTCTTCCTCTTCGTGCACACGAAGTCGGTGCACGCCACGCCCTCGTATCGGGAAGATTCAAATCGCGTCCTCACTCCCTACCACAAGCCCGCGGAGTACATGCGGCGCTTTATCTCAGAATCCGAGTCTCTATATGACTGGAATGGAGGACTGCGGAGTGGAGTGAAGCATCTGCGGTTGCTCAACGAGCGGATCGCGCTGGGCGAACCGGTTCGAGATCAGATTTCGGCGGCGAAGCTGAAGCAGCTGATCGCCACCTACGACGGCGGAATCTTCTACGTCGACGAACAGATAGGGCGCCTCTTTCGTCACATGGAGGCGTCCGGGCTCAGGGAGAACACGATCGTGATCGTCACGGCCGACCATGGCGCGGCCTTCCTCGACCACCGCTTCTTTCTCCACAAGGAGTTGCACCGTCCGCTCCTGCGTGTTCCGCTCCTCGTCTACGACCCTCGAAATCCCGGTGGCAGCAGGCGTGTCTCTTCTCCCGTTTCCCTGCTGGACGTGTCCCCGACCGTGATGGCACTCTGCGGCCTCGAAGCTTCTTCGGCTGACGAAGGGCGGCCCTTGCCCGCCGAAGACGGTGATCTGCCGTCCCGTCCCTTTGCGTTCTACAGCCAAATCGAGGACAAGGACGTCTACAACGGCTTCGGCTGGCAGGAGGGAGATTGGAAGCTGTTGGCGCACCGTCTCAGCGGGAGCGAGTCCACAGTCATCGAGCTCTTCGACACGGCGAGCGACCCGGAAGAGCGAGCCCCAGTAAAGAGCGAGCCCCAGCGCGCCGCTGAAATGGCCGCTCGGATGCGTGCGTGGTTCTACGGCGCGATGGAAGGCGGGAGCACCCTGGATCTGGATGCCGAGGCGATCGAGAACCTGCGGGCGCTCGGGTACGTGAAGTAGGCAGCGATGCGGTCGATCCGAGCTTCGTTCTCGCCAAATCATTTCGCCCTGCTGCTGACCGCGGGGTGTGTCGGGCTGGGCGTCTTTCTGAGGCTGCATCCAGTCGGGACGGCTCTGCTCTTCGGGGACGAGTTTCACAGCCTGAGAAGGCTCTCCGACACCTACGGAATGATGCTCAGCAGCTACGAGGCGACAGGAGCGGGAATTGCGCTGCCATTGCTGATTCGTCTGTCGACGGATCTCTTCGGAACCAGCCTGTGGGCCATTCGCGCTTCCGCATTCCTTCCGGGCGTCCTGGCAGTCTTTCTCTGCTACCCGGTAGCGCGACGAATGATTGGCCGAGCGCCCGCGGCAGGCGCGACGATGCTGCTCGCGGGCAACTCTTTCCACATCTTCTACTCCCACTTTGCGCGCGCTTATGCCCTGGCCATCTTGCTCGTGCTCCTGCTCCTCGCCGCGGTGGCAAGGGCTCTCGACGAGCGGCAGCCGCCCACCCGCTGGACCTGGCCGTGGATCGGGATCCTCGTGGGACTGCTACCGTGGGTTCATCTCGCGACGCTGGGGGTCACGGCACCAATACTCCTGTGCTTGCTCGGGTCGCTGTTCGTTCGCGGAGACCGAGATCGGCTTCGCCGTGGCCTGCTTGCAAGCGCGGCAGGCGTGGCGCTTTGCATCCTGCTCTACCTGCCAGCTCTTCCGGAGCTCGTGAATTTCGTCGAGCGAAAGACGGTGCAGGAAAGCTACTACGGCAGCTTCGAAGTGCTCGACGTGGTGGCCTTACTGGGCGGGTCGTGGGCTGGTGGTTGGGCCTTGCTGCTAGGCGCCATCGGCGGTGGGCTCGTGATGTTGCGCGAACGTCACTCCGCAGCGTGGCCGCTGATTGCGTGCTGCCTAGGACCCGGTCTCGCACTGCTGCTCTTGCGTCCCTATGGCGACGCCTATGCGTATTCCCGATACCTGGCTCCCGCGATCCCAGCCTGGTGCATCCTCACCGCGAATCTCGCCGCGGCGCCGTGGCGAGCTCGGCGCCACGGCGCCTTTCTTGCGGAAACGGGCCCACTTCTAAGCGCGTTTGCGCTCACGGCGGGCTTGTTTCTGGCGGGTCCGCTGGGCCTGTCTCGCGTGGACGCTGGTCCCTATACGAACAGCTATTTGAGCCTCTTTCAGCTTTCCAAGTTCTCGGTGGCACGTACGCCCGTGCCGGACTTCTACCGGGAGCTTGCGGACATGCGGCCCGACACGGCCATCGTCGAGCTACCGACCCTCAGCAATCGTTCCGTGCACTTGTATCGCGGCTACTACTTGCTCCACGGCAAGCGCACCATGCTTTCGGCCGTGGACTCGCACGGCCCCTATCTGCCGAGGGATCTCTACGTCCCGATCCGGCGGCAGGAGCTGCTGGACGCCGGCGTCGACTTCGTAGTTGCGCACGTCGATCCGTTGACAGAGATCGACAGCTACTGGGCACAGGTCTACGGCTCGCCCGCCAAAGGCTTCGGCCGGGCGTACATGGAACGCCACGAACGGTTCGGTCGGCGTGCGATCAAGCCGCCTTCGATCATCCAACTCCGCAAAGCGCTCGGGGCTCCTCGCTACGAGGATGGGACGCTCATCGTGTGGGAGATCCGCTCGGAGTGAGTCGATAGCGAATCGGCGCTTCCCGTCCGCTCAGACCGACTCCACGCCCCGTCTGCGGTACGCCAGGCAAGCAATGCCGAGCAAGGCCGTCACCAGGAGTCCGATCGACCATCGGCTGAGCGAGGGAACCGCGGTCGCCAGACATACGGACGGTTCGCCGCTGCAACTCCAGCCCGACTCGACCTGACAGACCGCGTCACAGCCGTCGCCCGGCGTCGTGCCCGAGTCGTCGCAGGTCTCACTCGAGTTCACGATTCCGTCGCCGCAGACTTCGCCACAGACCGACGGCGTCCCGCTGCAACTCCAGCCCGACTCGACCTGACAGACCGCGTCACAGCCGTCGCCCGGCGTCGTGCCCGAGTCGTCGCAAGTCTCACTCGAGCTCACGATTCCGTCGCCGCAGACTTCGCCGCAAACCGACGGCGTCCCGCTGCAGTTCCAGCCCGATTCCACCTGGCAGACCGCGTCGCAGCCATCACCCGGGGTCGAGCCGCCGTCGTCGCAGGTCTCGATTCCAGTCAGAATTCCGTCGCCGCAGATTTCGCCGCACATCGAGGGCGTACCGCTGCACATCCAGCCGGTCTCGATCTGGCAGACCGCGTCGCAGCCGTCACCCGGCGTCGTGCCTCCGTCGTCGCAGGTCTCGCTCGAGGTCACGACTCCGTCGCCGCAGACCTCGACGACCACCGAACAGTCGGCGTACGCCGTGACGTCGCTCTCGAGGAAGCCAGCCGGCACGCCCGCCCCCGCGGATACGCCGACGATCCCGTCGCTCGCCGCGATCGCCAGATGCGTGATCCGAAGCGTGCCGTCGAAGAACAACTCGAACTGGAACGAGTTCGCCCCGACCCCCGGCCATTCGGGGACGTTCTCGTAGGTCACCACCACGCGATCGGCCAATTGCTCCCAGGAGACCTGTCCGGCCTCCGGTGGGATGAGGTCGTCGAAGAGACCCGAAAGTCTCGGCATCGAGAAATGGGCCGAGAGCGATTCGGAGTAGCTCGCGTCGGTCGAACCGAACGTCAGGTAGCCGTTGCTGCCGACATAGAACGAGCTGTAGCTCGTCCCGTACAGGGAAACCTGCTCTCCGCCGCTGAGCGAGACCTGGGCCCAATCGTCGTCGGAGAGCAACAGCACGGCTCCACCGCTGGGATCGCTGGGGAAGGTGGTCGTCGACTCGCGGCACGCCTCGTAGGTGTTCGCCGAACCGTTCGGAGTGAGCGTCAGCGACTGGTTCGCGACGTCGAGGTCTCCCCCGAAGAACTGCTCCGTGAAGTAGTCGTTGGCCTCGTCCTCGGTCGCGAACGAATGGCACGCGCCGCCATTGTCGTCCGTCGAGACGTTGCCCGCCGCGTCGGTGGCGTCGATGACGTAGAAATACTGCGTCAAGGGCGAGAGTCCCGAGAGCGCGACGTCGTGGCTGGTCGCCAGTCCGCTGGCGCTCGCCGTCTGGTCGAGTACCCCGCACGAGGCGCCAAACCGGATCTGGACACTCGCCGGCTCGTTCGTGAGGAACGAGATGTCGGCCGAAGAGCCGTCGTCGGACTTCGCCTCGATATCCGAGACGACCGGCCCCGCACAGTCGACCAGCGCGGTGTCCTGCAACACGGCAGGCGATCCCGTGCCGTCGGAAGCGTCGTTGTAGGTGGCCGTGGCGGTCTCGCCGTCCGACACGTTGAGGATCCCATCGCCTACCACGACGGCTCCGGCCTCGGAGTTGATCGATCCGCCGAACACGCCCGAACCCATCGAGACTTCGCTCATCGTGAGGGTTTCGTCGTCGCCCCCCGTCGTCACCACGCTCACCCCGAAGGATGCGCCGCCCGACAGATCGCTGTCGGCGATCGAGAGCCCGAGCGTATCGTCGCACTGGTAGATGCTGCCGTCGAAACTGATGGTCGCAGCACAGCTGGCGTACGCGCTGAGGTTGCTCTCGACGAAATCCCCCGGCACGCCCGCCCCCGCCGACGCGCCGACGATCCCGTCGCTCGCCCCGATCGCCAGATGCGTGATGCGAAGCGTGCCGTCGAAGAACAACTCGAACTGGAACGAGTTCGAGCTGGTCGAGGCGTACTCGGGCACGTTCTCGTAGGTCACGACCACGCGGTCGGCCAGCTGCTCCCAGGAGACCTGTCCGCTCGACGAGGGATCGAGATCCTTGAAGAGCCCCGAAAGCCGCCGCATCGAAAAATGCGTCGAGAGCGATGCGGAGTAGCCCGTGTCGGACGCGCCGAACGTCAGGTAGCCGTTGCTGCCGACATAGAACGAGCTGTAGCTCGTCCCGTACAGGGAAACCTGCTCTCCGCCGGTGAGCGAGACCTGGACCGCAGCGTCGTCGGAGAGCGAAATGACCGTTCCGCCGCTGGGATCCGTGGGGAACCCGGTCGCCGACTGGCGGCACGCCGCGTAGGTATTTGCCGAACCGTTCGGAGTGAGCGTCAGCGACTGGTTTGCGACGTCGAGATCGGCGGCCGAGAAGTTCTCTGTGAAGTAGTCGAGCTGGTCGGCTGTGGTAAAGGAATAGCAAGCGCCGCCATTGTCGTCCGTCGAGACATTGCCCGCCTCATCGGTCGCTTCGACCGAATAGAAGTACTGCGTCGAGGGCGTCAGGCCTGAGAGGCTGATCTCGTGGCTCGTGAGCGTGCCGACCCCCGCGGTGGACTGGGAGAGCGACCCGCACGACGTGCCGTAGTTCACCTCGCCGGCCGTGGCCTCATCGGAGTCGAAGGAGATGGTCGCGCCGAGCCCGGTGAGATTCGCGCTTGCGACGTTCGAGATCACCGGCGACGCACAATCGGTCAGAGCGGTCGCCTGTTTGGAAGCGGGCGAGCCGGTGCCATCGTCGGCGTCGAGGTAGGTCGCCGTGATGGTTTCGGCGTCCGACACGCTGAGGGTCCCATCCCCTGTCACGACGCTTCCGGTCGCCGTATTGATCGACCCCTCGAAGACGCCCGACCCCGACGAACTCTCGGTCAGAGTGACGGTCTCGGCGTCGCCTCCGGTCGTCGTCACGCTCACACCAAAGGGCGCGCCGCTCGACAGGTCGCTGTCGGACACCACGATTCCGACCGTCGACGTGCACCCGTAAGCTCCGCTGTCGAAGCTGACGATCCCGTCAGAGATCGTCGTAGAGAAGTTGTAGGCGACCAGCGCGAAATCCTGGTCGGTTCCATCCGCGTTTCCGGGCACGCCGTCTCCGGCGATGGTGGTGGCGTTGATCGTGATGCTGGCCGAGCCCGAAGGCCCGGGCGCGAGGAAGACCGCTTCGGAGTTGTTGCGGAAATCGGCCGTGCCGCCGGGCTGGGAAACCCCGAGCGTGAAGTTGTTTCCGCGGTAGGTCGTAGCGCCGATCTCGACGACGAGGTCGAGGTCGTTTACGTAAGCGTCGGCAAACGCAGACCCCGGCGCATCGGTCCAGACCAGGGCGATGCGGATCTCCTCGGAGGCGTCCACGATCTGACCGTTGAGTGTGATCGATTCACCTGAGGAACCGAACACCGTCGCCTGGTCTGCGAGAAGCCGGGGGGCAGAAGTGTCGAATCCCGCGCCCATGTCGGCGATGCCGAAGCCCTGATTGTTACCCGGCAGATCCTCGTTCGCGCCCGATCCGGTGATCTGCCGGCCACTGTGCACTACGTACGCCTTGACCAGCGCGGGGCTCGGCGAAGTGACGTCATACACTCGATCGAGGAACTCGGTGATGAGCGACGTGTAACCGGCGATCCCCGGTGTCGAGTGGCTGGTTCCAGAGGACCAGGTATAGATCGAACCGGCAGGGAAGAGCGCGTCGTCGCCCGGCGCCGAAAAATCGTTACTGGCCGCACCACACACACCCGAACCGTTGAAGTCGGGTTGAGACGCGTTGCCCTGGATGAAAGTCCCCGGCGCGACGATCTCCGGTTTGATGCGACCATCGTCGCTCGGACCGCGGCTCGAGAAGCTCGCCATGTCCCGCGCATCGTCGCCGTCACTCGCGTTCTTGCCGCACCCGTCTCCGTTGGACGCATCGGGGTTCGAGGTCTCGCTCGCCCCGACCGAGAGGACATTCTTCGCCGTTGCGGGCGAGCCTACGGTACCCAGACTCGGACCGGCATTTCCGTTGGCGAAGATGAAGAGAAGCTCCTGATTGCCGGCAACCGAGCCACGAGCGTCGCGCGTCATAGAGTCGTAGAGCTGGGCGTCGGTATTGTAGCTACCCGACACATCGGCTCCCCAGGAGTTCGTGCTGATGCGGGCGCCACGCTGGTAGTAGTCGTCGACCATGGTCGCGTCGCCGGTGCCGACATCGAACCCCGGAGCAAAGATCCGCACGTTCGCCATGCGTCCGTAGGGGGAGACCCCGAGGCCGTAGTTGAATCCGCTGGTGTCCTCGAAGGCGGTGCCGGTCGAGGTGTTGTAGCCGCCGACGATCGATGCGTTGATGTGTCCGTGCCCGTCGGGACCCTCCGGGCCGGAGGCGCTCGAGCCCGGTGGCACCACGGCGAAGAGGATGCGGCTGGCGA
The DNA here is from genome assembly GCA_002686265.1 of Planctomycetota bacterium. Classification (GTDB taxonomy): domain Bacteria; phylum Planctomycetota; class UBA1135; order UBA1135. The sequence continues at coordinate 10,798 of NZBA01000127.1, forward strand.
GAGAATCGTCGCCGGTCACGTAGAACTCGTCCGTCTCGGGCGTAGCCGAGCCGTCGTCGACACCATCGTCGACCACGACGACGATCGGGTAGTCCGAGGCCTCCGTCGAGAAGTTATTGCCGGCCAGCCAGCCGAGATAGCCGGGACCCGAGGGGTCCTGCCTCGCGACATCGAGGTTGCCAGCCATGATCTGGTCTTGACGCTCGCCAAAGAGCCTGGGCCTGACGTAGGGCTCGACCCGGACGACGGATGCGAGCTGCGTGATCTCTTCGAGTCCTGTGCCCGCGACCGATACGCGCATGTTCACGTAGCGTCCTCGGACCGCTTCCTGGGGTCCGGCCAACAACGTATCCGCCAGCGAGAGGATGGCGTCGATGTCTTGCTTGACGTGCTCGTGGTTGAAGAGCTGTACGGTCACCTCGACCGGCGGCGCCATGGATTTGCGAACGTCGAGCGACCTGGCGAGCGCGTGATCCGGCAGGTAATCGGCGTAGTACTGGATCTCGGCCGACTGCGCGGCGCGCGCGCGCAGCGCGCCGGTGGTCTCTTCGCTCGGAGCCCAGACCAGGTACGCGTTCTGGGGAACGTATTGCACGATCCTGGCACCGGTTGCGGCGAGCGCCTCGAGATCCGCGTCCACCGGAGGAGCGGCGAACTGGATCAGCTTCAGGCGACGCGAATCGGGTTTGGCCAGGCTGGGCGCAGCGGTCGCGGAGAGCGTCTGGCGCGAGAGGCGGATCTCGTCGAAATCGTCGCGCACGACAACTCCCGACGACGTCAGCACGGCCGAGGCGGATCCGCTCGGAACGGCCATCACGACATACGCGCCGCGACGTGCGACTACGGACGCGCCGGCCTCCTCGAGTTCCGACACCACCTGTTCGTGCCGGGCATCGACCATGACCTTGGTCGTCAGTCCCTGCGCGATTGCAGAACCCGGTAGCAGCATCAGGGCCAGCACGGAAGCGACCATCGGCGCTGCAGCGATCGCGAACACCCGGCACAGCATCGATTGGCGTTCCGATCGGTCAGCGTTCATCGGGACTCCACGACACACCGTGGATGCTTCGCGCAACCTCTCCGACGCCAGCCAGCCCGATCGTCGAGACGGTGGCGAGCGAGACCATCGAAGACCGAACCCTTCTGTCGATCGAGTTCCGCATGAACAGGACTCCGCGCCAAGCTCCCTGGAAGGCGCTTCGAGGCTCCGGCTAGAATACCACCATCAGAGAAGCCCCTGGCGATCAAAAGTCCCACAGATTCGCAGTAACTTACGCCAGTCCCTGCGAGTCGATGGAGGACCGTCGCCTCGCCCGGGCAAGACCCGCGAGGCCGACCGCAAACCGGGCAGCACCTCAGCCCAGCGCTTCCACGAGATCCCGCACTGCCCGCATCCGCTCGTCGTCGAGGAGCGCCCCGACGGCGCAGCCGCCCGCCACGACGAAGCCGGCGTCGAGCCCTCCGACCGAGCCGCGTACGGCCGCCTCGAGGGCGTCGGGCGGGAGCTTGTGGATCCGCCGATGGGGAACGCCCGCCATCAGCGCCTTGTCGGTCCGCCGCGCGAGCTCGGACATGCTCGGATTGCCGGCCCCCCGATCGTCCCACGACAGGAGCTCGACCGGGTAGTCGAGGAAACGCTCCATCTCGACATGGTTTCCGCAGACGTGGAGTGCGGAAAAGCGCGCGTCACGCACCCGGTCGAGGACCCAGAGGTCATGGGGTCGGCCGAAGCGCGTGTACGCTTCGACGTCACACACGTCGAGGCTCGTCCATTGGGTCGGCGCGTAGAACAGACCCGCGGCCCCCCGGTCGAGGGCGTCGCGGGCGTGGTGAACGACCGTCTCACGCACGGCCTCGAGGGCGCGGTCCACACGCTCGGGGTCCTGCTTCGCCATCGTGAGCAGCGGCTCGCCAATCCCCCCAGCCAGGATCCCCAGGACCGAGAGCGGCGAAAAGACGGTGTGGAGCACGTCGACCTCGTCGCCGACCTCGGAGACGACCCGTTCGAGCGCGTCGAGGGTCTCGACCAGCGACGGATGACGCGGGTCGGCCGGCTCGATCCGCTCGAGATCCTCGGCGTGGTGGACCACCCGGTGGAGCTCGCGCTGGAATCGCTGGTCCTTCGGCGGCTCGTAGCGGTTGCCAAAAGCCTCGGGCAGGTAGCTCCAGCGCGGGTTCAGCTTGATCAGGTCCCAATCGAAGCGGCGAAAGAGCGAGAGCGTCTCGTGGGAATAGTCAAGGTGAAGGGGATAACGGGCCGCCTCAGCCCGGCGGATGTCATCCGGGAAACCCTACCGATGGTGTACGAACGCGCTGAGCCACATCCGATGACTCTGGATGACTTGCTCGAATCCGTAGATGATTATCTGCTCTGGACAACGTGGAGCGCCATCGCAGAAGTCGTCGCCAGAGCCCAGAAAGACTTCGACGCGGGAGATCGTTCCATGAATGCGTCGATTCAGCGACTCGCTCGGTACGTCAATAGATCGGTGCAGAGGCATTCATAGTCGGTGTGGAGGGTTGCCCCGATGTCGTCTCTGGAGTCCCAACGCAACGAGTCCTAGACCCACCAGAAGGGCGGTGGAGGGTTCGGGAACCAGCGTCCAGCCAGCCGCGACGGGGTCGAATCGTTTGTGACCGGCGGAAGTATCCCAAGCATTCGTGAGGTCGGTGGCCGCATCGTAATAGGCGCTGCCAGTGGTGGTGCCGAGGTAGGGATTGTCCCGTGCGGTGTTGATCTTCTCTGAGCGGCGGCTCGATTGATGGATCTTAGGCGACGCGCTCTGCAGTCGCC
>NZBA01000128.1 GCA_002686265.1 Planctomycetota bacterium
CAATCTTGGCTCCGCGGGCAACGTGACCGTCGACGGACAGGGCGGCATGGACCGTTTGGTGGCCGAAGGCACTGGCGGCGACGACACGTTGCACATTGACACGACCGATATCAGCTTGACCAGTTCTTTGGGGCAGCACATTGGGCTGATCCCGACGGACATCGACAGTGTTACACTTGCGGGTCTGGAAGGTGACGATCGATTCACCGTAGAACCAAATGTTACGATTCCATTGCAGATCCAAGGCGGCGGCCCTGGCGGTAGCGACGTATTGTTGATTGACGAATCTGCTATCGGCGGTGGGTTGGGAATCTTTGGCGCTTCGTTCAACGTTCAGCCTGATTTCACGAACCCGCAAGACGACACCGGCGAAATCCAAGAAACGACCGGTGGATTCTCCGCCTTCTATGCGGGCATCGAGTCCGTCCAGTTGCTGGCAACGCTTGACGACGACCTGCGCGTTGCAGACGATCTGGCCAATAACACCTGGACACTCCGGACCGGTGCAGCGATCCAGGTCGAATCTGGCCGCGTTCAAATCGACACACGTTCGCCGATCCTGTTCGAGAATTTTGCGAACGTGGCGCTGCAAAACCTGGGTGGTCTCGATCGTTTTGAAGTAACTCCTGACCGTCTCCCCGCTGCCACAACATATCTGGTAGATGGATTTGAGACCGGTGCCGGAACGGAACGCGATACCGTCGCCTTTTACGGCACGGGTACCGGCGATATTGTCACCGTGACCGATTCTGATGTGACGATTGGCGTGAGTGTTGGCTATACCGACTTCGCCGCGTTGGAAGTCAATGCGCTTGACGGAGACGACGTCGTGTTGGTGGATGCCAGTGCGGCTGCGGTTAGCACACAAGTGATCTACGACGGTGGTGCTGGTTTCGACTTTCTCCGATTAACCGGCGCCGGCGGAATTTTCACATCGACAACCTACTCGCCGGGTCCAAGTGTCACGGAAGGACGGTTAGAGTACTCGGGTGCCACGCCAATGACGATTGACTTCGTCAACCTGGAACCCGTCCAGGACAGCATTCCCACGCCCACCGTGACCGTAAACGGAACAGGTGGTAACAACAGCATCACGTTGACCGAGGGGCCCAATAGTGACGATGTTGGTCACCCGTTTTTTGCTGGAGACATTACTGGCTTCGTTGAAGTTGATGGGTTCGAATCGTACGAATTCACTGGCAAAGTCGATCTGGTTCTCAACGGTGGTGCGGGTACCGACCAATTCACGGTCGATAGCGATGCAACGCCCACCGGCCTAACCGGCGGCGTGACCATCAATGGCGGACAACCGTCCGCTGGCGACGTGTTGGAAGTCAATGGCGTGGCGACAGCGACGACCGTTGATGTGGCGGCCGGTACGGTTGCGGGTGCTTACGGCACTGGTGGACTTGTCACGGTCACCTACACGACGATTGAAAGCATTACCGCGGTCGCGGGTGCCAGCACTAATCTGGCGGTCACCGGTTCGGTCGATTACACGGTTAACGCCGGCAGCGAGACGGATCAAGGCGAAGTGCTCAGCGGCGGTGTGCCGATTTCCTTCGACGGTTTTGGTGCGGCCAATTCGGTGCAACTGACGGGAACCGGCGCGATCACCGTCAACGGGACGACTGGGGACGACGTCTTTACCGTTACGGCCGCCAGCGGTGACGCGCAGATTACCGGCCGGGCTTTGATCGAACGCGACGGAACGTCCAATACGCTCAATCTGAACGGTCACGACGGCGACGATACGTTTAACGTCAATGCAGCTCAACCTTATGGCAATATAACACTCTCAGGCGGTAATCCTGGCGGATCGGACATCGCGAACCTAACCGGCGATGGTAGTTCGGCTGCGACCGTCACGTTGGAAGACGTCACTTCGGCGACTGCCGCCAGCGTCCAAGGCAGTGGTCTGGGCAACATCAGCTTGCCGGGTATCGAGCACGTTAATCTGTCCGCTCAAAACGATGTGACCGTCAATGGGACCGGCGCCGACGATGATGTCACCTACACGCCGACGGGTGCGCAAAGTGGCACGGTTACGCATGGTGCGACCAACACGGAATTCAACCTGACAACCGTTTCGAACTTGACCATTGACGGTCAAGGTGGGGACAACACCTTGACGGTTAACGGTACCACCGCCGCCAATACGTTTGCCGTCAACGGCACCCAAGTCTTGGTTGCGGGTCTTCAGGGAGTTGATACCTACGCCAACAGCGCCGCCGTGACGGTCAATGGTCTGGAAGGAAGCGACATCTTCAACGTCACGCCATCGGCGATTCCACTGCAGATCAATGGCGGCGATCCGACAAGCGTGCAGCCCGGTGACGCGTTGAACATTTCGGATCCCGTGGGTGTGAACGTGACTTTCACTTCGGGCCCCGAGCCGGACTCCGGCAGCTTTCTGGTGGGCGCGAATGCTCCGGTTAGCTTCGATGAAATTGAATCCTCGACCGTTACCGGTGCCGGTGGGGGTGGAACCACGGTCACGATTAACGGCACCAACGCCGACGACGACATCACGGTGCTCGGCACGGCCGGGAACAGTTTCAACGTCAGTGTAAACGCGGGGCCGGCGATTCAGTTCAACACAATTGACGGCTTGACCGTCAACGGTATGTCAGGCGACGACGACATCGACGTCGAACTTAACGCCTTGGATCTGCTGAATGATATCGCGGTCAATGGCCAACAGCCTGGTAGTGGTGATGGCGATACGTTGACCGTCCGTGGCGACGTGGGCGCGGACGCTCCCGTCTGGACACCCAGCGCAAGCACACTGGTTGTTTCAGGTGAAACCATCAACGTAGGCGTGATCGAAAACTTGATTTATGACGGGGAATCCGAGACGGATGCGTTGACCATCACAGGTGACGCCACGAACAACGCGTTCGCGCACACGCCGGCAGCGGCGCGCGATGCAGGGACGATCGATATTACGGCGGGCGCCGGCACGCAGCTCGGCATCCAGTACGTCAATCTCGGACTGGCCAGCACCGTAGCTTTCGACGGCGTGGCTGGAACCAACACTCTGATCGCCAACGGATCGAACACAGACGATGTGTTCGACCTGACGGCGACCAGTGGTGACGTCAACTTGACACGGAACAATGGCGCGCACGTCGTCCTGACGACTGCGACTGTGGCCAACGTGACGCTGAACGGCCTCAACGGTGACGACACGTTCAATGTGCCGGGCCCACAACCCTACGCCAACATTGTGCTTTCTGGTGGTGATCCGTCCGCTTCTGATGTGGCCAACCTGACCGGCGACGGCACAGGTCCAATCACCGTAACGGTCTCCAGCCCTGCCACCATGGCTGGCGGTGGTTTGGGCGCGGTTTCGTTACCAGGCATCGAACATACCAACCTGAATGCGGCAGCCGCCAACGTGGATGTTAACGGTGACGCAGGCGACGACGATATTGGATTCACGACAACCGGCAGTGACTCAGGAATCCTGACAAATGCCGGTTTGAACAACGAATTCAACTTGAGCCAGGTTGGTACGTTGAGCGTGGATGGTATGGGCGGCGACAACACGTTGACCGTCAACGGCACCACGGCGGCCAACACGTTTGACGTCAGTGGCACGGTCGTGCTGATCGCGGGTCTGCAAGGCATCGACGCGTACTCGAACGTCGGCGCGGTGACCGCCAACGGTCTGGAAGGCAGCGACACGTTCGACGTGACGCCGTCGGCCATTGCTGTCCACGTTAATGGTGGCGATCCAACCAGTGCGACGCCTGGTGACGCCCTGAATATTGTCGATACCATTGGTCAAAGCGTCACGTTTACACCCGGTCCCGAACCAGATTCAGGTAGCTTCGTCGTGGCGGCGAACGCTCCAGTTAGCTTCGACGAGATTGAATCGTCAACAGTGACCGGTGCCGGTGCAGGAGGTGGCACGACCATCACGATCAACGGCACCAATGCCGACGACGACATCACGACTGTTGGCACCGGCGCGAACGATTTCAACGTTAGTGTGAATGCCGGTCCAGCCGTGCAATATGACGGCGTTGACGGATTGACGATCAACAGCATGTCAGGTGACGACGATATCGACTTCGACCTGAACGGCTTGAACAATCTGGCCAACGACATCACGGTTGATTCGGGTCAACCGGGTTCGTCGCAGGGTGACGCGGTCACCGTGCGTGGTGACGTGGGTGTCGACAGTCCCACGTACGCGCCCGTCGGTCCGCTGGCTGGCACGCTGGTTCTGGGTGAGACCATCAATCTATCCAACACCGAAAACCTCGTCTTCGACGGCGAAGCGGAAGATGACACACTGACTGTGAACGGGTTGGGCAGCGACGATACATTCGTCCACACGCCCGGTAGTGACCTAGACGATGGCGACATCGCGATCAACGACGGTGCCGACACGCTGCTTGGCATCACGTATGTGAATCTTGGTCTGGGTGGAAATCTGTTGCTGGACGGTATGGGTGGCACCAACACGCTGGTGGCCAAAGGTACCGGTTCGGACGACACATTTGACGTCAACGCAACAACGGGCAACGTCGACCTGGCGCGCGCCTCAGGCGATCACCTCGAATTGCAGCCGACCAATTTTGCCAACCTCACGCTGGACGGCCTGGATGGCAACGACGATATCATCGTCAACTTGCCACAGACCTACACGACGATCACCGGCCGCGGCGGCGGGCCCGGCAATAGCGATGTGCTGACGATCAACCATGAAGTTGGCATTCCTGACCTCTTCTTGGTGTCGCCGGCGGCTGCCCCCGGCGAGGGTAGTGTATTGACCAACGGACCTTCGGTTGACTACATCGGCATCGAACACCTGCAATTGCTTGGTTCGGCTGCCGACAGCGATACGTTGTCCGTCTTCGAATCTGGTGGTGACGAGCTGTGGACCGTAACGGCCGGCCCCATCGTCAATGCCGGGCAAACGGATCGGATTCAAATCGAAGGTCGTGAAAGTATCGACTACCAGACGTTTGACACGGTCGACTTGTTCAATTTCACGGGCACTGACGTCTTCAGCATTCATCCGACAACGTTGACGAACTTTGTGACGTCGTTCACGGTCTTTGGCGATTCTGACGATACGCTGGAGTTGATTGGCACGGATAACAACGACACCTTCACGCAGACCACGGCAACGGAGTTCACGACCAACGGTGTCACAGTTAATCTCGGCGCCGGTTCGATCTCGACGGTTCGCCTGGTGGGCGACGACGGCGATGACACGTTCAACGTCGACCTGAGTACGCTCGACGCAGGCGTTCAGCGCGTGGTCACCGACGGCGGTCAGCCGACCGCATCGGACGTGGTGAATCTAACCGTCACCGCTACGGCCACCGTAACGCAAGGAGCCGATTCCCAGTCGGGTGTGGCAATTGACGTTGCAGACGGTCAGGAACTTCACTTTAGCGGCCTGGAAGATCTCAATATTGACACCGATGGCACCGGAACATTGACAGTTCGTGGCACTGACGACACTGACACCATTGCGGCACAACCCATTGCGGCTTCACAAGGTCGCGTGTGGATCAACGACGGCACGGTGATCACATTCAACAACGCTGGCATCCCTGACTTTAGTGTGCTACAGCTCGACGGTCGGTTCGGCGACGACAGCTTTAGCGTTTCACCGATCGACGGCGTGCCGATCACTGTCAGTGGCGGCGACCCGTCTTCCAGCGACCATTTGACGGTCAACGGTACCGTCGGCCAGAACACGGTAGTCATCACGCCGACCGCGACCGATGGCGGCACGGTTCTCGTCGACACATTAGGTCTTATCACGTTCAACACCACCGAAAGTGTGACCTATTCGGGCAATGGCCCGAACGATCTGGTCACTATCGTGGCACCGGCTAGCTCTAGTACGGACTACTCGCCGGGCGCAACAGTCGATTCCGCATTCGTCCGCGTCAACAATCTGGTGCCGATCGCGTTGCGAGATTTGGGACCAGCTGGACAGGACGTGCAGATCGCCGCGGGTGGCGGCGGCACCGTGGTTTATCACGGCACGACGCTCGAGGACGTGTTTGTCGTTTCCGCCGGCGTTCCGGCCACCGATGGTCGACTGCTGCTCAACGGTCAACTGCCCGTCGAGACTAGCGGTGTGACGAGCATCGTGTTGGACGGCTTGGAAGGGGACGACCACTTCACCGTCAACACACCGCAGCCGTACGCTAACATCACGCTCTCCGGCGGCGATCCGGATGCGTCTGATTCAGCCACTCTAAATGCTGACGGGACTCCGGTTACGATCACCGTGGGTGAACCCGCGGTTGTGACCGGCGGCGGATTGGGTACAGTCGCGCTGCCAGGAATCGAGGACGCCACCCTGAATGCGGCGAATGCGAATGTGGATGTCGATGGCACGACGGCCGACGACGACATCACATTCACACCGACGAGTGCCCAATCTGGTCATCTGACGCGTGGTGGTTTGAACACCGAATTCAATATGAACGACGTCGACCTCCTGGACATCGACGGCGCGGGCGGCGACAACACGTTGACCGTCAATGGAACAGCTGGGTTGGACACCTTCACGGTGGACGCCACCATGGTCTTGGTGGCAGGCTTGCAAGGTGTCGACAGCTACGTGAACCAAGCCGCGCTGACGGTCCGAGGCTTGCAAGGCAGTGATGTCTTCAACGTCACATCGGCTCCGATTCCGATCTTTATCGTCGGTGGAGATCCAGTAAGCGCTGATCCCGGTGACGCACTGAATCTGTCCGTCGGCGCTAGTGAACAGGTTACCTTCATTCCCGGCCCCGAATCGGATTCCGGCAGCTTTGTTGTCGCCGCGAACGCTCCAGTCAGTTATGACGAGATCGAATCGTCGACCGTGACCGGTGCTGGCATGGGCAATGGAAGTTCGGTACTGATCAAGGGCACCAACGCTGACAACGACATCAATATCGTAGGCACGGCCGCGAACGATTTCACGGTCAGCATCGACGGTAGCCCGGCAGTACAGTACATCGGCATGGACGACCTGACGGTCAACGGAATGGCTGGCGATGATGACATCGACCTCGACGTCAATGATTTGGCACTTGATACGACTACCGTCATCGGCGACGATCCCAGCGAGGACATGGATACATTGACTGTCACGGGCGTGCCAGGCGCGGTCGACGATGCGTCGTGGACGCCGGACATGGTTGATGGTGGCGACTTGGCGATTGGTGCCCTGACCGGTACCAGCGCGGTCGAAGTGCAAAGTATCGAGCGAGTGATTTATGATGGCGAAGACGAGAACGAAGTCCTCACCGTCAACGGCGCCACCGCCAGTACGCGTTTTGTGCACACGCCGGGCAACGCGGCGGACGCAGGTGCCTTCGCGATTACGGATATCGGCAACGACGACGCCGGCTTGGGGATCGAATACACCAACCTCGGACTCGGCGGTAGCGTTCGCGTGGTCAGCGGTGGTGGTGGGGACGACGTGTTGGCCGCACGCGGCACCGATTCGAATGACGCGTTCACCTTGGCCGACGATGCCACGGACGACGCCAGCATCGACCTGGTCTCGATCCTGGGTGATCATGTCAACCTGATCACCGTTGGAATTGAAGGGTTGGTCCTCGACGGCCTGGACGGCGACGACAGCTTCACGATCGAGATGTTGAATATTGAGACGTTGTTCACCGGCGGTGTACAGATCTGGGGAGGCAGCCCAGCCAGATCCGATCATGTCACGATCACTGGCACGGCGGGAACCGAAAACATCACACTGAACCAGGCTGACGGCACGCTGGCGGGTGTGGTCGGTGGCGATGTGACGCTGGTGGGTGTGGAACACTTGCTAGTTGCCAGTGCCGCGGGTGATGACGATTTGAACGTCATTAACTTTGGCGCGCTGAGCGACTTGAACGATGTCACTCTGGACACCGGCGGCGATGCAAACGACCGCATCGATGTGACGGGTACCGTGCATCCGGATCATATTCAAGTGACTCCCACATCACCCACGCGTGTGACTGCAACCGCCAATGACCAAGGGCCGCTATTGATCGGTCTGCTGGCGACGGCCGGCACCAGTTTGTATTCGGTCGATGGTGGCGGGAATATCGATAAGGTCACGGTGCACGGTTCGGTGGCTGACGATGCGATCGCCGTTGCGCGTTCCACGGCGGGCAACACGATGGTGACGGTCAATCCGGGAACCGCCTGGAAGCGAATTGACTTGGCGGAGAACGCGGCCAACACGCTAACCGTGGCGGCTGGTGACGGCATCGATACGATCGACGTCACAGGTGTTGGCGGTCCGATACTGACGGCCGATGGCGGCGACGCTACGAATTCACAGCCGGGCGCTGGCGACACGTTGGCAGTAACACTTGGCGACGGCACCACGATTGTCTCTCCCGGAGCCACGACGGATGCGGGCCTCGTGCAAGGTCCTGAAACGGCAGCCGGTTCTGAAGACGACGTTAACTTCTTTGGACTTGAATCTGTCAGCCTGACTGGCAACGGCGCAAACTCCACAGTGCAGGTTGACGGTACCGATGACAATGACACCATCAACGCTTTGAACAACGGTGCCAATCGCGTTTGGGTCAACGACCGCGCGGTGGTGACCTTTGCCAACTACG
>NZBA01000129.1 GCA_002686265.1 Planctomycetota bacterium
ACGACTTCGCCCTCTCCGCCGCCGCGGCGTCGGACTCGTCGATCCGTGCTCGACGGCCCGACAGGGCCGCCTGCGCCGTCTCGATTTCGCCCTCCTTGCAGCGACGAAGATGGCTTCGTCTCGCTACGGCCCTTTCTCAACGGACTGCTAGGCGATGAAGACGCCGAGGACTCCTTCGTTCGATCCGCGCCCGAGAAGAGCTCCGCGGGGGGAGAGGGCCGGCTTCACGCTCTTGGAGATCCTGATTGCGACGGCCATCTTCGGCCTCGTCCTGGCGAACGTGGTGATGGTCTCGCGGACCAGCCAGGAGGCCTACCGCACGGGCGCCTTCATGGGAGTCCTCGAGGAGCAGGCGGAGCAGGCCATGGACCGCATCGAAATGGCGGTGATGTCCTCCGAGCACGCCGACCTGGCGCCGGTGGCGCCCCTGTTCGCCTCCTCCATCGACTACGAGCGCAGTCTGGGAGTCGAGGGCGGGGAGATGATCTTCGATGATCCCGAACGCATCGAGCTGGAACTCGGCCCGGGGCAGGTGAGCTGGCTGCAGAACCCCCAGACAGCCGCCGAGCGCAAGGTCATCTGGACACGCCACGTCCCCGAGTACATGCAAGACGAGCTGCCCAACGCGGTGGACGACAACAACAACGGTCTGGTGGACGAGAGCGGGCTCTCCTTCGACATGGAGGGGAGGCAGGTCTCGATCCGGCTCACCCTTCGGCGGGAAGACCCCAAGTCGAGGGTGTACACGCGCATGATCGAGTCGCGCGTGACCTGCAGGAACTGATGGAACTGATGAGCACCGAGATGACAGGGACGGAGGGGGCGCGATGAAGAGCGGAACGGGTCGGCGAATCGACGGGGGGCGCGCCGGAAGCGCGTTGATGGCATCGCTGATGATCGTGGTCGTGATCTCGGGGCTCGGGGTCGTGATGGTCCAGCTGCACTCCGCTGTCACCAAGAAACACGTGCAGGCGATCGACCAGCGGCGCGCGTTCTACGTGGCCGAGGCCGGCCTCAGCGAGGCCTTCCTGGCGGTCTCCCAAGGCAAGAGCGGCAATGTCGGCTCGCAGTCCGTGCCCGCCTCCTTCGGCCGTGGGCTGTACTGGGTAGACGCGGAGGAACTCGACGACGGGGACGTGGCGTTGTTCAGCACCGGGCTTTGCGGGACCGGGCGCTTCTCACTCTCGGCGGTGATCCGCCCCAACACAACGCCCCTCGCCTCCCTGGGAGTCTTCGCCGACAGCGAGTTGGTGATCGAATCCGGCGTGCATGTGGACGGCTTCGACTCCGACCTAGGGTCCTTCGAGGCGCAGGCGATCGGCCCCGAGGGAGAGGGCTCCACGGGCGAGGGCGCGCAGCTGCGCTCGAACGGGGACATCATCATCGAGAGCGGCGGACTCCTGAAGCAAGGCGTTGAGGCGACGATGGTCTTCGGCGACCTGCGGCCGGGGCCGCAGGGGGCAGTGCTCATGGGCGGCGGCGCATCGGTGACCGGCTCCACGGCTCCCAGTGAGAGCGCCGTGACCGTACCTCCGATCACCGTACCCGTCTTGGAATCGGAGGGCGAGCTGGTGCACGGGGCGCCGGCACCGCTCGTGCTCGCCGGGCGCGAGGTTCGCTACGACGCCCTGCGTGTGGAGGCCGGTGCCATCGTCGAACTCCAGGGTCCTCTGACCTTGGTCGTGGGCGCGCTCGAGCTGGCGGACGGAGCGGAGTTGCTCGTGGACACCAGCGCCGGGCCGGTGTGCATCTACTGCACCGAATCCTGCATGCTGCGGGAGGGCTCGCTCTTGTCGGGCCGCGGGATGGACCCGACCCGCGCAGCCCTGTTCGTCAGCGCCGAGCAGCAGGCGGACCTCGACGATCCGGTTCGGATCCGCGCAGCCGGTGCCTTCCACGGCTCCATCTACGTGCCCCGCGGCACCCTCTCGATCCCGGCGAGCCTGCGGGTGTTCGGCTCGGTCGCGGCCCAGCGGGTGGTGCTCGAAGCAGGGGCGAGAGTCAGCGTCGACGCGGCCCTCTCGGAGCGCAGTGCCGGCATCAGCGGGCTGCCCCAGCTGATCTGCTGGCGCATCGTGGCACTGCCCGACACGCCCCTGGTGAGCCTGCGCCTCGATCCTCAGGCGCAGCTCAAGATCCAGGGCGTCGATCCTCCCGCGTCAAACCTCGCTCACCTCGAGGACTTCGTCAGCATCGAGTTCTTCGACACGGCGGGTGAACTGAGTTCCTACGAGGGATTGGCCACGGCCTTCGACTGGTCCGACGTCGGGCAGGCGCTCACGACCGAGTGGAGCATGGACGAGTCGTTCGAGGAGGCCGACGGCGGAGCGGGGGGAGGCACCGGAGCTCTGGGGGCCGGCGAATCACATCCGTCGCACCCAGGCGGTCATTCCGACAAGCCGCACAAGCCACACCACGGCGGCCACCTCGACAAGCCGCACAAGCCACACCACGGCGGCCACCTCGACAAGCCGCACAAGCCAGACCACGGCGGCCACCTCGACAAGCCGCATCAACCCAAGAAACCCAAGAAGCCCAAGAAAACGTCCCACGGGAGCGACAAGCCGAAACCGCACGACCATCCGACCAAGCACGCGACCCCCTTTGGGCATCCCGACGGCGACGACTGAATCGCCCTCGACGCGCCCGTTCTCGCTCCCCCCCCCTCCCCCCCGATGGACTCCTCCCACTCCCGCCGCCTTCGACCCGGTCTCCCGGCGCTGCGCTGGGTCGGCGCCGTGGCGTTCGCCCTGGCCGTCTGGGCACCGCCCGCGTGGCCCCAGGGAAGGGACACGCACACATCCCCAGGTCGTTCGCTAGGGCTGCTCGCGTCCGTCGTCGCGGCCCAAGGCGATGAGGGCGACGTCCTCACGCGCGGCCTGGTCGACCTGGGGCCGGCGGAGGTCGCCCCTTTCTTGCGAATCCTCGGGACCGGCGAGGGGCTGTCGCGCTCCAAGCGCGCAGCCGTGGTCGCGACCCTCGACCGCCTCCCGGCCGAGCTCGCGGCCCGACACGCGAGCGACGAGTTCACCGGGAGCGTCGAACGCCGCGAACGCCTCGTCGGTCTCGCTCTGCTCGCCGAGCGCGGGAGAGCGAGAGACCTCGTGACGGCCGTTCGTCTGGCCCAGCCCGCGCCGGCGGACGAACGCTACCACCGCGACCTCGCGCGGGCCGTCGAGGCGGCGGCGCGTGCCGTCCTCATCCGCGACACACGCGCCCTCGCCCGTGTGCGCTCCGTCCTCCCGGAGGCCCATCCGTTCGTGCGCGAGCGCGTTGTCCGCGCCCTCGGGGCCGCTCGCGCCGATGCTCGCGGCCTCGCCGTACTCGGCGATCTGGTGGGACGCTACCCATCCCTGGAGGTGTGCGTTCTGAGCGAGATCGCCGCGATCACCGCCGCTGTCGGCGGGCCCTTCGAATGGAGCCTGCTGCACCGCGTGCGCACCGACCTCGACAGCCCCGACGCCGCGGTGCGGCGCGCGGCGGTCAACTGCCTTGGACGGATGGAGGACCACGAGTCCGTCACCACGTTGGTCGAGCTCCTCTCCGACGAGAGCCAGGGTGTCGTGGAGTGCGCCGCCTGGGCGCTCGAGCGCATCACCCGCAAGAGTTTCGGCGCCGACGGCGAGCGCTGGCGGGTCTGGATGAAAGACGAGGCACGCTGGTGGCGTGGCGACGCTCCAGAGCTACTGAGGCAGATCGAACACGGCTCCGCCACCGAAGCCGTCGCGGCTTTGGCGCGGATCGCAGGTCGACGCCTGTATCGAGACGAGCTGGCGACGGCGGTCGCGGCGAGCTTGGGACGCGCCGAGAGCTCCGTGCTGCGCGTCGCGTGCAGCACCTTGCAGGGTCTCGGTTCCCCGCGCGCCGTCGAGCCCCTGATCGAGCTCCTCGACCACGCCGATCCCGACGTCCGGGTCTGCGCGCACCGTGCCCTTGCGGGCATCACCGGGCGTGTCCTGCCTCCCGACTCCAGCGTCTGGCGGCACTCCACATCCGCCCCTTCCACCCCGCGAGCGATTGTCTCAAGGAGCGCCGCTCCCACCGCCGACGAGGACTGAGACCGCGTTCCCGTGAACAACGCGAGCCGAGGATCGCTCCATGGTTGACGTCCCCCTTCAGCCCATGACCAGGCACAAGCGCCGCATCAAGCTGATCAAGGTCTCCCTGCAGACGCGCCTCACGATGACCTTCGTGGGGATGGCCGCTCTGTCGCTGCTGCTCGAGTTCCTGCTCTTCCTGAGAGCCTCGGGCGAGGTGGCCGCCACGCTCCCCAACGACGGCGCCATCGTCTGGGAGGAGATGACTGGCATTCTCGTCGGACTCCTTCTCTCCTCGCTAGGCCTCTGCCTGCCGCTGATCTTCGCGGTCGGCATCCTGACGACCTTCCGCATCGCCGGCCCGATCTACCGCATGGAGATGTTCCTCAAGGAGATCATCTCCGGCGCCGATCCCGGCCGATGTCGCCTGCGCAAGGGAGACCAGCTGCAGGAACTGTGCGCCCTGCTGAACGAGGCTCGGGAGGAGCTCGAGTCACGAAACAAGCCCGGCGACGCCCCATCCCGTTGGGAAGGTGGAGACTCCAAACCCGACGCCGCTTGACCTGCGTCGTGAGCAGGGGAGGGGAGGCACGACTATGACGACGACCCCCCCGGTTTTCCCCCGCCGCTCAGGCGCTCTCTCCGCCGCGATGGACCTGCGCACCAAGATCGTCATCACCCTCTTCGCGGTCGTGACCGTCTACGCGGTCTCGGATCACTTCGTCCAGCAGAACCTCCTCTCGAAGCGATTCGTTCAGCTCGAGCGCGGCGAGGCCCTGCGGGACATGGAGCGCATCACGGCGGCGATCGAGGATCAGCTCACTCAGCTCGACCAGTTGTGTCTGATCAAGGCATCTCGCGCGGACGCCCGAGCCTTCGTCTCCGACGCGGGCGGCTCCTATCGGGAAACGGGCCTCGACCAGGACACCCTGCGCACCGAGCGGGTTGACCTGCTCTATTTCTGCGCCGGTGACGGGCGCGTGATCTGGGGAGCGATCCACGACCCCGAGACCGGCCGCGCCGCCACCCTGCGGGAGTTCCCGCGCCAGCGGCTCTCGGTGAGCCATCCTCTCTTGGCGAGAGGGCGAGTGGGAGGGCGCTCTGCGGTGGACGGGATCATGTCGACCGAGCGCGGGCCGCTGCTCGTCGCGGCGCGAGCCGTGCTCGACCCCGTAAA
The DNA here is from genome assembly GCA_002686265.1 of Planctomycetota bacterium. GTDB lineage: Bacteria > Planctomycetota > UBA1135 > UBA1135. The sequence goes on from NZBA01000129.1 coordinate 5,215, forward strand.
CGGCCAGGACATTCGCGGGACGTTGATCCTCGGTCGCTTCGTCGCCGACGAGATGATGGGCCGCATCGCCAGCCAGACGGGGGTCCCCTTCGCGCGTTGGCAGCTCGACGGGCAGGCGCTGGGAGCCGACGAGGCGGAGGTCCTCGACGACGTCACGGCTTCGGTCGATCCGGTCATCCGAGAGCGCGGCGACGGCGAGCTACACGTGTACACCGAGTTGGCCGACATCCGCGACCAGCCCTCGATGCTCGTGCGCGCCCAGGTGCCGCGCGACATCTCGCGCATGGGCGCGGCGACGGTTCGCTACGCCCTGCAATCGACCTTGGCGGCCTGCCTGATCTTGCTGCTGGTCCTCAACAAGGTCCTCGGGCGCACGATTCTGGATCCGCTCACGCGCCTGACCGATCACGCCGTCGCCGTGGGGGCGAGCGACGACCTGAACGCGAGACTAGAGCTCGAGCGCGCGGACGAGCTCGGCGTCCTCGCCCGCGAGTTCGACCGCATGACCGAGAGGCTCGCCGTCTCGCGCTCCGCACTGCTGCGGACGGCTCGCGCCGCGGGGATGTCGGAGATCGCCACGGGCGTGCTGCACAACGTGGGAAACGTGCTCAACAGCGCCAGCGTCTCGACCGCGGTCCTCGGGGAGAAGGCGCGGGAGCTGGGCGCGGAGGACCTCTCAGAGCTGGCCGAGACCCTCGGGCGGCACGCCGACGACCTGGCTTCCTTCGTCGCCGAGGACCCCCGGGGAGTGCACCTGCGGCCCTTCATCGAGGCCTTGGCGCACAATCTCGAGGCGGTTCAGGCGGGGATCGTGGCCGAGGTGGACTCCCTGAACGGCGGTCTCGAGCACATCCGGGAGCTGATCGAGTCGCAGCAGGACCTTGCCGGGCGCGGTGGGATCAGCGAGCGCTGCGTCCTCGAGGAACGCGTCGAGGAGGCGTTGGCCTTCAGCACGCGGGCGGTCGAGGCGGAGGACGACCTCCAGATCGAGCGCGACTACGAGGGCCTCGACGAGCTGCTCCTCGAGCGGCACAAGGTGGTCGAGATCCTGATCAACCTGATCCAAAACGCCCGCCAGGCGATGGCGGAGGGGGAGTACAGTCCCCGGCGGCTCGGTCTTCGTGTGCGCCGCACCGATGAGCGGCGCGTGCGCGTGGAGATCAGCGACAACGGCGTGGGCATCTCCGCGGGGGACCTCACACGGGTCTTCGCCCTCGGCTTCACTACCAGGCCCGACGGTCACGGATTCGGCCTGCACTCGGCGGCCAACGCGGCCACGGAGATGGGCGGGTCCCTGACGGTGCACAGCGACGGCCCCGGCCGCGGCGCGACCTTCGTGCTGGAGCTGCCCGCCGAGATCGAGCGAGCGGGGGTGGAGGTGTGAGCGCCGAACGCGGCAACAGGCGGATTCTGCTCGCCGACGACAGTCCGGCCATCCACGCCGACTTCCAGAAGATCCTGGCACCCGTCGCCACGGGAGCGGGCGCCGCGCTCGCGAATGCCAGGGCGGCCTTCACGGGCGAGGCGGTCGCGAACGATGCTCCCGCCGCACCGCGATTCGAGCTCGAGTCCGCCCTGCAGGGGCAGGAGGCGCTCGAGCACACCCACGCCGCCCTTGAAGAGGGCCGGCCCTTCGCCATGGCCTTCGTGGACGTCCGCATGCCTCCGGGATGGGACGGGATCGAGACGATCGAACGCCTGTGGGAGGTCGACGGGCGGGTGCAGGTCGTGATCTGCACCGCCTACTCCGATCACACCTGGACCGAGACCTTCGAGCGCCTCGGCCGGCCCGACAACCTGCTGATCCTCAAGAAGCCCTTCGATCCGGTCGAGGTCCTGCAGCTCGCGTCCGCCCTGACGGAGAAGTGGAACGTCACTAGCAGCATGGAGCGGCTGCTCGAGACCGTCCGGGCCGCCGAGCGCGAAGCGCGTTCCTACGCCTCCTCCCTGGAAACCGTCAACCGCGCCCTGGAGGCGTCCAAGGCGGCGGCGGAGCGCAACTCGGCCATGAAGACCGAGCTCCTCGTACGCCTGAGTGACGAGGTGGCGGGCAAGGTCGGCGCCGTCATCGGGCACGTGGAGCACGCCCGTGGACTCCCGGCGGGAGACGAGGAGCTGGTCGAGCAGCTCGAGTCGATCTTCACCTCCGGCCGCCACCTCGCGGACACCCTAGACGACGTCGTCGACCTGACGCGGCTGGAGGCGGGCGACCTGGACCTCGAGCGTAGGGAGTGCTCGCCTGCCGAGCTCGCCCGCGAGGTGGCGGAGCGCTTCGCGGAGCAGGCGTCGGCTCAGGGGATCGCTCTGGGAATCACCGTCGCCGAGGATGTTCCTCCGCGCCTACAAACTGACCCCGGCCGTGTCGGGCAGGTCCTGGGGACGCTCGTCGAGAACGCGCTCGGGCACACCGAGCAAGGGACGGTACGGCTGGATGTGGGCGTCGAGGCGACCGACGACTGGCGCAGCTCGATTGTGATCTTCACGGTCAGCGACACCGGCTGCGGCGTCTGCGACGAGAAGCTCCCCGCCTTGTTCGAGCCCTTCGGGTGCCGGCGCGAGTCGGGCGGAGGCGGCGGCTTGAGCCTAGCCTTCTCGCGGCGCATCGCGCGCTCTCTCGGCGGCGACATCACCGTCGCCCGCAACGAATCGAGAGGGGCGTCGTTCACCCTCAAGCTCGCCGCCGGAGAACGCCGGAGCATCGGGGCCTAGCATCCGCCGCGGCGTCGGACTCGCCGATCCGCGCTCGACGGCCCCATCACGCTGCCTGCGCCGTCTCGACTCTCGCCCTCTGCGTCGCTGCGGCCGTCTTCCAACGGGCTGCCGGCGCCGTTGGAGCCCGATGCCCCACGAGGGGCGCGGGGCTAGCTCCTGGTCAACAAGCTCGCGGCTTGCTCGGCGGGAACCGGAGGGCTGATCAGATAACCCTGGATCTCGTTGCAGCGCAAGACGCGCAGGAGCTCCAGCTGGCTCTCGGTCTCGACACCCTCGGCGATGATGTTCAGCTTGAGGCCGCGCCCCATCAAGATGATCGAGGTGACGATCGCCGCGTCGTCTGCATTGCCGGTCACGTCGCGCACGAAGGACTGATCGATCTTCAGCGTGTCGATCGGGAACCGCTTCAGGTAGCTGAGGGACGAGTAGCCCGTCCCGAAATCGTCGATCGAGAGGTGGACGCCGAGCTGCTTGAGGCCCCGCAGGCAGTCCAGCGTCGCCTGGACCTCGTGCATCAACATGCCCTCGGTCAACTCGAGCTCCAGCCAGCGGGGGTCGACGCCGATCTCGCTCAGGGTGCGCCGGACGACCTCCAGCAGGTCGGGCTGGCGGAATTGCACGGGCGAGAGGTTGACGCCCATGCGGACCGGGGCGAACCCCTGTTCTTGCCAGCGCTTGGTCTGGTTGCAAGCCGTCTCGAGCACCCACTGGCCGATCGGGTGGATCAGGCCCGTCTCCTCCGCCAAGGGGATGAACTGGTTGGGCGAGATCATCCCGAGCTGCGTGTGCTCCCAGCGCACCAGGGCTTCCATGCCGACCACGCGCAGGCTCTCGATATCGACCTTCGGTTGGTAGTGGACGACGAGCTCGTCGTTCGCGATGGCCGAGCGCAAGTCCTGTTCCAGGCTCAAGCGCGCCACGGACCAGCGGTTGAGGGCCTCGTCATGGAAGCGAACGCACCCTCCCTCGTGGCGTGCCGCCGCGCTCACGGCCTCGCGGGCATGGTTCAGGAGCTCCGCGGGCACGCTCCCGTCGTCGGGAGCCGTCGAGACCCCAACGGCCACACTGCGCGGCTCGTCGTCCGGCAGGCCCTCGTGTGGGTCGGAGGCGCTGTCGCGCACGCAGGCGGCGAGGCGGCCGACGTCCTGGAGGCGACCGATGCCCGAAACGACGATGGTGACGTCCTCGGAGGAGGTGGGCACCACGCGCACCATCCCGAGCGGGCTCTCCTGGGGGGACTCCTCGCTGAAGCGATCCAGGGCCCGCTGCAGGGCGTCGGGCTCCAGCGCGGCCCCGAGCTTGCCGGAGGCCGCGATGCACAGCACCGCCACGCGCTCGTCGAAGCTCATCACCTGGGCGATGACGCGCTCCAGCTCGCGCCGGCCTGCAAACGGGCGCTGTGAAGCACAGCCTGGATCGCGCTCATCGCCGTCCAACGAGAGGAGCGACGCACTGCTCTCGATGGTGCTGCGCACGCGGTGTTCGACGAGCATCGGGTGGGTCGTGCGGTCCATGAAGTCGCTGATTCCCTCCGCCCGCGCCTCCGCGATGGCGCTGATGTCCTCGTGGCCCATCAACATGATGATCGGCGTCGTGTCCGCTTCGGAAACGGAGCGCAGGCGGCGGCCGAGCTCCGCGCCGCCATGCTCGCAGAGGCTCGCATCCACCAGAACGAGGTCGGGCCGCGTTCGCTTGAGCGCGTTCATGCAGGCGGCCAGGTCGGCGACCGGCTCGACCCGGAAGCCGGCGCTGCGCAGAGCGTCGCCGAGGGTGCCGCGCTTGTGGGAGTCGGCGTCGGCGATCAGCAGCAAGGGCCGATCGGACCCGTCGTGTGCAGCCTTGTCCATGAGTGGGAAACGGGGGGAACCAGGGTTCTTTCGGCCTGAGCGCCCCTGAGCTTGACCCGCTGCGCCCGGCGGGAGCGCGCAGGACCGCGGATCCCCTCTCAGCGTGCTGAATCCGGCACTCAGCCGCCCCCCAGCGGGCTCCCCGTCGCCTCACCGCAAACTGGACAGCCTGCGCGGCGCTGGATCGTTGCCGTGTGGAAGGCCATGGAACGCGTGTCGAAGGCGAGCAGACGGCCGAGGAGGGGCTCGCCGAGGCTGGCGATGAGCTTGATCGCCTCCATGGCCGCAAGGCAGCCGACGGCGCCCGAGACGGCGCCGAAAACGGGGAACTTGCGGCGCCAGGCGGGCGGGTCAGAGGGGAAGAGACACGCCAGGCACGGAGTCCGTCCGGGGAGGATCGTCGTCACGTGCGCTTCGAGCTCGTACATCGCGCACTCCACCATGGGCTTGCTCTGGCGCACTGCCTCGCGGTTCAAGAGGAAGCGCTCGGCGAATAGCGGCGCGCAGTCCACGATCACGTCCGCCTCGCCGACGAGCCGCGCGGCGTTGCCTTCGTTGATGTTCTCCCCGAGCGCCTCGATCTCCAGGCGCGGGTTGAGCTCGAGCAAGCGAGCCGTCGCGCACTCGATCCGCGGCCGCCCGAGCCACTCGTGAGTCATCAACAACTGACGGTTGAGGTCCGAGGGGACGACCTCGCCGCCGTGGGCGAGCACCAGGCGCCCGATCCCGGCGGCGGCCAGTTCGTAGGCGACCACGCCTCCCAGTCCGCCGAGTCGCGAGACGAGGACGCTGGCCTCCTTCAGCCTGGATTGGCCCTCTTCGCCGAAACCGGGCACGTCCAGCTGCCACTCGTAGACGGCTCGCTCCGCCTCGTTCAGGGGGCCGCTCGCGCTCATCCGCCGGCGATGGGCGTGGTGATGATGAGCGTCTGGTCGCTCCTCAGCGGAGCGGGCGAATCCCACAGCACCTGCTCACCATCGGCAAAGACCAAGACCGACGGTTGCAGCACGGCCTCGCTGTCGAGTAGCAGGGAGCGAAACCCGTTGCCGTAGAGCTCGGCGATCTCCTGGATCACCTCCTGGACCGTGGCTCCTTCAGTGGCCTCGACCGTCCTCGCGGCCTCCCCCGCGGCGGCTCTGAGCTGCGCCGAGAACCGGACGGTGATCTTCACCCCGGCGATTCTCCGGCGATGGCCGACAGAGTGCCACCCTCGATCACGAAAGTGCGCGTCGCCAGACGGCTGGCCTCGGCGAGGTTGTGGGTCACGTGGAAGGCGGTCACGCCGGTCTGCTCGCGGACGCTCTCGAGTACGGCGATCATCTCCTCCCGTGTCTGGTGGTCGAGGGCGCTCAGGGGCTCGTCGAGGCACAAGACGGAGGGGCGCGCGGCGAGGGCGCGGCCAAGGGCAACGCGCTGGCGCTCGCCGCCGGAGAGTCCGTGCACGCCGCGATCGAGGAGCGGTCGCAGGGAGAGCAGGTCAGCGAGCTCGGCGACTCGGGCGTCCATCTCACCCGCGGACCAGCGTTGGACTTCGAGGGCGAAGGACAAGTTCTCGCGCACGCTCATGGTCCTGAATAGCACGCCTTCCTGGGGGACGTAGCCGATGCCTCGCTCGCCGGGCCGCGCGTCGCTGATGTCGCGCCCGTCCAGCAGGATGCGTCCGCTCGTCAGCGGTTTCAGGCCGCAGAGGCACTCGAGCAGGGTCGTCTTCCCGCAGCCCGTGCGGCCCAGCAAGACGGCGTAGTCGCCCTGCTCGAGGGCGAGCTCGATGTCGGTCAGCTCGAAGCCCCCGGCGCGGACGCAGACCCTCTCCAGGCGGATCACCAGCTCCTCCGCTTCATCCCGACCAAGCGCGTGATGACCAGCACGAAAACCGCGGCCGTGACCATCAGGAGGCTGACGGCGACCGCCGCTTCGATGTTGCCCACGCTCAACTCCAGGAAGACGGTCGAGGGGAGAACCTCGGTCCGCATGCGCGTCGCTCCCGAGAAGACCAAGATGGGGCCGAACTCGCCCAAGGCTCGCGCCCAAGCCAAGGTCCCCGCGCTCAGCACGCCCCTGCCCGCCTCGGGCAGGGCGACGCGGCGGAAGGCCATGCCGCGGTTGCAGCCCAGGGTGAGGGCGACGAGCTCGCTGCGCGGATCGATCTGGTCGAAGGTGATGCGCATCGACCGCACGGCGAAGGCACAGGCCACCGCGAACTGGGCGAGGATGACGCTGGGGACGTGAAAGGTGACCGGGATCAGACTCTCGACCGCTTGACCCGGCCCTGTCTGAAACAGGATCAGAAGGCTCAGGCCGATGACCATCGGCGGGAGGACGATCGGGATGTCGAGGATCCCGTCCACGAGTGCTTTTCCGCGGAACTCGTAGCGCGACATCAGGTAGCCGATGGGGATGGCGAACCAAACCGAGAGGATGGCCGTGATCGTGCACGAGATGAAGGAGAGCCGCATCGAGTAGCGGATCTCCTCGCTCTCTAGCGCGTGCAGGAGATCGCCGAGCGAGGTGTAGGAGACGTCAGCCGCGAGCAGGGCGACGATCAGCAGGACGTAGGCGATGCTGAGGGCCGTGAAGGTCGCGAAGAAAGGCAGGTCGGAGCCCACGGCCGCGTGACGATTGCGGGAGCTCATCAGCCCTCGGAGTCAGGGGCCCAGCCAAAGCCGAGGGCCTCGAAGCGCTCGCGGGAGGTGCTCGAGCTGATGCGCTCGAAAAGGCGCTCCATCGTGCGCTTGTGATCGGAGTTGCGTCCGACGGCGAAGGGCTGCGTGGCCATCCGCGCCGGGTTGTGGATCTCGACCAGTTCCAGCTCGTCCAGGACGTGAGCTGCGTTGCTGGCGTAGACGATGACGGCGTCCAGGGCGCCGGTTCGGAGCTGGTTCACGAGGAAGTCCCCGGTGGCGGATTCCACGAGCACGTTGTCCGTTCTTCCCAAGGCATCGGCCGCGCCGTCGCTCACGAGCAGCTCGCGCGTCAAGGCCCCCAAGGCGGAGTTCGTGGGGTGGCCCAGCCCGACCCGGCAGCCCTCGTCCGCGAGATCCGCGAGGCTCGCGATCCCGCGTGGGTTATCGCGCTGGACCAGGATCACCATGCGATTGGAGGAGACGACACGCCCGGGCTCGAACTCCCCCGCGACCAGATCGAGGAAGCTCGCGTCGCAGGAGAAGTAGGCGTCGGGCAGGTGTCCCGTGCGCATCTGCGCAACCAGAATGCCGCAGCCGTTGTAGATGCGGTTCACGCGGACGCCCTCGCGTTGCTCGAACTCGCTGATCGTGCCGTCGATGGCCCGGTTCAACATGGCGCCGCTCATCAGGACGAGTTCGAGCTCGCTCTCCCACGCATCACCTTCCGTCACCTCGTATCCGAAGCGCTCGAAGTTCCTCAGACCTTCGTCGCGGGCGGAGAGGAAGCGCGAGAACTGAAGCGCGGCAGCCGGGTTCGTGGCGCTGTTCAGGACGCCGAGGGTGACGAGCCGCGGGTCGGCGTCGAGAAGCGGCACACCGATCGCCTCGATCTCGGGGTACTGGCCCGCCGTCGTGTCCCACAGGATCGCGCAGTCAAGCGCACCGAGCTTCAGGTCGTTCGCCAGGTCGGTGACCGTGGGCTTGGTGACCTCCACGCGCTCGGCGAGCGCCTCCCACAGGCCCGCCTCACCCAAGAGCCTGCGCGCGATCCTGCCGCAGGCCGCCGTGTCCGGATTGGCGATCCCGACGGCGAGGTCCCGGTGCAGCAGATCCTCGATGCTCTCGATGTCGCGCGGGTTGCCCTTGGGCACTCCCAGCACCGGGCGCATGCTCGCCAAGGGAAAGGTCTCGGCCAGCTTCCCGCGCTCGCGCGCCAGCTCCAGGTAGGTGTCGTCTGCCGGCAGGAACAAGTCTCCGTTGCGCGTGACGCTGAGGTTGCTCAGGAGGGTCCCAGAGCCGCCGTATTGGATGTCCACCGCGACGCCGAAGCGCCGTTCGTACTCGCGTGCCGCTGCCTCCACCGGCGGCTTGATGCCGGCGGCGCAGTACAGGAACAGGCGCGTGCCCCTTTGGTCCGGGCCGTAGTCGGCGGGCAGGAGAGCGATCACGAGTCCGGCCAGCACTGCCAACGACCCCAGAGCCAGGCCAGTCGCGCGGTCCATTCTGCCCCGTCGCTGGGTCATTCGTCCGATTCGCCCAGGCCGACCGGCCGGAAGGCCACCGAGGTCTGCAGGGGGTTCGAGCAGGAGCAGCCCGAGCTGGACTCCGGCGCGAGCATCAGGCCCCCGGCGGGGATGATGCTCAGCCAACACCCCGAGCGGATGCCTTCCCAGTCGGTGCGGGCGCCCGTCTCCACGTTCCACATTCCGTGGGAGTGGTCGCGGAAGAAGGTCGCGCGCGCCGAGGCGGACATCGTGCCGCAGCCGCGCCGTGAGGGGACATCCTCGCGTACGACCTTGCCCGTGCGCAGGTCGAGCGCCTTGCGCTCGAGGAGTACCTTGTCGCCGACGAGCACCGGATGCTGCATCGCGCCGCCGTGGTGATCCTTCTCCCAAGGGTGGTGGTGTTGCCAGAGTTGAGAGGCGTCGTTCGCGTCAAAGGCGAGGGCGTGGTAACCGTCGGACGTCCCCGTGACCACCAGGACATCGGCTCGGGCGGAGAGGTAGAAGGTCCGCGCGAGCTTGCGGAAGTCGACCTGCTTCTCCCACACCTTGCGGCCCGTCTCCAGCTCCAGCGCCACCAGGAACTGGTCTGTTCCCGTCTGCCCGACCAGCCGCCCGGAGGCGACGGTCTGCGAGTGCGGCGCGCGGTCCTCGACGAAGTACACGCGACCCTCGAGCAGGGTCAGGGTGGGGTGCACGATCAGGCCGCCGCGGTAGGTCCAGGCGGGGCTCATGTCCGGTGTGCGCAGGGCGAACAGCTCGCTGCCGACGACGGGCTGGGCCTCCGCGCCCGCGCCGTCGTACCACTCGCCCTCCGCGCCGCGGTAGTGGGCCCCGTCGCGCGTCACGCTGCCGAGCAGGAGGTCCTCCGCCCGGGCCAAGTAGCCCCAGGAGAGCTCGCTCGCCGCCAACTCGGTGATCTCGCGCGCCGGCAGGGGGATCGTGCGCACGATCTCTCCGCTCTGTCCGTCCACCTGCCAGCAGTGATCGTCGAGGGCTATGTAGAGGTGGTCGTCATCGGCCACCGTGTTGCTGCAGTCGCGGGGGACGTTCGTCCGCCGCAGGCCGGGGATCTCGAGCGTCCACAGGATCGTCCCGTTGTAGGAGTCCATACCGAACATCCGGCGGTCTCCCTGAACGTACATGCGCCCGTTCACCGATAGCGGCGCCGGCGAGCGGGCGCCGCGGTCGAGCATCGGTCTCGGGCCGGGGCGGCCGAACCACTGCACGGCCATCTTGCCGAAGACGTGCTCGTCTCCGCTGCTGGCGGTGTTCGCCGCGTCGCCGTACTGATGCGACCACTCACCGGCCCCTGCGAGGGCGCCGCGGCGCTCGAAGCTCCACCCTTCTTCGGGTGAGCCGACGGCCGCCAGGCCGCCGTTGGGTCGCAACAGGCGCGCGAGCCCCCCGCGGTCGGGGCTGCCGGCGTCGCAGACGATCAGGTTGGCGAACAGGTCGGGATAGGGCAGCGGCCCGTCGGTGCGCCGGTGCACGCTGATCCGCGGCCCGTACAGGCCGGTCAGAGCGAGCGTGCGGCGGCAGCGGCGCACCAGCTCCTCGTTCTCCTCGACGACGACGATCTTCAGCTCACAGCGGCGTGCGAGCTCGTATGCCAGGCGACCATCCTCGGCGCCGATCACGAGGCACCAGCCGCGCCGCACGCCGGCCGCGGCCAGGATCTCCTCCGCCGCGGCGGCGCAGGCCGCGCCGCGCTCGTCCTCGGCATAGGGGCTTGGCCGCTCCGGCGTGTGGGTCGGCTCGTAGTTGAAGCTCGTGTCGAGCACGTGACTCACACTGGCGCGCAGGCGCCCCGCGCTGTCGGTGGCGAGCACGCGGAAGCGGTACTGCGATCCGGAGCGCAGCCCGGTCACGCTGACCGTGTGCTCGGTGCGCTCGCCGGCGAGCTCGAAGCGCCGCGGCGGTTCTCCGGGCAGGGAACACTCGAGCAGCGTCGGCGCGGGCTCGCGCGTGCCCCAGCTCACCCGCGCCTCCTCCGCTCCGTCGAAGCGCACCACCGGGCCGATGGGGAGCTCGAGGGGAAGCGGGCGCGGCAGCTCGTTGCGCGCGAAGCGCGCGGCGGCCTGCTCGGCGCTCATCGCTCCCTCGTGCAGGGCGATGTTGCGCACGCGGCCCGTCAGGTGGTGGACGCCGAGGGTGTCCTCGAAGGAGCCGACTCGCACGAGTGCTCCGGCGCCGGTGGAACCGGCGTCTGCGAGCTCGCCCACCGCCTTGCGCGAGAAGCCGCTGGGGCGGCCATCGACGAGCAGGTTCAGCAGGCTGCCGTCGTAGCTCGCGACGATGTGGTGCCATGTGAACGGCTCGAACGCTGCGTTGGTTTCACACCAGATCAGCTCGGACGACCCGCGCGGCCTGACGCCGAAGCGGAATCGCCCTTCGCCGGTCGCGAGAACCCAGGGATGCCCCCCCGCCCCGGCCGCAGCGATCCCGCCGATCCCGCGCGGCTCTTCCACCATGACCGTGGCTTCCACGCTCAGTGCACCCACCGGGAGTCCGGCCGCGTGCAACTCGGCCGAGGCTGAGCGGCCATCGAAAGAGAGGGATGCCGGGCCGGCGACCGCCGGAGCGAGCCGCGCGCCCGCCAGTGTTCCCCGCAGGGCCCCGGCTGCGTCGGTGACGCGCCCGCCTTCCCCGTCGACCGTCTCGGAATCGAACACCCAGGAGGCGATCTCGACGGCTTGTCCGGCGTCAGTGGTTCCGAGGAACTCGTCCGCTCTCTCGGCGTAGAGCGAGCCGACCTCCTCGGCGTCGAGCGCACCGCGCCAGACGCGCAGCTCGCTGATGAGCCCCTTCAGCGGGTAGTCCTCGTTGTCGTCGTGGTAGGCGCCGATCTCATACACCGCGCGCCTCGGGTAGAGGATCGCGCCCGATTGCGCTTCGGAGGTTGCTTCTTCCTTCCCGTCCACGAACAGGCGCATGCGCTTCCCGTCGTACGCGCCAGCCACGTGGTGCCAGCGGCCGAACTCGAACGAGGTCGTGCCCGTCAAGTAGGTCATCGCCCCGTCGCCGTCGTCGGCACCCTCGGTCGAGAGTCCGAAGCAGAACTTCGAGCCCCGGTACCCCAGGAGCCAGCCCTTCTCGAAGCCCCCGTTGTCCTGGATGGCGCACAGGATGGCGCCCCAGGCTTGCGGCCGGTCGATCGAGACCCACGCGTCCACGGCGAACGCCTTCACGGGCAGGCGCGCCTTTCGCAGGCTCGTGGCGACGATGGCGCGGTCCTCGAGGGAACTGAAGACGGCGTAGTCACCGCCGGGAGCCGTGACGACGCGCACGCCGCCGAAGAGGCGGGCGTCGTCGCTGCCGGCGAGGTCGGCGATCAGGCCGTCCTCGAGGCGTTCGGGGGAGAAGACCCAGTGCGACAGCAGGTCGGAGGGCGCGACTCGCGCCGGAGCGACGAGGAGGCAGGCGACGGCGATCAGGGAGCACTGTTTCATTCTCGAGGTCTCACTCGCTTTCGAAACAGTGGATGGCGCCCGTGTCGGTGCTGACGAAGAGCCGGCCGCGCGCCGCCGTCAGACCGTACGCGCGCCCCTCGACCGGCGCCGACCAGATCGGCTCGCCGTCGCTCGCACGCCAGGCGCGCACGCTGTCCTTCCCGCCGGCGAAGAGCAGCTCTCCCGCCAGGATCAGGTCGAAGGGATGGTCGCAGCTGCGCCGCCAGAGGATGCACCCGCGGATGTCCTCTTGGAGCAGCGTCAGCTCGGAGCCGATGTCCTCGAGGGCCTCGTGGATCTCCCGTGAGCGAGCCTTGTCCGCCGCCTCGAGCTGCTCGGTCAGGGCCGTGCGGCGGGCAGCTAGCTCATTGCGGCGTCCGGTGAGCTCGAGGAAGCGCTCGCGCCGCAGGGCCGAGAGTTCCGTGTCGGTCTGCAGATAGGAGACGCCGCGCGTGACGATCATCTTGTGCCCCGCGAAGGAGGCCAGCTGATCGCTCGTGTGCCCGTCGGATTCGGAGAGCTGTCCTGTTTTCCCCGGCCCGTGGATCAAGTCGTTGCCCACGACGAGCGCGAACGTGCCGCTGGCCCCGGACAGGGTGCGCCGGCGCTCTCCGCTCGCGCGGTCGCAGACCACGGGCGTGGCGCGACTCGTGGGGACGTAGAGATGCTCATCGGAGGCCAGCAGGTATCCCTGGGGGGCGATGTCCCCGTGCCGGTGCTTCCAGATCTCAGTGCCGTTCCTTGCCTGGTAGGCGGCGATGAACCCGCCCTCGGAGGGGAACAGGCCAGCAGAGCAGTAGACCGTGCCGTCGCGCACGATCACGCCGCTGCGCACGGGCCAGACCGACATCATGCGGCCGTTTCCGGGGACGCGCGCGTCGGCCGGTCCCGGCCGCTTGCGCCAGATCAAGCGTCCGTCCGCGGCGTCGATGCAGTAGAGGTGCCCGTCGTCCGAACCGAAGTAGAGCCGTCCGCGGGAGTGGGTGGGCGCGAAGCGCACGGGGGCCTCGGTGAAGAAGCTCCACAGCTCGCGGCCCGTCGCCGCGTCAAGGCAGTGCACCTGGTCGTCAGCCGACGAGCCGTAGAACACCTTCCCGGCGACGGCGGTCACGTGGAAGGCGCGGTCGAACCACAGACGCGGCTTGAGATTCTCGACCTTGTTGTAGGCGTCGCGCTTGGCCGGGCCCGGCCAGGCCGGCTGGGGACCGACGGGTGAGCGCAGCACCCAGTCGGAGCGCAGGGGCGCCTCGAGGCTCGTCGTAGCGACTCCCGAACGCGCGTCGTCACCGCGGTGGGTGGGCCAATCGCCCGAGCCCGCGAGGGCGACGAGGAGGGCGCCGGCCAGCTGGCCCGTGAGGAACAAGGTCATGGCATCAAGTGTCACGCGCGCCGGGCTCGGAGGCCACGCGACCCTCCGCCAAGTGTATCGTGCGGTCCACGCCTTCGAATGGCGTTCTGTCGTGGGAGACCATCAAGATCGTCCCGCCCTGCGCGCGGTACTCCCCGAAGAGCGACTCAACCGCTGAGGAGCTTCGCGGATCGAGGTTCCCCGTCGGCTCGTCGGCCAGCAGCAGGACCGGTCGGTGGAGCAGCGCGCGAGCGACGGCGACCCGCTGGCACTCGCCCGCGCTCAGCTCGGCGGGCAGGTGGTCGGCCCGCCCGGCGAGCCCGACGCGCTCGAGCAGCTCGTCGACGGCCGCGTCCCTCGCCTTGCCGCCGACCCTCCCGCTGGCGGCGGCGATGTTCGCGCGCACGTCGAGGTAGGGGAGCAGGTGGAAGAGCTGGAAGACGAAGCCGATCTTCTCCGCCCGGAACGCGGCTCGCGAGCGCGCGCCGAGGGCGTAGACCTGCTCGCCCGCGACCTCGACTCGACCTGCGCTGGGCCGGAGCATGGCGCCGATCGTCAGGAGGAGGGTTGACTTCCCGCTCCCGCTGGGCCCGCGGACGCAGACGAACTCCCCGCGCTCCACCCGCAGGTCAACTTGGTCGATGGCGGCGACCGCCTTGCGGCCGCGGCGGCGGTAGACACGGGAGGCACCCTCGATATGGATCACGCGCCCTCCCTCTCGGCGAGGCACGCGGCGGGGTCCATGGCGACCGCCGCGACGGTGGGGCCCGCGCCGGCGATCGCGGCGAAGAGCGGGGCCGCAACGAGGGCTTGGGCGAGGAGCCGCCACTCGGTGGCGATCGCACCGCCGGTGATCGGAAACGCGCTCGGGCCGAGGGCGACGGCGAGGGCCGTGCCGAGGCCGAATCCGGCGAGGGCGCCGATGAGGCCGAGGGCCACGGCCTTGCCGACGAACAGGGAGGCGATGTGTCCGGAGTCGCGGCCGAGGGCGCGCAGGATGCCGATTTCCGACTGCCGTTGGCGGACGTTCAGCGCCGTCAGGCAGGCGATCCAGACGCCGCAGGCGATGATCACCCAGGGTAGGACGAGAGCGAAGTGCGCGGCGGCCACGCGCCGCTGGCGCTCGCGCGCCTGGGCGATGCGCTCCATGCGCAACACGCGGCCCTCGGGGACGATCTCCTCGAGCTCGCGCCGCAGGAGCGCGAGGGTGTCAACGGCCGGGTCGTCGCAGCCGCACTCGAGGGCCTGGACTTCGTTCACGCGCCCGGGCAGGGCGAGCATCTCCTGAGCGTCGCTCAGGTTCACGTAGACGCGCGCGTCGTCGAGGGTGCCGGTCTCGGGCAAGCAGGCGGCCACCTCCAGGGAGCGGCCGAGCAGGTCCATCTCGTCTCCGGGCGCGAGCCCGAGGGCGCGTGCCGCCTCGAAGCCCGCGTGTGCAGTCCCGGGGGCGACGGCGAAGGTCATCGAGGCCTGCGCCTTGCCCACCGGTGCAACCTCGTTGGCCAGGCCGGTCAGGAGGATCTCGTCGTCTCCGGCGAGGACACGTCTTTGCAGGAGCGCGAGGAGGTGGTTGTAGGAGAGGTCGCCGCGCTCGGCGAAGCGCCGGGTCACCTCCTCGGGCATCGTCTCGCCCGAGTAGCCGTCCCTCCAGAACGCGCTCATGTCCGTTGCGGCGGGGATGATGCGCAGGTTGTAGCCGAGGTCGCGCATCAGGCGCCCGGTTTCCCGCTGAGCGGCTTCGCCGGCGGTCAAGAAGCCGACCGGCAGGGCGACCGCGCACACGATCGCCCCGAGCATCAAGGCCGAGCTCAGCTTGCGGTGCGCCGCTTCGCGCAGGATGAGGGCCGCGACGCTCATGCTCTGCGCTTGCGTCCGATCACGAAGGCGCCCGCGACCAGGCTCGCCAGGAAGGCCGCGCCGAGGGCCCCGGCGACCCGCGGCCACACCGGGCGTGACGGGGGGGGCGCGGTCGATGCGGGCGCCGGGGCGTCCCGCTCGCCGGCGTTCGGCGCCGCCTTGGCTGGAGCTCCATCCTCCGTCTCCACCGCGGCCTCCTCGCTGTAGGCCATCAGCATCTCCTCGATGGTCAGCCCCTCGCGCAGGGGGTCCGAACCCGCCACGGCCGAGGGGCCGCGGGCGAGGAGGGCGCTGATCTCCGACTTGACGCGCGGGTTCTCCGGGTCGAAGCCGAGGCGCTCGACGGCTCGCGCCTTGAGGGCCTTGCCCCAGCGCAGGGGGATGCGCGGACCGCGCATCCACGAGCGATCGAGCTCGCACTCACACGACTGTCCGGCGGCGTTGAGGATGCCGAAGAGCGCTGTTTCGGTGATCGCCGCCCCCTCGAGCACCGGGCCGATGCGTCGGCCGCGCCCGAACAGCACGGCGACGGCGGGCTCGCCATCGCGCTCGGTCTCGATGTCCAAGCTCCAAAGGAGCACGTGCTCGTTGCCCGGCTCGGTGACCTCCACCAGCTCGGGCGGCCGACCGACATCCTTGGGCATCTGGTCCCAAATGTCCCGCAGCCGCCCGAAGGCCGCTTCCACGGTCGTGCGCGCGGCGCCGTCGCGTACGGCGTCACCTCCGGTCACCAGGAGCACCATGCAGTAGGTCTCGACCGCGAGAGAGCGGAAGCGTCGCCGCACGGGCGAGTCGACGAGGGCCGTAAGTCGCTCGCCGGCGAGCTCGAAGGCGTCGGCACCCGCGGTCAGATCGATCTCGAGCAACTCGCCGTCGGGCCGAGCGAGCACGGCGGTGGGGAACTGCTGGATCTGGAGGTCGCGCAGGCTCGCGGCGGCCTCCCTCGGGAGCTCGCCGTCCGGATCGAACCAGCGCGCATCGATGTTCGAGTCGAGCAGGACCGCGGTCGAGAGACGCTCGAGGCGCCCGTCGAGCTCCGTGTCGCGTGGATCAGCGACGAAGCCGTACAGCTCGAAGGAGCCGTCCCCCAGGTCTACGTAGGCGACGTCGCGCACCGTGAAACGGCAGAACAGGGCCGAGATCGAGCCCGCGAGGAAGAGGAATGCTGTGCGGCGGTTCATGGGTCCCAAGCCCCCCAATCTTATCTCGCCCGGCTCGCGATGCCTGCGGGCAATCGTCGTGCGCGCTCAGCGGCCGAGCTCGGCCTCGGCGGCGACGTGCCCGAAGGCAGGCCAGATTCCGCCTTCGACGATCTCCTCGAAAACCCGCTGCGCGCGCTCGTCGCGGCCCTCGAACAGGTGCCAGCTTCCCAGGCCGTAGAGTGTCGTCGGACCGGCGACGGTCCCCCGCTCGACGCTCGCGAGGAGCTCTCGCTCGTCCAGCTCGCCCGCGAACAGCAGCAGCAGCCGGTGATAGGCGTGGTTCTCGATCACCGTCATGTCGGCGTCGATTTTCTGTAGGACGACCCGCGCCGCGGCGGGATGCCCTAGCCGCCGCAGGATCATGTACGTCCAGTACGCCGTGGCGCAGCGCATGTCGTCGTTCGTGTCGAAGCGCGCGCACTCGCGGTAGGAGGCGAGGGCGCGCTCGAAGTCGCCGCGCAGGTAGTGGGCCAAGCCGAGGTGGTAGTGGATGTTCCCGTGGCTCGTGCTGGTCGGGATGCCGAGGGCGTTGGGCGCACCGTCGGGTTCGACCTCGTCCGGCAGCCCGCTGATCAGCTGTGCCGCCAGTGAGAGATCCGCGACCGCCGCGTCCAGCTCGCGCAGCGTGATGTGCCGGTGGCCGCGGTGGCGCAGCAACTTGTGGCTCCGCGGATGGAGTGCGAGCCCCGCGCTGAAGACATCGATGGCGGTGCGATACTCGCCGAGGTAGGCGTGGCGGCGCCCGAGCCAGATGAAGGCCTGCTCGCTGCGCGGCTCGGCAGCCAGGCGGGCGGCGGCCCATTCGAGATCGCGGGTCAGCTGCGCGCGCCGCTCGCTCGTGAGCGGCGGCGCACGGAGCGGCTCCCCGAGCAGGGAGAGGGTCTGCGGGGGGCCGTGTTCGGAGTCGGTGGGGGGGGCCGCGCGGCAGGCGAGGAGGCCGGTCAAGCAGGCGACGGCGAAGGTGGCTCTCATTCTTGCGGTCTTCAGTGGGTCAGCTTGAGCCAACCGGCGCAGACGAAGAAAACCAGGATCCCGATCAACACGACCACCGTCAGGGGGCGGTTGGTGTGGCGTGCGCCGATCCACTTGGCGCGGGAGTTGAGTACGAGCAGGCACACGGCCAGGAGCGGCACGAACATGGCGCCGACGATCGCGTAGGTCTTCTGCATCGCCTTGAACTCGATGGCCAAGCCGAGGAGCGGGACGAAGGCGATCGCGCAGAGGTAGGCGCGGTAGGGCGTGGAGTTGACGTCCACGGCCTCGCAGCCGGTGGCGCCCGCGCCGGGTTCGACGTTGCGCAGACGCCAGAAGTCCGCGAACACGTAGGGGACCGCCTGCCAGACGCCGAGCAGGCTGGAGAACACCGCGCCCCAGGCACCGATCAGGAAGGCCCAGCGCCCCGCCAGGCCTAGGGGCTCCTCGAGGCGGTCGGCCAGGGTGACGATCAACCCGGCGCCGCTGCCTTGCACCTCGATAGTGCTGCCGATGATCACCATTGCGACGCAGAAGACCGCGGTCATGAGGTAGCCGGAGAGCAGGTCGAGTCGGCAGAGACCGAGGTCGTCTGGAGAGGTGCGCCCGCTCTCGCGGATCCAGTAGCCGTAGCAGAGGATCGTCAGCGTTCCTCCGACGCCGCCGATCAACGCCACGGTCCAGGCGATGCCGTCGCCGCCGCCGGCGGGTATGGACGGCACGAAGCTCCCGGTGGCGACCGCGCCCCAGTCGGGCCGCAGCAGGATGGCGGTCACGACGACAGTCACGACCATGAAGCCGATGCAGGCGCTCATCAGCTTCGAGAAGAGGGCGTAGCCGCCCCGGAGCACCAGGATCAACCCGAGGACGCTGTGCAGGGCACCGAAGAAGACCTTGCCCTGTTCGGGCGTCGCGCAGATCGGCGCGATGGCGTGCGCGGTCACGCCGCAGCCACTGACCAGCGAGCCGCCGACGAAGAAGGTCCAGGGCAGCAGGTAGAGCAGAAACAGAAAGCGCGCCGGGCGCGCCAAGCGAGTCAGGGCGCCCTCGAGCAGGGTCTCCCCGGTGGCCAGTTGCCAGCGCGTCAGCCCCTCTGAGAGTACGAACTTGAAGGCGGCTCCGATCAGACCGGCCCACAGGACGGTGGTCCCCAGGAGGCTCCCGGAAATCGCGCCGGTCGCCAAATCCCCCGCTCCAACGCCCGTGGCGGCGACCAACAGGCCCGGCCCCAGGGCGCGCAAGATCGTGGAGGGGGACCGGCGGCTCATCGCTCCGCGGCCCGCGCCGGGTCTACCACTGATCCGCGGCGTTCACGGCCACGGCGGCGGCGTGCTCGCCGTCGCGCGGGCGACACTCGAGCCCGACGAAGTCCTCGTAGCCCAGCTCCCGTGCCTGGCGCAGGACCCGCGGGTAGTGGATCTCCCCCGTCCCCGGCTCGTTGCGGCCGGGGTGGTCGGCCAGCTGCAGGTAGCCGACTTGGTCGAAGCCGTCCTTCAGCCTGCCGCACAGATCGCCCTCGGAGATCTGCATGTGGTAGAGGTCCCAGTTGATCTTGACGTGCGCGGAATCGACCTCGCGGCAGATGCGCACGGCGTCGGGGCTCCCGTAGAGGCAGTGGCCCTTGTGGTCGACCCGGACGTTCATCGGCTCGAGGATCAGCATCACGTCGGTCGCCTCGGCGATCGGGGCCACGGCCTTCAGCGCGTCGATCACCGCGGCGTGCATCTCCTCGTTCGACTTGCCCTCGATGTCGTTGCCCGCCACGACGGTCATCTTCTTGCAGCGCAGGCGGCGAGCGATCTCGCAGGCCTCCTTCACCTCGCGGATGAACTTCATCCTGTTCTCGGGGTCGTTCATTCCGGGGACGAATCCCCAGGCGGTGAACTGGGCGACCTCGATGCCGAGGTCCATGGTGATGTCGCTGATGGCGTTGATGTCCTTGCCGCGCCAGGGCCAGAACTCGACGGCGGGGAAGCCGTACTCCGCGGCCATCACGATGCGCTGGAGGAACGGCAGCTTGCGCCACCACATCTCGATGTTGACCGCGAAGCGGGTGTGCGGCGTCTTGCCGAGCCGCGAGAGGTCCTCTCCGCTCTGGGTGTCCTGTGCAGTGGCCGCTGCTGTCGGTGCCGCCAGGGCGAGGCTGCCGGTGAGGAACGCGCGTCGGTCGATCGAGGTCATGTTCTTGGGTGGGGTCGGGGACCGGGGGATGGCTACAGGCCGGCGACGTATTCGATCAGATCGCGCATCTCCTCGCGCGTCAGGAAGCGTTCGAGGCCCTCCGGCATGGCGGAGAGGTCCTCGCGGCGAGCCTCGATGGCCTCGACGGCGATCTCGAACACTTCGCCTTCGGAGTCCTGCAGGCGCAGGGAAGCGGCATCCTCGGCGAGGATGCGTCCGGAGTAGACCGTGCCGTCGTCGACGCGCAGCAGGTGTCCCTCGTAGCCGGCGGCGATGCGCGCGTTGGGCAGCACGATCGACTCGAGGATCTGGCGCCGGGAGATGCGCCGGGAGATGTGGCGCAGGTCGGGCCCGACGCCCGTCTTCGCGTCCGAACCCCGCGGGTGGCAGCGCAGGCAGGAGAGCTCGGGGTCCTCGTACAGCTTCTTCCCTCGACGCTTGTCGCCGCCGAAGATCGACCAGTGGTAGGGGGCGAGGCGCTTGTCCGCGACGTTGCTGCGCACGTTGACATAGCGCTGCGCGAGGGTTCGGACGTCTGTGAACCGGCTCTGCTGGGCGGCGCTCATCAGGTCGAGGGCGAGCTCCTCGGCGATGGTGTTCACGCGCACCTTGCTGGAGAGCTCGTGGGCGAACAGCGCTTCGATGCGCGAGTCGCTCATGTCCTGCATTGCCCGGTAGACCGCTCGGCACTCGGCGATCGTGCCGGTAGCGAGGGTCTCCTTGAAGAGTGGGACGGCGCGGTCGGCCGAGAGGTCCCCCAGGGCACCGAGGGCGCGCGACCGCAGCGTGTCGTCGTGTGCGGCGAGGGCCAGCTCGATCACACTGTCCAGGCGCGCTCCGCCGAACCCGCGCAAGGCATCGAAGGCAGCGCAGCGTGCTGCGCTCGGCCTGTCGTCGTCGGCGACCCAGGTTGCGAGGCGTGGCGCGGCTCCGGCGGCGCGTGCGCCGGCCACGAAGCGCGCCCAGGCCGCGGCGACCTCGGCGGGGGCAGCGTCCATCGCGGAGCCGAGCTCCAGGGCCACCCCGGCCACGATGCGCGGCTCGGGGAGCTGCTCGGGGCGGTCGGGGAGCGGCCGCCACTCACCTGTCACCCGGTCCACCGCGGAGGGACGGGTCCAGACCGCGAGCACCTCCAGGGCTTCCAGGCGCAGCTCGGCCGCGGCGTCATCGCGGGCAGCGAGGGCGCCCACTCGACGCAGGTCGTCCTCGCCACCCGCTTGCAGGCAGGCGTTCAAGGCCCGCCGCGCGAAAGCCGGGCGCCGCGTCACTCCATCGAGCAGCGCGCCGGCGAGGGCGGGGCGACCTTGCTCGATGGGCACGTCGTTGATCGCCCGTGCCGCTTCCAGCGACACGAGCGCGCTCGCGTCGTCCAAGAAGAGCGTGAGCGCCGGGTCGCGCCGGCGCCGCAGGGCGAGGCAGGCGCTCATGCGCGCGTGGGGATCGTCGTCGTCCGCGGCGCCAGTCAGCCGCTCGCGCGGCGCGCAGCCGGAGAGCCCCATGACGGCGGCGTGGCGCAGGACCGGGTCGCTGTCGCCGGTCTCCCGCGCGAGGTCGAAGAGTGCGTCGGTTGCGCTTGCGTCCGCGAGGCGAGCGAGGGCGAGGGCTGCGTACATGCGCACGCGCGGGCTCTCGTCGCCTAGGCGTGCGATCAACGCTTCGGCCGAGGCGCCGTCGCGTTCGTCGCCGAGCACGCGCGCCGCCTGGGCGCGGACCTCCGCGTCGCCGTCGGCGAGCAGGGCCCGCACCTGCGTCAAGAACGCCGGCCGCTTGCGCCCGACCATGCCCAGGCCCCACGTACCGTGCAGACGAGCCAGGCCCGCGTCACTGTCGGCGGCGGCGGCGGCCAGGGCCGCGGCGCCCGTCTTGCCACGGCGCACGAGCTCGAACTGCGCCTCCTGGCGCCCCCGCAGGTCGGGGTGGGCGAGCAGGGAGCGCAGGGCGTCCACGGCGGTATCGCCCAATCCCGCTCCGAGCAGCGCCTGAGCTTCGTCGGCGGAGGGCGCGCGCGCGGCCGGGGTCGGGCGCAGGCGGTAGACGCGTCCTTTACCCGGAGCGTTCCAGCCATACACCCAGTCGGAGAAGTAGAAGTCGCCCTCGGGGCCGAAGTCGCAGTCGGTCACCAGGCTGCCCCAGACGAAGCGCTCGACCTCGCCGAGGGTGAACCCCGCTCCCGCCGGCTGCACGTCGAAGGTGTGGATGCCGCTGGTGTTCGGGTCACCTCGGAAGTCGCACAAGAAGAAGTGGCCGCGCGTGCTCTCGGGTGCGTCCGCGTAGGGGTTGTAGGTGAGGCCCGAGGGTCCGTCACCGAGGTTGGCGACCGGCGGGACGATGTAGGCGGCCTGGCCGGGGTGTCGGGGGTGCCAGAGTCTCTCGTCGTTCCACGGGCCGCGACTCACCGGGTCGGTGATGTACTGGAAGGCGAAACGCCAGCCGCTCTCGCTGCCCTGGACGACTTGCACCCAGCGCGCCTTGTCGCCGCCGTCGGAGTTGTTGTCGCCGGTCCACAGGTTGCCGTACTCGTCGAAGACCAGCTCCTGCGGGTTGCGCAGGCCGGTGGCGAATACCTCGAGATTGGAGCCGTCGAGATCGCAACGCAGTACGGCGCCGGTGTGGGTGTGATCGAGCAAGCCGCCGGGAGTCTCGACGCGGAAGCCGCGGTCGCCCGAGGAGAAGTAGAGCCGTCCGTCGGGCCCGATGCGCAGTCCGTGCAGGTCGTGGCCGAGCAAGGCGATGTGGACGCCGTAGCCGCTCGAGAGCGCCGTGCGCTCGTCGGAGCGCCCGTCTCCGTCGTGGTCGCGCAGGCGCCAGAGGTGGGGCATGCAGGTGTAGAAGACGTCTCCGCGGTAGGAGAGCAGGCCCGCGCCGATGCCGTCGGCGGGATCGTTGAACCCCTCGGCGAAGACCGTCGCCGTGTCGGCCGCTCCGTCACCGTCGGTGTCGCGGAGCAGGCGCACTCGGTCGTGTTCGGTGCCGTAGGCGGCTTCGAATCCCGCCCCCTCGTGGCGGCGCATCATCGCCACCCGATCGGCGACCGAGCGGTTGGCGAGCTCGTCGTGCAACCAGTCCATGTGGTTGCGCATATCGGTCACGCCCGCGTGCACGCGGAAGGTCTCCGCCACATAGCAGTCGCCCGCGTGGTCCACGGTGAAGCAGACCGGATTGGCGAGCATCGGTTCGGCGGCGAAGAGCGTCAGCTCGTGATTCTCGGGTAGGGTGAAGCGCGCGATGGCGTCGGCGCCTTCGGTCGATGCAGGCTCGATCCTCGGTTCGTAGGAGTCCTGGGCGACGGGGAGTCCGGCGAGGGGCAGCAGGAGCGCGGCGGCGGAGAGCATGGTGGGGTGTCCGGCGTGTTCAGGAGAGCTCATCCCGCACGCGCAGCAGCAGGTCGCGCGTCAGCCGGATCCCCTCGGGCTCGGGCGTCCCGCCGCCCTCGTACTCGATCCCGACGTGCCCACGGTAGCCGCTGCCGAGGACGATCTTCATCATCCGCAGGAAGTCGGTCTTCGTCTCCTGTCCCTGCGCGTCGAACTCGTGCGACTTGGCGCTGACGGCCTTGGCGTAGGGCATTAGCTCGGCCACGCCCTTGTAGCGGTCGTACCACTTGCCGCCTCCGACGTGGAAGTTCCCGAAGTCGGGCAGGGTCCCGACGCCGGGATGGTTGGCGTGTTTCATGACTCCCGCGAGCCACTCGCCATCGGAGGAGAGGCCGCCGTGGTTCTCGACGATCACGTCGATCTCGTATTGATCGCCGAACTCGGCGAGGTCCACGAGGGACTCGGCGGCGCGCTTGCTCTGTTCTTCGCGTTCTCCCGTTCCCGCCGCGTTGACGCGGATCGAGTGGCAGCCGAGGAAGCTGGCGGCGACGACCCACTTGTAGTGGTTGGAGATCGCCTCTTGGCGGCGGCTCCCGTCCGCGTCGGCTAGGGCGCCTTCCCCGTCCACCATGATCAGCAGGCTCTCGACGCCCGCGTCGGCTGCGCGCGTCTTCATCTCGCCGAGGTAGTCGAAGTCGGTAGCCTTGTCGGCGAAGAACTGGTTGACGTACTCGACAGCCGCGATGTCGAAGGTGTTCTTCGTGTAGGCCGCGAACTCGAGGTTGTCGAGCTTGCCTTCTCTCAGCGAGCGGTGCAGTGACCACTGAGCGAGGGAGAGATCGAAGAGCGGGTCCGCCTCCCGTTCTCCGCTCGCGCTGTGCCGCGCCAGAGC
>NZBA01000130.1 GCA_002686265.1 Planctomycetota bacterium
AAAGTCGGGGCTGGGCTCCAGAAACGACGCATGGGGGCGGCGCTGGCGATCGTTCTTCCGGCCATCAAGGGAAAGTCGCGTGCGGTGCAGCGGTCGATCCCGTCAGGCATTGCCTGCAGCAGACGCCCGTACATCTTGAGCACCAGTCCGCCCGGTGGCGGCGGCGGTGGGGCGACGGTGTGATCAGCGTCCGTCTCGACGCTGACGGCCACGAACCGGCCCGGTCCAGCCCCTGCGGACCGCGCGGAGGGAGGTGCCTGGGCAGTTGCTGGCGACCGGGCCCACCTCACGAAGCAGGCATCAACAGACGTCAAGCCGCGAACCGCACGAGGGAATCGCGAACTGGGGCTCAGCTTCGAGTGGTTCATCCTCGCATTGCCCGGCCGTAGCACGCCTGGGAGAGTCCAAGAACTCGCACGCACCCCAGCGTAGCGACCGGCGTAGCTCTGCGATACGGACGACGTTCGCGGCGGCGAGTATCATCTACCTCGACATGACCCCGCCGTCGGACACCACACCGCTGGAGGCGTTCCTGGAGCAGGGCTGGCAGGCCTGGAACACTTGAAGCGCGGACACCAGCCATGAGCCCAACCCCACTCTCTCGGTGGCCACCGCTACTCACGATCGTCGTCACCACGCTCTTCTCGTCCACCACCGCGCTGGCTCAGCCGAACGTCCTGTTCATCTCGCTCGACGATCTGAACGACTGGGTCGGCTGCCTCGGCGGACATCCACAGGCCAAGACGCCGAACCTCGACCGATTGGCCGCGTCAGGCGTTCTCTTCGACAACGCCCACTGTGCGGCCCCCGCTTGCAATCCTTCCCGCACCGCAATCATGACCGGGCTCTCACCACATCGCTCCGGCCTGTATCAGAACGGCCAGAAGATGCGCGAGGTCCTCCCTGAAGCGGAGCTGATCCCGGCCTACTTCTCGAGGCACGGGTACTGGTCAGGCGGCTCTGGGAAGATCCTCCACTACTTCATCGACGCCCGATCCTGGGACCAGTACTACCCCGCCAAAGCAACGGAGAACCCGTTTCCGCCTCACCTGCCGTGGGGCAAGCGACCCAAATCGCTCCCGCGCGGAGGCCCGTGGCAGTACTCCGAGACCGACTGGCATGCCTTTGATGTCGGCGACGACGAATTCGGCGGCGACGCCAAGGTCGCCGCATGGGTGAGTGGGAAGCTCACCGAGAAACAAGAGAAGCCGTTCTTCCTCGCCTGTGGCATCTACCGGCCCCACGAGCCCTGGTTCGTGCCCAAGAAGTACTTCGACCTGTTCCCGCTCGAGGACGTCGCGCTGCCCCCCGGATACAAGGAAGACGACCTCGACGACCTTCCGCCGGCCGGAAAGAGGCGAGGTCCGAACCGCTACTTCGCCCATATTCGTCGGCACGGTCAGTGGAAGCGGGCCGTCCAGGCCTACCTTGCATCGATCGCCTACGCCGACGCGATGCTCGGGCGCGTGATCGACACGCTCGAGAAGAGCCCCCACCGCGACAACACCATCGTCATCATGTGGAGCGACCACGGGTGGCACCTCGGTGAGAAACAACACTGGCAGAAGTACACCGCGTGGAGAGCCGCGACTCGGGTGCCGCTCATCATCCGCGTTCCTCCCGGCGTGGTCGGATTGCCGAAAGGCACCCGGCCAGGAGGTACCTGCTCCAGGCCCGTCAATCTGCTCAGTCTCTTTCCCACGCTGACCGAGCTCTGTGGACTACCCGCCAAGGCGGACAACGACGGGCCGAGCCTCGTCCGGCTGCTCGAGAATCCGAAGGCTGACTGGGCACACGTCTCGCTCACGCACGTCAACCAGGCGGGTACGTTCAGCCTGAGCACCGAGGGCTGGCGTTACATCCGTTACGCCGAGGGCGGCGAAGAGCTCTACGACACAACCGCCGACCCCTACGAGTGGACCAACCTCGCGGAGAATCGCGAGCACTCCAAAACACTCGCCGGGCTGCGCGCGCTCGCGCCCACGACCTTCGCGCCCCTCGTGAGACCGAGGGTCGGGTCACTACCCAGACTCTCCTGGCGTCGCGCCGACAAGACGCCCCCCCCAGCGTCGAGGCCGGACGGACCCTCGTTCGACGTCGTCTTCATCAACGAGCGCAAGACCCCGGTGAAGCTCTCGTGGGTCAATCGCGAGGGAGAGTCCAAGCTCTACGGGACCATCGCTGCCGGCAAGCGCCGACGCCAGAGAACCCGGCCCGGCGCCGTCTGGCAAATCACCGACCAGACCGACCAGCCTCTCGGCCACTTCATCGTCGGCGACCGTAGCGCCCGAGCCGTGGTTCCTGGCAAGAAGCGATAGGACGACGACCAGAACCTCAGCAGATGGTAGCCGCGCTCATCGGCCGTCGATCCAACCCATCGGTTTGCCAGGGCCGATCTTCGCCCGATATGTCCTGAGGATCGCTTCGAGTTCCACGACGATCTCGGGGTGCTTCGCGTAGAGGTTCGTGGTCTGCGCCAGGTCCTTGCTCAGGTCGTAGAGCTGGGCCGGAGGAGCGTCGCTCTTCACCCGGCCGTCGGCAAAGTCGCTGTTGACCTGACCGGTGAACGGGAAGACCGCACCGCCTCCGAAAGTGTGATCACCGACGCGCTTCGCCCGGAAGCCGCCCTCATCGCGCGCGGGGATGAACGCCCACTTCCCCTTGCGAACGACGAGGTGTTTCGGACTGTTCGGTGAGATGATCAGCTGCTGTCGCACAGGCGACGTGGCGCGACCCAGCAACGTGGGGAGCTGATTCAGGCTGTCCGGCGCTTCGGCCCTCGTGACGGGACGCCCGGCGGCAGCGGCCAGGGTGGCGAGGAGATCCACCTGACCGATGAGGTGCTCCGATCGCGTCGCGGCGGGGATCCGCCCGGGCCACTTGGCGATGAAGGGTACTCGGTGACCCCCCTCCCAGGCCCCGAACTTGAACCCGAGGAGCTTGCCGTTCAACCGGTGACCGGCGCGCCAGGCATCCTGTCCGCCCCGGTTGAGCATGCCGCCGTTGTCGCTCGTGAAGACGACCAGCGTGTTCTTCGTCTTGCCCAGCGCATCGATGGCGCCGAGCACTTCGCCGACGACCCAATCCAGCTCGAGGATGAAGTCGCCGTACCGCCCGCACTTGCTCTTGCCTTTGAAGCGAGGTGCCGGCGTGAACGGATGATGGATGTTGGTCGTCGCAAGATAGAGAAAGAAGGGCTTCGCTCCGTCTTCGGCGCACGACCGCTTCATCCAGCTGATGGCCTTGTCCTTCAATGTCGTGGCGATCCGCTCGTCCCGATACAACTCATGGGCTCGGCGCGCCCCGCCGATCGCCTTGTACCCGCCCTTGGCCGGCCACACTTGAGTGACACTTCGCTTGCCCTTCACGAAGGGGTCCGCGGGGTCCAGGCCGACGACCCGGCGTCCTTCGACGTAGACGAAGGGGGGCGAGCTGTTCACGACCGGTACTCCGAAGTAGTAGTCGAAGCCGAGCTCGAGTGGCCCGGGCGCGAGGTCACCGTTCCAGTCCGGCTTCTTCTCACCTAGCCCGAGATGCCACTTGCCGACGCAGGCCGTCGCGTAGCCGGCCTTCTTCAGCGCCCGCCCCAACGTGAGATCCTCCGGATCGATGCTGAGCGGCAGACCCCACCCGATGGGACCCCAGAGGTTGCGTCGCAGTGGATAGTCACCGGTCAACAACCCATAGCGTGAGGGCGAACAGACCGCCGACGCGGAGTGGGCATCGGTGAACAAGCGCCCCCCTCGAGCCAGGCGGTCGATATTGGGAGTCTGGACCAGGCTGGCGCCGTAGCAACCCAGGTCGCCGTAGCCGAGATCATCGGCGTAGATCAGAACGATGTTGGGCTGGTCGGTCGCCCCGGCCCTCCGCCCACCAGCCAGGGACTGGGCTTCGGACACCTCGCCGCTGGCGAGCAGGCACGAGCCCAGAACCATGAACACGAGTCTCATTGCGCATCCTCGTTTCGAACCGACCATGCCAGACGGCGGCCCTGAGTTGGCGACGGGTCTCCGAGCACTACCGCAGCTTCAGGTAGTTCTCGGCAATCACCTCCCCCAGCGTGACGATACCCGCCGTCGTGATCACGAGCTTCTGCTCCTGCTTCGGCAGGTCGAAAGCCCTGGTGTGGATCAGGTGTTCATCCGCGCTCGCGACCTTCTCGAGCGCGGCGGTGATGTCGATGCCGTTGACTCGCTTGTCGTCCGTCGGAGGCTGCTGGCTCACGAACCACCGAAGCCGGCGGAGGCCCAGATCCTTGCGACTCTGCGCGACGATCGACGCGAGCCGCTCGGGCGCCTTCTTCCGGTACGGCGAGAAGGACATGTCGTTCTCCCCGAGGTGATAGAAGATCCCCGCGAGCTCGACGTCGTGGCCCTGGTCGGCGAGTTCCTTGATCGAGTCCCGGACGAACGCGATGAACCGCGGGTAGATGTTGCGGGACTTCGCCATGCTCCCCTCGGGCGTCCAGTCGATGACCTGGGTTCCGCTGTGCGTGAACTTGGCGATGGCGATGTTCTCCCGGAGCTCCGCCATGATCGCCGCGCCGAAGCTGAGCTCAGGTCCGAAGGTGTCGTAGCAGCCCGCGGGCCCCAGTGGCTCCCAGCCTTTCGAGACCTTGTAGCCGCCTCCCAAGCTGTACTTGTAGGCGATGCGGTGGTTGTCTCTCAGCAGTCGCGCGCTCCCCTTCAGCTTCCCGAGCTCCTGGACGAAGGCTCGTTCGCCTTCCATGTTGCGGTGCCCGGCGAGCACGAACAGCTTGACCTTGCTCCCCTTCTTGTAGGGCCATGCTTTGAGCGTTCGCGTTTCACCCCGTGACTTGCCGATGGTCCGCAGGTACGCATCCGCGTAGTTCACGCCGTGCTCCAGCTGCCCGAGCGTGCCGTAGTGGTAGTGCAGACCGACGCCGCCCCCGATCTCTACTCCGACGTGTGAGGTCGGGACATACTCCGCCAGCGGGTCCTCACGGCAGACTTCTTTCTGCCCCAGGCTGATCGCGTACATCCGGGGCCGCAGGTCCATCCCCCAGATCGTCTTCGTGCAGAGCTCGCCGATGTAGAACTTCAGGTCCGGCGTCGCGAGGTCTCGGCGCCAGCGGGCGAGAAAGTTCTTCAGGTTCTTCCCGTAGTTCGGCATGTAGTCCCCCTGGAACATGTCGTTCTCGCCCTGGTGCCACATGAATCCCTCGATCCGGTAACGGATCTTTCGTCGATCCAGATCGGCGAGCGCGGTGCGGATCCACTTCAGGGTGAGGGGGTACATCTCGAATCCGCTCGGCCGGTCCGGGTTCCAGTCTCCGCCCAGGTGCGTCCCACCCGCGGCACACTTGATGATGGCGATCGGCGCCTTGATGTGCCGCGTGACCCGCCGCGCGAAGCTCAGCTCCGGCCCGACCACGTCATTCACGGGCTGCAGAGCGACCCAGCCGTCCGACTTCGACTTGTCCTCTCTTCCGATGCAGTAGGAGAACCTCACCTTCTTTTGCGTCTTCTCCAACCCGGCGAATGGCGGAAAGCGGTGGACGTCCTTCACCTTGGAGTCGGACCCGACCATGTTGGACTGCCCGGCAAAGAGAAACACCCGCACTGTCCTGTCGTCCTCCTGCGCTCCCACGAGGCCGGTGCAAAAGGAGGCGAGAAGGACCGCGCACACACGCATCGAGACTGAAGTCAACATGTTCGCTCCGAGATCGCGTAGGACGTGCGGGTGGGCCACCTGGCCACCCGACACACCTGATTATCGTGCGACCCCGGGCAGAGGACCAGTCGCCGCCACACGACTACCGGATCGACGGCCGTGAACCACCCGCGATGACCGGGGCCTGACCCGCCCCCCCCTCAGATCCAGGTCGGCTCCTGGTCTTTTCCGTATCACCCCCTCCAACCCAGCGTCTGGTGGGGAGTCCCGGCGGCGTTTCGCACACCTCTCACGGACGAAGGAGCCCCCGATGCGAATCCCGAAGGTATCCCTGATACTACTGACCGCTTGCCTGCTCTCTCCCCTGCAGGCGCAGAACGACCTCGTCCGACGACTGGGCCAGCGCCGGGGAACCCCCGGGGTGGCCGAGTTCCAGCTGGATGTGGCGGCCCAGGTCTTCGGACTGGCCCGGGACCACCTCGAGCAGGTGTCCGTGTCCGTGGAGCCGTTCCCCCACACCGGGGTGACGCTCATCAAGCTGAAGGCGGTCGACTCCAGGACCGGCAGGATCCTCATCGCCGGCGTCGATCAGAACCTGGCGCCCGTCGATCCGAAGGCGCTGATGGGTCAGTGGAGCAAAGTCCTCGTCGACCATCCCGAGGTCAAGTGGCGTGGAAGCCTGGCGAAAGCGATGCACTACCAGCCGGGGCTGCAGCATCCGATCGCGATCTGGCTGAACTTCCCCGGTGCTTCCTATGACGACTTCGAGGCGACGGTGTACGCCGGGATCGACTGGGCCACGGTGACCCGGGAGCAGGTTCACGAGTCCGAGCAGCTGATCGAGCAGTTCGTCACGGAGACGAACGGTCACGTGGTCAGCACCTTCCGGCAAACCCTGCAGGCCATGGGACTCTCGGCGACGTCCTGGTCGTCGTCTGCCCCGATCGTATTCCTGTCCGCCAACGCGGTGGAGGCCAGGGCGATCGCCGCGCTCCCCGGGGTCGACGCCGTGTTCCTCCAGAACTTCGACGGCGGGGAAACCAACGCGAGCGCCAACGCGACGCACCGCACTCACCGCCTCCACCAGATGGGCGTGCGAGGCCGGGAGGTCGCGCTCACGATCCTCGAGCGGCTGACCATCGACTCCGCTCATCCGGACCTCCTGGTCGCGGACCATTTCCAGGGTCCGGCGGCCTTCGGCGCGCCGGCCGTGGGTCCGCACGTCACTGCGGTCGCGGGCATGGCCGCGGGGCACGTGTTCATGAACGAGGGTGCGGCGCCCGACGTCGACCTCCAGAACGCCAACTCCGGCAGCTACAGCGACGTCGCGCTCGTGTGCGCCGGCGACTGGGTCGTCTTCGGCCCCGGTGGCACGTTCTGCTCGGGCGGCGGCGCGAGCTGCGTGGGCTGCCCGACGGTCCCCGGACCCACGCTGTCCACCGACGTCACGAGCATGAGCTACTACGTCAGCACAACGGACCCGGAGCTCGCGCTCATGGACCGCTACTTCGAGTACCAGGTGCGGTACTTCAACGACGCGTATGTTGCCGCCGCTGGCAACCGCGGGGTGGCGAACGGCAACGCGGGCCCCGGTGACGGCGACGGCGAGATCGTGTCCCCCGCCAAGGCCTGGAACGTGATCACGGTCGGTGTGAGCGCCGATCGAAAAGTGCGGCGGTCGCCGCTCGAAAAGTGCGGCACCCAGGACAAGCCTACACCGCCGGGTCCGGTCAGTAGTAGGCGTTAGATTGCTGGCCGCAGGGGCCCCAGGGAGGCGAAGCCTCTCTGGGGGTTGCGGTCTCTCGGTCTGGGCCCCGCAGGGGCCCTCTTCCAGGGCCCCCATGGGGGCCCTGGGGCGGTCAGAGAGGAGCCTCGTCCTCGCCGACCTCGTCCTTCTTCGGCCGCGACGGCCTCCGTCGCCGTCGCTTGGCGTCGCTGACCCGGTAGCTCTCACCGTTCATCTCGAGGATGTGGCAGCGGTGGGTCAGACGGTCGAGCGTGGCGCCGGTCAGACGTTCTGATCCCAGCACCTCGGTCCAGTTCTCAAACGGCAGGTTCGTCGTCACGATCAGGCTCGTGCGTTCGTACGCTTGACTGATCACGTCGAACAGCAGCTCGGCGCCGACCTTGCTTGCCGGCACGTACCCGAGCTCATCCAGGATCAGGAGGTCGAGCTTTCTCAGCTGCGTCTTCAAACGGGACAGCATGCGATCGTCCCTCGCCTCCATCAGATCGGTGACGAGGTCGGTGACACGGAAGAAGCGCACTCGCTTGCCCATCGCGCACGCCGCCGTCCCAAGGCAGGTCGCAAGGTGCGTCTTGCCGGTGCCCGGATTGCCGACCAGCAAGCAGTTCTCCCGGCGGACCAGGTACTCGCCGCGCATCAGTTCGAGCACCAGCACCTTGTTCAAGGACGGCTGCGCCGTGAAGTCGAAGTCGTCGAGCGTCTTCTGCGTCGGAAACTTCGCCGCGTTCAGGCGACGCGCCGCAGCCCGCTTCTCGCGTTCGAGCAACTCGATCTCGCAGAGTTCGAGCAGGAAGCCCAGGTGGTCCACGTTCTCCTTGGCCGAGCGCGCCGCCACCTTCTCGCACTCACGGAGCATGCTCGGCATCTTGAGCCTCTTCAGATGGTGTTCGAGCAGCACCAGGCTCTTGGTTTCCTTCTTCTCCATGGCTTATCCCTCTCTCGCCAAAGAGCCGTAGGGCGAAAGATCCGGCGGGGCCACCGTCACCTGCTTCAGGTGCGGTCGCCCA
>NZBA01000131.1 GCA_002686265.1 Planctomycetota bacterium
GACCAGGCGCGCGCCGCGTGCCGCAAAGAGTCGACTCGCCGCGCGACCGATCCCGGACGCCGTACCTGTAATGAAGGCGACCCGTCCCTCGAACTCGTCGGTCGTCGCAAGCGCCTCGCCCATCGGATCCTCCTTGCCTGGCCCGGAGCAGGGCACGAACGGCTGTGTCAACATCCTCGCATGGGCAGAGTCGATGGCAAGGTGGCGTTGATCAGCGGCGCAGCGCGTGGTCAGGGCGAAGCCGAGGCTCGACGTTTCGTCGCAGAAGGCGCGCGTGTCGTGCTAGGCGACGTACTCAGCACCGAGTGTCAGGCCGTCGCCGACTCGCTCGGCGATGCCGCGCGTTCGCTCCCCCTCGACGTGACCCGCGAGGAAGACTGGGCGAAGGCCGTCGAGACGGCCATCGACGCTTTCGGCCGGCTCGACGTGCTCGTGAACAACGCCGGCATCGTTCGAGCCGGCGCGCTCGAATCCACTTCGCTCGAGGACTACCGCGCCGTCATCGAAGTGAACCAGGTCGGCACCTTTCTCGGCATGCGCGCCGTCGTCCCGGCGATGCGCGAACCGGGTGGCGGATCGATCATCAACATCTCCTCCAACGCCGGCATGGAGGGCGTGCAGGGCGTGATCGGATACGTCGCGAGCAAGTGGGCGATCCGCGGCATGACGAAGACGGCCGCCCTCGAGCTCGGGCGCTACGGCATCCGTGTGAACTCGGTTCACCCCGGCGGCGTCGCGACCCCGATGATCGGCGCCGACGACTTCGATTCGGTCGATCAGGACGCCGTCTGGGCCAGCCAGCCGATCCCTCGTGTCGGCCAGCCGGAGGAGATCGCGAACCTGGTCCTCTTCCTCGCCTCCGACGAGGGCAGCTACTCGACCGGCTCGGAGTTCGTCGCTGATGGCGGCGGACTCGCCGGACATACCGGCCGCGGCGTCGACGCGGACTAGCCAGTACCCCGTCTCGTCGAGCAGGCCGATCCAGGTGTCTCCCCATCCTTGGGAAATTCCTCGTGATCGGGGAGAGCCGGGCACGAAGGCGGCGTGACTCGATGGTCGCGCGTATGAGGGAATGGACCGCAGAGACGAGTTTGCTTCCGACTCCCGCCACCGCCATGCCGTCTGCTGTATCGGAGCGGTGGAGGACTCTTCGGTCTCGAAGCCTGGTTCTTTCAGCAACTCGGCAGACAGGATTCTCCTCGATCATGCGGTGGCAGAGGCGCAGAGCGTGATGCCAACGAGGAGGAATGAGAGGGCACGGGGCAGTGTCCCCGACACGTGCCTGCGTGAAAGCACCCTCCTCGGGGTGGCGGTCGGGTCGGTGACCAGGATTGCTTCGTTGACATGGGGCTCCTTCGGGATCTCGTCGCTCGTCAGTTTCACGCGTTCGACCCACCCCCCACGGCAGAACGCGCGACACGCGATCGCTGGCGTGCCGCGCGCTCGCCGTGGCGCAGGTCAGAGGTTCAGTGGACCGGGCGCGGCCCCCCTAACGTTTCGGCCGCACCGCCGGCTTTCAATTCGGCATCGACGCGCCGGACTTCTTCCGAGATCTCGGCCAGGGTCGCGTCGCTCGAGACGGCAAGTGAGGTCGGTGCCGCCGGCAGGGACGGAGTCGACGCAGTGCTCAGCGAGGGGCAGTCGCGGCAGGCGACCTTGCTCAGGTATTTCCGGAAGGCCTTGTGGCGGTGGGGGATGAACACGTCTTCGAGCGCCGGCGAGATACGGAAGTGCAGGCTGCCGTCGATGAGATCGGTCTCCTGCTCGGAGACATGGACGAAGTCGAGCGACTGGGGCCACCGGAGGCCGTCGCCGAGGTCGTTGGCGGGGGCGTCGTTGCTCAGCTGGTGGCAGCCCGCACAGGAGAGCGCGAGCGATCGGCGGACCAGGTGCTCTGGCCGGAGCGGAATCTGGAGCTGTTGAAGCCTCTGCTCCAGGGCCTGGTGCAGCCTGGCATTCGGTCCGAAGTGGGAGGGATAGTCGTTCTCGCCCCCCTGCGAGTTGCTCTGGCCGGCATTGAAGCGATCGGGCACCTCGGCGAAGAAGGCGTTGATGTCGGCCCTCGAGAGGTTCTCGACCTGTGTTAGGTAGTGCCGCTGAAAGCGCGGCGCGCGGGGGTCGCCGGGATTTGCGGCGAAGAGCTCACCGAAGGGATTCTCTTTGACGGTCACTGGCACGAAGCGGAGGCTGCACGAAGCGTCCGTGGCGTCGCAAAGGCGGGCCAGCTTGAACTCGCGCAGCTGCCAGCGCCGCGGCTGGGATCCGGACAGGAACTGGTTCGTGCGGATCTGCCCCGCCCCCAGCCCGAAGTGGCTCGCCTGGATCACCGGCGCGATACCGCGCTGCGGGAATCCCTCGAGGTAGAAGCGGCGCAGCGCGTCCGCCCGCCGCGCAGGGTCGGAGATGCGGCTCAGCCCCTTCCAGAACTGGGCGATCTCGCGACATCCCTGGAGCCCACAGCCGGGGTTCGGGTTGGGCAGCACCGCCTCGAAGATCACGAGGTTGCGCTGGAGGTCATTGGTGGCACCCGAGTGGCGGGCGAAGATCACGCGCGCCTCGCCGCAGTTCGCGCCGTCCGTCGGCGCGAGGTCGATGCGGTTCACCAGCGCCAGGGGCTCGTAGAAGCTCGGGGTGTCCGGGGTGAAGGGGTCGACGTGGATCTCGCCGCCTTCGTTACGCGGGCACTGGATGGGAAAGCCGTTGAGGGCTGGATCGCCTTGCGCGTCGAGCTGGTCGTCGCAGTTGGCGCCGAGGCCGAGGCCGGGCGCGGGGTTCTGGGTGTCCCACCACTGCGCCCAGAGCAGGTCCGGAGTGAGGCCTGGGTCGGTGCTGTCGGCCACGAGCTTGCTCATGACGTCCTCCAACGAGATGGCGGACTGAACGACGTCGAGCTCGGTGACGAAGAGTGAACGCCGGGGGTCGAGGTCGGGGACCTTGACGGGGCAGAGAGGCCCCGCGGGCGGGGTTGGCAAGGACTGCTGCGCGAGGGCCGGGCCCGCGGCGAGCAGCACGGCGAGCAGGCCGGCAATGAGGTCTCGAAGCGACATGGTGGATTCTCCGGGTAGGGTATATCGGGTGCAATTCCAATAAATGGGAATTTTTCCCACATACCCAATATACGTGGGTATCTTTCCCACGTCAAGAAAAACCAGAATACTCTGGCCGAAATCAGCCCGGATCGACGCTGCCTGCCCTGGGAACGGGGAATCCGGCGGGCTGGGCCCGGCCCTCAAGATTCTGGCTGGCAACCCGATGAATGAGTGGTAAATTTTCCCACGTTGCATATTGCCCCCGAGGTCCCGTGGCCGACGCCCCTTCAGACTCGCAAGCGCCCCAGCCGGGGCCGCCCGCCGCGCTCCTGCGCGGCCTCCGGTATCTGCTGGGGCCGCTGGTGCGTCTGCAGCTGCGGCACCAGGTCACCTACCCGCAGCTCGCCAATCTCCTGAAGGCGGTCTACGTCCAACAGGCGGACGACGCCTTCGGGATCCCGGGCAAGACCCAGACCATCAGCCGGACCAACCTGCTCACAGGCATCCATCGCAAGGACGTTCGGCGTCTGCGCGAAGAGGCGCCTAACGAGGAGGCGGTGCCCGCCACGGTGTCGCTGGGTGCACAGCTCGTGTTGCGCTGGACCGCGTCACCGGAGTACCTGGATGCGGATGGCCGGCCCTGCGTCCTGCCACGCCTGGCCCAGGAGGGTGGAGGCCCGAGCTTCGACAGCCTGGTGGCATCAGTGAGCAAGGACATCCGGCCTCGCGCGGTGCTCGACGAGTGGGAGCGGCTGGGTATCGCCCAGGTCGATGCGGAGGACTGCGTAAGCCTGGTGGTCGATGCCTTCGTGCCGGAGCGCGGCTTCGAAGAGAAGGCCTACTTCTTCGGCCGTAACCTGCACGACCACATCGCGGCCGCGGCTCACAACCTCTCCGGTGAGGGCCCGCCGCTGCTCGAGCGGAGCGTCTACTACGCAGGACTGACGCCCGAGGCCGTGGCCGAACTAGCGGCGCTCTCCGAGAAAGCCGGCATGGATGCGCTCCAGAGCGTCAACCGTCGCGCGCTCGAACTGCAGGGCGAGAGCGAGGGCCGTGACGATGCGGATCGCCGCATGAACTTCGGCATCTATTTCTTCCGCGCGAAGGCGGAGGGGCCGGGGGACGCGTCGGATGCAGATTAGATGGGTATCGGGCCTCTTCGCGGTGTTGCTGGTGCTGGCGGGCCCCGCCTTCGCGGAGGATCCCTGCGCGGGGCCTGCGCCCTTTGCTGCGTTGGCACTCGGCGGGGACGAGAGCGGCATCGGTGGTACCGGCCTGTCGGGTTCGGACAGCGGCATTGGGGGCACGGGCCTGGGCGATCCCGACAGCGGCATCGGCGGGACGGGGCGCGGTGACGACGAGAGTGGTATCGGGGGCACCGGTATCTTTGGCACGGTCACGGCCTTCGGCAGCATCTGCGTGAACGGCTTGCGCGTCCAGTACGACGAGGACGTCGAGGTGGCGGTCAACGGTGCGCGTGCGAGCACAGCGGACCTCGCCGTGGGACAGGTGGTCTACGCCGTGGCCCACGGCGACGACGGACGCCTCGCGACGAATCGCATCGAGGTCTGGAGTGCGGCGGTCGGTGTCGTGGAGCAGGGGGTGGGGCACCGCATGTCCGGCCACGGCACGCGCTTCCGGGTCGGCGATCGCGAGATCGTGGTACAACCCGCGACCGAGCTGGTGGGCGGCGACCTCGAGGACCTGCACGCCGGCCGTCACGTGGACGTGAGCGGGCTGCCTGCCGCCGATGGCACCATCGTGGCCTCGCGCATCGCCTTCGTCGACTTCGTGGACCGCGGGCCGCAGCGCATGCCCAGCCTTCCCGAGCTCGTCTCCCGCAGCGGTGTCGAGCGGGTATCGGTGGAGTCCTACCTGGTGGGGACGTTGGAGCGCCCGGAGCTGGCGGGGCTCAGGGTCGAGCTGCCCGAGCGCGTGGCGCTGCCCGACCGGCTGCAGCCCGGGGTGCGCGTGCGCGCGCTGGGTCGGATGGTGCGCCCCGGCGTGCTCCGCGTCGATCGACCGGAACGCCCCGACCGTCCTACGCCCAGAGATCGCCCGGTGCGGCCCGACGCCCGCAAGAAGCCGGATCGGGTGCCGCAACCGATACGGGTGGAGCGTGTAGAGAAGCCCGTACGCCCGCAGCGTCCCGAGATCCTGGACCGCCCCGCGATCGTCGATCGCCCCCAACGACTGGAGCGTCCCGCGATCGTCGACCGCCCGGACTCCTCACTCCGTCCCTGAGCCCAACACTCAACACCCAACACCTCATGCCGAAGCCCTAACGCACGGGGATCACGTAGCGGAGCTGCACGCCGGAGCCCCAGGCCGGGGCATGCGTCGAGAGTCCGGCGACGGCGTAGGGCATGAGGCGCAGGTCTTCACGGAGCTTCACGGCGAAGTAGGGGAAGAGCTGGTGGGTGGCCTCGGAGGCGGCGGAGGTCTGTTGCGACCAGTCGTAGAGGAGCCCCATCGATAGGGACCGTGTGAGTTCGACGGACCCACCCACCGAGGTAAAGAGCGCGTTGCGCAACCGGAAGTCGTGCTCGGATTCGGCGATGCGGTAGCCGATGCTGGCCAACGGCGTGACGCGGCCCCAGCGCTGGAAGAAATCGGCCTGCAGCGTATAGGCGTAGTCGCCGGTGCCGAGCAGTTCGCTCTCGCTGTTCGAAGCCGTCGGGAACTTGATCCGGGCCGAGATCTCGACAGCGGGGAGCGGCAGGTCTCGCTCGGGGAAGACGATGTAGCTCGCAGCCAGCATCACGTCGCCCAGCCCATCGGCCGCTCCGTCGCGTACGACGTCGGTGCCCGTCTCGAAGGCAGGGCCGTCCAGGGAGACGTAGGGGACGGTGAGCCGCAGCTCGAAGAGATCGTTGGGGAACTCGGTGAGCGGAAAGTGGTCGAAGAGGTAGGCGACGCTGAGAGGCACGAAGAGCGTATTCGTCCGCTCGTTCTCGCCGTAGTCGCCGGCGGTGTAGTCGACACCGGTGCTCAAGGAGAGCTCGCCGGCCCACCAGGCCGGGGCTTCCTGCGCGCTCGCGGCGACGGTGGCGAGCAGGCTCGCGAGGATCGGGGCGAAGCGCATGGGGCGCGAGCATTTCGGATGTTCGTCCGAAGGGCAAGCGCGCAGGAAAGGCCCCGGGCGGGCGAGTCCGCCGCCCGGGGCCCTGGATCGCGCTAGTAGGTCGCGACGAGCGGGAAGCGCATGGGCGATTGCCGGCGGTGGGCCCGCTGGTGCACGGGGATGTCCGTGACCGCGCCGGGCGCCAGGAAGACGCCCGAAGCGATCACGAAGCCGCTGGCTTTGCACATCGCGCTCCCGACGAAGTCCTCGCCATCGGAGAGGTCGGAGGCGCGGATGTAGCGGAGGCCGCCTGCGGGAACGCTGGCGCCCGCGCGGGAACCGATCGCCCGCCCTTCGCCATCGATGGCCCGGCAGACCACGCGCAGCGTCTCGGGGCCGGTATTCGTGAACACGAGCGCCGTGTCGGCCACGTGGGTCTCACGGTCGGCGGCGGCGCGGACGTCGGCCTGGTAGTCGAGGCCATCGCGCTGGACCTCCTTGTCGGGTTCGAGGTTCGCGGCCTCGCGGGCCTGGGCAGGGGAAGCCAGCAGCAGGGCGCCGGTCAAGAGAAGGGTCAGTCGGGATACGGTCGTCATGATGATGCTCCTGGGTCGAGAGGGCGGAAGCCCCATTTTGTGGGATTAATTCCCACTCCTCTTGGATTATCGGTGGGAATAATTCCCACGTAAAGGGAAAAATGCTGATCCAGGGGCATTTTCTGGGGATTCCCGTTCGAGCAGGTCCGTCGAGGCGCAGGCAGCCTGCAGGTCTGCGGCACCTGCAGGGGCGTTTCAGGACTCGAAGCGCTCCAGAACGCCGCTCGGCTCCGCAGAATTTTCCTTACGCCTTGCGGCGGGCTCGGGCACCGCCGCCACGGTTCCAACGGAGAGGATCCAGGCGCGCAGCTCCGCGGCGCCGCCGCCCTGCACCTCCAGCTGCATGCGGTCGCCCTCGCGGTGGGTGCGCTTCCGGCTCTCGTACCAGACACGCTCTTCCACCCAGGTGGCTCAGCGCGGTTCGAAGAGGATGCGCACCCGGGTCGCGGGCAACGCAATCACCCCGAAGGAGGGGGGTAAGCATCAAGACCCTATGGAACGACCGACTCCGTTCGCACCGTGATATCTCACGGTTGTGAACCAACTCGCGGATTGCCGGTAGGACGGCAGGGCCGCATGCGAAGGAGCCGGTCATGGATGAGGGTACCACCTACGTTGGCTTGGATGTCCACAAGCGTACGATCGCGGTGGCGGTGCGGTTCCCCGATGGGGGATTCGACGAGCGGACGATCCCGCACGAGAAGCGAGCCGTGAACCGTCTCGTACGGAAGTGGAAGCGCGAGGCGCCGGGTTCGATCCGTTGCGCCTACGAGGCCGGACCGTGTGGCTACGGGCTCCAGAGAGATCTCGCGGAGCAAGGCCTCGACTGCCAGGTCATCGCGCCGTCCCTGATCCCGCGCAAGCCCGGAGAGCGGATCAAGACAGACCGACGCGATGCGCGGAAGCTGGCGGAGCTGCTCGAAGGAGGTCTCTTGACGGAGGTCCATCCGCCGACCGAGGAAGACGAGGCTGTGCGCGACCTATGCCGGGCCCGCGAGGATGCGAAGGAGGATGAGGTCCGAGCCCGGCATCGGCTCGGTAAGTTCCTTCTCCGACGGGGCCTTCGTTGGGGGAAGAAGAACTGGACCGTGGCCCATCGACAGTGGCTTCGAGGACTACGACTCGAACACCCGGCCGACCAGGCGATCTTCGAGGCCTACTGCATCGCACTCGATCAGGCGACGGAGCGTGTTCGCCTGATCGAGCTCGCCATGACGGACTGGGCGGTCCAGGAGCCCTACGCGACGCCGGTCTCGTGGCTTCGTTGCTTTCACGGCATCGACACGGTGACGGCCATGACGCTCGTGACCGAGCTTCATGACTTCAGGCGCTTTCGAAGGCCTCGTGAGCTGATGTCGTACCTGGGCCTCATCCCGAGTGAACACTCGAGCGGCGGCCATACGCAGCGCGGCGGGATCACCAAGACGGGCAACGGTCACGCGCGTCGCGTCCTGATCGAGTGCGCCTGGCACTACCGGCATCCGGCCAAGGTGAGCCGCGCGCTGCAAAAACGTCGAGCGGGTCAGCCCGCACGCGTGATCGCGATCGCCGACAAGGCACATCGTCGGCTGAGCGGGCGCTACCGGCGGATGACCTCACGAGGAAAGGAGCACAACAAGGTCGTTGTTGCCATTGCTCGGGAGCTGGTCGGTTTCCTCTGGGCGACGTTGACCGTCGAGGAACGGGTCGCCCAGGTGTGATCTGAGTGAGGTTCGGGTGGACGGGACGAGCACGGCCCCGAGAAGACGCGACGCAGCTTTGCGCAAGAATGCTTCGGCCTTCTCGACGCGCGAAATAAGAGAGCGTCCCTCACGACGGAGCACGGTCATGCGGCTCTGCAGCGCGCAATCCGCGGATATCAGAGTGACTCGTCGTCGAAGCGATCTCGTCTCGTCTACTCGGCCTCCTC
>NZBA01000132.1 GCA_002686265.1 Planctomycetota bacterium
ATCGGGCGGCTTGATGTTGTCACTCTCCTGCCAGCGGTGCGTGATCGTGATCTCATGCCGGCCTGCAATCACATCACCTTCGCCGCTTTCGTCCGAGTAAACCACCTTGTTCGACCCGACGCGTAAACGCGGCAACGAGAAGGGGGCGGTCATAACGTCGGTGCTGATCGTGAGCGCTGCGAGGTTCGCGCTGTGCGTTTCGGCCGACGCCAGCGAGATGCGGATGAAATAACCGTACTTGGGCGGCGAGCGATCGACTTCGAGATGCTTGTCGAAGTCGACGGAGCACGACAGCGGCCCGGCGCCGGACCGGCGCCACAGCTCTTTCCACTGTTTGCCGTCAAGTGACAATGATACGCTGAAGCCATCCTTCTCGCTCAGACCGAAGAAGTTCGCATCGACTTGGCCGCCGCAGAGGACATAGGGGCTTTTCACTTCGTAAACGAGCTGGGCTGCGCTGTTTGCGCCGGCGACCTTTGCATCTTTGGCATTGGGACTGGCCGGCGCGACGTCCTTCGCCGACGCGGCATCTCGCTCGAAGTTCTCCAGTCGCGGCGAGTAGACCAGCTTGGAGTTGCCGAAGTGGCGTCGCCGGGGCCGGCCCGATCGACCGTCGCCGGCGAGCTTGCCGACATTGTCCCAGCGGTAGACGATTCGCTCACCAGGCCGCAGCGTGAGATCAAGGGAATGTCCGGCCACGATCCGGAAACCGGCGCCGTCGTCCGAGCCGCACAGAGCAGCCGCCGTTTCGCCTGTCTGCCACCCTTTGAACACCGGCCCAAACCCATGCTCGCGCTTGGCAAGGTCGTGATCGCGGGTGAGTTCGTCGCCGCTCACGATCCGTTCGTTCTCGCGGTCCAAGTAGAACACGTTCTCGTCGATGTCAAGGAACTGGTGCCTGCCGTCGAGGAACGCCTCGCACATCACGTGGCCGTGCAGGTGGCGCGTTTTGGGATTCTGAGCGTGCTTGGTCTTGTTGATCCCGGCGTGATAGAGCAGCGAACAGCCGACCGCGGCCGAGTCGTCGCAGAGCCCGCCGCCGTACACGCCGAGCAGCCGCACGGGGTCGTGCAGTTCGTTATCGTGGAACAGCGGCATGTCGTGATAGCGATTGTTGCGAACGAAATCCCAAATCAGCAGCGCCTTTTCCTGGTCGTCGCGCGCGCCGGCGAGGATCTCGTCGAGCATCGTCCTGATGCTCCACCACCGACCGCGATCGTTGATCACGATTCGCGGGTTGACAACGGGCACGTCGCCAGTGTTGGCGATTTCCAGCGAGACATTTGGCTGAAATGCAGTCTCGAAGATCTCGTAGTGCCGCGTCGTCGTGTTGTCCATGTCGACCGTGCCGCCCATCTTGATCTCGTATTCGGCGTGGTGCGACGTGGTTTTGACAACGCGATTCCTGTGCGCCGAGATCTGGAACGGAGTGCCCGCGCCGGCAGGCCTCGCGATACCGGTCGCGAGCAACAACAACATAAGGATGAATCGGATCATGACTGAGATCCTTGTTTGGAGTGGAAAACTCTCGCATTATATTGGGTAGACAACGAAACTGCTACGACGAGACGTTTGGCATGCCAAATGACAAGCGGTACAATTGCCGGAGATGAGCACTCACAAGCGTGCAATAACAGGATCGAGACCATGTTGACTCGGAGATGGATAACAACCGCGGTTCTGTTGCTGTTCGCGATGCCCGTGCTGGGTGCCGTTGTAGGCGAGCCGAAAAAGCCTTACGCGGACCGAGACGACGACATTCCGCGCGAACATGTGGAAGAGATCGCCGACGGTCGCCACGAATACACGATCGAGTTTAAGGGCACAGTCGACGGGGCGATGACCCGCACGCCGATCGGCTACGGGGCGTTTACGCAAGGATGGCAGCCCAACCGTTCGGTGTTGATCGAGAATGTGGGCGAGACCGATGTTGTGAACCCGCGACTGATCGTCAACGGCCGGCGCGATTGGCAAACGCTGGAGTCGATTGTCGCCGAAGCGACCCGTGGATGTGAAAGCGAGGCAGAGAAAGCGCGGGCTATCTGGGAGTTCGTGCGCCGGCAGCGCTTTCACGCCTGCACGTGGGACGGCGAGTGCAGCGACGCGCTGAAGGCGCTCAACGTTTACGGCTACACTCTCTGCGGCAACCAAGCTCAGGTAATCACCGATCTGTGGCGCGCAGCCGGGCTGAAGACGCGACGCTGCTATCCAATCGGACATTGCGTGAGCGAAGTTCTTTACGGCGGCCGCTATCACTTGATGGACAGCGACGAGCACG
Organism: Planctomycetota bacterium; assembly: GCA_002686265.1. Lineage (GTDB taxonomy): Bacteria > Planctomycetota > UBA1135 > UBA1135. The sequence goes on from NZBA01000132.1 coordinate 2,279, forward strand.
TAATCTGCTTGCTCCGCGACAATCAGACGCTCGCTTCGGCCGAGGAGATCGTGCGCGACCACGACCTGGTCAAGCGGACTCACACCTACGGCATCGGCCGCTCAGACGGCCGTCAGACGGACGAGTTCTCGGCATCGCTTTATGTCCACGAGGGAAAGCGGGCAGGCACGTACGGCGTTGCCGCGCGTCACTCGATGGACCTCACACTTCGTCCAGGCGAATCGATCGAGTTGCGTTGGGATCATATTGGCAAACAGTACACGTCCGGCACGGCGCTCGAGCCAGGACAACGGAAACGCGACGGCCTGGGCGACCTCCTGGCTGGATGGGGCACGACGGCTTACGACAACATGCGAAACGGCAAGTTGCGATATCGCCCCGACCTAGGCAGTCCGCTCTCCCAGAGCGGTACGGAGACGGTCGACAACATAACATTCGACTTGAAGGCCGACGGGCTGACTGTAACTGATACAGAGCGACCCGGTGTCGTGACATGGCGTTTCTCGAGTCCGTACGTGTTCGTCGGCGGACAGGCAAGCGCGGCGGCTGAGGGCGGTGAAGGATCGGTTGCCGAGTGGCGCTGGTCGACTGACGGCAAAAGCTGGAAGACAGTTGCCACAACTCGCGGCAGGGAGACGAGGCCGCTGATCGCATCGCTTGACAAAGTCGTTTCGCCTAGAGGTCAGCCCACTTACACGTTTTGGCTGCAGTTATTGATGCGCGGAAACGTCGTCGTGCGAGAAGTCGCTTTCGAAAACGACATTCAGACTTCCGCGCTCAGCTTACCGGAACTGACTGCAGGCGATAATCGTGTCGTTTTCACGGATTCGTCGCCGGGTTCTCGCAACGTGCGCATCGCGCATCGTTGGTTGGAACGCATTGCCTGGCGCGCTCCGTATCCGCCGGCTGAAGCGCTCGCCCCGCTAGACGGCGCGACCGTCGAAGGCACCCAGGTGAGATTCGCGTGGAGCCAGGCGACCGATTCCGATGGTGCCGCGCTGGTCGACTACCATTTTGAACTCTCGGCCCACGCCGACATGCGCTGGCCGCTGTCGCCGAATTTCGAGAAGCGCATCTCACTGACACCGTTCAAAGGCAAGACGCAGTGGACCGCGCCGTACGTTGGCTTGCTGAATCCTGATACGACTTATTTCTGGCGCGTGCGCGGGCTGGACGCCAACGGCGTGTGGAGCCCGTGGAGCCGGACGTTTCGGTTTCAAACGCGCGCACCCGGTGTGCCGCTGGACGTAAAACTAAGGCCCGACAAGCATGGTGGACTGACGCTCGTGTGGCGGCCGAACCCACAAGGCAAAACGCCGGCGGACTTCAAGATCTATGGCAGCAACGAGAAAGGGTTCTCGGTCGGCGACAGTGAATACGTGGTGTTTCGTGCCAAGGGGTTTGTCCGGTCGATCGAAGAATATGCAGACAAACCAGCCGATGCGCACGACGCAGGTTCCGTCAAAACACTCAGCAATCTGATTGCGCGAACGGCAGAAGCCGAATTGCGTGTAGTAGGGCCGGGGATCGACTTGCCGAACACCAACCGCGCTTTCTACCGTGTGGTTGCGATCGACGAAGCAGGTAACGAGAGCGGGCCCTCCGATTACGCGGAAGTCCCGCGGCCCTTCGTCTTCACACGACCGCCCACGGCAAAGTATGGCAAGCCGTATCGCTATCAGCCGGACGTGATCCGTTCGATCGGCGACTTGCGTTGCCGACGCAGCCCGAAGTCTTCGTACAACGCCGCGTTCTGGGACCGCGAGCAATTGATGTTCGAGGCAGTCCGATTGCCCCCTGGACTGTCTCAAGACCCATGTAGCGGGCTGATCTCCGGAGTGCCGGCACAGGCAGGACAATACGAAATGGTCTTCGAGGTCGGGGCCGATCCTGGAGAAACGAGAACGGTTTCTCAGGGACTGCGCGTGGAAAAGTAGCGTTCTCGTTCTTCGCTACTGTCTCGCCTCACGGACGAGATGACAGAGTTTGAGCTCAACCCAAATGGGAACTATCGGATCAAGGAAAAGCATCATGACGGACCTGTCTATTAGGACAAAGTACTTGTTGCCGCTCGCCTGTGTTCTCTTCCTTGATGCGTGTGCCGATGAGGGAACTTCTGCTGATTACGTCTTCCGCGCTGGTGCGGCGGCCGTGGACATTACGCCGCTAAAGTTTCCCGTAATCGTCAATGGCTACTTCAACGAACGGCAGGCTGAGCGCGCCCACGATCGGTTGATGTCGCGAGCGTTGGTCCTGGACGATGGAAACACACGGTTGGCGATTGTTGTGGTCGATAGCCTGATGATGCGTCGCGAGCTGCTCGACATCGCGAAACAGATGGCTCATGAAGCGACAGGCATCGCGACGGATCGGATGCTGATCTCTGCAACGCATACGCATTCGGCGCCCTCGGCGATGGGATGTCTGGGCAGCCGTGTGGACCCCGACTATCAGCAGTTCCTGCCCGGCCAGATTGCTAAGAGTATTCATCAAGCTGCGGACAACGTCGCTCCGGCCAAGGTCGGCTGGGCTGTCGTACAGGATTACGACCACAACCACTGCCGGCGATGGATCTATCGCCCGGATCGGATCGCAACCGACCCGTTTGGCGATCGTAGCGTCCGCGCACATATGCTTCCGGGCCATCAAAGCCAGAATCACGTCGGACCGTCTGGCCCGGCGGATCCCGATTTGTCGCTGCTCTCGGTCAAGTCGATAGACGGGCGACCGTTAGCCGTGCTGGCCAATTATGCGATGCACTTCTACGGCTCATCAGCGGTTTCAGGCGATTTCTGCGGACGTTTCGGTGACCGATTGGCGGAGCTGATCGGTGTTGAGTCGGGCGACGTACCATTTGTCGGCATCATGTCACAGGGCACCAGCGGCGACAGCATGTGGATGGATTTCAGCAAGCCCACACCGAGCCGCGACCTTGACAAGTACACGCTTGAGGTCGCGCGCGTCGCACATGAAGCTTACAAGACAATCAAATACCAGGAATGGGTTTCGCTGGCCATGGCCGAGACGACGTTGAAACTTCGCCGCCGCGTCCCTGGTGAAGAGCGGCTGGCGTGGGCGCGCTCGATGCTTGCCGATTTAGACGATCAAACGCCACCGTCGCGGCCCGAAATCTATGCGGGCGAGCAGATCCACTTGCACGACGAACCGGAAGTCGAACTGAAGTTGCAGGCCGTCAGAATTGGCGAGCTGGGGATTACTGCGATTCCGAACGAAGTATATGGCATCACCGGTCTGAAGCTGAAAGCGCAGAGCCCGTTGCAGCCGACCTTCAACATGGAACTGGCCAATGGTGCACAAGGCTACATTCCGCCGCCGGAGCAACATGCTCTTGGCGGTTATACGACCTGGCCAGCGCGAACGGCCGGATTGGAAGTCGAAGCGGAACCGAGAATTGTTGCGACGCTGCTCGATCTCCTGGAAGAGGTCGCCGGCAAGCCGCGACGCAAGGCCGAGCGACCGCCGAGTGATTACGCGAAGGCCGTGCTTGCGTCTCAACCTGTAGCGTACTGGCGCTTGAGCGAGATGTCCGGATCGCGTGCGATCGACATCGCAGGCAAACACGAAGGCGCTTACGAGAAAGGTGTCGCATTCTACTTGCCAGGATTTGTAGACCCCAACCAACACGCGGCACCCGCAAACCGGGCCGCTCATTTTGCTGGTGGTCGTATGAAGGCAGCCGTAGTCGATCTCGGCGAGACGTACTCCGTCGAGTTGTGGTTTTGGAACGGGCTGCCAGAAGACGCACGACTCGTAACGGGCTATTTTTTCTCCCGCGGCGCGCCTGGCGTGGAAGATGCGGCTGGAGATCATTTGGGGATCGGCGGCACGCATCTGTATTCGGCCCATGCTGGAAAGCTGATTTTCTTTAACGGCAACGAGAAAGCCGTTGTACTCGCCGGTCGCACGAAGATTCGGCCAAAGAGCTGGAACCATGTTGCGTTCATTCGAGACGGCCAGAAAGTCGCCGTCCACCTGAATGGAAGCCGCACACCCGAAATTGCCGGCGAAGCGGAAGTCTCGCGGCCGAATACTGGAGAGCTTGTTTTTCTGGGTGGACGTAATGACGGCTTCGCGCCGTTTGAGGGTAAGCTCGCCGAGGTTGCGATCTACGACCGCGCCGTTTCGCCGGAGGAGATCGCATCACATTTCGAGACTTC
>NZBA01000133.1 GCA_002686265.1 Planctomycetota bacterium
AGCGGCACTCTCCATGCCCTCCCGTACTCGCTGGGAGCCTGGACATGGCTCCCGCACGCGCTCCCGCCTGTTGGGGAACACCCGTTGGACACAGTGACAGCAGGGGTGGGGGCTAACACGAGCGCACGGCCCCGTACCGGCGCTGCCGGCGAGCCTGAACCGCACTGAAACCAGCGAGATCGTGGTGGGAAGCCCCTCCAACCCGTGTCCAGGCCCCGCGCCACGCGCTGCAGCCCGCCTGGGGACCCTATCAGGGCCGGGCAATGGGGGATCCCTACGCGCGCGTGCGTAGGGAGGTGTGATTAAGCACCGGATTCGGCCGGAGCACGAAAAACTTCCACGAAGTTATCGGGGCCGGGGGGCTAGGCAGGGCGGTGGTTCGATCAACGCCCATGTCGCTCGTGATGCGGTAACAGCCCATGCCAATCTCTGGCAACGGTTGGTGATCGTGTCCGAAGGGCCTCGTGCGGATCACCTTTCCTCTCGCTTTCTCCGCAAGCGTTCACGGCCCCGTAGGGGCAGTAGTCGTCGAACGCCGTGTAGCCCTGCTCGCGGTACAGCCGCCGGTCACGAATTTCCAGCAGGGCATCACCGACTCGACTGCCAGCCCTCAGTCACTCGCCCCAGGCCTCCCCACGCGGCAGCGTGTCCGCTTCCCGCTCATAGGGGAGCGGTTCCAGTGGTACCACGATGCACATCAGGACGTACAGCAGCAGGACGGTCCCGCCAGTCGTTAGACCGGCCAGGACAAACAGCAGGCGGATCAGGGTGGGATCAACCCCGAAGTGCGTGCCCAAGCCCCCAGCGACGCCACACAGCATGCGCTCCTGCCGGCTCCGGTACACCCGACGGCTGCTCCAGGCACCCCGCTTGGTCTCCATTGTCTGCCTCCTTGCTCAAAGGGTTAACCGCAGTATGACCGCGAGGGGGCATGGCGAGTTTCACGACGGGGATCATGGTGCTGTGCCAGATCGAGACACCGCAGGATGGTGATCGAGGATGCGGTAGCCACCGGGCCAACTCGCCGCGAGTCCGCTGTGTTGCTTTGGGACACCCCGGCATCTCTGCTTTCTCTTCGCAGCAGTAGAGGCACCGCCAGGGCTAGGGAGCCGGCACGGGCCAGGTGATGCCCTGGCCATCACGGGAACAGCCGCTCTAGCTTGACCGCATATTCGGGTACCGACCACATTCCGGTGAAAATGTACGCTAAGCGACAGCGTGGCGGCGGTTGATGAGCTTGCGGTCGAGCACGTACTGTCCGTAGAGCACGACATTGTCCCACTCGATGGGGCTGACGTGCTCCAGGAGCGACAGGTCCACGCCGTTTCCCTCCGGGTGGCACTCGCTGATCACGCGGGAGAGTTCCTTGGCCTGCCAGTAGACGATGCCGGCCACGATGAGGGTCAGGCAGCTGCAGCTGTTCATCTGCTCCCAGAGCTCCCGGGCATTGATCCGGCCGCGCCGGCCGTAGAAGACTTCTCTGGCCAGGGCATGGAGCTGGTCCACCTTGAGCAGGCCCCGCCGGATTCTCTTTCGCAGCTCGGGCTCGGACCGGTACTGCAACATGAACTCGGTCTTGAAGATCCGGCCCAGGTCCCGGTTCGCGCGGTAGAACCGATTCTTGGCGCTGTAGGCCACCAGCCGTTTGAGGGCCACCGAGGCGGTGACGTGGCCGCTCTGGAGGGAGGCGTAGAGCTGCCCCATGCGATCCCACTGTTCGGCGATCAGCCGGGGGTCGATGGTCCGGTCGGCCCGGTCGACGAGACGCGCCAGCACCCCATAGTCACGGTGGGGATCGATCCGGTAGAGGCGCTGGTGGTGCAGCCCTCGGATGCGTGGGCAGAAGCGTCGGCCCAGCATGGCGAAGGCGGTGAAGTTGATCTCGGTATAGCCGTGGGTGTCGGTGTAGTGTTCCTCCAGCTCGAGATCGCTCTCGTTGTAGAGGAGCCCGTCGAGCACGAACGCGGCATCGCGATCGGTGCATTCGATCGGCGTGCTGTAGAACGGGGCGTAGTTATCGGCCACAAAGGTGTAGAACTCCAGGGCGAAGTCGCTGAACTTCGGACTGTACGTCTGCTGGAGGACCTTGCGGGGCAGCGAGAAGCGCTGCCCGTCGCTGGCCGAGGTCCGGCCCTCGCCCCAATACAATGAGGTGTCCAGGGCAGTAATGGCCCCGACCAGATCGGCCAAGGCACTCCGTTGCGCCTCCTCGGTCAACTGCCAGTCGCTGACTCGCTTGAGCTGCTTGTAGCTGACTCCCGGGATCAGCTGGCCCATGGTGTAGGGGCCAATGTTGCAGCCGTGCGCCATGATGGCCGCCAGGATGACGCAGATCTCCTCCGGTGCCGGCTCCTGTCTCTGGGCTGAGGGGAGGAAGTGGTGGGTGAACCGGAGCTCGTTGTCCACCTCGATGAGCAGGTCGGGCAGCAGGACCCGCCGCATGTGTGCGGCGAGCCAGCCTTTGAGCCGTTCCAGCCGCTCTTGGGCGTGCTGGTCGAGCTTCTCGGTGGGATCGGCCGTGAGGTGCCACCCTTGCTCGTCGACGACCGCATAGCTATTGTGGGGAGCGGTCTTGAGGAAGCGGTCGTAGGCCTGCCCAAGACGCCGGCTCAGGGAGCCTGGCACCTCCCGTGGATCGGCGGGCAGCCCGGCACGGCGAAAGAAGTCCTCGCGCATGGCCTCCCAGCGCTGAGCGGTGATAAAGAAGTCGTCGAGCCGGCCGAAGCGCTTGCTGTACCGTACCGACAGGTTGCCCGATCGGATCTCGTCGCGGATCTTCAGGAGCAGGGCACACTCCCAGGCCCGGCGGTTGGTCTCCTGGCCGGCCCCGACGATGGGGCGCAGGCGCTTCGGCACGAAGGTGGTGGGAGCATCCTCTGGCAGCTTGCGTCTCCCCGTGCCGTTCATCTCCTTGAGGGTCCGCAGGGCGCGGAGGCAGTCGAGCTCCTCGCCTTCGGCGTCCTGCACCAGCTCCAGTGCGGCCACAAAGGTGGGCGAGAACTTGCGCAGGTGGCCGGAGCGTCTGACGATGCCATGGAAGAGGTCACTCTGCTTGCCGGAGACCCACGTAGTGAGCCCCGCCACGCAAGCAGCCAGGTGCGCTCGGGATACCTGCTCGAAGAGCAGCGAGCGCAGCTCGCCATCGGCGACCGAGTCGTCGAGGATGATCTCCCCCAGGGATTTCAAGGCCGCCAGCGACGTCTGGATCGTGTGTTTCTGCCGCCGCATCTGCTCGTCGAGCTCGTGCTGGGCATGCGTGTGCGTCCTGGTCAGCAGCTTGTCGAACATGTCCACAGCGTGGTCGACGGTATCGCGATAGCTCTGCCACAGAAAGCACACCAAGGCCGCCTGCCGACGGGGCGGTGTCAACTGGCGCAGTCGGTCCACCGAAGACTGCCGGACCTGGTGGAAGAGGGCCCGCTGGTAATTGTTATTGAGCCAGGACAGCTCGACCCCGAGGAGGCCGGTGGCTTCAATGACGACCAGCTTCCGTAGCACCGAGAGCATGGCCTCTACAGACGGCTTGCGGGGATGCGCCTTGATCCGTTGCAGCGCGGAGACGCTCTGCCCCGGCTCGACGACCAGCAACTCGTCGAGCGTGCCGGCCAGCCGGTCTGGAACGCTGGCTGTGACCCGCTTGAAGATGTGCTCTCGGGCCCCTCGGCGTTGCTGGGCCACGATGCGCGCCAAGGTGGAGTCCGCGGGAAGCAGGATGCCCTGCGCCCGGAGAAACTCGCGCGCTCGCACCTGCAGGGCGACGCTCTGTTCGAGACGGCCCGCCTCCTCGAAGATGAAGGCCTCCAGGGCCCTGACCTCCTGAGCCTCCAAGCGCCGGAGCCCCAGGTAGCTCCGGATCCGCTCCTGGTGCTCCGCGATCGTCTCGCGACGCTGCGCGTACCGCTCAATGCCGTGCGTCCCCAGACCCAGCTGGATGTCCGTGAACGTCAGCAGCTCGTCAATCCGCTCCAGCGGTTGCTGCTGGGGAAAGCGGCCAAGCAGCTTGACAAACCCCAGCTGGTAGGCAAACCCCAGGCGGTTGTGGTCACGCCGGCAGCGACGCACCTCGGTAAGATCGGCGCTGCTGAGCGTGGCCCTCGCCACAAGCTCTCGGTGACCATACATCTGCTTGTCTTCTTCCTACCGGCGCTGGCGAAGTGACGCACAAAGGGATGACTTCTGATCATGTGCGACAACTCCTTTCGCGACAGCATTGTGCAACAGGTTTGGGTCCGCGAAACGGGCCAACGGAGACCGGCCGGGAGCTGTCGCACATACGCTCCGTTCTGCGACAATCGTGGCAAAGGAGGATCCGATGTTGCTCGGCTACGCGCGGGTCTCCACCGATGACCAGCACCTCGACCTGCAGCGCGACGCCCTCACGGCCATCGGCTGTGCGCGGATATTCGAAGAGCAGCGGTCTGGTGCCGCCACAACGTTACCAGCGCGCGATGCGTTGCTGGCGTATGCTCGCCCGGGGGATGTGGCCGTCATATGGAAACTCGACCGCCTGGGGCGGTCGCTCCGCGATCTCATCGCGATCGTCACCGCGCTGCAGGAGCGGGGCATTGAGCTGCGCTCCCTGCAGGAAGCCATTGATACGACCACGCCGACGGGCAAGCTCACGTTTCATCTCTTTGGGGCCCTCGCGGAATTCGAGCGCGACCTGATCCGCGAACGCACCACCGCCGGCCTGGCCGTCGCGCGCCGGCGAGGCCGCCAGCTGGGGCGACCGCGGTCGCTCACCCCGGCGCAAGTGGAGATGGCCCAGGCAATGATGGCCAACCCGAAGCTCTCGGCCCGTCAGATCGCGGCCCAGCTCGGGGTGCATCGGGCCACGCTGTATCGGCACCTGGCCCGTTCCGCGGTCGGGCCCGCCGAATGGCCACAACGGTAGGCGGCGCCGGGCGAGGTGACCGCGGTGACCGCAAGGTGGGACCAACCACCGCGCTGCCAAGCCGGGCTGCGGCTCAGGCCTAGCTGGTCAGTGCCATGCCCGCGACACGTGTCGCTTAGCGTACATTTTCACCGGAATGTGGTCGGTACCCCGAGTGGCCGCTGCATCTCACTCCTCTGGGCGGATGGGGATGATGGTCCCGTCCTGACCATAGCGGGCGGTCCGAAAGTCGGCAGCAGTCAGGGCATCATGATGGTCGGGCCGGAATGGCGGATCGTAGGTGCGGATCAGCCCTTCGTAGGCCCCCAGATTCTCCAGAGCGTCTCGCACCGCCGGGCGGTCAATGGTGCCGGCCTGCCTGATGGCGCGGGTCAGCAGCTGGATCAGTTCATACGCATGGGCAGTTCCTACCGGTGAGAAGATGTCGCTGGAGGACTGACAGGGCGGGAATCTCGTGCAGTAGGCATCGGCTACTCGCTTCGCCCGATCTGGAAATGGGGGGGGCGAAGAAGGAAAATGTCTGCAAGAACACGAGCTCTACCTGGGCGAGGCTCTCTGCTGTTTTCTCGAAGAACTGTCCCCCGGTGATGCCCCAATGGGAGATGATGGGCAGGCGTTGTTCTGCCGGTCGCGTGGCCATTGACCGGACAGCAACCGTCCCTTCTGGGGCGTTGGCCACCAGCATGACCACGTCCGCTCCGGCAGCAGCGAGTGCATCGAGCAAGTCGGTCATGTCCGAAACGCCCCAGTTGAACCACTGCACCCCAGCCGGGGTAAGGCTGTGCGCGCCTAAGGCTGCACTCATGGCCTTTTCATTGGAGCGGCCCCAGCCCGTCTGCTCGAGGAGCAACCCCGGACGACGATAGCCCATCTGGATGGCCTCGTTGATGAGAAACTCCCCAGCGTACTCGTCCCGCACCGACACGCGGAAGGCGTAGTTGGGGGCATAGCCGTTCGCAATGACGGGTGTCCCGGCTGCCCACGGGTCCAGGTAGATGATGCGGTGACGGTGAATGGTCTCCAACTCTGCCAGAGCCACCGGGGTGTGGAGGCCTCCCACCACCGCGACCAGGTTTTCCATGCGGGCGAAGTCAGCGATGTTGTCGATCCCCCGTGCAGGATTACCGCGATGGTCTCGGGTCACGAGGTGGAGCGGCCGGCCGAGTACCCCCCCCAGCCTGGTTGATCTCCTCAATGGCCAGGACGATCCCCCGTCGGATGGCTTCGCCTGACTCCGCGGACCCCGACGACAGGTCGGCATCCAAGCCGATGATGATCGCCCGAGGAGCGCCGGGAGCTGGGGGCGAGGAGCCGGGTGCAGCAGCCGGCGACTGAATCCCGGTGCTGGCCTGAGCGGCAGACGGGGTCTCCACGGGAGCCGGAGCCGCTGCCGGCGGTGCGGCTGCTTGCGTGTCGCAGCCGACCAGGAGCACCACCAACAGCACCGGTACGAGCACCATAACCCGTGTTAGGCCACGAACCATCGTGTTCCTCCTGTTCCAGCTGCCGAGCTTTCGCCCGAATACCCCAGGGTTATATGGGCCCAATGGTAATCGTGACCCAGGGAAAGACCTGGAGCGTTGATCACTCCTTCCACGAACTCGGGGGTGCGCGGGGCACTTGGGTAACCTCTTGCAGGCGGATGATCTCGCGGACAGCGCCGACATCCACCCCGTATTCCTCGTCGTTCAGGGTGAACACCACCAGCTGCTGCTCCACCTCTTCGGTCGGCTTCCCTGCTGCGTCCGCGGGAAGCTTGCGGTCTGCTGTTGTCTCAACCATCGTCTGCATCCCTTCCTTTTCCCGGTGGGCAGCGCCGGGAGCGACCAGCGTATGGCCCTCGTCGCCACTGTACCCGGCCAGCTACTATGGCCGCACCACCGTGGCGGTGGCGTCGCGGGGCCGCACAGGGTCAGTCATCGGTTTCTGCATGATTCTGCGGGCTTCTGGGGTTCTCAAGGCCCGCCGTTCGTATACGGGTGTGTATCCCCAGTATACCCCCAAAAACGGCACGTATTCGGTATCTTTTTGGCATTCCGGGCGCTCCGTCGGGCCGCGCATCCCCGTCCGGCCCGACGCCACCGGCGCCACGCCGCGGGTCAAGACCGCCCGAAGCACCACTTGGGAAGCAGGCACCACGCGGCGGCTCGACGACCGGGTGCACGCAATGGCGGCGCCGCCCGTTGTCGGCCGCAGGTCGGACCCGACGACGGGACCGAGGCCCACGGGTCGAACGCCACGACTTTTGGACCTGGAACCGACGAGATCGCCGCGACCTTGCGACCACGGCGCCACTGCTCTCGCATGGTGGCCCATTTCCCACTGTATCTGAGATTCCTGCCGGTGCCCGGCACTTCCCTGGGTGGTGCTGGCCCCCGCGCACCGGCATCGCGTGCGGATGGAACGCTGTGCCGCCATGCGCCAGGCCTGACCTCCTGCGGGGCACCCGATCGGTCCCGGCAGCCGGGGCCGCACATCCCTCCCGTTGCTCGCAGACGGGGACATGGCGCAAAGGAGGCACGGTAGGGCTGCCCACGCGCCCACCGGATGAGGCGACTGGGGCGCACGGGATCTTGTGATTTAACCACGATGAGCCAAGCGGTCGCGGGCAATGGGACCGCGAACAGGGAGGAACGGGGCAGTGCGGGGCGGTCAACAGCGCAGTTTGATA
>NZBA01000134.1 GCA_002686265.1 Planctomycetota bacterium
GGAAGGGCTCACGCGCGACCTCCCACGACCGACGGCGCCCAGCGGCCCGACCACATGGCGCACACGACGCACTGCGCCAGAAGGAGGGCGCCGAAGAGCACGTGCAGGGTGGGGAAGAGAGAGTCGTGCAACTCCTGCACGGCCGGCGCAGCCCTCACGTAGAGGACCAGAAACGAGAGGACGCCGAGGGCCAACTGAACGGAGAGCAATGCCACCAGCCGCGCCCGGGCCGAGCGCAACTCCGGCCTGCCGCCCTCGTCTTGCGCCCCGGCCTTCAGGCCGCGCGCCAGGGCAAGGACGCTCGTCGCCGCGACGAGCATTCCGACGAGGTGCGCCGCCAAGGCCGAGGGGGTCTCGCTGTGACGCAGCCAGGCTCCGAGGAAGACCGCCGAATAGACGAAGCCACAGGTGCCCAGGGCCAGCCGGCCCAGGTCCGTGCGCTCGCGGGGGGCGGCGGCCTCGGCTGCCCCCCAGCGTGGTGAAAGGCCGACCGCGGTGGCCGCCAAGAGGGCGAACACCGCCTGACCGAAGGCTCCGTGCAAGAAGGCCAAGGAGGGGCTGTTCTCCAGCACACGGAATCCGCCGACGGCACCCTGGGCACAGACCGCCGCCAGGGCAGCCGCCGCGAGGGCGCGCTCTGCTCGCCGTCGCCTGCCGAGGAAGGTCGCGACCACGGTCCCGATGGCGAGGAACCCGACCAAGGATCCGAAGAGGCGGTGGGTGTGCTCCACGAAGGTCCCGACGTCCCTGAACCACTTCTCCACGGGGTAGAAGAAGAGGAAGTGGTCTCCCCGGCCCCGTTCGAGCACGAGCCAGCCGTCGATCGCCATGCCGGCCTCCAGCGAGGTCACGCTGCCGCCGAACAGCAGGAGCGGGATCGCTGCCACGACCATCGCCAGAGCGAGGCGGTGGGGCCACGGAGCGGGACTCGGGGCGAGTACGGCGGACATGATCGGCGGTAGGACGTCCTGTCGCGTGGCCCGGGCCCGTTCTCGGGGCTCCCGCCTGCCCGGGACCAACCACAGGGCCCCGTACTCTAGGCGGTCGGGCTGCTCTCCGCACCGACTTCTCCCACCTGCGGCATCCAGTCTTCCTCGCTCTGGGGAACGCCGTACTCGTAGGGACCGCGGCGGACCGTCAGCGGACGGTCGAAGTTGCCGTGCCCGGGAGGCGAGGGCGCCTCCCATTCCAGGCTAGCGCCCTGCCACGGATTGCGGCTCATGCGCCGGCCCAGGAACAGATTGCTGAAGACCTTCACCGCCGAGGGCAGGGCGATCAGAATCGTCGAGACCATGAAGGTCATGCCCAGAGCCGGGTTCATGCCCGAGGCGAACATGTGGTGCCCCCAGACGATGAAGCCGAGTCCGGCGATCGAGGCCATCGAGTAGACCGTCGTAGTAGGGCGTTCCCATGCGACCACCTAGTGAGTGCTCGCGCCCGAGTCCCCGTGCGCGTGGTTGTCTTCGCCCGCTTGGGTGTGGCTGCCGGCGAGCTCGCTGTAGGGGTTCAGCCCTTCGCCGTCTTCGCGCTCGGAGAGGGAACGAACGTAGTGCACCAGAGCCCACATGTCGTCCGGCGGCACCAAGCGGTTCCCGTCGGCGCCGCGCGATTCGCCCACAGCCGGCATCGGGGTGCCGTTGATGCCGGCGTAGATGCGGCGGTAGATGTCGATCGGTCGCCTGCCGCCACGGTAGATCCCGGTGGTCAAGTCGCGCGGGAGAATCGGGTTGCCCCAGTCGTCGTCGTAGGCCGAGACCGACCGGGTGGGGTCCTCGGGGTCCGGCTTGAATGCTGATTCTCCGTCGCCGCGACCGAGAATGCCGTGGCAGCTGGAGCAGTTGCCGGTGGCCGCGTCGTTGAACACCTCTTTTCCGCGGGCGAGCATCGCGTCGGTAGGAGCGGGCACCGCAGCGTCGAAGGCGAAGAAAGCCGCGTCGGCGGCTCTCCACCTCGCTTCGACCTCCTCGTAGGTCTCGGTGACGGCCTCGGCCGTCAAGACGTCTTCGGAGGCGAAGCTCGCCAGGAGCAGGGCCTCGGTCTCGCCCCGCTTGGCGAGCAGCATCACGTAGTCCACGAGGCCGTGGAGTTCCGCGTCCGAGAAGCGCCGGAACGAGGGCATGGCCGTCCCCGGGACCCCCTCGGCAAGAAGGCGGAACAGGTCGGCCCTGCGCGGGTGCGCCTTGTCCTTGACGGCGGTGAACTTGAAGATCCCCTTGCGGTAATCGCGCGGCAGGGGATCGAGGAACTCGGCCGTGGGACCATCTCCCCCGCCGGCGTTGCCGTGGCAGTGCAGGCACTGGATGCGGTAGAGCTCCGCTGACTCGGCGAGCCTCGGGGAGTGCTCGGCGAAGGTCAGCCGTGCCTCCTCCCCGAAGTCATCGAACTCGTCGCGGGCCGCGAGCAGGTCCGCCCAGTCCGCGGCGAAGCCCGGCTTCCAAAGCACCTCCACATCCTCGTAGCGACCTTCGGCAATTGCCGCGAGCTGCTCGGAGAAGCGGACCTCATTGTCTGCGTGGATCGCGGCCAGCTGCCCCTCGGAAACGCTCCCGCTTCCCGCGTCGCCCTCGGCGTAGGTCGGGTAATTGGGGTCGTACCCCTCGTCGAACCAGTCGGCGGTCAGCATGTACCCCGGCTCGGCGGCCGTGCCGTAGAGCATCTCGAGCGCGCCGAGTACCTGCGAGCGGACCTCGGGTGCCTCGGCGAGCGCAGCGACGGTCTGGTCGTTCAATGCGAGGTTGCGCGGCGCGGCCTCGGGCTCGAGCCCGCAACCCATCGAGGAGGCGAGGACGAGCAGTGCGAGCGGGGACACTGCCCGCGAATGGACTCTGGTCTTCATCGACACGCTTGGATGGAACGGCGTCTCAGTCGGTGCACACTTCCCCGGAAGTGTCGGCGGCACTCGAAGCAAACCGTCGACGCGGCGATCCGGGGGAGGGTCAAGATGGCGACCTCCTCGCCAGGCTGGGGAGAAGAAGCGCCCTATTCGCCGGAGATTCTGCAGCTCCTTGCTAGCGTGTCAATGACACAAGCGAGGAGTCGTAACTTGCTAACCTCATTCACCAGACATCAAGATTCGCAGAGTCGATCATCTTGTTTAGAACTCCAACCTGTGACTCACAGATCGAATTGCAGAGCGGCGGCGGAGACGCCCTGATTGCGTTCACCGCCGCATGAGTACGAGAGACCTTGAAGAACACCCCGCTCTATGAGATCCACGTCGCCGCCGGCGGCCGCCTGCGGCCCCCCGACGAACCGGCACCGTTGTTGACCTACGGCGACGTCCCCGGCGAGTACCTTGCCGCGCTCGAACGCTGCGCCCTCTTCGACGAGACCGACCGCGGGCTCATCCGCGCCTCGGGCGCGGACGCGGGCGACTTCCTTCATGGTCTGCTGTCCAACGAGGTGCGCTCGGTGGCCCCCGGTCTCGGCAACCGCACGCTGCTCCTGACGGCACGAGGAAAGGTGCGCTTCGACCTCGACTTCGCGCGGACGGCGGAGACCTTCGAGCTCTCCACGCCACCCGGCGCGGCCCCGGCTCTCCTCGAAGCCCTCGACACCTACCTCTTCGCCGAAGTGGTCGAGCTCGTCGACGCGACCGAGGAGCACGCTCCCCTGTGTGTGACCGGACCGGCTGCCGAGAACGTCGTCGCCGCACTTTGCGGCGTCCCGGCTCCCACGGGCGACCGCGCCCACTCGCTGCTCGGGTGGGGCGAGCACTCCCTGCGTGTCACGGCCCTGACCGCCTTCGGTTCCCCGGCTTGGCGCCTCGACGCCGGTGCGGGAGGCGCTGTCGCCCTATGGAAAGCCCTCGTCGAAGCGGGCGCACGGCCCGCGGGCCGCGTCGTGGCCGACAGTCTGCGTGTCGAGGCCTGTGCCGCCCTCGCCGGGGAGGACATCGACGAGGGCGTCTACCCCCAGGAGGCGCGGCTGGAGTCCGCCTTCCGCCTCGACAAGGGCTGCTACGTCGGACAAGAGGTGGTCGCCAAGATCGACACCTACGGCGGGTTGAACAAGCGCCTGACCCTGCTCGCGATCCCCCACGACGACCCCGTCCCTCGGGGGACCTCCCTGCTGAGGAGGAACCCGGAGAACGAGGAGTGGCGGGAGGTGGGGGTCGTCACCTCCTGGGCCTGGTCCTTCGCCGCCGACAGCGGCCTCGCCCTCGCCTACGTCAAGCGCCGCCACCAAGCGGTGGGCACTCGCTTGCGCCTGGGGGATTCGAGCGCCGAGGCCACGATCACGGCGGCGCCCCTGCGGGAGGGAGCGGTCGCCGTCAGCGGCGAGTTCGAGTGAGCGCCGGCTCCGCTCAGCGCGTGGAGGCGATACCCTCGAAGGCCGCCGGAGTCCCCTGAGCCCGTTCGAGCTGCACCCTCACGCCGAGATCGAACAGGCTGCCGACCGGGACGCGCCCGCGGATCAGCACCGGAACGCCGGTGCGCGTGTGGACCCAGATCTGGAGCTCGCCGCGGATCCCGAACAAGCCGGCGAACTCACGCTCCTCCTCGCCTCGGGGGACCTCGCTCTTCAGCAGCACCTCCGTGCACTCGAAGATCCCCGCGGGGGTTTCGATCGGGCGCGTGTCCCCCCGCAGGAGGGTCACGTCCCACAGGCGATCCTTGTCCACCATGGTGAAGCCGGTGCTCTGCCCGTCCTCGCGCACGAAGGCGCGCGCGACCCACACGGCCGCCAGCATGTCCATCGACCCCGAGGGGACCTCTCGCACGCGGAGCTCGCCCCAGACGCGGTGACCGGCGCGCTTGCACTTCTTGCAGTGGAAGTCGTCGCGCCAAGGGATGGTCGGCTCGACGAAGTGCTCGCGGCGCTCGCAGCCGCGACAGTGACCGTCGCAACGGTAGGAGGACAGGGCCACGCCTTCCCGCATCCCGATCATCACCTCGCGCCGACGATTCTCGGTACCGGCCTGGACGTCGCGGTGAATCACCTCCGGCCAGGCCTGAGGGTTGAAGCGCGTCGTCAGGGTGTGGTCGAGGTCGTAGCCCAGGTAGCGGCCCTCGGCCGCGCTCATCAAGGTCCCGGCCCACAGCACGGGGACGTCCGGCTCGATTGGAATCGCAAGGCCGGGGACGTAGCGCTGGACCGTCGAACCCAGGGTCACCCTGCCGACGCCCGCGCCGAGCAGGCCGAGATCGATCACTACTTCGAAGATCAGCTTCTCCGCCGGAGCCACCCAGACGGGGAACCCGGCGGGGCCGAAGTCGAGGCGCAGGCTGCCCTCCACGAGCGCCGGGTCGCCCGGGCCAGACAGCACCTGGACGGGCACGGTTGGCTGCTCCGGCTCGGGCGCGACATCCTGCGACCGGAGACCGAACACTCCCAGGGCGAGGAGGCTGAGGGGGACGGAGGAGACCAAGGGACAGGGTGGAAGGCTGCGCGACTCGGCTCTGAGCTCAGGCGTTGCTAGGAGAAAGGGCCGCGGGGAGACGGAGCCTTCTTCGTCGCTGCGAGGAGGACGAGGTCGGAGTAGGGCATTGTCGAACGGGATGCTAGGGGGCCGCGGGGGGGGATGCGAGGGCGCGTTCAAGACGGGGCGAGCGGCTCGGCGGGCAGTGGATCCGCCCGCCGCTCCTCGAGCAGGCGTTCGGCCTCGTGCACGGCGAGCCGCTGGGGAGAGGAGCCCTCTGCCGCCGCACGTTCGAGGACGCCTTGCACCGTCGCGCCGATGCGCTCGCCGATGTGCCCGAGCGGCTTCCGCCGACGCTCGAGATGAAAGTGGGCACCGCGCATGAGAGCCCCCGCGCTGATGACGAAATCGGGAACGTAGAGCACTCCCCGCTCGTGAAGGGCGTCGGCGTGCCCCCCTCGCGCGAGGGGGTTGTTGGCGCTCCCGGCGATGATCCGCGCCCGCAGGCGTGGAATGGACAGGTCGTGGAGGATGCCGCCGAGGGCGCAGGGCGCGAAGACGTCGCACTCCTCCCCCAACTCGCGCGTGGGATCGAGCAGCTCCACGCCGAGCTCCTCCGCCGCGCCGGCACGCTCGGGGTCGAGCTCGGTGCCCGCCCCCCGCACGCCCGCCCCCAACAGTCGCTCCGCCAGGACCCGGCCCACGGCCCCCAGCCCCTGAATGACGACGTGCCTGCGCGGCCAGTCCGCCTCCCCGTCGAGGTGTTCCAGGGCGGCCTGCATGCCGCGAAACACGCCCTCCGCGGTGGCCGCGGACAGGCGCCCGGGCCCGCGCGCGCCGGGACGGGTCACGTGGTGCGTCTCGCGCGCGATCCAGGCCAGCTCACGCTCGCCCGTGCCCACGTCGGGCCCGCAGGAAACCACTCCACCCAGCCCCTCGATGACGCGCCCGAGGTACTCGTAGGCCGCTTCCCAGTCCACCTCGGGGTGATCGAGCAGCACGGTCTTCACGCCCCCTGCATCCACGCCTCCAAGGCAGCACTTGAGCGTCATCGCGCGCGCCAAGCGCATGCAGTCTCGCAAGGCTTCCTCGTCGCTCCTGTAGACCCAGCGCCGCACCCCTCCCAGGGCCGGCCCCACGCTGGTGTCGTGGATGGCCATGTATCCTCGCACCCCAGAGCGGCGGTCGTGGAGCGCGAGGACTCTCTCGAAGCCCCCGCGGGCCATCGCTGCCAGGATGCCGTTTTCCATTGCACCACGACGCCCTCCTGGGACGCCGCGAACCTCGATTGTACTCTGCATCCATGATCGCGTCCGGTGTCGGTACCACGGGAAGATCGCAAACCGCGAGGCGTCCCAAGTCCGCCATGTCACATCACCCCGCCCTCCCACGCCTCCGCCAGCGGCTTTCGCGCGAGGCATTCGCTCCCCTCTTCCTCGCCCTCGGCGCCGCCTGCGCCGCGCCGGCCGATCTCACCCCCGAGCCCCCGCTCGAGGAGTACGTCCCGATCGAGCTGCGCCTCCCCGACGACGAGCCGAGCGTGGGGAAGCTGCTGGTGGACTTCAGCTCCGCCATCAACGCTTGGACGATGAAGGCCTGGAACGCGGGCGACCGACGGGACCGCCAGAAGCAGGAGAGGCTGGAGCTGTACCTCACCGCCCAAGCGAAGAAGCACAAGGGAACACTCCTGATCGAGCTGGAGAGCGGACCCACCCAGAACCGCACCGTGGCGGCCGCGGCCCTGGGGTTCGCCCGTGAGGCGAACACCCTCAGCCCCTTGCTCAACGCCCTCGACGACCCCGAGCCCGCCGTGGTCTTGAACGCGATGCTCGGCCTGACCCTGTTGCGGTCTCCGGACACTCCCCTGACTCAGGCGTGCGAGATCCTGCGCCACGATGCGAACCCACGCATGCGTTGGAGCGCCGCCTACCTCGCGCGCACCCTGCTCGAGGTCGGCGCGCGCGACGAGTGCGTGGGTGAGGCCGCCCACATCGGGCTCTCCGACCCCGAACCTATGGTGCGCACCCAGTGCGCTCTGATCGCCGCCTTGCTCGGTAGCACCGAACGCATCGGCGACCTCTCGGTGCTCCTGCACGACGACGTTCCCCTGGTGCGCTCCGCCGCCGCCCGCGCCCTGGTGCACCTCGGCCTGCACTCACCGCCCCACAAGGGACGAGCCGCGCGTGCCCTGGTGGAGGCCATGGCTGCGGCCGAGCGCTCCGAGCGAGCGCGCCTCGCCCAGCAGTTGGTAACCCTCAGCGGACACCACCACGGCATGGAGGTCGAGCGCTGGGCCGAGTGGGCGAACCAGTTGCCCTGATCCGCGCCGCCTGCGCTCCCAGCCGCTACCCTGAGGGAGTGAGATACCCCTCGCACGAGGCGCGCCGACGCCCCGGTACGCCCCTCGGCATCCTCGCGGTCGTACTGGCCTTCAGCGGGTTCGCGGCACACGGGCAGGAGGCCCCGGCGCAGGGCGGGGAGCCCGAAGCCGACGAGCCGCTCACGCCACCCTCTCCTCTGCCGCGCCGGTCGGTGGACGGCCTTCGGGGGATGGTGACCCACTCGGTCCTCGAGTTCGCGGGCCACGGGCGGCCCCACTCCCTCGCCGCCGTCTTCGTCTTCCCCGACCGCGCTCGCTGGCGCATCGAACCGCGCGGAGGAGACGAGGCCGCCCGACGCATGCGCTTCCGCTACGGGGCGCACACCTTCGGCATCGAGCCAGGCCAAACCGCCTCGCACGCCTTGCGGGACGCACAGGCGGTGCAGTGCCTGCTGCAGATGGAGCTGCGGCGCGCAGCGACCCTCTGGCCCCACGGCTTCCCATGGCGCGGCGAGGGGCGGCTGCGAACCGCCGTGGTGGAAGGCGCGGGACAGCTCGTCGCCCTCTTGGACCCGGCCGGGGAGCGACCGGTCGAGCTCTCCAGTCTGCGGGCGGACGGTCGTCCACTCGAGAGCCTGCGGGAGATCCGCTGGCGCGCACCGGAGAAGAACGGACGGCGCTGGCCGGCATCCTGGGAGCTCTGGGTCGAAGGGCGACTCGTCTGGAGCGAGACGATCACGAGCGTCGACACGGCAACGCGCTACCTGGACGCCTACTTCCTACCCGCGGACCGCCGTGCGCGCTCGAGCGCGACGGACGCCCGGCGCGTGCTCTCGGTGGACATGCCCCGGCGCGTGCAGCGGCGCTTCCCCCTCCCGCAGCCGACCTGGGACGCGGCGGCAAAGCGCGGTGTGAGCCTCGCGGACGAGTGGCGCGCGACCGACGGCGCCGCCCCCCTCGACGGGGGGACGACGGTCGAGCTCGACGGACGGGGCCGCCCCGTCGCCGTCCTGCTCCAGCTGTCCGATCCCCTGGCGGAAGTCCCCGAAGGCTGGAGCGTGCGCCCGGGCTGTCCGGGTGTCGCCACGCGGGTGGATGGCCTGGCGAGAATCGACGGCGCCCTCTTGCGACGGCTCGGCGAGCACGCGCCGCCGGGCGCCGAGCGCGACGCGCCCCTCCTACGCATGAGCCGGGGAGCCCAACCGCCCCTCGAGGTCCGGGTGTTCCTGCCCCTGCGCCCCGGGGACGAGTGAACCCCACGGAGAGCGGAGCGGGCGACCTCCCCAGAGGACACCGCCAAGTCCAGCGCCTCCTCGCTCCCCGAGACAGGCCGCTCGGGCCCTCCCCGGCCCCTTCGGAGCGAATCCGCCCCTGGGCACCCCATTTGCACGGAGCCCGCCCCCATCCGCCCGACTCGACCAACACCGAGGCTGTCCCTATGACCCGCACACTGCGTCTCCCATTCCTGATCCTGCTCCTGGGCTTGTGGGCCCTCGACTCGAGTGCCTGGGCCCAGCGCCGCTCCTCCCAAGGCTCCTCGCGCTCCAGCCGCGGATCCTCCGTTTCCCGCTCCAGCTCCTCCAAGTCGAGCTATCAGGGCCGCTCCTCCTCCACCAGCCGCAGCCGCCCCTCGGCCTCCATCTCCACCGGCTCCCGCTCGGCCTCGAGCCGCGGCAGTTTTTCCTCGGGCAGTTCCTCGCGCCCGAGCCCGGCTCCGTCCACGCGGTCATCCTCGCGCTCGGTCTCCGCGCCTTCGAGCGCGAGCAGCTCGGGTAGCTTCGTGCGCCCGAGCCCGACACCGTCCACACGCATCTCCTCGCCTTCGCCGTACACGCCGCCGAGCACCGGGTCGTCCTTCCGCCCGAGCGCTCCGGTGCGCGTCGCGAACCCGTCCACGAGCGGCTCGCGCGCCACGACGCGCATCGTCACCCCCTCGACTCGTTCCACTTCCGGCCTCTCGGGCGCCCGCGTGCCCCAACGGGTCAGCAACCCGACGACCTACAGCGCCCCGATCGCGGTGCCGAACTTCGATCCCAACCCCTCGCGTCCCAGCACTTGGAGTCCGCCGATGGATTCCTCGTTGTCGGGGCCCACCGTCATCGACCTGTCCGACGTCGCGAATCGCCGGCCTCCTGCGGCGCGCGTCCCCCGCCTCTATGGCAGCCCGACCACCCTCTCCGGCGCACGCGCGGTCCCGCGCACGCGCGGTTCCCTGCCCACGGTTCGCCTCTCCGACCGGGCACAGCTCGACGCCGTCTGGGAGCGCTATCCGCACTCCCTCTCCTCGGTCGAGGCGCGCTCGATCTCGGCGCCCTCGAGGACCGGTCGCCTCGAACCGAGCCGTTCCCTCTCCCGTGGGCGCATCGCCTCCAGCACATCGTCCACACGCGACGCCCGACCCTCTACGCGGACGCTCACCGGCAATACCAAGGCCGCCTCGGCCTCGGCCTCGGCGGGACGAGACTACGGCCGGCTACGCAAACGCTACGCCGCCGCTCAGTCCACCGATCCCGCCCTCGGTGAGAGCGTCGCCTCCGCCTCGCACGCCGCCGCCACCGCCGCCAGCGTCTCCACCAGCATCGTCCTCTCCGGCTCGGGCATCGTGGTCGGCTCGGGCTACTGCCCCGACTACGCTTCCGACCCCGTCGGCTGGTGCAACTGGTGGTACTGGAACGATTTCTACCCCAGTTTCTACGGCTACTGGATGGGCAGCTGCGGCCTCTGGTTCGGCTGGGGCGGCTACCCCTTCACCTGGTCCTGCAGTTGGTCCTGGCCCTGGTACGGATACAGCAGCGGGAGCAACTGGTACCCCTACTACTCCCAGGCCTACGCGCCGGCGGTGGTCTACCAGACGACCGTCTACGAGACGGCTGTCGGTGAGCAGGTTGGTGGCGGCGCAACGGTCGGAGCCGACGCGCCGCCCGAGGAGTACGCGGCCGAGGTCTCGCCCGCCGCCGGCGAGTCCCTCACCCTGCTCCGCGCCGCCGCGGAGTACCTGGCCCTGGGGGATCGGGCATTCGCCGAGGGACGCTACGGGAGCGCCGTGCACTACTACGCCAAGGCGGTCGAGTTCGCTCCCGAGGACGGGGTCGTGCACCTCGTCCTGAGCGACGCGCTCTTCGCCACCGGCGACTACCACTACGCGGCCTCGGCCCTGCGGCGTGCCCTGGAGCTGGCTCCCGACCTCGCTGCGTCGGCGATTGACAAGCACCAGTTCTACGGGGACCCGGCGGACTTCGAGCGCCAGCTCGCCCTGCTCGAGGCCTACCTCTCCGATCACTTCCTCGACGACGACGCCCGGCTCGTCCTGGCCGCCAACTACCTCTTCGGCGGCTACGCGGCGAAGGCGGTGGAGCTGCTCGAGATCCCCTTCAGCCTCGAGGTGCGCGAGAGCGCGGCGGGCGCCCTGCTGCTCGGCGCAGCCCGGGTGACGCCCGCAGGCTGATCTCGGCGCGCCTCAGGGCTCGATCTCGCGCGGTCCGCTGTCGGCGCCGTAGACCTCGACCGCCGTCTCGCGACCGAAGCGGGCACGGAATACCTCCCCTACTCGCGCCATGGCGTCTGCCTCGGCTCCCCGGCGGACCAGGATCACCGCGCATCCGCCGAAGCCCGCGCCCGTGAGGCGACCGCCGAGGACGCCGTCTTGCGCGACCGCGGTCTCGACGAGGCAGTCGAGCTCGGGACAGGAGACCTCGAACAGGTCGCGGAGGGACTCGTGGGCGCGGCTCATGCGCTCTCCGAACTCGCCGAGGCGGCCGTCGAGCAGGGCGTCCCGCGCCTCGAAGGTGCGCGCGACCTCGCCGACTACGTGGCTCGCGCGGCGCTCGAGCTCCCCCCCCAGCTCCGACCGGAGGGCTTCCAGGGTCTCGGGCAGGATGTCGCGCAGGCAGGTCGCATCCGGTTGACCCGGCCGCAAGATCTCGAAGGCCCTGCGGCACTCGTCCACGCGCCGGTTGAAGAAGCCCGCGGCGAGCTCGCGCCGCACCCCGCTGTCCGCCACGACCAGCGAGACGCGGCCGGAGTCCAGGGGCAGGTGGGCGGTGCTCTCGTCCTTGCAGTCGAGCCACAACAGGCTCCCCTCGCGGGCGAGGCCGATCGCGAAGGGGTCCATGATCCCGCAGCGCACGCCCACGAACTCGCGCTCGGCGCGCAGGGCAGCCCGCACTCGCGCCATGGTTCCCAGGTCGAGGTCCCAGACCTCGCTGAGGGCCAGGGCGGTGCCGACGCAGATCGACGCCGAGGAGGACAGGCCGGCGCCGACCGCCAAGTTGCCGCCGAACAGGATGTCGAGCCCGGCGACGTCCGCCCCATCGGAGCTCGCCAGCACCTCACGCAGCACCCCGAGGGGGTAGTCGGCCCACGAGCCGCACCGGGCCGTGGGAAGGTGGTCGAGATCGGCCTCGAAGGCCTCGGGCGCGATCGTCGAGGCGAAGCGCACGCGGCGGTCGGCACGCGGCCTCAGGGCGATGAAGGTCCCGCGGTCGATGGCCAGGGGCATGACCGGGCCGCCGTTGTAGTCGAGGTGGGCCCCCATCAGGTTGACACGCCCGGGGGCGAAGAACTGGCGCGGCCGCGGGGAGCCGAAGCGATCGACGAACTCCACTGCGTGCCCGGCCAGACATGCAGCGAGCTCCCCTCCCGTCCCGCTGCTCCACGAGCCACTCACGACCTAGAGCATACCCGCCATCCCCGGGGTCGGCCCTTCCCCGTGTCCCTCCCGGCGGCTATCTTCGCTCCCGTGGTCAAGCGTCTCGCGACAGCCCTGCTCCTCGCCCAGCTCCTCGGCGCCTGCGGCAGCATCTCGTTCCAGCGCCAGACCGAGGACTCGGGGACCTTCCACGCCACCGGCTGGGCCGTGACGCTCTTCTCCGTCGACCTGCCCAAGAGCGCCACGAACATCGCCCGCGAGAACATCTCCGACGCGGACCTGCCGAACATGGAGGTGCAGTCGGTGAAGCTGCGCCCCTACCTGGGCGAGTTCGACTGGCTGCTGGACCTGATCTGCATCCGCCGCGCGAGCGTCGAGGGCACCTGGGGTTTCGCCGGCGTCGACTGAGGTCGCGCGGGATGGTCGGCCCCCGTGCCATGCGCCAGTGGCCGATCCCGTATCCGGCGTCCCACGACCGGTGCACGACGTAGGGGTAGCCCACGTCTGGCGTGTTCCGCGAGCTCGCGCCCTCCTCCGGGCCGTAGGGCCGCCGCCCCGTGACCAGCCCGTTTCGGCTGGGAGTGCGGGATGGGCCGGAGGCGAGGACGTGGAGGAAGAGGGAGCCGCGTCGGGGACGCGATCGAACGCCTGAGTCGCGACGACCTCATCGCCGTGCGCGCCGGCGTGCGGTCCTCCCCGGTTGATCGGCGAGGCAGAACGGAAGGTCGGGGCGGGGCATGCGGGACGCCTCCTCCTCTGCAGCCACCGCCCGGGTAGGGTTGCACCGCCCTCCGATGAGTCTCCACCGCGGCACGCGGCCCGTTCCTGCCCAGACGGCCAGGTGACGAGCTCGCTCCGACGCACGCCACGCGTCTGCCGGCCCGGCGGCGGCCTCGCGGAGGGGCGCGCTCCGAACACGCTCCCGCGTGCTACGCGGACTCGGCCTCGGACGGCACGCCTCGAGCGACTTGCGAGTCGATCGCGCTGAACGCGTCACCACGGGACTGGCCCGGAGAGACCGGGGAGAGGGAGACGGGCTGGGTGGGATGGCGTGCCCTCGCGCCGCGCCGCTGGATCGCGGAGGTGCCGCGCCGGCCACCACCGAGGGCACGCCGGTGCTCGATCCGATCAGGGCCGCACACGCTCCTCAGCCGCACGCCGTCGCCGAGGAGGTCGAAGCCTGCCCGGTGACCCGCCTCCTCCTCGCGGGTCGAGTGCGGACCGCGGAGAGCGGCGATACGACCTTCTGCGTGCTCTCATCGATCCGCAAGTGCGGGATCCTGCCCCGAGGGCTACGGACTGTCCCTCCATCACGAGTCTTGACACATTCCCATGAGTCCTCATACGATTCGAGTTAGCTCACAAGCGTCGCTCATTTTCTCTTCTCTTCTCAGGAGGGATCTGATGTCCAAGACTCGTGAACCCCGAACCGTTGCCGAGGTCGTAGGGGGAGGACTCCCTGCTCGCCGTGGCCACGCACTCCTGCTCGCCATCGCAAGCCTCTCTTGCTTGGGGCTGTTCCTCGCTCTCCCCGCTGCAACTCCGCCCCCGGACCTCTACAGATCTACACCATTAGCCGACCAGGAATTCTCCTTTCTCGCGCTCACGGATTCCTCTTCGTGGTCCCTTGAAGGAGACTGGGCGGAGGGACAGGTAGAGGGAGGCGTGTTGTACACCGCCGTCGGAGACGAGGCGCACGCGGTCCGCTGGTCTTACACCTCCGAAGCCGAGTGCATCCCCGTGCCCTCCGGCGCCCTGGTCTACGAGTTGGAGATGGGGCTGATGGTGTGCTCGTCGGCTGAGTGTGCTCCCATCCTGGGCAGCATGCCGCGGTCGCCTTCCGTGACCCCGGACTCGGCGACAGCGGGAGGGTGCGACGGGCACTACACGGGCATCTCCAGGGTCACGTTCACGGGAACCTGCTGGTCCGCATCGGTCAAACAACCGGATGGTTGCTGGAAGACGCTGTGCGGAAAAGACAACGAAGGTGCCTGCAAGGCCACGCTGAAGGGGGAGACGAACCTCACTGCCCATTGGAGCTGTGGAGCCGAGACTCCGGGCTTCCTCGAGGCGTGCCGGAACGCCCAAGGAGATCTCTTCGTGACCATCGTCGGCAGCACCGGCGGCTGCTAGGACCGCCATGCCCTCGGGGCATGGTCCGGACGGTGATCCGGGGCAGCCGTGATCCCCGGCGAGTCCCGCGGCACGGGAAGGGTCGAGCGGAACCCCATTCCTCCGGCCATCAAGGCGGCGTGCCTTGCCTGCTCGTGCGTCGTCGTCCTGATCGCCGCATGGAGCCTCTCGCCGGACCCGCCCTCCCCGAGCGGGCTGGGTCCTGCGTCGTCGGGAACGACCTCGATCCACTCCGGCGCCGGCTCCTCCCGTCCCGGGATGGGGACGAGCCACCGGGAGTCTGCAGGGCTCGATGGGGAACCAGGAGCGACCGTCGGGCCTTCCCCGGCAGTCCCTCAGGCCGAGGAGGACTGCCCGCCCGTATGGACGGTCGAGGTTCGAGAGGCCAGTCCCGGCGAACCACGGCTGGAGTGGCATGGTGTCCTGCGCGGCGGCCGACGGGAGGGCACGTGGAGCTGCTACATGCACGGTCGGCTCCTGTCGACCTGTGAGTACTCCGAGGGGCTGAGGCACGGGTCCTGGGAGCAGATGTACGGGAATGGCGCCGTGGAGAAGGCGGCTCGCTACGTTCGCGGCGAGAAGATAGGTGTCCACGAAGAGTGGTGGATGGACGGTTCCCCGCGGAGGAGAGAGACCTGGGAGCGCGGTGAGAAGGAAGGTCCTTTCGTCTTCTGGTACCCCGACGGCACGGTCAACATGGAGGGCACCTACCGTGCTGGCCTCCGGGAAGGGAGGTTCGTGTTCCGGGACCGCCAGGGTCGCATCGACGAGCGTCAGAGCGGCCTGTTCCGCAAGGGCGTGAAGGTAGCCGAGCTTCCATGAGGGGAGGTGGTCGGGGGATACGGTGGCCGGTCGAGGAGAACCGCGCAGCGCACGAGCCAGCACTCGTCGGTGCGAGCGGCGCCAGCGACGGCGGCGACGAGCTCGCGCCCCCGCCGGCTGCGCCGGCGGGGAACCCGGCGGGGAAAAGCGCTGCCGCCGCCCCCCGATACGGGTAGGCTCTCGCGATCTTGGGAGCCCCCGAGCGCACCACGCCGACCCTGCGGGCGGCCCACCCCCTCGAGGAGGAGGCGGTGGGCGCCCTGTTGCGGGCCGGCTTTCAGACCGCGGACGAGGAGCGGGTCGCCCTGGAGCTCGCCCGCTCCCACCCCGCCTTCGACCCCTCCCTGGCGCTCATGGCGGAGGTCGACGGCCAGCCGGCGGGCTGGGTGCTCCTCCTGCCGCGCGAGTTCCACGTCCGCGACGGGTGGCTTCCTCTGTGCGTGGTCGGGCCCGTGGTCGTCGACCCGCGGTTCCAGGGAACGGGCGTGGGGAGCTGCCTGGTGCAGGGGGCCTTGAAGGGGCTGGAGGCCCACGGGCTCGAAGGCGCCGTCCTCCTCGGGGCGCCGGGGTTCTACCGCCGCTTCGGCTTCGAGCCGGCCTTCGACTACCACTCGGTCCGCCTGTCCGTCGACATCCTCCCCGAGGAGGGGGACACGTCGGCCTGGCGCGGCCTCACCGGCGAGGACCTTGCCCGGCTCCCGGCCCTGCACGAGCGAGCCCACCAGGGGATCAGCGGCACGGAGCGACGCCTGGCCGCCGCGGCGGACTGGGAGTCGGGTGTGCCCGGTGCCCACAGCCTCGCGTTCGGCTCCCCCGGCGCGCCGGACGCCTTCCTGCGCTTCCGCAAGCAGGACTCCCTGGAGATCACCGAGTGCGCCTGCGCCGACGCCTCCGGTGTCGACGCGATCCTGCGCATGGTGCGCCGCCTGGCACGCGAGCACGGGATCCTGGAGGTGCGCGTCCACGTCGCGCCCCCCCATCCCGTGGCCCGCGCCCTGCTCGCCCGCGGTGGGCTGTACGAGCGCAGCTCCTACGGCGACGCCGCCATGCTGCACGTGCGCTCCTGGCCCGCGCTCCTCGCTCGTCTGGAATCCTGGTGGGCGCCCCTGCTCGCCCTCTGCGAGGAACCCGCCCTCTCCCTGGAGATCGACGGCGAGTCCGTCCTCCTCTCGGCCCGCGGCGGCGAATCCTGCGCCGCCCGCGGACGGGATGAGAGGCGGCACCTGTGGCTGCCTCCGGATTGGGCTTGCGGCCTGTTGACCGGCCGGCGGACGGGAGCCGAACTGCTCTCCGAGGAGGAGGTGAGGGAGCGGTCGCGACTCACTCCGGGTGCGGAGCGCTGGGTCCATGCGGCCTTCGCCGCCCGGCCGGCCCAGTGGCTGTACTCCCCGGCCTACGAGGAGTGACGCCCCTCAGGCCAGGGGAGCGTGGCCGGGCGAGGCGTCCTTCTCCAGGCCCAAGTACGAGCGCAGGACCGCTCGACCGAGGTAGATCATCGGCGTGTCGATCCAGGCCATGACCATCTTGCACAGGTAGACCCAGACGATGATCGGCCCCACGATCCCCCACTCCATGCCCAGCCCGAAGTGCAGGAAGATCGAGTTGACGATGATCGTGTCCGCCAACTGGCTGATCATGGTCGAGCCGTTGTTGCGGATCCACATGGCGCGCCCGCGGGTCACCCGCCACCAGAAGTGGTAGAGACGCACGTCGAGCAGCTGCGCCACGAGATAGGCCGTCATCGAGGCGAAGAGCAGGATGCGGGGGTTGTAGAAGGTCGCGCCGTAGGCCGCCTGCATCCCCCCAAGCTCCTCGAACCCGGCCGGGGGCGCCCACAGGTCGCTGGCCGGGAGCCAGACGCCGACCTGGACCACGAGCAGCATGAACATGCTGGTGACGAACCCCAGGACAACCATCAGGTCGGCGCGCCGCCGCCCCCAGATCTCCGAGACGATGTCGGTCAGGAAGAAGGTGAGCGGGTAGGTGACGATGCCGGCGGTCAGGGTGATCGGCTCGCCCCCGTTGATCCAGGCCGGTCCGCCCTGGGGGAACAGGTCGAAGAGCTTGGTGCCGATGATGTTCGTCAGCACCAGGGTGACCGAGAAGAGCGCAGCGAGGGAGGTGTAGAGGACGTCGGCTCGACCGAGCGGCGGTGAGGGCGGGGTGCTCTGGGACATGGGATCCGCGGCCGATCTTGACTCGCCGGAGTCGCGTTCACAACCAAGGACAACCCCTCGTGTAGCCGGCCGGCGGGGGATTGGGCCGGTGCGGAAGAGCCGCGCACGCTAGACTGCGCCCATGCAGGTCATCGATGAACTCCGACGGATGGGGCCCGAGCGCTTCCTGACCATCTACGAGGCCCTCGCCCAGGATGGCTTCGGACCACTGGATGGCGAGGTCGCGAAGGCGATGCGTTTTCGCCCGCACGCGATCAAGAAGCTCCCCATGGCACAGCGCGCCAGACGCGCCAAGGGAATCATGGAGCGCAGCGCCAACGCGGAGCTCTGCTATGAGATCTTCGGCAGCTTCCTGTTCAAGATGCGCAAGGATCTCGTGCTCGGCTTCCTCGATGCCACCGGCGTCGAGCACGACGATGGCATGATCGAGAACACCGAGGAGAACCAGCCCGACCCCGCGAAGGTCGTCGGCGCGATCGCCGAACTCGACGGTGAGTTCCCGGCGGAGGACGTGACGCTCTACCTCTCGATCTGCGCCGAGCAGTGGCCGGCGACCACCGAGATTCAGGAAGCCTGGCAGGGCCGCGCGTCGGTCAGCTCTTGACGCGCTCGATGAAGTGCCCGTCGCGCGTATCGACGCGGATCTTCTCGCCAGACTCGAGGTAGGACGGCACCTGCACCTTCAGGCCCGTCTCGCACAGGGCCCCCTTCAGCTGGGCCTGGGCCGTGGCTCCCTTGATCGCGGGATCGCACTCGACAACGGTCAGGTCGACGCTCAATGGCAAGGTGATGCTGACCACCTGTCCATCGATCAGCATGGCGCGAATGCCCTCGAGGCCGTCGAGCAGGTACTCGCGGTCCGAACCGAGGTCCTGGACGTTGAAGCCGAATTGCTCGAAGGTCTGATTGTCGATGAAGTGCCAGGTGGTCCCGTCTGAGTACATGAACGCGCAGGGGTGCTGCTCGAGCTCGACCTCCTCGAACTTCTCCCCGCCGCGGATGGACTCATTGAGGACCTGTCCGCTGATCAGGTTCTTCAGCTTCGTCTTCGCGATGGTGTTCCCGCCCCGAGCCGTGGGCGTGCTGAAGGTGACCGCGGTGATGATCATGGGCGCGCCCTTGAACTGGATGCAGGCCCCTCGCTTGAACTGGCTGGACTCGATCATTGGGCCGAGATCATAGCGACCGCGGCGGTCGCTGACAGCGCAGGCAGACGTGGGTTCCTCGCTGGGCCACGACCAGCCTGCGGACCGGAGCCCCGCAGGAGAGGCAGGGCCTTCCCTGACGGCCGTAGACCTGGAACTGGTCCTGGTAGCTCCCCGGCCGTCCCTCGGGAGTGCGGTAGAAGGTATCGAAGCTGGATCCCTCGCGCGCAATGGCCTCCTCCAGGGTGGCCTGGATCCGCCCGTGCAGGCGGTGGGCTGCCGGCGCGGTGATCCGGTCGCTGCGACGAAGGGGGTGGAGCCGCGCGCCGTGCAGAGCCTCGTCGACGTAGATGTTCCCCAGGCCGCAGACGAACGTCTGATCGAGGAGCAAGGGCTTGAGAGCGCGGCGCCGAGAACGCAGGCCGGCGCGCAACCAGGCGGGGGTGAACTCCTCGCCCAGGGGTTCGGGTCCGAGGGCCGCTAGGGCGGTGTCGATCCGCTCCACGAACGCGAACCGACCGAACTTGCGGACATCCACAAAACGCAAGACGCCGCCATCGTCCAGGAGCAGTCGCAGGCGTTCGTGGGGCCCCGGCGCGATCGAGGCCGGATCCACGTGCAGCCGGCCGCTCATGCGCAGGTGGCCCAACAAGTGGCCCGCCGGGCGCCCACGGCGCTCGAGGTCCGCCACCATGTACTTCCCCCGCCGCCAAATCCTCCCCAGGGTCGCGCCCGTCACGGCGCGCTGGAATACGGCCGGGCTCATCCCTCCCAGGGTGCGCGCCCACTCCACCCTCGCGCCCTCGATCCGGCGACCCGTCAACTTGGGCCGGATCAGGCGCACGACGGTCTCGACCTCGGGCAGCTCGGGCATCGCCGGCGAGTCTACCCGGCCCGCTACGTGCCGGGCGGCGGGCGCCGCTCAGATGACGTGCCGCACGCCGAGGAGCTCGTAGAGGCGGTTCTTGATCTCGCCGTACTCGGGGCTGCCGAGGTCGCGAGGGTGCTCCAGGCCCACCTCGACGATCTCGGCGACGCGCCCCGGCCGTGGAGTGAAGACGACGATGCGGTCGGCGATCTGGATCGACTCGTCCACGTCATGAGTCACGAACAGGATCGTGTTCCGCTCCTGCTGCCAGATGCGGATGATCTCCGAGCGCATCGTCAGCCTGGTCAGGGAATCCAGGGCTCCGAAGGGCTCGTCCATGTAGATCACATCGGGCGAGACGGCCAGGGCGCGGGCGACCTCGACACGCTGCTTCATGCCGCCGGAGAGCTCCATCGGATAAGCGCTCTCAAAGCCCGAGAGGCCCACCATGTCGATGGTGCGCTGGACGATCTCCTCGCGTTCCGACCGCGGGAGATGCCGCAGGCCGAGAGCGATGTTGTCCCACGCCGACGCCCAGGGGAAGATCCCGTACTCCTGGAACACGAAGACGCGCCGGGCGTCCGGCCCCTCGACCTCGACGCCGTCGATGGTCACGCGGCCGGCGGTGGGCCGCTCGAAGCCCCCGACGATGTTCAGCAAGGTCGACTTGCCGCAGCCCGAGGGGCCGAGCAGGCACACGAACTCCCCATCTGCGACGGTCAGGTCGATGTCCTCGAGGACGTCGAGGATGCCGCCGCGCTGGTCGAAGCTCTTCGAGACTCCCTCGAAGGTGACTTTCGCTCGCTGTTTGGCTCTCTCGCTCATCGCTCCACGTACCCCCAGCGCACCTCGTCGAAGCGCTCCAGCTTGCGGATCATCATGTCCAGCACGATCCCGATCAGGCCGATCACGACCATCGTCGCGACGACCAGGTCGTAGCGACTGCCCATGTTCCGGGCGTCGTTGATCAGATACCCCAGGCCCGAGTCCATCCCGACCATCTCGGCCGCCACGATTACGAGCCAGGCCACGCCGAGGGCGATGCGCAGGCTGGTGATGATCTGAGGCAGCGCGGCCGGGAGTACGACGCGGCGGAACACTTCGATTCCCTTCAGACCGAAGTTCATCGCCGAGCGCTGGTGCACTAGCGAGATGTTGCGCACGGCGGCCATGGTCCCGACGGTGATCGGGAAGAACGAGGAAAGGAAGATCAGGAAGATGCCCGCGAGATCCCCGATTCCGAACCACAAGATGGCGATCGGGATCCAAGCGATGGGCGAGACGGGCCTCAGTCCCTGGATGACTGGATTGAAGGCCAGGAAGGAGCGCGTGGACCAGCCGACGACCAGGCCCAGGGGGATACCGACGCCGGCCGCCAGGAAGAAGCCCCAGGTGACTCGGTAGAGGCTGGCGACGATGTCGCCCCACAGCCGCTGGCTCTCGATCAGCTCGGCCGAGGCGGCCAGAACGTCGAAGGGAGTCGGGAACACCTCCGCCCGCACGAGCTCGCAGGCGAGCTGCCAGCCGGCCAGGCCGAACAGGGTGACGCCGATCGGGTAGGTCACCGCGCGCGCACGGTCCGAGGTCCGGCGCGTGAACAGGAATGTCAGCGCGCCGACGACGGCAAAGAGGGGAGCCCAGGCACTCATCGTGTCGTCTCCTCGGTCCCCGCCCCCCCGACGGGCGGCAGGCGGTCCATGTCCCAGTCGAGCTCCTCGAGCGGCTTGGAGAAAGACGTGTCCGCGTACTCCGAGAAGGCGATCTCCTCGCTCAGGACGCCGATCTCAACGGCTAGGTTCATGATCTCGTCGAACTCCTCCTCGAGAGGGGCGAGGTTGGTGTACTTGACACGATCGACGGGCTTGCTCAAGACGTACTTCAGCAGCTCCGGCGGCTGGAAGTAGTACAGCTCCGCGGCCACTTCGGCCGCGTCCATGCGGTGTTCGAGATCTTCGTCCAGCCACTTGCCGGACTTGGCGATGCCGTCAACGAGCTCCGCCACCAGCTCCCGTTCCCCCTCGATCAGGTCCTCGTGGACGACGAGGACACAGGAGATGAACTCCTCCCAGATGTCCTTGGTGTGGTAGAGCACGCGCCCGAACCCGTCCACCTCGGCCTTGGCGGCGAAGGGCTCGCCGACGATGTAGGCGTCGATGCTGCCCTCGCGTAGGGCCGTGGGGTGCTCGGGCGGAGGGACCTCGCGCAGCTCCATGGAGTCGAAGTCCATGCCCCACGTTTTCATCATGCGGTGCATGAGGATGTTCTGATTCGCGTAGCGGCTTGGAATCGCGATGACCTTGCCGCGCAGGTCAGCGAAGTCACGGATGCCGCTGTCGACCCGGACGACGATGGCCGTCCCGTCTCTGTGGCCGAGGTGTACTACCTTGATCGGAACGTCGTCCGCGGCGAGCTGCATGGCCATGGGCGCCAGGATGAACGCCCCGCCGATCTCCTTGGCGATCAGCGCTTCCTTCACCGTGGGCCAGTCGGTGAACTTCTGACTGCGAAAGAACGATCCCTCCTCGCTGTTCTTGGTCACCCAACTGGTGACCGGGCAAGTCAGGTGTCACGTGACCGGCAGGAAGCCGACGATCAGCTCCCGGCGGCCGGCGGCGATCGACACCAGCCGCGCCCAACCCACGTTGAGCTGCACGTGGAGGCAGGTGATCAGGAGCACCCAGGCGAGAGAGCCGATGGCGATTCTGAGTTTCATGCTCCTCCTCCAAGACGGAAGAAGCCCTGCGAGTCAGCGGATCGAGATCCGCCCGCAGGGCTTTCGGTGGAGGCGACGCCAGCGGTCCGCGGTGGGATCGTGTTGAGCGTACGGCGGCAGTAGATCTCGAGCCTGAACATGGCTGGATGGGGGGCTGGACTGAGCGGAGAAGCGTGGGCGGGGGTGAACCCTTGAGGGTATCGGGATTCTCGGCGTGCGCCTGAAGAGGCTCGAAAAACCCCGCCGCGAACCCCAGGCGAGCCTACAGCCAGACCTCGCAAGCGTCCGCGGACTCGCGCACGCGGTAGGTGCGCGCCTTGCGGCAGGCCACGCCCTGGGCCCTGCCGGTCGCGGGCTCGAAGCGGTAGTTGTGCAGGGGGCAGAGGGCGAACCGCCCCTCGACGAGCGGTCCGGGGATGATGCGCCCACCCTCGTGGGGACAGCGCGCGTCGAGGGCCGAGATCTTGCCGTCCACCCGACACAGAATCAGCTCCACACCGCTGCCGGCCAGGGTGTCGCCGATCTCGACCCTGCGGGCCGTGCCCTCCTCGAGGGCCGCGGTCCCCTCGATGACCCTCGGCCGGCCGCGGAAGAGGCCCCCGATGATGCGTCCGATCATGCGCGGGATCGTACCACTCTCCGCGAGGCTCACGCGGGCGTGGTCCGCAGGAGTCGACCGCGTACACTCACGCCCATGGCCCCGGTACTCCTGCTCGACCTGGTCGGTCTCACGCCGCGCATGATCGGCCCCGACACACCCAACCTCGCCGCGTGCGCCGAGCAGGGGGGGCTGGCCCCGATGACGACGGTCCTACCGGCGGTCACCTGTAGCGCCCAGGCGACGATGCTGACGGGACTGCGACCCGACGAGCACGGGGCGGTCGGCAACGGGTGGCTCGATCCGGCGACCACCGAGCACGCCTTCTGGCGCCAGTCCAACCATCTCGTGGGCGGAGAGAAGCTCTACGAAGCGGCGCGCGCCACGGACGCGAGCTTCACCTGCGCCAAGCTCTTCTGGTGGTGGAACATGGGCGCGCGAGTGGACTGGTCCATCACGCCGCGCCCCTTCTACCCCGCCGACGGACGCAAGCTTCTCGCCGTCTACTCCAGCCCGAGCGAGTTCGGCACCGAGGTCGAGGGCGAGCTCGGCGCATTCCCCTTCTTCGACTTCTGGGGCCCCAAGGCCGGGCTGGCCTCCAGCCGCTGGATCACCGAAGCGACCCTGTACACCCTCGAAAGACACTCGCCCTCCCTCACGCTCGCCTACCTCCCGCACCTCGACTACGACCTCCAGCGCCACGGCCCGGATCATCCTCGCTCGCGGGAGTCCGTGCGCGAGCTCGACAGCCTCTTCGGGAAGCTGTGGACGGCCGCTCGGGAACGGGGCGTAGACGTCGTCGGCGTCAGCGAGTACGGAATCACCGCCGTGGACCGGCCCGTCCACATCAACCGCGCCCTGCGCCGCGCCGGCCTGCTGGCCGTGCGCGAGACCCCTGTCGGTGAAGTGCTCGATCCCTTCGCCAGCCGCGCCTTCGCCCTCGCCGACCACCAGTTGGCCCACGTCTACCTGAGCGAGCCGAGCGACGCCGAGGCCGCCGTCGAGGTCCTGGAGTCACTCGCGGGCGTGGAGAGCCTGTGGGTCGGCGACCAGCGGGCGGAGATCGGCCTCGACCACCCGCGGGCGGGGGACTTGGTCGCGACCTCGGACGCTCGAAGCTGGTTCACCTACTACTACTGGCTCGACGACGCGAACGCCCCCGACTTCGCCCCCACGGTGGACATCCACCGCAAGCCGGGCTACGACCCCTGCGAGCTGTTCGTAGACCCGAGGCTCGCGTTCCCAAAGCTGCGCATCGCGCGTCGGTTGCTGCAAAAGGTGATCGGCATGCGCATGCTGATCGACGTGATCCCGATCGACGCCAACCTCGTGGGCGGGAGCCACGGGCGCCTGCCCGACGATCCCGCCGACGGTCCGCTGTTCCTCTGCTCGCGCCCGATCGAGGAGTGCGGGCCGGCTCCGGGCGCGGGCGGCGTGGCGATGAGCTCGGTCAAGAACCGTGTCCTCCAACTCCTGGAGTAACCGAACATGCCGCCCCTCGTACGACGCTACCTGCGCACCGCCCTCGGCGCCCTCGTCCTCGGAGTGCTGACCGGCCTGCACATGTCCTCCGCCAAGTACCTCGGCGCGGGCACGACTCACTGGCCCTACGTCGTCGCTCACACGCATCTCCTGCTGATCGGGTTCTTCCTGCTCGGAACGATGGGCATCGCGCTGTGGAAGCTGCCGGCGGCCCGCTCGGGGAGCAGCCATCGGACCTGGATCGACTCCGCGGCCTACTGGTTGATCACCTTCAGCACCCTCACGCGCTTCACCCTGGAGGTGTCTCTCGGCTACGCGCCGGCGAACCGGCTCTACCAGCTCGGGATCTTCGCCACCTCCTGTGTGCAGACGATGACCATCGTGCTCTTCGTCGCAAACTGCCTGCCGCGCATCCATGGCGGGGACAGCGACTGAACCGGCCCTTCAGGGGCCGAGAGTGAGCGCTTCGGCGTCCCAGCGCAGGGCCGCCGCCTCGGCGCCGAGGTGGCGGTAGTAGTCCGCCAGAGCGCGCGCGTTCTCCACCCGCGGGAGGAGACGCTGGGCTTGCTCGAGGGAGCGCGCGAATCCCTCGCCGTCCCCCTGCCGCAGGCGCACGAGCGCCAGGTTGCGGTGGGCGCCCTCCGCGCGCGGGTGGTCGGCGATCAGTTCCTCCAGGCCCGCGGCGGCCTGGTGCGTGCGACCCAGGCGGGCGCGCAGCAGTGCCAGGTTCATGCGGCTCTCGGGTAGGCTCGGATCGAGCACGAGGGCGCGCAGGTAGGCCTTGCGGGCCTCCTCGAGGCGCCCGGATTCCTCCAGAACGAGCCCCTGCAGGTGGTAGTAGGAGGGCAAGCGGCGCGAGAGCGGGCCCGGCGCGCGCTCGGCGAGGGGAGCGGCGACTTGCGGGAAGCCGGCGATGGCGGCGGCCATCATGGCCAGCCCCGGGTCCTCTCCCGCCGCCGGGGCGTCGGTACCGGGCCAGGTGACCGGGGCCAGGCGCCCGTCGGTGGTGTGCTTGACGCGGATTCGCTCGAAGCGCGACGGCGGCGGCGGCGTGCGCTGGATGAAGTGGTCGTGGATCGCAACCTCCGCCACATCGAAGACCGGCGTGAGTCGCATGTGACAGGTGACACAGTCGGAGTCGGCGTGGCGCTCGCCCGGCAGGCTGCACGGCGCTGCGCTGGCACTCGCACTCCCGGGCGGGTGGCATTTCGCGCAGGCGGCGCGGGTGCGCGCGCGCTCGGCCCGCTCGAAGACCGAAGCGTGCGGGTCGTGACAGACCTCGCAGGTGAGCGGAAGCGAGGTGGAGCGGGACTCCAGGTAGCAAGGCGAGAGAATCGTGCGCTCGGTCTGGCTGACGAAGGCCACGTCGGAGTCGGGCTCGGGAGGCAGGAAGATGGCGATGCTCTCCAGCAGATCACCGCCCGGTGCGGGGATCCCCCGCGCGCCGGGTCGCAGGGCGATGCGCGCGTCTCCCTGCAAGTGACAGCGGGCGCAGATCGAGAGGCGCTCCTCGACGCTCAAGGCCGAGTGATCGAGGATCGGGTCGCCGCCCTCGACTTCCTCTCCCTGGAGCTCGGCGTGCCGCCAGTCCACGTGGGCGGCCGCGTCCCCGTGACAGGCCGCGCAGGAGATCCCGTGCGGCGTCCAGTCCGCGGGGATCAGGTTCAGGGGATAATCGCGCGGTGGAAGATCGTCGGTATGGCACGCGAGGCACTCCTCGGTGATCGGTGTTCCCAGGCGCGTGCCCGGCGCCATCATGTGGCCGGGGGCGAGGGCTGCCCGACGGGGTTGCTCGCCGTGGGCACTGAGCACCTCGAGCGGGGCGAACCACAGCAGACCACCGCGGCGCGCGGCGAAAGAGCGGTCCAGGATGCCCGCGCCGATCCCGAAGCTCAGCGGCGCGCTGCGGCGGCGCTCTGCGCCGGTCTCACGGTCGCGCCAGCTCTCCACCAGCCAGCCCGAGCCGGCACTCTCCTCGAGCAGGTAGGCGAATCCCGCCGGCCCGTCCCCGACCGGCTCGAGGCCGTCGAGCTCTCCGGGAACGAGTGGCCCGAGGGCGCGCCCCATCCCCGTCCGTGCGTAGGCAGCGACGACTGCGGGGTGGCAATCGGCGCAGTCGGCACCGATGCTGGCGCCGACTGCCTGGGAGGAGTGGGCAGTCCCGATCGGCGGAGCCCCCGGCGCGCTCGAGTGGGACGGCTCGCCAGGGGAGAGAGTGAGGGCCAGCCCCAGGAGAGCGGGCGAACCGATGGCGGCGAGGAAGCGCACGGTCCCATTCTCCCAGAGGGGCGGTCGGGGGGAAGGCCCGAGTCCGCCGAAGGAGTAGCATGGCGTCGCCACGGCCGACCCATGACAACTCCCACGCTGATCCTCGCCCTGCTCGCCGCCACCCCGGCGCAGGAGCCGCCCGCCACCCCCCACGGCGCCTGGCGAGAACGGCTGGAGCTGCCGCCGCTGGTGATCGAGGAGGTTGGCCTGTTCGCCTTGCGCTTCAACGACCTCGAGCGTGCTGTCGGGGGCGACGCACAAGGGCGAATCGCGGCCCTGACCGAGCGCCTGGTCGCCCATCGCGGCGACCTCATGGCTCGCCTGGACCTGGCGCGGACGCTAGCGGAGGCCGGGCGGAGCGAAGAAGCCCACGGGGAGTTCGAGAGCCTCAGCGCCACGCTCACGCGGGCCCTGGAGGCCGACCCGAACGACTGGCAGAAGGCCGCGTTCCTGGGCGAAGTGATGCAGGCCTACGGCTTCGCGTTCGAGAACCTCGAGACCCTGCGGCGCGCCGAGCGCCTGCTGCACGGGCTCTTGGAAGCCGCGCCGAGCGCCTGGAGGGCGTCGGTCACCCTGGCCGAGCTGTACCTGACCCAGACCCTCGCCCACGCGCGGGACGGACGTGAGGACGAATTGGCGGCGACCTTGGTGCACGCCCTGGAGCACGCCGAGGAGGCGCTGGCGAGCGCGCCCGAGCGCTTCCGAGCGCACTGGACTCTGTTCAACGTGCGCTGGTGCGAGCTGGCGGTCACGCGGCCCGACGCCGTCGATGCGTCCTTGCTCGATGCGGTGAGCGAGCTCACCGAGACCTTGCGCGCGGCGGCCTCCCGAGCCGAACACCCGCCGCTGGTGCGCGGTATCTGCGACGCCGTTCTGGCTTCGGCCCTCGTCGCCGCCTGCACCCGGGAGGGCGATCCGCGCGGCGCGTGGTCCGCCCTGCCCGACGCCTTCCGCGAAGGCGCTGATGCCCTCCTCGAGGGTCTCGCGCCCCTCGCGGACAACTCGCTGTTCGGCGAGCGCGCCCGGGAGTTGACCTGGCTGCTGGTCTGGCTCGCGCGGCGCGAGGACGCCCCCGCCCACTTCGATCGTGCCCTCTCCCGAGCGCGTGCCCCGGCCTCCTTGATCGAGACTCGCATCGAGCTCGAGCGTCGCGTCTGCGAGCGCGGGGCGGTCGATCACTGGGCCGAGCGCCTCCTCGCCGAGCGCCTCGACGAGCGGACTTTCGCCTTGCTCGGTCGCCTCTCCGCCGCCCGTGGCGATACAGCCGCCGCCGAGGCCCACTACCGGAGCGCCTTGGAGATCGCGCCGGCCGACGAGCACGCCCTGGTCGCCCTGGCGGTCGTCCGCCTGCGGCAGGGCGCCAATCCCGAGGACGCCCTGCCGCTCCTGCAGCGGGCCCTCTCGTCCCCCACCGGTGGCCCGCCCGCCGCCGAAACGCGCCTAGCCCAAGGAACGGTGCTGGCCCTCCTCGGTCGCTACGATCCTGCCCGGATCCACCTGCGCGCGGCGCTCGCCGGCCTTCCCCCCGCCGTCCGCCGGGGGGCGGAGCGCACGCTCGCCGAAATCGACGCTCTGTTGCACTGACTTGCGCCGAGAGCCGCCCGGCTCAAAGCAGCGCGCTCACGGCCTCGGCCAGCTGCTCGTCGCTGAAGGGCTTGAGGATCGCGGGCTCGCCCTCCTCGATGCTGCCCTGCTCGACGAGCACCTCCTTGGGGAGCGCCGACATGTACAAGCGGCGCACTCCCGGCAAGCGGGCGGCCACCTCGCGCGCCAACTCCACGCCCGTCATGCCGGGCATCATGATGTCGGTCAACAAGAGGTCGATCTCGCCGGGGTACTCCTCGCAGATACGCAGGGCGTCCGCTCCCCCGCCCGCCACGAGAACCTCGTGGCCCATCTCGGCCAGGAGGTGACGCACCCCGGCCCGCACCAGCCTGTCGTCCTCCACGAGCAGGACCGTGCCCGTACTGTCCTCAGCGCCCTTCGCTTCCGCGCTCCCCCCGCCCATCCGCGGCGTGGAGTGTGCCTCGGTGATCGGCAGGTGCACGGCGATCCGCGTGCCCTCGTCGGGAGCCGTCGTGAGGTGGAGGTGCCCCCCACACTGTCGGACGAGGCCGTACACGGTGGAGAGCCCGAGCCCGGTCCCCTCTCCCGGCGGCTTGGTGGTGAAGAACGGATCGAAGGCCTTGGCCTGGACGTCGTCGGTCATGCCGCTGCCATCGTCGTGGACCTCGATCAGGACGTAGCGGCCGACTCCGACGCCTCCGGCACCCCCCACGCCCGCCTGGTCGCAGGTCTGCACGTCGGTGCGCACGCCCAAGCTGCCGCGCTGTCTCATGGCGTCGCGGCTGTTGATGGCCAGGTTCATCAGGATCTGCTCCACCTGGATCGGATCGATCAGCACGCGCGCGTGGTGGGCGCCGAGTTCCACCGACAGGTCGACCTCCTCGCCGAGCAGGCGCCGCAGCATGGTCTCGAGCCCCTCCACGACAGCATCGATCAAGATCGGCTCGGGGGGGATCTCGCGGCGCCTGCTGAAGGTCAACAGCTGACCGGTGAAGGCCGCGCCTCGCTCCGCGGCCTTCTGGATCTCCTCCAGCTGCCTGCCGACCTCCCCGGCATCCTCGCTCGCCTTCGCGATGCGGCAGCAGCTGATCACGCCCATCAGGAGGTTGTTGAAGTCGTGCGCGATGCCGCCGGTGAAGCGCCCGAGCGCCTCGAGCTTCTGCGCCTGGCGCATCTCGGCCTCCAGCTGTCGGCGGTCCGACAGGTCGCGCAGGATGGCGGTGAACCTCGGGCTCCCGTCGCTCCACTCGCTGACCCCGAGGTCGAGGGGGATCGCCGTGCGGTCCTTGCGCAACCCGACCACCTCGCGCCCGATCCCGATGATCTTGCGCTGGCCCGACTCCAAGTAGGCCCGGATGTAGCCGTCGTGCTCCTGCTCGAAGGGCGCCGGCATGAGCAGGCTCACGTTGCGACCGACGAGCTCCTCCTTCCCGTATCCGAACATCTCCACGCCCGCGGGGTTGATGCTGGTGATGAGCCCGTCCTCGTCGATCGTGATCACGCCGTCGATCGCGGTCTCGAGGATCGCACGCAGCTCCGAGTCACTGTCGCTCAACTCCTGCTCGGAGGTCATACGCAAGCGCACGCCGAAGGCGGTGATCCAGATCGCGAGGGTCGCCAGGGGCGTGTTGACCATCGCGTGGGATGCAGCCGTGTCCGCGCCCGGGTAAAGGACGACGCCCAAGGCGGCCAGGAGCGTGCACAAGGCACCGACGAGGAAGGGGTCGGAGCGTCGAGGCGACCACATCGACGAGACGACAGCCGGCACGTAGAGGATCGCGTGGGCGACCTCCGACGGCGTGAAGAAACCGCTCGCGAAGACGAGCAGGGAGGCGAGGACGGCGAGCGTCAGGACCTGCGGGCGTGAGTGGACCGTCTGGGTCATCGAGGCCGCCATGGTAGCGAACGCCGGGCGCCGCGCCGCGTCTGGCCCCGCCGAGCCGTCCGCCGGTCTCCCGGCCGCCCGGCGGCTCAACCGGCCGCCGTGACTGGGCCGTCGCGAAGCACGCTCAGGCAATGATCCAAGAGATCGGTCACCGTCACGATTCCGACCGGCACGGAATCGCCGCCGGCGGGATCGAGGACGGAGACGGCACTGATGCGCCGCTCCACGAACAGCGCGCCGGCGATGTGGGCGTGGGAGTCGGCGGTGACGGTCGAAACGTCACGGGTCATGATCTCCTCCACCGGCGTGTCCTTGGCGCACCCGGAGCCGTAGGCCCGGCGCAAGTCACGGTCGCTCACGATCCCGACCTGGCGCCCGCTCTCGACGACCGGCAGGTGACGGAAACCGTCCGCGAGCATCGTGTTTCGCGCCTGGGCGAGGGTGGCCTCGGTCTCGACCGTGACCGGGTGCCAGCTCATCAGGTGGCCGACCGAGGGGTCGTCGGCGCGAAGCGTGGGAGGGCGGGCCGCCACGTGCAGCAGGTAGGCCTCGACGATGTCGCGCTCGGTGACGATCCCCACGAGCTCTCCGTCTGTCAAGACCGGCAAGCACCCGATCCCGCGCCCGACCATGTCCACGACGGCGCTGACCAGGGGATCGTCCGGAGTCGCGGTGATGGGCGCTTCGCGCATCACTTCGCCCACGCTC
Organism: Planctomycetota bacterium; assembly: GCA_002686265.1. GTDB lineage: Bacteria > Planctomycetota > UBA1135 > UBA1135. The sequence goes on from NZBA01000134.1 coordinate 30,696, forward strand.
ACCCGCGCTCGGTGCTCGGCGCCATCCTCGGCGCGGAGACTCGGACGCGAACACCAGCCCGCGTCCTCGAGCAAGTCGCGATCGGAGATGACCCCCTCCAGGCGCCCGCTCTCTCCGATCACCGGCAGGTGCCGGACACAGGCCTTGTCCATCTTCTTGAGGGCCTGAACCACCGAAGCCGTCGGCGCGATGGACAAGGGGTCGGGGGTCATGATCACGGCGGTTCTCATGGGTTCCTCATGGGAAGGGGGTCGGGCCGAACCGATCGGCCACAAGGAGATCATCGCCCCGACGGCGCACGAGGTCGCCGGGACGTGGAGCGTAGTGGGGGTGGCCAATCTCCGTAGGGAGAGGGCCGGCGCGCCACCTGGCCCGCGCCACGCATGGAATCGGGCTTCAGCCGCGGCCTTGTGCTCCCAGGTGACCCTCTCGGTGTCCGGCCGCCCCAAGCGACTCCGACGAGCCGCCGAGGACGCCGAGCTCGGCATGACCGCCGCCAGGGGGTTGGCGGGGCCGTGGTCGGGCGCCTGTGAAGTCCGGTGCGCGCCTGGACGGGCAAACCCGGCTGCCGGTGCCTATCATCGAAGTGATGGAGAACGATCCCATGATGCACTCGGCTGCCGCCCTCGCCTTCGAGCAGATGCCCGTGCCTGCGTTGTTGCTGGACATGGAAGATCGCTTGCTGCGTGCAAATGCCGCCGCGCGGCTCATCCACGCCGATCCGCCGGCGGGCGCCTGCCTGGCGGAGCTCGCCCCCGAGCTGGAGTCGCGGACACTGGAAGGGGGCGCCTGGCGCCTGGCGGTGGCCCTGGAGGCGGACGAACGACGCCTCGCGAACCTCGCCTCCGCCTGCGCCGACTCGGGCAAGCTGGCGCACGAGATCCGCAACGCACAGACGGCGGTCCACCTCGCCCTGCGCGCCGTGGCGAAGGCCCTGGGCGAGGACGAGCAGACCGTCCTCGAGGAGTTGGCCGAACGCCTCGAGGATGTGGAGCGTCGGCTCCGGGAGGCGCTGGAAGCGCGGTGACGATGGAGACGAACACCCCCCGCGGGCCTCTCTCTCGACCTGCGCATCACGTAGTATGGAGACTACGAACTACTGCCGGGGGCTCCTTGGGCGCCGCGCTGTCAGCATGACCTTCGATCCCCGCGACCATGTCCCACCCCCGACAGCCTGAGCGCCGAGCCTGGAATCGACCATGAACAGGACGCCCAACGAGACCATCCGCGTCTACCTCATCGATGATCAGTCGATGATCCGGGCCGCCATCCGGCATCTACTGGAAGACGACCCTCGCTTCGAAATCGCCGGTGACAGCGGCGACGCGCGCGCGGCGCAAGAGGAGATCGCCGAGCTGCGCCCTGACGTGGTGCTGCTCGACATCTCGATGCCCGGCCTCTCTGGCCTCGACGCGATCGCGGGCATCCGCAAGGGATGGGCCCGCACGAAGATCGTCATGCTGACCCACCACGAGGGGCAGGCCTTCGTGGAACAGGCCCTCAAGGCGGGTGCCGAGGGTTACTTGTCGAAGGCCTCCGATCCGAGCGAGCTGGCCCTCGCCATCATGGCCGTCCATCGTGGGGATCCCTACGTGTCCCCGAAGGTCTCCGCCGGTCTCGTGGGCCAGGTGCGCGGCTCCTCGGTGGGCGGCGGTCCGGCCCCGGCGACGCGCCTGTCCTGCCTGACGCCGCGCGAGCGGGAGGTCTTCCAGCTGCTCGCCCTCGGCCACAGCAACAAGGAGGTCGCCCGCGACCTCGGCATGAGCCTCGGGACGGCCAAGAAGCACCGCGAGAACCTGCAGCGCAAGCTGGACTGCCACTCCGCGGCGGAGTTGGCGCGCCTCGCGATCCGCGAGGGGCTGCTGGAAGCCTGAGCGGACTTCTGCGCCCCGGTGAGGCAGTGGAGCGTGTAACCTGGGCTCCGGGGCCCGGTATCAGGCACGCGTATTCGATTGTCGCTCCGGCACCAGAAGAGGAAACCACCATGTCGATGGCCCCGCTCCCTCACGCTCACCGTTCTCGCTCCACCGTGCGCCTGTTGCCCTGGGCCATACCCTTGGCCCTGGCCGCGCCGGCACTGGGTGACTTCACCGGCCTCGTCTCGGAGATCACGTCCCAAGACCGCGACATCAACGGTCGCGACACGAGCACGGTGCGCCTGTACGCGCACATGGACCACGCCGTGGACGAGCTCTACGCGGTCTACGGTTCCACACCCTCGGCGGGGCCGTCCTACCTCCTGTTCACGACGAGCGACCCGCTCGGTTTCTACCAGCACGCCGCCGGCGGTGACACGGCGGACGCGATCCTCCCCGCCCTCTTCCCGACTTTCCCCGACCTGCGCTACGACACCTTCGTCGGCTGCGGAGGCGACTCCGCCGACACGAGCCTGCCCCTGATGAACGTCGGCATCGACTGGGTGCCCTGGAACAACGGCGGCGACCTGTCCACCGACAACGGCGCCTGGATCGTCATCCCGCCCGACGCACCGCAGACGAACCCCGACGCCCTCGGGCGCGTGTTCCTAGGCCAGTTCACGGTCACCACCGGCGAGACGCTTTCGGGCGTGCTCAACATCCAGTACGAGCGCGGTCAGGACGACACCGACCAGCAGGTGACCAACATCACCTTCAACATCACCGTGGAGGGCGACCTGGGCACGGTGTTCTGTTTCGGCGACGGCGACGGCGGGATCTGTCCGTGCGGCAACGTCAACGACGGCACCTACTTCGACGGTCAGGCGGGCTGCGCCAACGGCGCCAACCTCGGCGGCGCGGCCATGCGCGGCTCTGGCTCGGAGAGCATCGTCGAGGGGACCGCCATCCTCGAGAGCTCCGGCCTCGAGCCCGGCCAACCCGGCCTCTACTTCCAAGGTGACAACGCCCTCGGCGGCGGAGACGGCGTCCCCTTCGGGGACGGCCTGCGCTGCATCGGCGGGGGCGTCGTGCGCCTCGAGGTGGCCTACGCCACATCCACGGGCTACTCGCGCACCTCGGTCAACATCGCGGCCGAGGGCGGCGTCAGTGCGGGTGAGACGAAGGTCTACCAGCTCTGGTACCGCAACCCCGCGGCGAGCCCCTGCGGGTCGGGCTTCAACCTGACCAACGGCTTCTCGGTCACCTGGACGCCTTGAGTCCCTCGGCCCCCGGGCGCGGCGGTCCTCAGCGCAGGGCGTCGGCGAGCCGCGGGTCGTCGGTCTGAAGGACATCCAGCCCGGCCGCGGCCTTCTCCACGAGGAGGCCGCGGTCGTTGAGTGGCAGGGTCACGACCTGCAGGCCCGCCTCGTGGGCGAGGTCGATGATGGCCGGGACGGCCTGGCCCGTCGGCACGCCCACCCAGCTCGCTCCCATCTCGGCGGCGACCTCGAAGGTCGCGGCCGGCAGCGGCCAGGAGACCATCGTGGCCACCCGCGGCCGGTGCTCCTTCACCCAGCGCGCCAAGTCCGCGCGCCACACGCCCAGGACGACGCGCCGCGCCATGCGCGCCTCGTCGACCAGCGCCAGGAGCGCCTGCACGGTCTCGACGCTCGGCTCCTTGAGGTCGAGGTACACGCCCAACCGGCGCCCCGAGGCGAAGGCGAGCAGCTCGCGCAAGGTCGGCACCGGGTGCCCGCCGCGCGTGCGCAGGGCGCGGACCTGCTCCAGGGTCAGCTCCGCCACGAGCCCGGTTCCGTCGGTCGTGCGGTCGACGCTCGCATCGTGCATGAGGACGAACTCGCCGTCCGCCGTGGCGCGCGGGTCGCACTCGACGAAGTCCACGCGCAGCTCAGCCGCTCGCTCGAAGGCCGCCAGGGTGTTCTCGTCCTCGAGAGCAGCGCCGCCGCGGTGGGCCATGATCATCGGACCGTCCCCTTTCCAGGCGCGCGCGATCTCACGCCAGGTCACGAGCACGATCCCCTCCTCCTCGATGGCCGCGGCCAGGTCGGGATCGGACATGAGCCGCAGGTCGTCGCTCCGCGCCCGGTGGGAGTTGGTGATGTGGGCGAGCTCGTCGGTGGCGGTCGAGGGGTGCAGGATGACCTCGGTCACGCCGGGTCGCAGGCCGCGGACGATCTCCAACAGGTGCTCCTTGCGCTCCTCGTAGGAGCTCCCTTCGGTCGAGAACAGCGTGTCGATCAGTGGGAAGCCGCGGGCCTCGATGCCCGCCATCATGACCCGCGCCGCGCCGAGGATCCCGAGCTCCTCGAGCTGCTCGCGCAGGACGCCGTCGAGGCGCGGGATGAACGGGACGATGCCCTCCTCGGCCGCCACCTCGATGTAGGCCAGGAAGAAATCGGGGCGCGCGAACAGCGTCCCCATGTGGCTGTCGAGGTGGGTGGGTTCGAGACCGAACCGGCGCGCCCGGGTGATCTGCGCACGAATCTCCGCCTTCACCTCGGCGGCCGTGGCGTTCGCGGTCACCTCGGAGACGTCGCGCCACAGAAAGCCGTCGGGGTCGACCAGACCCGGCACTTGCTCGACCGGCAGGACCGGACCCCAGCGGTAGTGGCGCCACTCGCTCGTCAGGGTCAGGTGCAGTCCGAGATCCGGCGGCTCCTCCTGCTCCCCCCACCAGGAGGCCAACTCACCGAACCACGGGCAGGGCACCATGGCGCTGCCCGAATTCATGGCGCTCGAGGCGAAGGCCAGCCGCGCCGCCTCGTTGGCGGCCCGGCACATGCCCAGATCGTCCCCGTGGAGGATCAACAGGCGCGCCCCGGGCTCGTGCCCGAGGCGCTCCACCAGGGAATCCGCCGGCGCGGGAAGCGCCAGCAGGGCCACCGTCCACCAAGAAGCTGCCATCGCCGACCTCATGGCCGACGATGATAGCGTGCCGGTCAGCTCGAATCCGCCACCGGGCTTCGAGCAGATTCGATGCCGAAGACTGGTGGTGGTTTCGGGCTAGAGAAGGCCGACCGAAACCCAGACCATCCCCTTGGTCACGTCCGCGAAGGCCTCGTCGGCCTCGAAGCGCGCGAACTTGAAGCCGACGCTGATCTGCTCGTCGACCTTGTAGCCCAGGGTCAGGTCGAGCTCGTCTCCGTAGTCGATCCCGCCCGAATCGGAGTCGAAGACGTGGTAGGTCAGAGCCGCCTTCACCGCGCCCAGCTTGCCGCTGACGCGCAGGTAGTGGTCCTCGAGGCCCGTGTCGGGCGTGTTGAGGAAGAGGTCCGCGAAGCCGTTGAAGGCGTGCAGGGTCGCCAGAGGAGTCTGGAAGCGGTCGCCCGGATCCCCCGATCCCGAGAGGTACTCGGCACCGGCCGTCACGGCCACGCCCTCGAAGTCGGCGCCGACCTCCGCCAGGAGGTAGTCGGCGTCCACTTCATTGGGGTTGTCTCCCGCGTCCTCCTGCGCCGCGTACTCAAGGGTGTAGCGCAGGCCCAAGGTGTCGAGCTCGCGCTTGCCGGAGAAGCGCGCCCCGTAGGTGGAGGTGGACTGGGCGACGTTGTCGTCGAAGTCGAGCAGGTAGGCGTAGGCCGTGGCCTTGCCGATCCCCTCGAAGCCGCGCGAGACGTTGAGCATATGCGTGGACATGTGCTCGTCCCCCACCGCGTTCTCGTCCCCGAAGATGCGGTGCACCTGGTCGATGTACGCGTAGGTGCCGTCCAAGCCACCCAGATCCGGCGCGCGCAGGGTGAGCGCGTCGAAGCTCTGGTGGTTCTGGCGCCAGGCCACGGGCCCGAGGAAGCGCTGGTTGTCGAGGGCCAGCTCCTGGCGGCCGAGGCGCAGGTCGAAGCCCTCGCCCAGGGCGTAGTCCACATACAGTTGGTTGACCTCCACGCCCTCGGGATCGACGACGACGGGGAAGTCCGTCTCGCCGTTGACGGTCGAGTTGTAGTCCTCAAGCCCGATGGGCGTGACGGTCTCGAACTCCACCAAACCGCTCAGCCCCTTCCAGGCACCGCTCTCGTAGCCGAGCACGGCACGCATCGTCCCGGCGTCCGCGTCCTCGGCGAAGCCGTCGGCATCGACGTGTTCGATGCGGTATCGGAGGTTGGCGTAGGTGCGCCCCGCCTTCAGGGCCTCCGTGAGTGAATCGCCCGCGCCCGGATCGTGCGCCACGGGAGAGAGAGACATGGGTAGGGACAACGCTGCGATGAGGAGGTTCATTTCGGCTCCTGTAGGGGGTTTGCGGCGGTGGCGTGAGCTCTGCCGGGCTGGGAGGGATCGGTGGCTTCGGAGTTGAAGGACACCGGGTTCACTTGTCGTAGCGCGAGCGGAACTCCTTGGAGGCGGCCGCGCGTCGGGCGGCCTCTTCGGGGTCCATCTGCCCGCGGATCCACTTGTGGTCATCCGTCGCGAGCACCTCGTCGATCTTTGCCTGGAGCACGGCGGCCGCCGCGGCCTTGGTCGGGTCGTCGGAGTGTTCGTTCGCCTCGACGAGCTCGGCCAGCTCGGGGAGGAACTCGGTGTAGAAGTTCTTCGCGATCTCGTAGGTTCCGTGCCAGTGGGTGTAGTCCGGCCCCATCATCGAGGCCGCGTGCCGCGCCCGCCGGCCCTCGTGGTGCCAGATCTCGAACCAGGTGAAGTCCACCTTGTTGGAGAACGGCACCGGGTTCTTGAGCGGCTTGGTGAGCTCGTAGAGCGCCCGCCCGGGCTTGGCGTACTTCTCGTTGTAGAGGTCCACCAACCCGTCGTACTGGATGTAGAAGTTGTCCACCCACTGCGAGTTGTGGCAGTTGAGGCAGACGTTCTTCATGTTCTTGCGCCGCGTCTGCCACGGGACGTCCTTGCCCGGCAGGTTCATCTTCGCGTCCGAGTCCTCGGGACGAATCGAGACCACGGGCCGGTTGTTCCAGGAAATCCGCATGCCGATGTCATGGGTGACCTGCTGGTCCTTGGTGGCGGACATGTGGCAGGTCGCGCAGGTCGGAGCCGCGAAGTAGTCCTCGCCCACGATCCACTTGTTGGCGTCGAGGTTCATGTCGTCCTGGTTCGCGAAGAACGCGATCCCGTGCTTGGACTCCTCGTAGATCTCCTTCTGCGGGTGATCCGGACCCATGTGGCACTTCCCGCAGGTGTCGGGGTGGCGCGCCTGGGCGGCGGAGAAGCTGTGGCGGCTGTGACACGCGCTGCACGAGCCCTCCGACCCGTCGGGGTTGATCCGTCCGATGCCCGTGTTCGGCCAGGTGGCCGGGTCGAGCTTGCCGTCGGGGAGGACCTTGACCTCGGAGCCGTGGCACTGCCAGCAACCGCTGACCGCCGCGGCGGACACGCCGCCGGGGAAGCCCTCGGTCACCAGGCCCTTGTTGCCCTCGACGACCTCCGCAAGGACGTTGTCGAGCGATCCGATGATGCGCCCGCCCTTGGAGTGGTGGGAGCCGAGGAACTCCTCGACCTCGCGCGAGTGGCAGCGCGCGCAGTCCTTGGGACTGACGATGATCGAGATCCAGCGGTCGTAGTGCCGCAGGGCATCGGGATCATCGGGATCGGCGGCGTGGCACTCGTAGCAGCCGACGTTCCCGCGGTAGTGCTTGCTGTCGCCCCACTGCTGGTACAGCCCGGGGCTCTCCTTGCGGTGGCAGTCGATGCACTCCTGGGTCGCCTTGGAGATCTCCGTCAGGCCGATGGCCTGGGCCGCGGGCGCGGCGTCCGGAGAGACGGCCGCGTGGGGAGAGTGGAGGGAGGCGGCGGCGGGCACGGCCTCCGGCGGCTGCGCGTCGGACGCGGCCGGGATCAGGAAAGGGGACAGCGCGACGGTGACCGTCGCGCACGCGGAGAGGACGGTCAGCTTGTTCATGTGCGTGACATCCTGGCTCGGGGTTGGAGACGAGATTCCGGTTCCTCGCCGGCGGCAAGGCGGCGGGGGCTCGGGTGACGGGGAGCAGGGGAACGGTCGGCGGTCAGACGCCCGGCGAGGACCGGAATCGTCACGCGCACCAGGACCGTGAAGAGGAGCAGCCCGGCGGACCAGATCCCCAGGCAGACGAGGATCTCGTTCGTCGTCGGCGTGTACTCGACGATGTCTCCGAGCGGAGTCGGGATGAAGGCGGGCACGATCAGACCCATGCCCTTCTCGATCCAGATGCCGACGATCATCATCAGACAGGCGGCGTTCAGGCCGAATTCGTGCCGACCGACGGGCGTCATCAGGATCAGGAGCGCGGTCGCGTTGAGAGCGATCGCCGTCCAGATCCACGGCACCATCGCCGAGTGCCCGTGGAGTCCGAAGAACAGGTAGCGGGCCGAGACGCCGTGCGATGAGCCGGTGTAGAACTCGACGAACACCTCGCAGGCGAGCAGGAACAGGTTGATGAGCAGCGCGACTGTCACGATGCGGCGCAGGGTCGTGATGGCCGCCCGCGGGACCTCGTAGTTCGTCAGGCGATCGAGGATCCACAGGCACACGATCAGAAACGCCGGACCGGCCGCGAAGGCCGAGGCCAAGAAGCGCGGCGCGATGATCGCGGAGTTCCAGAACGGTCGCCCGCCGAGGCCCACGTAGAGGAACGCCGTGACCGTGTGGATGCTGATCGCCCAGACGATCGCCACGAAGACGAACGGGACGTAGAAGGCCTTGCTCGGCTTGCGTCCGCGGTAGGCGCAGTAGATCAGGTAGCCGCAGATGTGCAGGTTCAAGAGCAGGTAGCCGTTGAGCGCCAGCACGTCCCAGGCCAGCATCGAGAGCGGGAAGTTGAAGCGTTGGAAGAGATGGAGGAAGCGGTCCGGCCGCCCCAGATCGACGGTCACGAAGCCCAGGCACATGAAGATCGCCGCCACCGCCAAGAGCTCGCCGAAGATCACGAGGTCGGAGAGCTCGCGGTTCTTGTAGACGTAGACGGGGATGACGAGCATCACGGCCGCTGCCGCCATCCCGACCAGGAAGGTGAAGTTCCCGATGTACAGGCCCCAGGAGACCTCGTCGGTCATGCCGGTCGCGCCCAGCCCCCAGACGAGCTGCTTGGCGTAGGCGTTGAGGCCGACCAGCGCCACGGTGGTCAGGCCGGCCATCCAGGCCTGGTAGCGCCAGTCGCCCACGAAGCTGACGCGGAAGCAGCGACTGAGGAAGCGCAGGTACTCCCTCACCGCCGCTCCTCCCCGGCGGGAGCGTCGCGCCCGGTCTTCTCCTCGAAGGGCGCCGCGCCGCCTCGCGGGTAGCGCTCGTCGAAGTAGTAGAAAAAGCGCGGGAGGGTGCCGACGTCCTCCTTGAGGACGAAGACGCGCTTGGTGCGCAGGATCCAGGAGACCTCGCTCTGTGGATCGAGGACGTTGCCGAACTTGCGCGCCCCGACCGGGCAGGCCTCGAGGCAGGCCGGCATGCGTCCCTCGCGCGTGCGGTGCAGGCAGAAGGTGCACTTCTCCACGACGCCCACGGGCCGCGGCCGGTTGGAGAGGTAGGCCATGTCGGGGTTGACCTCCTCCCGGTCGATCCCCGGCTTGGAGTAGTTGAAGCGCCGTGCCCAGTAGGGACACGCCGCCTCGCAGTAGCGACAGCCGATGCACCAGTCGTAGTCGATGACGGTGATCCCGTCGGGCTCCTGCCAGGTCGCCTCGACCGGGCAGACCTTGACGCACGGCGGATCTGCGCACTGATGGCACTGGACCGGCAGGTAGAAGTGCCCCCGATCGGGGACTTCCTCGCGCTCGTAGTGGTGGTCGCTCTTCTCGACGTCCAGCGTCCCGCGCGGCATCTCCAGGACGCGAATGTACTGCAGCTCGGGCTCGCGGCTTTGGTTGTTCTCTTCCACGCAGGCGTGGACGCACTTGCGGCAGCCGATGCAGCGCGAGACGTTCAGGGCGTAGACGAACTCGACCCCGTCGCGCGGGGAGGGATCGGACACCTCGGCCTCGACTTCCCAGCGCTTGGCGACCGACTCGCGGATGCGCTCGAGCGCTGCCTCGCGTTCCTCGGCGGTCATCTCGCGGTAGTGCTTCTGGAAGAAGCTCTCGATCGACGGCAGGTCGTCGGGATCGAGCTCGCGCAGGGGGCTGAGTGCCGCGGCGAGGGCGCTCGCGCCTCCCACGGCGGCCGCCGAGGCTTGGAGGAACCCGCGCCTGGAGAGGTCCTGGGGGTCTTCGGGGGGTGTGGAGCTCACCGCGGGCGTCCTCCTTGCGGGCGCGGATGACGGGGCGTCGGCCCTGGCAGCGGCGTGAAGCTCTCGAAGGCTGGCGCGTGCGGATCGTGGCACGAGACGCACTGAAGCCGCACGAAGTCGGGCGAGGCGGGATCCCAGGATCCCAGGGTCTTGCCGTGCATGCCGCGCTCCCAGTCGCGGAACAGGGTCCCGTGGCACTGGGCGCACAGGCGCGTCGATTCGCCGAAGGGGACCTCGCTCCCGTCGCGCAGGACGAGGCTCGTGCGCTCAGGGTTGGAGTGGCAGTTGTAGCAGCGGTCGTTCAGGCCGTGGTCGAGGACGATTCCGCGGTGCTGAAGGAGGGTCGTCGGCGTGGGTTCACGCGAGGAGAACAGGTCGTGGCAATCCGAGCAGCGCTGCTCGACGCCGCCCAGGGTCAGGTGCGGCGGGTCGGTCAGAGGAAAGCGCAGCGGCTCGGTCGAAAGCTCAAGGGGGTTGATCTTCGGCGCCCGAGCCAGCTCACCGAGCACGTCCTCGCGCCCCGCCGAGCTCCCGAGGAGGAACCAAGCGGCGAGGGCGAACCATAGGCCGGCGAGGAGGAGACGCATGGGTTTTCGTTCCGCCCCGGCATCATCGAGCGCATCGGTAAGTTCGTAACGCCACACTTCGGCCCCCTCGCGGCGCCGCGAGTTCGTAGGGAATCGGATCTGAAGTGCGAACGTGTACCGCGGCCCTCGGCCGGCCGCGCCACGCGGCCCCACGGGCCCTTCAGGCGTTCCAACCCCGCTCTTGTTCGTATGGCGCCTACGGAGTCGGGGGGTAGCCTTCGGAGCGGGTTCGCCGCTCGCCGCCAAGCGGCGCTCCCACCCCCCCCATGAAGGTCCTCCACGTCAGCCGTGTGCTGCCCCAGGAGATGCTGGGTCCGATGGTCCTCTCGCGCCAGGTCACCGACGCCGGGCACGAGATGAGGGCGGTGTTCCTGCCCGACGCCCGCTGGCTGCACAAGATCGCCGAGTACGCGCCCGACGTCGTGACCTTCTCGGTCATGAGCGGCAGCCACAAGCAGATCCTGTCGGTCAACCGCTACCTGAAGTCGCGCTTCGACTTCTTCTCGATCATGGGCGGGCCGCACCCGACCTTCGTCCCTGACTACGGCACCGATCCCGCCGTGGACGCCATCTGCATCGGCGAGGGCGAGGGCGCTTTGGTCGACCTCCTCAACGCCCTGGAGGCGGGAGAGGACTGGCGCGGTATCGAGAACCTCGCCTACACCGACGAGAGCGGCGAGCTCGTGCGCAATCCCCTACGTCCGCTCGTGCGCGACCTCGATGCCCTCGGCTTCCCCGACCGTTCGGTGGTCTACGACGCCCAGCGCCTCTACCGCAACAACCCGCGCAAGGTCATCCTGACCATGCGTGGCTGCCCGATGCAGTGTTCGTTCTGTTTCCACCACGCTTGGCGCAAGAAGGTCTACGACGAGCGTGTCTCGTCCTACGTGCGCAAGCGCAGCGTCGACCACGTGATCGAGGAGGTGCGGCGCATCCGTGCCGCCTACCCCTTGACCTTCGTCCACTTCCTCGACGACATCTTCAACATCGCCCAGAAGTGGTTACGCGAGTTCGCCGAGCGCTGGCCGAGGGAGGTCGGTCTGCCCTTCGATGCGATCCTGATGGCCAACATGACCAGCGAGGAGCACATCAAGCTGATCAAGCAGGCCGGCTGCGTCTACGCGCGGATCGCGTTCGAGACGGCGAACGACCACATGCGCAACACGATCTACCGCAAGAACACGACGCGTGATCAGCTGCGCCAGGCGGCCGCGTGGATCAAGGCTCACGGTATTCGCTTGGGTTCCTTGAACATGCTCGGCGGCCCGGGCGGCACGCTCGAGGACGAGTTCGAGACGATCGAGCTCAATGTCGAGTGTGGCGTGGACCATCCCTTGTGCTCGATCGTGCAGCCCTACCCCGAGTACGAGCTGAACGACATCACGCGCGAGATGGGCTACGCGGTGGACCACTACGACGACTTCCCGGCCCAGTTCAACCGCGAGGCCACGATCCAGGTCGAGGACAAGGGTGCGATCGAGAACCTCCACAAGTGGTTTCCGATCCTGGTCCGCAACCCGCGCCTGATCCCGCTTGCGAAGAAGACGCTCCACTCGCGGCTGTGGTCGCGCCCCTTGCTCGCCGCCTACGCGCTCTATTCGGAGTGGTTGGTGACCGAGCAGAACATGCTCTACCGCCGCGCGCAGGGGATCGGCGGCCTGTCGGCCTGGGCGCCGCTCGACTTCACGACGCGCGTCGCCTCCAAGGTCGCGGTGCGTGCGGTCGGGACGCTCGGCGGCACCGTCGTCCAGCGCCTCTCCACGCGCTTGGGCATGAACGACGAGCGCGTGACTGCCCACATGGACTGAGCCCGCCGGCCCCCGCGGGCGGGGATCGGCGGGCGAGCCGCCCGTCCGGGTCCCGTCTCGGGCCCGCCCGTGTCGGAGTTCGGGCGGGCCCGTGAGGAGGGTGCGGGAGACTCCGGGGAGACGTGCGCTCCGTTGGTGTTCCCGCGTGAAGGACGGGGACGAGGGGTTGCGACCTCCGGCGTGCCCGTTCCAAAGGAGCCCGGGTCAGCGTCTCAAGGACGCGTTGACGACGATGTTGGCGATGTCGAGGGCGAGCTGCGCGTGCTTGCCGACCGGGATCGTCCCGTCGGCGTGCCGCGCGGCCTTCAGCACGCGTCGAACTCCCGTCAGGTTCACGCGGTACTTCAAGGTCAGGGAGTGCCCCTTGGGCGTGCTCTTGGCGAGGCTGTGGAACTGGCCGGACATGCGGGCGGTCAAGCCCGCCCAGATGGGCGCGAGGGCGACCTTCCCGGTGATGGAATCGGGGACGCCGGCGATCTCCACGAAGCGCCGCGCCGCGTGGGAGGCGAGGCGCAGGCTGGCGGACTTGCTGCGCCGGGCCTGCGCCACCTCGGCCGGGGAGAACTGAACGACGAGCGCGCCGGGGGTCAGCGTGCTCTCACGAACTCTCTGGGCGGAGGCCGAGGGGCTCAGGGTTCCCAGGGCCAGCGCCGAGGCGATGACGGCCGGAAGGAGGGTCTTCAGGTGAGAGGACATCGTGTGCTCCTGTTGTTGGGGACTGTCATGGGAGACCCGCGGACCGCGGGTGGACATGAGCTTGGGTCTCGCAAGGTCCGTGCCGGGCGAGCGCGCCCGCTTCCTTCTCCCGGCTCCCGCCCGGACCCAAAGTGGTGCCCACCGGTCAGGCCATGCCGTCCACGGGGAAGGTCACACGCCGGCGCCGAGGGCGTCGTGCGAGGCCGCGACCTCGGTGGGCGAGGGGCCCCAAGATCCGCCCGAGCCGGAGAGGGCCCTTCTCGCGGGTTCCTCCGTCCCGGTTCGGGTGGGGGGCTTCCCGGCTCGAAAGGGCGGCGCGGCAAGACGCTCGGGAGAGCGCTGCGGCTCCTCCCTACGAGCCTTGCCGCGCCTCTGGGAGGTCGTCCCCATGCCGTCGCGGGGACTGGACCCGGCCCTGTTCGGCGCCGGGCGCTGCGGCCGGGCGTCGAGCTGCGAGGACACGGAAGCCGAGGTTCGAGTTGCGGTTGCCGGGCGAGTTCCTGTTCCGGTTCGCCGAACGGCAGTTCCGGACGTCGTTGTTCCAGCTGCCGCCGCGATTCACGCGGGAGGAGCCTCCGGGCCGGACCCGGCTTCTAGTTTACACCTACGCCGGAACGAGCGCGTGTCTCCGCGGCGCACGAAGGCCAGCGGCGGCTCGGCGATGGTGCTGCGGTGGGTCGGCACCGGCCTGCTCAAGGCCGAGAGGCAGTTCCGCCGCGTCAAGGGTCACGCCGCGATGCCCCAGCTCGTCGCGGCCCTGGAGAGCGCGTCCTTGTCCGACGACAAGGCCGTGGCATGATGAACCGCCCCGCCCCAATCCCACAACGGGACGGACATCCCCCTGATGCGCCCCCGCCAGCCCAGGAAGCGCTCCACCACCGCCAACCGCGCCCGCCTGGCCAAGCGCCTGGAGTGGGCCGCTGGCTGGCTGCGCGGTTACCCGGTCGAGCGGGTGCGGCGCGACGCGCTGTCCTGGTGTCTCCTCCCCGAGCCGGGCTCCACGCGCGGGGGGGAGCTCGTCGAGGTCGACGCCGCGCGCGTCGTCGAAACGCGGCGCGCCGTCCTGCGGATCCGGCGCGGGTTCCCGCGCGCCCTGCCCGCCCTGGTCGGCGCCGTCGACGCCTGGTCCGAGAACGTCCAGGCGGCGCTCGATCGGGTCGACGCGGCCGTGCGCGCGCACTCCGGCGAGCTGTCTCCCCGGAGGCCCGCCGGGGCAAGGGGCCCCGCGACCGAGCAGCTCCTGTGGGCGCTCGGGTGGCAGCCCGACGCGCGTGTGGCCACCGAGCGCGCGCGCGAGCTGCTCGACCGCGAGGGCCGGCGGCTCGCGCGGATCGCCGCGCGCCGGGCGCCGGACCGCCGCCTCGAGCTCCTGCTGCACCTGCACTGCCTGCTGGAGGCCCACGGGCCCGACCTCCCCGGCGCGCTCCTCGACGCCTTCGCCGACGAGCGCCTCGATCCGGATCGGCTCTGGTCCGAGCCAGCCGAGCGCCCCGCCCCGTTCGCGGCCCTCGACAGCGCGATCGTCTCCTGGGTCGCCGAGCCGAAGGAGGTCCGCGCGGGCGTGCTGCGGCTGCTCTCCCGGCTGCTGCCCCTCGACGAGCTGGCCGATCCGGTGCGCTGGTCGTTGACCTTCGGCGACGGGGACCCACCGCCGGCCCTGGCCCCCCTGGGCGCCGCGCTCGGGAAGCTGGCCGCGATCGCGCGGCGACCCGCGATGCTGGGCGCTGCCCTCGCCGCGCTCGACCACGCGGTCGGTCCCTACAAGGACCTGAAGGGCCCGGCGCACCTGCTCCTGCACTGGGCCGATCTCGCCGAGTGGCGCGAGGACTGCGAGGCCGGCGTGGCCGCCACCGTCCGTGCCGGAGGGGCCTGGCTGGCGCGCGGCGGGCCCCCGTTCGTCCGCTGGCTCCCCTGGACGTTCGATTATCGCCACGAGGGACCCGACGCGCGCGTCCACTCGCGCGGCGGGTGGAAGCACATCCACGAGGAGTGCGGGACGGACATGACGTCCGCGCACGGCGTCCTCCAGGGGCTGCGCGACGTCGTCGACGACCTGCGCGAGGACATCGAGCGCTCCGCCGAGGGGGGCGACCCCCTTCCGCGGGCCATCGAGGTCTTCGAGGTCGGCTGCTGGCTGATGCGGGAGGCCCGCTCCACCGAGGGGGGCGGGCGGTTGCTCCGCGCGGTCCACTCCGCCGGCTGCCTCGAGCAGGCCCTGGACATACGATATAACCTCGAGGCCGTCGTCCGCCTCGCCGCGGGAGATGGCGAGGCCCTCGCGCGGCTCGTGCGGCGCGTCGCCGAGTGGAGCAAGGCCGACGACTTCTACCTCGTCGACGAGCTGGAGGGCCTCGACCTCGACGGTCCCGCGGCCCCTTTCCTGCGCGACGTGCTGCTGCACGCCGGACGCGACACGTTGCGCGCCCTCGTGTGCGCCGAGCGGTTCGCGCGCCGCCTGGAGGGCGCGGCGGAACTCCCGTCCGAGCCGGCGCCGCGGGAGCGCGGCTGGTGGGACGACCTCCCGCCGGCGCTGCGCGGCGTCCTGGCGGAGCTGGAGGCCGTGCTCCCCGACGCCGAGGCCGCCACCCGCGCGGCCCTCGGCCCGGCCTTCCGGGACGAGCGCTCCGTTCGCGCGGAGCTCGCCGCCCTGGACCGCCGGATCGGCGAGGTGGAGGGCGAGGCCGCCGTGCACCTGCGGCGGCGGGGGGCGAGCCTCCGCGCGCGGCTCGGGTCGCGACCCTCCCTCGCGCCGGGGCGGCTGGCGCGGATGCGGAAGAAGCTGGCCGGCCGCCTGGCGCGGGCACGGGCGGAGCGGCGCATCGACGGCGTCTGGAGGGCGGCGCTGGCGGCGAGCGAGGGGGAGTGGGGGCGGGAGGTCGTCGACCTGGCCCGCCGCGATCCGCGCGCCGGCCGCGCGCTGGAGGCGGTCCTCGCCCTGAAGCCCGCCTACCGGAACCTGGGCCTGAAGGTGCTTGGCCGGCGGACGGGCGCGCCTCCCTGGGAGCTGCTGGAGGAGGCGCCGAACCGGGCCTTCCTCGAGTGCCTGCGCGGCCAGGGGCTGTGCGTGGAGCCCTGGATCGAGGGCACGGCCTGCGAGGTCGTCGCCGCGGACGGGACGCGGCTGCGGGTCGCGATCGAGAAGGACCCCCTGGAGGCGCTGTTCCTCGGGGCGCACTTCTCCACCTGCCTCTCGCCCCAGCGCGAGTTCTTCTGGTCCGCCGTGGTGAACGTCGCCGACGTCAACAAGCAGGTGGTGTACGCGCGGGACGCCTGCGGCAAGGTGGTCGGCCGGCAGCTCCTCGCCCTGACCGCCGACGGCGGACTCCTCGCGTACCACCCGTACGCCCACGACGAGACCCTGGGATTCCCGACCCTCGCCCGCGCCTTCGCCGCGGAGCTGGCCGACGCGATGGGGGCCCGGCAGCTGCGCGCCGGGAAGGTCCTCGCGCTGCTCGCGAGGGACTGGTACGACGACGGGCCGATCGAGCTGCGCGCGGAGTGGGCCTTCCTCGCACCGTGGGGGGAGTTCCACAACGGCCTGCCGGAGGTCGCCCCCGACGACCTGCTCGCGCACCTCGCGTCGCACCGCCCGGTCGAGGAGTGGGACGCCGCGGCCCTGTACCGCCTGCTGTACCTCGTCTCCCTCGGCGCCCGCGGGGAACTGCTCCCGCCCCTGCTGCCGGCCCTGCGTCGCGCGGGCCTCGACCGCGAGGCTTGCCTGCTCGCCGCCCGGCTCGCCTGGCTGGGAGGCGACCGGGCCCTGGCGGAGTCCTTCCTGGGCGAGGTGCCGGTCACCAGGACCTGGGTGCGGGGCCTCGACTGGAAGTGCCGGGAGGTCCTGCTCGAGGTCCTGTCCCACCTAGACCCGGTCCGGGCGCTGGCCGCCCTGCGGTGGACGGCCCGGAGGGCCTCGGGTCCCGAGGAGGAGTGGGACACGGACCGGCGCGAGCTGTGGGCGCGGGCGTACGAGGCCACGCACCGGGCCGCGCGCGCGGCCCGGCTGCGGGCGCGGTGGCGGCGGGTGGACCAGCGGGAGTACCAGCGGGAGTAGGCCCGACCGCGGCTTCGGCCGCGCGACGCCACGCCACGCCACGCCACGCCAAGGCACGCAACGCTGCGCCACGCCAAGGCACGCAACGCTGCGCCACGCGCTCCGCTCGGGCTCGCGCTCCGCTCGGCTGCGCTCCGCGCTCCGCGCGCCGACTCGAGCTCGGCCTACGCTCACCTCCCGGCCTCCGGCCGACC
>NZBA01000135.1 GCA_002686265.1 Planctomycetota bacterium
CCCTCGTCGAGAGTGATCTCCTCCAACTCGATCTCCTCGGGACCGAAGCTCGGGGCGACCGGCGGCGGAACGGCGGGCGGGGCGGGCGCACCCTCTCCCTCGCGGAAGCGCAGCTCCACATCTCCGAGGAGGAAGACGGCGCCGTCAAGGAGCTCCAGGCGCGCGATGCGCGCTCCCTCGTGGAACAGGCCGTTGCGCGAGCCCTCGTCCACGATCGCCCAGCCCCCCTCGCAACGCTCCAAGCGCGCGTGGCGGCGACTGATCGAGGTAGCCCGTAGGCGGACGGAGCAGGTCGCGTCGCGTCCGATTACATCGCCATCGCCCAGGTCGAGGGTGCGGCCGAGATCGACGCCGGAGAGAATGTACAGGCGCGGCATGGGCTTGGAATCAGGCCTCGACCAGACCCTCGCGGATCGCGTAGCGGGCGAGCTCGACGCGATCGTGAATGTCGAGCTTGCGCATGATGCTCGAGCTGTGGTGCTCGACGGTCTTGACCGAGAGCTGCATGAGCTTGGCGACCTCCTTCTTCGCCAGACCGCGGGCGATGTAGAGCAGGACCTGAAGCTCGCGGACGGTCAGGCTCTCGCGGCGCGTCGATCCGACGGCCGGGATCAGCGTGCCGTGACCGGAAACGGCTCCGCTCGCGAAACGGGTCCGAACACGGCGTGAATAGAAGTGCTCGCCGGCCGCCGCGCTCATGAGCGCGTCGAAGAAGACCGCGAGCGAGTCGCTCTTCAGGACGAAGCCGTGGGCCTTTACCGAAAGTGCCTGCTCGATGTGCAGGTCGTGGCAGGCGGAGGAGAGGAAGATCGAGCGCAGCTCCGGCAGGGCCGCCCGGATCCGACGCACCGCGTCGAAGCAGCACAGCCCGGGCATGTCGACATCCATCACGAGCAGATCGGGACGAGAGGCCGGGGCGCGCTCGACCGCCCCCTCCGCACAACCGGCCTCGCCCACGATCTCGAATTCGGCTCGCTCGTGAATGACGGCGCCCAAGGAGGTGCGCACCAGCTCGTGGTCGTCGGCCAAGAAGATACGCGTGGTCCTCACGCCGGCACCTCGGTCTCGGAGGCGCTCGACCCGCACGTCACCCGAAGGCCCGGGCGCACGCCCACCCTGAACCGGACGGTCCACGTTCGGACTCGCTCTCTCGCTCGGGCCTCTCGCATCTCCTCTGGGCCGCGGCCGCCCGCGCGCGGCGCGCACCACCTTCCCCGGTGCTGCGCGGGAGCGACGGCGCGACCCCGACATCGTGCGGCCATGGTAGCGCGAGATCGGAAAGTTCGTATGGTCCCTGCATGTCCGCCACGGCACGGTCGCCTCTGCGCGCCATGTTGACCCTCCCGCTGATCCTCGGTGCTCTCTACGGAGCCGTCTGCCTACTCGCCTTCCTCGGCCAACGGCGGATGGTCTACTTCCCCGGCGGGCCGCCCCAGGCCGACCCTGCCGACGCCGGGCTGGCCTTCGAGGAGCGCTTCTTCGATACCACCGACGGCGTGCGTCTCCACGGCTGGTGGATCCCCGCGCAACCGACGGGTCCGGCGGTGCTGCTCTGCCACGGCAACGGCGGGAACATCGCGGGCCGCCTACACATCGCCCGCGCCCTGCACGAGATGGGTTTGGGTGTCTTCCTGTTCGACTACCGCGGCTACGGCTCGAGCGCGGGCACGCCCGACGAGGAGGGTACCTACCTCGACGCCCAGGCCGCCTGGGAGCTCGTGACCGGTCCCCTCGGCGTGGCACCCGACAGGCTCCTCCTGCAAGGCGAGTCCCTCGGCGGCGCGGTCGCGCTCGAGCTCGCTCGCCGGCGCGGGGCGGCCGGCCTGATCCTCGAGAGCTCCTTCACGTCCCTGCCCGACGTCGGCGCGACCGCCTATCCCTGGCTGCCGGTGCGCGCCCTCGCGCGCATCCGCTACGCCTCGCTCGACAAGATCGGCGCCCTCGACCTGCCGATCCTGATCCTGCACAGCCCCGAGGACGAGATCGTGCCCTTCGCCCATGCCGGGCGTCTGCTCGCGGCGGCCGGTGAGCGTGCGCACCTCCACCGCACCTCCGGCGGCCACAACGACGGCGGCTTCACGCGCCGCGCCGAGGACTTGCAGGCGGCGCGGTCGTTCTACGACGCCTGCCTGGAAGGCGCCCGGCGGTGAGCGCGAACGCCGCTGCCCACACAGACGCCGCCGCGCGCCGCGATCCGGTGCTCTGCGCCCGCGGCGTGTGTCGCGCCTATCCGATCAAGCTCGGCTTCGCCCGGCGCAAGGTGCTGCGCGGCGTGGATCTCGATCTCGAGCGCGGCGCGGTGCTGGGCCTGGTGGGGCCCAACGGCTCGGGCAAGAGCACGCTCCTACGGCTCCTCGCGGGAGTGGACACTCCCTCCTCGGGCAACCTGACGGTCCTGGGCGGAAGCCCGGCAGATTCCGCCGTCCGCGAGCGCACCGGCTTCCTGCCGGAGGACTCCCCGTTCCCCGGCGAGCTCTCGGCGCGGGCCGCGCTGGAGCTCCTGGGGACCCTGGGCGGCATGAAACGCGCGGAGGTGCGCGCGCGTGGTGACGAGCTGCTCGAGCGCGTCGGTCTCGCGGAGCACGCGCGCGTCGCCCTGCGCCGCTACTCGCGCGGCATGGCCCGCCGCTTCGGTCTGGCTCAGGCCTGGCTGCAATCGCCCGAGCTGATCCTGCTCGATGAACCCGGCGCGGGGCTGGACGGCGAGGGCTTCGAGGCGCTCGACGACCTGCTCGCCGAGGCGCACGGGCGCGGCGCTACGGTCGTGCTCGCCTCGCACCTCGCCTCCGATGTCCACGAGCGCTGCGGCGAGCTGGCGCTCCTGCTCGGCGGCCGCGTGGCGGCACGCGGTACACCGGCCGAGCTCCTGAGCCAACCGGGACGCTGGCGCCTGGAGGTCGAGGACCTCGAGCCGACCGACCTCGGCGAGCTGCGCGTCTGGGTCGCGGACCACGGTGGAAGAGTGCGGGCGCAGGCGCAGGGCGGGCGCACCCTGCTCGAACTCTACCGGGCTTCGGCCGCCGACGAGTAGGCGCCGCGCGGTTGAGGAGACCGGCCCTCCCGCCGCATCCGGCCGATGCGCGAGACGAAACCTAGTGGTGGAAGCGGGAGAGACCCTATTCTCGACCGGCGTGCCGGTGAACCGCTCCCTCTTCCTGCTCGCCCTGCGACGCGGCCTGCGCCCCGGGCTGATCGTCGCGGCGCTCACCCTGGCCGGGGCGCTGCTACTCACTGGCGGTGCGGGGAGCGGGCTCGAGGTGGGAGGCGAGGACGGGGCGCGCATCGAGCGCGGCCTGGCGCGCCAGGCGATGTGGACCGCCCTGTGCCTGCTCGTCGCACCGGCGATCGCCATCGCCGCCGCGCGCGAGGTCGGGCGCTGGCGCGCGGGAGAGGCGGCGTGGCTCGCGGCGCGCGCCGCGCCGCCGCGGGTGATTGTGGGTTCGACTTGGCTAGGCCTCACGGCGGGCGCCGGGTTGGCGGCGCTCGCGCTCATCCTCTCCGCCGAGGCCGCGGCCGGCGGCGCCGCCGCGGGCGTCCCCCTGCGCGCCGCGGGCGTCCTGCGGACCGAGATGCTCGAGGCGCCGGTGACACCGGGAACCCTGAGCTGGAGCTGCCCCGCCCCCGCCCAGCTCGCACCGGCCAGCCGCGCGCGATTGGCCCTCGCTGTCTGGGCGCGCGGCGGCCCGGCGGCGCAGATCGCGCTCGCGGTGGAGCGCGCCGGCGGCGGAGGGCGGACGACCCTCGAGC
Source organism: Planctomycetota bacterium (assembly GCA_002686265.1). Lineage (GTDB taxonomy): Bacteria > Planctomycetota > UBA1135 > UBA1135. The sequence goes on from NZBA01000135.1 coordinate 3,748, forward strand.
GCCGCCTGGCCCGGGCCGCGATCGTCGACATCGAGCTGCCTCGGGGAGCGGGCGACTTCCTCTTCACCCTCGAACACCGCGGCGAGGGCGCGGCCGTGGTCCTCGAACAGGGAGCGCTGACCCTGCTCGTACCCGTGGCTAGCGAGCGCCTGGCGAGCGTCGAGCTGGCTTTGCGGCTGCTGTTGGCCCTGGCCTCTTGGACGGCGGTCGGCCTGGGCTTCGGAGCCTGGATGAGCGCTCCGGGAGCGGCCTTGGTGCTGGCCGGCGCCCAGGCGCTGGTGTGGCTGGCCGCCGGGCCCGCGGGGCCGTGGTTCCCCGCGAGCGATCTTGGCGCCGCCCTGGCCTGGACCGGAGCGGGTATCGTTCCCCCGACCTTGACGCCCGCTGCGTGGCTGGGCACGGCCGGATGGGTCGCCGCGGGACTGGTGATCGCGCGCCTCGGTCTGGTGCGCGGCTGGGGGGCGGCGTGAGCCGCGGTCGATACGCGCTCCGCTGGGCCGGTTGGGGAGGGGCCCTGGCCCTGGCCCTGCTCCCCGCCACGACCGGCCACGAGCGCCCGTCCACGACCCTCGGCCGCCTGCTCGGGCCGATCGGCTCCCTGGCGGCGACGGTGCAGTGGGTGCGGGTGGACGCGGCCCTCGACGCCGGCCGGCCCGAGCGCGCCTACGCCTTGGCCGAGCTCGCCCTGGCACTCGACCCCCAGACCACCGGGGGCTGGCTGCACCTCGCGCGCCACTTCGCCTACCAGCGCGGCTCGCCCGAGGTCGAGGCGGACGCCGATCGCAGGACGCAGTGGGTGCGCAGAGGGCTGGCCGTGCTGGCGCGTGGTGAGGAGCGCGCGCGCGAGCCGCACCTCCTGCGCTTCGAACGCGGACTCCTGCTCGTGCACGTGGGCCTCTCCGACGGCGCCGTGCCCTGGCCGGGAGGCCCCGAGGCGGCCCTGGAGGAGGCGGCGCGGGCCATGGAGGAGGCCGCGTTCCTGCACGGGGGGACGCGAGAGCCGGGAACGGGCTTCTGGGTGGAATCCCCGCCGAAAAACGACGCCGACGAGTAGCATTCCCGCCGTGCTGGCGCTGGTCTTCGACGGGTTCCCCGAGTGGGCCGACCTGCTGGTCGGGCGCTCTCACTACATCGGTCCCTTCGTGCTGCTTTTCCTCTGCGGCCTCGGCCTGCCCTTGCCCGAGGAGGTGACCCTGATCGGATCGGGGATCCTGCTCTACCGCCAGGAGGTCGAGTTCCTGCCCATCACTCTCGTCTGCGGCGCGGCCATCCTGCTGGGCGACTCGGTCCCCTACTGGCTCGGGCGGCGCTACGGGATGTCGGCTCTGCGCGTGAAATGGGTCTCGCGCATCCTGCACCCTGAGCGCTTCGCTCTGATCGACAGGCGCTTCCAGGAGCACGGAAACTGGGTCACCTTCACCTGCCGCTTCCTGCCCGGCATCAGGATCCCCGGCTACTTCACGGCCGGCACCCTGGGCATGCCGTTCTGGCGCTTTCTGGTGCTCGACCTGACCGGGGTGATGATCTCGGTCCCGACCTCGATCTGGCTCGCGTGCATCGGCGCCCATGAGGTCCAGGACCTCCACCAGCGAATGAACGAGACCCTGCACCTGATCCTGGCCTTCGCCCTGGTTTCGGGTCTCCTGACGCTCCTGGTCCGCCAGCGGATGCGCCTGCGGTCGCGGCAGGCGGCCCAGTTGCAGGGACGGGTTTCCTCCGCCGAAGAGAGCCTCCCCGCGGGGGGCGCAATCGACGATCCGGGCCGGTAGAATCTCCGCCCAAAATGCCGGGGACATACGAACCCCGCGACACGCCCTCCGACACCGCCCAAAGCGGTCCCCAGCCCCGAGAACCCGATGCCTGCATCCATGCCCGCTGTCAGCGCCCTGCTGAACCTGAACACCTTCGCCGGCGCCTCCGTCCTGGCCCTCGTCTTCGCGCTCGTCCTCTACAAGAGGATCATGAGCCACGACCAGGGCTCCGAGCGCATGATCGAGCTCTCGCGGATGATCCAGGACGGCGCGGCCGCCTTCCTGAAGGCGGAGTACAAGTGGTTGGCCGTCTTCGTGGTCGTGGTCGCGGCGGCGATCGGGCTCTCGAGCGAGGAAGGCGGCCTGGGTCCGAAGACCGCCGCCGCCTTCGTCTGCGGCGCGATCGCCTCGGCCCTGGCGGGCTACTTCGGCATGCACACGGCGACGCGTGCCGCCGTCCGCACCACCCACGCGGCGAGGACCAGCCTTCAGGACGCCCTGAAGGTCGCATTCGCCTCCGGCACCGTGATGGGCATGAGCGTCGTCGGCCTCGGCCTGCTGGGTGTGGTTGGCTTCACGGTCCTCTACTCAGGCGGCGAGGCCATCACCGAGAAGGTCCTGCAGCAGGTGCTCGGCTTCAGCTTCGGTGCGTCCTCCATCGCGCTCTTCGCGCGGGTGGGCGGCGGCATCTTCACCAAGGCCGCCGACGTGGGCGCGGACCTCGTCGGCAAGGTCGAGGCCGGCATCCCCGAGGACGACCCGCGCAATCCGGGCACGATCGCCGACAACGTCGGTGACAACGTGGGCGACGTGGCGGGCATGGGCGCCGACCTGTTCGAGTCCTACGTGGGATCGGCGATCGCCGCCATGACCCTGGGCGCCTTCCTGGGTGGCGAGCACGCCGAAGCGCTCGTGCTCCTGCCCCTGGCGGTCGCCGCCTTCGGCATCGTGGCCTCGGTGATCGGCACGTTTTTCGTCTCCGCCAAGGACGAGCACGCTCTCCACGCGGCGCTGTTTCGCGGCCTGATCGTGGCCTCGGTCCTCGTGGCGGGGACCGCTTGGTGGCTGACGCACCAGGCCTTGGACTTCTCCGGGTTGATGATCGGAGAGAAGAGCGTGACCTCGACCGGGCTCTTCCTGGCGATCATCTCCGGCCTGGGCGTGGGCGTGATCATCGGCAAGATCACCGAGTACTACACGGCGATGGAGGCCAAGCCGGCCCAGTACATCGCCCAGCAGTCCGAAACGGGCCCGGCGACGAACATCATCCACGGCCTCGCCACGGGCATGGAATCGGTCGCCCTGCCGGTGCTCTTCATCTGCCTCGCCATCTTCCTGTCCTATCACTTCGCCGGCGTGTACGGCGTCGCGATCTCGGCGGTGGGCATGCTCTCCACCCTCGGCATCTCCCTCGGCGTGGACGCCTACGGCCCGGTCGCCGACAACGCCGGCGGCATGGCCGAGATGGCGGAGCTGCCCCCCCAGGTGCGCGAGCGGACCGACGCGCTCGACGCGGTGGGCAACACGACCGCCGCGATCGGCAAGGGCTTCGCGATCGGCTCGGCCGCCCTGACCGCCCTGGCCCTGTTCAGCGCCTTCTGCGCGGCGGCGGGCGCGAACGACGCGCCTCTCGTTCTGAACATCAACAACCCGCAAGTGATGATCGGGATGCTGATCGGCGGCATCCTGCCGTTCCTCTTCAGCGCCATGACGATGCGCGCGGTGGGCAGAGCGGCCTTCGAGATGGTCGAGGAGATCCGGCGCCAGTTCCGCGAGATCCCCGGGATCCTCGAGGGCACCGGCAAGCCCGACCCGGCGCGCTGCGTCGAGATCTCCACCCAGGGTTCCCTGAAGCAGATGATCCTGCCGGGCGCCCTGGCGGTCATCGCTCCGATCTTGGTCGGCATCTGGGACGTCCAGGCTCTCGGCGGCATGCTCGCCGGCGCCCTGGTGACGGGAGTCATGATGGCGATCTTCATGGCCAACGCCGGAGGAGCCTGGGACAACGCCAAGAAGTACATCGAGAACGGCGCTCAGGGCGGCAAGGGCTCCGAGGCCCACAAGGCCGCGGTGGTCGGCGACACGGTCGGCGACCCCTTCAAGGACACCTCAGGCCCGTCGCTCAACATCCTCATCAAGTTGATGACGGTCGTCTCCTTGGTCTTCCTGCCCTGGTTCATCTAGCAACCCCACGCGCGCCGCAGGCCCGCTAGCATCTAGCATGGTGCGGGGCCCCAGGCGCTCCGCAACACCACCGCAGAACAAGAATCGGGAGCCGAGACATCGAGCCCAAGCAACTCGCGGCCGCGGCCGCCAAGCACGCCTGGCTGAAGAAGGGCGAGCACATCCGGATCTTCGAGGTCACGGACCTGCTGCGCATCGCCGACTACTTCGTCTTGGTCACGGGCTTGAATCGCCCGCACGTCAAGGCCATCCACCAGGAGCTGCACATGAGCTTGAAGGCCGCCGGAGAGGTTTGCGCCAAGGCCGAGGGCGCGGACCTGGGGTGGTGGGTGCTGATGGACTACGTGGACGTCGTCGTACACGTCCTCCAACCACAGGCGCGGGCGTACTACGACCTCGACAACCTCTACGGAGAGTGCCCCGAGCTCGACTGGCAGGCGCTCGAGACACCAGGCCTGCCCGAGGAACCCAAGCGCGTCGCTGAGTAGCCCGCCGGGCGAATCATCGGGGAGCTTCCCTGGTGCTACGGAGCTGTTTCTTCCGATGTCGGGGGGCGGTAGGTTACGCGCGGTGGCTGTTCGTCCCAGCGCGGGTTCCCAGGAGTGCAAGAAATGGATTGGTTCGAGTGGAACGATGAGGCCTTCGCCCTCGCGCGTGAGCGGGGCTGTCCCGTGTTCCTGTTCGTCAAGGCCTCCTGGTGCCGCTGGTGTCGGGAACTCGAGGACCGGGTGCTCTCCGACGAGTCCGTGGCCGCGCTGCTCGCCGAACGCTACGTGTCCATCTCGGTGGACAAGGACCGGCGACCGGACGTCGAGGCACGCTACACGCGCGGCGGCTGGCCGACGCTCGCCTACCTCGACGACACCGGCGAGGTCTTGGCCGTGGACAACTTCATGGAGACCGAGGAGCTTGCTACGCGGCTGGAGCTCGTAGCGACCTACTTCGCCGAGAGCCGCGACGAGATCCGCGAGCGGCTGGAGCGAGAGCGCGAGGAGTTGGACCGGCTCGAGCGCCCGGAGGCAATCCGTTCCTCTCCGGCCGCGCTCGGCACGCGCAACGCCTCCCTGTCCCTCGACATCGTCGACGACGTCGCCCGCACCGTGAGCGGCACGGCGGACCCGATCCACGGCGGCTGGGGCAGTCGGCACAAGTTCCCCCACCCCGAGGCGATCGACTTCGCTCTCGTGCGTTGGTCGCAAACCGGCGAGCAGGTGATGCTCGACACGGTCCGCCGCACCCTGCGGCGCATGCAGGCCGGCGAGATCCACGACTCCGTCGAAGGCGGCTTCTACCGCTACGCGACCCAGCCGGATTGGAGCGTTCCGCACCACGAGAAGATGCTCGACAGTAACGCCCAGCGCGCCTTCGCGTACCTGGACGCCACACAGGCCCTGGGAGAGGAGAGCTTCGCACGGACGGCGAGGGGCGTGCTCGATTGGATGACCGAAACGCTGCTCGACGAGTCCAATGGCGCCTTCCGCGGCAGCCAGGACGCCGATGCGGCCTACGCGCACCTCGACACGCTCGAGGCGCGGCGAGCGAAGGGTGCGCCGCCCTGCGACCAGACGATCTTCGCCAACTGGAACGCGCAGGCGGTCACGACCCTGCTGAAGGCGGGTGTGGTGCTCGACGACGTGCGCTGGACGCAGCACGCTCTCGACACGATCGACTTCCTGCTCGAGCACCTCTTCGACGAACGCACGGGGATGTACCACTACTTCGACGGCGCCCCGCACCTCCCCGGAATGCTCTCGGATCAGGCCTACACTCTGCAGGCGCTGGTGGCGGTCACGCAGTACACCGGCCGCAACGAGTACCTCTCGGCCGCCGAGTGCTTGGCCAAGCTCGCGGTGGAACACCTGAAATCGGACTCGGGCGCCTTCTACGACACACGCCACGACCCCGGGGCGCGCGGGGGGATGCGGCAGCGCAATCGCTCGATCCTCGAGAACGCGGTCATGGCGGAAGGGCTGTTGCGCCTGAGCTGCCTGGCCCACGATCCCGACTACGAGGACAGTGCACGGGAGGCCCTGAGCGCCTTCGTCAGCGACTACCGCCGCTACGGCCACTATGTTTCGGGCTACGCGCGCGCGGTGGACCTGCTGTTCAACGAACCCGTGCGGGTGACGATCGTCGGCCCGCGCGAGGACCCGTTGACGCGAGCCCTGGCGCGCGCCGCCCTACGACCCTACGTGGCCAGCCGCGTGGTCCAGACCATCGACCCGATCGAGGATGCCGAGCTGGGCGAGAAACTCGGCGTGGCCCGGCCCCTCGAGGGCGTGCGCGCCTTCATCCAGCGCGGCCGCGAGAGTTACGCCGAGACCAGCGACCCCGTGCGCCTGCCGGCGGTCATGACGCGCACCGAGCGGGGCTCCTGATCGCAAGAGCGCGCAGAAGGCTCTACAACAGGGGCAGGATCGTCTCGTCGAGGCGCTCGAACAGCTTGCCCGTGGCGCGCACGTCCCGCAGGCAGTACTCGCCGATGTCCTCGATGCGACCGTCGCGATAGGCGCGCCCGACTTGGCTGCCGTCGATAGACCCCTTGGGGCTCTCGATGTCAAAGCGCCGACACCAGTAGTCCAAGGAGTAGCGCTCCCGCGCCGCGCCGAAGAAGCTCAGGGCGTCCAGCAGATCGCAGTGTTCGTCGAGGCGAAAGCGGTAGGGAAGCAGGTTCCGCGAGGGACACAGGCCGAGCTGGGCTGAGCGCACCATCAGCATCGGTCCGTCGTACCCGCGCCCGTTGTAGCTGACCAGCCGCGGCAGCCTTCCGCCACCCGCGGGCGGGGCGACCTTGCTCCAGAACATCTCGATCACCGCACGCTCGTCACCGCGGAAGATCTTGGAACCGGGGACCTTCTCCCACTCGCACTCGACCTTGCTCTCCTGATCGCCCTCGAGCAAGAGCAGGCCGCGGTCCGCCTCGATCGACCAGAGGGCGATCGCGATGATCTTGCCCAAGCCCGGGTTGAGAGCGGTACGCTCTGGGACCGCATCGCGTCGCTCGGGATTGCGCTCGCGCTTGAGCAGGTAGCCGCGGGTGATCTCGTCGACCTCTTCCCACGGGAAGCCGGCAACCTCGATATCGAACACCAGAGTGCTCATCGCCCCAGGGTAGGCGAGTGGCGCCGTGGAACCATGGGGCGTGCGGACTATTCGATGGGAATGGCGATCCGCCGCCGAGCGAGACGCTGCGTGCGCTGCACGGCGAGCAGAACGAGCGCCAGCCAGCACGCACCCTGGCCCGATCCCCCGGGCCGGGCACCGTCGACCAGCACCGTGTGGCAGCCGCCGCCGCCCTCGGGGACGAACTCGCTGAAGCTGAACCCAGCCTCCAGGATCCCGCTCTGGCCCGTCGCCGACTGGACCAGCACGCTGGCCACGCCCGCGATTGCCACCGGCGTGGTGACGCTCAACTCGTTGGGACCCAAGACGGTGATCGAAGGCGCTGGGAAACCCCCCAGACCCGTCTCGAGGTTGGCCGCGAAGACGACCGCCTGGATGTCGTCGAGGTCCGCGCCCACGATGGTGATCGTCTCACCGCCGCCGGCGCTCGCGACTCCCGGCGCCACGCCCGAGACGCTGGGATCGGCGGCGTGTGCGTAACGGAACGCGCCCACGATCGTGCCGACGCCGTCGTCGGTCTGGACCTCGATCGTGAGCGGCCCGCTCGGTGTTCCCCCGGCGGTCGTGACGAACAGCTTCTCCCGAGAGACCCACTCGACCGGCCCTTGGTCGATGCCGCCGATGCGCACGGCCAGGCCACGGCGCTTGAAATGCTCGCCGACGAGCACGAGCTGCGTCCCTCCTTCGGCCTGGCCCGCCAAGGGGAAGACGCTCTGCACGCTGGGGACGTCGAAGAACTCGAACCCGTTCTCCAACCGCCCCTCCACTCCCGACGGATCGATCACGACTACGTCCGAGAGACCGCCCACGCCGGGCAGGGCCGTGAGCTCGATCGTTGTGTCCGCGACCACGCTACAGCCGCTGGGAACGCCGTCCTCGTAGACGATGCCGCCGAGAACGACCCGCGCCCCCGACCGGAAGCCCGAGCCGGTGATCGTCAGGGGGAAGCCCCCGCCGTTGTCCCCCTGGTTCGGGCTCACGAACAGCACCGCCGGATCGGGCGGAGTGATCTCGAGACAGCCGGTCAGGATGTCGATGTCACCGCCGGCTCCGGCGACGACCAGATCGAGATGCCCCGGCGCGGCCTGCGCCGGGACCTGCACGCCGAAGGTGACGCGATTCGAGTACCAGGTGACGCCCACGAGGGAGAGGGAGGGATCGCTGCAGGAGAGGGTCGAGCCCGGAACGAGGCCGGCGCCGCGAACAGAGTGGTCGCTCGTCTGGCCGCTGACACAGCGCAGCGGGTAGCGGTCGGTATTGCGCCCCAAGTCGATGGCGACGTCGTCACCGACGATCACGACGCCGACGTCCACCGACGCGCCGGGGGCGAGGGTCACGTGGCCGTGGACGGTACTCTCGAAGTCGGTCTGGATGGTCCAACTCGCGCCGAGGTTCGCGGCGGAAACCGGAGCGTCGAGGGGATCGGCGTACAGCTCGTAGGTTCCGCCGTCGAGGCCCCCCAAGAGGAACGCGCCCGCCGTGTCGGTCAGGTTCGCGCTGACCGTGCGCCCGGCGGCGTCGCGGACGGCCACCTGCGCACCGGCGAGGGGAGTGCCGTCGGAGGCGCGCTCCACGCTGCCGCTGATACTCGCCGTGGAGCCCGCGGAGTAGATCGCCCTCAGGGCGTGCTCCTCGTCCCGCGCCAGGCTGCGGTGGAGGATGACGCTCGGATCCACGTAGGGGTACATCGTGCCCCCGACGAAGCCGGTGTGGTCGAGGCCCAGCAGGTGCCCGAGCTCGTGGGTAGCGACGTCCTGAATGTCAAAGCCGCCGCCGTCGGTCGAGAAGGTGTAGGAACCTCCGTTGAAGAGCACGTCGGCCCCAGCGATGCGGCCGTCGGAGTAGAACCACACGGGTGTGATCGCGACCGCGCTCGATCCCTGCGGGAAGTACCCCGACGAGTTGTCCTCGTCGAAGAGCATCAGGTTGATCCCGAACTGCTCCCAGTCCGTGCGCTCCTGTTGGGCCGGGTCGTTGTCCTCTACCAGCCGCACCGTCGTGTCGGAGACCCCGTTCCAGGTGGCGATCGCCCCTCGCAGGGCCGCCTCGTCGCTGCCGTCGGCGACGTCGTCGGAGCCCTCGGCCTGGATGACGACGCCGACGCTCTCGGGGGCCGCCCAGAAGAGCGGATTGCCGTTGTCTGGATGGCGCAGGCGCACATGGGCGATGACGGCCACCGCCACCATCCCCGTCACGCCACTCGCCAGGGCGAACCGTCGCCAGTCGGACCCCCTCAACGCCGCTCCTCGCCGGCGGCGATGCGAGCCTTGCGCAAGGCCGCAGCGGCATGGATCGCGGCCACCGTCTCGGAGTAGCCGAAGTAGGCCCTGCGCTCAGCCTCGTGGATCGTCCCGCTGGTCGGATCGACCAGAGACAACTCGCCTTGGTCGCGCACGAGGCGCCGGCTGCCGTCGAGGGAGGTGAGCACGCGGAACTTCCCCTGGGCGAGGCCGACGGGGACGCGGATTCCGGTGGCACCGGCGCGCGAGAGGAACAGGAGTACGTCCTCACCCTTGTCGATCCCGGGCATGCCCGGGAGCAGCAGGCCGCGTCCGTCGGGCAGGACGCCTCCGGGGATGCGCACCCGGCGCAGGATCTGATCGGGCCCCCAGAAGGTGCGCTCGACGGCGATGCGATAGGTGGTCTCGATCCGGCCGCGCGAGTCCTGACGCACGTTCCGATCGATGACCCTGCCTTCGAGGACGAGGTCGGACTGATCAACGAGCTCGGTGATGTCCATGTGGACCGCCGTGCCGGCGTCGATCCGATCGGGAGCGCGCAACCAGACGACGGCCGCCGACAGGAACAGGGCGGCGAGGGCGAGATGGACGGAACGACGCATGGTGTTGGGGCTTCGCTGTACGCGGGGCCGGAGGGCAGGGATCCCGGCGAACCCAGGCCATGGTCGCTAGTCGGCGTTCGGGAGCGCCCTTCTTGAGCCGGCTCCGTGGCGGCGGGCGCCACCCGGAAAACCCTTCCGGATCGACCTGGCCCGAAGGGCCGCGAGGGCCCTGGGTGGCCTTCGTCGCGGGCGATCTCCCGCTCCTAGCGAGCCGCCCCCGGCGCCAGCTTGGGATAGGTTTCTTGAGAGGAGATCGACTCCTCTGCGCGCCCTCCCGGCAAAGCCCCTCATGGACCCCGAAACCCTGCTCAATCAGCTCTGTGAGCGTCACGGAGTGTCGCGCAATGAGGGCTACCGCCTGTTGCCGCTGATCCGCTGGGCTCTGCGCGGCCCCGACGAAACGCGCGAGAAGATCCTGGCCGTGGTGGAGCAGACCCTCGCCGTGCGCGCCGGAGAAGGCGAGGACGACGGAAGCCTCGAGCACGCAGCCGACCAAGCCATCCTGGTGGCGGTGGCGCGCGTCCTGCACGACTGGACCCCGAGCACGGGCCTGATCGACAGCGCGGAGGACGGCGAGTTCGGGGAAACGGGCTAGAAGCCCGTTGGCGTTCCTCTTGCGGGCTGTTGGCCCGCGCGCCGGGCTAGGGCGGCGGCGACGATCTGACGCGTGAAGCCCCCGTGCCCGGCGGGGTCGTTGGCGAGAATGACGTCGGCCGTGCCTGGATCGCTCGCGGGGTAGTAGACGCCGCAGTTGGGGTTGATTTCGAGCATGAAGGGTGAGCCGCTCCCATCGACGCGGACGTCGCAGCGCCCGAAGCTGGTGCCGCCGAGGGCGACGAAGAAGCGGCCGGCCTCGTCCCGCAAGCTCCGGGCGAGCTCGGGATCGGTGACTGGGGTGCACTCCAAGCCGTCGTAGTCAGTCCACTTCAATCTGGCGTGCTTGAAGGACTCGCCACTGGGGAAGCGATACTGGATCGGCGCGTAGGTAGTGGGGTGCTCCGGATCGTTCGGGTCCTCGGCTACGAGCACGGAGCACTCCAGACCTTCGATGAACTCCTCGATCAGCGCAGCACCGTGGCGCTTCATGATCTTGCGCGCCTGGATGCGCAGGCCCTCGGGGCTTCGGACACGGGAGTTGCGGGAGAGATCCACGCTGGCGTAGCTGTTGTGGTGCTTGACGAAGAGCGGGAAGCGGAGGATCTCGGCCGCGCGCGCCACGTCCTCCGTGGTTCGCGCCAGGACACAGGCGGGCGAGGCGATGCCCGCCCTGGCGCAGGCCTCCTTCATCTCCAGGCGCGTGGGTTCGTAGAAGCTGGAGGTGGCGCCGGTGAAGGGCACGCCGTGCCGTTCGAGGGTACGAACGACCTCGATCCCGGGGATCTCCTGGCCCTCCGCGCCGTCGCACAGGTTGAAGAACAGGTCGAAGCCGTGCGCGATCTGGCGTTCTACCTCGGCGGCGGAGGTGTGCTTGTCCTCCAAGGTGACGAGGTGCCACTCGTCATCGGGAAGGAACGGCCGCGGGTCGCACGGCCAATCGTCCGCCGGAAACGGGATCGTGTCGAGCTGCTGGTTCGTCAGGAGGCAAATGCGCATCGGCTGGCCTCGGGCGCGGCCGCGATGTAGCTCCGCTCCCCGGGCCCTCATGATCCACGAAGACGCGCTCCAGACACAGCGGATCGTTTCCTGACGGTGCTTCTGGGCTCCCGCGACCGAAGGCGACTCTGACGAAGCTCGGAGAGCGCAGGTTCCGCAGCTGCCGGCGAAGGAGCCACTTCCCCGGGTCGGCTCCACCGCAGTGCGGTATGGGGAATCCCCGCTCTCGCTCGGCGTCCCCCGATCTTGGGAACGGCTTTCTCGGAGTCCGGAGGCGGGTTTGTGGTGCGGTGGCGCGGGATCGCGTTGACGATCTCGGCGAGTCGTTCCAACCTCGAACTCGCGCCTCGCCTCACGGCGCCGCGCTCGCACGATGAACGACTTCGAGACTCACTACTCCTCGCTCGACCGCCGCCTCGACGCGGAAGCGCTCCGTGGGGACGAGATCAGCGCGGCCGATGCGGCAGTGGCGGAGTGGGCCGTGGAGTGCGTCGGCGAGGGGACCGGCGCCAGGAGCCTGCTGGGGCGCCTCTGGGAGGGAGATCCCCTGCAGATTGCCCGCAGGTGTTCCCAGCGGATCAGCGAGCGTGCCCTGCTGTTGGAGCCCGCGCGCGTCGAGCGCCGAGCTCGGGCCCGGATCGCTCTCTCGGCCAGCATTGCCGCGGCCCGAGATGCGCGCGGGGATCTCGCCGGCGCCGACTGGATCGCCGAGGGGGTGGACCGGGCGATCGACGACGCGCTGGACGCCGACGCCCGCGGCGCGGCGCGGGATGCGGTGGAGCTTCCCTCCCAGACCGACGGTGGCCTGCTCGCCATCATCCTGTGCGACACCCTGGGCATCGAGCCCGCTTCGGTGGCGCGCGCTTGCGCCGAGTTCAACGCTCTCGCGGCGCCGATGCGGAGCGTGTTCTACGCGGCGGTCATCGAGGGCGAGTCGATCGAGCACTGCGCCCGGCGGGTGGCGATCGCTCCCGACGAAGACCCCTGCGAGACGGTCTGGCGGCGCTTGGCCAGGGCTTTCCGTGCCATGGGTTCCCTGGCCGGCGCGCCGGCGAACGGCGCAGAGGCCGCCCTGGACGAGGCCAACGCACCGGGCACCCGAGAGGAACCGACAGCATGAAGACCGGACAAGACCACAAGACGCGGCAGCGGCCGCCCCTCGACCCCGGGGTCGCGCGCCTGCTGCACGAGATCGCGACCGACCCCGCCTCCAGCCTCCTGCGGCGCGCCGCACGGCCCGGAGCGCCGACCCTGAGCGACGAGGAACCCGCCAGCCCCTGGTCCAGCGGCCTGACCGCCGCCGAGCGAGAGCTGCTGCTCGTCTACCGCGAGGAAGCGGCGGCGCTGCTGCGCGCCCTGTTCAAGGAGTGTTTCCTGAAGGACGAACGGATGAGGTTGCTCACTCGCTGGCGAACCCGGTTCGATCCGAAACACGACGCCCCCCCGCGGCGGCCTCTGCTCGCCGGCAGCTTCGATGAGACGACCCGCTCCCTCAACGACTGCTTCGGCGAGGACAGCGGAGGGCGGGCGATCCTGGAGCTCCTCAAGGTCGGCCGCGAGGATCCCCAGCTCCGCGGCCACCTCGCCCGCCTGGCCGCCGCCCTGTTCCGCCTCGTCCCCGACGACCACAGCCGCTACTACGTCGGGGTCGAACAGGCGCACTCGCGGCAGCTTCACAGCGCGGGCGTCACCTTTGGGGAGATCGCCGCGCGCACCCTCGATCCGCGCCTGGCCATGAAGAGTCTCGACTGGAAGGGGGCGGCCCACGGCCTGGGAAACCGCCCGCGGACGGCGCGGGACACCTATCGCAGCGCAGCGAAGTTCGACGGAGCGTCCGCCAACAGCGCCCTCAGCTGGTGCGCCTGGTCGCTCCAGATCGGTGATCACACCGAGGCCCAAGCCGCTGCGCTCCGCCTCGAAGAGCAGCACTTCGAGATTCCCGCGGGGAGCCTCGATGCCTGGGTCGAAGACCGCAGGCGAGAACGCCTGCGCGGCATGTGGACCGCTACGGGGGAGGCATCGCGCCTCGTCCATGAAATGAACGATGACGCGCCCCTGGCGCGAGATGGAATGAACCGTGTTTTCTCAGATGAACTCCACTCCGATGTCCATGTCACGAACCACTAGCTCCACTCCGATGTCCATGTCACGAACCACTAGCTCCACCCGAGCCCTGCTGGCGGGGTTCCTGCTGATCTGCACCTGCGCCGGCTGGTCCGGCGCCTTCGCGCAGGGGGGAGGCGGGGGGTGGCCCGACGAATACAACCGTCGCATGAACGGCCATTCGAAGGGGAACAACCTGATGCACGTCCAGACACCAACCCTGCTGCTCGAACACCAACTTTGACCCCTGGCCGTCGGGCCTGAGGGGCAATCCTCCTTCCTTCCAGCGGGTCCATGTCCGCGTCCGAGCATGTCCGCGTCCGAGCTGGGGAGGAGGGTCTTCGTAGACGAATCGCCCAAACGACATTCTCCCAGCCGCGCCTTCCCGGGAAACCACGAGCGAGGAGCCATGAAACCGTCCTTCCTGATCGGGGCCGTCCTGGCCGTCGTCGCCACTGCCTTCATCTGGCATCTACTCGATGGCAACCCGCTGGAGTCGGGGCCCGCGCTCGGTGCCGCGCAGGCGGACCGACCCGCACTCGTACCCGTCGAGCCGGCGGCGGCGAACTCCACGGCTGCCGACCGACGAGCGCGCACCGCCTCCGGCGACCGCTCGGGCGCGATCGCGGCCCAAGAGGGAGGGCCCCTCGCTCCCGCCGTGGACCCGACCGAGGGCGAGCGCGAGGCCGGCCGCGAGCTCCCGAGCGCCTTCCGCCTGATCGACGGCCGGGGAGATCCGGTGGCGGGCGCACCCGTCTCCTGGTGCGCACCGCCCGAGGACGGCGTGCACGCCCGACGGCACGAGGCGCAGACGGTAGTGGCCCACAGCGACGAAGCGGGGCGGGTCCTCCCGCCCGGTTTCGGCCAGGCGCCCGAGCACGAGGCACTGGTCTGGATCACCCCCACCGGGCACCTCGCCCGTTGGGTGGAGCCGGGCGCGGACGCGGAGTGGACGCCGGGAACGGCCCTGATCTTGGAGGAGGCGCCGCGGATCGCGGTGCGCGTCAGCGACCGTTCCGGAGAACCGATCGAGGGCGCCGAGGTGGTCCAACGCGGACTCTCGGCGCACGAACGGGCGGAGCTCTTCGGGGCCTTGCCCGGATCCGCGGGGACGCTCCCCGACAGCCCCGACGACCGCGCCCTCGCCTGCCTCGAGCGGCGCTCGGTGAGCGACGAGGAGGGACGGACGGCGGCCTTCCCCGCGCGCCTCCCGACAGTCCTGTGGGCCAAGGCCGGCAAGCGCCGCTCGGCCCCCGTCCAGCCCGCCGGAGACGGGGAGGTACTCACCCTGATCCTCGACGAGACGTTCGAAGCTCACGGCACGGTCTGGAGCGAGGCGCTGATGCCCCTCGCGCGGGTCCTGGGGATGGCCGAGCTCCTAAACGGCGAGCGGAGGTTCCTGGGCTCGTCGGAGGTGGCGGAGGACGGGTCTTGGGGGCCGCTCGAGCTGCCGCTGGTCGGAAACGCGGAGCGCTTCGTGTTCCGCCTGGAGGGCGGCGGTTTCGTGCCCCTCGAGGAGCTGCGCGAGCCGCCCTCCCCCAGGGCGCTGCTGACCGTCGAGTTCCGGCCCGAGCAGGGCCAGGACCTGCTCGTGCGGCTGGTCGAGCAGACCCCCGAGGGCAAGGTACCCATCCCGCACGGCCGCGCCACCGTCTCCTGGATTCGGGTTGGGGCTGGGCTCGAGAGTGCGCGCCACGTCAGTGCCTGGACCGACGAGCAGGGCAATGCCGTCGTGCGGGGCACGCCGACGACCTCCTGCCGGGTGCTGATCAAGGGCGACGCCCAGGGATTCGTCGCCAGCGAGATGCCCACCTCTTTCCATTGTCCCTCCGAGACTCTGCCGGGGACGGTCTTCGAGCTCGCCCTCGAACGCGCCGGCCGAATCAGGGGACGCTGCCTGCGTGAAGGCGAGCCCGTGGAGGACTTCAAGGTGATCTACTGGAACGAGCTGCTCTTCGTGCGCGAGGTAGCCCACTTCTCCGACCGCGAGGACGGCTCGTTCGAGATCTCGACGGCTCCGGTGGGGGAGGTCACGATGTTCGCGACCGCGGGAGCCGACCTGGCCCAGAGCGCTCCCACGATCGCCGAGGTCACCGCGGAACGCGACACCGAGGTGCTGCTCGAAGTGGCCGAACCAACGACCGGCGTAGGCTCGGTGCTCGACGCCCTCACCGGCGAGCCCATCCCCGACGCAAGGGTGGACCCGCAATTCACCCACGGCCACGCCCGGATGGGCTCCCGCGGGCGTACGTTCGGGGTGAACGCCAACGGCTCCTTCGAGGTGGCCTGCTTCGACGCCGGCGTGGGCTGGATCATCGTCTCCGCCCCGGGCTACGCCCAGGCCGGGCGCCAAGGTTCCTTCCGGGACGGTCGCGTGGACTTCGGCGTGATCACACTCTCGCGTCCCCAGAAGCTGCGGATCGAGCTCGTGAGCTCCGAACCAGTACCCGAAACGGGACTGTATCTCGGCACCACCGCAAACGGGCAACGGGGCGTCCCGTTTACCCGCTTCCCCCCCAACGGCATCCTCGAGTTCGAGGACGTCGCACCCGGGTACCACACGATATGGTTGGGCTGGCCCGGCGGCGATGGCGAGCTAGCCGTGGACACGGTGCGGTTGTCCCCAGGCCGCGAGTGGGTGATCTCGCTCCCCTTCGAACAGCCCGAGCCCGTCATCGTGAAGATCGTCACCGAGGAGGGCCGCGATCTGCCTCCCGAAGCGGCCTTGGTACTGAGGTACAGGAACTCCATCGGTGGAACCAACCACGTCTACATGGGTGACCTCTGTAACAGGCTTCACATCCCCGATCCAAAGCGGATCGAGGTCCCGCGCGTGTTCTCAGACGATGTCACGGTTGAGGTCTTCCACACCTGGGATACGAGCCGGGTGTACGCCAGCGTCCACGAGCGCTTCGCTCCCGGCGAGCCACGGATCATTCGCGTGCCCCTCTTCGGCCCCAAGCTCGAGGTCCGGGTCGTCGACGGGCAGGGTAAGCCCGTGCGTGGAGCCAGGGTGTCGGCCATCGGCCCGGACGGCCTCCTGCGGGCCAACGAGTTCTTGCGCGCCGACAGCACGGCGAGCTTCCAGGGGCTCTCCTTCGAGCGCGTCTCGATCTTCGCGCGGCACGACCGCCTCGGCATCTCGGCCCCGACCGTGGTCGAGCTCTCGTCCACCGAAGACACCTTCGTCGAGCTCGAGTTCGACTTCGACGACGACCTGGTCGTGCGGCTCATGGACGGCTCCAAGCCCATTGCCGGTGCGCCCCTTACCCTCGGGGCACCCTCGCCACCCATGAATCTCAGCTCCCGCTCGACCGACTCCGACGGCCGGGCGATCTGGGAGCGCCTCGGACACGGCACCTACCGGATCAAGTCCATGCCGGCGAACTGCTGGAGCGTCGCGGAGACCTTCGAGTTCGACGGAGATCAGAAGCCGCGGATCCTCCAGGTGCGCCGTCTGGCGAACCTCTCCATCGAGGTCCTGGACGCCGACGGCCAGGGCGTGGCCGGCATGGCCTTGGACCTACACTCGGCGGACTTCGACACGGCGGTCTCGACCTGGGTCGCCGACAACCGCGTGCAATCCTCGACCGGCGCCGTCGTCACCGGCGAGGACGGGACCGTGCTCCTCAGCCACCTGCCGCGCGGCGCCTACCTCTGCCGCGTCAGCGCCCCCGGAGGCTCCGTCGTCCACGGCGAAGTCGACATCGCCGCCCTCACCACCGCAACCTTGCACCTGACTCTGCCCTGAACAGAGGTCGCGCTCGGTCCGCCCGAGCGAACGAGGGCCGCTCGCGCTAGGAACGCAGGTCGATCGGTGACTCCCCGCGGTCCCGCGGGCTCGTCGGGCGCGCCCCCTCCGTGGCGGCCCGCGCCCCGCGAACACCGAGGGCTGGACCTGGGTGACTCGTCCGCCCGCCTCGCTAGACTCGGTGCCAGCATGGGACTCGGTCGCTGGTACAACGAGCGTCTGCTGCCGCGGTGCATCGACCTCGGGATGCGTGGGGCGGTGTTTCGTGAGCTCCGACCGACCTGCGTGGGACAGGTGCGTGGCCGGGTGCTCGAGCTGGGGTTCGGCTCGGGGTTGAACCTGCCACACTACGCCGCGGAGGTGAGCGAGGTCGTCGCTGTCGATCCGGCCACCCTGGGCCGACACCTGGCGCGCGAGCGCATCGCCGAGGCGCCCTTTCCGGTCCGTTTCGCGGAGCTCGAAGGGGACCGCCTCGCGGTCGATGACGCTTCGTTCGACTGCGTTGTGAGCACCTGGACCCTGTGCACGGTCCCCGCCCCCGATCGGACCCTGGCGGAGATCGAGCGCGTCCTCCGCGACGGTGGGAGCTTCCACTTCCTCGAACACGGCCGCGCCCCCGAGGCGGGCGTCGCGCGCTGGCAAGAGCGGCTCGACCCGATCCAAAGCCGCCTCTTCGGCGGCTGCCGCCTCGACCGCCGGATCGATGAGCTGGTCGATGCCGCTCACATCGGCGACATGCGCTGCGAGACTTTCTACTCCGGTCGGCCGCGAGTCCTGACTTACCACTACCGGGGCACCGCCACCAAGGGAGGCTGACCGCGCAGCGCTGTCAGGAGTCCTGCGCCTCCTCGATCCGCGCCTCCACCGCCTCGAGCTGTCGGCGCAGCTCGGCGGCCCGCTCGTGCAGGGCGCGCAAGCGCCGCTCGCGCTCTTCGGTAGTCGGCTGAGCTTCCTCGGCGCCGTGGGGCGGGAGGTTGAAGAGCGCACGCGCGATCCAAGAGGCGGTGAACACGACCGGCGTCAGGGCGACGCGCGGCAGGAAGAGGAACGAACGCGTTGCCGCGCCACGCACCGGTGCCTCCCACAGCCACTCGTGGGCATCGGCCCCGGCGTCGTCCACGACCGAGGCGGGGTGCACGACGAAGACGTCCACGATCCCAAGCGTCACCGCCAGGGGAGCCGTGGCGACCTTGGTCACCGTCGCGGCCTCCGATCCCCCCAGCGCCTCGCCGGACCAGGTGACGAGCGGAGTGTTGTCGGGGTTGGTGAACGCGCAGGCGCCGCAAGCGAGCAGGAGCACGGGGACGACGAAGAGCTTCCACATGGTGCTCACTCCCCCACCGCGCAGTGCAAGCCCCAGGCGAACACGAACACCACCGGCGTCGCAGCGAGCTTGGGCAGGAAAATCGCCGCCTGGTAGAAGGTCGAGCCCCGCGGGTCCTTCCAGAGCAGGTCGCCGGTCGAGTCCCAGGCGGTGGGCGCGGTGAGAGCGGGGTGGGCGACGAAGGTATCGACGAGGCCCGCCGGAACGGTGACCGGCAAGAGGGCGGCGCCAAGGGCCACCGACGGCAGAGAGCCGTCGGGCTCCGGCAGGGCTTCGTCCAGGGCGTGCAGGAGAGGATGGTGGCCCTCTTCGAGCACGGCGCAACCGGCGAAGATCGCCGGCAGACAGGCGAGGAGGGATCCGAGGAGGTGTCGCATGAAGCAGGTGTCGTGGTGGAGCCGCACGCTCACGAGGCCTTCCTTGTCAGGGAGCTGATCGTCCATCCCACGCACGCCGACAGCAAGAACGAGGGCGGCAGCTCGCCGAGATTGGAGAAGAACAGGCCCAGGTCACCCGGCAGGCACGGCGCGGCGAACTTGAACAGCGGCACGGCAAGGAACCCGGAGATCATCGCCCACAGGGCTCCGTGGCGGTTCATGCCGCGCCAGAACAAGGAGAGGATCATCGTCGGGCAGAAGGTCGCCGCGATGCCCGACCAGCCGAAGATCACGAACCAAAAGACCGTGCGCCCCGGAGTCACCAGAGCCACCGCCAGGGCGATCGCGAGGGCGACCAGGGCCAGCCCGACCGTGGCGACGCGACTGGCGAGCATCAGCTGGGCGTCGGGCAGATCGGGGTTACGGATCTTCTGCTGCACGTCACGCACGAGAGCACTGGTGGCGACGATCAACAGCGAGTCCACCGTGGACATGATGGCCGCCAGCACGATGGCCACGTAGAGGCCGACGATCATCGTCGGCATCAGGTGCTCGGTCAGCGCCGGCAGGGCTTCCTCGCCCTCCACGCCGAGGGCGTGGCGGGCCAGCAGGCCGATGCAGACCGCGCCGGAGTCGGCCAGCAGGGTCCAGGTCAAGGCGACCGCCGCGCCACGCGGGATCTCCTCCTCTGAGCGCAGCGCCAGGAAGCGCGCGAAGATCTGGGGCGACCCGAGAAAGCCCAGGCCGATCAGGGTCAGCCCGATGATCGTGGCCGCGCCCGTCACGGACCAGCCGCCCTCGGGCGCGACGGAGAGCAGGGCCGGGTCGATGCGCGCGAGGCCGTCCACGAGCTCGCCCACGCCTCCGATCGACCAGAGGCCGACGATCGGCAGGGCGACCAGCCCCAGGAACATCATCATCCCCTGGAACACGTCCGACCAAACGACGGCCAGGAACCCACCGAAGGTCGTGTAGAGCAACACGACGCCGAAGCCGAGGATTGCACCCAGGAAGTAGTTCCAGCCGAGAAAGCGCTCGAAGGCCTGACCCGTGGCGTCGATCTGCGCGCTGACGTAGATCGTCACGAAGATCATCAGCGCCAGGGCGCTCACCAGACGCAGGCGGTGGCCCGTGTCGCCGAAGCGCGACTCCAGGTAATCGGGGATCGTGATGGAGTCGTACTCGTCGGTCAGGCGCTTGAAGGGACGCGCCATCCACAGCCAGCAGAGGCCGACGCCAAGCACCTCGCCGACCACGACCCAGAACGCCCGCACGCCGACCGCCGCGCCCATGCCGGTCAAGCCGAGCAGGAGCCAGGCCGACTCACCGGTCGCCCGCGCCGAGAAAGCGACCGAGAAGAAGTTCAGGCGCTTGCCGGCGACGAGGTAGTCGCGCAAGCCCTTGACGCGCCTCGACGCCAGCCAACCGATCAGCAGCAAGACGGCCAGGTAGGCCGCCGATCCACTCAAGCGCCAGAGGGTGTCCATGGAAGCGGGGCCGGGGAGGAGAGTGTCGGCCCGAGGAGCCGGGCTGAGCCACCGACACCCTACCGCAGCGGAGAGCGCGAGCCCACGGCGGGGGATAAGCTCTAGGGCCATGAGCGAGGTGTCCGAGCTCGAGGAGCTGCTGGCGGCGATCTCCGAGGTGCGGGTCGCGGTCTACGGCGACTTCGCCCTCGATGTCTACTGGGAGCTCGCCGACGACGGCGAACACTCCCTGGAGACCGCCCTACCCGTGCGCCTGGTCGCCGCGGAACGCTGCGCACCGGGCGGCGCGGGAAACGTCGCCGCCAACCTGGCCGCCCTCGGCGCGGCGGAGGTGCACGCGATCGGACCGGCCGGAGACGACGCCCACGGCCGGCGCCTGCGCGAGGACCTGGCCGGGCGTGGCGTCGATGTCGCCGGGCTCAAGCCGCCGCAACCCGGCTGGGTGACGCCCGCCTACGCCAAGCCGATGTGGGCGGGCCGCGAGACCCAGCGTTTCGATTTCGGGACGCGGCAACGCCTCGGAGAGGAGCACATCGAACGCCTCGCCGCACGCGTGGCCGAGACGGCCGAGCGCTGCGATGCGCTCGTGCTCAATCAACAAATCGAACCCGGGGCCTTGCCGGCGGCGATGGCCCGCAGGCTGAGCGTCCTCGCCGCCGAGCGACCCGAGGTGGCGTTCCTGGCCGACACGCGACGCGTGATGGACGATCTCTCTGGGATCCCCAGGCAGCGCAACGCGGCCTCCTTCGGCGCCGGCCTGGACACTCCGCAGATCGAGGCCCTGGCTCTCGAAGCCGCCGGAGGCGACCTGCTCTTCGTTACCCTGGGAGCGAACGGGATCCTCGTGGTCGAGAACGACCGCGCCCGACACGTGGCGGCGGTGCCCGTCGCCGACCCGATCGATCCGGTGGGCGCCGGCGACACGACCTCCGCCGCCCTGGCGGGCGCGAGAGCAGCGGGCGCGGAAGGCCACCTCGCGGCACGCCTGGCGACCCTGGCGGCGGCGGTCACAGTGCGGAAGCTCCAACAGACCGGCACGGCCTCCCCACGGGAGATCCTGGCCCTCGCGCGAGGCCTGGAGTGAAGGGAGAGATCGACCTCGCCGCCCGCGGGGCCATCGCGCGGCGTCACCTCAGCGAGGAGCTACTGCCCTTCTGGATGGAGCGCTCTCCCGACCAAACCAACGGGGGCTTTCTGACTTGGTTCGACGAGGACGGTCGCCCGACGGGCGAGACCAGCAAGACATTCCTGGCCCACGCCCGCCTGCTCTTCGTCTTCTCCGCGGCGCACCGCGCGGGGTTCGGTGAGGGGCGCGCTCTCGAGCTGGCCGAACGCGCGGCGTCCTTCCTGCGCGACCACTTCTGGGACGAGCGGTTCGGCGGTTGGACATGGATCGCCGACCGCCGAGGGGTGACCACCTGCGACGCGAAGGTCGGCTATGGACAGGCCTTCGCGCTCTACGCCTTCTCCGAGTTCGTGCGCGCCACGGGAGACGCGCGGGGGCGCGCCGCCCTCGAGCGCACCTTCGAGGTCGTGAGCGAGCGCATGGCCGATCCCGCCCGCGGCGGCTGGTGCGAGCTGTTCGAGCGCGACTGGACGAGGATCGCCGGGCCGGGCGGGGAGCGGAAGACCTACGACGTACACATGCACCTGATGGAAGGTCTGACCGAGCTCGCACGCCTGACTGCTGACACCGCCCACCGCGCGGCCCTCGACGAGAGCATCGATGTCCTGCTCGAACGCGTCATCGATCCACGCACGGGTGCGGGGCGGGCGCAGTTCGCTCTCGACTGGACGCCCCTACCGGCCGTCGAATTCGACCTGGAGTGGGGCCGGGACGAGGCCCCCGAGGACGGAGAGGCACGGGCATTGGACACGGTCAACTACGGCCACGACGTGGAGCTCGCCTGGCTCCTCGGCCGTGCCTTCGAGGTCTCCGGACGCGAGCGCGCCAGTCTCGGTTCGTTCGTCACGCGACTCCTGGAGAACGTCCTGACGCGAGGCTACGACGAGGAGCTCGGCGGCGTGTTCATCGAGGGTCCCCACGACCGGCCGCCGCGCCACACCCGCAAGCAGTTCTGGCAACAGGCGGAAGCGCAGGTCGGGTTCCTGGAGGGCTGGGAGCTCACGGGCGACCCGCGCCTTCTGACCGCCTTCGCGGGCACGCAGGACTTCGTCCAGACGCACCTGGTGGCGTCGGGCGGCGGCGGGGAGTGGCGCGGCCTGGTGGAGCGCGACGGACACCCGATCTGGGGCGAGCTCGGCACGGGCTGGAAGGTCGCCTACCACACCGTGCGCTCGCAGCTCGAGGTCGTCGAGCGCTGCCGGCGGCTGGGCTAGCAGCCCGCAAGAGAAACACCAACGGACGGCTAGGGCGAAGCTACTCGCCCGAGCCTGCGAATCGTCCGCGGGAGGTGCTCTCGCTCCGCCGGTTCCACCACCGCCCCGGTAGCGTCATCGAGGGTGCCGGCGGGGCGGGAGCGCCCCCAGCCGGCCGGCCGCACGCATGCGTGCAGGGAGGCGAACAACCCTGCGTGAGGGTTCGCACGGGAGCGCGCACGCGAAGACCTTCGCCACCGAGTGCGCAACCCCCCGCGGCCTGACCGGTTGCGTGGGTGTGTTCATCCCCCCTCTCCTGCCCCCGCGAAGGCGCTCCATGTTCTCTCCCGCCCTGCTCCTCCTCCCGGCCCTCGGTACGCCCGTCCCCCTGCCCCAGGACTTCTCGCCGCGCTTCGCGACGCCCAAGCACGCCCCGTGCTTCGACTTCGTCCCCGACGCCGGCGTGCGCATCGCGAATGTCGCCGTCCCCGCCCCGGGTGTGGACCCGGTGACCGGCGAGGTGTTCGTCTACTGCTCGAACGGGCCGAACCACTACGTCGCGACCTCGATGAACGGGCTCGACTTCTCGCCTCCGACCATCGCGATCGATCACGAGAACGACCCGCGCTGCACCCTGATGCCCTTCCCGGATGCGAACGGCCAGCCCTGGTGGCGGCTGTACCGCTACCAGCTCACGACCGGCACTTTCATCAGCTCGTCCTCGACCGACGGTATCCGCTACTTTCCCGAGGCGGGCACCCGCTACAACCCGCCGGCCAGCGACGGCGCGATCGGGGTCTTCGACCTGTTCGACGACAGCCTGGGCGACCTGCACCTGTTCTACATCGGCGACATGGGCGGCTCCACGCACGGCGTCCGCCGGGCCGTCTCGCTCGACGGGGGCGACACCTTCGAGTTCGTCGCCGACAACGTCCTGGGCGATATGGGGACGGGCAACGGGAACCAGTACGTCGACCCGAAGTTCACTCGCCTCGACGACGGACGCCTTCGCCTGTTCACGATGAATCAGGGCGGCCACCCGCCCAACCCCGGCTCGGTCTGGACCGGGGAGATCTTCAGCTTCACGTCCTCCGACGACGGCCGCACCTTCCCGCAGGATCCGGGCGTGCGCCTATCCTGCCCCGACTTCACCGAGTTCGCGGTCTGGTCGCTGAACGATCCGTGGGTCGTTCAGCTAGCCGACGGGCGCTACCGGATGTACGTGGCGGGCCTCATCTCCGACGGATCCGGCGGCTACACGGCCTCCATCCTGAGCGCCACCGCGCTCTGAGCGCGAGGCGCTGCGAGCACGGTCCTACTCGATGGAGGAGAGACGGAACTCGCCTTCGGCGGCCTCACCCGAGGCCTGGACGGTAACGGGCCCTTGGCCGCACCACTGCATGCCGCCGAGACCGAACTCGTCGCCGTTGGCGATGGGCAGGTACTCACCGGCGACCTCGATGTAGTTGCCGCAGTGGCCGACGCTCGCGATGGAGCAGCCGCACTGCACGGTGTGCTCACTCACCGAAGCCGTCGCCCCGCTCGTGGCGTCGGCCGCCGGAGCTTGGGGGTCATCGCCGGTTTCCTCGGGAGCGGGCGATCTCTCCGAGGTGCAAGCGGCGAGGGCGAGGATGAGGATGGTGGATGTGATGCTTCTCATGCCGGACAGGATAGCGCACGTGACATCGATCAGACCCCGCCAAGTCGGGACTAGCCCGGCGTCGCGCGTGAGGGGCATGGGGCGGTGAGCCGAGAAGCGGGAACGCCTCGAGCGTGTCTGTATCATGTTCCCATGCGCCTGCTGCTCCTCATGGGCCTCGCTTTGTGCGCTCCGCCGTCGGGCGCCGCCCAGAACTCCGCACGCAAGGATCGCCCGGCACCCTCGGCCCTCGCCGCGCGGGCAGGGAGCGCGATCGATTGGCGTGACGATCTCCAGAGCGCCCTGCGCGGCGCGGACAGGCCCGTTTTCTGGTACGTGCCGACCATCCACGGCTCGCCGATGGATCGCACGGAGCAGATCGACCGCTACCTGCTCGCCGGGCCGTTCTCCTGGCCGCGGACGATCGCGCTGCTCAACGAGCACTTCATTCCGGTGCGCATGAGCGCGGGGAAGAGGGTCTGCGAGGAGTACGGGCTCGCGCCCCTGCGCTTCGTCGAGCCCGGCTGGATCGTCCTCGCCCCCGGCGGCGAGGAGCTCGCCCGCGAGCACCAGATCACGACGTTCCACCCCGCACGCTTCCTCGCCCCCCTCGCGGAGCTGGTGGGCGTGGAGAATCCGGCGGCGGACGGTCTACCCGGCTCTGATCGAGATCCGATCTCCACGCGCTGGACCGCGAGCGCCGAGCTGTGGCACAGGGGGCGGGATGAGGCGGCGCGCGAGGCGTGGCGCCGACTCACGCAGGAGCATCCCGAGCACCCCTTGGCCTGGAAGGCAGCAATGGAGCTCGAGGGATTCGGCCCCCTCGTCCACGCCTTCGAGACCTACGCGGACCTCCCGGCGGCGGCGCTGACCCCGTCCGCCGATGGAACGACCGCTCCCGCCGGAGTCTTCGGCGAGGACGAGCTGTGGAACCGTGGTACGGCCTTCCTGCTCGCTGCCCAGCGCACGAACGGCGGCTGGGAAGACTCGACCTACGACTTCGGAGGCACCGACAGCCTGCCCAACGTCTTCGTCTCGATCTCCTCGATCTGCACCATCGCGCTCCTAGAACGCGCTGGGGGTCTCGACGAACGCGACGCCGCTCTCGAGAGCGCGCTGGAGCGAGCCCTCGCCTACATCACGGACGAAGAGCACCTCAACCGCCAGGACTCGGACGAGCTCATCTGGGCCCACGTCTACCGCGCACGGGCCTTCGAGCGCTGGATCGAGCTCCGCCCCTCCGACGCCAAGGCCCTCACGCCACACCTCGAGCGCGCGTTGGCGGATCTCGTCTCCGGCCAAGGCCGCGGCGGCTCCTGGGCGCACGAGTACGCCAACCCTTTCGTCACCGCCGACGCCCTGATCGCTCTCTCCCGCGCGAGCTCGATCGGCGTCACGGCGGAGGAGGTCCAGAGCACGATCGAGCGCGGGCTCGCGAGCCTCCTGCGCTGTCGAACGAGCGCGGGAGCCTACACGTACGGCACCCCCCGCCGAGGCCGCGCGCGCGCCTCCCTGGCGGCCTCGGTCGGACGCACGCCACGCGGAGAGCTGGCCATCACGCTCCTCTCCCCGCGGGACTCGATCGGCCTGGCCAAGGCCGTGGCCCTCTCCTTCGAGAACGAGCGGCACCTGCTCCCCGCACGCAAGTACGACGACCACACCTCGAGCCACGGCTACGGCGGCTTCTTCTTCTGGTACGACCTGCACGCGCGCGCCGAGGCCATCGCCGCCCTGCCCGAGGGAGAGGCGACACAGGACGCCCGCCACCGAGGACGCGAGCAGATCCTCGGCCTCGCGGAGTTCGACGGCGCGTTCATGGACAGCCATGAGACCGGCCGCTCCTACGGGACCGCCATGGCCCTGTGGAGCCTGGCGCTGCTCGCGGAGAAGACGCGCTCGCCGGGTGAGGCGCGTGATCCTCGCTCGCCGCGCTGAGCGACTCCGAGGCTCGGTGGGCGGGGATATCTCGCCGGAGCTACTTGCAGTTTCGTTATTCGAAGCGCCCCGACAGGGTTCTCGCATTTCATCTTCCCAACCTCGGGAACGCCTGGAGGGCCTGCCCACTCTCGTCCTGGACAGGCTCCGTGCACCTTGGTGAAACAGGGTCCTCCCTCCACCACGATCCGCACCGCCAAGAAGGAGTTCCCAGGTGATCACCATCATGCTCTCTCCCCTCGCGCTCGCCGCCTCCTCGCTCGCACCCGCCCAGGACCTGACCTTCCCGCCGGAGGAGTTCAACGTCTTCAGCTGCCACACCATCCGCTACACCTCGGGGAGCGACATCCAGGGCATCGCGGGCTGCGCCGGCTCCTTCGACGTGGCCTCCTTCTCCCTGCACTCCGAGGTGAACGCGGGACCGGACACGGGAGTCTCCCTCTACTGCGGCGGTGACGCGCGGATCGGCGCGGCCGGAGGCGGGGCAGCGATCCAAAACGGCGGCATCGAGGTCGCGGGCAAGCTCTCCATCGAGAGCGCCCTCGTCTCGGGGAGCGTGCGTGGGGGCGCCGACGCGGCTCTCGTCTCCGGGGTCGTCCTGGGCGACCTCACGATCGAGGGGGGTTTCTCCGGCAACGCCGACGACGTACAAGGCGAGGTTTCCGAAGGCGTCGCCTTCACGCCGACCGCCGATCTCGCGGCCTACGCGCACTACTACCGCGGGGTCACCGACGCCTACGCGGCCCTGGGGGAGAACGTGAACTGGTCGTGGAGCTTCGGCCAGCTGACGGCCGAGCTCCATGAGGGGTTGAACGTGATCGAAACCAGCCACGACGTGATCGCCGATGCCCACACGGTCGCCCTCACCGGTCCGGCGGACGCCCTCCTGGTCGTCAACGTCACCGGCCTGCTGGCGGAGTTCGACTCGATCACCTGGACCTTCCAGGGAGGAATCACGCGCGACTGCGTGGCGTTGAACTTCTACGAGGCCAAGAAGGTCATCTACTGGGGCGGCGAGCACGTCTCCATCCTCGCGCCCCGCGCGCGAGTCACCTTCATCGAGGGACTGATGACCGGAAACCTGATCGCCGGCGACCTGCGCGGCGTGGGACAGGTGAACGCGGGCGCCTGGTGCGGCTTCTTCCTCTGCCCGCCCGGTGCGTGTCCGGGGAGCGCGTATTGCGGATCAAACGCCAACTCCACCGGTGTGCTGGCGACCATGGACCCTGCCGGCTCCAACAGCCACTCGGCCAACGACCTGGTGCTGCGGGCGGTCGATCTGCCGCCGGAGCGCTGGGGGATGTTCTTCTTCGCCAGCGGCCAAACCGCGGTGCCCTTCGGTAATGGTGTGCGCTGCGTGGACGGAGACACGCTCTACCGGCTGGGCGCACAGATTGCCAATGGGGCAGGCCTGCTCAGCCAGGCGGTCGACCTCGCTGATCCCACGGCCGCTTCCGCGGTGATCGAGCCGGCCCAGACCTGGCACTTCCAGGCCTGGTTCCGCGACCCCGACGCCGCGGCGCCGCACTTCAACACCAGCGACGGGTACACGATCCACTTCACGCCGTAGCAGGGCCCGTTGAGAGAGGGCCGTCGAGCACGGATCGACGAGTCCGACGCCGCGCGGCGGAGAGGGCGAAGTCGGAGTAGGGTGCTTCTCTTGCGGGCTGCTAGGTCCGGTCCACCCGAGGGGACGACGTGGGTCGTGCGCGACCCGCGGTCCCCCGCGTACAATCCACGTGCCAATGAGCGATCCCCACGGCGCAGCGGCCGACACCCTCTTCACCCTCTGGGCGGAGATTGAGGACCTCGACACCGTGTGCGCGGTCCTCGAATGGGACCAGCAGACCTACATGCCCGCCAAGGGGCAGGCCGCGCGCGGCGGCGTCCTCGCGACCATCGCGGGCCTGAAGCACTCGAAGCTGACCGCGCCGGCCCTCAGCGATGCCCTCGAGGAAGCCCTGGAGGAGGCGCCCGCGGGCAGTGTCCTCGCCGCCCAGGTGCGGGAAGCGCGGCGGCGCGTCGAGCGGGCCCTACGCATCCCCGCCGAGCTCGCCAAGCGCACGGCCGAGGCCAAGAGCGCGGGGTTGAACGCATGGCAGGCCGCGCGCGAGGCGTCGGACTTCTCCGTCTTCCAACCGCGGCTCCAGACGCTCGTGGAGCTCAAGCGTGAGATCGCCGGGCTCCTCGCACCGCTCGTCGCGAGCGGCAAGCCCTTCGACGCCATGCTCGACGAGTACGAGCGCGGATCGAACGAGGAGACGGTCACGCCCCTGCTCGCCGCGCTCCGCGACGAGCTCAGCCCTCTGGTCACGGCCGTCGCCGAGAGCGGCATCGAGATCGACGAATCAGCCGCCGGCGGCCGCTTCGAGGCGGACGCTCAGCTCGCGTTCGGCCGCCATGTCGCCGAGCACATGGGGTTCGACCTCGACGCCGGGCGGATCGACGCCGCGCCGCACCCCTTCTGCAGCGGTTTCCACTCCAGCGACGTGCGCTTGACCTGGCGTTGGTCGGACGACGACTTCCGCCCCGCCCTGTTCGGGATCATGCACGAGGCCGGACATGGGCTCTACGAGCAGGGGCTGCCCGACGACTGGCTGCGCACGCCGCTCGGCCACGCCATCTCGCTCGGCGTCCACGAGTCTCAGTCACGGCTGTGGGAGAACCAGGTGGGGCGCAGCCGCGCGTTTTGGGAGTGGGCGCTGCCCGAGTTCCGAAGGACCTTCCACGGAGCGAACGCTCGCACCGTGGACGAGCTGTACCCCGCGCTGCACGCGACCCGACCGAGCACGATCCGCGTCGAGGCGGACGAGGTCTCCTACAACCTGCACATCGTCGTTCGCTACGAGCTCGAGCGCGCCCTGTTCTCCGGGGAGCTCGCGGTCCCCGACCTCCCCGACGCCTGGAACGAGCGCTACGAGGCCGTCTTGGGTTTGCGCCCCGCCGACGACGCCGAGGGAGTCCTGCAGGACATCCACTGGTCCTGCGGAGTATTCGGCTACTTCCCCACCTACGCCGTCGGGAACCTCCTCAGCGCCCAGCTCTTCGAGAGCGCGCGGGAGGCGCTGGGTGATCTCGACCGGATGTTCGCCGCGGGTGAGTTCCACCCGCTACTCGAGTGGATGCGCGGGAACATCCACCGGCACGGCCGCCTGTACTCGCCGAGCGAGCTCGTCGAGCGCGCCACCGGCCGGCCGCTCTCGACCGAGCCCTTCATGGCTCACATCAGGGCGACCATCGAGGACGTGTACGGTTTCACCCCGTGAGCGCGGTCCCGGCGCTGCTACGGCCCTTGCTCCGTGCGCTGAAACCCGCCTTGTGGGCCTGCGCTCTGGCCTCTACGGCACTCGCGGGCAAGGGCGAGATCCGCTTCGTCGAGACCGAGGTCTCCCTGCAACGCGACGGCTCGGCCTCCGTCGAGTACAAGATCGACTGGCTAGTCCGCTCCGGGGAGCTACACGGGTTCATCTTCGGCGGCAACGACCGCCTGTGGATCGACGAGTTCTCGCCCACCTCCTTCGCGATCGACCGCGAGAGGAACGTCTACGGCCTCGACTTCACCTCCCTCCCCGGCGATCGCTGGGACATCGTCCTGGCCGACGGTGCGGGCGTCGGCTCGGGCGGCGTGACCTACACCTTCGGCTTCGATGCGGACTTCGCCGAAGCAGGCTACCTCGCCCCCACCACCGCCGAGGACGGGACCGCCCTGGTCGCCTTCCACTGGTCTCCGGTGGCCTGGGACGAAGCCGCCGAGCAGGAGCACTACACCCTGGAGGTCACCACGCCCTTCGTCCTACCCGGGGGCGTGGATCCCCGGGCGCACGTCGAAGAGCGGCGCCTGGTCCTGACCGAGCCGTGGGTCAACGAGAAGTTCCTCATCGACTACCGGCGCGACGCGTCGGATCGGCTGCGACTGGTGTTCCATCGCGAGCGACCCGGCAACCGCTTCGACATGCGCGCGCAGTTCTACCTGCCCGCCGAGTGGTTCGACCTCTCCGGGACCGGACCAGCTCGCGGCGAGAGCGCCCACCGGGCAGCCGCTCGAACTGGACGCGGCTCGCCAGGCGTGTTGCCCTTCGTATTGGCTGCGGCAGCACTCGTCGCCTGCTTTTTTCTGGTCGTAGCCGGCAAGCAGCGCTCGATGATCGCTGCTCACCGAGGCCTGGACAACGTCCGTTGGGACAACGTCGACTGGACACCACCCAAGCTGATCCTGTCGAACTTCCGCAAGCGGGGAAAAGTGTGCGCGGACCTCTCTGATCTCGAGGCGGCCTTCTACCTGGAAGTCCCGTTCAAGCGCCTCGCGAGCGCGATGCTCTCGGCAATGGTCGCCGCGGG
Organism: Planctomycetota bacterium; assembly: GCA_002686265.1. Taxonomy (GTDB): domain Bacteria; phylum Planctomycetota; class UBA1135; order UBA1135. Next base: position 34,514 of record NZBA01000135.1, read on the forward strand.
GTACGTGGAGGTCGTCTCGCGTTCACCCCTGCGCGTCCGCCGCCGCAAGCCTCCCCAGCTCGAGCTGCTCGACCCCTATGAGCGGCTGTTCTACGAGTCTCTGGTCAATGACGGCGAGCTCTCCCAGACAGAGCTCGAGGCCTTGATGCATCTCGCCGTCGAGAACATCCGCAAGAAGGCTTGGGACTGCGATGTCCAGGCCACCCAGGCTCACTACCGCGAGCGGATCGCGAGCGAAGAGGGGCGCCCCGAGAGTCCCCGCCGGGCTTCCCGAGGGACCGATCCGGATTGGTATGCCTGGTACTTCTGGCACCATCCCTGCTTCCTGAATCACCACCCGCCCGCGGACCCTTTCGAGTACGAAGGGAACGTACCCGTAACGACGGACCACATCCTGACTGGTCCGATGGACCCCGATCTGGCCCTGGACTTGAACGTCTGCCACGACGCCTGCCACTCGGCCTGTCACTCCGCCTGTCACTCGGCTTGTCACTCCGCCTGCCATTCCGCCTGCCATTCCGCCTGCGTCAGCGGGGGATCGCACTGATGCGCCTTCTCAAGCTCTCCCCGTCAGGCCCGGCGACCGACACGGCCGCCGCCGACCTCACTTGGATCGACGTGTTCATCGAGAACGTGAGGCCGTTTGTCTTCGTGCGCGAGGAGGACAACGTACTCATCAAGCGCCCGAATCAGGCCCAGAAGCTCAACGATCAGGGTGTCGCCATCCTCAAGCCACTGCTCGAGGGCAAGCGCATCGCAGAGCTCCTCGACGAGATCGGCCGTCACCCACGCCAGATCCAGGACATCCACCTCTTCCTTTGCGAGATCAAGCGCTTCCTCGAGGGCACATTGACCGAGGTCAATGCCACCAGCGCCGTGCAGGTCGAGCCCTTCGACATGCACTTCTCGGAGCTACCGATCCTCTCGGAGGTGGCGATCACCTACCGCTGCAACCTGAGATGCTCCTTCTGCTACGCAGGTTGCAACTGCACGACGAATCCGGTCGGGTCGGATCGTGAGATGTCCGTGGCTGAGATCCGGACCGTCCTCGACCGGATCTACCTCGACGCGAAGGTGCCTTCGGTGAGCTTCACGGGCGGCGAGGCCACCCTGCGAGGCGAGTTGCCCGAGCTCATCGCGTATGCGAAGGAGCTCGGGATGCGGGTCAACCTGATCACCAACGGGACGATGGTGACCGAGGGGCTCGCGACCCGACTCGCCGACGCCGGCCTCGACTCCGCCCAGGTCAGCCTCGAGGGCGTCACGGCGGCGGTACACGAACGGGTAACGATGATCCCCCACTCATTTGAGAAGACGCTCGCCGCAGTCGAACACCTCGACGCAGCCGGCGTCCTGACGCACACGAACACGACGATCAACAAGGACAACCTCGCCGAGTGCCCGAGAATGCCGCGCTTCGTCAAGGACGAGCTCAACCGGACGAAGTTCAGCATGAACCTGATCGTCCCGACGGGTAGCGCCGCGCTGAATGATCGCCTGGTCGTCAAGTACCGAGATCTCGGGCCGTACCTCGAGGCGATCGCCGAAGAGAGCAAGCGCCATGAGGTCGAGTTCATGTGGTACTCGCCCACGCCCATGTGCATGTTCAACCCCGTCATTCACGGCCTGGGGAACAAGGGCTGCAGCGCCTGTGACGGCCTGATCTCGATCGGAGCCAATGGCGACGTCATCCCCTGCGCGTCCTACGACGAGAGCGTCGGGAACATCCTGGAAGAGGGAGTCGATCGGATCTGGAAGGGTCGGCGTGCGACTGAGTTCCGCGAGAAGTTCCTCGCCCACCCTCAGTGCCGAGACTGCGAGAACTTCCACATATGCAACGGCGCCTGCCCGCTGTACTGGCGCCACATGGGCTTCGGCGAGCTCGAGGAGCACAACGGCTTCGCGCCCGCGGACGAGGAGCATTTCGAGCGGTGATCCTCCCCAGCCGAGAGGACTGCGCGATCATCTTCTTCCGGATCTGGCCCGGCCTCGCCTACGGGCGCCGAATGGTGCTCGCCTTCGGCCTCGTTGCACTCGGGCTGGCGATCCAAGCCCTGGCCGGCGCGTGGGTGGCGGGCGCGCTGCCCCTGGTGGCCGGGAACCTCCTGCTGCTGGTGCGGGGGTACGACAACTTCGTCGACTTCAAGGCGTTCGACCCGCACGCCCACTGGGAGCGAATCGAGACCGATCGACTGGCCGAAATCGTACGCCTCGACAGCGCCATCCGCCGCTGGGACCGCAGCGCTCTCGATGTGACCAACCTCCTGGGAGCCTTCGTCTTTCTCTCCCTCACGGGCGGGCTCATGGCCCTGGCCGCGAGCGGGCGGGGAACCCCGCGCATCCTCGCCCTCGACGGCCTGATCTTGATGCTGCCGCACTGGGTGACCGGGGTCCGGCGCGTCCTGCGCGATCCCAAGCTCGTCACTCGGGCACGAACCCTCCAGGGTGCCCTGCAGTCCGGCGCCGCCGCTCTCGAACCCCATTCGGTACACCTGATGGCGCTCATGGGAGGCGACGGCGCGAAGGTCCCCGGAGACCTCAAGCTGAAGATCGACCTCGCCGAGCACCACGAGGCCTTCCTCGGCCTCTACGGACAGGTCGTGCTGAACGAAGTCGGAGGAACGTCGTACCCCTACTTCTACGTCGTCCTCGTCGCTCGCGAGGGGTTCGGTCTGCAGGACGCGCACGAGCAATACACCGCTCCCAAGGGGCTGACCACGGAGTTCCGGCAGGAGGATGCGGTCGAGGTCCTCGTCCTGCGCCAGACCACGACGAAGACAGCCGGCTACAAGACCGGCAACACCCGGATAGCGGCGATCTTGAGCGAGGGGCTACGGATCGGGGAGAGCGTCTCAGGTGGGCCGCCGCGCGCGGCTTGAGGTGCCCTCAGCGCAGGGATTGCACGTAGAAGACGAGGTCCCAGATATCCTCGTCGTTGAGCGAATGCCGCGTGCCGTCCGGCTCGGTCACGAGCAAACCGCCGTGGGCGGGCATCGGGGTCCCGTTGATCCCCTCATGGATGCGGCGGAAGAGGTCCTCGGGGCGCTCCCCGAACCGCAGCGGAGAGCAGACGAGGTCGCGGGGACGGATCGGGTTGCCCCACTCGTCCAGGAAGGGGACCGGCTCTCCGGTCAGGGGGTCGGGGACGAGCGAGGCCTCACCGTCCCCGTGGCCCTCCCTGCCATGGCAGCGCACGCAACCGGCTCCCCGCGGATCGAGGAACAGGGACTCCCCATGGGCGATGCGCTCGGGGGTCGCCTCGGGTCGGTGGCCGGGCAGGATGAGCTGCTCGCCTCCCCCCAGCCAGCGGGTGACGACGAGCTCGTAGTACCCGCGGAAGGCGTCCTGGTCGAAGCCGTCGAACGCGTCGTAGTCGATGATCGCCATCCGCTCGGTCTCGCCGCGGATGGCGAGCAGACGTACGAAATCGGCCAGTCCGGCGATTTCCGCAACCGTCAAGTGCGGCCCCCAGGACGGCATGGCCGTCCCGGAGATTCCGTCCGCGAGCATTCGCACCAAGTCCTCGTGTCGCGGCCGAGAGCCGTGGGCTAGCGGCGTTTTCTTGAACACGCCGTGGCGGTAGTCTCGCGGGCGCGTGTCCAGGCGAGCCGCCATCGGGCCGTTTCCCCCGCCGGAGAACCCGTGGCAGCGAGCGCAACGTCCCGCGTACAGCGCCGCCGATTCCGCCAAGCTCGGCCGCTGCTCCTCCCCCAGTGCTTCGGCCCCTTCCTCGGCACTCTCCCCCATCGGCCAGCGGTTGGGATCGAAGCCCTGTCGCCGCCAGTCGTCGAGGACGAGGTAGCGCGGCACCGCAAGGGACCCGAAGGTCTCGGTCAGGGCGCGCGAGAGAGCAATCCGCGCCTCTGGATCCTCCGCGAGATCGGGGTTGCCGGCGATCTCCGCTTCGTTCAACTCGAAGTGCGAGTGGCGCGGGGCCGCCGGGTCCGGTCCACGACATCCGTCGAGCAGGAGAAGGGTCGCGGCGAGAGAGCACACACCCGCGGCGATCTTGATGGGGAGCTTCACGGTTGGACCATCCTCTCGCGCTCGAGCGCCGAGACCACCCTCCGCTCTGCGTAGCCGGCCCATCTCATGTCGCGTGCCCTTCGAATCTTCGTCATGCCGTCTGTCAGTCCGTGCCGGGAGCAACGGCCAGCCGGCGCCCCCGGCGCTCGGCGCGGATGCGCGCATTGATCTCGTCGGCGGCATCGACCGCCTCGTCCCAGGTGGTGTAGACCTGCATCTTGCGCCCGGACTGAAGGTCGCCCACGACGAAGAGGCCCGGAACGGACGACTCGCCGGCCTTGCCCACGACGGCGCGGCCGTTGACGTCCACCTCGCCGCCAAGGTCGGTGAGTAGGATGTTGTAGGCGATGATGCCCAAGCTCACGATGCAGCGAGTGGCGCTCACGGCTGTCCCATCGGCCAGGCGGAAGCCCTCGAGGCCGTCCCCGCGCGGATCGCCGATGACCTCGGCGATGGGGCTGGTCCGGATCGACATGCCGTGGGCGGCCACGAGGGCCCGCGCTTCCTCGCTGAAGCTCTCTTCGAGGCCGTTGGTCAGGATGGTCACCGCCTCGTGGCCGTAGCGATCGGCCATCATGGTCCCGCTGGAGACGGCGCTGTCGCGCGCTCCGATCACGGCGAGCGACTTCCCCCGGGTCAAGTGCCCGTCGCAGCGGACGCAGTAGATCAGGTCTCCGCGGTTCGCGAAGGGAAGAACGGGCTCGATCGATCCGGCGATCTCGGGCTGCACGTCCATGCAACCGGTGGCGAGCACGACGAATCTGGCCCGGAGGCGGTGCCGGTCCTTCCTGTCCGCGTAGTGGCAGACGAAGCCGTCCTCGACGGGTTCAAGGCGCTCCACGACGCCCCGGATCACCGTGCCGCGATCCCGAAGGCCATCCTGCCCTTCGATCCACTTCAAGGTGCCGCGAGTCGACTTCCCGATGGGATGGCCGAGATCGTGCATGCCGGGGATGTTGTCCACCTGGTTGACCCAGGTTGAGCGCCCCTTGCGCCGCGTCTCACCGTCACCCGTGAACAGGGCGCAGCGGTCGTAGTTGAGGACGCCACGCAGGAACGCCATCGTGCCGGCCCCGCCGGCGCCGATCACGGCCAGATCGAACGGCTCATCGGGTGCGTTCGACATCTGTTCGCTTCTTCGGGAGAAGGGTGGTCACCCGCTCGAGTTCGCACGCCGCTAGACATCCCTCACCGAGGCGAGGATGGAGTACGCGGCGCGCGCTGCGGGCAGTTGAGACTAGCGATCTCGGCGCCCGGACAGGCGCCGCACGGCTTGCCCAAGGGCCTCGACTTTGGAGGAGAGCCGCTCGATTTGAGCGTGCAACTCCTCGAGCGACTCCTGCGCGCGACGGCCGGTGCCAGTTCGCACTTCAGGGATCCGGTGGCGGCGCTCGCCACCACACCCAGCTCCGGGGCCACCCTCGCCATGCAACTCGAAGTCGTCCTGTACGAACAGATCGTGCTCGAAATCAGGGTGCTCGGGGCCGTGCCCACCATCTCCGTGGTGGGGCCCGCCTCCATCGCCATGGTGCTGGAAGTCGCGGTGTCGAGAGTCGCGGTCACCGCCGTGGTGTTCTCTCTCGGAGTCGCCGTGGTGTTCAAAGCCGCCGAGGCGTTCCCTGATCATCTCATGCACACGCTCGATTGCGCGTGGGTCCAACCGCCCACCGAGTCCCTCGGCCAAGGGGCAGGCGCCCTCTAGCAGATCACGGTGCTCTCCACGTCCTCCGTCGGAGTGGCACTCGCCCCCGCCTTGGCCGTGGCGCTCCGCGCCGCCCCGACCGACGCGGCACTCACCGCCGCCTTCGCCGTGGCAATCCGCGCCACCCCGACCGACGTGGCACTCACCGCCGCCTTGGCCGTGGCACTCACCGCCGCCTTGGCCGTGGCACTCACCGCCGCCTTCGCCGTGGCGCTTCGCGCCACCCCGACCGACGTGGCACTCACCGCCGCCTTCGCCGTGGCGCTTCGCGCCACCCCGACCGACGGGGCACTTACCGCCGCCTTCGCCGTGGCACTCCGCGCCGCCCCGACCGACGCGGCACTCGCCCCCGCCTTGGCCGTGCCGCTCCGCGCCACCCCGACCGACGCGGCACTCACCGCCACCTTGGCCGTGGCGCTCGGGATTGGAGTCCAAGGCGTCGCAGTCTTCGTCCTCACCGCGCTCACCGCGGTGGGACTCATAGATCCGACGGACGCGCTCGAAGATGTCGGCTCCCTCGACACCGTGGCCGGCGGGGATCCACTCGAACTCCAAGCCCTTCTTGATCAGGTTCTCGACGTCGACGTCCGAGCCGTCGATCATCGCACGCAAGCCGAAGGAGAGCTCTGAGTCATGGAGACCCTCGGGCCCACCATCGGCCTCCACGATGATGTGGACTTCGCATTCCTCGTCCTCGCCGTGCTCGGCCTTGGCATCCCCGGGGCCCCCGACCATGGTCCAAGTCACGCCCTCGGGGAGCTCCCTGCCTTCGTGCAAGGTGTGCAGGAGGCGCATGCGGCCGTGATCCTCGAGACCTTCGGCTGCGGCGTCATTCAGATCCAAGCTTCCCTGCGCGACCAGACCAAGCTCGAAGCCCTTGCGCCAACCGTCGCGCACGACGGTCACGCCGACGACTTCCCCGGCGTGACGCTCGCCGAGCAGCTCGCGCAGGGCCGAGCCACTGGAGACACGGTGATCACCTACCGCCGAAACCCGATCCCCAGGGCGCAGGCCGGCGTTGGCAGCGGGGCCCCCGGGGACGAGCCCGGTGATGATCGCTCCATCGTTCCCCTCCCCCAGGTAGATCCCGATGATGCCCCCCTCCGTCTCGTCATCGGCCACGACCTCGAGCGCGAGATCGACGTCAGCGGAGACCTCGATGACCCGCAAGACCTCCGCGCCCTCCGGCGGCTCGGATACCTCCTGGGCGGAGGCGATCATGGCCGGGAGCAGGAGAGCGGCGAGGGTGCTGAGTTGTGTCGTTCGGAGGGTCTTCCGGAGCATCTTGCGGAGTTCCATGCGGGGGGCCTTCTTCGTGAAGCCAGAGGGGGGACTGCGGTCTCAGGATTCGTCTAGCTACGCGGTGTCCTGAAGGGCGTTGGAGGCATCTTCCCAGACTCGCTCCACTGCGGGGTGCGATTCCCGCTGATCGAGCACCCGGGGACCTCGGGGCTCGGTCAGGGCTGAAAAACCCGACCGAGCGCCGCCTCCCTCCGAGGGTGACGGCGCTCGGGCTCCGGTCAGAGAATGCCGGATTCAGCGGCGTCGACGCCGGCCGCCGGCCTTCTTGCCGGCCAGCTTGACCTCGATCGCCGCGCAGGAGCCGTCCTCCGCCACGGTCACCTCGGCGCGGGCCTTGCCAAGGCGCTCGTGCCAGATCGTGGCCTTGTGGGTGCCGGCGGGAACTCCCTCGATGGTGAAGGTCCCGTCCGCGCCGGTCGTCGTGGTGAACGGCCGGTTGGTCACGTACAGCCAACAGTTCATCCAAGGGTGGATGTCGCACTTGGCCTCGATCGCCTCCGGCTCCATGAGCTTCTGGCTGTCCTTGCCGCCGGCACCGATGGTCCGGTTGAAGGCCATATTCTTGATCGCGTAGGTGTGAACGTTGTGGGAGACGGTATCGGAGTTTCTAAACTCGACGGTCGCGCCCGCGGGGATCAGCAGCACGTGCGGGTCGTAGCGGCACTGCACCTGATCTAGGACGATAGGCTCTTCGAGCTTCTTGTTCTCGGCCCCCTTCACGGTCAGCTCGACGACTGCGTTCTTGATGCCGCCGCCCTTGGCGATGATCACGCTCCAGTTGGTGTCGTCAACCCGCTGACCGTCGGCCGTGCAGCCCTCGGCCGCCTTGGCGGATATCTCGAGCGGTTCGATCTTGGGCCGCTTCTCGCCATCGAAGAGCACGGAGCCCTTGACCGTGCCGGTGACCTCCTCCGCGGCAAGAACGGGGACGAGGTAGGAGGAGCGGATCTCGGTGTCGCCGGTGGCGCAGCAAGTCTCCGTCTTCTCAGCGTGGTCGTGAGTGTCCGCGGACATCTCGCCGATCGCCACCGCGATACCAGCGGTGGTCGTGAGCAACAGGAGGGGGAGCAGTTTCATCTCGGTGCCTCTGCGGTAGTGAGTGATTCGGTGATGGAGAGGGGCTCGGTTCGGTCGACGGCTCGCGCTGCTGGCAACCCGTTGGCGCTTCTCTCGCGGGGTGCTATCAGCCCGGCGAAGACGGGCTGTAGCGAGACGAGGACATCTTCGTCGCGACGAGCAAGGCGAAGTCGTGGTTGGGCGCTTTTTCTTGCGGGCTGCTAGTTCGCGGTCGGCTCGGAAACTCGGTCGAAATTGTACAGCCAGTCCAATACGGCCTGGATCTGCTCCCGGTTGGTCGAATCCGGGTAGACCGTCTGGTATTGGGGCGGATCCCCCGTGAAGTTACCCGGCATGGCCGTAAACGGGTAGATCATGCCCGGGTTCCACAGCCAGTCCTCCGTCCACTCCTCCCGCAGGCGCTCGCGCGTGAGGGAGAGGTCGGGGCCCCACGCCAAGGGCGTCCCCTCCTGTCCGGGCGGCTGGTCGGCGTGCCAGTGGCAGTTGTAGCAGTTCACCGCCTGGCTGTCGGTCGCCAGCATCGCCCCGAGTCGAATCTCGTCGGGGTGCGCCGCCACGTGGCTTGGCGCGCGGCGGGTGACCCTGTCCGAGCCGGGCACGACCGGACCGTTGAGCTGAAAGCCCTCGGCGGCGCCGAGCGCCAAGATATCGCCGAACTTGGCCTCCGTCTCGGGCGCGGAGCCGGCCTCGATCGCACGCAGGTCCGCGGGCTTGATGCCCGCGCGGGCCGCGACCTCCTCGAGGCTGACGCCGCTCCCGTCCGCCCGCTGCGTAGCGAGCTCTGGCCAAGGCTTGCCGTCGGCTTGGAACGTCGGTTTGGCGTCCACGCCCAGGGCGAAACGCAGGGAACGGGCGTAGCGCGCCGGCCAACGCAGGGCGGAGTCGTGGGCGAAGTAGTCGGCCACGGCCTCCGCCTCGCCCGGCTCGAAGTGGAACGTCGGCATGCGCACGCGCATCTGGCGACGGATCGCGACGGGATCCAAGAGGAAGGCGTAGAACCAGTCGCGCTGCAACTTGTACCCCTCGTCGATCAGGACGGGGGGAGCGAAGGTGGAGCGGACCTTGTCGTAGGGCTCGTCGAGGTAGGGGCGCAGCTCTCCGTCCACATCCTCGACCTCACCTTCCTCGCCGAGATTCCAGTAGTAGTACGGATCGTCGGGTGACTCCTCATCGAACATCTCGATGCCGCTCATGTAGTAGTCGACGACCGTCGCCACGAAGCCACCGCCGACAGGGGGTGTCACGCCGAGCAGGTCCTCGACGGGAATGAAGACGTTCTCCTGGGTGAGGCCGACCTCGGGGACCACCTCCAGCAGGCGGAAGCCGATGTCCTCCAACTCCTCGTCCATCTCCGTCTCGTAAGCAGCGATCCGCACCCGGAGTGACTCGAGATCGGATTGGGTTGGAGGCGCCGCCTCCTCACCGATGGGCGCCAACTCAGCCTGGACCGTGTGGACGCGGCCCCCCTCGTCGCGGAAGGTCACCGTCCCCGGCTTCAAGACGTGGCAAGCGGCGCAGTTCTTCTGCCGAATCACCCTCAGGCCGGTGTCCATCGCGAGTTGTGCCGCGTCAGGCTTCATCCCAGCCAGGGGGACCTCGTCCTCCACCAAGCCAATCACGAAAGTCGCGATAGCCTTGATCTCCTCGGGGGCGAGATCGAAGTCCGGCATGCGTAGGCGGTCGAGGGGATTGCTGATCACCTTGTGCCGATCGAACGAACGCGGCGAACCCAGCTTCTGCTCGACCCAGTTCTCTCGGAAGTGCTTGAACTCCTCGCGCTCTTCGAGGCCCCAGCCGTGGCTGGCTGCCATCTCGTCGGGAATGAACCCCCAGTCGAGCTTGTCCACGGTCTTCGAACCCCAGGCCGTCAGCTCCGTACCGATCGGCATGGTGTCCTCGAGACCAGGGATCTCGTGGCACGAGTAGCAGCCCTGGCTGAGGATGAACTTCTCGCCCACGGCGACCAGGAGCTGTTCGGCATCGTCCCACGCGAACTCGGAGTTCTCACCGGCGAAGCGTCGCTCCAACTCCCGCCGTCCCTCCCGGCTGAAGAAGCGGCGCGCCTGCTCGCGCAACACGTCCAAGTCGAACCCAGCCTGCGCCGGGGCCCAGCCGTCGGGTACGTCGTGGAAGAAGCCGTCGGGATCGTCCATCACATAGGAAGTGACGTCCGCCGCGTCCTGGTCCGAGAGACGCAGGTCCGGCATGCGCGTCTGGTCCCAGTAGGCGTGGGGATCCTTGACCCAACGGTAGAGCCAGCTCGCGTTGATCTTCGTCGCGACGCCGCGCAGGTTCGGGCCGTGTTCGTTCGAGTGTTCGCGCTCGAAGGCAAGATCGATGGTCTGCGGTTCCCGACCTGGGTACGGCGCCAGGTTGTGGCAGCCCAAGCAGCCGGAGAGGCGGAACACCTCACGCCCTCGCTCCGCGTCGCCCGCGACAGGGATCGGCTCCTGTCCGCCCGGCTCGGTGCGGTCCGTGAGGAAGGCAACGACCGACGCGATGGCCGTCTCGCTCCATTCCTTGCCGAGGATCTCCCGGTCCTCGCCCCACTTCGACTTGACGACGACTTCCTCGGCGCCGAAATTCTCGAGGTGGAAGATCTGCGGCATCCAGGTCGCCGGACGGAACGCCTTCGGATCGGCGATCCAGGAAGCGATGAAGTCCGGCTGCAACTTGGCTTGCATCTTCACCAGACTGGGACCAGGCCGGCGCTTGGTCGGGAACCACTCGACCTTGTGGCACGCATAGCAGCCGTAGCGCTCGAACAGGCGGTAACCCTCGCTCACCTGCGGCGCGTCATCCGCGATCAGCTCCATTGAGCTCTTGTGGCATTGCACGCAGCCAGCCTCGGTGTACTCCTCGGTGAGCATCGGCCAGTCCCAGTGGTGCTGCTTGTGCCAGTGGTGCTCATCGCGCCACTCCTCGAGCTCATCCGCCATCGGTCGGTGATCGACGCGGATGAAGTCCAGCGCCTCCCCCGCGCCTCGGTGGCAGATCGTGCAGCCGACCTCGCTCAAAGGGTGCGGCGACTTGGCTGTGAGGTACAGGTCGAGGTTGGGGTGCGAGCGGAACGGCTCCGCGACTCCTTCATCGAAACCCTCGCGGTCGATCGCTATGTGACACGTGTGGCACATGTCGATGCGCGTCTTGAGGGTGAAGTTCAGGTTGTTGGTCAGGTTCGCCAGGACCACCTTCTGGACCTTGATGTTGGGCCCGATGAAGTCCAGACCCGGGATCTGGTCGCGCACGAGGTTCGCCGCCCGGCCGGCAAAGGAGGCGGGCTCGACGGCCTCGATGCGCGCGCGCAGGATCTCGAGTTCCTTGGCGGCCTCCTTGACCGCGGCGCCCGCCGCCTTCACCTCCGCACGGCGTTGCGCCAAGCGGGCCTCGCAGTCCGCAACGGCGAAGTCGGCCTCTTCCTTCAGACCTTCAGCGGCTGAAAGGCGAGTCTCGGAGGCATCGACTTCCTCGGCTTCGAGGGAGTCGTCATGAGCGTGGACCCGGTGCTCCTGCACCTCGAAGAGCAGGAAGTTGTGATCTTGCTTGGCCTTCTTGGCGGCCTCGGTGTTGCGGAACTGGGTCGCCTCCGCCTGGGTGAGCTCCTCCTCGAGCGCCGCCAACCCGTCCCCGCCCTCGGCTAGCGCGCGCTGGGCGGCAGCGAGGCTCTCGAGGGCGACGCCCTCGGCCTCGGCCGCGGCCACGAGCTCGGGCGAGAGCAGCGCCGCTTCCGCCCGCTCGACTTCCAGTGCCCGAAACTCGCGCTGGTAGGATTTCCACGGGGCACTGAAGTCATCCAGCACCATCCAGACCGCTGCCCCGAGAAGCGTGATGCTCGACACCAAGAACCACAGGTTCAGGGTCGGCGTGTGAAAGTGGGTGTCGCCGCGGTCAGCCATGCCAGTTCGATGGAAGGAGGGAAGAGCTGGAACGTCTGGGTGGTCAGATATTGAAGAACCACTCGGGGATGCCCACGAAGTACTTCAGGCTCACGGTCCAGCGAAGGAGCATCTTCAGCGGCACGAGACCGAACCACAGCAGGAGGTGCATGAACACGTGGTAGCGGACGAGGTGCTCGCGCGCCCCCGCATAGAAGGCCTTCAGCAGCGGCCGCTCGAGCAACTTGGGCAAGATCAGAAAGTAGCCCAGGATGAAGGCGATACCCGGCGCCTCGCGCACGAGAGGTGCCGACGGGCGCGGCTGCCCGAGCAACTCGACCCAGAAGTACGTCGAGAGGTCGACGTTCACCATCGGCTCCAGCTTGTGCAGGTCCCAGTACTCGAACGGCCCGAAGAACGACCAGTTGGGCCCGCGCAAGAAGGTGCCCAGGATCACGAAGGAGACCCAGAAGAGCAGGAAACCGACCCAGAAGAACGAGACGGCGAAAGGCCGTTCCTCGAAGGTGTAGTAGCCGTTGCCCTTGGGATTGACGTCCAAGTACGGGATCGCCATCAGCCCCACGACGATGTAGCTGGGCAGCAGAACACCGGCGATCCAGGGGTCGAAGTAGACCAACAGCTCCTGGAGCCCCAGGAAGTACCAGGGCGCCTTGGAGGGATTGGGTGTGCGCGCGGTGGCCGCGTACTCCTCGATCGGTGCTTCGATGCTCACCGACCAGATGATCAGCGCCGCGGTGAACAGCACCATGCAGATCAGCTCGATGTAGACCAGGTCCGGCCAAGTGAACACCTTCTGCTTGGACAGCTCACCCTCAAGGGACGGCCTGCCCGCCTTGATCCGCTCGTCGTTCAGGTAGGCGCGCCGCAGTGACAGCCAGCTGAAGAACACAACGCTGAAGATCAGGATGATGATCGGGACGTTGTCGGGTTTGGTGACGATCCGGTTGAAGTTCGGATCACCCCAAGCCCAAACGAGGAACGCGCTTCCGATCAGGAAGAAAGCGGCGATCAACGACAGCTTCGTGCTGATCTTGCGGAACTTCAGCACCACCGCCAGGAGCAAAGCGCTCCCCAGGAAGTACGGCACCGGCTTGGTGACAGTGTCGATGAGGTCCTTGATCAACTGGCCCATGGGGATCCGATTGTCCTCGCGTTTTCTTCAGCCCGTGCTGTTCGTGAACTCGTGCTCCAGACACAGCGATTCGCTCCCTGGCGGCACTTCCCGAGTCTTGCCGTCAAGGGCGACCCTGCTGACGGGTCGCCGGAAGCGACAGGAACTCAAGAGTGCTCCAAGGGGACGCGAGGGAGCCGAAGTCGGCCGGTTGGGGAGTCTGGTGCGCGTCTTCATGGAGATTGCTAAAGGGGGCCCGAGATGCCGCCGTCCTTGCGCACCCGCCAGAAATGGACGGCCATCAGGACGGCCGCCACGAGCGGGAAACCGACGCAGTGCAGGACGTAGAAGCGCAGGAGTGCCGCATCGCCCACGAAGCGGCCGCCTAGCAGGCCGAAACGGACGTCGTCACCGGCATGGACGAAGTCCAGACCGCCGAAGCTGATGAGCGCCGCGCCTGGCCCCTCGTGGCCTAGGAACGGGGTCGCGCGGGCCATGTTGGTACCGACCGTGATGGCCCACACCGCCAGCTGGTCCCAGGGCAGCAGGTAGCCCGTGAACGACAACAAGAGGGTGATCACCAGCAGAATGACGCCGATGTTCCAGTTGAACTCGCGCGGCGGCTTGTACGAGCCGGTCAGGAAGACTCGGTACATGTGCAGCCAGACGGTGATGACCATCAAGTGCGCCGCCCAGCGGTGAACCTCCCGCATCACGCCGATCGGCACGTGCTCGCGCAGGGCGAAGATGTCCTGGTAGGCGAGCTCCGCAGTCGGGCGGTAGTAGAACATCAACAGCAAGCCGGTGATGGTCTCCACCAGGAACAGGAAGAAGGTCAGCCCGCCCATGCACCAGGTGTAGGAGAGCTGGATCCCACTCCTGCGCACCTTGACCGGGTGCAAGTGTAGAAACACGTTGGACAGGATCGCCAAGGTCCGGTTCCGCGGTGTGTCCGGGTAACCGTGACGGAAGATGGACTTCCAGACCTGGGTGCTGCGAAGCGCGTCGAGGAGCTTGTTCATCGATCGCCGGCCATGCCGGTTTCAGGAGCGGCGGTCATCAGGCGTAGTAGAGGTAGGCGCCGTCCATGGACCACTGCCCCTTCTCTTCCTGGAACTTCGTGTTCTTGTCGATTTCGATCTGGCCGTCGGAAGCCAGCTGAATCTTGAATCGCTCGAGGGGCCGCGGAGCGGGTCCCTCGATGTTGACGCCCGAGCGCTCGAAGCCCGAGCCGTGGCAAGGACACTTGAACTTCTGGTCGGAGGAGAGCCAGTTCGGCGTGCACCCGAGGTGCGTGCAAGTGGTCGAGAGGGCGTAGAAACCGTCGGCCTCGCGCACGACCCAGACTCCGTAGGCAGCCTTGAAGCGCAGATCCACTTCGCCGACCGCGAACTCCTCGGGGAAGCCGGCCTTGAACTGCTGCGGCGGCTCGTAGAGCACATTGGGGAACATGAAGCGCCCCATGGCGCCGAGCAGGCCCGCCGACGCGGCGGTGAACACGGCCCAGCCGGCACCCAGCACCGAGAAGAACCCGCGGCGCGAGACCTCGCCGCGCAAGGGAGCGCGCACGAGGGTCGCGGGCGAGGCGGAGTCGGCCTCGCCGGGCGATGCCGCGCTCTCGGGGCTGCTCTCTTCGGGTTTGCTTTCCTCGCTCACGATGCTCTCCGGGTTCGATGCGCTGGGGGCGCCCGGTCGGGGGACCGAGGGCCCGCTACGGCGGGGGTGGGGAACACTCCGCACGCGGCGGTCCGCCACCCTCCGCCCCGGGCCTCGGCGCGACTCCGACCGACCCCGCTCGGGGTGCAAGCGAAGCCTCCATTTTGGGCAGGAAGGATGAACGAGCCGGGGCCGGTTCGCAAGCCCCTAAGGCCCATTTCCAGGCTCAGTCGCCCCCGGCCCAGGCGGCTCGAACCTCCAGGGCGACGGCGCGCAGGTTCGGGTCGTCCGCCCGCTCCGATAGCCCCGCCACGAGCGGGCGATCCTCGGCGAGCGCCAGGCTCCCCAGGGCCCTCAGGGCCACCTGACGAGCCGTGCTGACCGCCTCGGCCTGAGTCCAGAGTTCGACGTTCGAACGTCGCTCGGCCGAGTAGATCTCCGGCTCCAGGAGGTCCCGCAGGACCTCCGCACCGGCCGGATCGCCCAGGTCCGCCAACCCGACGGCGGCATTCAGACGCATCTCGATGAACGAATCGCCCAGGGCCTCGATCAACAGGGGGCGGGCCTGCTCGGGAGGCAGCTTGCGCGGGGCCACGATCGCCAACGAGCGCAGGTCGTAGTGCTCGCACTTCCCCAACCGCCCCAGGACATGCGCGAGGCGCTCGTCAGCGACGGTGGAGAGGTCGGCCAGGATCAGGTTCGCCAAGACGTTGAATCGGATCTCGGCCTGGGGATCCTCGGCCTCGGAGAGCTCGAGCATCGTGACCAGGTAGCCGACGCCCTGATCGTCGCCGAGCTGAGTCAGCAGGGAGGCGAGCACGATGCGGATCTCGTGATCCGCCTCCGCCGTGCGCTCCCAGGCAAGACCCAGCTTGAGGGCCATCTCCTCGGAGTCCAAGGGCCAGGGTTCGGGTTCACCCGCCTCGCGCGCGCGCAGGTTCTCGGCGAACTTCTGCGCCAAGGCGAACAGGGCCTGAGTGCGCTCGTTGGCCCCGCCCGTCTCGACCGCGGTCAGATTCTCGGCCAGGGAAGTCGTCCCGCCCGAGATGGCGCCGAAGAGCACAGCCACCAGGACCATCACGACCACGATCAGGGCCGGGACGACCACCAGGGGCACCCACATGTTGCGGTAGGGAGAAACCCGCTCCGCGGGCGTCTCGCCTCCCCCCGTTCGGATCGCGGCGCCGGCCACCTGTTTCGTCTCGTTCGTCATGATCCCGCTCCCACGCGTCGAGGAGGCCCCTCAGCCTCCGAGAGGGAAGTCCGACAGGCGCGCGGTGCGCGGCATCTCTCCCGCCAGAGGGGCGACGTAATCGAGGAACGCGGGCGCGATGTCGTTGTCGCCGAGCAGGTACTCCTCGTCCAGAGTGCGCGTGTGCTGGGCGACGTTCTCGAGAGCAGTCACGCCAACCCGCGAGCGGTACTCCTCGCCCTCTTCGCGCTCGATGATCACGGATCCGTGAGCCAGTTCGCCTGCGGTCGCCATGCGCGCGGCCGCGCGACCGACCTCGCGCGCCTCGCGGGCGTCGACCGGCGAGGCGTAGCCGGCGAAGGAGCGCTGCAGGTAACCGAAGGTATCGGCGCGCACGCGCAGGTTCGAGCCCAGCCGCGCCTTGATCTCGGCCGCCAGGAAGTCCCCTAGCGCTCCCGAACCGGAGAGCTGCACGTTGCCGTGTGAGTCGGTTTCGGTGCTCTCGATCAGCGGCTTCCCGTCGGCGAGGTGGATGCCTTCCGAAGCGGCCACGAGGCAACGGCCGTGCCGGGTGTAGACGCGATCCACGTCCCCCAGGAATGCGTCGAGGTCGAAGATGCGCTCGGGCACGTAGACCAGGTGGGGACCGTCGTCGTCGTGCTGCCGCGCGAGCACGCTGGCCGCCGTCAGCCAGCCCGCGTGGCGCCCCATGACGATATCGATCTTGATCCCCGGCAGGCTGCGGTTGTCCTGGTTGTCGCCCATGAACGCCGAGCCGACAAAGCGCGCCGCCGATCCGTAGCCAGGGCAGTGATCGGTGACGCACAGGTCGTTGTCGATCGTCTTGGGCACGTGGAACAGGCGCACGTCGTAGGCCTGCTCGAGCGCCAGCTCGTTGAGAATGTGTGCCGTCTCGGCCGAGTCGTTCCCGCCGATGTAGAAGAAGGCGCGCACTTCGTGGCGCTGGAAGGCGGCCAGCACACGCTCGCACTCCTCGCGGGTCGGCTTCTTGCGCACCGACCGCAGGGCCGCGCAGGGTGTCACCGCCACCCCCTCGAGGGTCTCGGTGCTCTCCCGGCCCAGATCGATCAGGCGATCTTCGAGGATGCCGGCGATCCCGTGTACGGCGCCCAGGACGCCACGGATAGGGTCCGCGGCCCGGCAGCCCTCGATCAGGCCCACGAGGCTCTGGTTGATGACGCTGGTCGGGCCGCCGGACTGCCCGATCAGGGCCTTGCCCGGGGGCATCGGGCCCGGAGGAACGCGGTGAGTGCTCATGGCTGGTGCTGTGACGCAACGCCCCGGTCGGGGCACGGGAAGCGGAAGCGGCGCACTCTAGCGCACATCACTCAGGAAGACCTGCTCCAGACACGGTAACTCGATCCTCGGTGATGCCGACCGGGCTCTCGACGCGGGAAGCGATCCGGCCAGGACGTCGAGGTCGGCCAGGTTCCAGAGAGTGCCGCCGGGAGACGAGAGGGAGGCGGCAGCGCCCCTCTGCGAAGGCTGGGGCGCACCTTCACGCGTGAGGGAGGCCGAAAAGGGGCGAACCGACCGCCGGCTCCCGCGGCCGCCGAGCCCGGCCCGCGGGGTTGCCTCTCCCGCCCGCCCTGCATACACTTCCGCGCCTTCACGGTCGTCGACCGCCCAGGGTGCCCGGGTGGCGGAATTGGCAGACGCGCTAGACTAAGGATCTAGTGGGATCATATCCCGTGCTGGTTCGACTCCAGTTCCGGGCACCAATCACGGGGCCGGCGTCGCTTTGCTGCGGCGCCGGCCTCGCCTTGCTCACGGCGCCCGGCGCTCACGGCCCCCCCCGCCCCGCGCTCACGGCCCCCCCGCGCTCACGGCCCCGGCTCAACGCAGCGGCGCGGCGATGCGCAGAGAGACGTCGACGTACTTGGGGTCGAACCCCAGGAGCAGCAGGCTCGCCGTGACACCCTCGGAGTAGACGATGCGGCGTTCGTAGGCGGCCATCACCTCTGGGACCTGCTCCCGCGCCACGCGCTCGGCGATGGCCTCGATCTCGGGGGCAACCGCACGGTCGATGCGCGCCTGCTCGTCCTCGCTGAGCCGGCCGCGCTGCTTGCCCTGGCCCGCGAAAACCTCGTTGATGGCCTGCTGCTCTAGACGCGCCCGCTCAAGGTTCCAGTCGATCACGATGGAATCCTCGGCCCAACGCCGAGCCTGGCGCCGCAGGGTGGACTGAGCGCTCTGGGGGTCGCACCACATCACGACGTTCGCCTTCGCCACGCAGGTGGAGAGCAGGGAGCGGAAGTCACTTCGCGCGGCCAGACGCGGGTGGGTAGGCGCCCCCTGGGAACGCGTCTTGAGGACGTGCTCGAGCATCCCGATGCAGTTGGCGACCACGCAGACCTGGTCATCGTCGCCGATGCGCGCGTTGGCCGTCGCGACCATGCCGGTCCCGGGCACCAGGGGCGCCCAAAACTCGCGGATCTCATAGCCGCCGACTTGGTTGCGGTAGTAGCCCGA
Source organism: Planctomycetota bacterium (assembly GCA_002686265.1). GTDB lineage: Bacteria > Planctomycetota > UBA1135 > UBA1135. The sequence continues at coordinate 52,969 of NZBA01000135.1, forward strand.
GTCGTTCTCGGTCTTGCCCCGTAGACCGAAACGCTTGCCCTGGCGGCCGATCGTGTCGCGCAGGTCCACGAGCACGGAATCGCGCTCCTGCTTGATCCAAGTGACCAGCGCCATGGCGAAGACCGGCTGGCCGTCGGCCTCGGGCCCGTCGGGATCGTGCGGGTAGTCATTCGGTCGCAGAACGATCGCGAAGCGGTCGCGCAGGCTGGAGCGCAGCTCGTCGATCAGCTGTTGCAGGCTCCGGTACTGCCCGGTGGCCTGCAGGGACTCCTCGATCAGCTGCACCATGTCCGGCTCCAGCGAGACGACGACCTGCTCCAGCAGGTCGCCGATGTCTCCCTTCATGTACAGGAAGAAGCTCGCGTCCTCGGGCGCGAGGGCCGCCGCCTCCTCGAGGATCTCCGTGCGGTCGGCGCCCATGCGCCGGTAGGCGCGCGTCTGCAGCGGCGTCATCAGCTCCGAGGAGAGCCGCGCGCGGGCATCCAACGACAGGCCCTCGTCCAAGCCCATCTGTCCCACCACGAGGTTGACCGTGTTGGCCTGGAAGAAGCGCCCGAGGAAGGCAGGGGCGAATTCCAGCGCGGAGGTGTCCGGCCAGGCGCCGGAGATCCCGGTGGTCTCGAGCAAGTCGCGCACCTTGAGGAAGAACTCGAGCTCGTCGCCCGCCGGCGAGCGCTCCACGTTCTTGACGTGATCGCAGTACTCCGCCCGCAGGAGCATCGAGTCCTCGTAGGTGACCGCCTCCAGCCGATGGGCGTCCTCGATGAACTCGCGGCTGGTGGCGATGACGGCCACGTCCCGGATGCGCGTGAGCCACAGCTCGCGCGGGAGCCCGCCGCCGCCGAGGCGCACGTGGTCGGCCTCCACCGTCACCGAGAGCCCCTGGCCCTCGAGCCCGAGCAGGCCGGGGTGGCGCAGGAGCGAAACGGCGAGCTTGCCCGTCCAGTGCAGGGTCCCGTACACGGCCCAGTCCGCATCCTCGAGCCCGGTCCCGCCGAAGCGCGCCGCCAGGGCCAGATCGCGTCCCCCGAAGACATCCAGAGGGTCCAGGCCCATGGGCAGGCGTTCTCCAAGGGCCGCCAGCTCGCCGAGGGCGCCCTCGACGTCGAAGCGCTCGGAGAGCTCCGCGCACTCGGGGGAGGCGGTCCACTCCTGCCAGGAAGCGTGGCCGTCGAGGCGCTCCTGCACGGCAAGGCGCGGGAAGCCGTCGAAGGCCCAACCCAACTCGGAGCGCGCCAGGAAGAGGTCGACCTCGCGCGGGACGAGCCCGGCGACGTCCACCCCCAGGCGGCCCTCGAAGGGGCTGAAGAGGAAGGTCGAGAAGGCGAAGTAGCCGGCGAACAGGCAGACCGCCAGGACGCTGGCCAGGATCCGGAACAGGCGCTTTCTCTTCATCGCGTGCGGGCGGAGGGGCGGGCGGGAGCCAGAGGGTGCCCGCTGGGAACGCCCCTGGCAATCTCGGGGGTCCAGACGAGCGGGCGCGGCGTTCCTTCCCCCCGGATCCATGCCGCGCTACCGCCGAGCTTGACGCCGGGCGCGGGGGCACGATGATCGTGCTCGCCATGCGGCCCAACCAGCGCGTCTCCAGCATCCCCCTCTCACAGACCCTCGCCCTCGACGCCCGCGCCAAGGCGATGATCGCCGAGGGGCGCGACATCATCAACCTGTCAGTAGGCGAGCCGGACTTCGACTCCCCGGCCGTGGTGCGCGAGGCCGCCAAGAGCCTGATCGACTCCGGCGGCGTCCGCTACACGCCGGCAGGGGGAACCCCGAGCCTGCGAACCGCCATCGCCGAGCACCTCACACGCTCGCGCGGGACGGCGTTCTCGCCGGCGCAGATCACTGTCTGCCACAGCGCCAAGCACGCCCTCTCGGGAGCGCTCTTGACCTTGACCGAGCCCGGCGACGAGGTGCTCCTGCTGCTCCCGGCCTGGGTCAGCTACTTCGAGATGGTGCGCTTCGCCGCCGGCACGCCGGTGGCGGTCGCTCCTCGCGCGGACCTCGGCCCCGACTTCGACACTCTGCGCCGGGCGATCACGCCGCGCACGCGCGGCATCATGCTCAACTCTCCCTGCAATCCCAGCGGGTACGTCTTCACGCCCGGGGAGATCACCGCTCTCTGCGACCTCGCCCGTGAGAGCGACCTGTGGATCCTCTCCGACGAGATCTACTCCCGCTTGGTCTACGACGGCGCGCCCTACGCCAGCCCTGTGGAGGTCAGCGACGACGCCCGCGAGCGCACGGTCCTGGTCGACGGAGCCAGCAAGGCCTTCGCGATGACCGGCTACCGCATGGGCTACCTGGCCGCCTCCGAGGAGGGGGCCTCGGCCGTCGCGCGCCTCCACAGCCAGCTCGCCGGCTCCCCCAACGCCGTGGGGCAGCACGCCTTCGAGGCCGCCCTCGCCGACGAGCCGCCCGAGGTCGCTGCCATGGCGCACGAGTTCGCTCTCCGCCGCACGCGCCTGGTCGCGGACCTGTGCGCTCTGGGACTCCAGACACCCACACCCGGCGGCGCCTTCTACGTCTTCTCCGACGTGCGTCCCTGGACGGACGAGCGCGGGAGCGATGGGTTCTGCGAGGACCTCCTCGAGGCCGAGGGCGTGGCCGCGGTGCCCGGTTCGGCCTTCGGAGTCGAGGGGCGCGTGCGCTTCAGCTACGCGGCATCGGCCGAGGCCCTACGGGCCGCCGTGGAGCGCCTCGGCCGATTCTTGGCCCGACGCGGACGCGCGCAGCACTTCCAGGACAGCGCCCCGACCTGAGGCGACGCTCGCTCACACGTTCCGAGGCGCACGGCCCCGATCCGGCACGGATCGTCCGGCGCGCAAGGCCCCGTGCGGGAGATCCCGTGCGGGGGATCCGCAGCGGATCGCCCGGAGAGAGGAGTCCGACGCAGCGGTGACGAACAGGTCCCGGCTTCGCCACAGCCCTTCTTCCACGGGCCGCTAGAGCGCCGAAGACGAAAGAGGGGACGACCGGCGTACATTGATTCACCCGCTTCGAGCGAGCCGTCCACGCCCGCCGGGGTCGCGAAGAAGGAGATGAAACCTCGCAAGCGACAGAGCGTGGCGGTTCGTTCCAGGCCGACCGTCCCCATCAACTAGATCGACCGCCCTGATGCCCGGCGCACTCCCGATCCGCCGAAAACCGCTCGAGAGCTGTCTGGGAGGTTCGATTCCGAGAGTGGGCGGCGGGAGCGAGGAGCGGCGCGGGACACTTTCCACTCCCGCGCCTGAGGAGGAGAAGTACACTCCCGGCTTGGACGGACAACGATCCGCTCACGAGCGCGCCCCCACCGGGGCGCGCGAGGACCCCGCCCCCCTCCCCCCGCGCCCCTGGCAGGTGTGGCGGCCGGTCTGGAGGCGGCGCGAGACCCTCGGCGGCAGGTGGGTCGCCTGCGCCTCCATCGCGGCCCTGATCCTCGTCAACGGCGGCGGCTACCTGCTCGTCCTCCACGTCGCACGCTGGCGCGGGATCACGGCCTGGGATCCGGGGACCTGGATCGACGACGCGATCCCCGCCCTGCCCTGGACGATCGTGGTTTACCTGTCGCTCTTCGCCTACTTCGCGGCGCCGCTCGCCTGCCCGCCGCGGGGGGACCGCGGCCGGCTGCAGACCCTGCTCTGCATCCAGGCCCTGGTCGGCATCTGCGCAGTCTCCTTCGCTGTTTTCCTGCTCCTCCCAGCGCAGATCCACGTGCGCGAGACGATGGTCGCCGCCCTGCCCGGCGAGGCGGGCTGGATCCGAGCTCTCTACCGCTTCCAGTACTTCATGGATCAGCCCTGGAACTCCTGGCCGAGCCTGCACGTCTCGCAGACGATCGTGCTCGCGTTCTGCGCCCAGTACTGGTCCGGCGAAGTGCGCGAACGGCGGGCCTGGCTGCCGCGCGGAAGGGCTCGCACGATCTGCCTGGTCGCGATGTGGCTCGCCTGGGCGGCGCTGGCGGTGAGCATCCTCACCACCAAACAGCACTTCGCCTTCGACTTGCTCACCGGCTCCCTGCTCGGCGCCCTGGTCTGGGTCGCCTACCTGCGCCCGGCCCTGAGGGCCGCGGAGGAATCGGACGCGCCCGCGTGGGACTGAAGCGCGCCCGCCGGGGTTAGAAGAACCAGGTCAGCCCGCCGAAAGCGATCCAGCCCGCGGGTTCGATCTCCACGTCGAACTGCAATCCGTCGAGCGAGTCGTCGATGAACTCGTTGCCGCTCGAGTTCTGAGGCTCGGCGTCGACGAGGCCCTCGGAGACGTCGCCTGGCATCTCGTAGAAGAACCCGAAGCGCGCCACGAGGTTGTCGCGCAGCTGGTAGATGAACCCGGCGCCTACGGACAAGGTGTAGTAGGAGTCGCCGTCGAAGGGGGCCGCGAGCACGACGTCATCGAACTGGCCGAACTCGGAGAACTCCAAGACGGTGCTGATGTCCAGGCTGATTTCGGGGATGTAGGCGAACTTCGCTTGGACGAAGGGGCGCAGGCGGTCGGTCTTGAGGAAGCGGGCCGGCAGGATGTAGCGCAGGGAGGTGAAGTACTCGAGTTGGTGGATTGTGTCGAGGTCGAAGGACGAGTCGACCAGGGCGGGCTCGAGGATGCGCAGCTCGGCCCCGATGGTCACCGACAGGTCGTCGAGGAGGAAGTGCTCCAAGCCCAAGCCGGGGTCGAGGATGCCCTTGCCGGCACCCGCCATCTCGATCGGGTCGGTCGGGAAGTTGGGGTTGATGAGGGTCACCGACGTGTCGATGTCGTAGCCGCTGAACAGGCCGGAGAATCCAGCGATCCCGGTCGCGCCGCGGCGGGTGAGGCGCCAGGGCTCGTCGACGAGGTCTCGCTCGAGAGGGATCGCGACGCCCTGGCACGCGGGAGCGATGAGGGCGGCGACGGCGAGCCCCACTAGGGAGGAGTTGCAGATCATGAGCTTGTGGTTGGGAACGGAAGGGTGGGGAAGCTAGCGCAAGCGGATGGGACTGGGAAGCGGTTTCCGCGCATCGAGGGGCCGCGGGACGCGGTAGGAAGCCGCGAGAAGCCCCCACCCACCCCCGGCGGAGGGTCCTCTCCCCACGCGCCGCCCGCGCTGGTAGGCTGGGAGGAGTGGGGTGAGGCCCGACCCCAACCTGTAGCCCAAGCCCGGCGCCCGCCGCACGATCCAAAGCGGAGGGCGCGCCCCGTATCAGCTCCGCGACCCCTCACTTTCCAACGAGAACACTCATGACGCGCTTTACCGCATTCGCTCTGCCCCTCTCGCTCCTGCTCTTCGCGTCAAGCGCCTCCGCGCAGGACTTCGAGTTCGACATCGACCAACCCTCCTCGTCCTGGACCTGGTCGGGCAATACGGGTATCGGCCCCATGCTCCCGCTCAACCCCGGCGGCGAGAACTTCGAACTCGACGGCTCGATCACCCTGGCTCTCGACTCCGGCGGCAACCCGATCGGTGGTGGCCAGATCACGAGCGCCAACGCGATCCTGCTCCCCGACCTGCACGCCTACATCCCCAACCCGATCCCCGGCTGGCCGCCCCTGGCCCTGATCGACCTCGAAGGCGTCTCCTACACCTTCGTGACGCCCACCTTCAGCGTGAACAACAGTGGGCAGTTCAGCGCGGACTGGACCCTCACCTTCCTCTCGGGAATCCTCACTGTGACGCCCCTCGCGGGCAGCGTCAGCGTGACCGATCTCACGGGCATCGCGGGCGACGCAACCCCCAACAGCGGCACCTTCACGACCTCAGGATCCCAGATCCACCTCGCCTCGGCCCAGGTCTCCGACTTCAGCTTCGTCGACTCGGGAACGGGCATCTCCGCCGACTTGCACCTCGAGGGGGACCTCGTGGCGGACTACGGCTGCCCGGCGGTCACGGCGTTCTGCTTCGGTGACGGCTCGGGGACGGCCTGCCCCTGCTCGAACGGCGGGGCCTCCGGCGAGGGCTGCGCCAACGGCACCGGCTCCGGCGCCATCATCGGCACGAGTGGGAGCACGAGCATCGCCGCGGGCGACCTCGTCCTGGCCGGGAGCCAACTGGTCCCCAATCAGCCCGGCCTCTACTTCCAGGGCGACAACGCGGTCAGCGGCGGCAACGGCGTCACCTTCGGGGACGGCCTGCGCTGCGCGGGCGGCAACGTCGTGCGCCTCCAGGTGCGCGTCGCGAGCGGCAGCGGAACATCGGCGACGACGATCGACATCGCGGCCAAGGGCGGCGTCTCCGCCGGCGACACCAAGCACTACCAAGTGTGGTACCGCGACCCGGCCTCGACTCCCTGCGGGACGACCTTCAACCTCTCCAACGGCGTCAGCGTCTTCTTCTGTCCCTGAACGCACCGTGACCTGTGAATCGCAGCCGATCCTCGAGCGACAGAGGGTCCATCAACGATGAAGAACTTCGATCGACTCGGGATCGGCCTGCGGATCGGCGTCCTGGCCCTCGCTTCGGTGGCGGTCTGGGCCGGGCGGCCCGGCCCCGCCGCCGGGAGTGAGACGGAGGTGCTGGTCGTGCCCTTCGTAGTGAACGAGGCGCGCGACCTGCGCAGGGTCGAGGCGCAGGTGCTCGTCTACAACCCGGACGGATCGCGGGAGCCGGTCGGTCTCCGGGCCCTGCGGGTCGTGGCCGAAGGCGAGTTGATCCACGAGCAGGTCCTCGAGGGCGAGCTGCCTGGCGACCCGCGCTTCGGACACCTCAACGCCCTCGTCGAGCGCCTGCCGCAAGAGGTGACCGAGCTCGTGCGCGAGCGGCGGTACTTCGCGGCCGCGGACGCCCGCGAGTTCGAGGGGCGGGAGATCGTACGACGCCAGCGCGAGATCGCCGCGGGGATCGAGCAGCTTCAAGACGAGTTCGCCGGCGGTAGGCCGGAGCCCTTCGCACGCGTCTCCTTTCCCCTTCCCCTCGACCAGCTGTTCTTCGCCGACTCACAGGCCGGCACGCGGGTTGCCGTGACCTTTGAGCTCGAGTTCGAAACGGCCGACGCGAACATCCGCACGGTCGCCGCGACCGAGTACGTCACGCGCCTGGCACCCTTCCTCACACCACCCACGCGCCTGGGCGCGGGCATCGGTGTGACGGTTCACGCCGGGGACTTGCACGTCCACACCTGCCACGGCGAGGCCCTCGGTGCCTGCGCGCCCTCGACGAGCTGTCTCGCCGAGACACCACAGCTCACCGGCAGCTTCACGATTGCCGAGCTGCGCTCGCAGTTCGAGGCCCTCGGCTGCGACTGGTTCACCGCCACCGACCACAGCTACTGCATCAACGACGAGGCGGAGTACCAGTCGATCGCCGCCGAGTGCGCGGCCTCGACCGACGCGAGCTTCGTCTGCATGCCCGACACCGAGGTCTCCGGCGACGAGGTCGGCCCCCAGGAGGGCAGCGACGCGGCGGATATCCTGTGCCTGTTCACGACCCAGGCCAACCACATGGGCGCCCACGGGCTCACCTCCCGCGTTCATGGAGGCGAAGACGGCCTCCTGGGTTTCTGCAACGGCTTCACGGGAGACGTCCTGAACCCTTTCACGGAGAACGTCGCGGCTGTCCACGCCATGGGCGGGTACTCGATCGCCAACCACCCTCCGGCGGGGATGTTCGGCTGGAACAGCGTCGAGGCGCTGGTCGGCCTCGAACAGCAGGGGCTGCACGGGATCGAAGTCTGGAACGGGAACGCCTCCGCGGGCCAGGGCGGCAGCATCGCCTTCTGGGTCGACCGCCTGCTCGAGGGACACCTGCTCTACGCCTACGCGGGCAGCGACACGCACGACGAGGCGCACGCCTTCGGCGCCAACCACGCCGTGCTCGTCGGGGTGGACCTCACGCCCGAGCACCTCAAGGCTGCTCTGATGGCCGGCCGCGTCTACCTGTCAGACGGCCACGCGGCGCTGATCGAGGTCGACATCGGCGGCCTGACCCTCCCGATGGGGACGGTCCAAACGCTCCCCCAAGGCGTCCCGCCTGCGCCGCTCTCGATCCGCGTCGGCTACGACTTCGGCGGAGACACGAGCACGATCACGATCTTCAAGGGTCGCGTCGGCGACGCCGGCGAGACGATCCTGTGCCAGAGCGGCCCGCTCTCGGGCAGCGGGTTCTTCGAGTGCGGTGACACCCTCGAGACGGCCGTCGGCTCCTGGTATCGGGCCTACAGTGAGAGCTCGGGAGGCTACGTACAGACCAACCCGATCTTCTTCCGCCCCGGAGGCGAGGATCCACTGCGCTACTGCACCGCCAAGCCCAACTCCCTCGGCTGCGTGCCGGCGATCGCCTACGCGGGAGAGCCGAGCGCGACCGCGCCGATTCCCTTCGAGGTCACGGCGAGCGGGGTCCTCAATCAGCAGTTTGGGATCTTCTTCTACGGGTTCTCCCCGACCCTGACGCCGTTCCAGGACGGCACCCTGTGCGTCGCCGCGCCGATCGAGCGCACGCCGATCCAGCACTCGGGGGGCAACGGAGCTCCGTCCGACTGCTCGGGCGCCTACGGGCTGGACTTCAACGCGTGGATCCAAAGCGGCGCCGATCCCGCCCTGACGGTCGGGACGACCGTCTACGGCCAATACTGGAGCCGCGACCCCCAGAGCACCAGCACGACCGGGCTCACCGACGCGCTGCAGTTCACCCTCGGGCCCTGATCGCCGGTACCCTCCCCCGCCTCCGGGCCGGCCCATCCCGGCGCCCCGACCGGGACCGCCCTGGAGGAAAACGCCCCTGAGACGATGCCTGACGGGGTCCCAGGCCGATTTCACGGAGAACTTGGTGGAGAGATGGGGGAGCATGGAGCAGCCTTGCTAGCGGGCCGCTCGGAGTGGAACGAGCGGCTGCGATTGTCCTGTCACGGCTCCACGCAACTCCCGTCATCCTCCCGGAGAAGATCCCCATGAAGCGGCTGCTCTTGGCAGCAACGGCCGCCCCCTTCCTGCTCTTCGCCCCGAGCGCTTGGTCCCAGCAGACCATGCGCGGCTTTCAGATAGATACGACCGCGAGCGCCTGGACCTGGACCGCCCAGGCCCTCGGCCAGAACGCCGTCCCCGCGACGACCGACGCGTTCAACCTCTCCGGAACGATGCAGGTCTCCCTGGGCACCAACGCCAGCGGAGAGGTCAGTGAGGGCCAGTTTTCCGATGGCTCGTTCGACTTCGCCCCGGACATGGAGGGCTCATTCCCCACTCTCGGCGTGTCGTTCCACATGCACTCGGTCCTCCTGGGCTTCGAGTCGATGGTGCTCGACTTTGGGAACCCCTCGACCTCCAACGGCACCTTCTCTGGTGACGCTTGGATCATCGCCCACGCCGCTATCGTGACGATCACGCTTCCCGGCGGATCGCAGTTCGATATCGACCTCGCCGGTCTCACCTCGAACCCCCAGATCATCTCCGGTCAGTTCACCGTCGGGAGCAGCGGGCTCATCCACCTGAACTCAGCTCAGAGCCACACGTTCACGGTCACCGAGCCCAACACGGGCATCGACTTCGACTTCACGGTGACCGGCGTCATGGTGGCTGACGAGTTCGTCACGCTGAGCTCCTACTGCTTCGGCGACGGCTCGGGAACCATGTGCCCTTGCGGCAACAGCTCGGGCCCCGGCGAGGGCTGCGGCAACGGCAACGGGCCCGGCGCGATCCTGGGCGCAAGCGGGACGACGAGCATCTCCGCCGGAGACCTCGTCCTCTCGGGTAGCCAACTGATCGCCAACCAGCCCGGGCTCTACTTCCAGGGCAACAACGCCGTCAGCGGCGGCAACGGCGTCACCTTCGGGGACGGCCTACGCTGTGCGGGGGGCAACGTGGTGCGCCTCCAGGTGCGCGTCGCCGATTCGAGCGGTGCCTCCGCGACGACGATCAACGTCGGGGCCGCCGCGGGAGTCTCCGCGGGCGACACCAAGCGCTACCAGCTGTGGTATCGCGATCCCGCCTCCAGCCCGTGCGGGACGACGTTCAACCTGACCAGCGGTATCGAGGCGCTCTGGACTCCCTAGGCGACCTCCCAGAAGACCCACGCGGCGCGAATGCGGCTTCCCAGCCGGGTTCGCGCCGCTCGCGTTCCCCCCCACCCGGCGCAGCCGTCCAGACATGGCTCGCGGCGGCTCAGCCCGGCGAGTACACGTTTGTCGCTCCGGAGAACTCCTGCCGGGCGGCCTCCTGGACCCGCGTCAGGACGGCGGCGTCCGCGGTGTCGGCAAAGACGTAGAACTTCCACAGGTTCTGGTAGGAGCGTTCGAGGTCCACGAGGCGCGGGACGTGCTCGGCAAACCGGGACAGGGACTCAACGCCCTCCACGCCCGGCCAGCGCACGTGGGTGCGCGCCTCCTTGAGCTGCATGCGCCGGGCAGGGCAGTAGGCGATGACGCGCACGTCGCGGCCAGAGGAGAAGCGGACCAGGTCCGCGATACGCGCCTCGGCCGCGGCGCGATGCTCCGCCCCTCCGCCGGCGAAGAAGCGCTCTACGAGGCTCGCCTGGACGTCCTCGTTCTCGTAGCGAGGGAATACGCAGGCGCGCTTGAACAACCGGCGTGCGCGGAAGTCGTCCAGGAGGCGCCGCAGCTCGCGCCCATCGGCTCCGCCGGCCCGCAGCAGCAGGTCGATCACCGAGGCGTCGGTCTGATCGTAGAAGTCCTCCTCGCACAAGCCTCCACCGGAGAGCGCGATCTCCACCGCTCGCGCCACCATGGCGCCCGAGGCGACCTTGGCATGGTGGTAGTAGACGCGCTCGGTGAAGTAGTAGCGCGCCTCGAGCATGCGCACGATCTCGCTCAGGATGTCCTCGCGCAGCAGATCGTGCTTGGTGAGATCGATGAACAGGTTCCCGCTTGCGCGGTGCACCTTGAAGTAGCTGGTGACGCGCGAGTCGACCTCGAGCCTGAGCCCTGTGAAGTAGGCGTCTCGTGCCAGGTAGTCGAGGATGTCGGAGGCGACGGTGCCCGAGACGATCTGCCGCCAGTAGGGCGGAATCGGAGGGCCGCCATCCTCGGGGGCGAGGATGGCGAGCACGTCTTCGACGACGCCGAGATCGCGCAGGACACCGCCCACCTGGGTGTCCGACCCGAGCATGTGTTGGAATCGATAGGCCGAGTCGTGACGCCAGAAGATCCCGTCCTGATCCTCGAGGTTGTGCCCGAACGGGATGTGGGTGATGTCGTGGACGAGAGCCGCCATGCGCACGACGCGGGCTTCCTCGTCGCTGATTCGGATCGTGCCCGCGGGGTCGAGATCGAACGACAGGTTCACCGCATCGATGATCTGCTGCGCCACGTGAACGCTGCCGATCGAGTGATCGAAGCGCGTGTGGACCGCGCCCGGGTACACGAGGTAGGCGGTCCCGAGCTGCTTGATTCCGCGCAGACGCTGCATCTGCGGCGTGTCGAGGATCGATAGCTCCTTGTGGGTCAGGTACACGTCCCCGTGAACGGGATCGCGCATCACGCTGTATCGTTTGCGTCCGGCCAAGGGGGCACTCCTCCACTCAGGCCGCGCATTCTATCCGATCCGGGGGAGCGGTACGCTCACGGCAGACCCCGACGATGAAGGTCCTCGCTCTCGAACCCTGGTACGGCGGCTCTCACCGCAAGTTCCTGGAACAGTGGCGGCAGCGCACGCGCCACGAGCTCGAGGTCGTGGGACTGCCGCCGCGACGTTGGAAGTGGCGCATGCGCTCGAGCGCCTGGGAGCTCGCGCGCAAGGTGGCGGAGCGCGCCCTCCCGCGCCCCGACGCCCTGTTCGTCTCGGGCTACGTCGATCTCCCGGCGCTCTTCGGCGAGCTGCCTCCCGCTTGGGCGAACCTGCCGTCGCTGCTCTACCTGCACGAGAACCAGCTCACCTACCCGTCCAATCCCGCCCACGGCGAACCGAAGTCCGAGACGCACTTCGGCTACACCAACATCCAGAGCTGCGTGCGCGCCGATCGGGTCGTGCTCAACTCCACCTTCCAACGCCTCGAATTCGCCACGGCGGCCGATGACCTACTGCGCGCTCTACCGCGCCCCAACCCGCGGGCGGAGCTCGAGGCGAGCCTGCGGGCGGCCGCCGTCATCGCCCCCGGCATCGACCTCGACGCAATCCCGACCGGCCCGGGCGCCGAGCCCGGCGCGCCCTTGCGCGTGCTCTTCAGCCACCGCTGGGAGCACGACAAGGACCCGGTCGCCTTCCTCGGGGCCGTGGAGGCGGCGGTGGACGGGGGCGCGTGCCTGGAGCTCGTCCTGCTCGGCGAGCGCTTCACCCAGAGTCCGGCGGGCATGGCGGCGCACCTCGATGCCCTCCGCGAACGCATCCGCCATTCAGGGTTCGTGGAGGGCGCCGACGTCTACGCCTCCCTGCTCGGTGGCTGCGACTTGATCGTCTCCAGCGCACGCCACGAGTTCTTCGGACTCGCGGTCACCGAGGCGATGGCCGCCGGCTGCAGCCCGCTCCTGCCCAACCGGTTGAGCTATCCCGAGATCCTGCCCGCGTCCCTGCACGACGAGGGACTCTACGGCTCCTCCGACGAGCTCGTGCGGCGATTGGTCGCCCACGCGGCGGATGCCGCTCGCCTGCGCTCGCCCGCGAGGCGCGCGCGCATGCGCGAGGCCGTCCGGCCCTGGTCAGCGGGCGCCACCGCGAGCGCGCTCGACGCTGCCTGCGACGGGCTCACGGGACCCGACGGCACACACCGACGGTTGGAAGCGCGTAAGGACGGCGGCGGGAGAACGATCCCACGCGGCAGTTGATAGGCTGAACGGACTCTCGCGAGGCTCGCGAGCCCCTCACGCGCAAGGACCCAGAGAACGAATCATGAATACACACAAGCTCCGTCACTTCACCCTCCTCGGCCTAGCCCTGGCCGGCCTGTCCTGGGCCGGGCTCGGGGCGCAGGACAACGCCGGCGGGGGACCCTTCGGCACCGCCGGCGGCCAGGTGAAGACCGCCCAGGAAGACGACGCTGCCGTCATCGCCGACCAGCTGCCCCTCTACGCGCTCAAGGTCTGCCCGATCAGCGGCGAGCCGCTCAAGGCGAAGGGCAAGCCGGTCAACATGGTGGTGAACGGACGCCTCGTACGCCTGTGCTGCGGCGGGTGCAAGAAGAAGGTGGCCGGTCAGGAAGAGGCCGTCATCGCGAAGCTGGACACGGCGGCCATCAAGGCCCAGAAGAAGGCCTGGCCGCTCTCCACCTGCCCCATCAGCGGCGGCGAGCTCGGCGGCGACAAGGGACCTCCGGTCGACGTGGTCTGGGGCGGACGCTACGTCAAGGTGTGCTGCAAGAAGTGCGCGGGGATGTACGCCAAGAACCCCGCCAAGGCCAGGGCGAAAGTCGAAGCGGCCCTGCGCGAGGAGTTGCGCAAGACCTACCCCGCCAAGGTCTGCCCCGTGAGCGACGAGACGCTCGGCTCGATGGGAGAGCCGGTCGAGACGCTCTACGGCACCTACCTGGTCCGCTTCTGCTGCGAGGGCTGCGTGAAGTCCTACCGCAAGGACCCGCGCAAGTACGTCGCGATAGTCTACGCGGACTGCAAGTAGGACCCGCGCGCGGGTCGATCGAATGACGGCGCGGGCGGTCCGACGGACCACCCGCGCCGCGAAGGCCCCCCCGGAAGAGCGGGCGCCCGGTCCGCTCAGACGCTCGAGGCCGGCTGGCGCAGCTCGCCGGCGACCAGGTCGCCCACCTCGTTGGTGGGATGGTCGCCTGTGCCCGCGCCGGTCAGGCGCTCACTGCAGAACAGCTCGCGCATGGCGCCATTGATCGCGGCCGCCGCGGGCTTCTCGCCCAGGTAGTCCAGCATCATGCCGCAGGCCATGATCGCCGCCACCGGCGAGGCGCTGTTGTTCCCAGCGTGCTTGGGGGCCGAGCCGTGAATCGGTTCGAAGAGGCTCACGCGCCCGGGATGGATGTTCGCCGATGCCGCCAGGCCCATGCCGCCCTGCACCATCGCGCCCAAGTCGGTGATGATGTCGCCCAGCAGATTCGGCGTAACGGCCACGTCGAACCACTCGGGGTTCTTGATCATCCACATGCACGCCGCGTCGATGTAGGCGTGCTCGGTAGTGACTTCGGGAAACTCCCGTGCGACCCCCGCGAAAGTACGCGTCCACAGGTCGTGGGCGCGAATCGCATTGGCCTTGTCGATCAGGGTGACCTGCTTGCGCTTGTTGCGGCTCATGGCGAGCTCGAAGGCGTAGCGAATCGCCCGCTCCGTTCCCTGCCGCGTGTAGGTCATCGTCTGCGTGGAAACCTCGAGGGCCTGCCCCTTGTGCATGAAGCCGTGCATCCCCGAGTAGGCGCCCTCGGTGTTCTCGCGCACGATCACCATGTCCACGTCCTCGGGGCGCTTGCCCTTGAGCGGGCAGAGCCCCTCGGTGAAGAGCTGGATCGGTCGCAGGTTGAGGTACAGGTCGAGATCGAAGCGCATGCGGGCGATGATCCCGTACTCGATCTTCCCCACGGGCAGGCGCGGGTCTCCGATCGCTCCGAGAAAGATCGCGTCCCGGCCCCGCAACTCCTCGAAAGCCGCATCAGGGAAAATCTCGCCGTGCTCGAGGAAGTGGTCGCTCCCGAAGGGAAGCTCGGTCCGGTTGACGCTGAATCCATACACCTCGGCCGCGGCGTCGAGTACCTTCATGGCCTCCGCCGTCACCTCGGGTCCGATGCCATCTCCGCCGATGACCGCAATGTCGTATTCACCCATCGATGGTCTCCAGTTGCTCTCTCTTTGATCAGGCGTGCTTCCGCACGCAAAACATGCCGGAATCGAACTGAGCGATCCGGCCTTCCACCGCGCTGGCCGCCACCGACAGGGGCGATGCAAGGTACAATGCCCCTGGACCGCTGCGTCCGTCGAAGTTGCGATTGATCGCGCTGATGGTGGTCTGTTCGGCGAAGTTCGAGACTCCCGGGCCGCAACCGATGCAGGCGCCGCAGCCCGGCCCGATGATCTCGACGCCGGCGCGCTCGAAGACCTCGGTGTAGCCCGCCTCCACGGCGTGGGCCATGACGCTCTCGCTCCCGTACTGGATGTACATCCGCACGCTCTCGGCGAGCCCGCGACCGGACTCGAGTGCCTCGCGCAGCACGAGCGCGTAGGCGTCGAGGTCGGCCTCCTTGCCCGCGGTGCAGGAACCGCCGTAGGCGATGTCGATCCGGACCTCGCCGAGGTCCGCGATCGCGCAGCCGTAGGTCGGGTCGCCGGGGAGAGCGACGAGAGGACGGATCGCCCCGAGGTCGATCGTGTGGACGCCGCCGGCGTACTCCGCGCCGGGATCGGGGGCGACGAAGGCCGCCGTGAAATCGTCGGCGGACGCGCTGTCGCGCCGTTCGGCCAGCCAAGCCGCGGCCAGCGCGTCGCCTTCGCATATCCCGCTCCGTGCCGAGCACTCCGTCGCCATGTTGGTCAACGTCGCGCGCTCGTCCATGGCGAGCGTGCCGAGGCCCTCTCCACCAAACTCCATCACCCGATCGAGGGTCTCCTCGCGCACCGCGAAGGTCGACAGGATGGACAGAATGACATCCTTCGCCGTGCAGGAGGGCGAGAGCCTCCCGACCAGCTCGAAGCGAATCGACTCGGGCACTCCGACAAGCGTGAATCCGGAGCGGACGAGGCCGGCGTACTCCGTCGCGCCCACACCCCACGCCAGAGCGTTGTTCCCGCCTCCCATGCAAGTGTGGGAATCGGTGGCCTGAATGAACTCCCCCGGATCGATGAACTCCTCGCGTGCAACCTGATGGCAAATCCCCGGTGAGACGCCGTCGCGCGCCGAGTAGTCCCGGACGGAGGTTTGGCGCTGGAACTCCCGCTGCAACTCGCGCAGGACCTCGATCTGGGCACTGAAGGGCGCCATGCGCTCGACGCCGTCGGCGTAGAGCAGGTGGTCTTCGAAGACGGCGAACTTCGAGGGGTTGGGGACCGTGTAGTCCTCGCCGCACTCGGCCTGGAGGAAGGTGTGGACCTGGGCGGTGGTGAACTCGTGGCTGTAGCCGCCGTCCACTCTCACGAGACAGGTGTCTCCGGGTTTCACCCACGCCCCGTTCTGATCGACGCCGACGAGATGGCGCGCGATGATCTTCTCGGTCATCGTCATCGGCCGCTCAACCGTCATCGGTTGCGCCACGTCGATCTCGCCCGACGCAAAGCGCGCATTGAACGGGAACAGCCCGCCCGACTCGAGGATGGCGCGCGTGGCGGGGTCGTAGTCCGCCGTGAACTCCGCAAGCGGGACCTCCTCGCCATCCTGCAGCCGCGCCAGCAGCGCGTGGTCGCCCATCAACTGGCCGAGGTTGATGTTGTTGCGCCTGTGGATGGGAGCGAACGAGGAGGCGATCACCACCCGAACGCCGCACCAGCGCTCGGCCTGCGGAGCCGTCTCGCGGCTGGACCCGGTCCCCTTGCGCTGTCCCGAGACGATGACCTCGAAATCGCCGTCCATCAGCGAGCGCGTGCCGAACACGCGCTCTCCCTCCTCGTCGATCAACCCGGCGTAGGCGTCGAGGGCGATGTCCTCGGGGCGGTGTCGGAAGCACACCCAGGCCGGCGTCATCGCGTCCGTGTTGATGTCGTCGAGCAGGTCCTCGGGGCACAAGTCCCGCATCTCGAGATCCAGCTCCCCCGAGAGCTGCTTCTTTATCAGCTCGAGGTCCTTGGTCAGGAACAGGACGCGCTTGCCTGGCGTCAGCACGACGACGCGGGTGCCGTCGGGCCTGCTCTGGATCAACGGGTTCACGCGCTCCTCAGGCCTGCGGATTCTCGATCAGCATGGCGATCCCCTGACCACCGCCGATGCAGGCCGAGGCGACACCGTAGCGCGTGCCCGAGCGGCGCAGCTGGTACATCAAGGTCAAGACGAGTCGCGTCCCCGTGGCTCCCAACGGGTGACCGAGCGAGATCGCGCCTCCGTTGACGTTGCACTTGTCACGATCGAGGCCGAGGTCCTTCTCGCAGCCGAGGTACTGGGCGGCAAAAGCCTCGTTGATCTCGAACAGGTCGACCTCGTCGATGCCGACGCCGCCGCGCTCCAAGCAGGAGCGAATCGCCGGGACGGGACCGATGCCCATCTCGGTCGGGTCCACGCCGACGTAGGCCCAGGAGCGGATCACCGCCCAGGTGTCCAGGCCGTCCGCTTCCGCGCGCTCGCGGCTCGTCAGAACCAGGGCGGCCGCCCCGTCGACGATGCCGCTGGCGTTGCCGGCGGTTACCGTGCCTTCCTTGCCGAACGCGGGACGAAGCGATGAGAGAACCTCGAGGGTCGTGTCCGGCTTGATGTGGTCGTCGCTGTCGATCACCTTCTCGCCCCTGCGCGTCTCGATGCGCACGGGATCGATCTCCTCGGCGAAGCGTCCCTCGCTGACGGCCGCCGCACCGAGTTGGTGGCTGCGCAGGGCGAAGGCGTCCTGCTCTTCGCGGGTGACGCCGCGCCCCTTGGCGACCTTCTCGGCGGTCTGGGCCATGAACAGGCCCGCGATCGGGTCCTTCAAGGACCCGAAGAGCGTGTCCTGGAGCTCAGGGGTCGTGCCGAAGCGGAAGCCCGTGCGCCCGCCGTAGAGGGCGTAAGGCGCCTGGCTCATGTTCTCCATCCCGCCGGCGACCGCGGTGGTCGCCTCGTCGAGCTGAACGAGTTGGGCGGCGTTCACGATCGACTGGATCCCCGAGCCGCACAGCCGGTTGACGGTCAGGGCCGGGGCGTGCTCGGGCAGGCCGGCCTTGAGCGCCACGTGGCGCGCACCGTAGATCGCGTCCATGGAGGTCTGCAGGGCGTTCCCCATGACGACGTGATCGATCGATTCGGGATCGACCTTCGCCCGGCCGACGGCAGCCTTCGTCGATTGCGCCGCGAGATCGATGGCGCTGACGTCCTTGAGTTTGCCGAACCCGGGCGTGCCCGAGTACTCGCACATCGGGGTCCGAGCCCCGCCGACGATCACTACATCCTTGCTCATATCGGAATCCTCTGTGCCGGCCACGGGCCGGCGAACGGTTGGGGAGAGAGGCCGCGGCGTGGTCAGCGGCCAGTGAACTCGGGGGGGCGCTTCTCCAGGAAGGCCGTCATGCCCTCGCGCATGTCCTCGGTGGTCGATGCCTTGCCGAACATGTCGGCCTCCATGGCCTGTCCCTCGCAGAGGCTCATGTCCTGGCCGCGGGCGATGGCATCCATGCCCAGCTGCACAGCGATCGGGCCGCGCGAGGAGATCGACTTGACCATCTTCAGCGTGCCCTCCAGCAGTTGGTCGGGCTCGAACACGCGGTTGACGACGCCGACGCGGTGGGCTTCCTCGGCGCTGAACATGTCGCCGGTCAGGACCCATTCACGCGCCACGGCCGGCCCCGCGATGCGGGAGAGGCGCTGAGTGCCGCCGTAGCCGGGGATGATCCCCAGGCTGACCTCGGGCAGGCCGAGGCGCGCGGTCGAGCTCGCCGTGCGCAGGGTGCAGGCCAGGGCCAGTTCCAAGCCGCCGCCGAGGGCAAAGCCGTTGATCATCGCGACCGACGGCCGACCGATGCTCTCGAGCTTGGCGAACACCTCCTGGCCGTAGGAAGCCAGGTCGTGCGCGGCCTCCGCGTCACCGGCCGCATCGCGCAGCTCGCCGATGTCTGCTCCGGCGACGAAGGCCTTCTCGCCCCCGCCTGTCAGGAGCAGGCAGCGCACGCCGTCCTCCGCCGCGAGACCGTCGAGGGCGCACTCGAGCTCGCTCACGGTCTGGTGGTTGAGGGCGTTGAGCTGCGCCGGTCGCTCGATGGTCACGGTGGCCAACGCACCGTCCACGCTCACGGAGATGTTCTGGAAGCTCACGGCGACCTCGCTCAGCCGCGGACGACTTCGGCGCTCTCGACGGTGACCGGCTCGACCGGGCTCGAGCCCTCGCCACCGGGCTTGCAGGTGCCGTTGGCGATCGTGTCGAGGGCCTCATCGCCCTCCACGAGCCTCCCGAAGGCCGTGTACTGCCCGTCGAGGAACCCCGCGTCACCGTGGCAGATGAAGAACTGGCTGCCGGCCGAGTTGGGGTCCTGGGAGCGCGCCATGGAGAGCACTCCGCGGCCGTGGGGCGTGTCGTTGAACTCGGCATCGACCTGCCAGCCGGGACCGCCCATCCCGGTCCCGTCCGGGCAGCCGCCCTGGATCATGAAGCCGGGGATCACGCGGTGGAAGATCGTCCCGTTGTAGAAGCCCTGTTCGGAGAGCTTGATGAAGTTCTCGACGTGCTTGGGCGCCTTCTCCGCGAGGAGCTCGACGGTCAGGTCGCCGGCGGTCGTCTTCAGGATGACTTTGGTGTTCACGTTCTCGCTCATGGTCTCTGCTCGGGTCTTTCTTGCTCAGTCCGTGACGATCACGGTGGCCTTCAGGATCGACTGGCGGGTGCTCGGCTTGTCGCGCCCGTCCCGCGGGGTCTTGACGATCGCGTCCACCACATCGAGCCCGCTGACGAGCTCTCCGAAGGCGGAGTACTGGTTGTCGAGATGGGTCGCGACGCCGTGCATCACGAAGAACTGGCAGGAGGCCGAATCCGGGCTCGTCGAGCGCGCCATCGAGAGCACGCCGGGGAGGGGTTTCTTCGAGTTGAACTCGGCCGGAAGCGTGCGCGGCCCGTTTCCCGTCCCGTCACCGCGCGGGCAGCCGCCCTGGATCATGAAGCCGGGGATGAGGCGGTGGAACGCGAGGTTGTCGTAGAAGCCGCTGTAGGAGAGGTCGAGGAAGTTGCGCACGTGTCCGGGCGCGACGTCCGGCCAGAACTCCATCAGCAGGTCACCGCGGCTGGTGTTCATCAGAACGCGATAGTTCGAGAGATCCCCGGCGGCCATCTCCATGAAGTCGAGCCCCTCGGGGGCCTTCCGATAGACGTTGACCTCCACCGGCTCGGAGTCGAGGAACTTCGCCGCGAAGCCGAGATCGAAGCGCTTGCCGTCGAAGTACTTCGAGGCCGCGATCGCCGGTCCAAGGTCGAAGCTGAGGGCCAGCTCGCTTCCACCGGCGAGATGCACGATTCCCCCGTAGGGGCGTTTCTCGACCGGCTTGCCGTCCACGGCGAAGGCCGAGGGCGTCAGGAGCCAACCGGCCAGGGGCGCGCCGTCAGCGGGCGCCGTGACCTTCACGGTGACCTCGAAGGGCGCGCCCTCGAGGAAGTTGGTGGGAGCGTCCCAGGTGATCTGGGGATCGCCCGCGCCGAGGGCGGAGAGGGCGGTAACGGCCGCGGCGATCAACATCGCTTGTCCCCTTCCCAGGTGTAGAAACCCTCGCCGGTCTTCCGACCGAGCTTGCCGGCGGCGACCTTCTGCACCAGGAGCTCGGGCACGTCGAAGGCCGACTCGTCGGGGTAGCGTTCCTTCCAGCCCTGCAGGATCAACAGCGTCGTGTCGAGCCCCACGTAGTCGGTCAAGGTCAGAGGCCCCATCGGGTGCCCGCAGCCGAGCTGCATGGCGGCGTCGATGTCCTCCTTGGAGGCGTCGCCGCGCTCGAGCATCTGCAGGGCTTGGGTCATGTACGGAATGAGCAGGCGGTTGACGACGAACCCCGGCGTGTCCTTGCAGGAGACCGCGGTCTTCCCGCAGGCCTCGCCGAAGGCCTTGGCGGCCGCGAAGACCTCCTCGTCGGTCCGCTCGGTGCGCACGACCTCGACCAAGCGCATGAGCTGCACGGGGTTGAAGAAGTGCAGGCCGACGAAGCGCTCGGGGCGGCCCGACGCTTCGGCCATCTCGCCGACGGGAAACGAGGAGGTGTTCGAAGCGAAGATCGTCTCGGGCTTGCAGGCGGCCCCGAGCTCGGCAAAGAGCGTCTTCTTGACCTCGAGGTCCTCGATGATGGCCTCGACCACTAGATCGCAGTCGTTGAGCTCGCCGCGCTCCAGGGAGCCCGAGATGCGCCCGAGGGTGGCGGCGGCGCCGGCCTGCGCTTGCTCCTCGGTCGCCTTGCCCTTCTCGACCATCTTCTCGGCGAGCTTGTTCACGCTCTTGGTGATGCGCGCCATCCCCTTGTCGAGGAAACCCCGCTCGGTCTCGACCACGACGACCTCGCAGCCGCCTTGTGCGGCGACCTGCGCGATCCCGTGGCCCATCAGGCCGCAGCCGACCACGCCTACTTTCTGGATACTCATGAGTGTTCCGTTTCCCGTTCTTGTTCAGAGGCCCGTGCGGTCGAACGCCGCAGCGAAGCCCATGCCTCCGGAGACGCACAGGGTCGCGAGCCCGTGCTCGCCTCCCCTGCGCGCGAGTTCGTGTAGGAGCGTCACGACGATGCGCGCCCCTGTGCCCCCGATCGGGTGCCCGAGGGCGATCGAGCCGCCGTTGACGTTGAGCCTGTCGGCGGGGAGCGAGAGCTCCCGATCGCAGGCGATGACCTGGGCCGCGAAAGCCTCGTTGAGCTCGATCAGGTCGTAGGCGTCGGGCGCCAGACCGTTCGCCTCCCCGAGGGCGCGCACCGCCGGAACCGGGCCGATGCCCATCACGCTCGGGTCCACACCGACCTGCGTGACGGGGCCGACGGCCGCCAGGGGCGTGAGCCCGAGGTCCGCCGCCCGCGCCTCGCTCATCAGCAAGAGCGCCGCCGCCCCATCGGTGATGCCCGAGGAGTTCCCGGCGGTGACCGTCCCGGCCTCCCGGTCGAAGACAGCCGGGAGCTTCGCCAAACCCTCCATGCTGGCCGAGGGCCGCGGGTGCTCGTCGGTCTCGACGAGGCTCACGGCGCCCTTGCGGCCGACGACCTCGACCGCGACGATCTCGTCGGCGAAGCGACCGGCCTCGATCGCCGCGGCGGCCCGACGCTGGCTCTCCAGGGCGAAGGCGTCCTGCTCCTCCCGCCCGATCTCCATCTGCCCGGCCAGCTTCTCCGCCGTCGCGCCCATCAGCATCCCCGACAGGGGACACTCGAAGCCGTCGCGGTACATGGCGTCCACGACCGGAGCGTGCCCGAGGCGGTAGCCCTTGCGGAAGCGCGGGAGGAAAAACGGTAGCCCGCTCATGCTCTCGGTGCCGCCCGCCACCGCGATCTCCGTACGACCCGCGAGGATCGAATCGGCGGCCAGTTGCACGGCCTTCAGGCCGCTCGCGCAGGCCATGTTCACGGTCCAGGCCGGGGCCGACTCGCCGATCCCGGCGCGGTAGGCGATCTGGCGCGCCACGTTCGGCCCGCCTCCGGCCTGGCGGCCGTTGCCGAAGATCAGCTCGCCCACATCGGCGGCGTCGACGCCCGTGCCGTCGAACAGGGCGCGCACGGCGTGGACGCCCACATCGGCCGCGGAGAGCTCCGAGAAGGACCCGAAGTACTTCCCTATCGGCGTGCGCAGGGCGTGGGTGATGACGACGCGGCCGGCGCCGTTGTTCTGGGACTGAATCATGCGGGGGGGGAGGCGGGTCGCGAGGCGACCCCCTCAGGGCCCGCCGGCGGGGCGGCGAGCGGCGGAGGGCGGGTGCGAGCGGAGGGCTCGTCGGCGGATGCGGGAGACCCCGGCGAAAGGCGCCGAACAGGGTCGGAGCAGGCGTCGGGGGGCGGTCGACAGTCGTGTTCCGCGGGCCCGCGGGGCCAGCACCGACGACCATTCGAGGCAAACAGGATAGTGACGGCGCCCGGGTCCCGCAAGCGATCGGGATCTCGAGATCGCCGGTCACTCAGACCCAGACGGCCGCGTACGGCTGGCAGCGCACCGCGCCGGTGGAGTACCTTGGGGCCGCGAACAGCCGATATGCCCGCGAACATCGAACACAGCCCCCTCACCACCCCGCCCGGAGCCTCGCACGGGGGGCGCGCGAGGGCAGGTGCCCCTCGCACGCCCCCCTCGCCGCTACACCGACGGCTGGGCGCGCTGAGCCGGCTGCTCGGCGACCCCTCCCACACGGTGCGGGCCGCCCTACGGGCCGAGTTCGCCGCGGCGGGCCGGACGGGGCGCGCGGCCTTGCTCGAAGCAAGCAAGGCCGACGATGCCCGCGCCCGCGCCCACGCGCGCGAGCTCCTCGTCGGAATCGAGCGCAACGAGGTGGTGCAGCGTCTGGTGCGACACGTCGTCCGGCCGCACCTGGACCTGGAGCGGGCGCTGTTCCTCCTCGGTCGGCTCGACCGCCACGACCTGGACACGCGCGCGTACACGCGAGCCCTGGACGCCATGGGTGCGGAGGTCCGCCGCCGGGCCGAGAGGCGCGCCACGCCCATCGAGCGCGCGCGCGTGCTGGTCGGGTACCTCGCGAGCGAACTCGGCTTCGAGGGCGACGCGCAGACCTATTACCACCCCGACAACGTCCACCTGCACCGCACGATCGAGCGCAAACGCGGCCTGCCGCTCACGCTCACGGCACTCTACCTGTTCGTCGGCCGCCGCGCCGGCTTGCGGGTGGACGCGCTGCCGATGCCCGGCCATGTGCTGCTGCGCCTCCACGGGCGCTCCCGCAACCTGATCGTCGATCCGTTCCATGCCTGCCAGACGCGCAGCCAGCAGGCGCTGAAGCAGCACCTGGTCCGGCGTGGGAAGGGCTTCGATCCCACCTGGTTCCGCCCCGCCTCGGACAGGGACCTCTTCGCGCGTCAGATCCGCAACCTCGCCAATGGCTTGCGGATCCAAGGACGCACCCGCGAGGCCCTGGCCCTCTCGCCGATCCTCGGCGTCATGGCCCGGTGACGGATTCCCCCGAGAGCTGGCCGCCGGAGGCCGAAGGGGGCGGCGGCGAGCGTGTCGTGCCGCTCTTCCCGCTCTCCAAGGTGTTCCTGTACCCCGGCGTGATCATGCCGCTGCACATCTTCGAGCCGCGCTACCGCCAGATGGTCGACGATCTGCTCGACCGCCAAGGCTGGCTGGTCATCAGCTCGATCGTGGACGGCCACGAGCAGGACGCGGAGGGGACGCCGCCCGTCTACGGCGTGGCGGGTCTCGGCGAAATCGTCAGGCACACCTCGCTGCCCGACGGGCGCTACCTGGTCACCCTCGCCGGACTGGCGCGCGTGCGGATCGAAGAGGTGGAGAGCGAGCACGCTTACCGCCAGGTGCGCTTCGAACCCCTGCGCGAGGTGCCGCCCCCCGAGGAGGAGGCGGAGGCGCTCAGCGAGCGCCTGAGGCAGGCGATCTTCGCCAAGAGCGAGGTTTTCCTCAACCTGCCGCCCGACCTACCCGCCGGGCAGCTCGCGGACCTCCTGCTCCAGCACCTCGACCTGCCCGTGGATGAAATGCAACAGGTCTTCGCCGAGTACGTCGTGGCCGAGCGCGCGGAGCTGGCCCTAGCCCGCCACTCGCCGGGCTGAGGCGCGGCGCTCAGAAACAGGCGATGACCGGCGCGTGGTCGCTGGGCTTCGCGCCGCCCCGTGCATCGAGGTCGATCTCGACTCGGGTGCACACCTCGAGCGCCGGCTCGGAGACCAGGAAGTGGTCGATGCGCAAGCCGCGATTGCCGCGCTCGAAGCCGCGCGTGCGGAAGTCCCACCAGGTGTAGTGGCCGCCCTCCTCGGTGAAGCGGCGGAACGCGTCGTGCAGGCCGAGCTCGAGCAGGGAGCCGAGGGCCTCGCGCTCGGGGTCCGAGCACAGGATCTTCCCGCGCCAGCGCTCGGGATCGTAGATGTCCCGGTCGTCGAAGGTGATGTTGAAGTCGCCGCAGACGACGACCTTCTCGGTCATCGGCAGGTCCGCCGCGAGCATCTCTCGCACCTGCTCGAGCCAACGCAGCTTGTAGTCGTACTTGGGATCCCCGACCTCCTTGCCGTTGACGACGTAGAGGTTGACGATCATCAGGTCGCCGACCGTGGCGCGCAGGACGCGGCGTTCGGCGTCGGGTTCCTCGCCCGGGAGACCGCGCACGACGTTCTCCATCCCCACGCGGGAGAGGATCGCCACGCCGTTGTAGGTCTTCTGCCCGTGGACGGCGAGCTGGTAGCCGAGGTCCTCGAAGGGCTCGCACGGGAAGGCCTCGTCCACGCACTTGGTTTCCTGGAGGCAGCAGACCTCCGGTCGGTGCTCCTCGAGCCACGGCACAAGGCGCGGGAGACGGGCGCGGACCGAGTTGACGTTCCAGGTGACGACGCGTGTGGCCATGAACGCGCAGTCTAGCAACCCGATGGAATACGCCCCACTCCGACATCGCCCCCTCCGCCGCTGCGGCGTCGGACTCGTCGATCCGTGCTCGACGGCCCTACCCGGCCGCCTACGCCCTCTCGACTTCGCCCTCCTTTGGAGCGACGAAGATGACGGGGTCTCGCCCGTCCCCGCGACACAGGCGCCCCTGAACGGATTACCGAGAGGGGCCGGTCCCCGGAAGCGCCGCCGGAGACCGAGAACCTGGTGAAGCGCGTAGCTCGCGACGGCTGGTGCGCCTTCGCGGGGTTTCCGGGCCAGTCTCGGTTCAGGGATCGCTACCGGCTACACTTCCCGGCTTGAAGAACGGAAAACAACTGTGAGCCGACACGAACGACGATCAGGCGGTGGCGGACGCTCCGGCGGCGGAGGGCGCCCGGGAGGTGGCGGACGGCGCGGGGGAGGCGGCGGCGGCCCGCGGCGGTCAGCGGGACCGCCCGTGGAGCCCCTGCACCCCACCGAACCCCCCGAGGATCTAGGCACGTTCGAGCAGTTCGACCTCGCACCCCAGGTGCAGGCGGTGATCTCCGCGATGGGTATCTGCGAGCCGACGCCGATCCAGGCCCTGGCCATCACGCCCGTGCTCGCGGGCCGCGACGTGATCGCCAAGGCGGAAACGGGCACCGGCAAGACCCTGGCTTTCGGCGCGCCGATGATCTCCAAGATCGACCACCAACGCGTCTCGGTCCTGGGCCTGGTCCTGTGCCCGACGCGGGAGCTGGCCGAGCAGGTCGCCACGGTCCTGCGTGAGCTGGGTAAGCCGCGCAACGTGAGCGTTGCTCTGATCGTCGGCGGCGAGCCGGCCGCGCCACAGGTGGAAGCCCTGCAGTCCGGCGCGCAGGTCGTGGTCGGCACTCCTGGACGCGTTCTCGACCTCTACCAACAGCGCTTCCTGAGCTTCCCCTGGACCGAATTCGCGGTCCTCGACGAGGCCGACGAGATGCTCGAGATCGGTTTCATCGACGACGTGCGCAAGATCCTGAGCTACATGCCCGACGAACGGCAGACGCTCTTGTTCTCGGCCACCTTCCCCACCGAGCTCCTGCGCCTCGCCCGCGAGTACACGACCGAGCCCGCCGAGATCGCCACGGCCAAGGGCGTCGCCACGGTGGCCAACATCGAGCAAGAGGTGATGTTCGTATCGGAGAACGAGCGCGTGATGTCGCTCATTCGCCTGATCGAGCAGAGCGGCGAGGATGACATCTTGCTCGTGTTCTGCGCCCGCCGCACCGATGTGGAGCAGCTCATGCGCAGGCTCGAACGGATCTCATTCCCGATCAAGGCCCTGCACGGCGGCTACGACCAACAGGCACGCTTCCGGGTCATGAACGCGTTCCGCGAGAAGGAGGTCAAGGCTCTGATCGCAACCGACGTCGCCTCGCGTGGACTGGATGTCGTCCACGTCACGCACGTCATCAACTACGGCGTTCCGCGCGGTGTCACCGAGTACACCCACCGCATCGGCCGGACCGGTCGGGCCGGGCGCGAGGGTCGGGCGACGACCCTGGTGTCCCCCCTCGATCAGCGCCGCTGGCGCGGGATCGTCTCCGCCGCCACCTGGGACATCCGCGAGGTCGACCCGCCCGAGCGCTCCGGTCGGCGGCGGCGCGACGACGAGCGCCCCGGGCGCGACCGCCCGCGGCGGGCAGGTAGCGGAGCGAGAAGCAGCGGCGAGCGCGGAGAGCGCGGGCGCGGCAGCGAGCCCGGTGGACGTGAACGCGGGGAGCGCGGGCGCGACAGCGAGCGCGGCGGACGTGAACGCGAAGACGGCCGCGGGGAACGCGGACGGCGCGGGCGCGGAGGACGTGAACGCGAAGAACGCGCCGGCGAGGGCGGCGCGAGAGGCGAACGCGGGCGGAGCCGAGAGACGAAACCCGCCGTGGAACGTGCTGCGGACGGTCGGAAGGAGCGGCCGCGGGAATCCCCGTCCCCGTCCCCGTCCCCGTCCCCGTCCCCCTCCCCGTCCCCCTCCCCGTCCCCGTCCCCCTCGGACTTCGGCGCGGGGATCTGATCAAGGCGGCGCACGGGCCGAGACATGGGCGGAACCAACCCCTACATGGCGAACCAAGAGGCCTCGCTCCCCACGCGCCCCTATCGGATCACGTTCCAGCCCTCGAGGGAGGCGGTCGAGGTCGATCCCGCCCGACTCCCCTACTCCCGCGAGGGGCAGCCCGGTTCCGTGCTCGAGATCGGCCTCGCCCACGACGTCGAGATCGACCACGCCTGCGGCGGAGTCTGCGCCTGCTCGACCTGCCACGTGATCGTCGAATCGGGCGGCGAGAGCTTCAACCCTGCGAGCGAGGACGAGGAGGACATGCTCGACAACGCACCGGGCGTCTCGCCCACCTCGCGCCTCGCCTGCCAGGCGGTGCCCGACGGGAGCTCGGACGTGGTCGTGAGCATCCCCGATTGGAATCGCAACGCGGTCAAGGAACCGCACGACTGAGATGGAGGCGCGCCTCGCCAACCCGCGCGGCTTCTGTGCGGGAGTCGACCGGGCGATCGAGATCGTCGAGCGCGCCCTCGAGGTCCACGGAGCGCCCGTCTACGTCCTGCACGAGATCGTCCACAACCGCCACGTACTCGAGGACCTGCGCTCGCGCGGCGTGCACTTCGTCGACACCCTCGGGGAGATCCCCTCGGGGGCGGTCACGATCTTCAGCGCCCACGGAGTGGCGGGGGGCGTCGAACGCGAGGGCGCCGAGCACGGCCTCCGGATCATCGACGCCACCTGCCCGCTGGTGACCAAGGTGCACCAACAGGCCGAGCGCTACGGCCGCGAGGCCCGCGAGCTGATCCTGATCGGCCACCCCGGCCACGTCGAGGTCGTCGGCACGATGGGCCGCTACCCCGGGCCGGTGAAGGTCGTCTCGACCGTAGAAGACGTAGCGGAGCTGGCTATCGACGATCCCGAGCACCTCGCCTACGTGACCCAGACGACGCTCTCCATCGACGACACGCGCGAGATCATCGACGCCATCGAGGCCCGCTTTCCGGCGATCCAGGGCCCCGACCTCAAGGACATCTGCTACGCCACCCAGAACAGGCAGAACGCCGTGCGGCGCCTGGCCGGCGAGATCGAACTGTTGATCGTGGTCGGCTCGCAGAACAGCTCGAACTCCAACCGCCTGCGGGAGCTCGGCGAGCGCGCCGGCGTCGAGGCGCACCTGATCGACGAGGCGAGCGAGATCCGTCCCGAGTGGCTGGAGGGGAAGTCCGCGGTCGGCGTGACCGCCGGAGCGTCCGCTCCCGAGGTGCTCGTGCGCGCGATCGTCGAACGCCTGAAGGAACTCGGCGTCGAGAGCGTCCTCGAGAGCGAGGGCGAGGCGGAGACGACCGTCTTCCGCATGCCTGCCGAGCTCGCGCGGCCGCCGGGCGCGTGATTCCCGGCGGCAACCTCAGAGCTCGATGATCTCGCCCTCGGCGGCCACCGCCATGCCAGCCGCTTCGATCGCAGCCGCCGCCTCCCCCGCGGGGTCCGCCGCCGGATTGGAGTGGTTGAGGTGGAAGAAGCGCACGCGGGCGCGCTCGGCGGCGGGGCGGCCCGCGAAGAGCGCCATCGTCTCCACGATGAACGGATGGGGGATCTCGGCCATGCTGCGGCCGGCGACCTCGCCGTCGGCGTAAAAAGTACCGTCGACCAGCGCCACGTCGACTTCGGCCACCAGCTCGGTGATCGAGCGCTCCCAACGCCCCCACTTGTCGATGTCCGGCAGGCACAGGAGCGCGCGGCGCGGGCCTCGCACGAGATAGGCGTAGGTGTCGGTGAACTCGTCTCGGTGCGGGACGGTGAAGGCTGTAATCGAGAGGTCCTCGGCGAGCTCGAGCTCCTCTCCCACCGCCAGGGTCAGGGTCCGGATGTGCCCGCGCTCGACGAGCAAGGACCACGGAGGGTTCGACTCGAGGTAGGCGATCATACGCGCGGAACCGTGAACGGGAACGGGCTCGGACGCGTAGGCCTCCGGACCGAGCTGCAGGAGGCCGGTGACGTGACCGAGGTGGGCGTGGGTGAGGAAGATGCCTTCGAAGAGCGCCGGACGCCCGCCCTCTCCGGTGCGCTCGCCACCGTGGCCGCGGGCACGCTCGACCTGCTCGGCGAGGTCCGGAGTGGCGTCGATCAGCCAACGCGACCCCGAGCGCGGGTCGACGATCAGGACCGACGCGACCAGGCGGCGCCGGGTCGCATCGGCGCGCGCGCCCTCGCAGCAGGGCTTGCGGCAGGCGATCTGCGGCAGACCTGCGTCCTGAGCGGTGCCGAGCACGAGGACGTAGGCCCCGCTCGGCGGCCCGGCGGGCGCGGGCGCAGCGGCGGCGCAGGCGCCGAGGAGCGCGGAGGCGGCGGCCGCCGCGAGGCGGGAGCGGATCATCGCCGCAGCATAGGCGATGGCACCAACAGACGCCGCCCCGCTCGGTGCACTCAGCGCTCCCGCGCCGAGCGGATCAGCTCCTCGGCGTGGTCGATCCCCGCCGGGGTGCGCGAGCCGTGCCAGGAGAGGTACTCGCCGTCCGCCAGAGCGAATCGCTCGGCGCAGAGCCCCGTGAGCCCGGAGAGCTCGGCGATGTGCTCGCGCTCGAAGGGGAAGGGCTCCGAGCACAGCAACACCAGCTCGGGGTCGGCCGCCGCCAAGTCGGCGGGCTCGACGGTCGGATAGCGCGGCTCGCGCTCGGCGAAGACGTTGCGCCCGCCCGCCAACTCCAGGAGAGCGTGGGAAAAAGTATCGCGGTTGACCGTCATCCACGGCTCGCGCCAGATCATGTAGGCCCAGCGGACCTCGCGCTCGGCGAGCGCCGCCTCCCGCACGCGCTCCGCGCGGCTCTCGATGTCACTGGCGATCTCCTCGGCCGGGACGGCTGCGTCCAAAGCCACACCGATCGAGCGCACCATCGCCGCCGTGTCCTCGGTCGTGCGCGGGAGGCTCGTGTGGCACTCCACGCCGGCCGCCGCCAGGGCCTCGTGGTCCTCGCGGCGGTTCTCCTCCTCGTTGAGCAACACGAGGTCGGGCTCCAGGGCGACGATTTGCTCGATGTCGGGGTCCTTGGTCCCGCCCACCGTCGCCAGGCCGACGAGCTGGTCGCAGGGGTGGACGCAGTAGCGCGTGACACCCACGACGTCGCGCCCGCGCCCCAGATCGAAGACCAGCTCGGTCAAGCTGGGACAGAGCGAGACGACGCGCATCCCTCAGCCTGCCGGGACGCCGAGCTCCCCGGCGACCGTTTCCACCGCGTAGCGCCGCCCGTCCCGGCGGATGCGGCCGAAGGCGTGGTCCACGTCGTGGTAGAACACCCCCAGCCAGCCCTCGTCCGCCGCGCGCCCGAGCCAGCGCGAGCGCACCTCGAAGGAGCGCACGACGTCGATGTCGAAGGCCATGATGTAGGGCGGCTGGGCGTGGTGCGTGGTCGGCACGACGTCCGCCCAGAAGACGGCCGTGTCGCCATCGGCCCGCTCGCCGAGCGTGAGGAGCGCGACGCCGTCGGAGTGGCCCCCCAGGACGTGGGCGCACAGGCCGTCGAGCAACTCGACGCTCCCCTCGTAGGGCCGGAGGAGGCCGTGTTCCTCGATGACGGTGACGTCTTCGGAGCGATAGGAACCCCTGCGCGCGTGGTCGGGCTGGCGCGCCATCTCGACCTCGACTCGCGGCGCGTGATGGACCGCGTTGGGGAAGCGCGGAACGAGCCTCCCGGCGCGCTCGACGACCTGGGCGCCGATGTGGTCCCAGTGGCAGTGGGAGGCGACGACGTGCGTGACCTCCTCGGGCTCCACGCCGCAGGAGCGCAGCGTGTCCTCCAAAGTCGTCGTCGGGAGGATGTGGTAGATGTCGCGCCACTTCGGCTCCCAGCGATCGCCGATCCCGACCTCGATGACTACCTTCTCGTCGCCGCGCTCCGCCAGGAAGGGACGCAGGGCCAACAGGATCGTGTTGTCCTCGGCCGGCGGAGTCATCGTGCGCCAGAGGTTCGCCGGCACGACGCCCCACATGGATCCTCCGTCGAGGCGGAAGAAGCCGTCGCAGAGCGCGCTGATGCGCCACCCGCCGATCTCGACCGAGCGCCGCTCCCACACCGGCGGCACCAGGCTCGCCGGAGAGAAGCTCATGCGTTCTCGACTCCGCGCAGGACGCTGCGGGCGATGATCAAACGCTGGATCTCGCTGGTGCCCTCCCCGATCGTGCACAGCTTCGCATCGCGCCACATGCGTTCGACGGGATACTCGCGGCTGTAGCCGAAGCCGCCGTGGATCTGGATCGCGTCGTAGGTGACGCGCATGGCGACCTCGGAGGAGAAGAGCTTGCCCATCGCCGCCGCTGTCCCGAACTCCTCGCCCGCGTCCTTGAGCCGCGCGGAGTGGTAGACGAGGTGACGCGCGGCCTCGATCTCCAGAGCCATGTTCGCCAGCTTGAAGGCCACGGCCTGCTGGTCGGCGAGCTTCTTGCCGAAGGCCTCGCGCTCGGCCGCGTAGCGGCGCGCGCAATCGAAGGCCCCCTGGGCGATGCCCAGGCCGAGCGCACCGATCGAAATGCGTCCTCCCTCCAGGGTCTTCATGAAGGTGCGGAAGCCCTCACCCTTGGGCCCGAGCATGTTCTCGGCCGGAATGCGGGCGTCCTCGAAGACCAGACTGGCCCAGTCGGAGCCGCGCATGCCGAGCTTCTTCTCGCCCGGCTCGAGGCTGAAGCCGGGCGTCTCGCGCGTCACGACGAAGGCGCTGATGCCCTTGGGGCCGAGGCTCTTGTCGGTGACGGCCGTGACGATGAAGGTGCCCGCGTGGTTGGCGTTGGTGATGAAGCACTTGCGCCCGTTCAACACCCACTCGTCGCCCTCGACCACCGCGGTCGTCTGGGTCGCCCCGGAGTCGGAGCCCGCGTTGGGCTCGGTCAGCCCGTAGGCGCCCATGTACTCGCCGGCCACGAGCCTGGGCACGTGCTCGTCTCGCAGGGAGTCGCTCCCCCACTTGAAGATCGGGTAGGTCCCCAGACTCACGTGGGCGGCGAAGGTCAGGCCGGTCGAGCCGCAGACGCGGCTGATCTCCTCGACGGCGATCGCGTAGGCCAAAGTCCCGCCGCCGGCACCACCGTAGCGCTCGGGAAAGGGGATCCCCGGCAGCCCGAGCTCGACGATGCGCTCCCAGGTCTCCAGCGGAAAGCGGTGCTCCTCGTCGATCTCGTGGGCGAGCGGTTCGATCTCGGACCGGGCGAACTCGCGCACCATGTCACGGATCATGCGCTCGTCCTCGGTGAGGTCAAAAGCGTGGGTGATCGGAGGTAGCGCGAAGGTCGTTCCGGTTTCGGCGGCGTCGTTGGCGGTCATGGGGGGGGCAGTCGGTTTCAATCCAGCTCGATCTTCCAGCCGCGGGTGCGGCGGACGTTCTGTCGCGTCGATCCGTCGTCGGCGGCGTCGTGGTAGAAGTCCGCGCTCCGGCCGCGTCCGATCCAGTCGATGAGGGCGCGGCGGGAGAACTTCCACTCGCGCCCGATCTTGCGAGCGGGGATGTTCTCGGTGTGCAGCACGCGATAGAAGGTCTTGACGCTGACGCCCACCAGCGCCGCGGCCTCCTCGACGTTGAGGATCTCGCGCTCGTCGGGGGCGCTCACGCCCGGCCACCTTCCCCGGCGAGCCGCTCGCTCATGCGGGCCTCGATCCACTCGGCGATCTCCTCGGTGGGCGAACCGGGGCCGAACAGCCGCGCGTAGCCCTGCGCCTCGAGGGCCTCGGCGTCCTCGGGCGGGATGATCCCGCCTCCGACGAGCAGGACCTCGCCCATGCCGCGCGCGGCCAGCTCGCTCTTCACGCGGGGAAACAGCGCCATGTGGGCTCCCGAGAGGATCGAGAGGCCGACGACGTCCACGTCCTCCTGCGCGGCAACCTCGGCGATCATCTCGGGCGTCTGGTGCAAGCCCGTGTAGATCACCTCCATCCCGTGGTCGCGCAGCACGGTGGCGACGGTCTTGGCACCGCGGTCGTGGCCGTCGAGGCCGGGTTTGCCCACGAGCACCCTGATCTTTCGCTCCGTCATCGTCTCAGTGGCTGTTCAGAGGATCTGAGGTTCCTTGAAGTGTCCGAACTCCTCGCGCAGGACCGCGGAGATCTCGCCCAGGGGGCAGTACGCGTGGGCCGCCTGCACGAAGCGCTCGAGCAGGTTGTCCGTGCCGCGGCAGGCCTCGCGCACGGCGTCGAGCGCACGCCCTACGGCTGCATCGTCGCGACGCGCGCGCAGGGCCGCCAGGCCATCGGTCTGCTCCTCGCCGACGCGCGGGTCGATGCGGTGGACCTCGATCGGCGGGCCGTCGGGCTCCTCCTCGGTGTAGCAGTTGATGCCGACGACGCGCTTCTCCCCCGCCTCCACGGCCCGCTGATAGGCGTAGGCCGAGCGGTGGATCTCGCGCTGGAAGTAGCCCGCCTCGATGCACGGCACGACGCCTCCGCGGCTCTCGATCTCGGCGAAGGTGGCCTCCGCCTCGGCCTCCAGCCGCGCCGTCTGGGCCTCGACGAAGTAGGAACCCGCCAGCGGATCGGCCACGTGCGGCACCTCGGTCTCCTCGGCGATGATCTGCTGGGTCCTGAGCGCGATCTTGACCGACTTCTCCGTGGGCAGGGCGAGAGTCTCGTCCATGGAGTTGGTGTGCAGCGACTGCGTGCCGCCGAGCACCGCCGCCAGAGCCTCGAAAGCCGTGCGCACGATGTTGTTCTCGGGCTGCTGCGCGGTCAGCGAGACGCCAGCGGTCTGGGTGTGGAAGCGGCACATCCACGAGCGCGGATCCGAAGCACCGAACTCGTAGCGCATCTTGCGCGCCCAGATGCGCCGGGCGGCGCGGAACTTGGCGATCTCCTCGAAGAAGTCGAGATGGCTGTCGAAGAAAAACGACAGGCGCGGGGCGAAGGCGTCCACGTCCAGGCCGGCCGCCACGCCGCGGCGCACGTACTCCATCCCGTTCGCCAGGGTGAAGGCCAGCTCCTGGGCGGCGGTCGAGCCCGCCTCGCGGATGTGGTAGCCGCTGATCGAGATCGTGTTCCACTGCGGCGCGTGCGCCGAACACCACGCCATCATGTCCGTGATCATCCGCAGGGCCGGCTCGGGCGCCACCAACCAAGCGTGCTGGGCCTGGTACTCCTTGAGGATGTCGTTCTGGAGGGTCCCGCGGATCGCCGAGGGATCGACGCCCTGCTTCTGGGCCGCCGCGATGTAGAAGGCCAGCAGGATCGACGCCGGACCGTTGATGGTCATCGAGGTCGAGACCTCGCCCATGGGGATGCCGTCCATGAGCGTCTCCATGTCCGCCAGGCTGGCGATCGCCACGCCGACCTGGCCGACCTCGCCCGCGGCGATGGCGTCGTCGGAGTCGTAGCCCATCAGGGTCGGGAAGTCGAAGGCCACCGAAAGGCCCGTCTGCCCGTGGTCCAGGAGGAACTTGAAGCGCTCGTTGGTCTGGCGCGCGGTGCCGAAACCGGCGAACTGGCGCATGGTCCACAGCCGCCCGCGGTACATGCTGGCGTGGACGCCGCGGGTGAAGGGGAACTGCCCGGGCCAGCCGAGGTCGCGCTCGCTGTCGAGCTCGACGTCGGCGGGGCCGTAGACCGCCTGCAGCTCGTCGCCCGAGAGAGTCGTGAAGCTCGCCTCGCGCAAGCGCGCGGCGGCCATCGCCTCGCCCCACAGGGCTCGGGTGTCGACGGGCGTGACGGCGTCGGTGTTGGCGCTCATGATCCGCTGACCTCCTCCGGCTCGACCGAACCGGCCGACACCGCCGAGAGGAGCTCGGCGGCTACATCGTAGGGTGTCTCGCCGGCCGCCAAGAGAGCCCTTGCGCGCTCATCTAGGCCGCCGCTGCGCCAGAGCCTGCCGTCGAGGCCCTCGGCGACGGCCCCGCGCACCTGAGCCAGGCGCAAGCGCGCGCGGCGGGCCTCCAAGTGACCGTCTACGGCCAGCCAGGCGCGGTGGCGCTCGACGGCCTCCCACACGCCGGTGACGCCCTCGCCCCGGCCCGCGGCGCAGGCGACCACCGGCGGCTCCCAGGCCCCCTCGGCACGCCGCCGGAGGGAGACGGCGTCCTCGAGGTCGGTCAACAGCCGCTCGGCTCCCGCCACGTCCGCCTTGTTCACGACCAGCACGTCGGCGACCTCGAGCAGGCCGGCCTTCATGGCCTGGATCCCGTCGCCGGCGCCGGGACACAGCACGACCACGACCGTGTCGACGGCCTCCATTACGTCGAACTCCGCCTGGCCGACGCCGACGGTCTCGACCAGAAGCTCCTCGAAGCCGAAGGCGTCCATCACGTCGCAGGCATCGATCGCCGCGCGCGCCAGGCCGCCGTGGCTCCCGCGCGAGGCCATCGAGCGGATGAACACGCCGGAATCGGAAGTGCGCTCCTCCATGCGGATGCGATCCCCCAGCAGGGCGCCGCCGCTGAACGGGCTGGAGGGATCGACCGCCAGGATGCCGACCGTGCGCCCCGCCGCGCGCGAGAGGCCGGTGAACTCGTTGGTGAGCGTGCTCTTGCCCGCGCCGGGGGGACCGGTGATCCCGGTGCGTCGGCCGCGGCCGACGCGCTCGAAGAGCGCGCCGAGAGCCCCGCCGAAGCGCGGGTCGCCGTTCTCCGCCCACGAGATGAGCCGCGCGACAGCCGCGCGCTCACCCGCCTTCAAACGCTCGACGATGTCGGCGGCGGAGCTCAAGCGGTGAGGAGGCTACGGGAGATGACGATGCGCTGGATGTCGGTCGCGCCCTCGTAGATCTCGGTGATGCGCGCGTCGCGGAAGAGGCGCTCGACCTCGAAGTCGTCGGTGTAGCCCGCTCCGCCATGGATTTGCAGACACTCGTCCGCGCAGAAATTGGCCGTCGTCGAGGCGGCGAGCTTGGCCTGGGCCGCCTCGAGCGAGCAGCGCCCGCCGGAGTCGCGCACGACCGCCGCCCGGTGGGTCAGGAGGCGAGCGGCGTCCAGGCGCGTCGCCATGTCGGCGATCTTCCACTGCACCGCCTGGAAGTCCCCGATCGGGCGGCCGAACTGCTCGCGGTCGCGCGCGTAGGTGACCGAGGCGTCCAGGCAGGCGCGGCCGATGCCGACGGCCTGGGAGGCGATGCCGATGCGCCCGCCGTCGAGGGTGTCCATGGCGATCATGAAGCCGCGGTCACGCTCGCCGAGCAGGTGGTCGGCGGGGATGCGCGCGCCCTCCAGGACGACCTCGGTGGTCGAGGAGCCGCGGATACCGGTCTTGCGCTCGGACTTGCCGATCTCGACGCCCGGCGTGTCCATCGGAACCAGGAAGGCCGAGATGCCCTTGGCGCGCGACGCCTCGGAGTCGGTGCGCGCGTAGACGATGGCCAGGCCCGCGATCCCGCCGTTGGTGACCCAGATCTTGGTCCCGTCCAGCACCCCCTCCTCGCCCTCGAGCCGGGCGGTGGTGGCCAGCGATGCCGCATCGGAGCCCGCGTTCGGCTCGGTCAGACAGTAGCAGCCGATCGTCTCCCCGGTCGCCAGGCGCGGCAGCCAGGTGCGTTTCTGCTCCTCGCTGCCGAAGCGGCGCAGGGGAGCGCCCAGCAGGCTGTTGTGCACGGAAACGGTCACGCCCGTGGAGGCGCAGGCGTGGTTGAGCTCCTCGAGCACCACCGCCAGGGCGAGGTTGCCCAACCCGGCGCCGCCGTGCTCCTCGGGGACCGTCAGGCCCCACAGGCCCAGCTCGCCGAGCTGGGTGAAGACCTCGGGGTCGATGTAGCCCTGGCGGTCGTGCTTCGCCGCGCGCGGGGCGAGCTCGGCAACGGCAAACTCGCGCGCCATGTCGCGCACCATCGTCAGCTCTTCGGACAGCTCGAAATCCATGTCAGCTCGTCTCGGTCAATCGTAGTCGTAGAAGCCCTTGCCCGCCTTGCGGCCCAAGCGGCCCGCGGCGACCATGCGCCGCAGGAGGGGACAGGGCCGGTACTTGTCGTCTCCCAGCCCGCGGTGGAGGACCTCGAGGATATCGAGGCACACATCGAGGCCGATCAGATCCGCCAGGGCCAGCGGGCCCATCGGGTGGGCCATGCCGAGCTTCATCCCCGTGTCGATGCCCTCGCGCTCGGCGACGCCCTCGAAGAGGCAGAAGATCGCCTCGTTGATCATCGGCATCAGCACGCGGTTGGAGACGAAGCCGGGGTAGTCGTTCGCCTCCACCGGCGTCTTGCCGATCGCCTCGGAACAGGCCGTCACGAGCGCGGTCGTCTCGTCAGACGTCTCCTGGCCGCGGATGATCTCGACCAGCTCCATGATCGGAACCGGGTTCATGAAGTGCATCCCGATCACGCGCTCGGCGCGCGCGGTCGCGGCGCCGATCTCGGTGATCGAGATCGACGAGGTGTTCGTGGCGAGGATCGCACCCGCCTTGGCGCGCGCATCGAGCTCCTCGAAGACGGCTCGCTTGATCTCCGCGCGCTCGACGACGGCCTCGATCACCAGATCCTGGTCGCCGAGGGCGGCGAGCTCGCCGGCGGTCGAGATGCGCGCGCGGGCGGCGTCGGCCTCCGAGGCGGTCATGCGCTCCTTCTTGACCATGCGCGCCAGGCTCCTCTCGACCGCCGCCGTGCCGCGCTCGAGGGCCAGGGCGTCGAGATCCAGGAGCAGCACATCGACACCGTGCTGAGCGAAGACCTGTGCGATACCGTTGCCCATCGTCCCCGCGCCGACGACCGCGACGCTCTCGAAGGGCGCCGAGCCCATCAGACCGCCCTCTCGACCGCCAGGGAGACGGCGTTCCCGCCGCCCAGGCACAGGGAGGCCATGCCCGTCGCCGCGTCGCGCTGCTCCATGGCGTGGAGCAGGGTGACGAGGATGCGCGTCCCCGAGGCGCCGATGGGATGGCCGAGGGCCACGGCGCCTCCGTTGACGTTGATCCGCTCGGGGTCGAGCTCGAGCCGCCGCGTGAGCGCGATCGCCGCGACGGAAAAGGCCTCGTTGATCTCGTGCAAGTCGAAGGCCTCCGGCGCGAGACCGGCCTTCTCGGCGCACTTGGGGATCGAGCGCTCCGGTGCCATCATCCCCCCCTCCGGCGCGCAGCCGCCGGTGGCGTAGGCGGTGATGCGGGCCAAGGGATCGAGACCCAGCTCGGCGGCGCGCTCGGCGCTGGCGACGACCACCGCCGCCGCGCCGTCGTTGATCGCCGAGGCGTTGGCGGCGGTGACCGTGCCGTCGGGCTTGAAGGCCGGCCGCATGCCGGCGATGTTCTCGACGGTCATCCCCGCGCGCAGGGTCTCGTCGGTCCGAAACGAGATTCCATCCGCCTTGCGCTGGGGCACCTCGACGGCGAACTTCTCCGCGTCCAGCCGCCCGGCCGCGGTGGCCTCGGCGGCCTTGCGGTGGCTCTCCACGGCGAAGGCGTCCTGAGCCTCGCGGCCGATCTCGTACTTCTCCGCTACCAGCTCGCCGGTAAGGCCCATGTGGAAGTCGTTGTAGACGTCCCACAGCCCGTCGTGGACCATCGAGTCGAGCAACCGGCCGTTGCCCAGGCGCATGCCATCGCGCGCCTCGGGCATCAGGTACGGCGCGTTCGTCATGCTCTCCATCCCGCCCGCGACCACCAGGTCCGCGTCGCCGGCGCGGATCGCCTGGGCGGCCAATGCCACGGCCTTGAGGCCGGAGCCGCAGACCTTGTTGATCGTCAGGCTGCCGACCTCGTCGGGAATGCCCGCGCCACGCGCCGCCTGGCGCGCGGGGTTCTGGCCCAAACCGGCGGAGAGGACGTTGCCGAGGATGACCTCCTCGACGGCCTCGGGGTCGACGCCCGCGCGGCGCAGGGCCTCAGCCACGGCCAGGGAACCGAGCTCGGGCGCGCGAAACCCGGCCAGGGAGCCCTGGAAGCGGGCGATCGGGGTGCGACAGGCGCTGAGGATGACAGCTTCTTTCACGGGACGCCTCCAGAGTGTCTGAGAGGGGGGGTCGACGACCCTCCGAGGAGGCCTTGGAGGGGTCTGTCGAGAAAGGACCGAGGAGGACTATAGTGCTCCGCGGGAGGTACGCAAAGACCCGCCGATCCCGGCCCGGGGGAAGCGGGCCTCAGGGCGTGAGGAGCCCGCTCGCCTCGATCCAGGCGGCGATGCGCCGCGCACAGAGCTCGTGGCCGAGCTCGGAGAGGTGCACGGCGTCGAGCTGCAGAGCCTCCGCCTCGACAAAGCGCGCGGCCGCCTCCTCGGCGAGGGCCGGCAGGAGGTCCAGGCAGGGCACGCCGCGGCGCTCGGCGAAGCGGCTCATGATCCACTGCGGGGCGGACAGGCGCGCGGGATCCGCGAACTGGGGCGAGATCGGAAACAGCACCAGGCCCAACGCGACGCCGCGCGCGGCGCACCACTCGACGATGGCCTGCACGCTGGCCTGAGTGTCGCGCCAGGCCGCCTGCACGTCGTCGCGATTGGGCTCGAGCATCAGGTGGTACATCCCCAGCTCCTCGCGCTCTCGGGCGCCCCCGGCTACGTCGGGGCCGAGCCTCAGCCGCGCCCACCCGCGTCGGGCGAAGTGGAACAGGGCGCTCTCCTGGAGCCAGACCGGCGCGCGACCGCCGCGGCTCTTGGCGAGCTGCGCCCCCTCTCCGCCGCCGCCGAAGCGGCGCAGGGAGAGCTTCTCGGTCACGTCGTTGAGGACGAAGCACAGGAGCACGAGGTCCGGCTCGTAGGTCGCTCCCGCGCCTTCGAGGAACAGGCGCTCCTGCCAGGGCGAGTAGCCGCCCACGGCGCCGTTGATGCACTCGACCGGACGCGCGGGAGTGGACAGGGCGCCCTCCACGAGGGCGGGGAAGATGAGCTCGTCCTCGGCGATCAGGAAGCCGAAGGTCACCGAGTCACCCAGGAACAGGACGCGCCGCGTCCCCGGCGGCTTGGCGGGCGGGCGCTCGACGCCGCGCAGGCCGCGGGCGTTGATGCGCGCGGGGACGCCGCCCCAGTAGTCCTCGGCCCCCGGGCGCAGGCGCCAGCCGAGGTCGGAGTCGCGCAGGAAGAGCGTCGTGGGGCTCTCGACGTGGGGCGCGAGGCACAGCTCGAGGGCGAGAAGGGGTGCGAGGGCGCTGACCGCGACCGACACGACGCGCCGAACGCTCGGACGGCAGGGTAGGCGGCGGGCGAGAAAAAACACGCCCAGGGCCAGGACCCAGAGCCCGCCGGCCGCACGCCAGGCCGCCTCTTGCGCCTCGGGCGGCAGGGGGGCGCGCTCGGAGAGGACCGCGACGGCCCAGGGGCCCGAAAACGCGCCCAGTAGGGCCAGGAGCGCCGCTAGGACGGTCAGGAAGGACCGCGCTCCCTCGGCATCCGCCCTGCGGCTGGTCTCGCTCATGTCGAGGTCACTCCCGCTGGCGGGTGACCCCGGCAGTCTAGCCCCTTTTCCCGCTGTTGAAATGGCCTTCGCAAACCCGTAGTCCAGGTTCAGAGGCGGGCGAATCGGCCCCGCCCTTGGGTGAAGATGGGCGGCTTGGACGAGCAGCTATTGGTACGCGGCCTGCGCGAGCGGCGCGAGGAGGTGGTGGGCGCCTTCCTCGAGCGCTATCGCTCGCTCTTGTTTCATTGCATCGGCCACTTCGAAGCCGACCCGACCGCCCGCGACGACCTCTATCAGGAACTGGTGCTCTACGCCCTCGAGCGCCTCGACACCGGGCGCTTCGACCCCGAGAAGGGGTCGTTGGGGACTTGGCTCTACCGCGTCGCTTGGTGTCGCTGCGTCGACCTCAAGCGCCGCGAGTCCGGGCGTCCGATCTCGACCCAGGCGCCCAACGAGGAGAGCGTCCCCGACGGCCCCGACCCGCGCCCCGACCCCACCGAGCTGGCCGGGGAGGCGGAGATAGGCGAGCTGGTGCATCGCGCGATGGGGCTGCTCGACACCGAGGATCGCCGCTTGCTCGAGCTTCGCCACATGCAGGGCGAGCCTCTGGCGGCCATCTCCGAGCACCTCGGCCTGTCGTCCGAACAGTGCAAGTACCGCCTCAAGCGGGCCTCGACCGCCCTGCGGCGCGTGATCCTCAACGACCTCTCCCTCGACCGACTGGCCGGCGAGGCGGGCTTCCTGCAAGAAACGCTGAAGAGCTGACCCTGGAGCCATGGGAGCATCGGAAAACCCTCAGAAGATGCGCACCGACCGCACAGGAAAGGCCGTGATCGACCTCGCCACGGCCGGTGAAGGGGAGGTCGCGGCCGCGCTCGCGCGCTGGGACCAGCTCGAGCGCCGCTCCCTGGAGGCCCTCGCGACCCACCCGGTCCACGGCCCGCGCCTGCGCGTGCTGCAGCTGGCCGAGGCCTGGCTGGACGAGCAGTCTCCCGGCGGCCGCTCGGCGGCCGTGCGCGACTGTCCGAGCGCCGCCGAGCTGTACGACCACGGCCGCGGGATCGGCCATGCGCCCCTGGTCGCCGAGCGGCGAGCTGAAGTCGATCGCCACCTCCTGCGCTGCGCCGACTGCCGCAGCCTCCGCTCGACGACCGCCACCCGTCCTCCCCCGCCCCTCCACGGCGCGCGGCCGGCCGCGCCCTCCGGCCCCCCGAGCGACTGGCGGCGCGAGCTCGACGAGGCGGGCTGCAAGCACGGCCGCGAGGTCGACCGCGCCTTCCTGAGCGGTCTCCGGCGGCGCCTCGAGGGCGACCGCTCCCGAGCCGAGACGCCACCCGAGACCACCGTGCCGCCCGCGCCGCCCGCGCCGCCCGCGCGGCCGACGCCCTTGCATCCGAGCTTGCTCCGCGCCCGCCGCCGGCGCCGCACCCCCGAGCGCCTGCTGCCCCTCGCCGCCGCCGCCTCGCTCCTGGCCGCGGCCTTCTTCCTGCCGCACTTCAGCGACGCCGGTCACCTCTCGGCCCTCCCCGAGGCCCCGCTCCTGCGCGGTGCGACGAACACCCAGCTCGCATTCCCACGCCGGCGCGTCCTGCACGTCTCCGCTCCCAACGCTTGGCACGGCCTGCCCCTGGGGGCCGAGCCGCTCTTCGAGTGCGCGCCGCAGCCCGGCGCCGAGGGCTATGACATCGAGGTCTTCGAGAGCGGCGGCACGGCCTTCGACGCCGGGCGCCGCGTCGCGCATCTCGCTGACTCCCAGCCACACCTCGCGGGGATCCACTCCCTCGCGCCGGGGGCCTACACCTGGCAAGCCTGGGCCGTCGTCGACGGAATGCGCTGCGAGCTAGGTGAGCGTGACTTCCAGGTCGTGCCCGACCGCCTCCTGGAAGCCGAGCTGGAAGCCCTCGCCGGGCTGGGCGAGCCCGCACGCTCGGTGCGCGCCGTTCGCCTGCTGCACGAGGCGGGGTTCCTCGCCGACGCGCGCACCTTTGCCCGCCGCCTGCCGCAGGGAGCCGAGCGCGACGCCTACCTCGGCCGCACGCCCGAGCGCTAGCGGCTCGTGGGCACGTGCAAGCGGATCTTCCTCGCCTGCCTGGCCGCCGCCACCGCCGCCGCGCCCTCGCACGCCGCTGACGACGAGGCCTACGAGCGCGACTACCGCCGCTTCGGCAGCCTGCTCGAGCGCTTCCGCGGGGGCGAGGACGACCTGCTCGCCGAGCTGCGGGCGGCGGCCGAGCGCATGGCCGGCGTCCACGGCCGCGACGACGCCCGCGCGGTCGCCGACCACTACGCCCGCCTCGACGCCGCCCAACGGCGGCGCGGATGGGAGGAGTACGAGTGCTTCCTCGCCCTGCGCGAACGCCTCCGCACCGCGAGCGACGAACACACCTGGACCGAGTTGCGGCCCGTTCTCCTGACCGAGCTGCGCGAGCTGGCCGAGCGCGCTGGACCGGCAGCCGACTTCGTCCCGGCCGCCCGCGCTCTGAGCCTCTGCGCGCGCATCGAAGCCCGCGAGCTCGAGGCCCGGGCGGGACTGTCGCCCGCCGAACGCGGCGCCTTGCTCGCCCGCGCGGCGGCGGACTCCCGGGCGGCGGCGGCGGGTTTCGCGCGCGCCGGGCAACGCACACCCCAGCTCGAGCCGCGCTGGCTGCTCGGCCGGCTGGCCCTGCTCGACGGCGACGCCGCCGGTGCGCGCGAGGCCTTCGAGGTCTGCCGCCGCATCGCCGTCGAGGTGCGCAACGACGACTTCCGTCAGCACGCGCTGCTGGGGCTCGTGCGCCTGGCGCGCGAGGCGGGTGACACGGCGGGGGTGGACCGGCTGCTGGCCGAGTTGGCCACCTTTCGCTCGGTGGAGGACTGTTGGCCCCTGGCGCGCGAGCACGCCCTGCGTCTGTTGCACGACGACGCGCCCGAACAGGCGCGGGAGTTCCTGCTCGACGCCGCCCCCGGCGACCCGCGCGAGCGGGAGGACTGGAGCCGCTGCGTGGTCCTGGCGGACCTGCGCCTGGGGGAGCTGGAGGGCGCTCGCGCCCGCCTTCAGGCCGTCGGGCGCGGCGACGACGCCGAGCGCCTGACGCGCGCCGCGATCGAGCTGGCCGCGGGCAGCGCCGCGGGGGCCCTGGCCGAGCTCGACGCGCACGAGAGCGTCGACGCCCACGAGCGCATGGTCGCGCTCTCCTTGCGCGGCGAGGCCCTGCTCCTCGACGAACGGCCGGCCGAGGCCCTGACGAGCCTGCTCGCGGCCCTGACCGCGGCCGACCGCTTCGAGGCGCGCCTGGCACGGCAGCGCGTCCTGGAAGGCACGGCGTCCTCGGTCTTCGGCGAGCGCCTGGGCCTGCACACCGTCGTTCTCGCCGCCCGCGCCCTGGCGCGCCTTGGCAGGCCGCTGGAGGCGGCCGCCCTGGCCGAAGAGCACCAGTCCCGAGCCTCGCGCGGTCGGCGCGCGGTGAGCGCAGCCGACCTCGCCGCCTGGGCGGCGGCCTACGAGCACGGCCTTCTGACCTGGGTGGTCGGTGCCGACGACGCCCTGTGCGTCTGGGTCGCGCCCGACGGCACGGCGGAGAGCCTGGCCATCCCGCGCTCCCGGCGCGAGATCGCCCGCGGCGTACGGCGCCTGCGCGAGGCGATCGTGACCGACGACGCGCCACGCCGCGCCGCCCTGGGCGAGGAGCTCGGTCGCGCCCTCTTGCCCGCGGGGCTGCGGCGGCGCCTGCGCACCTCTCGCGGCGCCGACGGGCGCCTGTTGGCCCTGGTCCACGGTCCCCTCGAGCGCCTACCGTTGGAGTCGCTCTCGATCTCCGGCCGCGACCTCGAGCGCCTCGCCGCACCGCTCTTTCTGCCCGGGCTGCCGGCGGGTCCACCCGCCACGCCACCCGCCGGACCGGCGCAGCCCTGGCGCCTGCTGGGCGACCCGCTCGACGGCGCGGGCCGCCCGCTGTTGCCCGCCGCCGCCGGGGAGCTCGCCGCCGTCGCCGCCCTGCACCCCGACGCCCTGCTCTCCCCCGGCGGCGCCTTCCATCGTCAGGCCCTCATCGAGGCCTTCTCGAGCGGCGCGCCGGTACACGTGGCCACGCACCTCGTCACCTCGACCGTTTGCGTCGACGGTCGGCTCGCGCCGGTGGGCCTGGTGCTCGACGGGGGGGACGTGTTCTGCGCCGCCGAGCTGGTCGACCTGCGCGTGCCGTCCCCCCTGGTGGTGCTCTCGGCCTGCGCGAGCGCCGAGGGCCGCTTCGTGGACGCCGAAGGCCTCTTGGGCCTCGCCCGCGCCCTGCTCGACGCGGGAGCGCGCAACCTCCTCGTCACGCTCTGGCCGGTGACCGACACCGCCGCGGCGGCCTTCACGCCGCTCTTCCACGAGGCTCTGTGCGCGGGCGCGCCCCCGGCCCTGGCCGCCCGTGATGCCCGACGCGCCCTGCGTAAGGCAGGCCGCCCCGCCGCCGACTGGGCCGCCTTCCGGCTGTTGGGGCC
The DNA here is from genome assembly GCA_002686265.1 of Planctomycetota bacterium. Taxonomy (GTDB): domain Bacteria; phylum Planctomycetota; class UBA1135; order UBA1135. The sequence goes on from NZBA01000135.1 coordinate 97,642, forward strand.
CGACTGAGCGGCAGCAGGCGCCGGGGGATGCGGCCTGCGCCCATCCCCCCGGCTCCCGTCACGGCGTGAACCCGACCTCCACGCCGTTGGTCAGGTTCGAGCCGCTGCCGCAGGGACCGGCGGGGTCGCGGTACCAGATCTGGAAGCGGCGGCGGCGGCCGTACGCGCGAGTCGTATGATCGGGCCATGCCCTTCGTCGGAACGAGCCGTGGGACCTCAACGCCGCAGCGCGCGACCACCGCGCGAGAGAGATAGTGAGCCCCGATCGCGACACGGCGCGCAAGGTGATGCGCGTCTACGGCGTGCTGTTCGTGATCACGGGCACCTCGTTCGTCCTCTTCCCCGGCTTGGTCCTCGGACTCCTGCGCATTCCAGCCGCGATCCTGCCCGGCGCGGGAGAGATGGCCGGCGGAGAGGCGTCGCTCTGGCTGGGCCTGACCGGCTCGCTCATGGCGGTGATCGCCTACCTGTCGTTGACACTGGCACGCGACCCCGGCCAGCTCGTCGCCTGGAACGCGCTGATCCTCTCCAAGGCGCTCTCGACGGGTCTCTTCGCCGTGTTCGCCGCCACCGAAGCGAACACCCTCTACCTCACCGCCGCGCTCGTCGACGGCGTGATCTGCATCCACATCGCCTGGCTGAGCGGGAGCGCCGCGGCGTCGAGTAGCGCCGAGGATCCCTGGCACCCGCGCGCCACCGAGCACGACGGCGACGGCTACGAGGTCTGGTTCCTGAAGCTCAACGACCCCGCGACGCGCGACGCGTTCTGGGCGCGCTACACGATGAGCCGCGGACCAGGTGGCGCGGTCGCCGCCTGCTGGTTCGTGTACTTCGACGCCGAGCGCCGTACCGTCGAACAAGGGCGCTGGGAACACCCCGCCGACGAGGCCGTGCTCGACGCGGGCGACACGCTCTTCCGCCTGCCCACGGGCAGCCTGGGGCGACGGTGGGCGAAGGGCGAGGGCGAAGGCGCGCGCTGGGACCTGGGCTGGGAACCGGGCGCCGCGCCGCCCTTCGATTTCGTTTCCGAGCGCCTCTACCGCTCAGGGATCGCCGGCTCGCGCTACTTCAGCGCCCAAAGCGAGGGGTGCTTCCGCGGGAGCGTCGAGATCGCCGGTACGCGGCGCGAGTTCCGCGACGCCACCGGCAGCGTCGGGCACATCTGGGGCGCACGCATGGCGGAGCGCTGGCGCTGGGCCCACGCCGTGCTCCCAGACGGGAACGGCGGCGAGGAGAGCGTGGTGTTCGAGGTCCTCTCGGGCCGGCCGCGGTCGGGAGGACCCTTGGGCGTGACGTTCACCCTCGGCCACCTGTGGTTTGGAGGCCGCCACTACGCCTCGACCGGTCTGGTGCGCTCGCTGTGCTCCAACCGCACGAAGGCCGCCGGCGACGGCTGGGACTTCCGCATCCGCTTCGACGGCCTCGTCGCCGAGGGACACTGCGCCCCGGCCGCCGACCTCGTCGCCGAGGTCGACTACACCGACCCGGCCGGACGCCCGCTGGTTTGCAAGAACTCGAAGACCGGCCACCTGCGGCTCGAGCTGCGCGACGCCGCGGGCAATTCGCTCGGGATCTTCGAGACCCAAGACACCGCCGCCGTCGAAACCGTCGTGCGCGTGGGGCGGCGATGATCTCCGCCCCCGCGCAGCCGGGGCGCACGACATCGGGCGAGCGCGCGGTCTTCGCCTTCGCGAGCGCCTACGCCCGCCACGTCGGGATCGAGATCGACCCCGCCGTCCTCCGCGAGCAGATCACCGAGGCCCTGCGCGGCCTGCCGGCGGGGCCACGGCTGCTGGCGGTGGGCTCCGCCCTCGCACTCCGCTGGCTGGCGCCCGCCCTGTACTGCGCGCGCCCGCGCCGCTTCGAGCACCTCGACGCCGAACAGCGCGAAGCCCTGCTCGCACGCCTGCAACGCGCGCGCGGGATGCTGGCGCGCGGGGCGTTCCTGGCCCTCAAGTCGGTCGTCCTCGGAGCCTGCTACGGCCACGACACCGAGAGCGAGGCCGAACAAGCGCCGCGGGTCCCCGAACGCGCCGACGAGCCGCCGAGCGCCCCCGCCCCCGCCCCCGCCCCGGAGCACTACGACTTCGTCGTGGTCGGCAGCGGCGCGGGGGGCGCCTGCGTGGCGGCCCGCCTCGCCCGCACGGGAGCGCGGGTGCTCGTCTGCGAGCGCGGAGGCCGCGCCCTGTCCCAGCCCGACGCGCGCGTCGCCTTCCGCCGCTACTACGCCCAGGCGGGCTGCGCGGCGTCGGTCGGAAACACCCTCGTCCCCCTGCCGACCGGCGTCTGCCTGGGCGGGACGACGACGATCAACTCGGGAACCTGCCTGCGGACGCCGCCGGAGCTGTTGGAGGCCTGGGAACGCGACAGCGACGGCGCCTTCGACGCGCGCGCCTTCTCAGCACAGCTCGACGAGGCCTGGCGGTTGCTCGGCGTGCGCACGACCGGCGGGGAGACCATGAGCGCCTGCTCGCGCCTGTTCCGCGAGGGAGCGCGGCGCACGGGCCTGCCCGAGCCACACCTGCTAGACCGCTGCGAGCACGGCTGCGAGGGCAGCGGGCGCTGCTGCTTCGTTTGCCCACAGGACGCCAAGGGAACCTCCTCGGGGACCTTCCTCGAGCCCCTGCGGGACGCGGAGAACCTGCGCGTCGAGTTGCGCAGCTCCGTGGTCTGGGTGCGGCCACCCGGCGCCGGCGGCGGCGACGTGCGCCTGCGCGTCCGCGCGCTCGAGACCGGCGCGACGCGCGAGGTGCGCTCTGGGAAGCTGATCCTGAGCGCCGGCTCCCTCGCGACGCCCTGGTTCGTGCGCCGCTTCCGCCTCGGATCGGCGCATCGTCAGGCGGGAAACCGACTCACGGTCCACCCCGCCTCGAAGGTCTTCGCCCTCTTCGACGAGCCGGTGCACGGCGGGGAGGGCGTGCCCCAAGGCCTCGGCCTCGTCGATCCGACCGACGACGCCGTGCGCTACGAGGGCGCCTTCATCCCCCACGAGCTGGCCGCCCTGGCGATGCCCGTCGAGGGCCGGCGCCTGCGCTGGTGGATGGACCGCCACGACCGGCTGGCGACCTTCGGCTTCATGGTCCGCGACAAGGCCCGCGGCCGGGTGCGCTACCCGCTGGGATCCGAACGCCCGCTGGTTCGCTACGACCTCGACCCCGGCGACGTCCGTCGCCTCGGGCGGGGGATGGAGCTGGCGGCACGCGTGTTGTTCGCGGCCGGGGCGCGCCGGGTGATGCTGCCACTCAATCGCGAGGCGAACGAGCTCACCGACGCGAGCGAGCTCGACGGCGCGGCCCTCGACGACCTCGCGCCCGAAGAAGTCGCGACCATGGCCTTCCACCCCCTGGGAACGTGCGGCATGGGGCGCGTCGTCGACGCGAACCTGCGCCTGTGCGAGGGAATCTACGTCTGCGACGGCTCGGTGGTCCCCGAGAGCCTCGGCGTCAATCCGCAAGTCACGATCTACGCCTTCGCCTTGCGCCTGGCGGAGCACCTCGCCAACGCGTAGTGACGGTCGCCGTGCTCAGCGGGACGGCGCGGGAACGGGTGATCCAGGCGGCCTGCACCCTGGGCCTGTGGCTCGGGGCGGCGGCGTGCGCGGGCGCGGGCGCGGGCGCGGGAAAGCGCGAGGCCCCGAGCGCGTGGACAGTGCTGCTCGACGCCGAACGCCTGACCGATTGGAAGGCGACCGCCTTCGGGGGCGAGGGCGACGTCATCGTCGAGGACGACCTGATCGTCCTGGAAATGGGCTCGCCCCTGACCGGCCTCTCCTGGACGGGCGGCGAGCTACCGCGCTGGGACTACGAGCTGGAGGTCACCGCCCGCCGACTGGCCGGGACGGATTTCTTCTGCGGGCTGACCTTCCCTGTCGGCGAGAGTCACGCGACGCTGATCCTCGGCGGCTGGGGCGGTGCCTTGACCGGCCTCTCTTGCATCGACGGCGCCGACGCCTCGGAGAACGAAACGACGCCCTTCATCGCCTACGAACGAGGCCGCGAGGTCAGCGCACGCGTGCGCGTGACGCGCGCGGAGATCAGCACCTGGCTCGACGGCGAACTCCTGCACACCGTCGGATTGGTGGGCCACACCGTCGGTCTGCGCCCCGAGGTGCTGCTCTCGCGGCCCTTGGGCGTGGCCTCGTTCCTCGCGCGCTCCGGCCTGCGCGACCTGCGCCTGCGGCGGGTGGGCGCGGACTGATCCCGCATCTTCGGCGAGGCTGCCCGGTGGGCCGCGCGGGCGCTCGCCCGCGCCGCGCTCGAGTCCGCCGCGCGGGCGGAGTCACTCCGGCCGGATCGAGAGGCCGCCCGACGCGCGCAGCTCCACGTGGTAGCGACCGCCGGGACGCAGCTCGGTGAAGGGCGCCTCGCCGTGGGCGGCGCGCAGACCCGCGCGCTCGGCGAGGGCGCGGTCGTTGGCGTAGTCCCAGAAGCGCTCCAACAGCTCGGCGTGCGGTCCGGGAGCGATCTCGTCGCCCAACGCGAGGCCCGGGCGCAGACCGACGGTGTCGAGCTCGACGCCCTCGACCGGCCGCTGGCGCTCGCCCCAAGCGCGGCGGAAGAGACAGATCGAGCGTCCGCGCAGGGCGTCGCCCGCCTCGACGAAGTCGTCGGAGAACTTCACGACCTGGGACTCGAGGTAGAGAAAGCGCCCGCTCACCTCCAGGGTGCGGGGCGAGCCCGCCGGCTCACCGTCGGCCCCGAATTCCTCGAAGCGCACGCGCGACACGACACCTTCGGGCCCCTCGCGCTGGTCGAGGACCTCGATCAGCGCCAGGCGGTGGTCGAGGCGAAGGAGCCGGTTGCGCAGCTCGAGCTCCCGCTTCTCCCGCGCCAGCCGGCGGTTGCGCTCGCTGACCCGGTCCACCTCCTCGCGCGCCAGACGCAGGGTGGCGGCCTGCTCCTCGATGTCCTCGGTCAACCCGGCGATGCGCAGGTCGCGCTCGGCGAGGTCGCGCTGCTGCTCGAGCACCGAACCTCGATAGTGGGTCGTCCACCAGCCGACGATGCCCACCAGCCCGCCCAGGACCAGCAGGGCGAGGAGGTTCAGTACCCTGGCCATGCCCTTCCTCCATCGGCCGCGAGCGGGCCGATCCGGCGAGGATTCCCCCGCTTTCGCGCCCGATCCGGCCGCCTCGCGGGGCGTGGTAGGCTGCGCGGAATCGGGGCCGCCGCCGCGCCCCGCCTCCCCTGCCGTCCGGCCCCATCCTCGCCAGCCATGAAAACGACCCTCGCCTTCGTCGCCGTCGCTCTGGGCCCTCTGTCCGCCGCCGCTCCCGGCGACTGGCCCCGCTTTCGCGGCCCCCGGGGCACGGGCGTCTCGGACGAAGAGGGCCTGCCAGAGCACTGGAGCACGACCGAGAACGTCGCCTGGTCGGTCCCCGTCGCGGGCCGCGGTTGGTCGTCACCGATCGTCACCTCCGGCCGCGTGCTCGTCACCAGCGCCGTGCCCGACGGGGAAGACGTCGAGCCGCGAAAGGGCCTGTACTTCGGCGGTGAGCGCAGGGAACCGGCGGAGATGGATTACCGCTGGACCATCACCTGCCTCGACTCTGAGACCGGCGAGATGCTCTGGGAGCGCCTCGCGCACCAGGGCCGGCCGCAGACGCCGCTCCACATCAAGAACTCCTACGCTTCCCCGACTCCGGTCAGCGACGGCGAGCGTTTTTTCGCGAGCTTCAGCGACGTCGGGATCTTCGCCTACGACCTCGACGGCAAGGCGCTGTGGAAGCACCGCCTCGCGCCGGTGGCGACGCGCCGCGACTGGGGCGGAGCCGCCTCGCTCGTCCATCACGACGGACGCCTGTTCGTCGTGAACGACAACGAGGATGCCTCGTACCTGCTGGCCCTGGACGCGAAGAGCGGCGAGACCCTCTGGAGGGTCGAGCGCGACGAGGCGAGCAACTGGGCGACGCCTTTCGTCTGGGAGAGCGGCGAACGCACCGAGCTCGTGACCGCGGGAACGCGCAGGGTGCGCTCCTACGATCTCGAGGGAGGGCTGCTGTGGGAGCTCGCGGGGATGTCGAGCATCACGATCGCCACTCCGTACGCGGCCGGTGGATTGCTGTATGTCACATCGGGCTACGTGATGGACCGGCGCCGGCCGATCTTCGCCATCCGCCCCGGTGCGCGGGGGGACATCAGCCCCGACGGCGAGGAACCGGGAGAGGCGATCGCATGGTCGCGCGGCCGCGGCGCGCCCTACAACCCCTCGACCCTCGTCTACGACGGACACCTGTACGTGCTACTCGATGCCGGGTTCCTCGCTTGCTACGACGCGGGGACCGGCGAGGAGCTGTACGGCAAGCAGCGCCTCGGCGGGCGCGGGGGCTTCACGGCCTCGCCCTGGGCCTACGGCGGGAACGTGTTCTGCCTCGACGAGAACGGTGAGACCTTCGTGATCCGCGCCGGGGACGAGTTCGAGCTCTCGCACACCAATTCCCTGGGCGAGATGTGCATGGCGACCCCCGCCATCGCCGAGGGGAGCCTGTTCGTGCGCACCTTGAGCCGCCTGACCTGCCTGCGCCGCTCCGGCGGCTGACGGCCTCGGCGGGAGCGGATTCCCAGCATCGGTCTGCGCCGAGGGCGGTCGCAGCCCATTGAAGGGGAGGGCGAAGGTGTGCCCTCAAGGCGAACCGTCCGGGCTCCGATAAGCCCGCGTACCGGCGAGAGAGCCGGAAACGACGGAGGAGACCGAGATGATTGCCAGCCTTGCCCTGAGTGCCTTGACCGCGACCGGCTCGCCCGCGGCCGTGCCCCCCGCCGAACGGCCCGAGGTGCTGATCGCCGTCGAAGCCACCGGCATCCGGGCCCGGAGCTTCAGCAGCGAGCCTCTGCTGCTGATGCTCGCCACTCCCGACCGGAGTGCGACGACCTTGCACTGGCTGGCCCCCGGCGCGAGCGCGGCGGGTTCGTTCCCGCGCGGCTCCCTCGACGACGGTTGGCTCGAGGTCCTCCTGCCCTCGCGGGCGGGCTGGTCCACGACCGGCGCCCTCTGCCTGGGAGCTGCCTCACGCACGGGCGCGGAGCTGTGGATCGGCGTTGGCGGGCGCCTGGCGGCGCGCGCCCTCGGGTTCGGGCTCCTCGACCTCTCCGGCCGGACCCGCGGCAGCTTGCTCCCCGACCGCATGCTGCCCTTCGTCACCGGCGGCGCGGCCGCCGGCCGCGCGCTCGAAACCCACGTACCGATCCCCGACCCCGGCGTCAAGCCGCCCGCAGACACGCCTCCGAAGATCGAGAAGGAACCCCTCCCGCCGTTCTAGGAGAGGACGAGGGGAGGTCTGTGAGAGAGACCCTCGGGGGCTCGCGGTCACGGCCGCGGGCCCCCACTTCGTACCGCTGGGCTGGACTCCGCCGTCGGAGCGGAGGATCATCGTCGGCCGACGCAACACAGTGATCGCCCTCGAATGCAAGCGAACCTCCCGCGGCCGCCTCCATCGCCGGACCCGGCGCGGGAGTGGGCGCGAGGTCACCCGACGGCCGGTGGCGCGGTGAGCGGCGGCGAGCCGGCCGAGCTGCCAGCCGAGGGCGAGTTGGACACCTGCTTGGCCGAGCTGGAGGCGGGGCGCGCGTTCAAGGGGTGCCTGGAGAGCCTGCTCCTCGGTCTCGAGGAGGAGCGCGCGGAGCGACTGATGATGCTCCTGCGAGAAGCTCGCGGCTCCTGGCTCCCGCTCCTGCGGGGCAGGCCGGGGCGGACCTTGTTCTGCGGCAACGCCCTCTCTGGCACGGTCCTGGCGCTGATCCTGACCGGACACCGCCCGCTCCTGGCGGACCGGCGCGCCGATCGCCTGGCTTTCGCCCGCCACCGGGCGGCAGCCCTGACCGGCCGGCGGCCCGACGCGGTCCTGTCCACCAGAGAGCGCCTGCCCTTCGCGGAGGGCAGCTTCGACTTGGTGATCGCCGAGGGCGGCTCACCGGGAACCAGCGCGGGCCTGCCGATCCCCCCCACCGAGGCCAGGCGCGTCGCGCGCGGCGAGGTCGTGATGACCGCCGACAACCGCCTGGGCTACAAGCGCTCGACGGGCCGGCGCGGGCACTTCACGGTCCCCGGTCCCCTGCACTTCGCGTCCGCCGCGCTGCGCCCGCGAAGCGGAGAGCGGACGCTCGGGGCCTACCGGCGCGCCCTGACCGGCGGCGGAAGGGGACGGCCGGCGGCCTTCGCGCTCTACCCGCACTCGGCGGACTTCACCCACCTCGTCGCCCTCGACGAACCCTGGCCGACCCTGCACATCGGGCCCAAGGAGCGCGGGAATCGCTGGAAGACGGCCGCCTGCGCCCTGGGGCTGTTCCCGCTGCTGACGCCTTCCTTCGCTCTCGCGAGCGCCCCCAGGGAACTGGAGAGCGCCTCGCGCCTCGCCCGGCTCCTCGACGCCCTCGCGGAACTCCTCGGCACGCCGCCGCTCATCGCCCAGGAGCTCATCGCCACGCGTGGGAACACGGCCCTGATCCAGACCGCCGCGCGGGACGATCCCCGAGCGCACGAGGGGCGCCTGACCATCCGCATCCCCCTCGGCCCGCACCTGCGACCGATGGTCAGCGAGCACCATGAGCGCCTGGGGGCGATTCGCCGCGAGTTCCCCGCGGTCCCGGTCCCCGCGCCCCTGTTCGCAGGCGAGCTCGAGGGCCTGTGGCTCACCTGCGAGCAGCGTCTCGCGGGCCTGACCGCGCCCCAGGTATCCGGGCGCCACCCGCTCGTGGCGCGCATGCTGACCGACGCCGCCGATCACCTCGCACAGCTGGTCACCCGGCCCGCGTCACGCCTGGACGCTGAGGGGTTCGAGGAGCTGTTGGGCTGGCGCTTCGAGCTCGTCGGGCGCCACGTGGCGGTCGCGAGCACCCTCGCGCGTCTGGAGCGGATGCGCGACGAGTTGCGCGAGAGGCTGGTGGGGCTCAGCTTCCCGCGCGTGCTCTCCCACGGGGACCTGCGCTCCAAGCACGTGCAGGTACGGCCCGACGGAAGCGTCTTGGGCTACCTCGACTGGGGGACGAGCCGGCGCGACGACTTGCCCGGCTGGGACCTGCTGCACCTGATCGCCCACGAGCACAAGCAGGAGCACGGCCTGCGGCCGGCGGAGGCCTGGGAGAGGATCCGGCGGCTCGACCGGCTGCGGGACCACGAGCGGGCCGCCCTGGCGGACCACGCCCGGCGGCTGGGAGTGGGGGTGGAGGTCCTGGAGGCCGGCGCCGAGGGCTACCCGGTACTCCTGGCGGCGATGGCGGAGAGCCACTGGGACTACTCCCGCCCTCGCTGGGTCCACCGACAGTTCGATTTGTAGCCGATCAGGGCCTCTCAGGCCCGGGTGAGGGCCTTCGGGAAACGACACCGAGGAAACCCGGCCCGAATCCCAGACAGGTTCCCCGTATCGGGGGATTGGTGTATGCTTGGAGCACATCCCTGGTCGAGCCTCCTCCCCGAGCACGGTGCTATATGCGACGTCGCATCAATATGGGAGCAGGGTCGGCCTGACGGTTTCTGGTGATCAATCACCATCTCATTCACCCGCTTCAGAAGAGTCTCAGCATGAAAGTTTCCGCAATCGCGTTGGCGGTTGTTGCGGGCACGGCTGTTTCGCCCGCTTTCGCACAGTTTACGGACGCCCACAGCGCCACGAACCCCAAGGTCGCCACGCCCGTGGTAGCGAACTCCGGCGGTGGCTGGCTCGGTGGCAGTGACGCCTGTGCGACGCCCCAAGACATCGGCTCCGGCGACGTGTTCGGTCAGACCTTTGACACGACCGCCGCTTCGACTGGTCCCGAGCACCAGTCCGAGTCCCTCTGCTTCTTCTTCGCCACCTCCGGCGTCGACCTCGACGTCTGGTTCAAGTGGACCTCGTCCGCCGGCGGCAACGCCACGGTCACCACTTGCAACGGCACGTCCGGCGACACGAAGGTGGCCGCCTACGACGACACCGGTGGATGCCCCACGGGCTCCGCAATCGGTTGCAACGACGACGCGTGTGGCCTCCAGTCCACGGTCGTCTTCGCCGCCACCCCCGGCAACGCCTACGTGATCCAGCTCGGCGCGTTCCCCGGTGCCTCCGGCGCCACGGGTGCGTTCGACGTCACCGAGGCCGCGCCCCCCCCGTGCGGCCAGTACGACAACGGCACGACCGAGAACGCTCTGGGCCTCACCGCTGGTGGTGAGATGGGCTGGTTGCACTTCTGGGATTGCGCCGGCGCCGTCACGACCGTCGAGAGTGCCTACGGCTCCGCGATGTTCCCCGGCTCCGTCACCAACGGCTCCAACAGCCAAGTCGCCCTCTACACCGGCGGCGACGCGACGAGCGGCCCCGGTGCTGCGACGATGGTCGCCTCCACGACGACGACCGTCGTCAATGGCGACACCGACATCCTGAACCCCATCCCGCTCGCGGGCAACATCTCCGGCGGTGGCTGGGCCCTCGTGTCCGCCGACCAGATCGCCGGCGAGTTCCCGGGTCCGATGGACCAGGACGCTTCCGGCCCCGAGGCTTGGGTCGTCGGTAACACCACCGGCCCCGGCACCCTTGACATCACGAACCTCAACAACAACAACGTTCCCCCGCTGCAGATGCAGGCCATCGGCTTCTCCGCCTACTGGCTCCTGCGCATCGACGGCGGAGGCAACAACAGCATCGGCACCGAGCAGTGCTTCGGTGACGGCGGCGGCACGGCTTGCCCCTGCGGCAACACGAGCGCGAACGGCGGTTGCGCCAACGCCTCCGGCGACGGCTGTACCCTCGATGCTGACGGCTCCAACGGCGGCACCCTGAACGCCGGCAACGCTATTCCTAGCCAGCCGGGTCTGTTCTTCCAGGGCAACAACAGCATCGGCGGCGGTAACGGTATCGTCTTCGGTGACGGCCTGCGTTGCTGTGGTTCCGGCATCATCCGCCTCGGCGTCGTCCTTCCGGACGGCACCGGCGCTGCGTCGTACTCAAACACGCAGGCCTCGGGCGGCGCGAACGCCGGCGATACCAAGTGCTACCAGTACTGGTACCGCAACCCCAACGGTTCCCCCTGCGGCGCGGGCTTCAACCTGTCCAACGCCGTCTCGATCACCTGGTAGATCCCTACCTCGTGCTCGAAGGGTCAGCTGACCCTTCCGGAACCTAGACAACAAGGTGGCGTCGCTCCCACGCGGGCGACGCCACCTTTCTTTCACTCTCCGCGAGAGGCCCCCCCTACGAACTGGGGCGCACGCCGCTCACTTTCGACCCCGCAGGCTTGCAAAGGCCTCCGGAAGGTGCGAGCACGAGCCCGGCAAGGCAAGGGAGAGAGGGCCGGCGAGTCTCCGCCGCGTCCACGCTTCGCCCTCAGGCGCCCGAACACACGCTCCGATAAACAGCCCGATACCCGGCCATGATCACGCTCACCGTTCTCGTCCTTCTCGGTCTCTCCCTGCTCCTACTGCACGTCGGTCGTGCGCTCTTGGCCTGGACGGTGCCGCCGCTGCTCGGCTTGGCGCTCTGGGCCTTGGCCGGGATCGAAACCGTGGGGTGGTTCTGGGCTCTTGCCGGCACCTACGCCCTCTGCCTAGCCGTCTTCGCCCTGCCGTTCACGCGGCGAGTCCTGATCACGCGCCGACTGATGAAGCTCTTGGCGCCGATCTTCCCGACCATGAGCGAGACCGAGCGCATCGCCCTCGAGGCGGGCTCGGTCTGGTGGGACGCGGATCTGTTCTCGGGCAAGCCGCGCTGGCAGCGGCTGCTGGACTTCCAGGTCTCCGAGCTCAACGCCCGCGAACGCGAGTTCCTCGACGGACCGACCGAACAGCTGTGTGGGATGCTCGACGACTGGGACATCCATCAACGGCAGGATCTCTCGGGGGAGACGTGGGCGTTCATGAAGGAGGCCGGCTTCTTCGGCATGATCATCCCGCCCGAGTACGGGGGCCAGGGCCTCTCCGCCCAGGCCTGCTCGGCGGTTCTGACCAAGATCTCCACGCGCAGCGTGCCCGGCGCCGTCACGGTCATGGTCCCCAACTCCCTCGGCCCGGCGGAGCTCCTCCTGCACTACGGGACCGAGGAGCAGAAGGACCACTTCCTCCCGCGTCTGGCGAGCGGCGAGGAGATGCCCTGCTTCGCCCTGACCGAGCCCGGCGCCGGAAGCGACGCCGGCTCGATGCAGAGCTCGGGCGTGGTCTGCCGCGGGACCTACAAGGGCGAGGAGCTCCTGGGCATCCGGCTCAACTGGAACAAGCGCTACATCACGCTCAGCTCCGTGGCGACTCTCCTAGGCCTGGCCTTCAAGCTGCGAGATCCCGACGGCCTGCTGGGCGGCAAGGAGAACTTGGGCATCACCTGCGCCCTGGTCCCGACCGACTCGCCCGGGGTGGAGATCGGCATGCGCCACGATCCGCTCGGCGTGCCCTTCATCAACGGTCCGACGAAAGGCCGTGACGTCTTCGTGCCCCTCGACGCGATCATCGGCGGCGTCGAGCGCGCGGGCCAGGGTTGGCGGATGCTGATGGACTGCCTCAGCGCGGGCCGCGGGATTTCCCTGCCGGGCATGGCCTGCGGCGCGGCTCAAGCTCTCTCGCGGGGGATCAGCGCCTACGGGAACATCCGCGAGCAGTTCGGCATGCCGATCGGCCGCTTCGAGGGCGTCGAGGAGAAGCTCGCCCCGATCGGCGGCATGGGTTATCTGATGAACGCGGCGCGCACTCTGACGGCCGGAGCGATCGATGCCGGCCAGAAGCCGGCGGTGATCTCGGCCATCATGAAGGCCTACCTGACCGAGGGCATGCGCCAGGTCGTGATCAACGGGATGGACGTGATGGGCGGCGCGGGAATCTCGCTCGGCCCGCGCAACACCCTGGGCCTGGGCTACCAGGGACTGCCGATCAGCATCACGGTCGAGGGCGCGAACATCCTGACGCGCTCGATGATCATCTTCGGCCAGGGCGCCATCCGCTGCCATCCCTTCGCCCTCGACGAGATCCAGAGCATCCAGAGCAAGGATGTGAAGCGCTTCGACGAGGCCTTCTTCGGTCACATCGGCTTGGTTTGCTCCAACGTCGTAAGAGGCACCGTCCTTGGTTGGACACGCGGCCTGCTCGCGAGCTCTCCGGTCAACGGACCGGCAGCGCCCTACTTCCGAGGTCTCGACCGGCTGAGCGCCGCCTACGCGGTCTGCGCCGAGGTGTCGATGATGACCCTGGGAGGCTCCCTGAAGTTTCGTGAGAAGCTGACCGGTCGCCTGGCCGATGGCTTGGCCTGGCTCTACCTGGGCTCCGCGGCGCTCAAGCGTTTCGAGGACGGCGGCCGCAACGAGGTCGAGGTCCCGTTCCTACGTTGGTCGATGGAAACGGCCCTGTTCGAGATCCAGAGCGCTCTCTTGGGCGTCCTCGACAACCTCCCCAACCGCCCCCTCGCCCACCTGCTGCGCCTCCACCTCTTCCCGATCTGGTCGCGCCACGGCGGTCCGAGCGATCGCCTCGGTGGACAGGTGTCGCGGGCCATGCTTTCCAACGCCGAAGCGCGCGAGATGCTCTCGCGCGAGCTGTTCATGCCCGACGAGGGCCGGCCTGGCCTGGCGGCGCTCGAGAAGGCGCTCCACATCGTCATGGCCGCCTCCGAGGCGCGCAAGAAGCTCAAGCAAGGCGTGCGCGACAAGGTCGTCTGCGGGCCGAGCAAGGAAGCGCGCCTCGACGCCGCCGTCGAGGTAGGGGTGCTCACGGCCGCGGAGCGTGACCTGATCCGTCTGGCCGCCCAGACCCGCGACGAGGCCATCCAGGTGGACGCCTTCGAGTTCCCCGGCCACCCCCTGCGGGTGGTTCCCGCCGAGGCCGCGCTCACGGAGTCCGCTGCCTCCGCTCCCGAGCCCGAGGTCGAGTCCACGGGCGTGGATGCGGGCTGAGCAGTCAACCGTCACCGGAGGAGCGCTCTTCGGCGGATCGTTCCTCCGCGATGCGCTCCTCGAGCCAGCGGCGCAGCCGCCGGCCGAGCTCGGCGAGGTCGAGGCCGAGGACCTCCTCCACGACGAGCTGGGACGCCTCCCCGGTGCCGATACGGCGCAGGATGGCGCTCGCCTCCTCGGGACGCGCCTCCACCAGGTAAGCGGCCAGCACGTAGGAGAGCAGCATGTCCTCGGTCGTCAGGGTGTTGACCGACCGCCCGAGGGCGTAGATCAGCTTGGGCGAACGCTCGCCGGCTAGGATGCGCGCCGCCTCGGCGTACCAATCCGAGCCTGACTGGAGCAGGCGGCTGCGCAGGGCGGCGTCCTCCTCGGGCAGGAGGTAGTCGGACGGCTTCACGAACCAGGTCAGGCGCGTGCCGACGAGCTCACGGGTGATGTACAGACCGAAGCCCTCGAAGGCCCAGCCCTGGTCTCCGTCGAGCTCGAAGGCGTCGCCGAAGAGGTGCTGCAGGCCGAGGCGCGCGAGGCCGTCGAGGCGCTTGGCGGGTTCGTCACACCAGCTCACCACGTCGTGGCTGCCGGGAACGGCGGCGGCGACGAGCTTCTCCATGAAACGTCGGATGCGCTCGTCGGCGTCGGGGTGGGCGGCGACGAAGCGCCGTCCCTGGTCGTCGTCGGTCAGCGCGTAGGCGGTGAAGCTGGCGGGGAAGTCGGCTTCCAACCCCATCACCTCGTTCACGAACGAGCGCTGCGCGAGGAGCACGCGCAGGATACGCTCGAGCTCCTCGCGTCCGCAGGTCCCCAGGACCCGCACACCGCCCGCCGAGAGGCATGCGGTCCACTCCAGGTCGAAGGCGCCTTCGCGCGCGTTGGGCGTGACGGTGACCGGCGCCGGCGCCCCATCGAGCAGTTTGCGGGCCAGAGGCGAGAAGCCGACCCTCCTCTCGGCCGCCCGCGAAGTCTCCCCGAGCACCCAACGATCACCGCGCCGCACCTCCCCGCGTCCCGTGCGCACGACCTCGTCATCGGGATCGAGGACCAACAGCTGATCGCGCACGGCCCGCGCCCGCTCGATCTCGAGGGCCGTCTCGTGCTCTGCGAGCAAGGCCAACACCCGGTCCCGGAAGACGCTCACGACCTCGTGCTTGCGACCGGGGAGTTCCACTAGGGCGCGCTTGTCGAAGTCCCGGGGGACCCGCGGCTTGCGCGGGGCGACCCACTCCTGATCGCGATTGCGCTTGAAACCCAGGCCGCGCCGCGCCTGCTCGTGATCGTCATCGAACTCCAGGACCGAACGCCACAAGCCCGCGCGGGCCGCGAACAGCTTCTTTCGCGTGCACCAGCCCGCGAGCTCCTCCAACCCGCCGATGAGCTCGACGACCGCCGCCGCGTGCGCCTCCTCGAACTCGTGCGCCTGGGTCGTGGCGGGCGGGCCACCCGAGGCCAGGACGGTCGCCACCGCCAGCAGGAGGGAGCGCGGGAAGGACACGGCCGGTGCGATCGCTACCGCGAGAGGCGGCGCAAGACGAACTGCAGGATGCCGCCGTTGCGGTAGTACTCGACCTCGTTGGGCGTGTCGATGCGCGAGATCGCCTCGAACTCGATCACGCTTCCGTCCTCGGCGGTCGCACGGACCCCGACGGTGTTACCCACGGCGAAGGACTCCTCGATGGCAGCCGCAAGGCCCGTGAAGTCGAAGGTCTCGCGGCCAGTGAGCCCCAAACTCCCGGCGGAGTCGCCCTCGGCGAACTGCAGGGGCAGGATGCCCATTCCGATCAGGTTCGAGCGGTGGATGCGCTCGAAGCTCCTAGCGATGACCACGCGCACGCCGAGCAGGGCCGGGCCCTTGGCGGCCCAGTCACGCGACGAGCCCGTCCCGTACTCCTTGCCGGCCAGGATCGTGAGCGGAACGCCCTCCTCGCGGTAAGCGGCGGCCGCGTCGAAGATGCTCGTCTGCCCGCCATCGGGAAGGTGCGCCGTCACGCCCCCCTCCGTGCCGGGCGCGAGGCGGTTTCGCAGGCGCACGTTGGCGAAGGTGCCGCGCATCATCACCTCGTGGTTGCCGCGGCGCGATCCGTAGGAGTTGAAGTCTCCCGCTGCCACGCCGTTGTCGGTCAAGTAGGCCGCCGCCGGGCTCCCCGCCGCGATGGCGCCCGCGGGCGAGATGTGGTCGGTCGTGATGCTGTCGCCCAACAGGCACAGGGCGCGCGCGCCCAAGACGTCGGCCACGCCGCCGGGCTCGGCCGGCATGTCCTGGAAGAAGGGCGGAAGCTTGACGTAGGTAGACGCGGGATCCCAGGCGTAGGTGTCGCCCACGGGCACCGCCAGGGCGCGCCAGGCCTCGCTGCCGGCGAGGACGTCCTCGTAGCTCTCACGGTACATCTGCGCGCGGACACCCGTCGAGACGACGGCCTCGATCTCCGCGGCGCTCGGCCAGAGGTCGGCCAGGAAAACCGACTGCCCGTCCGAGCCGGTGCCGATCGGCTCCTCGGTCAGGTCGACGCCGAGCGAGCCCGCGAGGGCGTAGGCCACGACCAGCGGCGGCGAGGCGAGGTAGTTGGCCCGCACCTTCGCGTGAACGCGCCCCTCGAAATTGCGGTTCCCCGAAAGCACCGAGCAGGCGACGAGACCGCCGCGGTCGATGGCGGCGCCCACCTCCTCGGGGAGCGGTCCGCTGTTGCCGATGCAGGTCGTGCAGCCGTAACCGACGACGTGGAAGCCGAGGTCGCCGAGGGGCTCGAGCAGGCCCGCGTCCTCGAGGTACTCGGTCACCACGCGCGAGCCCGGAGCGAGACTCGTCTTCACCCAGGGTTTGCTCGAAAGACCCCGCTCGACTGCCTTCTTCGCCAGGAGCCCGGCGGCGACGAGCACCGAGGGATTGGAGGTGTTGGTGCAGCTGGTGATCGCGGCGATGACGACGCTGCCGTCGTCGAGCTCGTAGTCGCCCCGGTCCGCGGCGACCGTCTGGGGGCCGCCCGCCTCCAGGGTCGCGGCGGCGCGGATCTCCGTCGCGCTCCGTGCGAAGCCGGCGCTGGCCTGCTCGAGCGGCACGCGATCCTGGGGGCGCTTGGGACCGGCGATGCAGGGCGTGATGGAGCCGAGATCGAGCTCGAGCACGTCCGTGTAGCTCGCCTCTGGGGAGTCGGCACCACAGAACAGCCCCTGCTCGCGGGCGTAGGCCTCGACCAACGCCGTGCGCTGCTCCGAGCGCCCCGAGAGGCGCAGGTAGTCGATCACCTTCTCGTCGATGGGGAAGATGCCGCAGGTCGCGCCATATTCCGGTGCCATGTTGGCGATCGTCGCCCGACTGGCGAGAGTGAGGGCGGCGAGACCCGGACCGGTGAACTCGACGAACTTGCCCACGACGCCGTGGGCGCGCAGCACCTCGACGATGCGCAGCACGAGGTCGGTGGCGGTCGCCCCCCCGGGGAGCTCGCCGACGAGCCGCACGCCGACGACCTGCGGGATCAACATCGAAACGGGCTGGCCGAGCATGGCCGCCTCGGCCTCGATCCCCCCGACGCCCCAACCCAGGACTCCCAGGCCGTTGATCATCGTCGTGTGCGAGTCCGTTCCCACCAACGTGTCGGGGTAGGCCAAGGGCGCACCCCCGGCGTCGGGCGCGTCCATCACGACGCGCGCCAAGTACTCGAGGTTCACCTGGTGCACGATGCCCGTCTCGGGCGGGACGACGCTGAAATTCTCGAAGGCCGTCTGCCCCCAGCGCAGGAAGGTGTAGCGCTCGCCATTGCGCTCGTACTCGATGCGCGCGTTCTCCTCGCGCGCGGAAGCGCTGCCGAACCGGTCGACCTGCACCGAGTGATCGATCACCAGCTCGACGGGCTGGAGGGGGTTGATCTTGCTCGGATCGCCGCCCATCGCCGCCACGGCGTCGCGCATGGCCGCCAGATCGACGACCGCGGGGACGCCGGTGAAGTCCTGCAGCAGCACGCGGCCGGGGGTGAACGCGATCTCCCGGGAGGGGACGGCCGCGGGATCCCAGGACGCCAGAGCCTCGATGTCGGCCGCCTCGACCGCAACGCCGTCCTCGGTGCGCAGGAGGTTCTCGAGCAGGATCCGCAGGGCGTAGGGCAGGCGTGCGAGGTCGTGGCCGCGCTCTCCGAGGGCGGCTAGGCGGTGGATGGTGTAGGTGGTCCCGCCGACCTCGAGCGGCGCGCGGCTATCGAAGCTGTTCATGGGGTTGGGTCCTTCGTCGGTGAATCCCCCCGATCATACCGGCCGCCGGCGGCGGGGTCAGCGACCGAGCGGGCACCGATCGAGCAGGCGCTCGCCCGCCAGCTCGCCCGGCGACCCCGGGCAGCGCAGGTGATCGGGGCAAGCGAGCAGCTCCTCGCCCAGGCTGCCGCCCCCCCCCGAGCCTCCGACGAGCACCGAGCCCTCGATCACGCCTCGCTCCACCTTCGAGAGCGCATGAGTGGCGGCGGCGACGTAGGAGTCGACCAGCCACAGCTCGCCGCCGGCGGTTCCGATGATCCCGCCGCGCTGCGCGCCGACGGCGACGCAGCGCTCGAGGAGCGCGGCCCGCGCGCCGAACAGGGCGCCGATCCCCGACTCGATCCTGCTCTCCCGTGCCAGGAGGAGGGAGGCTCCGCTCATGCGCACGCCGCCGGCGTTCTGGCTCCCCCCGCTGGGCACGAGAGTCGTGCGCACCAGCTCCACGAGCGCACTGGAAGCCTGGATGCCGACGCCGGGGGCCTCGATGGTGCAGTCACGCAGAATGACGCCGGAGGAGATGCAGGACACGGCCGTGCCCGACGGCGGGGCGATCTTCAGGCCCTCGAACGCAACCTCCGCCCCCTCGAGGACGGTCAGGCCGAAGCGCAGGACGCAGTCCCCCTCGCCCACGATGCGCAGCCCGTTCACTGCGACGCGCAGGGAGCGGGTTGCCGCGTCGAGTGCGTAGACGCCCGGCGGCAGGAGGAGGTCGACGTTCTCCATGCCCGCGGCCTCGATGCCCGCCACCGCATCGAAAACCTGGTCGTAGGAGGCCCGCTCGATGCGCACCGTTTCGCGCTCGATCTCACCGGTTCCGGGAGGACGCGTCGCGCGCAGGTCAGCGAGGTCGAGGGCCCCTCTCAGGCGGGCGCGCGGGTCGCTGACGACCGCACGGGCGGCGTCGATGAACACGTCCCCCCCGGACACACGCGCGCCGGCGTCGCGGCGGGCGAGGAGCGACTCGACCAAGAGGGCACGGCGCAAGGCGGCGACCTCGCGCTCGACGGACACCTCCAGCGCGAGGGTGGGATCGTCGCGCTCCAGATCACGCAGGACCTGCAGGCGTACGAGGGCGCCCCAAGGATCGGTTGGGTCGACCCGCTCCGCCAAGTCAGTGCGCACGGCGGCGACGCTCAGCGCGTCCAGCCCGCCCAGGTCCCAATCCACGGGATCCGCCGTGGCGCGCGAGGCCCCCGCGGAGGGCGTGACGACGGGCCTGGGCGCCGCGGCCAGCTCTGGGATCAGGGCCGCCAGGAGGCGCACTCCGGCCTCTGGATCGGACTCGGCCAGGAGCGCCCGCCAGGGATCCCGCGCCGGGTTCTCGACGCGTTCGCCGCCGAGCCCGTGCCGGATCAGCGCTACCGCCCTGGCGCCGCTCTCCTCGGCCAGCCAATGAGCCGAGGGCGGTGTCCCCAGCCCGCGCGCGAGCGCCAGGGAGCCGAGCAGGGTTCCCGCCAGGTCCGCTCCGTCCTTCGCTCCCCCGTCCTCGGCCTCGAGCAGCGCGCGAGCGGCGGCGGCCTGCTCTGGATCGGAGGAGGCGAGGGCCTCCCGCAAGGAGGGGAAGGCCGGCTCGCCGATGGCCGCCAAGACGTCCCGCGCCTCCGAGCGCCGGCCGAAGTCGGCGTGGGCGAGGTCCGCTACGCAGCGCTCGATCAGGGCCGCGGCGTGCGGGCCGCCGTCATCTCCCACGAGGAACCCGACAGGAGTCCCCGGCAGGGAGCGCGAGCCGTCGGCCAGGGCGTAGCGGAAGCGGTAGCGTGCCAGTCCGCCCTCTCCGGGCGCGGGGTCGGTGAGCTCGCGTTCGCCGCGGACGCCCCGTACACAGGCTTCCCAGCTCCCGCCCTGTCTAGGGTCGAGGCGCTCGACCTCGATCGAGGCCGTCGCGGCCTCGCCGCACTCGAGATCCGCCGGTGGGAAGGTGAAAGTGACGCCCCGCCGCGCCTCCCATGAGAGCTCGGGCGCCGGCGGCGCCGGGAGGAAGGTGCGCCCACCGGAGAGATCGATCTGCCGCCGCAAGAGAACGTCACCGTCTCCCGCGACCTCGACGCTCACGCGTGCGTAGAACCCCTCGCCGGTGATCACGGCCAGGGCTTTCCCGGCGGGGACGAACACTCGCTCGCCCTTGTAGTTGTGTTCGGTCGGCTCCGGCAAGCTCCAGACGCGGGCCTCGGCGGGAGCGAGCAGGTGAGCGCGCACGAGTGGCCCGACCGAGAACTGAGCGCCGTTGGCGCCCACGTACTCGACGCACAGATCGAAGCGGTCGCTCTCGTCGGAGCAGCTCACCAGGTCGATGCGCCGCTTGAGGGCGAGGGGCAAGGCCTCGCTCTCGGGCGCGAGACCGCAGACGCCGACGACCGTGCTGCCGAAACCCGTGGCCGACGCCAGACGGCGGACGCGGTACTCGAAGCTCGCACCCCGCGGAGCGCCCCCGTCGGTCCAGGCCACGCCCGACGGACGCGCGATCTCCTCCCACGGCGCGGGTGCGCGCCCGATGCCGAGGGGGCGGCGCTCGACGAGCAGCGGCCCCGAGCCGTTCCCCTCCCAGGTGAGCTCGATCCCCTCCCGCAGGGAGCGGGCCGAGAGGACGGCGGGATCGCGCTCGAGGGCGCTCGCGCTCTGATCGGCCTGCAAGGCGTACTCGAGCCGGCAGCCCATGGAATCCACGCTCAACACGCGCAGGTAGCCCCAGCCGCGTTCTCCGAGATCGAAGACCGCCTCCACGCCGGCGACGGCGGGCAAGTCGAGGGTCGCGGAGCCCTCGTCGCGTCCGATGCGCCTGCGCGGGCCCACGGGCGCCAGGCCGTCGAGGAAGCGCAGGGGGACGGCGGCGGTCAGGCCGTGATCTCCCCAGGCGAGGATCGGGCGATCGGCGGAGGCGGGCCGATCGCTGGCCATCCCCCGCCCGAGATCGAGCACGAAACCGCGCGGCACAGACAGCTCCCGCCACCAGATGTCGTGGAGTCCCGCGTCGGAGGCGGCCTCCTGGGCAGGGATCGGGCCGAGCACGCAGGAGGCGAAGAGGAGGGCTCGCAGCATCACGGTCCGGCGCGCCCCCAGAGGAGAACGCCCCTCAGATCGTACCAGCATCCGGGGCGGCGCCGGGGGCGGCCGGCCGCGCCCGGGGCTCGGACGCGGTGCCTGCCCGCGGGCGCAGACGACCGTCCGCGGCCCCCGAATGAGCATTCTAGAGCGGCACTCGACGAGGGCCGTGGGTTAGAATCCCGCCCGGCGCGGCCCATGCCGCGCGACTCGGGGACGTAGCTCAATTGGCAGAGCGTCGCGTTCGCAATGCGAAGGTCGTGGGTTCGACTCCCATCGTCTCCACCAGAACAAGCTCCGCCGACGATGGGGTGCCGGCGGCGATACGATTGGTATCGGAGCATTGGTATCGGAGCATACGTACCGGGAGACACTGCGCGCCTGGATACGACACCGGCTCCACGCCAGGAGTCGTCGGCCGGCTCGGGAGGAAGCTGCGCCCGACTTCCACCGTTCCTACACGGCCGCCGACCTACCAGCGGGTCACCGCGCGAGCCCAGGAGGAGTCAGCTCTCTTGGATTCGCCGTTCGAAGCGCCCGTAAGCGTGGCCGTCCTTCGACGGCGCTCCGTGCGGGTGTGACGGCCCAGCTCCTGGGGTTTCAGAATCGGGGGGTGGTGCCCCAGGGCACGCGGCCACTGCGAGGGCGGAGGAACCAGGTGGACTCACCGTCCGTGGGAGGGGTGCGCCACAGAACGCCCGCACGGTACACAACTCGCGTCGTGCAGAGCTGAAGTCCATCCCTCAGCACCGGCGCCGACGGGTGTCGATGCGGCCGTGGGAGAGGTCGTCCTCCCAGGCGCGCACCACCTCGACGATGGACTCGCCGTAGCGTTCGACCTGCCAGGCAATCACACCCGAGACACCCGCGAGGTCCGCCACGGTCAGCGGGCGCTCGTGGACGATGCGAGCGAGAGCGTGGCGGTTGAGCACCAGCGAGGAATCGAAGCCCTCCTCGCGCGCGCACTTCTTGCGCCAGCCCTTCATGCGGTCGAACAACTCGAGCTGCTCGGGCGACAGCCCCGCGGAGCCGTCGCGGGGGGGACGCTCGGGCATGCGCGTGATCGGTTCCTGACGACGCGCCTCCTCGAGCGTGTCCACGAGCTGCGCGCCGAAACGGCGGACGAGACGAGGGGAGAGTCCGGGAATCCCCGACAAGCCGCGCTCGTCACGAGGCGCTCGCTCCGCTAGGGCCAGCAAGGTCGCCGCGCCCATGACCTTGAAGGGCGGGAGGTCGCTGCGCTCGGCTAGGCGATCGCGCAGACTGAACAGCTCGTGCAGGGAACGCCGCTCGACGGGAGAGAGGCCGCGGGCCCCCTTGATGCGCACCCAGTCGTCGGGCCGGAAACCAACGACCGTGCCGTCCAGCTCGGTCAGTCGGCGGCACTCGCCCTCCACGATGACCGACCGGCCGTTCCGCTCCAACTCGGCTTCGAGCCGCTCCTTGAGGGACAGGAGGTAGTGGGTGTCCAGGCGAGCGTAGGCGATCTGGCGCGCCGAGAGCGGGCGCGAGCTCCAGTCCGAGCGCTGCAGGGACTTGTCCAGGCGCACGCCGAAGTGCTCCTCGAGCACGTTCGCGAGCCCCGGGCTCTCCGAGCCGAGGGCCGCAACCGCGATGCGCGTGTCGAAGAGACTCGCGAACTCGAAGCCGTACTCACGCTTGAAGAGCAGCACGTCGTACTCGCCGTCGTGGAACACCTTGACGCGCGCGGGATCGGCGAGGACTGCTCCGAGGGGAGCGATGTCCACGCCCGCCAGCGGATCAACCAGGTAGTCACGACCCGCGGCAGTGATCTGGATCAGGCAGACCTTCTCGCGGTAGCTGAAGAAGGAGTCGGCCTCGGTGTCGACGGCCAGCTCATCGACGCCCTCGAGCTCTGAGAGCAGCGCATCCAGCCCCTCCTCGTCTTCGACGAGAGTGGGATCGGGAAGTTCCTCCTGCATGGGGACTGGGCCTGCCCGGCCGGGCTCGCGGCTCGCCCGGCGGGAGGCACTGGTGCCTCCGAGGACGCGTGGAGCGGGGATGGCGAGGATGACGGGACTTGAACCCGCAACCTCCGGCGTGACAGGCCGGCACTCTAACCAATTGAGCTACATCCCCGCAGATTCGGGGTCGGAGTATAGCCCGCGGCGGGGCGTCGTCCAGCCCGTAGTCGCAGCCTCCGCGGCGGTGCCCCCCCCAGGGGGGAGCTCACTCGCGCACACCGGCACCGGCCCCCGAAAACGACCTTCCCCGTCACAATGGTAGGTCTCCGGGCGTATTGCAGCACGCCGCGAAGCTCCATGCTCCACTCCCCCCTCCTCCTCTCCCTGCTCTGGCTGGCCCCGCTCACCGACGGCGAGCAGCCGACGGCGCCCGCGGACTGGGTGTCCGAAATCCACGAGGGGTATCCGCGGACGCGCCTGGTGGACCTTGTCCTGCCCGGCACCCACGACTCGGGTTCCCACGCGATCACCCCCGACTCTCCCCCGGCTCCGGGCGAACCGGAGTTCTACAAGCACTTCAGCGCGCTCGCCGCCGCCTGGGCGCGCACCCAGGAGCACTCCCTCTCGCGCCAGCTCGCCGGCGGCATCCGCTACCTCGACCTGCGGGTGGCCCTCCACGAGGGCGAGCTGGTCCTCGTCCACGGCCTGGTCTCCCGCGCGCTCGCCGGAGCCCTCGAGGAGATCCGCTGCTTCGCTCTCGCCCACCCGCGCGAGCCGGTGCTGCTCGACTTCCAGGCCATGCCGAGAGCGTCCGCCCATACCGAGCTGGACCGGCTCCTTCAGGCCCACCTCGCCGACCAGCTCTTCGAAGCCGACGAGCCGCTCGCGGAGTGGACTCTCGGTGCGCTCTGGGAGTCCGGCCGCAACCTCATCGCCATCTGTGACCACTCCGGTTTCGCGGCGCACAGGCCCGCCTACCTCACGCGGAGCGTGCTCGACAGCGTTTGGACGGACTCGTGCACCATCGACGGCCTCCTCAAACGTCTGGACGCACGCATCCGATCGCGCTCCCGCGACCGCTTGCAGTGTGCCTACCTGACCTTCACGCCTCGGTTCGAGACGATCGTCTCGAACCCCACCCGGGCCAGTCGCGGCCTGGACGGCTTCAGCAAGCCCCTCTTCGAGCTCCCCGGCCGCTGGCTCGATCGGTGGCTGGACGAAGGCCTGCACCCGAACGTGATCTCGGTCGATTTCTACGACAAGACCGACGTCGTCGCCGCCGCCATCAACGCCAACCGGCGCCTGCTGGGCGTAGCGGCACAGCGCTAGCAGCGCGGCGCGAAACGCCCACGACGGTTTCGCCCGTTCCGACACTGCAGCGGCGGAGAGGGCGATCCGCGCTCGCCGCAGCGGCTCAGGGAGTGAAGGGAATCTCCAGACCGTGGCTCAGGTTGAAGCCGGAGCCGCAGGGGCTCAGGGCGGGGTCGCGGTACCAGCCCTGGTAGTGCTTCGTGTCGCCGGAGTGGACCGTCGCCGGCCCGGCCGGCTCCCCGGAGATCGAGTGCCCCGTGGAGTCGACGCTCCCAGTGGAGTCGATCACCAGCGGCGAGTAGCAGCGCCAGACATCCCCGCCGACGCAATGTAGACCGTCGCCGAACACGACGCCGTGGCCTCCGTTGAGAGCCGCATCGCCTTGGAAGAAGATCATGAACTGTCCGGGCACGAGCCCGCGCGCTTCGAGGACTACCGTGTCGGCACCGACGGCCGCAGCGCCCGATGCGGCGAGCACGCCGCCGAGCGGGGACAGAGGTTGGCAGGGGCTCTTCCAGGTGCGTAGCACGGTGCGCGTCCTTGTTGGAGCAGCGAGAATGGGAGCCCGCGAGCGCTCCCCCATGGGCCCGATTCTACCGTGATTCCGCCGGATTAGCGCGAGGCTCGGGCAGGCGGAAGACCTCCAGGTAGGGCCCGAGGGCTCGGGCGCGCAGGAGGCGCGGGGCGCGGTTCGGGACAAGGGCGTCGGCGACCTCTTGGTAGTCGAGGGGGAGACTCGCGATCGGGCTCAGGTCCGGAGCGAAGCGCACGAGAAGCTTCCCTTCCTGCTGCAGGCCGATCCTCACATCCTCCACCTGGGGGTCCACCGACCGCCCGGTGAAGACCTCGTTGATGCAGTAGCCGCCGCCGAGCGAGTGCACGAACTCCTTGCGCGCGCGACGGCGCAAGTCCGGGTCGTGCAGGGGAAGCCAGCGCGTCCGGTAGGCGGGAGCGGACGGTGACTCGCCGACCTTCCTCTGGTAGCTGTACCAGCCCAAGCCACGCTCGGGGAAGCCTGCCTCTTCGGCCTCCAGGGAAGCGGCATCGGAGCGCACCGGCAGGGTCATGGGCAGGCTCAGGTAGACGACATCCTCCTCGGGGTCCACGGTCTCGAGGACCCATGCCGCAGCCTCTTCGTAGGTCGAGGGCCACGTCCTCAGTTGGGCGAAGCGCACGGCGACGACACAGGGGAAGGTCAAGAGGCCCAGAGTGACGACGCCGATGAGCGCGCCTCTTCGTTCGGAGAGAACGCGCCACAGCCCCCAGGCGGCGAGGCACGCGAGGAAGGGGATGAGCGGCAGGAGCGAGCGTTCGCAGCTGCGCTCGTCTAGCCCGATTACGACGGCGTAGGGGACGGCGAACGAGAGGGCGACAAGGCGATCGCCAAGGGGAGCGGAGGCGGGCTGGAGTGGCGCGTCACCAGATCACACAACCACACGACGAGGCCGAGGACGGCGCCGGCGGCCAGGGCCGGCTCCCACGACCACAACGAGCGCATCAACAGCGACGCGCTCTGGAGGTTGAATCCACCACGGAAGGTCCCCGGCCCGGACTGGCCCAGCCGCGAGCTAGTGGGCGTCGCGCCCTCGACGGGCGGCCCGGCTCCCTCCAGCAGAAACGGGTAGAGAAAGACGACGGTCGCCGCAGCGGCGAGGAGGAACAGGAGCGCCCACAGGTGTCGACGCCAGTCGGAGCGGTGGGAGGCGAGGACATGGGCGAGGATGAGCGGGAGAAAGACGGCCACGCCGCTCTGCAGGGAGCCGAGGGCCGCGCCGACGGCCAGGGACGCCAGGAGGTACGCGCCCGCCCGCGGCCGCCGGCGAAGGCGCACGCAGGTGAGGACGGCCAGGGCCATCAGGCTCGCCGCGGCGGCATGGGGGCGCGCCTGCACGGCGAAGTGGATCGAGAGCAGGCTCGTCCCGGCCAGGGCGGCGGCCACGAGCGCCCAGGCCGGCGGCATGACGAGCCGCGCCAGCCGCCAGGTCGCCGGAAGAACGAGCAGGGACAGGAGTGCCACGGTGAGGCGGACGCGAAGCACTGGGTGGATCGCACGAGCGACGTGCTCGGACAGCTCGGCCGAAGCCGGCGTGTTCCACTCCAACCGCGGCGTGCAGGCGCTGGCGACGTAGGCCACGCCCAGCGGGTACGCGCCGTAGCTCTCGTTCTCCCGCGGCTCTGGCGCGTCGGTCTCGATCAGCTCGACCTGGACCGGAATGTGGGCGTCGGGTTCGACCGAAGACGGCGACAGCTAGTCGAGACCCGCCAGGCGCGTGCCGGCCGAGAAGGCGAGCACGACGAGGGCTCCGAGGGCGAGCAGGAGGTTCCCCCTCACGAGAATCGGCGTTTCGCCTCGTCCCACGCGGCCATCAGGTCCTCCAGTGATCTCTCGGCCACAGAACCTCCGAAGCGGCCCTCCATGAACCGAAAGCGCTCTTCGAAGCGACCGAGGGCCGTGCGGCAGGCGCGCTCGGGATCGACGCCCAGGTACTCGCCCAGGAAGGCGGTCGCCAGGAGCACGTCACCCAGCTCCTCCTCGACGCGCAGCGCCTCGCCCGCCCCAAGCTCGACGGCGCTGCGATCGAGGTCCACGCCCTCCAAGACCTCGCACAGCTCCGCGATCTCCTCGCGCACCTTCGCCAAGGCGCCACGCGCGCTCGCCCAGCGGAAGCCCGTCGCCACGGCCCGCTCACAGGTGCGCGCGGCGCGCTGGAGCGCTGGGAGCGAGCGCGGCACCCCCGCCAGGGCGCTCTCGTCACGGCCCTTGGCTCTGCGCTCCTCGGCCTTGATCTCCTCCCACTGGCGCAGAACCTGTTCGGGATCATCGGCCTCCGCCTCGCCGAAGACGTGCGGATGACGCCGCACGAGCTTGTCCGCCACCGCCTGTGCGGCATCGGCGAGGTCGAAGCGGTCCTCCTCGGAGGCGATGCGGCAGATCATCGCCAGGACCATCAGCACATCGCCCGCCTCCTCGATCATCTCGGAATCCCCGCCCGCGTCCACGGCCTCCACCAACTCGTGCGCCTCCTCGATGAGGTGCACAGCCATGCTCGCGACCGTCTGCTCGCGGTCCCAAGGACAACCGCCCGGCTCGCGCAGGCGATCGACGATCTCGAGCAAGCGGCGCAAGGCGTCGAGGCGCCCGTCCGTGGACGCGTCGGATTCGAGGTCGCTCTCCGTCATGGAGCAGAACCTACCCGCCCGCCCGCCGAGCGCCTAATCCGCTACCGCGCGTAGGCGAGGGGATCGGTCCGCCCCGCCTCGCGGAATCCCCTCAGGCGCAGGGTGCACGCATCGCAGCGTCCGCAGGCCTGGACAGCCGGGCCCGCGGGCGGATCGTAGCAGGTGTGCGTCAGGCCCAGATCGCAGCCCAGCTCCTCGGCGCGCAGCACGATCTGCGCCTTGGTCATCTCCAATAGCGGCGCCCTGACTCGCACGCGCACGCCGCCCTCGGCCCCCGCGGCGGTCGCCACCGCGGCGAGGCGCTCGAATGCTTCGAGGAAGGCCGGGCGGCAGTCGGGATAACCGGAGTAGTCGAGGGCGTTGACGCCCAGGAACAGGTCGCGCGCACCGAGGACTTCGGCCCAGCCGAGGGCGACGGCGAGGAAGACGGTGTTGCGGGCCGGGACGTAGGTCACCGGGACACCGACGCCGAGCTCGGCCTCGGGCCGATCCCGCGGGACGCTGATCTCGTCGGTCAGGGCCGAGCCCCCGATCGCGGACAGGTCCACCTGCACGGTGCGGTGCTCGACCGCGCCCCCGGCGCGGGCCACGCGCCGCGCGGCTTCCAGCTCGACGGCGTGCCGCTGGCCGTAGCGAAACGACAGCGCGTAGGGCGAAAACCCCGCCGCGCGCGCCTCGTGCAAAGTCACCGCCGAGTCCATGCCTCCCGAGAGGAGGCAGACGGCCGGGCACGGGCTCGCGTCGCTCACGCGGGGAGTGTACGGGAGATACGACCGCGGGAGGCCGGCCCTCCCGCGACCGAATCCACGCTCGACGCGACGCGTCTACTCGGCCTCCGTGGCGTCTTCACCGGCTCGGTCGGAGCGTGCGGCCTCCGCGGCCTCGATCGAGCGCAGCATGCCGACGATGTTGGCCACGTCACCGGCACACCCGTTGGCCACGAGGCTGCCTCCCACGGCCAGGATGCGCAGCCGACTCGGATCTGGAACCAGCCCGCGCAGGGCGTTGACCGTGTAGCGCGCATCCAGGTGCTCCACCGGCAAGGTGGTGGTGATCAGCAGCGAGGGGAACCGCTCGAAGGCAGCGAGGTCCTCCTCCGCCACGCTTCTCGCGCCCTTCACCCCCGTGGAGGAGTCCGCCGAGCGGACGCCGAGGAGCTTGGGGGCGGAATCGCGCGTCTGGGTCACCACGAATCCGTGCTCGTAGAGGAGCTGGCTGACGAAGGAGTAGACCTCGTCCGGCTCGACCGAGACTCCGCCGGCCAGTCCGCAGGCGGTGCTGTCCAGCCGAGCGCGAGTCAGCTCGTCGACGACCAGCGTGTGCTCAGCGACGACCTCGAAGGCGCGCAACGCTTCACCGAGGCTGAAACTCGTGGGTCCGTTCGAATCGTCCGCCTCGCCGACGCCCACGACCAGCGCAGCGGAGGCCCGCGGGAATATCGCGTCCCCCGTGAAACGGTCGGACTGCGGTACGGCACTCAGGGGCAGGCAGCTCGCCAATCCCACGGTGAGGATGATCTGTTGCATCTGCATCGTCTCTTGCTCCTTCTTGACCCTTCGGTCGTTCGGGTTCGCTCCGGCGATCGGGGTGACCAGGGGATCCTCGCCAGGCCGGTTCGTGGACGCGCTAGCCCGACACTTCTTCCCGAGGCTGAGTCCCTAGCCGCGAGACTGGGTCTGGGGAACGTCCCCCGCGAGCGCTCGCGTCACTCTCCAGTTCACGGCAGAGTCCCCTTGCCGGAGGATCTCGCGACCCTAGAGTAGGGAGCCGAATCCCCGCGACCCCCGGCGATCTCCGCCGACAGGAGCCTCTCCCTTGAGCCGACCCACCCCCGACCAAGTCCTCGACGCCCTGCGCGGTGTCATCGATCCCGATCTGAACCGCGACATCGTCAGCCTCGGCTTCGTCACGCGCCACACCGTCGAGGACGGCCGGGTGAGCGTGACCATCAATCTGACGACTCCCGCCTGTCCGATGAAGGACCAGATGAAGGAGGAGGCCGAGCAGTTGATCCGGGCCCTCGACGGGGTCGATGAGGTGGTGATCGAGATGACCGCCGAGGTCCAAGGTGCGCCGGCCCAGCGGCGCATCGCGCCCGACATTCGCCACATCCTCGCGGTCTCCAGCGGCAAGGGAGGCGTGGGCAAGAGCACGGTCACGGTCAACCTCGCCTGCGCTCTCGCGCGCACGGGCGCGAGCGTCGGCGTGCTCGACTGCGACGTCTACGGCCCCGACATCCCGATCATGATGGGTCTCGCCGGCCAGCCCGACCAGCTCGAAGGCAAGCTCGTCCCCAAGGAGCGCCACGGGGTCAAGACCATGTCGATCGGCTACCTCCTGGACGACGAGAAGCCGGTCATCTGGCGCGGGCCGATGATCCACAAGCTGATCGAGCAGTTCCTCGCCGACGTCGAGTGGGGCCCGCTCGACTACCTGCTGGTGGACATGCCCCCCGGGACGGGCGACGCGCAGCTCTCCCTGGCTCAGATCGTCCCGCTCTCAGGCACGGTCCTGGTGACGACACCGCAAGCGGTCAGCACCTTCGATGTCGGCAAGGCGATCGGGATGTTCCGGCAGGTGAACGTCGAGGTGCTCGGGATCGTCGAGAACATGTCGGGACTCGCTCTCGAGGGTAGAATCGACGGGGCGGGCGGCAGCCAACTCGTGCTCAGCACCGGCCTTGGTGAAGAGCGGCTCGAGCTCTCCGACGACGGCCGCTTCTCCACGGTGATCGACGTCTTCGGCCGGGGCGGCGCCGAGCTCCTCGCGAACAAGCACGGCTTCCCCTTGCTCGGCCGCGTGCCCATCGAGCCCGCGGTGCGGGTCGGAGGTGACGACGGCGACCCGCTGGTCGTCAGTGCGCCGGACTCGGCCATCGCGCACAGCTTCGCCGAGATCGCGGGGCTGGTGGCACGCCGTCTGGCGATCCGCGAGCACGCCGAGCTACCGATACTCCAGTAGAGCGCGCTCCCGTCCATCCCCTACAACGCCCCGGACGCCCCGGACGCCCCCGAGAGGGGCGTCCTTCAAGAATCTCCATCACGGCCCTACGCTGGGACCCGCGACTCGCTAGACTCCCCGGCGTTGGAGCTGTTTTGGCAGGCGGCTCCCGCGCGCAGCAGAGATTCCCCGCAGGAAGATCCGGCGTTCAGCCCGAGACCCCGCGGAGAGATCGCGCACTCCCATCCCTTACCGTTTCACTCTGTTTCTGCTGGATGAGTGGAGAGGCCCGCCGCGAAGTCGGCGGGGTACAGCAGTCACAGATTCCCAGAACCATGAACGCGATCCGCTCCACGGGATCGAAGGGGTCATTCGCCACCTTCGGTCTTTCCAAGAACATCCTACGCGCCGTTACCGACGCCGGCTTCCAGAACCCCCGGCCTATCCAGGCCCGGACCATTCCCGAGGCCCTGCGCGGCCGAGACATCCTCGGCCTCGCCCAGACCGGCACGGGCAAGACCGCGGCCTTCGCCCTGCCGATCATCGAGCGCCTCGCCGCGTGTCGTGGCCGCAATCCGCGCGCGCTGATCCTGGCTCCGACGCGCGAGCTGGCCCTGCAGATTCACGACGACATCCAGCGGCTCGCTCAGTACACGAACGTGAGCGCGACAACCGTCTTCGGCGGAGTGAAGGCCACGGCCCAGGTGCGCGCGCTGCGCAAGCACCCCGACATCGTCGTCGCCTGCCCCGGCCGCCTCCTGGACCTCATGGGCAGCGGAGACGTCCGCCTCGAAGGCATTGAGGTCCTGGTGCTCGACGAAGCCGATCACATGCTCGACATGGGCTTCTTGCCCGACATCAAGCGCATCCTCGCCAGCCTGCCCACTCGCCGGCAGAACCTCCTCTTCTCGGCCACGATGCCGCGCGAGATCCGCTCCCTCACGACGCGCATGCTGCGTGAGCCGCACGTGGCCGAGCTCGAACACTCCGCACCGCTGGAGACCATCGACCACGCCCTCTACCCGGTCGCGCAGCAGCGCAAGACCGACCTCCTACTGAACCTGTTGAACGGCGAGGACTGCACCTCGGCTCTCGTCTTCCTACGCACGAAGCACCGCGCGCGGCGTCTGGCTCGCGACCTCGACCGGGCGGGGCTGCGCGCGATCGCCTTGCAGGGCAACATGAGCCAGGCTCAGCGCCAACGCGCGATGCAGGGGTTCCGCGACGGCCGCTACGACGTCCTCGTCGCCACCGACATCGCCGCGCGCGGGATCGACGTGGCGGGCGTGAGTCACGTGATCAACTTCGACATCCCCGGCACACCCGACGCCTACACGCACCGCATCGGCCGCACCGGGCGGGCGGAGTGCAGCGGCAAGGCCCTCACCTTCGCGACGCACGAGGACTTCCCCGCGATCAAGGCCATCGAGCGCAAGCTGAACATGCAGATCCCGCGCATCAAGCTGCGCGAATTCGGCGGCGGCGAAAAGCAGAGTTCCGGGCGCGGCTCGACGGGTTCACAGCCTGCGCGCTCGCGGCGGAGAAACGGCTCCGGCGCGTCGGGCCGAGCGGCCAACGGGCACAACGGAGGCGACGCTCGCGGGTACCGCGGCCCTCGCGACACAAAGGCGAATCGCGGCGGCGCGAACTCCGTCAACGGGAAGCGGCGCGGCGGGACTCGCCCGGCCGAGGCTCGCTCGACCGAGTCCGGGCGCGGCTTCACGCCCTCGCCGGCGGGTCCGCGGGCGGCCTTCGGCGCCGGCCTCGGCAACTCGGGTGGGGGACGCAAGGCTAGAGGTGAGCGGCGCTCGCATGACGCGAGTCGCAAGCCCCGCACGAAGACGTACGGCCGCAGGGCCCGCTAGCCGCTCTCTGGAGAGGGGCCGTAGCGAGACGAAGGCCTCTTCGTCACTGCAAGGGGGACGAAGTCGAGACGGCGCAAGCGCTCCTGTCGGGCCGTCGAGTACGGATCTACGCGCCTGACGCGGCAGCGGCGGAGAGGGCGAAGTTGGAGTAGGGCGCGGTTCGACGGGCTGCTGGAAGCACTTCGCCGCGCCATCGGACGAGGGGCCACGCCCGCCCGTTTCACCGAAACCCTCCCTCCCTGGCTCGGGTTGAAGCCCAGGGAGAGGGACTATGACTATGATGACTCCCGAGAACATGACCATGAGACTTGTGATCCTCTTGAGCGCTTGTCTCGCGCCCGCCGCCGCGCCCGCCGCCCTTGCCATTCAGAGTGATGGAGAGCAGCGTGATGACAGGGTCACCGGGGTCGGCAGCCCAGCGAGCGGCGGAGCGGTTCACGCCTTTCAGCAGTGCGGCGCGGCGGAGGTGGCCGGGGCGCCGGGCGCGGTACTCGAGCGCCCCGACGACCCCCCCGATCATCGCGAGACGATCGCCACGCGGCTCGAGGAGCTCTCCAAGCTGATCGGGAAGAGCGGCAAGAACGACCCCGCGGACGCCCGGGCGATCGCCCTCATGCGCGGCCTCGCCGGAGAGTTCTCCCACTCGGGTCCGGCGGATCAGGCTGACATCCTGCGCGGCACGAGCAGGGTTTTTCTGGCGCGCAGGCGCGCCGAGAAGGACGGTTCGCGCAAGACGCTCCTGTTCATCGAGGCCGCCCGCTCCCTGGGGGCGATGGGCGAGGACGCCGATCGCCTGCTGCTCGCCCAGATCGACTCCAAGCGCCACCGCGACGACCTCGCACTGCAGAAGGAGCTCATCCTCTCCCTGGGCAAGACGCGCACGAAGCGGGCCCGCACCAACCTCGTCAAGCTGCTGAAGGACCATCGCCCGGCCTTCATCGCGACCTCGGCGACCGCCCTGGGCTACTTCACGTTCGAACCCTCCAAGGTGCGCAAGACGCTATTCGAGGCCCTCTTGAAGGCGCTGCTTCAGGCGGAGGGCAACGCCCTCGGCCAGAACTCGACGGCGCTCGCCATCTGGAAGGCGATGCGCGTCCCAACCAACAGCTCCATGCGCACCCTCTCGGGGGGCAACGCCTCCAGCCCGGCCGACTGGCAACGCTGGTGGAACAAGAACAAGCGCGGCGACTGGGATTGACGGTCAGGTCGCTCCGCTCATCCAGCCGCCCGATCAGACCGCCGCCAGCACCGTCCGCGTCGCGTGGCTCTTGTTGAGCGTGTAGAAGTGCACGCCGGGAGCGCCGCCCTCGAGTAGGGCGCGGCACTGCAGGATCGCGTGCTCGATGCCGGTCGCCATGCACTTGGCGGCATCGTCTCCGCAGCGGGCGAGGCGCTCAGCGAGCTCCTCGGGCAAGCTCGCTCCGCACATGGCAGTGAAGCGCTCGACTTGAACACGGTTGGTGATGGGCATGATGCCCGGGACGATCGGGACGTCGATGCCGGCGGACCGGGCACGCTCGACGAACCCGAAGTAATGCGCGTTGTCGAAGAACAGCTGGGTGATCAGGAAGCGTGCCCCACGGTCGATCTTGTGGCGCGTCCACTGCAGGTCCTCGTCGAGCCCTGAGGATTCGATGTGCCCCTCGGGGTAACAGGCGCCGCCGATGTCCACGTCGTAGTTGTCCTCGAGGAACTCCACGAGGTCGCTTGCGTGGGCGAAGCCGTCCTGAACGGTCACCATGCGACGCCCGTCGGCCGGCGGGTCGCCACGCAGGGCGAGGAGGTTCTCGACCCCGTTAGCGAGCAGGAGCTGCATGTTCTCGCGGATGTCGTCCGCGGAGACCTCGGCGCAGGTCAGGTGAGCCATGGCCGTGATCCCCAGGTTCCCCTGAATGCCCGTCACGCACTCCAGGGTCCGATCCCGAGTCGAACCTCCCGCACCGCAGGTCACCGAGACGAAGTCGGGAGCGAGGGCGTCCTTCAGGTCGGCGACGGTCGCGAGCAGCTTGCCCGCTCCTTCCGCTGTCTTGGGCGGGAAGAACTCGAAGCTGAAGACCGGCCGCTCGCCGTCGTAGATCTCGCTGATCCTCACGCCGTCTCCTCGGGTTCCAGGATCTCCTCGAAGCGACGGCGGAAGGCATCCGGCATCTCCTGCGACTTCATCCCGTCCGCTTCCACGCACACGGTCGTCATGCGCGCGTCCACGCAGACGCGCTCACCGATCTTGAACACGTAGCGCAGCCCCAAGGAGGACCGTCCGAGGTGAAAGGCCGTCACGAGAACCGAGGGGACCTCCCCAAAGCGCAGGGGACTGCGAAAGTCCACGTCGGCCTTCACGAGTGGGAAGGCGATCTTCTGCTCCAGCAAGAGGTCGTAGTAGCGTTCTCCGACGTGTTCTTCCCAGACCTGCTCGAAGACGTCGTGAATGTAGTCGTAGATACGGGGGAAGTAGACGATTCCCGCCGGGTCCACGTGCCCGAAGCGGACCTGGATCTCCGTCTCGTAGGCGCTCATGCGAAGAGCTCCGGCCACGTCTCGCGCACCGCCGCAGCGGTCAGCTCGGCGAGGCGCTCGATCAACTCCTCTCCCTCCGCCACGCTGGCCGCCGCGGGATCTCCGCAGTAGGCGTGATCGGCGCCCACCTCGCGGAAGCTCGAGGCGCCGGCCTTCATCTTCTCCAGCAGTCCCACCGAGACCGCGGGCAGGCATCGGCGCTCCTCGTCGCGCACGCCTTCGGGGTCCGCCGCCAGGACGATGCTCGACTCATAGCGCCCGGCGTGGCAGTCGCCGCCGGCGAACTCGCCGCCGATCCGCTGCGCCCAGGCGCGGCGCGTGTTGTCGGCGAAGACCACCTGGGCCTCGCCCGCCGCACGGCGGGGATGATCGAGGGCCACGCCGCGCAGGATCTCGATGTGCTCCGGCTCGAGGTGGCCGTTCACGAAGACGATCTGGAGTACGCCATCCTGCTCGAGAGAGAGGACGATGTCCTCCAGGAACGCCCACAGGGTTCCTGGGCGCAGGCTGATCTTGCCGGAGAAGCCCTCGGTCCAGCGCGTGATGCCGTAGGACAGCGCGGGCAAGACCAGAACAGAGAGCCCCGCCTCCTCCAAGAGCTCGGCGGCGCGGCGCGCCTGGGCCTCGGCGATCGTCACGTCCGTGTCCAGGGGAAGGTGCGGGCCGTGGGGCTCGGTGCTGCCGACGGGCAGAATGGCCACGCTACGCTCCCCGAAAAGCGGCTCCGCCTCGGGCCAGGTACACTTCGCGAGATCGGTCATGGTCGGGGGAGTATAGAGACTCCCTACTCGAGCTTCGCACGCGCGATCTTCCCACGGTCGTTCTTCGGCAGCTCTCCGCGCCACTCGTACCAGCGCGGGTACTTGTAGGGCGCGAGTCGCTGCTTGAGGTGCGCCGTGAGCGCCGCGGCCGTCTCGTCGTCGCCGCGGGCTCCGGCGTCCAACACGACGAAGGCGAGAGGCTTGACCATCCCCGCCTCGTCTTCCCGGCCCACGACACAGACCTCCCGCACAGCCTCGTGGGAGAGCAAGGCGTTCTCGATCTCCAGCGGCGAAACCCAGATGCCGCTGACCTTCAGAAGGTCGTCGCTGCGGCCCTCGTAGAAGTACAGCCCGCTCTCGTCCCGACGGAAGATGTCCGCACTGGTGCACCACTCGCCCTGGAAGGTCTCGCGGGACTTCTCGCGGTCACCCCAGTAGCACAGGGCCGTGGAACCTCCACGCACACGCAGGCGTCCGGGTTCGCCGTCGGCCACCTCCTCGCCGTCGGGGTCGACGATGCGCGCCTCGTAGCCGGGCACGATGCGGCCGAGGCTGCCGGGGACGACCTCCCCCGGTCGGTTGGAGATGTAGATGTGGAACATCTCGGCCGAGCCGATGCCATCGAGGATCTCGACTCGCGCGCGCTCCATCCAGCGCCGGTAGAGCTCGGGCGGCAACGCCTCTCCCGCCGACAGGCACACGCGCAGGCTCGAGAGATCGACGGTGTCGCACCGCGGCGACGCCAGCATGTTGTTGAACATGGTGGGCACGCAGGTCAGCAGGGTCGGCCGGAAGCGCTCGATGTGGTCGAAGAGGGCGTCGGCGGTCGAACGGCCTGGGAACAGCACGGCGGAGGCGCCGACGCGGAAGGGGAACATCAGGTTCGTCCCGGTCGCGTACCCGAAGAAGAGCTTGGGCACCGACAGGCAGACGTCGCCCTCCTCGTAGCCGACCACGCCCAGAGCGTAGTGCTCGGTGTTCCAGGCGAAGTCGGCGTGGGAGTGGACGCAGGCCTTGGGCTTGCCTGTGGAGCCGGAGGTGAATAGCCAGCCGGCGAGATCGCCGGGTCCGGTGGGCTCGGTCTCGGCCTCGGGTGCGGCGGGATCCTCGGCGGCGAGGGCGCCCTCCCAAGAGCCGAACCCCCCGGTCTCCCCGCCGACGACGAGCACCTCCTCGCACCAGCGCCCTCGCTCGACGGCGGGAGCGAGCTCGCCGAGGATGCTCTCGTGGGCGATGACGACGCGGGCCTTGGAGTAGGCGAGGTAGTGTTCGAGGTCGCCGCGCTTGAGCAGCGGGTTGACCATGGCGAAGACGGCCCCGGCGCGCAGGATCCCGAACCAGGCCTCGGCGAACTCGAAGCCGTCGGGGAGCAGGAGCAACACACGCTCCTCGGGGCGCACGCCGCGCCGGCGCAGGGCCGCGGCGACGCGCCGGGAGCGATCAACGAGCTGGGCGTAGGTTTGGGACTCCCCGCCGCAGTGGAGCGCCGGCTTGTCCTCGCGGCCCTCCTCGAGGTTGTGGTCGAGGAAGTACTCGCACAGATTGAAGCGCTCCGGCCACGATGGGAGGGTGTCCTGGAGATCGTCGGGCATCGCGGGGAGAGGATACCGCTAGCGGGCGTATCAGGCGGCGCGGCCACGGCCTTCGGGGACACTTTCTTGCATTTCCGCGGGTCCCGGTCGGTGGACACCTGTTGCGCGGGGTGGACCGTCTATACTGCTCCCTGGGGGTTTGGAGGGCCCCCGAGGCTCCCGGCCGAGACCGCCGCTGCGCCGAAGGTACCCTGCCAACCCAGCTACCCCGCGAGAGCACACTCCCGCTCTCCCCTTTTCACCGAGAGGCCTTCCCATGAACTCCATCTCCCTCGTCTCCATCGGCGCCGCCGTCCTGGCCGGTTCCGCCGCCGCCGCGATCACCAGCGCCATCCTCTCTCCGGACGGGCAGGGTACGCGAGCTCTCGTCGTCGGTGGCGAGCCCGACCTCGCTGGATTGCAAGGTGAGGTCGACGATCTGCGAACCCGAAACGAAGACCTTGCTCTCAGGCTCGCCCAGCTCGAAGGCTCGGTTGCCCTCGGCGGGTCCCGGGCCCCGGCCGACGCTCCCGACTTGACGGTGCTCCGGGAGCGTGTGGATCAATTGGTCGCGGCCACGACCGAGGACGGGCCGGTGGTCGTCACGGCCCAGCTGCGCTCGGGGGTCACCGCGGTGCTCGACGAGATCAAGCTACAGGAGGATCAGGAGCGCGAAGTCCGGCGTCAAGAGGCGCGCGATCGGCGCATGGACCAGCAGATCGAGCGTCTCTCCGAGCGCCTGGGCCTCGACTCCGCCCAGGCCACGGACATGCGGGCGGTCCTGGTCGAGCAAGACCTCGCGCGCGAGGAGATCTTCGCTACCGCACGGGAGTTCGGTGATCGCGAAGGTGTCGGCGATCTTCTGGGAGGCCTGAAGGAGGAGACGCTGTTGTCCCTCTCCCAGATCCTGACCCCCGACCAGCTCGAGCGGTACAGCGAGCAGACCTCCGACCGCAACCGCCGGGGAAGCGACCGCGCGCGCGGAGGCAACAACAACGGCGGCGGTCGACGCGGCGGCGGCGCGAACTGACCGGCGGGCGGGCGCACGCGCCC
Organism: Planctomycetota bacterium; assembly: GCA_002686265.1. Classification (GTDB taxonomy): domain Bacteria; phylum Planctomycetota; class UBA1135; order UBA1135. Next base: position 135,872 of record NZBA01000135.1, read on the forward strand.
CACGCGGGCTCACGCGCCGGGTGCGCCCCAACCTAGCGACCGAGCAGCGCAGCGGAGATCGCGTTCCACTCCTCGGCGAGGGGCGTGGTGCAGGACGTGCGGGCGCAGCGGTCGTACCAGTAGCGGGCGTTGGATTGGTCGCCCTCCTTGCGGTGCAGGTAGGCGTGGACCCAAGCGGCCTCGGGTCCCTCGATGACCTGCACGGTGCGGTGAGCCGCGTCCCAGTCACCGCGGGCGTCGAGGGCAAGGGCCTCGAGAGGGCCGGAGACGGAAGGAAGCTCGCCCCCTGCCGCCAAGGACGCCTTGAACGCCTCCAGGTTCACGAGCCTGCCCCCGGAGGGATGAGCACGGTCGAGCCCACCGTCTCGCGCCGCTCCAAGGCACGGTGGGCCGCGGCGGCCTCGCGGAGGCCGAAGCGCTGCTCCACGCGGCAGCGGAGCACGCCGGAGACGAGCAGGGCCACGAACTCCTCGAAGCCGGCCACCAGATCCTCGCGCGCGGCGGAGTAGTCCATCAGGGACGGACGAGTGATGATCAAGGAACCGCGGGACGCCAACTCACCCAGAGAGAAGTCCCCCACCGGACCCGACGATTGGCCGAAGCTGACCATCATCCCCATGGGGCGCAGGCAGTCGAGGGAGCGAGTGAAGGTGGCCGCGCCGACCGAGTCGTACACGACGTCGATCCCACGTCCGTCGGTCAGCTCCCGCACACGCGCGGCGAAGTCCTCGCGGGTGTAGACGATGGGGTGGTCGCAGCCGTCCTCCGCGGCGCGCGCGGCCTTCTCGTCGCTCCCCACGGTACCGATCACCCGCGCGCCGAGGTGCGCGGCCCACTGGCAGACGAGCGAACCGACGCCGCCCGCGGCCGCGTGGACCAGGATCGTCTGGCCGCGTTGGACCGGAAACGTTCGCCGCAACAGGTAGTGCGCGGTCAAGCCCTTGAGCGTCGAACCCGCGGCCAACTCGTCGTCGATCTGTGCCGGCAGCTTCAACAGGCGGTCGGCGGGCAGGACGCGCGCCTCGCTGTAGGCACCGAGCGGCCGACAGGCGTAGGCCACCCGGTCGCCCACGGCGAGGTCGCTCACCGCCTCGCCGACCTCCTCCACGACCCCCGCCGCCTCGATGCCGGGTACGAAGGGATAGCCCGGGGGCGGGTAGAGAGCCGTGCGGAAGTAGACGTCGATGAAGTTGAGCCCCACCGCCGTGTGCCGCACGAGGGCCTCGCCGCGCCCTGGCTCCCCCGGCGCGCACGCCTCCCATCGCAAGACCTCGGCCCCGCCCGGCTCGTGTACTCGAATGCAGTGCATGGACCCTCTCGCTGCCACCAGGAACCGCCTCCTCCCGATCTCAGGGAGGGCAGGATGATTGCCTATCGAGCTCCCCGACGCCATTCGCCGCCTCCCTCACTACCTCATCTCCTTCGCCCTCGCATCGGCGTGCCCCACCGGCACCCAGACGCCCCTCTCGGAGTCGGCGGAGCTCGTGCCGCTCAACCCCGACAACCAGCACCAGCTCGGCCTGGACGTTTCGATCGACGGCGACACCCTGATCGTCGGCGCGCCCGAGGCCGGAGTGCTCTCGCGCGGCTGGCTGTACGCCTACCGGCACGACGGTGCGGCGAGGCAGCTCGAGGAGAAGCTCACGACCTTCACCCCTCAAGGCCACCAACTAGGCAAGCGCCTGTCGATGTTCGACGCCACCGTGATCGTCGGCGGCAGGGACAACGCCTACGCCTTCGTCCGTAATGGAGACGGTTGGAGCCTTGAGGACTACCTACCCCACCCACAACTCATCTCGCACTAGGCGACCGACGTCTCCCTCAGCAGGGACATCGCCGTGGTGTGCGAGAACAACCTCCTCGCCGGCGACGCGGCCGGGGCTGCCGTATTCGGTGATGGGCTGCGCTGCATCGGCGGGCAACTCGCACGGTTGGGCACGCGCGTCCCCGGTAGCGACGGTGCCACGGCCTGGGCGCCCGGCCTGGCGCCTCCGGGCGGCTGGGCACCGGGAGACCAGCAAACCCTCCAGGCCCTCTACCGCGATCCGGGCGGACCCTGCGGCGCGGGCTCAAACCTCTCCAACGCCCTCACGATCACCTTCGCGCCGTGAGCCGCCTAGAGCGCCGCCAGGCGCTCGGCGAACTCCGTGGTCGAGGAGTACCGCTCGCGCCGATCGGTCATCAGCCCACCGCGAATCATGTCCTCGAAGCCCCCGGGGAACTCGACTGTCGGCGCCCTCTCCGCGAACGTCGGCGGCTCTTTCGCCAGCTTGGCCTGGAAGACCTCCAAGAAGCTCACGCCCGCCCACGGCACGCAGCCGGCGGCCAGCTCGAAGAGGACCGTCGCCAGGTTGTAAATGTCAGACTGCACGTCCGGTGACTCCCCTCCGAACTGCTCGACCGGCGCGTAGTAGGGCGTGCCGATCAAGGCCGTCTTGTCGCCGAGGTGCTTGGCGCTCCACAGGCCGGGGGTGATCCCGCCGTCGATCAGCACCGGGCTCCCGCCTTCGCCGTCGACGTGGATCGTATAGGGCTTGATGTCACCGTGGACTTGGCCGGCGGCGTGTATCGCCGCCAAGCCGTCGATCAGCTCGCTCGCGAGCTCGATCACCCCGCCTGCGGGCATGCGCTCGTTCTCGTTCAGCCAATCGCGCAGGGATTGATCGGGCGGGAAGGCCGTCGCGAGCACCAAGGTCCCATCCACGAGAGTCTCCACGCTCTTCACCGAGAGCACCGCGGGAGCATCGATCGCCCTCCACGCCTCCATCACACCCGCGAACTCGCCCGTTTGCTCTGTGTCCCCGAACAGGGCCGAAGGGAAAACCTGTAGCTCGCGGGTAGCGCCATCCTCTGCGTCGGTGACTTCGAAGGTCGCCGACATCCCGCCTTGGCGGTAAGAGCGAGTGATCTCCCAACGGTCGCAGACGACCTTCCCGGGAACGAGATCGAAGAGAGACAGGCTGGTCTGGGCCATCGGTGGATCCTGGGGGCAACGGGGACCGTCGGCGGCGCGGCTTCGGCGCCGGGGAACGGGGCTCTGGAACCGCCCGCAACGATACTGAAGGCTGGCCCAGACTGCGACAGGCCCGCCGCGAAGCGAGCCGCTCAGTAGCTCCCGGCCCCGGCGGCGGCGTCTCGCCAGGCACCGCTCTCGCGCAACTCGCTCAGGTGAGCGGCGAACTCGTCGAGCTCCTCCGCGCGGGTGTAAAAATGCGGGCTGACCCGGATGCCCGCACCCGGACGGTGGTCGACGAGCATCCCGCGCTCCGCGAGGGCCGCCACGAAGGCCGTGCCGTCCTCATCCTCGTGCAGGCCGATCGTGAGGGTTCCGCCGCGCCGCTCTGGGTCGGCCACGCTGTTCACCTCGAAGCCGCGCTCGAGCATCCGCGCCCGCAGACCTTCGGTCAGGCTCACCGAGTGGGCGCGGATGCGTTCCACGCCAGCCTCCAGGATGACCTCGTAGCCGGCGGTCGCCTGCAGCAGGGAAGCGACCGCCGGTGAGCCGTGCAGGAAGCGCTCGATGCCCGTGGCGTAGCGCTGCGGTCCGGTCTCGAAGACGAAGGGATCGGCGTGGGCCATCCAGCCGGTCACGCGCGGCTCGAGGCGCTCGATCAGGTCCGGACGGACGTACAGATAACCCGCGCCCGGTCCGCCGCAGAGCCACTTGACCGAGCCACCGCAAACCATGTCGACGCCGAGGGCTGTGACGTCGAGAGGAACGGTCCCCAGCGACTGGTAGGTGTCTAGCAGAACGAGGGCGCCGACCTCGCGGGCGCGTGCGCAGATCGCCGCTGCGTCCTGCAGGTAGGAAGTCTTGAAGCACACGTGGCTGAGGGGAACGATCAACGTCTCTTCGTCGATGGCCTCGAGCATGCGCTCGGTCGGCACGTCGACCGAGCCGCCGCCGACCTCCACGATGCGCGCACCCGACGGGCGCAGCCCTTCCCACACGTACATGTTGGTCGGGAAGTTCTGGTCGGAGTAGACGACCTTGTTGCGGCGGCCGGAGAAGTCGAGCGCCGAGGCCACGACGCTCTGGATCACCGAGACGTTCTGGTGCATGGCGACCGTGTTCTCGGGCGCGTTCATGATGCGGCCGACGAGGTTCCCCACGTCCACCGGCGCGCTCCACCAGCCCTCGGCCCACGCGCGGACCCCGCGCTCGGCCCACTGGTCGGCGAAGCCGCCGAGCTTCTCGTACCCCCCGCGCGGCATCGCCCCGAGGCTGTGGGTCACCAGATACGTGCAGCGCTCCAGGATCGGAAAGCGGTCACGCCAGTCGTCGGGTCGCAGGGCGTCGGTCATCGGGAGAACGAGACCTCGTCGGGGGGAGGCGGCGCGTCGGGATCGATGCCGGTCAGGGCTTCGGGCGGCAGCACGAGACGCTCGACCGGACGGCCTCCGATCAGGTGCTGCTCAACGATCTCCTCCACGTCTTCGACCTCCACGCGCCCGTACCAGACGCCCCCGGGGTAGACGACGAGCGTGGCTCCCGCGGCGCACTGGTCGAGGCAGCCCGCCTTGTTCGCGCGCACGATGCGCTTGAGCCCGCGCTCGTGGATCGCGCGCTTGAAGGCCGAGGCGACCTCCAGTCCGCCGCGACCCGCACAGCAGCCGCGCGGGTCGTCTGCGGCGCGCTCGTTGGTGCAGATGAAGAGATGGTGGGTGAAGGCGGCCATGGCGTGATCAGTCGTCGTGAGCGGACAGCAGCTCCTTGGCGAGGATGAGCTTCTGGATCTCGCTCGTACCCTCGTAGATGCGCAGGGCGCGCGCCTCCCGGAAGAGACGCTCGACCACGCTCCCGCGCCGTACGCCGAGGCCGCCGTGGTGCTGCACAGCGCGATCGCAGATCCACGAGGCGGTCTCGGTGGCGAAGAGCTTGGCGCGAGCCACCGCGGCCGTGGCCGGACTCCCCCCGTCGACACCACGCGCCGCTTCGTCGACGAGCAGGCGCGCCGCCTCCAGGCGCGTGTCCATCTCGGCCAGCTCGAAGCGCAGGGCCTGGAAGCTGGCCAAGGGCCGACCGAATTGCTCGCGGCCGCGGAGGTGTGCCACGGACTCGAACAGCGCACGGCGCGCGAAGCCCGTGGCGGCGGCGGCGACCGACGTGCGGAAGCGCGCCAGGGTCGAGAGAGCGAGGGAGAGGCCGCCGCCCACCGGGCCCAGGCGCGCACCATCCTCGACAACGACGCCGTCGAGCGCGAGATCACCGATCGGATGGGGCGCGGAGACCTCGAAGCGCTCGACCTGGAGACCCGCGGCGTCCGCGGGGACGAGGAACATGGTCAGCCCGTCGGAGCAGCCGTCGCCAGGCTCCCCGCCAGTGCGCGCGAGCAGGGTGAAGAAGTCCGCGACGCCCGCGTTGGTGATGAAGGCCTTGCGGCCGTCGATACGCCAGCCGCCGCCGGTCTCGACGGCCGTCGTGGCGACCTCTCCCAGGCTGGAACCCGCGCCGGGCTCGGTGACGGCGAAGGCCGCGACGCGCTCGCCGCCGGCGACCCTCCGCAGGTACTCCGCGCGCAGCGCAGCAGAGCCGGAGCGGGCGAGGGGATAAGAACCGAGGCCCTGCATCACGAAGGTCACGTCCATGAGCCCCGAGTGCCAGGCGAGCTGCTCGCGCAGGGCACACAGGACGCGCACACTGACCTCCTCCGCCGGCGCCAGCGGCCCCGCGTCCGCCCCGCCGTGGGCCGCCGGGACGGTCCACGCCACAAGTCCCGCCTCGGCCAGGAGGTCGAGGGCGCGGCGCGCCGCGGCGTCCTCCCCCAGGCCGGCGAGCTCGTCCTCGGCCCGCTCCCCGACGGCGCGCGCGGCCGCGGTCAGTCGTTCGAGCATTCGCCCGCCTCCGAGGGGGAATGTCCCGGCCAGTGCTGCACGAAGTTCGCCGGACGCTTGTCCACGAACGCCTGGTGCGACTCGCCGTGGTCGGGATGCTGCATGCACTCCGCCTGAGCCCATGCCTCGAGCTGCATGGCCGTGGCGAAGTCGGTGTGCGCTTCGCGTGCGAGCATGCGCTTGGTCATGGCGAGCCCCATGCTCGGCCCGCGAGCGAGGCGCTCGGCCCACTCGGCCGTTAGCGCCGCGAGCTCGTCAGAGGGAACGACGCGGTTGTAGAGGCCGATCTCCGCGGCGCGCCCGGCGCTGATGAACTCGCCGCCGAGGAGCAGCTCCTTGGCGTGCCCCAGGCCCACGATGCGCGGCAGGAGCCAGGCAGCGCCCATATCGGCGCCGCACAGGCCGACCTTGGTGAACAGGAACGCGATCTTGGCGCTCTCGGCGGCCAGGCGCAGGTCGCAGGCACAGGCGATCACCGCCCCCGCGCCGCAGACCGTGCCGTTGAGCGATGCGATGACCGGCTTCTCGAGGTCGTGGATGTTCTCGACGAGCTCGCAAGTCATGCGCGTGAAGGCGGCGAGCTCCGCCTCGCTCGCGTCCAACAGCTTCCCGATGATGTCCACGACGTCGCCCCCCGAGCAGAAGGCGCGCCCGGTGCCGGTGACGACGACGGCACGCACGCTGTCGCGCGTCGCCAGGGCGGCGAAGGTATCCGCCAGCTCCCGGTAGGAGTCGAAGGTCAGGGCGTTGAGGCGCTCGGGGCGGTCGAGTCGCACGGTAGCGACGCCGTCGGCCTCGGAGTAGGCGAAGTGTCGGGTCTGCATTCGCCGCATGATCCCAACTCGGCCCTCCCGCGGCCAGCCCGCTCAGCGGATCGCCGCGGTGGCCTCGATCTCGAGCAGCGCGCCCTCCTCCACGAGCCCCGCGACCTGCACCAGGGCCATGGCGGGGAAGTGGCGACCCATCTGCTCGCGCCAGGCGGCGCCCAGTTCCGGCAGGCACTCGAGGTAGGCCTGCTTGTCGGTGACCATCACGAGCATGCGCGCGATGTCGCTCGCCTCCCCGCCGGCAGCGCGCACGACGGCCACGACGTTCGCGAGGGCCTGGGCGAACTGAGCCACGAAGTCCCCCGCGCCCACGAGCTGCTTCCGTTCGTCCCAGGCGACCTGGCCGGCGACGAACAACAGGCGTGAGCCGGGCTCGACGAGAACTCCGTTGGCGTACCCGCTGGGAGTGTCCCAGCCCTCCGGTTGGATGATCCGACCGCTCATCGCACGACCTCCTTCATCATCTCGGTTCCGTCGAGCTCCACGATGCGCCCGTTCTCAGTGCCCGCGATGAGCTCGGTCACGGCCACGGCCACCTCGTCGATCGAGACCAGGCGACCGCCGGGGTTCGCGCGCGCGAAGGTCCGCAGGACGAGCTTCACGCTCTTGTTCGCGCTGGCCGCGGCGCGCTCGGCGGCGGCGATCGTCAGGGGCGTATCGACGTAGTGCGGGCAGACGACGTTCAAGCCGACGCCCGTCCGGGCGAGCTCCTCCGCGGCGACCAGGGAATAGCCGAGCAGGGCGTGCTTCGAGGCCGCGTAGGCCGCCGCGTAGGGGTAGCCGCGAAGGGCGGCCGAAGAGGCGACGTTCACCACCCGGCCAAAGCCGCTCTCGATCATGTCGGGGACGAGCAGCTCGATCAGGCGGCGCGCCCCGTGCAGGTTGAGCGCGAGGTGCAGCTCAAACAGCTCGTCGTTCGATTCACCCTCACGCGGGAGGAGCGGGGCGGTCCGGACGACGCCCGCGTTGTTCACCAGCCAGGAGATCGGGCCGACCGAGGCGGCCGCACGGCGGGCGCGCTCAATGGCGTCACGCGTGGCGGCCGGGTCGGTCAAGTCGAATGGAACGGTCCAGGCGAGGCCGCCGGCTGCCTCGATCTCGGCCCTGACGGCCTCGCAGCGCCCCTCGTCACGGCCACAGACCACGACCGCCGCGCCGTCGGCAGCGAGACGGCGCGCGACGCCCGCACCGATGCCACTACTCGCTCCGCTGACCAGCGCCACCTCTCGCTCGCTCATCACCGGCAGCCTATCCGGCACACCCGCCGACGCAAGGCCGCGAGGGCGGCGGGGCGGGGCGGGAGTAGAATCCGCGCCGTGCAATCCGAGAGGACGACCCGCCCCCACCCGATCCCGCCCGCTCGCTGGCCCAGCGCCGAGGAGGCGGCCAAGAGCGTACTGTTCAGCCCGCTTGCCGTCGGTCAGCACCGCTCGCGAACGCGCTCCTGGGTGCCGGCGATGGTCCCCTGGCGCTGCAGCACCGACGGCCTGGTCGGAGCAGACGTCGTCGACTGGTACGGGCGCCTGGCCGACGGCCGACCGGGGGTGCTCGTGGTCGAGGCCAGCGGCATCCGCGACGTGCCCAGCGGCCCGTTGATGCGGGTCGGCCACGATCGCTTCGTACCCGGCCTCGCACAGCTCGTGACCGAGGTGCGGCGGCGCTCGGGCGGCGAGACCCTCGCGTTCCTCCAGCTGATCGACTTCCTGGCGATCAAGCGCCGGCCCTCGCGTGGAGACTTCCTGCAACGATTCCTTGCGGTCACCGACCGCCACCGCGAGGGGCTGGCACTCGACGGCTCCGATGAGGAAGTGCGCGAAGTCCTGCTGCGCCTGCCGCACGAGGAGCTGCTCGCCCTGCTCTCCGAGCGCGAGGCGCGCGATTTGGAAATGGGCTACCGCGAAACGGTGAACGACACGCACCTCGACCACATCGCCGAGCTTCCGCGGGTACTGCCCGGCCTCTTCGCCGACGCCGCCGAGCGCGCGCGCGAGGCCGGATTCGACGGCGTCGAGCTGCACTACGCCCACGCCTACACCATGGCCTCCTTCCTCTCCCCGCTGAATCGCCGCGACGACGGCTACGGCACGGACCCCGCGGGGCGCCAGCGCCTGCCGCTCGAGGTGCTCGCCGCCGTGCGCGAGCGCGTGGGTGACGAGTTGGCCGTCGGCTGCCGCCTCCTGGGCGACGAGGCGATCGAGGGAGGCGGACGCATCGACGAGGGCCGCGCTGCCGCCCGTGCCCTCGCGGCCGCTGGGATGGACTGGATCTCGGTCTCCAAGGGCGGGAAGTTCGAGGACGCGCGCCAGCCGCGCGTCGGCGAGGCGGCCTACCCCTACACCGGCCCCAGCGGCCTGGAGTGCATGCCGACCGTGCGCATGAGCGGCGCCGCGCCCTTCGGCCGCAACCTGCCCCTCGCGCGCGCGGTGCGCGCGGCCCTGCGCGCCGACGGTCTCGCCACGCCGGTCGTCGGCGCCGGCGGGCTGAACTCCTTCGAGCTCTGCGAGCGCGCCCTGAGGCAGGGCGACTGCGACCTGGTCGGCGCCGCGCGCCAGTCCCTGGCCGACCCCGACTGGTGGCTCAAGATGGAGCTGGGCTCGGGCGCGGACATCCGGCGCTGCGAGTACACGAACTACTGCGAGGGGCTCGACCAGAAGCACGCTCAGGTCACCTGCCGCCTGTGGGATCGCGACTTCTCCGCCCCCGACGCCGGGCGTGAGGGCGCAGCGCGCTCGCCCGACGGCAAGCGACGCCTCGTCCCGCCGCCCTGGGAGCGCGATGACTGACCCCGCTTTCGACCCTCCCGCGCGAGAGCGCGCGGACCCGCTCTCCCCCGAGCTGCGCGCCTACCTCGCCGAGGGCTACCCGGCCAACCACGCCTACCGCGTGCGCGGCTCCCGCTTGAGGGCGAGCTTCAAGCTCTGGCGTCGGCGGCGCAGGATCGCGGCCCTCTACCCGCGGCCGCTCACGAGCCTGCTCGACCTCTCGTGCAGCAAGGGCTACTTCGTCCTCGACGCGGCGGCGAAGCCGACTTGCGAGCGCGCCCTCGGCATCGACGTCCATCCCCCCGACCTCGAAGCCGCCCGAGCGGTGGGCGCCCACCTCACGCTCGAGCGGGCGCGCTTCGAGCAGCTTCGGCTCGACACCCTCAGCGAGCGACTGGAGGAGTTCGGCGGTCCGTTCCAGACCGTGCTGTTGATCAACACCTACCCCTACCTCTACTTCGGCAGCCGCCGCAGCGAGCAGAGCTACCCCGACCACGAGCGCCTGTTCGAGCTCCTGCACGCCGTCTGCCAAGAACGGCTGATCTTCAGCAACCGCGTCAGCTTGGCTCGCTGCCCGCGGCACATCCAGGAGCGCGCCCGCGCCCTCGGCCTGCGGGAGACCTACGAGGAGGCTGCCATCCGACGCGCCGCCCTCGCCCGCTTCGAGCTGCGCGAGCACGGCAGCCTCCTGCGGGGCATCCCGCTGTGGACGCTCTCGCCTCGCTGAAACCCCGTTCCCCTACTCGGCGACGTTGCCGGCGATCGCCAGGCGCCGAGCCGGTTCCCCGGGCACGTCGGTCGCGAAGCGCACCTGGCCTCGCACGTAGCCGCGGTAGGACCCGCTCGCGCCGGTGAGCACCATCTTGTAGCCGCCCGCGGCGAGCGGCTCGGCCGCCACCGTCATGCCGGGGGGCTGAGAGTTGTCCACGCCCAAGTCCAGCAGCCGGAAGGGCTCGCCGCTGGCGCGGGTCAGGCGCACCTCGTAGCGGAACTTCGCCCCGGGCGACACCTTCCCCACGGCGAACATCGTCTTGTCCGTGCGCAAATCGCCGAAGACGCGGGCGTGGGTGTTGAAGGAGAGGTCGTGGACGACCTCCCCGTCCCCCGGCGGAACGCGCCCACGCACGCGGACGGTGACCTTGCCGACCACCTGTCCCCAGGGCGCGCTCTCGCGCACGGTGACCTCGATCGCGCGCGGCCCCGGACTGGTGTCCTCGACGACGGCGACGGCGACGTGCGGGTTGGGGCAGGCGATCGATTCGATGACGAAGGAGGGGTCCTCGCAGGTCAGGGTGGCCCGCAGAGTGTGCTCCTTGCCCATCTCGACCTCCCCGAAGTAGACCAGCGGCGGCTCGACACGCACGAAGGGACGCACCTCGCAGGTGGCGAACAGGCGGTGGAAGCCGCCGGGAAAGGCCGTGGAGTGGACGGTCAGGCCCTTGGTCTGCCGACCGCGCCCGAGTGGCTTCCACTCGAGCTCCAACTCGGCACCCTCACCCGGCTCGAAGCACATCTTGGACAACCGGGTCGTCATGCAGCCGCAGGAGGGCTTGATCCGCGAAATGACGACCGGCTCGGTGCCGACGTTCTCGAAGGCGTAGGCGCAGCGCAGGATCCGGGTATCGGAAGCCTCGCCGAACTCATGCTTCTCCTTGGCAAAGCGCAGAGCGGGGCCTTCGACACGCGCGGCGGAAACCGTCGGCGCTGTCTCACGCGCCGCCCGAGCGGGCGCGGAGGGATCGGCCGCCGGTCCCGGCGGCGAGACGGCCGAGGCTCGGGGAGCGGGAACCAGTGCGGAGCCGCCGCCGCCCTCCTCGCCACAGGCGACGACGAGGAACGCGACAAGGCCGGGGAGCAGGCGGTCGAGCGGCGAGGGCATGACAGAGTGTCGGCCAAGGAGGGCCGCTCGCGCCAGTCGGATCCTGCTGGAGACGGGCTGGAGCGCCCCCCAGCCCAGTTTCGCGCGCGTCAGGGAAGCCAATACTTGCATTCTTGCGCATACATGCCACCTTCAACGCTCATGCGGCCCCGCCCTTCCACCCTCGAAGCCCTCAGGCGCTACCTACGCCCGGAGTGGTTCCGGGCCCTGTGCGAGCCCACGCGGGTGGAGATCCTGGGCAGGCTGCTCTCCCGCGGGGAACCCTCGACGGTCTCGGAGGCCGCGAGCTGCTGCGGGATCCACCTCTCGGGAGTCTCCCGGCATCTTGCCGTCCTGCGGGACGCGGGGCTGGTGACCGCCGAGCGTCGCGGGAGAGAGGTGCTCTACCAATTCGACCGTGACCGGGTGACAACCACCCTGCGGGCCCTCGCGGACGCGATCGATGGCCACGCTCCCCCGCCACCGCTGGCGACAGAGCGCTCCGAGGAGGAAAGACGATGACAGAAGAGACGGTCCACGACACGGTTTCGGCGGCCTACGCCTCCGCTCTCGAGCGGACCAAGGGCGACTCGTCGAAGGACACGGCATCGCTGGTGGAGGGGCTCGCGCTCCTCGCGGGCTACGCAGACGAACGTCAACGCCATACCGAGGCCGCCGCGAGCTCGTTCGGGTGCGGCAACCCCCTCGCCTTCGCGGAGGTCGCGGAGGGTGACACAGTGCTCGACCTCGGCTCGGGCGCTGGGCTCGACCTCCTGCTCGCCGCCGAGAAGGTCGGTCCGACCGGGAGGGGGATCGGGATCGACATGACCTCAGCGATGATCGACGAGGCGCGGGCGAACATCGAGCACGCCGGCTTCTCCGACCGCGCAGAGGTGCTCAAGGGCCTGATCGAGGAGTTGCCCGTCGAGAACGGCACGGTGGACTGGGGGATCTCCAACTGCGTGATCAACCTCTCCCCGAACAAGGAGCGCGTGTTCTCCGAGCTCTTTCGGGTGCTCGCTCGCGGCGGGCGGTTCGCGATTTCCGACATCATCGTCGAGCGCCTGCCCGGCTGGGCGCGCCTGCTCCCCGACGCCTACGCCGCCTGTGTCAGCGGAGCGATCAGCGAGGAGCGCTACCTCGCCGGCCTGCGCGCCACGGGTCTCGAGGAGGTCGAGGTGACCAACCGCCTCGTCTACACCGTCGAGCAGATCGAGACACTCCTCGGTGACCAGCTCGAGCGCCTGCCCGTCCCGCGCATGCTCGTCCGCTCAGGCCTACGCTCGGTCGCGGGTCAGGTCTGGAGCGCGCGCATCCGAGGACGGCGGCCCCGGTGACGAAGGGCCGTGGCGAGACGAAGCCACCTTCGTCGCTGCAAGGAGGGCGAAGTCGAGACGGCACAGGCGCTCCTGTAAGGCCCTCGAAGGCGAGAACGCCTCCAGAACGTGCGAGCGGGCCGGCTCCGCCGGCCTAGCGCGACTCCAGCGCCCTCGCCCGCCCATCGAGCTCCTCCAGGCGCAAACGAACGCTGACGACGTAGGGACTCTCGCCCGCCGTCCAGTGTCCGTAGGTCGTGGTCACGAAGGTCCCGCCGGGGAGAAGCTCCACACCCGGATAGGCACAGTCCCAGCGGTGGTGGTTGTCCATCAGCCGCACGCGGTACTGGCCCTCGGTGCCCTCGACAATGTCCGCGTAGGTGCCCACCCAGCCGACCCAGTCGCCCTGGGTCGGGCTCTCGTGGGTCGTGTCCCGAAACGAGAGGAACAGGCGGCCGTCGGGGCCGTAGCGGCCGGTGTGGCGGTCGCCGGTCAATGAGCCGGGAAGCTCGCGCGGCGCACTCCAGGTCCGCGCCTCGTCGTCGGAGAACATCACGTGGGAGTTCCGCTTGCGGCGGTTCTCGCGCAACAGGACGGCCATCTGATTGCCGTCGGGCGAGCGCACGAGCCCGGGCTCGCAGAGGTGGATCTCATCGTCGGCGAACAGCTCGCGGGGCTCGCTCCAACTCAGGCCGCCATCCGACGAGCGGATCTGGAACAGGCGCATGAAGCCGTCGGTCTTCCCGCCGCCCCGCAGGAAGCGCCCGTCGTCGTGGAACATCGCCAGGTAGTCGCCGCCGGCGAGCCGCTCCACGCAGCCCATGGCCACGATTCCGCCATAGTCGCCGATCGGTTCGAGTTCCGACCAGCTCGCGCCGTCGTCCTCGGAGACCGCCATGCGGATCGGGTAGAGCCCCGAGAACACGATCAGCCGCTTGGTGCCCTCGCGGTCGACGACGCGGTGGATGGTCGGCGTCTCCTTGCTCGTCGCCCAGCTCTCGGGCACGGGCAGGCGCTCCGACCAGGTGCGGCCCCCGTCGGTGCTGCGCTTCATCACGATCGGCCCGCGCCCGTGGCCCCTGGGGTAGACGGCGATCATCGTCCGTCCATCCTCCAGGAGAACGGTCGTCGGGTGCCCGAGATACTGCCCCGGTTCGCGGTCGACGACGACCTGCCGCTCGGCCTCGGCGGCGAGATCGATGAGTGGGATCGAGTAGCCGCGCGAGACCGGGGCCGGAGGATCCTGCGGCTCACCGCGGAAGCGCGGGTTGCGCTCCACGGGAACCGGAGCCCCGACCGACTCGCGCCAGCGCCCCAGGTCAGCGCGCAGGGCCGCCGCGCGCTCGGGCAGCGCGGTGGCGAGGTCCTCGCTCTCGCCGGGGTCGTCCACGAGGTCGAAGAGCTCGATCCGGCCGTCCTCGAAGTACTCGATCAACTTGTAGCGACCGGCGCGGACCGCCCCCGCCGGCGTCGTCCGCCAGCGGCCTTTCGTCGCGGCGTAGGCCTCCAGGTACACGGGGAAGTGCCAGTAGAGCGCCTCGCGCTCCGGCTCCGCCCCGCTGTCGAGAAGCCCCACGAGGCTCTCGCCGTCGAGCACGACACCTCTTGGAGTCGCGACGCCGGCCAGCTCCAAGAATGTCGGGTAGAAGTCAACGCCGATGACCGGGACTTCGCACCGGCCGCCGGCACCGATCCTGCCGGGCCAACGCGCGATCAAAGGCTCCCGGATCCCGCCCTCGTAGAGCATGCCTTTCGAGCCCCGCAGCGGTCCGGCCTCCGTGAACTTCGCGTGCCCGCCATTGTCCGAGAAGAGCACGACCAGGGTGTCGTCGGTCAGGCCGAGCTCGTCGAGACCGGCGAGCACGCGCCCCACGCTCTTGTCCACGGCCTCGATCATCGCCGCGTAGCGCGGGTGTCCTCCCACGCCGCCGGCCTCCCTCCGCGCGGCGGCCGCGCGCTCGTGGCGCTCGACAGCCTCGGCCGGCGCCTCGACGGGCGTGTGCACGGCGAAGTGGGACAGGTACAGGAAGAACGGCTCGTCCGCGTGCGAGCGCACGAATGCCAACGCTTCTTCGGCCAGCCGATCGGTCAGGTACTCGCCGTCGGGACCGTCGGGGAGGCGGGGATGGCCGTAGGGGCTGAAGTAGGTCGCCGGGTGTCCCTTGCGGTCGCCGCCGAAGCTCACGTCGAAGCCCTGGGTGCGCGGGTCGTCGCCCAGGTGCCACTTGCCCACGCAGGCTGTCGCGTAGCCGGCCTCGCCGAGGGCCTCGGCCAGGGTCACGACGGCGTCAGGGAGCGTCTTCGTGTTCTTGATGGGAACCAAGCGGCGGTCCGCGGCCTTGCCGCGCGCCGAGCTGTTCACCGTGTACACACCGTGCCGCGGTGAGTACTGCCCCGACATCAAACAGGCGCGAGTAGGCGCGCAGTTCGGTGCGTTGGCATCGGCCGCGGTGAAGCGCAAGCCCTCGGCAGCCATGCGGTCGATGCGCGGCGTCGCGTGCGCCTCGCTACCGTAGCAGCCCAGATCCGCCCAGCCGAGATCGTCGAGCAGGATGAAGACGAAGTTGGGGCGTGCGGGCCGAGCCTGCGCCCCGGTCGCCGGCGCGAGACAGCAGAAGAGCACGCACGCGAGGTACGACACGGTCTTGATCATCACTAGCCCGACTCACCGGAGCGCCGCGTCATCCTACACCGACCTCGCGTCGGGCGGAGCGGCTGGGCGCCTCGGGTGCGCTCGGTTCGTCGGATGCTAGCGGCCTGGACCGGAGTCGCTCTGGGCGCCGCCGCCGCGGCCACCTCCGCCACGATTGCCGCCGAACCGTCCCCAGGCGGCACTCTGATCTTCCTGATAGGTCTCGAGCTGCTGCGGCGTCAGCACCTCCGCGAGCGACGCACTCGTCTCCTCCCGCAGGTCCGTCATCGCTCCGCGGACGCTGGCCCAGTCCCCCGACTCGCGCATGGCGGTCCGCATCTCGTCCCGGGCGAGGGACTCTTCGGTCAGGATCAGGCGCATCCGACCCGATTGGTAGGTGTCCAGACCGAGCTTGGTGGAGAGCTCCTCCATGCGCTGGTCCATGCGATCCTCGTTCCGCAGCCGGCGCTCCTCGGCGCGCTCGGCCTCCTCGACGGCACGGATGTCGCCCAAGGCGCGGCTGACGCTCTCGCGCCACTCGGGTGGCATCGGGGTGTCGGGGTCGGCGAGGGCCGCCACGACCGCACGCAGGCGAGCGTCCGCTCCGCGTTCCTCCTCGGTCTTCTCCAGCGGCGCGGACCCGCGCGCGGAGACGAGACGCGCCGGGGCCTCTTCGAGGTCGAGCACGCGGCGACTCAAGGCCTCGTTCTCCCGCTGCAAGGCTCCGAGCCGGAGCTCGAGGTCGGTGCCGCCGTCGTCGAGGACGACCGGCTCGGCCGCGTCGGGCACCTCGGATCCAGAAAAAACGGTCGCGACCATCGCGCCCGCGGCGCCCGCCACGAGGCCCACGAGGATCGTCGGAAGAAGTTGCGTATTCATGGCTGCCGGGGCCCTATTCGTCGAGGTCGCTGAGCGCGACAGTCCAGGTGAATGTGCCCTCGCGGACGGTCGAGATCGTCATGGACGACTCGCCCCGCGAGCGCTCGATGTTGCGTTCGGTGAGGATCGTCCCTTCGACCTCGCCCTCGACCGGGCGGCCGAGCTCGCGCGAGAAGGCGATCCGCCCCTCGAGCTCTATCTCGTAGGTGCTCTCGACGGGCGGCGTCGCCCCCGCGGGACGCACCAGCACGTCGTCGTCGCGCCGGCCGCGGAACTCCGGTTCCTGCAAGTCGCCCGATGCCTCGAGCTCGATCTGGATCACGACGCAGGTCTCTCCGTCCACGTCCTCCTCCATCGCGATGAGGGTCGCCTCGCCTTCCCACTCCGCCTGCTTGAACAGGGCACTCGTCGAGCCGCCGCCCATTCGGCCACCGCCGCGCCCGCCGCGCCCGCGCCTGCCCTCGCCTCCCCAGTCATCCTCACGCTCCGGTTCGGGGAACAGGGCCGCGTCCAAGTCGAGGGAGAGGGCGCGCAAGACAGCCTCGGCCTCGAGATCCCAACGATCACCCTCGTCGATGTCGCCCTCGGGCAGAAAGGCGTCGAGAGCCAGGGTCAGAGAGTGCCCTTCGAGCAGGGCGTCATCGTCGGGCTCACCGCCCTCGACCACCTCCGCGATCACATCACCTTCGTCATCGAGGGACAGCTCTAGCGTGACCTCGGAAAGGGGACACTCGCGTTCGGACTCGAACACCTCTTCCCCGCGCTCCCGCGCGCTCGAGCCCTCGATGAGCTCGAAGCTGCGGCGTATGACCGACGGAGCTCCGTCCTGCCGCTCGACGACACGATCCACTTGAACGACAGTGCGAACCTCCTCGCTGCCACCGCCTCCGCGCCCCCAGGGGGCGTCGACGGGCTCGCCGTCGCGGGTCATCGAGAAGTCGGTCGTCTCCATGGTGTAGACCGTCTCCGTCTCGATGCGGACCGCTTCGAGCTTGTCGTAGTCGGTCGAGATCGAGGAGCCGCTGAGAGTGAGCAGAAACGCCGCGGGGAACAAGGTTCGATTCATGGTCGGTCTGGCCCTGATGTCCAGGACCCTGCGCGGAGGAAGAACGGGAACGCAGACATTCTCGTCTCTCGAGCGCCGAGCGACACGGCGTGGCCGGTCGCTTTTCCTGATTCTTACGGCCCACGCCCACAGAGAACCGCCCAACACACCTGGCGGCCCGTTGGCGTTTCTCTCGTGGCCTGCTAGCGCAGGCTCTCGAGCAGGCCGCCGGCCTCGCGCCGTAGATCCGCGGGCGGAGAGAGCTCGAGAGTCCGCTCCAGATCGGACCGAGCCTCCTCCTTCCGCCCCCGCCGCGCCCGCACGCGGCCGCGCTCGAACCAGGCTACCGCCAGGTCCGCTCGTGCTTCGATCGCCGCGGCAAAGGCCGCCTCCGCCTCCGCCACCCGGTCGAGAGCGTCGAGGACGAGGGCGCGCTGGAGGTGGGCGAAGGCGTCAGCCGGCGAGAGCGCCAGCGCCGCGTCCGCCGCCGCGAGAGCCTCGGCGTGCCGTCCGAGAGCGAGGAGGACGCCCGAGCGGCGCGTGCGCGCGGGGAGGAAATCCGCCGCCAGAGCCAGACTAGCGTCGAGGGCATCGAGGGCCTCGGCGTTGCGACCCAGGGCGGCCAGCAGGTCGCCCAGGCTGAAGTGCGCCCGCCACGCCTCGGGGCGCAGCTCGATCCCAGCCCGGTAGCGCTCGACCGCCTCCTCCCCGCGGCCTACCGCGCGCAGCACGCCGCCGAGGTTCAGCAGCGCCTCGGCGAAGGCGGGGCGCCCCTCGAGCGCGCCCTCGAAGTGCGTCACGGCTTCGGCGAAGCGGCCCTGCCGACCGAGCTGCACACCGAGGTCGTGGTGGGCCCGAGCGTAGCCGGGATCGAGCTCGACCGCCCGCCGCAGGCAGGCGATGCCGCGTTCGGCCGCGCCCTGGCGCAGGAGGGCGCTCCCAAGGCCGAAGTGGGCCTCGGCCATTTCGGCGGCGATCACCACCGCCTGTTCCAGGCGCGCGACGCCCTCTTCCACCCGTCCGCGGGAGACGAGCAGGTTGCCCAGGTTGACCAGGGCGTCGGCGGAGCGCGGATCCACCTCCAGCGCCCGCCCGTACTCCGCGATCGCCTCGGGGATGCGCCCGGCCTCGGCGTGGGCGTGGGCGAGCTGCAGGTGAACCCGCGCGCCACCCCCGCCGCGGCGCTGGAGGATCCCCAGGTAGCGCACGGCATCCTCGGGGTAGTCGTCGGAGAAGTGCTCGGCCACCAACGTCAGGGGCGGGTCGGTGAACAGGTTGTTCCAGCGCCCGGCGAAGGGTACGGAGCGATCCTGGCGCTCGTGCGGCGAAAGATCGAGCAGGCGCACGTCCTCGAGCAGAGTGTCCACGCCCACCGGACCGCGGTAGATCGCCGCCAAGTTGCCTTCACCGTCGAGCAGGTAGCTGGTCGGAACGGAGAAGCTCGGGAAGAGCTGGAAGAGAAACTGCTCCAGGAGCTCGAGCTTGGCCAGAAGTTCGCCTGTCGCGACGGCTCCGGCGAAGGGATAGCCGAGCTCCCCGAGCTTGCGCCGCGCATCGGCGGGCTCGGTCGCCTCCTCCAATCCCAACCCATCGACAGTGAGGCTCAGGATGTCCACGCCCGCCGCCCGCAGGTCCGCCTCCCGGCGGCCGAACTCTCCCAGCTCGGCCACGCACGGCGCGCACCACGACGCCCAGAGATTGACCAGCAACGGCCCCTCCGCCGCGATCCTCCGCGGAGCGCCGCCGTCGAAATCGGTGTAGTTCAGGATCGGCGCGGGGATGCGGAAGGGCAGGAAGACGCGCGCAGCGTCGGTCCGCGGTGCCACGGGCTGCTCGCCGGCCACGAGGGCAAGTTCCCCCGTGCGAGCCGCCGATCGCTCGGCGCGCCCCGAGCCCTCCACCAGCAGGAACCGGCCCCCGGGCTCGACGCCCGTGAACGCCTCGCTCTCACCTCCCGGCCAACGAACGACGACACCGGAAATGCGCGGCCCAGCCCCCAGCCCGAAGTGCAGCCACTTGCTCGACTGGGAGAGGAATCCGTGCCCGGCGTACAGAGTTCGCTTGAGCGGCACGTCCTGCCCCGCGAGCGAGAGCTCCACGCGCCCGCCGATGCCGTCGGTGTTGGCCCTCGTCCCGCGCAGGCGCAAGGCCACCGAGGAGTGCTCGGTCCCAGACTGGTTGAGCATCAGCCGCAGGCGCGGGCCGCTGCGGTTGCGCAGCCAAAGGTCCACATCGCCGTCGTGGTCCCAGTCCACCAGCCCCAGCGCCCGGGCGTCGTCGGGGAAGTCGAGCCCGGTCGCGGCGGAGACGTTGGCGAAGCGCCCGCCGCGGCAGTTGAGGAAGGCGCAGTTCTTCTCGTTCCCGCTCCACGACCGCCCCTGGCTGACGAGCAGATTGATCGCCTTCCAGCCGTCGAGGTATTCGTTCAGCTCGCGGCGCGTCGGATCGGCGACAGGTGAGCGCGACACCACGTGCCGCCAGAAAAAACTTCACAAGTCGTCGGCGCTGTCCATCGTGATGTGGCCGTTGGCCACCAACAAATCCTCCCATCCGTCGTTGTCCACGTCGGCGAAGCTCGAAGCCCAGGCCCAGCGCCCCATGATGACGGCCTCGCCGACACTGACGTCGAGGAAGGTCCCGTCGCCCGTATTGGCGAAGAGCGTGTTCCCGCGCGCCATGCGCTGCAGGCCGGCCGTGGCCTCGTCGTCGTGGTCGTTGTCGGCCTGGAAGCGGCGCTGGAAGGTCACGCGGTTCCCGGCCGCCGAGAACATGTTGCTGACGTAGACGTCCATGAACCCGTTGCGGTCGTAGTCCCCCCAA
The DNA here is from genome assembly GCA_002686265.1 of Planctomycetota bacterium. Taxonomy (GTDB): domain Bacteria; phylum Planctomycetota; class UBA1135; order UBA1135. Next base: position 155,846 of record NZBA01000135.1, read on the forward strand.
GCCACCGACATCCCCGAGGCGATGTCCTCGACCCCCGCCGCGGGAGCGACGTCGGAGAAGTGCCCGCGACCATCGTTCTGGTAGAGGCAGTTGCGCCCGTAGTCGTTGGCCACGTACAGGTCGAGGTCGCCGTCCTCGTCGTAGTCCTCCCAGACGGCGGCGAAGCTGAAGCGCGAGTTGTGCTCTCCCAGGCCGACCTCCTCGGTCACGTCGGTGAAGCGGAACTCACCCTCGTTGCGCCAGAAGCTGTTCGGCTCGCCGTTGTTGGCGTCGTGGTAGGGATAGGCGCCGACCTGCAGGCTCTCGGGGTGCGAGTCGTAGGCGCAGAGGTACAGGTCGAGGTCGCCGTCCCCGTCGGGATCGGCGGCCGACAGCGACATGGGCCCCTTCCCCGCCCGCTCGCGGGCGCGGACTGTGAAGACTCCCTCGCCGTCGTTCTCGGCGAACAACAGGAGCGGGCGCGTGGCGGCGACGAGGTCCTCGTCCCCGTCGCCGTCGAGGTCGACGAGGAGCGCCGCGGAGGAGAGCTCGAGCCAATCGACTCCAGCGTGAGCGGCGACCTCCTCGAGGGTTCCGTCCGGACTCTGCACGTAGAGCCGGTTGGGCAGGCCGCCGGAGTCGCAGGCGTACAGGTCCTCCAGGCCGTCGCCGTTCACGTCACCGAGCGCCAGGCCGCTATGGCCGGCGATCGACATGTTCATCAGCTCGCTGATGCGGGTCAGCCAGTGGTTCAGGCCGGGCAGCTCGATCTGCTCGTAGGCGGCGTTGGCTCCCAGAGCGGATTCGGTGCAATCGCGGAACAAGGGCCCTCGAACCGAGTGCAACTGCACCTCCTCGTGGGCCTCGACGCCGATCCAGCGCAGGCGCGGCGCCTCCTCCGAGCCCGCCGGCGGCATCTCCCAGCGGCAGGTCCAGGTGGCGTTGGTCTGCAGGACGCCCGCCTCGAGCTCGCCGGAGATCTCGAGGTAGGCGCGGGTCGTGAACTCCCCCTCGCCCTCGGTGACGGTGAAGGGCTTGAACTTCGCGTGCGGGTGCCCGCTCCCGGCGTGCGGGGCGAGCAGATCCGCGAGGGCAGCCGAGAGCCCTTCCGCGCCGCGGAACACGGTGGCGGCGGAGTCGAGGACGAGGGGCTTCGCCGGTCGCAGCACACTCGCGGCGGCGTCCTCGCGGACCGGCGCAAGGTCTTCGGGGCGCAGCGCACCGCAGGCGAAGTTCGCCGAAACGAGGGAGACGAGGGCTTGCGGCGAGAGCTCGGCGGGCGCCTCCAGGAGGTGCGCGAGGGCCTTCAGCTGTCCACCACTGCGGGTGTTGAAGACCTCGGTCCGCCAGTCGTCGGCCTCGGGGTCGGCCTTGCCCGCGAGCGCCTCAACCAGCGTCGGCGCGCGCTCTTCCTGCCCGGCACCAGGATCCTCCGTGACCGGCCGCGCCGTGCCCCCCGGTTCCCCCACTTCTTCGAGCGCCGGCGCCGCGCCCGCCTCGGCGCCGTCACCGCTCTCCCCCGCACCGCGCTCGCTACAGCCCGCCCCGACCGCTGTCGATGCGCAGAGCAGGGCGAGAACGACGTTGCGGGAAGGTGCCTGGCGCATGAGGTCGTGCCCGTCCGCCCGGCGCCGGCCCTTCACAGGCGGTGCATCGCGGCGAAGCGGTCAGGACCAGAGTCAACGCCACTTCCGAGGACCTGTCAATACGCCCAGCGACGCGAGCAGGATCAAGGCGAGAAGGTCCCGCTCAGGGCGTCGGAGAGGTTGAAGCCACTCAGCCCGGCGGGGATGTCGCGATACCAGAACTGGAAGTTCCAGTGCGATCCGGGAGTGATGCGCCCCGCGGGCAGAGGCGGGTGATCGAGGTCGAGCGCCCACGCCGCCATTCCCGACGCACCGGTGCTCGCGATGCCGAGCCGGAAGACCGTCCCGCCGACGCATCGGAAACCGTCCCCGAACGGCATCTCGATGTCCTGGGTTCCGTAGTAGAACAGGCCGAAGTGGAGCGGCGGGCAGCCGTCGACGCGCAGGGCGAAGTCGTTGGCGGCCACGCTCAACGAGCCCGAGTGGTCGAGCTGCGCACCCGCACCGGCGGAGTTGGGGGCCGCCGTGCAGTAGCGCTCGGTCAGGACCAGGGCACCGGAGAACACTCTGGCGAGGCCCGGGCGCGACTGGGCCGCGTCGTCCTCGCAGGCACCGAAGATCATCTCGCGTACGCCGTCGCCGTCCAGGTCGGCGAGCACATCCAGGGAGACACCGAACTGGTCGTCGGCGGCGCTGCCCTCGAAGGTGACCATCAACGCTCCGTCGCGGCCGGAGAACAACCTCGCGTAGCCCGGCAGCCCCGTGGGAGCGAGGCCGAGGCTCACGGCCCGCGGCGCTCCCACGAGGAAGTCCGCGTGGCCGTCCCCGGTCAGGTCGCCCACGCCACGCACGGCGAAGCCGAACTGATCGTGCAGAGCGTCGCCGGAGAGCTGGTACAGCAGGGAGCCGTCCCGACCCGAGCGGACCTGAACATACCCCGCTCCCGTCGCCGAGCCCGTCAGCTGGCTCTGGATCGCCCCGATCAACAGGTCGTCGAATCCGTCCCCGTTGACGTCTCCAGCGCCGTCGACCGCGTGTCCGAACCAGTCGTCGGGAGCCGAGCCGGCCCAGTGGAGCAAGCGCAAGCCGGTGGCCCCCGAGAAGACCGAGGCGGAGCCCGCGAAGGTGCCGGCCTCGTCGTCCTGCGGCCCGCCGCCGATCACGTCCACGACCCCGTCACCATCCACGTCGCCGGCCGCCGCGCTCGCCCAGCCGAAGGCCTCGATGGGGTCGTCGCCGTCGTAGGTCGCAAGCAGGACACCGGCCGCTCCCGAGTACACGCGCACGCTCCCGGCGTTGTAGACCACGTTGTCGTCCTTGTAGACGCCGGTGACCAGATCGGGAACGCCGTCGCCGTCGACATCGCCCATCGAGGAGACCGAGATCCCCATGCGGTCGCCTCCGGTGTCCCCGAGCAGCTCCCCGAGCAGCGAGCCGTCCTGGCCCGAGAGAGTGCGCACCATCCCGAGGTTGATGATGCCGAAGTCATCGACCTTGTAGGCGCCGACGAGTAGGTCGTCGAAGCCGTCGAGGTCCACATCTCCCGCGCCGGCCACTGCCTGTCCGAAGTGATCGTCGGGACCGTCCACCCAGTTCGTGCCGTCCCCGTCGAATTGCCACAGGAGGCTCGCATCGACGCCGGAGTAGACGCGCGCGTAGCCGGGATTGGGCGAATGGCCGCCGTTGAGGTTCTGGTGCGCTCCGACGATGAAGTCCGCGACACCGTCTCCGTTCACGTCGCCCGCGTCGGCGACGCTGTAACCGAACCAGTCCCCGGGAGCGGAGCCGGTCACCTCGAAGAGCGGCGTGAGCTGGGCTTCGGCGGTGCAAGCCAGCACGGCGACCACGAGGAGCGAGCGGAGCTGGGACTGCACTCCCCCAGTGTAGGGCGTTAGCGGATGTTCAACACCCCCCCGCCGGCAGGGTCGAAGAGGCTCGCCGGACTCGCAGGATAGGCAACGTCCAGGGCCAAGGGGGTCTTCCAAGGACGCTCCAGCGGCTCCACGATGAACCCGATGGCCAGGGCGGCGATCCCGCGCACGAGGTCGGAGACCGTCTCGTCCTCGAGCAGGGCCATGATCGGCTCGACCGCGCGCGCATCCCCCACCAAGGCCAAAGCCCAGGCGCAGACTCCCTTGCGCGCCGTGCTATCCGTCTCGTCCATCTGCTTCACGAGATCCGGAACCAGGTTCTCGTCGCCCAACAGCCCCAGGCCCAGGGCGATGCCGCGCAGGAGATCCGGTTGCCAGGCCGCCGCGGGAAGCACGCTGCGCAAGGCCTCGATGGAGGACCGCTCGCCGAGCAGGCCGAGCGCCACGGCGAGGTGCGCGCGGGCCGTGGCCTCCTTGACGGCGAAGAAGCGCCCGACGAGCTGCTCCCGCGCCTCCACGTCGCGGCGCATCCCCAGGGCGAGGGCGTAGGCGCCGACGTCCATGGGTGAGCCGCAGTCGCGCATGGCGGCGCGCAAGGCGGCGGAGACGTCTGGGGAGAGATCGAGCCCGCGCCGCCGCAGGCGGTCGCCTTTCACGCCGAGGGCCAGGGCCGCCCACGGACGCGAGCGACTCTTGCCGCGTGCGAGGGTCTTCTGGAGCAGCGCGTCCACCTCGGCCGCCGCGCTCATCGCGTCCTCGCCCTCTCCGGGCATGCTCGCAACCTGCGCCAGGGCGATCAGGGCGAGGTTGCGCGCCATCGAGTCACCCTCGGACGCGACCGTGGCGAGCGTCTTGCGGATGCGCGCGTCGAGGGCGCCGCTCCCGGCGTTGCCGATGCGCCCGAGGGCGAAGATGCAACCGTAGATCACCTCGCGATCGCTGCGCGAACGCGGGACGGCTCCCATCAAGGCCTCGGCCACGCGTGCACGGAGGGAGTCCTCTCCCGCAGGCGCTCGGGGATCGATGCCGGCGGTCATGGCCCGCGGCAGGTGCGCCCGGACGCGATCGGACACCTTGGGGTCGGCGAAGACATCGAGGAGGAAGATGGCGAGGGCCTCGCGTGAGGTTCCCGGCGGCATCCCGCCGCTCGACGCACCGTCCTCCGAAGGCGGCAACTCGATCAGGCTCAGGGCATTCGCGCAGGCGACGGGGAGGTCATGGGAGGCGGTGTCGTTCGCCACCAGCAGCTGGGTCAGGTGATGGACGACGAAACGCCGCACGTCCTCGTTCTCATTGCGGCGCGCGAGGAAACCCAGACCATAGGCAGCGAACGCGCGCGTGCGCGTGGCGACCTTGCCGCCGCCGCACAGCTTCCGCCCACGCTCGCCGTCCACCGCCAGGCCAACCAAGTCGGACAGCGAGCCTGGGTTCGCCAGAACGCCAAGAGCCAGGGCCGCGGTCTCGCTCATCTGCTGCTCGCCGTCGGCGATGAAACGCGCCATGACCTCGGAGGGGCTCGCCTTCGCGGGCGACGGCCGCTCGCCGATCTTCGCCAGGGCCATCAAGCAGCCCGAGAGGATCTCGGAGCGTCCCCCGCGCTCGAGCACGGCGATCAGGGCCGGGAGAACGCGCTCGGAGAGCTGGGCGCGGGTGGGTTGCAGGCTGGTAGCCACCATCGTGTGGTTCCCGGCACCCAGGAAGAAGTCGTCGCCGCCGGTCTCCGTCCGCGCGCGCCACAGGCTGCGCTTGAGGTCGATGAAGGCGCTCTGGTTGAACTCCCACCAATGATCCCAGGTGGTCGGATCATGGCCCTGGGTAGGGATCGGCGTCCTCGGCGCGGGGTTCGTCGAGCCCGGTTGGGCACGTCTCCCGGCGGGGCCGGGGACCGACGGTCCTCCGCCGCCCCTCCCCGGCGTGCGCGGTCCCCCGCCGGTGTCGCCGGGCCCCGCCCAGGGGGGGGGCGGCGGGGGTGCGGGGGGCGGCGGGGGGGGAGGGGGGCCGGGGGGCTTTGGCGGCGAGTGTCCGCCGCCGTGACCGAGGACTGCCGGAGCCGAGAGGAGAGCCGCTCCCAGGAGGGCTTGGAGGCAAATCTTGAGTTTCATCCGATCTCAGCTCCAGTTCTGCGATGGCGGGCAATGCGCGGTCATGTTCACGCTGCGGTGATAGGCAGGCTCCGGCGGCGCGGGGTGGCTGCCGACGGCTCCGGTCCCTGACGCCTCCTCTCGCGAGCGAGGCGCGCGAGGCGAGATGCCGGTGAGCAGCGCCGCGCACCGCAACCAGACCCGTTTCCAATCGAGTAGCGCTCCCGGCTTGAGGGGTAACACTCCGAAGCCGGCCTCACACGCGATCGGTGCGAGCACCATCACCCGACCTCGCGGTAGACGCCGCCGGTCGCCTCCGCCAGCCTCCGCAGCAGAGCGCTCCCGCCACCCAGTGAGACGCCGTGAATCACCACATGACGCAGGGCATTGCGCCGCTCGATCTCGTCCAGGATCTGCTCGGACCCTTGGATCCTGCCGGCCGAGGGCATGCCGTCGGAGAGCAGGATGATCGTGTCAACCTCGACGTCCTCGAGAGCCTCCGCGAGGCCGTTGAACAGCGCCGTCCCCCCTCCCGCGTGTAGGCTCCTCAGGCGGCGCTGGGCGGAGGCCCGCGAGGCCGCGTCGAGCTCCACCAGCTTCCCCTTCCACTTGCTGATCTGGTCGGCGAAGAAGATCAGGTTGAACTGCCCGCCGTCGCTCATGCGTTCGAGGGTGCGACTCATCTCCTCCTTGAGCAGGCTCAACCGGCTGCCGCCCATCGAGCCGCTGACGTCGAGCACGAAGCACAGGCGGTCGCTGTCGATGTTGATCCCGTAGAAGGCGGCCGCGGTGCGGTTCGAGCGACTCCTGCGGTGGGCGCGCTCCGCACGCGCCTCGGCCAGCTGTTCGGCGGTCGGGAGGACGAACTCGGCGCCCTCCGCCGCCCACCAGCGCCGCCAGCGCTCGGGGCTGTCGCCCAGGGTCAGCCCGGTCAGATCCTCGAGGAGCTCGCAGATGCGCAGCCTCGAACGCAGGGTCTCGCCCTCCAGAGCGCCGGCGAGCAAGGCCACCGCATCCAACCCGCGCAGGCGGCCGATGCACTCGATCACCTCGCCGCGCACGAGATGGCTCGGGTCGGCGAGCATGCCTTGCAGCGCTTCGAGCGCCGCCGGGGTCCCCAGCCGTTCCAAGGCGACGGCTGCTCCCATGCGCAATGCGTAGTCCCGGGAGACCCGCGCCTTCTCCACGTGCTCCACCCACGCTTCGCCCGCGGCGAAGGTCGAGCGGGCGATGATGGCCTCGCGCCGCACGGCTGCCTCGCGCGAGCGCTCCAGGCGCTTCAAGGCGGCCTCGTGACCGGTGTGCCCGGCCTCGCTCAAGGCGCGGATAGCCGCCAGGCTCACGGTCGGATGGCGAGCGCGGAGAGCGTCCTCCACGAGGTCCAAGGCGCGCCCTCCGCCCATCGTGCCCAGGGCACCGACGACGAGCGCCTTGGTCTGCGCCGGGGTCGCCTTGTCGCTCAGGAAACCCTCCAGCAGATCGAGGCTCTCGCGGGAGCGGAAGACGCCGATCGTCCGCAGGCCGGTCTCGCGTGAACCGGAGATGCCCACGCGATACCAGGTAAGGAACGAGGTCAACGCCTCGGGCGTGCGCTGCGCCTGGATCATGGGCACCAGCCCGCCGATCGCGATTCGCCGGCAGGCCTGGTCGTGGCTCCCTTCGAGGATCGCGCGCATCTCGTCGAGGGCGTCGCCGCCAAAACTGCACAGAGCGCGCGTCGCCGCCTGCCGGAGGCGGCTGTTCGTGCTTCCGCCGACGCGCCCGTCTAGCCAAGCGATCACGCCCGCTTCGAGGTCGGTGCCCCCGAACGCTCTGAACTGGGCGAAGGCGCGGTCCCACAACTGCGGATCGGCCACCAGGTCGACCGCTTGCTGTAGGGTGCGGAATCCGTCCAGGTCGCGGTGGGCGCCCATCTCGTCGAACACGCCGGGGTCGACGTCGTCACGCGCCACGCGCACCTCCTCCAACAGCTCGTCGAGCGGGCGCTCCCCGGGCGCGGCGGCGGCCCAGCCGCCTGTCCAGGCGAGGATTCCCGCGACGACCAGCGCCCGCCGGCGATGGTGCCTTCTCGCTTCTCCCGCGTTCTCCATGCCCGAGGGGGGTCCGCGCGCCGATCGCTGCTCTCCCCTCGCATGAATCTAGCGAGTGGAGCCCGGCGTGTTTCAGATAGGCTCCTCGATTCCGAACCGATGACGACCTGCGATCTCTGTGGGGGCGCCGAGCGCGCCCCGTTCCTCACCAAGGGCGGCCTGGCCTACCTGCGCTGCACCGCCTGCGAGTTCGTGCAGGCGGACATGACCGCCGAGGAGTTCGAACGCCGCAACGACGACGAGTTCTCCGCCTCCCTGGAGGAGTACGCCGCGAAGGCCGAGGATCCGAGGAGGCGCCGCCGCTACCGCCGCAGGCTGGCGCGGCTGGCTCCGTTCAAGACCCACGGACGGCTGGTCGAGCTGGGCGCCTCCGCCGGGGCCTTCCTGCTCGCCGCGCGCGAATCGGGCTGGCGCTGCATCGGCATCGAGCCGGTCGAGGCCTGCGCGCGCCACGCCCGCCAGCGCCACGGCCTCGACGTGCGCGCCTGCACGCTCGAGGAAGCCGAACTGGAGCCGGAGTCGTGCGACGTGGTGTACGCCCACGCTGTACTCGAGCACCTCACCTCTCCACGCCGTGTCCTGGCCGAGGTGGCGCGCATCCTGCGCCCCGGCGGCGCCCTCTTCGTGGACACGGTGAACGTCGACTCCTACACCTTCGATCGCGTCGGCGTGGGCTGGAAGCTCGTCGATCCCGCGATCCACTACTGCCTGTGGACGCCGCCCGTCCTGCGCCGCGCCCTCGCCGGGGCCGGCCTGCAGGTGCGGCGCATGGACTCCCACGGTGTCCGCCGCAGACCGAACGCCGCCGGGCGCCCGCGGGGGATGGCGCGGGTGACCGACGAGCTCCGGAAGCTCCCCTTGAGCGCGGCGGCGCGCTTCACCCTGCGCGGAGAGAGCATCGCAGCCCTCGCCGTTCGCGCTACCCTCGGGGAGTGAGATCTCCCATCCCGATCCTCCTCGCCGCCCTGCTCGGCGGCGCTCCCGCCCCGGCCGCGGGAGCGGCGGCGCAGAGCGGAGGCCTGGTGGGCCACTGGCGCCTGGATCGCTCGCACCTGGCGGGAGGCCTCTTCGAGGCGGAGGCCGGCCAGCGCACGCTGGCCGTCCCCGAGGGAGCGCTGCCGGTCTTCGCCGGTGAGGGCAAGAGCGAGTGCCTGGTCCTCGCTCCCGGCTTCGGGCACCTGGAGATCGACCCGCGTATCGACCCCGAGAGATTGCCAGCCGAACGAATCTCCCTCGAAGCCTGGGTCTGTGTCCACAGGCCTCAACAGTGGGGTGCGATGCTCTGCGCGGTGGAGGACAACGGGAGCTACGAGCGCGGTTGGGTCCTGGGCTTCAACCACAGCCAGTTCACCTTCGCCGTCGCCACCGAGAAGGGCGGCAAGCTGACCTACCTCAAGAGCAAGACGTCGTTCGTACCGGGCGAGTGGTATCACGTGGCGGGCACCTACGACGGCGCCGTGCAACGCATCTTCGTCAACGGCCGCCTCGAGGCGGAGGCGACCGACCAAGGCGGCGCGATCGCCTACCACGACGTCCACCAGCTCGTCGCCGCCTCCTACAGGGACCTGAACGAGAACTACCCGCTGATCGGCGGTCTCTACGAGCTGCGCCTGTACGACCGCGCCGTGCCCGAGCGCGACCTGCGCAGGCGCTACGAGCGGGTCCGCAAGCTGCTGCCGGCGGTGATCATCGAGGACGCGCGGCCTCCCGCGAGGCCCCTGCCGCCGCCCCTCTCGAGCTTGCAGCCCGCGATCGACGCCGCGATCGACCGCGGCGCGGACGCCCTCCTGCGTCGCCAGCACCGAGACGGCTCGTGGAGCGCGCACATCGAAGGCTACCGCAACGGAGCGACGGCGCTGATGACCCTCGCGTTGCTCGAATCCGGTGTGAGGGCTGACCACCCATCCGTGCGCCAAGCCCTTCGCTTCCTGCGCCGCCGCGCGCCGCAGAAGACCTACTCGATGGGCTGCCAACTACTGGCTCTCGCCGCCCTCGACGATCCGAAGCTCCTACCCTGGATCCAGGAGCTCGCCGACGAGCTGGCCGCCTGGGAGCACCCCACCGCCCGCGGGCGCTGGGGCTACCCGACCGGAAACGAGGACCTCTCCTGCACGCAGTTCGCGGCCCTGGGCCTGTGGAGCGCCGCCCGCGCGGGAGCGAAAGTGCCGCGCGAGTTGTGGTTGCGCGTGATCAACGGCCTCCAAGCCCACCAGGGCGAGCCGGGCGAGGTCGCCTGGAACCTGGGCCCCTCCGCCGCGGGGCGGACAGGCAAGCGCTCGATCGCCGGCTTCACCTACCGGCCCGACTCCCAGCAGACGGGCTCGATGACGACGGCGGGGATCGGTGTCCTGACCCTGGCCGAGCAAGCCCTCGGCAGCCATCTGCCGCGCCGCTACCGACGCCCACTCGAGGCCAGCCGCCAGCGAGGCATCGGGTGGTTGGAGACCTTCTACTCGGTCGAACGCAACCCGGGACTGGGCGGCAACCGCTACTACTACTACCTGTACGGCCTCGAGCGCGCGGGCGCGCTGCTCGCCCGCGAGGAGCTCGCCGGGCGGCCCTGGTACCGCGACGGAGCCGAGGTCTTGATCGGCAAGCAAGAAGACGAAGGCGACTGGGGGAGCGAGACCCACACGGCCTTCGCGCTCCTGTTTCTCTCGCGCGCCACCTCCGCCGCCCACACCGGACCGGGCCTCACCGGCGACGGGCGCTCGGTGAGCGTTGCCGATGCAGACGTCCACCTGAGCGCCACGGGCGAGAGCCTGATGACGATCTGGATCGAAGGATTCGATGCGGATCTGCTCGCCGAGTACGCGAAGGTCGAGGCCGGCGCGACGCCCGGCCTGCGCATCGTGCGCGTCGAGTACCTCGCTGACTCTAGAATCGTCCACACCGTCGAAGTCGATCCGAAGCGGCCCTGGTCCACCGAGCGCTTCGCTTTCCAGCACCGTTTCACCCAGCCCGGGAAGCACCGCCTGCAGGCCCGCGTCCACGCCCTCGCTCCCGGAAGCGACCCCGCCTTCCCCGGCGAGCTCGATGAGCTCGAATCGCGATCCCTGCTAGTCGAGACCGTGGTCGATTCCCGGGAGTGGATGGAGACCAACCTCGAGCTCGCCGGGGAGAACCTGCTCGAAGGGGCGGGCGCGCAGGCGACGGCCTCCAGCGGCGAGAACGCCGGCCACGCCCTGGACGGCCTCGCGCCCACGCACTGGGTGTGTGACGCGAAGGACGAAGACCCCTGGCTGCGGATCGACCTACCGCGCAGCGTACGCGCCGACACGCTCCTCCTGGCCCCGGCCACGAGCTCGATCGCGACCAGCGGCGACTTCGACGCCCTGCGGCGAGCGAACGTGCGCATCAACGATGTCGACCTCGAGGTGCGCTTCCCCGAGAATGACCTCGGACAGGCCGTCGTCGAGCTCCCCAAGCCGATGCGCGTGCGACGGATCGAGGTCCACATCGCCGATCACTCCCGCGGCAAACGGAACCGCGGCCAGGCGGGCTTCTCGGAGGTCGAGCTGCGCCTGCGCGGCGGTTGAGGACTAGACGACCGTGACGACGTAGGCCACGGCGATCAGGATCTGCAACGCGGCGAAAGGCGCCGCACGCCGAACGAAGTCGAGGAAGGAGAGCTTCAGCTCGTACTTATGGATGATCGTGACGGCGACGAGCGTCGAGGCCGATCCGACCGGCGTCAGGTTGCCGCCCAGGTTGGCGCCGAAGACCACGGCCCACCAGAAGGGCGAGTCAGGATCCGAACCGACCTCGGGAGTCGCGGCCAGGATCTTGGCCAGCATGGCGGCCAAGGGGATGTTGTCGGTGACCGAGCTCGCGGCGGCGCCGACGACGACGATCAGGCCCGCGCCAACGGTCTCCCCCAAGGCGATGACCCGCGCCAGCCCGGCTCCGATGAGCTCCAGCACGAGGGCGTGCTCCATGACGTTGATGACGACGAAGAGCGCGGCGAAGAACCCCAGCAGGTCCCAGTCGATAGCCCGGTAGAACTTGTCGGCCACGGCCTTGAAGCGCACGAGCATCACGGTGCCGAAGGTCAACGCCACATAGCCCATGCCCAGATCGCGGATCCAGGGCAGGATCGAGGCCGTCGCGATCACGCCAATGAACGCCACGAGCATCACGGCTCCGAACCAGAAGAAGGCGCGGCTCTCGATGCCGTCGGTGGCGTCGAACCCCTCCACGAGGCGCGCGGCCTCCTCGCGCGCCGCGGCGCTTCTCAGGCTCTCGACGCCGAACAGCCTCGCCCCCAACCAGATGGTGACCGCTGTCGCCACGACGACGTAGGGCCCGGCGACGGCCAAGAAGCGCGCGAAGGAGATCCCGGCGGTGGTGCCAACGATGATGTTCGGTACCGAGCTAATGAGCGTCAGCAAGCCGCCGACGTTCGTGAGCAGGCCCTCGATGATCAGAAAGCCGAGCAGTAGCTCTCCGCGCTCGAGGCGCTTGAGCGAGACGCCGGTCAGGGAGCCGACGATGATCATGGCCGTGACGTTGTTGAGCACGGCGGAGAAGACGACCGTCATCAGGCCGTAGAAGACGAGCAGGCGCAGCGGATCACCTCGAGAGGCGCGTGTGAGACGGATCGCGATCCAGGTGAACAGCCCGGAGCGCGAGGTGACGTCCACGAAGAGGCTCGAGCCGAGGATGATCGCGATCACGTTCCAGTCGATCGCCGGGATGTACACCGGCAGGTCGACCTCGTGACCTCCGACGATGACGCTCCCAAAGGGCAGCAGCTCGAAGACCGCGCCGAGGAGCAGGGTGGCGATGGCGAAGACGCCGACGATGACGGACTTCTTCGCGTGCAGCTTCTCCTCGAGCGCCAAGCAAGCGACCATCGCCACGAGCAGCGCCGCGAAGAGCAGGGTCACGCCGAAGGGCACGCCCGCGGAGGCGTGCGGGTCGTCGAGGATCGACGTGAGGGCTACGAGCGGCATCGAGTCAGAGCAGCAAGAGCGGTATCTCCCGCAGTTCGACGGCCAGGGGATAGGCCAGCCCGTGCATCGCCGACTGCTCGTCGTCCTTGGTGTGCATCACCAGTAGGTCCACGGTGTGCTCTTCGATCAGGCCGCGGAACTCGACCACGTGGTTGCCGACGGTGATGACCTCCTCCACCGCCAGCGTGGGCCGCCGGGCGAGGATCGCGTCGCGGCAGGAGCCGATGTAGTCCGCGGGTTCCTTGACGAGCTGTGCGTGGATGCGCTCGCGCGCGGTCTGCGTGTCGATCTCGTCGATCTTGGAGACCACATCCATCGTGCGCTCGAACCCGCGCTCGTCCTCGACGTGCACGAGCCAGAGCGTCCCGCCGTCACTCGTGAAGGCCGCCGCGGCATTGACCAGGGAGGCGTCTCCGGCGAGGTGATCGGTGACCGCCATCACGGTGTCGGTGTCGGCGAGGGTGTGGGCGTCCCGCCGCCCCGCGGCTGGGTGTGGCAGGACGAGCACGGCGCTGGAAGTGGTCTGGGTCAGCACGTCGAGGTGCTCGCCGAGGCTGTGAGGCCAGCGCCAGGCCTCGCTGTGGAGGTTGCGGTAAGTGCAGATGAGATCGGGACGGCGCGTGCTCACGCACTCGAGCAACTCGCCGGTCGTGGTGAAGGCATCGCCGTCGACCAGCTCCCAACGCGCGGCGGGACCTAGGACATCGAGGAGCGAACGCACCTCCGCGAGGAAGGTCCGCGCCTGCGCTCCGATCAGATCGCAGACGACGAGGATGCGCCCGAGCTCGAGCGGATGGTACTCGAAGACAGGCTTGTCGGCGGAACGGAAGACGCTCTCGAATTGATCGACACGGGTCATGGTCGCGGCCCTCGGCGGCGTGGCCGCGGCGGCAGCCTACGCGATCGCGGGGCGATCTCCATGGGCCGGACGGGAGACGGCGTGCGCTGGGGTTCCGTCGGGTCTCCGGGGGCTCTTCCGGGGAGGGACGACGCTGCGCGTAAGAGACGTTCAGCGTGACCAGTGAACGGTCGATAGAATAGAGGAAGGCCCGCGAGCGGACGGATCGGATCCGCCGGCGGGCGCTCTCACCGGACACGAGGCCTCCCCTTGACCCCCTGGCAGACGCTCTCCGGACGCGTGACCGAAGACCTCCCGGGCGAGGTTCGTCGGTTGCTCGCACACGACGCGGTGCTGCACATCGGGACGGACTCGAAGACCATCGGCCTGCAGACGCACTTCGTGACTGTCGTGGCGGTCCTGCAACCCGGCCGCGGCGGGCGGGCCTTTCACCGCTCGACGAAGACCTCCCGCAGCGCGTCCCTCGCGACGCAGCTCATCAACGAGGTACAGCTCAGCATCGAAGCGGCCATGGAGTTCTGCGACGTCGCGCGAGAGACGATCGTGCTCCACATCGACGCGAACGTCGAGGAGCGCCACCGCTCATCGAAGTACGCTCCCATGCTGTCGGGCATGGGGCTGGGAAACGGATTCAAGGTCCAGCTCAAGCCCCACGCGTGGTGTGCCTCGTGCGTGGCCGACTACGTGGTTCGGGGACGCCACCAGCGGGTGGCTTGAAGCGCCCAGGCGCGCTCCGCGGCCGGCAGAGGCCGCACGACGAACTACCTCGCGGTGGGGATCGATCCGGAGACGATGGTGATGAACCCCCTCGATCAGCCCCGCGAGCCGGTCGAGAACCGCCCCGTGACGGTCCTGTTCGCATGAGGCTCAGCGCGCCGTGAATGACGGCCATCGCGATCGCCCCGCCGAGCCCCGCCGAGCCGCCACCGGGGACGACGGCGCGGAATCCGCGAGCTTTCAGCGCGACGTCACGCCCGTCTCGCGTGCGCACTCCCAGGGCCGCCACCAGCCGGCGCCCGCCGAGGGGGACATCGTGCCCGCTCGCCACGACAGCCTGACGGCGGACTTCTCCCAGTCGGGCCGGGCTGTCGCCGCCCACCCCGACCACGGCGCCGGAATCCACCTGGGCTCCGCCCAGGATCATGCCTGAACCCTCGCCAACAGCCTCGCGTTCTTGTTCAATCGGTGATCCGCCGCAGGCAACAAGGTTCGCCAATTCAGAGGCGAATCCACAACCTGGCAGAGATGAACGCTGAAACCACGAACTCACCCGACCGCCCGAAGGCCCGCCTCGGGAGGCCGCGCTCCCGAGCACTCTGCGCCTCGTTGTTGTGCGCCCTCTCCGCTTGCTCGACGGATTCCGGCGAAGCCGGGCCCGATGAGCCGCGGGTCGTGGTCCTGATGGTCCTCGACACCCTCGGCGCCGGCCATGTCTCCCACCTCGGGTACGACAGACTCACGACGCCGCGCATCGACGCCCTCGCGGCCGACGGCGTGAGCTTCGAGCAGGCCATTGCGCCCGCCTCCTACACGGTCGCGAGTATTCCCAGCCTGCTCACCGGGCGCCTCCCCGACCGCCACGGGTTGACCTGGTACGACAGCCGGCTCCCACAGAGCGAAGAGACGATCGCCGAGCTCTACCGCGAGCGGGGCTACAGCACCTTCGCGGCCATGGCGGTGTTCAACGGCAGCCCCAAGTACGGGACGGACCAGGGCTTCGAGGAGGTGCGGTCGGTCTGGGTCGGACCGGGCGGACCGGAGGCTATCCGAATGGAGTCCAGAGGCGAGACGGTGCACATGCCGGACGCCGACGAGGTCATGGAGATCGCCCGCGAACGCATCGAGGCGCTCGAATCGGGCGAGAAGCTCTTCCTGTATCTGCACTTCCTCCAGCCGCACGGCCCCTACTACTCACCCCTCGAATACAGACAGCACTTCAGCGACGAGCGCTACCCGGGTCCCTACGTAGACGGCGAGTGCGCGGAAATCAAGCAGCGGACCTTCAAGGAAGGGCCGACCGAGAAGATCCGTCAGGCGTTCTGCCACATCTACGACGCGAGCATCCTGTGGGTCGACACGAACGTGGGGGGCGTTCTCGACACGCTGCGCGAGCGCGACCTCTACGAGAACGCGCTGGTCGCCGTGACCGCCGACCACGGCGAGTCATTCTGGGAGCACGGTCACCTCGGCCACGGCAAGCACCTCTACGAGGAGTACGTGCGTGTGCCGATGGTCGTGAAGCTGCCTGGGCCGAACCGACCGCGAGGCCTGCGCGTACCCGCCATGGTGTCGCTCATGGACCTCGTGCCGAGCCTGTGCGACTGGAGCGGCCTGCGCCGGCCGGTAGGCGAGCTCGACGGGCGCTCACTGGACCCCTTCCTCTCCGCCCCCGACGGCCCATCGCTTCACGAGAGCCTGCTGCTCAGGGGGCAGCAGGACGTAGGCATCTTCGCCCTGCGGTTCCCGCGCGCGAAGGTCGTCGTGGTCCTCGGCGAGGACGAAGGGGATGGGCGGCCGATCGAGCGCACCGAGCTTTACGACCTCCTCGCAGACGAAAAGGAGCTGAAAAACCGCACCACCCGCGACCGAGCCGGGGCGCTGCGGGGTGCGAGGCTGATCGTGGAGCAACTCGAGGCGCTCGAGGCGCTCGAGAAGACCGCGGCAACCGAGCATGATGAGATCGGGGAGGCCGAGCGAGCCATGCTCGACGCCCTCGGCTACGTCGACAGCGGCGAAGAGGACGAGTAGCGACCGATCGTGGGCCTCGCCTGAATCGTGGCGCTCAGCTGACGCCGCAATGGTGCACGCCTCGCCCGACGCCCGTGCTCACACAACCCTGTACACCGCCGCGGTCCGCGGCGAAGCTGGGGCACGTGACCTCCAAGCTCCCCCACCGCCGCACCCGGCGATTCTCCCACGCTCCCTGGCTCCTCTTCTGCGCCGCGGCCGCCGCCTCGTGTGGCGCACCGGCCGCCGAGCCGCGAGCGGCGCCCAGCTCGGTGTTGCTCGTGACGATCGACACCCTGCGCGCCGACCGTCTCGGGTGCTACGGACACACCCGGGCGCACACGCCGAACATCGACGGCCTCGCGACGCGCGGCGTGCGCTTCGAACGTGCCCTCTCCGTCGCGCCGCTCACCTTTCCCGCCCACGTCAGTCTGATGAGCGGGACGATCCCGCCCCATCACGGGGCGCGGGACAACGGGGTCTTCCGGGCCGTGGAGGAGCTGGATCTGCTCGCGGAGGTGCTCAGGGAAACCGGCCTGCGCACGGCCGCCTTCACCGCCGCCTTCGTGCTCGACTCCCAGTTCGGGCTCGATCAGGGCTTCGAGGAATACGGTGACGTCCCCCAGCGCGTCATGCACCCCAAGGGGATGCTCGAACACCGCTCGGCCGCGGAGGTCAACGCCGAGGCCTTCGCCTGGCTGAACACGCTAGACGAAAGCGAACCGTTCTTCCTCTGGCTGCACTACTTCGAACCGCACCTCCCCTACCCGCCGCCGAACGAACGGCCCGCGGCGCTCCGTGATCACCCCTACGACGCGGAGGTCTCGAACGCCGATCGGGCACTCGGACAGGTGCTCGCGCGCCTCGAGGAGCTCGGCCGCGGCGAGGAGACCCTGGTCGTGTTGACCTCCGACCACGGCGAGAGCCTGGGCGAGCACGGCGAGGCGTCCCACTCGTTCTTCGTCTACCAGGCCGTCCTGCACGTCCCGCTGATCTTCTCCCACGCCAGCCTACCGGCGGGGAGCACCGTGAGCTCCAACGCGAGCCTGGTTGACGTCATGCCGACGCTGCTCGAGCTGCTCGAGATCGAGGGTCCACCGCTGCCGCCGCCGGCCCGCTCCCTGGCGGCGTCGGTTCGGGGAGCGGCGTCTACCGCGAGCAGCCCTCCGCCGCCGGTCTATTTCGAGAGCCTGAACTCGCTCCTGAACTACGGCTGGGCTCCGCTGCAAGGAGTCACCCTCGGAGACGACAAGTACATCCGAGCCCCGCGAGCCGAGCTCTACGACATCGCCCGCGATCCCGCGGAGCTATCGAACCTCCTGGCGACCGACGCCGAGCGCGCGCGGGCCCTCGAGGAGATGCTCGTCGCCCTGCTCGCCGCGAACCCCGGGCGCGAGGGAGCCGAGCGCGAGCTCTCAGACAGCGACCGCGTCCGGCTCGCTGGTCTCGGCTACACCGGAGCGGCGTCACCGGCGGTCACCGAGAACACGCTCGCCGACCCCAAGGACGGCATCGAGCGCGTGCGCAAGGAAGAGCTGATCCTCGAGCTGTTCAACGCGGGGCGCCACGCCGAGGGCGTGGGCGTCCTGCGGGAGCTGCTGGAGGGCGACCCCGCGAATCCGGTCTTCAACTCGCGCTTCGGCTTCGTTCAGCTCATGCAGGGGCGCTTCGACGAGGCGATTCCCTACCTCGAGCGGAGCATCGAGAACGGCTACCGAGTGGCGGAGAACGTCACGAACCTGGCCCTGTGCTTCCTCTACACCCAGAGGCTCGATCGCGCCCGCACGGTCTTCGAAGAGGCCCTCGCGATCAATGCCAAGTACCTGCCCGCGCTCTTCGGCCTGGCGCAGGTCCACGTCGGACAGGGTGACCCCGACGCCGCACGCGATCGGCTCGACGAGCTTCTCGGCCTGTGGCGCGGCGGCGAGGATCCGATCATCGCCCAGGCGCGCCAGCTCCTTGCGACCTTGCCGCGCTAGCACTTCGGCCGCCCCGTGCCCCTACGCCACCCTCCCTCGCCGTCCCGCGCCGCTACGGCGCTGTGCGAGGGCTGCGTCGCCTTCACCCTAGCCCTCGCCGCGTCATGCGCGGCAACGGGCGCAACGGCGCCGGCTGTCCTCCCCCGCGCGCACTCCCACAACGACTACCTGCGCGCCCGTCCCTTGCTCGACGCCCTCGACGTTGGATTCCGCAGCGTCGAGGCGGACGTGTTCGCCGTCGGCGGAGAGCTGCTCGTGGCCCACGAGCGTTCCAGCCTGCGGGCGGAGCGCGACCTCGCGAGCCTCTACCTCACGCCGCTGTTCGAGCGCCACCTCGCCTCTGAATCCGTCCACGCGACGGGTGACGACACGGGCTTCACCCTGCTCGTCGACATCAAGGCCGACGCCGAGCTCACCTATGCGCTGCTGCGCGAGACGCTCGAGCCCTACCGCGCGATGTTGACGCGCCTGGAAGACGGTGCCCTCCTCCGCTCCTCCGTGACCGTGATCCTCTCGGGGAGCCGGCCGCGCGCGACCGTCGCCGCCGAGCGTGATCGCCTGGTCTTCCTCGACGGGCGGATTCCCGACCTCGAGGGCGCCCCGCCGGTCGGCCCCGAGCTGATCCCGCTCATCAGCGCCAGCTTCCCGCGCCACTTCCGCTGGCGTGGGAGCGGCCCCCTGCCGGAGGAGGAGCGCGCGCGACTCGCCGAGTGGGCCACGCTCGCCCACCGTCAGGGGAAGCGGCTGCGCTTCTGGGCCGTCCCCGGCGACGAGGTCGGGTGGGAGGTGCTGCGCACAGCCGGCGTGGACCTGATCGGCACGGACGATCCGGCTCGCCTCGCACGCTTCCTGAGCGAAGAGTGAAGTCCGCGGAAAGACCGCCGAAACGGTCCTCTCGGGGGAGGCCGCTCCTCCGCGGGAGGCGGAGCGGCACGCCGGGCCAGCGAGTGTTACGCTCGTCCGCATGAAGAGACTTCACCTCGTGCGCGCCCTCCCGCTGCTCCTCGTCCCGCTGCTCCTCTCGGCCCCGGCCATGGCGCAGGCCCGCACCGCGCCCGCCCCCACCTCCGAAGCTCCTGCCGCCTCCGATGAGCTCACACCCGTGGATGTGTTCCAGGCCGCCCTCGAGGCCTGGGCAGACGTCGTGGAGCCGCCCGCGGGCGAGCCCGGGCGCTGCCTGAGCGGCACGCTGCACCTCGTCGCGGCGGACATGCTGCCCGCCCAGGTCGGCCAGCGGCGCCTGTCGTTCGCCTGGCAGGCGCCCGACCACCTGCGCGTCGACGTTCCGATCGCGGGCGACACCTACTCGGTCGGCCGCACGGGCGAGGAGCTGTGGGTGCACGCACCGGCCACCAACTTCGGCGTCATCGGGCGGTGCGGCGTGGCGCGCTTCCGTGCGACTCCCGACGATTTGGACACGACGACCCTGGCGCCGGTGCGCTTGCCGATCGAGCGCGAGCAGCTCGCCCTAGCGGCTGTACTCTTGGAGGTCGAGGCCGGCGCGCCCGTGGAGGAAGGGCACTCGCTGCTGCTCATGCCGACCCCCGCCGCGCTCTCGTTGGGCGTACCCGAGGGCGAGCTGGAGCTGTGGCTCGGCGACGATCTACTACCCACGCGCCTGCGCTGGATCGACGACGAGGAGCACGCCCTGGAGCTCGCCTTCGAGGGGATTCACTTCTCCGAGCCGCCCGCCGCCGAGCACTGGGAGCTCACCCCCGGCCCTGACGACGTGATCGAGATCGTCGCCCTCTCCCACCTGACGCGCTTCATCGGCTCGTTGGTCGCCAGTTTCGGCGACACGCTCCCCACCCTCGGCCCGGCGACCGGCTCCAGCCGCGTGCTCGCCCGCTCGGGCGCGGGGCGGCTCGAGGAGGTAGACGGCACGCGTGTGCTGTTCCTCGAGGGAACGCCCGAGGAAATGGGCCGCCAGCACGGCGAGTTGATGCGCGAGGAGACGCGACACCTCGTCGACCGCATCGTCTACGGCTACGGCATCGGCACGTCCTTCGCCAAGGGAAGCTGGTTCTTCGGCGAGCTCGAGGAGGCCCTGGCGCGGGTCCTGCCGTTCACCGACGAACGCTACCTGCGCGAGATGGACGCCATGGCCGACGCCGTGGGCCTGCCCCGCGAGGAGGTGCGCTTGGCGAACTTCTTCCCCGAGCTGTTCCATTGCAGCGGCTTCGCTCTGTTCGGCGAGGCCACGGAGAATGGAACGCTTTATCACGGCCGGGTACTCGACTACCTGCGCGGGGTCGGCCTGGAGCAGAACGCCGTGGTGATGGTGATCCGCCCCGACGAGGGACACGCCTGGGTCAACGTGGGCTATGCGGGCTTCACGGGCACGGTGACCGCCATGAATGAGCGGAAGATCGCCCTGGGCGAGATGGGCGGCCGCGGCGAAGGCGCCTGGGACGGCAAGCCGATGGCGCAGCTCATGCGCGAGGTGATGGAGAAGGCCGACTCCCTCGACGACGTCATCGAGATCATGGGTGGGAGCGCCCGCACGTGTGAGTACTACTACGTCGCCTCCGACGGGAAGACGAACGACGCCATCGGCATCGCCGCGACGCCCGACGTGTTCGAAGTGATCCGCCCGGGTCAGTTCCACGGGCAGCTCGCACGCCCGGTGCGCGACTGCGTCCTGATGTCCGCCGGCGGGCGCTACGAGACGCTCGTCGATCGCGTGGAGGCGGGCTTCGGTGAGTTCGACCCGCAGCGCGCCATGGCCCTGATGGAGCTAGGCGTGTGCATGACCTCGAACATCCACTCGGTCCTCTTCGCCCCCGCCAGCCTGGACTTCTGGGTCGCCAACGCCGACGACGAGAACCCAGCCGCCCACACGCGCTACACGCGCTACAACCTCGCCGAGCTGCTCGCCCCGGGGAGCTGAGCGGGGGCGCAGGTCGCTCCAGGGCCCTCCCCGATGCGCCCCATGCAGGCGCCGCAGACCGCAGCAGCACCGTAGCAAGCCGCCGCGAGGAGGAGAACGCGGGAGAACCCCCACTCGATCGAGAGAATGGCGGCGAGGACCGAACCGACGACGGTCAGACAGGCGTTGGCGGCCCACGCCCAGGGGATCAGCTCGGGCGCGCGGCGGGCGAGCAGGCGGACACCGGTGGGAAAGGGCAGGCCGAGAGCGAAGCTGACGGGAGCGAGAGAGAGAATGGACAGGGCGACGCGGGCGCCGAGCCCGTGCTCGAGCAGGAGGCTCGGGATTCGGTTCATGAGCGGCACGGACATCGCCAGCGCCGCGGCGACGACCACCGCCACGCCGACCGGCGCACGCGATCGGGCGGGCGGTATCCAGCGCGCGGCGAGAGCCCCGAACCCGCTGAAGACGAGGATCGAGAACAGGGTGACGGACATGGCGTAGACCGGCCCGCCGAGGACGATCATGTACTTCTGGATGAAGACGATCTCGGCCAAGATGAAGCCTAGACCCAAGAGCGCGAAGTAGCCCAGGGCCGGTGCCTTTCCCGGTTTCGGGCGGCGTCGGTCGCGGCCGCGCCAGAGCGGAAGGAGGATGAAGACGGCGCTCAAGACGACGGCCTGGACCAGGAGAATCAACAACGTCGGGAACCCGCTGTGAGCCTTCAAGTCGAGTACCGCCAGCTGCGCAATCGCACCTCCAAGCGTCATCGGCTCGAAGAAATACGGAGCGTCGTCGGTCACCGGGCGGAGGTCGACTTCAGACTCCTCCACGATTCGAGCTCGCTCCGCCGGTCCGCCGCGGATCAGCCGATCCAACCCAGGATCGCGGCCGTGGAACGGATCATAGAGGATGCCGTTGGCGGTCTCCTCCGCCCACGCCGAGAGGCGCTCGACCTCCACCGGCGTGAAGGGGCGCTTGCGCAAGAGCACGTCGCACCAGCGCCCGTTGGTGACCACGGCCAACCGCCCGGCGGCGTCTTCGACACCGAGCTCGTCGAGGGCCGCGAGGAAGACGTTGACCAAGCGCAGGGTCTTCCAGCCACGGGGCCGGTTGACCGCCAGGACACCTTCCTCGCTCAACCGGTTCCAGTAGTCGCGCACGGCTTCGACCGTGTAGACGTAGGCGTGGTCGAGGGTGTTCGCGCCGACCGCCGCGCAGCCGCGGTGTCCACGCCCGTCAATCGGATGAGATCGAACTCGCCGACGTCGAGGGTCATGAAGTGGCGGCCCTCCCTGGTGAGGAGGTGGACGTCGGGGCGGTCGAAGAGACCTCCGAGGTAGTCGCGGAACTCGTTTCGGACGATGTCGACCGTGACCGGGTTGATCTCGAGCGCCGTCACATCCGAAGCGCCGAGCTCGATCGCCATCATCGTGTCGATCCCGCCTCCCGAACCGACGATCACGACCCGGGGCCGCTGCGCGCCGACGGCGTAGGCGCCCGCCGTCAGCAGATGACGGAGGAACCACGGATCCGCGTTGTGGCGTACGAGCCTGGACGGGTTGCTGCCGTCCACGAACAGGACGCGGTACTCGACCGGTCGGTCGAAGTGGCGCTCGTTCACCCCCGACCCGAAGGAGAGGGGGCTCGGTTCCGAGCGCATGACGTCGATCCTGCCGTGCAGGCTCCAGCGCGAGAGCTCGACCGCCTCCTCCAGGCCCCGCATGGGCTTGCTCGCAGCCACCGGGATCGGAACCGCATCGAGCAGGGTGCCCACGGCCAGGAAGACCGCCGCCGCGACCATGGAGCCTTGCAGCGGGCGAGTTTTCTCGACACCTGCGAAGATCCATGCCGCGAGGACGGCCAGGGAGCAGGAGAAGCCGATCGTGACCGGTGCTCCCAGGCGGTTGAGGAGCAGAGGCGCGATGAGAGCGCCCGCTCCCGCGCCCGAGAGGTCGGCGAAGTAGATCGTGTTGACTTGGCCGCACGCCGCCGAGAGCAGGTGACAGACGGCCAGCCCCGCGAAGAAGAACGGGACGAGGGTGACGGCGTAGAGCGCGAGGAACTTCAGCGTTTCGGGACCATCCCGGAACACGCGGGTGGGAGCAACGTCGAGCCGGGTGACGGCCAATACGGCGAGCACGAGCGAGAGCGCGAAGAGCGAAGTACACGCCGACAGGTAGCGGCGGCTCTGCTCGCCGCCGCGCTCGGTGCGCTCGACCGCGAGCCACGAGCCGGCCGCGCCGAAACCCAAGACCGCTGAGCTGATGATCAGGAAGGCGTAGTGCCCATAGAGCATCAACGAGAAGACGCGCGTGAGCGCCACCTCGAGCATGAGAACGGCGGACGAGAGCAGGAACAGCCCCAGGTGGACCGGGCGAGTCGCGATCATCATCTCCGGACGGTCCCCTCCCCCGCGCCGATGGGAGGCCGGCCTCCCTCGGTCGAGGAGCTAGGCGTAGCGGGAGGAGCGAGCGAGAGGCCGACCATGTGAACGGCAAGCGGAGGAAGGGCGTAGCGCCCCGGGAACGAGCGGCAACCCGACCGATCCGGGAACGGTCTGGGAGCCACAGAGCGGGCGGCGGGCGGCGTCTCGGTCCGAACCCCAGACGGACCACCCTGCCAAGTCTGACAGGAACACCGTAGGCGGCCTCGAACCTCCCCGCAAGCCCGTGACGCCGGGACCGCGGCTCCGGAGGTGGCAAGAGAAGACGGAGAAAGCACCAAGACAGGCCGCGGAGCGCCGTGATGGAGTCGTCGGGGGCACAGTGCCTCTGGGCGATCGAAGAACAACGGAAAGACACGCTTCATGCACGCCAAACTCACCACGCTCGTCGCCGCTGCCGCGGTCGCGGCCTCCCCCCTCCTGCCGGACGGTCCGGACGCTACCGACCTCCTCCTCCCGGAGCTCTCGCCCTGCAGTGCCGTCTCGGCGGGGCGAAGCGACGTCCTCTCGGGCCCCCGCACGCCTCGACGGGACGGCGAACCCGGGCTCGGGGCTGACCGCGGGAGGGAGGAAACCCCCAGATCCACGACCGTGAGCGAGCGAGACCTCGGTCGGGCCGCGGATGCGTTTGCCTTCGACCTGATGCGCTCCCTGGGCGGCTCGGGGAACCTCGCCTGCTCGCCGGCAAGCGTGTACCTGGCCTTGATGCTCGCTTGGGCCGGGGCGGAGGGAGAGACCGCTAGGGAGCTCGCTGAGGTGCTGCACATCGCGAGTGCTCACGACGGCGAACCGTGGCGCCGCGAGGAGTTCCTGGCTGCGGCTCGGGCGCTCCTGCTCCAAGCAGACGGGGCGGACGGAGGGCCGGCGATCGCGGTCGCAAGCGCACTCTTCCGCCAGCAAGGCCACCCCTTCGAGGGCGACTACTCCCAAGCGGTGGAAACGCGCCTCCAGGCCGCCTTGCGCGATGTGGACTTCGCCGGCGACGCTCCGGGAGCGCGAGAGGCGATCAACGCCTGGATCCAGGAGGCAACCGGTGGACGCATCGAGGAGATGCTGTCCCCCGGCACGCTGAAGGAAACCACGCGGCTCTTGCTCGCGAACACGGTGACCTTCGACGCCCGGTGGATGGATGCCTTCCTCGAGGAGGCCACGCACTCCGCGCCATTCCGCACGCACGCAGGCGGGAGCGTCTCGGTGCCCACGATGCACCGCACGAACTACGAGCGGATCCTCGAGACCGACCGCTTCCAACTACTGGAGCTCAGGTACAAGATCGGCGAGGGCAAGGCCTTCGAGGAGGGTTGGTCGATGATGTTCCTGCTCCCCCGGGAAGGCGTCGCCTTGGCGGACCTCGAAGGCGAGCTCACGCCCGAGCTCCTCGAGCGCTGGAGCGACGCGCTCGAAGTGGCGCGTGTCGACATCTCCCTGCCGCGCTTCCACCTGCGGACGCGCACGAACCTCAGCCGGACCCTCGCCGGCATGGGCCTCTCCAGCTCCCTCGACCCACAGGCGGCCGACTTCTCCGGCATCGACGGGGGTGTGGGGCAGCTCTTCATCGACCTCGTCCTGCAGCAGGTCGAAGTCTCGGTGCACGAGAACGGGACCGAGGCCGCCGCCGCCACGGCCGTGGTCTTCAGGCTGGGCAGCCGCGCCACCCCCTCCAAGCCCAAGGTGTTCCGCGCCGATCGACCCTTCCTGTTCCTCGTCCGCAGGCACCAGGACGGCCGGATCCTGTTCACGGGGCGCGTGGCGGACCCGCGCGGGGGCGAGGACGCCGCGATGCCCACCTGGTAGAAGCCAGGTAGGCGACGGGAGCGTAGGATGTAGATTACAGTTTCCTATCCATGGCCCCTCTCGATCCACCCCCGCCCTCCGCCGCCGTGAAGATCCTCCCGCTCCTGATCGCCACCCTCGCCTGGCCCGCCTTCGCCCAGGACTGGATCGGCGTACGCGGCGTCACCGGCACCTACGCCGCCAGCGGCACGCCCGCGGACACCTGGGTCCTCCTGCGGGAGCGGGCCGACGGCAAGGTCCTCGGCACGATCCACGGCGCTCCGGGCCTGTGGATCCACTCCGGGCAGCGCACGGGCGCGTCGGTCGTCCTGGGACTGCGGGCCGTCGACGGCGATCCCAGCACGCCCTGGGAGGGCACCCTCGACCTCGACCTCGACGGGGCCGACCTCTCCGGGGACCTGATCGACGGCACGACCGTCCTGCCCGTCACCCTCACACGCACGACGATCCCGTGGGTGGAGGAGGTTTGGCAGCTCTTCGACGAGACCCTCGAAGGGTCCCTCGAGGTGCGGCGCCTCGAGGACCGAACCGGGAGCTTCGTCGCAGGCGGGTTCAGGGGCGTCGAGAGCTGTGACTTCATGGCCTGCGGGGGCGCGATCGACTCCTGGACCATCGGCGGCACGGCGCACGTCATCACGACCAGCTCCGGCGGAGGTTGCCCCCAGGTCGGAGTGCTCTCGGGGACCTTCGACAGCGCGATCAACATCCTCTCGGGCTCGTGGACCTCCACCAACTGCAGCGGCGCCGTTTCGGGCGGGAGCTTCTTGGGCGGCAAGGCCGGGCTCGTCTCCAGCCTCCACATCCCCGCCCTGCTCGACTCCCTGGCGGACTTCGCCGATGCCTTCGAGGCGGAGTCCCCCGACGCGGCGGAGGTCTTCCACTCCGCCTACCTCAGCGACGGGATGACGCGCGCCGGCTGGGAGGCCCAGCTCGCGGCCTGGTATGCCGCCTACGACTCCATCGAGGTCGAGATCGAGGGGCCCTACGAGATCATCACCTACGACGACGGTGAGGTGAACGCCTTCCTCGGCGGCGATCCGCGGGTCGACTGGACCGTCCGGGCCTCGGGGATCGACGTCGCCACCGGGCTGACGGAGACCTTCTATGAGCGAGAGGAGCCGGCCCTGCTGGGCCCGGACCTGCGCTACATCGGCACCGAGGCCGGTCGCACGGTCTTCGTCGGCAACGGCGCCACGCGACCGTTCGACATCGGGCTGCCGATCCTCCTCTCGGATGTGAGCTACATCGTCTTCGGCGCCTGGCCCTTCGGCGTGCACGGTGGCGGCCACCCCGAGGACGGTCACGGGGGCATCGACTTCGAGTACATCCCCGGCTCGCTCGCCTACGCCGCCGAGGCGGGGGAGATCACGGCCATCTACCCCAACGATCACGATCCGTCGATCACGCAGTGGGATGTCTACCAGCAGGTGCGCTCGGGGATCCAGGTGCAGTACGGCCACATCCTCGACCCGCCGCTGGTGAGCGTGGGGGACGTCGTGGCCCAGGGCGAGGCGATCGGCTCCCCCACCCAGCAGACGGGGGACATCCACGCGTCGATCCACTTCGCCGTCCACATGGAGGGGGCTCCCGACCTGTGTCCCGTCGACTGGTTCGACGCCGCCGCCGCCGCGGACTGGGACACGATCTGGCCTGCGTGCCACTACACCGAGGAGCTCTGCGAGCCGTTCGCGTGCAATGACCGCACTGCGGATCCGCCCTTCGAGGCGACCTGGGATCTGGAAACCGCCGGCACCAGTCCGGGGCCGGAGACGATCACCTTCCTGCGCAGCGACGGCTACGCTTTCGACCACGTCTACACCTTCTACGACGCGGCGGGCGCCGTGCTGGAGAGTGGCGTCACCGAGTGGACTTCGTCCCCGGGCACCCTGGGGCTCAAGTTCATCGCCGACGGCGGCGGCGCAGTCACCTTCGGTGCCTGCGACGTCATCGACGACGTGCTGTGGATCAGCCTGGATGCGTCGATGCCCTCGACGATGGTCGGCGCGGCGGTCTACCGCTATCGGTTCTAGGCCGGTCTCTCTTCGCGGCCGGCCGCACCGGCGCGTGCGAGCCGTCCGCCCGTGACAGCCTCGCTCCCACGATCTGCCGCCGATCCTCGTCGGGCGTCGAGATCTCCGACGGCGCGGCGGGTGCCGTCGGTCGGCCCCTTTCGTGCGCCGGCACCGAGGCCGTGGCCGGGACTGCTAGCGCAGTGCCTCGGGCGCCTCGCAGACACCCTCGTGGCAGACGTAGACGGCGGGAGCGCCCTCGCGCGGGATCTTGCCCTTCGCCGGAGGCAGGGTCTTCCCGACCTCTTCGTCCGCTCCCGCGGGGACGAGGGCGAAGACGCGCCGCGGGGGCCACTGGCGACGCAGGCGGCCCAGCTCTGCGCGCACGGCCTCGTCGTCGGGTGCACCGGCCACGAAGACCTCCGGCGGCTCGCGCTCGAGGAAGTCGATCAGGATCAGAAGCTGGGAGCAGGCGGTGGGCCAGCGCGCCAGGTCGGAGGCGTGGCGCCGCAGGGTCGCGCGCGCGCGCGCCACGAGCTCGAGGTCCCCGGTCAGCAAGCCCAGACGCGCGGCGTTCAGCGCCGCAACGCCGACGTCGCTGGGGATGCTGCTCTCCTGGGCCGAACCGGTGCGCACGGGCAGGGCCTCATGTTCGTCGGAGACCGAGAAGTAACCACCTCGCTCCTCGTCGGCGAAGTGGGCCTCGACGAACGCGTGCAGGTCGAGAGCCGCTCGCACCCAGCGCAGGTCCGCGTCGGCCTCGAAGAGGTCGAGCAGACCTTGGGTCACGAAGGCGTGGTCCTCGAGGTAGCCGTCGAGGTGCGAGCGCTCGCCCCGCCGCGTGCGGAACAGACCGCCGTCGGCGCGGCGCATCTTCCCGAGCAGGAACCCCGCGTTGCGGCGGGCCGTTTCCAGGTACTCGGGGCGCTCGAAGACGACAGCGGCGCGGGCGAAGGCGCTCAGCATCATGCCGTTCCAGGCGGAGAGGACCTTGTCGTCGAGGAGCGGCGGAACACGCGTCTCGCGCCGGGCGTACAGCGACGATCGACAACGCGCCAGCGCGGCCTCGACTTCCTCGGCACTCTTGCCAGTACGCTCGGCGACGGTTTCGAGCGGCACGTGGCGGGGCAGGACGTTGCCCTCCTCGAAGTTACCGTGAGTGGTGACGCCGAAGGCGGCACGGGCGACGGCCGCGTCCTCGCCGCAGACCTCGTTGAGCTCCTCGGCGCTCCAGACGAAGAACTTGCCCTCCACGCCCTCGCTGTCGGCGTCGGTCGCGGAGTAGAAGCCGCCCTCGGGACTGGTCATCTCCCGCGTGACGTAGGCGAGGATCTCCTCGCTGATCCGCCGGTAGAGGGGCTTGCCCGTGGCTTGCCAAGCCTCCATGTAGAGGCTCGCGAGCTGGGAGTTGTCGTAGAGCATCTTCTCGAAGTGAGGCACGGTCCACTCGCGATCGACCGCGTAGCGGGCGAAGCCGCCGCCGATCTGGTCGTAGATGCCGCCCTCGGCCATCTCGACCAGGGTCTTCTCGACCATCTCCACGGCACCGGGGTTCGCGGCCGTCACTCCGTGGCGCAGCAGGTAGACCATCTCCGAGCAGCGCGGGAACTTGGGCGCGTAGCTCGGCGGATAGGCGAATCCGCCGTGAATCGGGTCGAACCGCTGCCGCGCCTGCGCGACGGTGTCGGTGAGCAGCTCGAGGCCCGGGGCCTTCCCGGGCTCGGCGCGCCCCGACGCGTTCAGGATGTCCACGAGCTGCGCCCCGACGCGCTCGACCTCCTCGCGGTTGTCGAGCCAGACCGTGTGTATGCGCTTGAGAACGTCCTCGAAACCCGGCCGCCCGTATTTCGCGTGTGGGGGGAAGTAGGTACCGCCGAAGAACGGCTCGAGGTCGGGGGTCAGAAAGACCGACATCGGCCAACCGCCGCTCCCGTCGTTCAGACGCTGTACCGCCGCCATGTAGATCTCATCGAGGTCCGGCCGCTCCTCGCGGTCCACCTTGATGCACACGAACCAGCGGTTCATCAGCGCGGCGATCTCGGGATCCTCGAAGGACTCGCGTTCCATCACGTGGCACCAGTGACAGGCCGAGTAACCGATGGAGAGGAAGATCGGTCTGTCTTCTTCCTTGGCTAGCGCCAGGGCTTCGGGACCCCAGGGGAACCAGTCCACCGGATTACGTTGGTGCTGAAGGAGGTAGGGCGAAGTCTCCCCAGCCAGCCGATTCGACTCACGCTCCACGCTTCCTCCCGTCTGCGGGTGCCCCTGCGCTCGAGAGCGCGCGTCCGCTCCCGTGCTGCACACGACCAACGCAACGAAAAACCACAAGGGGGTCTGCTTCATCAATGGTCCATACGCGCCGAGTGTCGCCGTGCGAGATGATATCCTCCGCGCATGGAAGCAGTCATGTACAGCTGGTCCACGTGACCCTTCTGCACTCGGGCCCGTGAGGTCCTGGCGGAGCACGAGATTCCGCTCACCGAGCACGTCATGGACGACAAGGACGAGGAGCTCGGTGCAGTAAAGGCCCGCTTCGGCCACGCGACCGTCCCCATCGTCATCATCGACGGCGAGCTCGTCGGGGGTTGCGACGACTTGGAGGCCTTCGTGCGCTCCGCGGGCCCCGGCTGAGCGAGCGAGCTCAGGGCGCGTGGGCGCTGTGGTGCCCGGCGAGCACGTCCGCCACGCAACAGGTCAGCTTGACGCCCATCGGCACGTCTAGGAACTCATTGGGCCCGTGGGCGTTGGACCCCGGACCCAGGACTCCGGTGATCAGAAACTGCGCCTGGGGGAACTTCTCGCCAAGCATGCCCATGAACGGGATCGAGCTGCCCTCGCCCATGTAAACGGCCCCGCGACCGAAGTAGGCGCGCGAAGCGAGCTCGGTCGTCTCCTCCAGCCAGGGCGCCAGCGCGGGCGCGTTCCAGCCGTCGCACGGCTCGTCGAGCACGACCTCGACGCGCGCCCCGTAGGGCGGGTCGGCCTCCAGGGTTTCCTTGAGTGCCTTCGCCGCCCGCTCGGAGTCGGCGGTCGGGGGAAGGCGCAGGGAGAAGGCCGCCTGGGTCGCCGGCCGTAGCACGTTGCCCGCGTCCGCCAGAGCCGGCAGGCCGCCGGCGCCGGTGATGGAGAGGGCGGGCCGCCACGTGCGCGCGAGGACCTGCTCGGCCGGGTCCCTCCCGACGCCGGCCGCGCCCTCGCAGAAAGGGAACTTCCCCGAGACTCCGTCTCCGAGGATGCCGGCCGCGATGGCCGCCTGCTCGGCGCGCTCGGCGGGGATGTCGACGTGGCACTCGGGGAGCAGGACCTCACCCGTGGCCTCGTTCTCGATGCGGCTGAGGAGCCCGCGCAGGATGCGGAAGCTGGAGGGCACGATCCCGCTCGCGTCTCCGGAGTGGGCGCCCTCACGCAGGATCTCCACCGAGAGGGTGCCACTCACCATCCCGCGCAGAGAAGTCGTGCTCCACAGCTGGTCGTAGTTCCCGCAGCCCGAGTCGAGACACACGACGAGCTGGGGTTCGCCGATGCGCCTGCGCAGGTGGTCGATGTAGGCGGGCAGGTCGAAGCTCCCGCTCTCCTCGCAGGCCTCGATCAAGACGACACAGCGCCCGCGCGGCGTCTTCTCGCGCGCCAACGCCTCCAGGGCGGTCAGGGAGGCGAAGGCGGCGTAGCCGTCGTCGGCGCCGCCGCGCCCGTAGAGACGCTCGCCGCGCAGGACGGGCTCCCAAGGCCCCAGGCCCTCAGACCAGCCGCTCATCTCCGGCTGCTTGTCGAGGTGGCCGTAGAGCAGCACCGTGTCGTCCGAGTCGCCCTCGAGCTCCATGAAGATCACCGGCGTGCGGCCTTCCAAACGCACGACCTCGACCTCGAGCCCTTCCAACGGTCGTTTCTCGCACCAGCCGGCGAGCAGGTCCACCGCCCGGTCGATGTGCCCGTTCGCCGCCCAGTCACGATCGAAGTGCGGAGACTTGGCGGGGATGCGGACGTAGTCGGCGAGCGCCGGGACGATCTCGTCGCGCCACGTCTGCTCGACGAACTCGCGCGTGGGGTCTGCATCCATCTCGTTCTCCATTCCGGGTCGCGCGGAGCGCTCGCTCCTACATGCGGAAGTCCCAGCCCTCGCGGTACTCCTTGGTGACCAGCGCGGTCGCGTCGTCACGGCCCTCGAAGGTCATCTTCTCGGGATCGTAGGCGAGCTTCCCTCCGACGCGCTGGGCGATGCAGCCGAGCAGGATCATCTCGGTGAAGGGCGCCGCGTAGGAGAAGTTGCACTTGGGGAAGTCGAAGGGCTTCTCCCCGGTGCAGGCGAGGTACCACTCCTTGTGGTGTCCGTCCACCGACCGCTCGATCTGCTGCTCGGGGGTGCCGTACTCCTCGTGAAGGGAGCCAGGAAGCAGCTCGGGCACGTTCCGCGCCTGGCCGAGGGCGATCATCTTGGCCTCGGTCCCGATGTAGAGGGCTCCCTCGCTCGTCATCTCCTTCCCCTCGGCAAGTTCCTCGGGCCGGTCGGGTCGGTTGCCGCCGTCGTGCCAGAACACGTCGAAGGCCGGTCGCTCGCCGCGGGCGGAGAAGCGGAAGCGGACGGTCGAGTTCTTCGCGTAGCGTGGCGCGCCGGCGAAGGCGGCGCCGGCGACCAGCTCCACCTCTGTCGGGAAGCCGGGCTCCAGCGCCCAGTAGAGCGGATCCAACTCGTGGCAGGCCATGTCGCCCAGGGCGCCGCAGCCGAAGTCCCAGAACCCGCGCCAGTTGAAGGGATGGTAGAGACCGCCCCAGTTATCAGCGGGCTCGTGGCGGAAGGGCCGCATCCGGGCCGGGCCGATCCAGGAATCCCAGTCGAGCCGATCGGGCACCGGCTCGCCGCCGTCGGGGATGCCCTCGCCCTGGCGCCACCATGGTCGGTTCGACCAGACGTGGGCCTCGACGAGGTCGCCGATCGCTCCGCCCCGCAGGTAGTCGATCGTGGCTCGCAGGGAATCGGAGGCGTGGCCTTGGTTCCCCATCTGGGTGGCGAGCTTGGTCTTGCGCTGTGCGATCCCCAACTGCCGCGCCTCCCACACCGTGTGGGTCAACGGCTTCTGCGTGTAGACGTGCTTGCCGCGCATCATGGCCTGGATCGTCGCCGGGTAGTGCTGGTGGTCGGGCGTCCCGACCATGACGGCGTCGATCTCCTTCTCATGGGCGTCGAACATCGCGCGGTAGTCGGTGTAGCCCTTCGCCTGGGGCCAGCGCTCCGCACAATTGCCCCACCGGTCGGTGTCGGCGTCGCAGTAGGCGGTGCAATCGGCGCCGAGTCCCGCGAGGGGGCCGATGTGCTGGCCTCCGGCGATCCCGCCCACGCCGACGTAGGCGACGTTCAGGCGCGCCCCGGCGCCGAGGATACGCGCGTAGGAGTACGCGCTCATCGAGAGCACCGCGGCGGCGGAGGTCGTGGTTTCGAGAAACGCGCGGCGGGTGAGGACGGTGCGCTGGGGCATGGAGGTCTCCTTTCTGGGGTGGGGCCTCATGGTACATCGCGCACCTGGCCCCCGCCTTCTCGGGATCAGTGACAAGGTGGTCCCTTATTGGAAGACCCTAGTGCCGCAGGAACACGAGAGGAAAACCGAAGTGCCGCAGGTGGTCCATCACCGAATGCAACGCCCGTTCGCGGTCATCCTGGTCGCGGCGCTCTCGAGCGCACAGACATCCGCCCGACGAGAAGCGGCGGGGAAAGCGCGGGACTAGTTCGAGTGGGACGAATAGGCGTCGATCACTTGTTCCAGCGCTTGGCGGGCCTTCGGGAGAGCGCGCGGCGCGTGACGCCGGAGTGCGCGCGCGGTGGCAACCTCGCGCTCGGGAACGCGCGGTAACTGCTCGATGGTGTCGGCGAT
Organism: Planctomycetota bacterium; assembly: GCA_002686265.1. Classification (GTDB taxonomy): domain Bacteria; phylum Planctomycetota; class UBA1135; order UBA1135. Next base: position 188,955 of record NZBA01000135.1, read on the forward strand.
CCAGAGGTTGACGAGGTCGGCGACCTGCTCCGATGTGATCGCGATCCACGCCTCGTCCCGCCGATCTCGCAGGTGCGAGGCCACCCCCACCTCGGCCGGCACTTCCATCGTGTGACGGCGGCCGAAGCACCACAGCCAGACGAGGGCCTCCGCCTCCTCGCCGAGCGCAGCACGCAAACGGTCACGCACCGCCTCCTCCAGGGTCGGGTGGGAGAAGTGCTCGGTGCCGTAGAGTGAGTGGCAAAGCCCCGCGTCGCACAGGACGGGCCTCGCGCCCCAGGCCGCGAGCAAACCCCGGGTCCCCACCAGATGCGGGAGGAGTTTCTCGTTCGAGTTGTGTCGGGTATTTCCGACACCAAGCTCTTCAAGGAACGCCTGCAAAGCGGTGGGTTGCGAATCAGAGTCCATGTCGTACTCCACGGGGTTGAGAGCGAGGGTACACCCCCATGGTAGCCTCGGTCCCGCCGGCGGGACAGGACTCGACCGCCCACCGCGGCGCCATCCGGGGAGCACGAACCTCAAGGCGCCGCGAGGGGTTTCATCCGCTCGGTGGGTGCTCGCCGTTCGCGGCGCGCGCCCGTTCTTTCCAACTTCCTCGCAAGGCCCACAACCCATCAGACCCACATGAGAACGTCTCACCGCGCCCTCGCGGTGGGGGCGGGCCTCGGCCTCGCCCTCATCGCCACGGGCTTGCTGTCCGCCCCCGGCCTCGGGGCGACCACCGCCCCCGCCCCTTGCGCCGCAACACAAGGGCCTCCGCCTCCGCCGCCTCCGCCTCCGCCGCCTCCGCCGCCGCCACCTCCGCCGCCTCCGCCGCCTCCGCCGCCTCCGCCGCCGCCCGGCCTGGGGCTCGACGCTCCCCCGGCACCACCGGAGAACCCGGTCACCGAGGAGAAGCGCGTCCTCGGCAAGCTCCTGTTCTGGGACGAGCAGCTCTCCGCCGACAACACCGTCGCCTGCGGTACCTGCCACCGCTTCAAGTCAGGCGGATCGGACCCGCGTACGGCGCGGCACCCCGGTCCCGACGGCATCTTCTTCAGCCTCGATGACAAGCTGGGTTCCGCGGGCGTCATCCGCTCCAACTCCCTGGCTGAGTTCCTCGCCGACGCCACTTTCGGGTTCGACGTTCAGGTGACCACGCGCGCCGCGAACCCCGTCCCCATGGCGGCCTACGCACCCGAGCTGTTCTGGGACGGACGCGCCTCGGGCACCTTCATCGATCCCGAAACCTCGGACGTGAGCATCGCCGAAGGAGGGGCGCTCGAGAGCCAGGCGGTCGGCCCACCGATGTCGGATGTCGAAATGGCCCACGAAGCCCGCGACTGGGGCCAGCTGACCGCCAAGCTGGATACGGTCACGCCCCTGGCCCTGGCGACGAACCTGCCCGCCGATATGGCGGCGGCGGTCGCCGGCGGCGCGACCTACCCGGACCTGTTCGCCCAGGCCTTCGGCGACAGCGCCATCACGGCCGAGCGGATCGCCTTCTCGATCGCAACCTACGAGCGGACCCTGGTCCCCGACCAGACCCCCTGGGACCTGTTCATCGCCGGCGACGGCGAGGCGATGACCCCGGGACAGATCGCGGGATGGAACACCTTCCGCTCACAAGGCGCCCGCTGCGATCAGTGCCATACCCCGCCCACCTTCACCGACAACACCTTCCGCAACATCGGGCTACGCCCGATCGGCGAGGACGTCGGTCGGCAGGCGGTCACGGGCAACTTCGGTGACCGCGGGCGCTTCAAGGTCCCGACTCTGCGCAACGTCGGCCTCAGACCGACACTGATGCACAACGGGGGCGTAGTCGGAGCCGACCTCGACAACATGCGCGACGTGATCGACTTCTACGAGGAAGTGAACGGTCACGATCAGTTCAACGAGAACCGCGATCCCCTGATCCCGGGCATCAACGTGCCCGGCAACCAGGAGGCGGCCTTGGCCGACTTCCTCACCAACGCCCTGACCGACCCGCGGGTGACTACGGAGGCCTTCCCCTTCGACAGGCCCACGCTCCACTCGGAGGTGTTCCCCGCCAACCCGGAGATCGTCGGACGGCCGACACCGGGCCAGGGACTTCTCGAACCGACCGTGGTCGCCGTCTCACCACCGAACCTGGGCAGCACCGCGTTCAAGCTCGGCGTGCACAACGCGCGCGGCGGAGCGGTGGCCTACGTCCAGGTCTCCTCCACGCCTTTCGTCGGGCGCGCCGTCCTCGACTGGCGCGGCCCGGTGCAACTGCACGGTGAGGGTCCGGGCGGAGGCTACGGCACCTGGAAGTGGCAGATTCCCGACGATCCGGTGTACGCCGGCGTGGAAGCTTACATGCAGTGGGTCGTCATCGATGGTGACGCGCCCCTGGGAAACACGGCCCGAAGCGAGACCGTGCGCCTGACGATCTTCTGAGAGACACGCGCATCCCTACCGAACGCGGCGCCCGCCCTTCGACAGAGAGCGGGCGCCGCCCCCGTGGCCTCCCGGTCGCCCGCCCCTCATCGGTTTGCCGCAAGCGTGAGGATGAGCCTATCCTGGGTGCATGATCACCACCGCCGCCTTGTTGGTCGCAGCCGCGACCGCGCCGATGACCGAGCCCCCCCGCGAATTCCCGGCCCTCACGCCCGACGAACACCCGTGGGTCGGCTACGAGGGCGGCGAGGGCCCGGGCGCGGGCAAGCACCTCGTCTTCGTCGCGGGTGACGAGGAGTACCGCTCCGAGGAAGCCCTGCCGATGCTGGCACGCATCCTCGCACGGCGCCATGGATTCCGCTGCACGGTGCTCTTCTCACAGGACCCCGCAACCGGCGTCATCGATCCGAACAACCAGACCCACATCCCCGGATTGAAAGCGGTCGAAAGCGCCGATGTCCTGATCCTCTTCCTGCGCTTCCGCGAGCTCCCCGACAGGGACATGAAGTACATCGTCGACCACGTCGAGTCGGGCGGGTCGGTGATCGGGATCCGCACGGCCACCCACGCCTTCGACTACAAGCGAAACCCCAAGAGCCCCTACGCCCGCTACTCCTGGCGCAACCCGGAATGGAAGGGCGGCTTCGGCCGCCAGGTGCTCGGCGAGAGCTGGGTATCCCACCACGGCGGCCACGGATCCGAGAGCACGCGCGGGCGGATCGCCGCCGAGCACACAGAACACCCGATCCTGCGCGGGGTCGCTGACATCTGGGGGCCGACCGACGTCTACGGTGTGCGCGATCTTCCCGCGGGCACCACCGTGCTCGTCCGCGGACAGGTGCTCGCGGGAATGAAACCCGACGCGGAGCCCCTCGAGGGTCCGAAGAACGACCCGATGATGCCTCTGATCTGGATCCGCGAGTACGAGGGGACAGAAGGCAAGGCGGCACGCGTCTTGTGCTCGACCATCGGAGCGTCGGTCGACTTCGAGAGCGCGGGTCTGCGGCGACTGATGGTCAACGCCTGCTACTGGGGAGCCGGACTGGAATCCGCTATCCCCGCCGCCGCCGACGTCGAGTTCCTGCGGCCGTTCGAACCGACCTTCTTCGGCTTCGGGAAGTTCCGCAAGGGCGTCCGGCCCTGTGACCATCGCCTCGACTGATCGTCCGCCCCCCGGCTTCGCGGCCTTCCTCATGAACGCATCCATCACGCTCCTCGCGCTCCTCCTCACCACCGCCGGCGACCTCGAGACTCCAAGGGACTGGCCCCAGTGGAGGGGACCGAACCACGACGGCTCAGTGGACGCGAGCGACCTGCCCACCGATTTCAGCAAGACCGAGAAGGTGCGCTGGACAGTGAGCCTGCCGGGCCCGGGAGCCGGTACACCACTCGTCCTCGGCGAGCGAGTGCTGGTCTCCTCGATCGACGAGGCCGCCGGTTCCTTCGTCGCGATCTGCCTCGACCGCGAGAGCGGTGAGGAGCGCTGGCGCCGCAAGCCCGACAGCGGCTACCGGCCGGCGGGGAACGGCGGCGAGACCTGGCTGCACGATCGCAGCAACTACGCCTCGCCTTCGCCGGTCACCGACGGAGAGCGAGCCGTCTTCTTCTTCGGGAACGGCGACCTGGTCGCCTACGACATGGCCGGCGAGGCGCTCTGGGCTCGCAACCTGCAGGAGGATTACGGTCAGTTCACCTTCCAGTGGACCTTCTCCGCGAGTCCGACCCTGTGGGAGGAGACGCTGTTCGTACAGATCCTCCAGCGCGACACGAAGGTCTACGGCCACGGCGAGGACGGGAACCCCTCGTTCCTGCTGGCCATCGACCCCGACACGGGAGAGACGCGCTTCAAGCACGTCCGGCCGTCGAACGCGCGCAAGGAGTCGCTGGAGTCCTACGCCACGCCGACGCCCTTCGTGGGCGAGGACGGCCGAAAGGAGCTGCTCATCGTGGGTGGCGACGTCGTCACCGGACACGACCCCGCGACCGGCGCCGAGCTGTGGCGCTGGGGGGGCTGGAACCCCGATCACCGCGAGGAATGGTGGCGCCTGGTCCCCTCGGTCGTCGTCGGCGGAGGCCACGCCCTGGTCTGCGCGCCCAAGCGCGCTCCTGTCTTCGCGGTCCGCCTCGGAGGTGAGGGGGACCTCGGCGAGGAAGGCCTCGTCTGGCAGAGCGAAGGCCGCCGCAACCCGGTCTCCTCCGACGTACCGACGCCGCTGTTCTACCGCGACCGCTTCTTCGTCCTGAGCGACGTGGCCAACGCCCTCTCGCGCGTACATCCCGCGACGGGTGAGGTCGAGTGGACCATCGAGCTCCCCGGGCGCGACCGCTGGCGGTCCTCACCGACCGGAGCCGACGGGCACATCTGGTGCATGGACCACGCAGGAGACGTGGTCATCGTCAACCCCGACGACGGATCGATCGAGAATGAGATCGCCATGGGCGAGGAGGATGCGGACAAGATCCGCTCCTCCATCGCCGTCGCCCACGACCACCTGTTCATCCGCACCAACACCAGGCTCTTCTGCGTGGGCGGTTGAGCGCGCTCGGGGCGCGTCAAATGCGCTGAAAGAACCAGATCAGGCCCAGCAGCGCGACTACGACCGAGCCGGCGCGGCGCACCCACAAGGGCGCGAGGAAGGGGTCCTCCTCCCTGGCCTTGCGCGGCAGAAGGCGCAGCACGAGGACGACGGCCAACACGACCGCCACCTGCCCCAACTCAACGCCGAGGTTGAACGAGAAGAGCGCCATGGCGCGGGCGTGCTCGCGCAGGAGAGACTCGCCCAGAAAGCCGGCGAAGCCGAGTCCGTGGATCAGGCCGAAGACGAAGGCCTCGAGCCAGCGTGGGCGCTCGAGGCGCGGGTACGCGAGGTTGTCAACGGCGACATAGGCGATCGAGAGGGCGATGGCGGCCTCGATGAAGCGCGCGTGGGCGGAGAACTCCACGACCCCCAGCACCGAGAGGGCCAAGCTCAACGAGTGCGCCAGGGTGAAGGCCGTCACGACAGCGAGCAGAGAGCGCAGCTTGCGCGAGCACAGCACGAGGGCGAAGACGAAGCACAGGTGATCCCAGCCGTCGAGAATGTGCTCCCAGCCGAGCCGCAGGAACACGCCGAAAGCCCCGCGCCCCTCGGGATCGGAGCGCCCGGTGGGCGTGGCGCGACTGAGAGTGAAGTGGTCGGTCACATCGCCCGGCCACTCGATCGTCGCCAGGTCGATGTGGTCGGGGCTTGTCTCCCAGAACAGCGTCACATCCAGCATCAGGTCGCTGATCAGCGCGCGGGCGGGAAAGACCATCGCCAGCTCGATCGCGCCCGCGCCGTAACCGAGCGGGTCGCCGGGCCCGGCGCGTTCGAGGGCAACGCTCTCGAGCTCCGCCAGGAGCGCCTCGCCCCCGTAGTGCTCCCGGTCGCTTCCGGTGACGACGATGTAGTGGGACTTGGCGTAAGCGAAGATCTCCCGGCGGCGGGCCTCGACCTCCTCGGCGCTCACCGTACCGTCCTCGTCCGCGTCCAAGCCCTCGATGACCTCGAGGAAGGAGAGCACTTGACAGCGCAGGGTGACATACGCCCGCTCGCCCTCCACGCGGACGAGGGAGCTGCTCATCGAGTTCGGATGGCCCAGGGTGGGGGCGAGGGCGAGGAGGAACGGCAGGAGCATGTCTGGCGGAAGCTCTGGAAGCGCCGAAAGCGCTGCGAAACAGGCGAGGGCGAAGGCTAGCATGAGCGTCCCTTGGAGCTCCCGTTGAAGTTCCTGGCCCCGCTCGTGGCCGCGGGTCTCGCCGGCTGCGAGACGCGTTCTCCCGACCCGCAGCCGGGGCCGCCCGTGCCTACCGCCCCCTTGGTGGACGGAGTCCGCGAAGTGGTCGAGGCGGGGCTCGTCCGCGTGCGAGAGGCGCCCGAGGACGTCGGAGCCTGGCTGGAATTGGCCATGACCTTCGAGGCCAACGGCCTCACCGAGAACGCGGTGACGAGCTACGAGCGAGCCGTCGAGCTCGACGGGAGCTCAGCCCAAGCCTGGCACCACCTCGCGCGCGCGCTCTCTAGGACCGCGGACCTGGAAGCCGCCCTGGCCGCGGCCGATCGCGCGTGTGCCCTGGCCCCCGCCTACGCGCCCGCGTCATGGCGGCGCGGAGAGTGGCTCCTGGAGTCGGGGCGGCTCGACGAGGCCGCCGCGGCCTTCGTCCGGGCGCGTGAGATCGACCCGACCGACCCGGCGGGCGCCTGGGGCCTGGCGCGCGTCGCCTTGCAGCGTGGCCGCGGCGAGGAGGCGCTCGCCCTCCTCACCGCTCCCTCCGACCTGGAGGAACTCCCGCCCTACACCCACCACCTCCGGGCCGCCGCCCATCGTCTGACCGGAAACGAGCCGGCCGCCGAGCTCGCGCAGAGCCTAGCCGGACCACCGACTTGGCGAGACCCCTGGGCCGCCGAGGTCCCGCGCCGGCGAGCCGGCATCCACCGCAGCCTACGAGCCGCGCGCGCCGCCGCCGCCGCCGGGAACTACGCCGAGGCGGCGCAGCGGCTCGAACGCCTGCGCGCCGACGACCCGCGCGACGTCAACGTCGCCGGCATGCTGGCGGGCGTCTACCTGGCACAGGATCGATCGGCCGCGGCGATGGCGCTGCTGCTCTCCACTCGCGACCGCGTCGGCGGCCACTACCGCGTCGCCTTCAACCTCGCCAACGCCCACGAGCACGCCGGGGACGACGAGTTGGCCATCGAGGAGTTCGCCGAGTGCCTGCGGCTGCACCCCAGCTTCGGCCTGGCGCACTTCCGCATGGGCCGACTCCTCGCGCGGGCGCGGCGGAACGAGGAGGCCCTCGTCTCCCTCGACGAGGCCGAGCGGCTCGGCCAGGCGTCGGCGGAACTGGACGGCCTGCGCGCCACGACCCTGCTGCGCCTCGGGCGCGCGCGGGAGGCGCTCGAGCTCCTGCGTACGAGCTGCCGGGAGCACCCGCAGGCGGTCGCCCTGGCGTTCACCCACGCCGAGGCCCTGCTCGCCCACGGCACCCTGGACGAGGCCAAGGCCGCCTTGCGCGCCGTGGAGACCCTCGCGGGAGGGGACGAGCGCGCCGCGGACCTCATGCGGCGCCTGACGGCGCGCTCCGTCGCGGAGAGGGACGAGGAGTGAGGAGCGCTCCCATCCAAACCGTCCACCTCGCCGCGCTCCTCGCGTGCGCGAGCTGCGGAGGGGCCGAGAGCGGAGCGGTCTGGTTCGAGGAGCGCGCCGTCAACGCGGGGCTCGTCTTCCATCACCATTCCGGGCACGAGCCCGAGCGCTTCCTGATGCCCGAGATCATGGGCGGCGGCGCCGCTCTCGCCGATGTCGACGGCGATGGGCGTCTCGACGTGTACCTCGTCCAGAGCGGCTCGCCGGAGGCGGGGTCTGTGACCGGCGGTGCGAACCGCCTGTTCCTGAACCGCTCCAACTCTCGCGGCCTGCGCTTGTCGGACGCCGGCCCGCACAGCGGCGCCGAAGACAGCGGCTTTGGCATGGGCGTGGCCACGGGCGACTTCGACGGTGACGGCGACATCGACCTCTATGTGACCAACTACGGCCCCAACGTGCTGCTCGCCAACGAGGGCGAAGGGCGCTTCCGAGACTTGACGCAGCGCGCCGGAGTGGGGCACGCGGGCTGGGGAACGAGTGCCGCCTTCGTCGACTACGACCGCGACGGCCTGCTCGACCTCTTCGTCACCAACTACCTCGACTGGACCGTCGAGGGCGAGCTGATCTGCCACGACAAGCTAGGCCGACGCGACTACTGCACCCCCGACAACTACGAGAGCCCCGCCTTCGACGCCCTCTACCACAACGACGGCAACGGACGATTCACCGACGTCAGCCGCGCGAGCGGCGTCGCCTCCAAGCCGGGCACGGGCCTGGGCGTGGCCTGCGCGGACTTCGACGGCGACGGATGGATCGACATCTTCGTCGCCAACGACCTGATGCCCGACGTCCTCTGGCGCAACCTGGGCGACGGGACGTTCACCGATGTCGCCGTGCGCTCCGGCTGCGCGGTGGACGAGTACGGCACGAGCAAGGCCGGCATGGGCGTCGCGGTCGCCGACATCGACGACGACGGCGATCCCGATCTCCTGGTCGGGAACCTCAACGGACAGTCGGACTCCTTCTTCGTGAACAGCGGCGGACGCTTCTCCGACCGCACCCACATCGCCGGCCTGGGGGCGGCCAGCCGCCCGTTCACGCGCTTCGGTCTGGGCTGGATCGACTTCGACTGCGACGGGCGGCTCGACCTCTTCCAGGCCAACGGTCGGGTGAACATGCAGGGCAGCGCCTGGAGTGGCGATCCCTACGCCGAGCCGGACCTCCTGCTGCGGGGGAGCGAGGGGCCGCGCTTCGTGCCGCTTCCCGACGCGGGCCTCGCCCGGCATCTGATCGGCTCCGGTCGGGGTGCGGCCTTCGGTGACCTCGACGACGACGGCGGGATCGACGCGGTCGTCGTAAACCGCGACGGCCCCGTGTTCCTCCTGCACAACGTCGCCGAACGCGGGCAGTGGGTCGGATTCCGCCTGGTGGACGAGCGCGGCCGCGACCTCCCGCATGCGACTCTCTCCTGTACGGTGGGCGGGCGGCGCATCACGCGCACCTCGCGGACGGCGAGCAGCTACTGCTCGGCCAACGATCCGCGCATCGTGGTCGGCCTCGGCAAGGACGACCTCGCGGAGCAGATCGAGGTGCTCTGGCCCGACGGCGACCGCGAGGGTTTCGGTGGCCGCGGTCACGGCGTCTACCACGAACTCCGCCGCGGCGCGGGCTTGTGAGAAGAGCGGGCTAGCGAGGCGCCGCGCACCCGTCCGCAACTTGTTCGCCAGCGATGCCTCAGCGCCCTGCCGGCCCCGCGGGCGGCCGTCTCTAGCGCGCCTCGACGCTCCAGGCGGCTTCGATCACCCGCAGACCCTGTGGGTCGACCTCGGCAAGCTCCGTGCGATCGAAGGGGAAGTAGTCGTTCTTGCCGAAATAGGCCTCGCTCGTCTCCGCGAAGTACTCCATGTGGTTGGTCAAGCCGTAGTGTCGGCGCGGCACGCCCGAGACGTGCACGACCGACTCGAAGCGCTTGGAAGCGACGGCGCCCTCCCAGGCGCGGCGGATCGGCTCGTGATCGAAGCCCAAGACCGCATCGTGCCAAGCGTGAGCCAACTCGTGCAGCATGACCCAGGGCTGGCTGTTCGAGCGCACGAGATCGACGAAGCTCCGTGCGCGCGGGATGTGTACGCACTTGACCAGAGACGGGTCATGATCGTGCTCGATCAACCAGTCGGCGCTGGGGTGGTACTGGATGCGCTCGAGCGCATGATCCGCATCGATACGAATCGGGAAGCCGCGCAGCTCCGCAACGCGTTCGGCGGGCAACGTCGAGGCGATCTCCGCCAGCTCGCCCGCCAGGGCCTCGATCACCTGCTTGCCGATCGCCTCGCCGCGACCCACAAGGAGCGATCGATCCAGCGAGACGGTCCAGCCCTCGACCTCAACGGTCGCGTGGCCGGAGGGTGCGATGTCCTCGGCCGTGGCAGCGCAGCCCACCAGGGCGAAGACGAACAACAAGTTGCGCGTCATGGTCTCCTCCTCGAAGGCCTCCTGTCGCCCAGCCGGCGGAACCCGACAGCAGTCGGGTCCACTGGTCAGGGGGGCCGCGCACGCAGGCGCGGGGTCGCGGTTGATTCCCTCCCAACCGCGACGAGAGCGGCAGCGGTGCCTCGAAACGGCCAGCCTACCAGCCCGACCCGATTCGCGCAGCCGGCGAGCCGGCCCATCGTGGACCGACGCGAACCTTCAGCGGGTGTAGCCGAGTTCCTCGAGCACCTCGATCTCCTCGGGCGAGAGGACCACCCCCGGCACCTCTCCCACACCGCACTCCAGCCACAGCGCGGCGCCTGCAACGTCCGGCCAGCTCACTTCGCCGCTCGCCGCCTGGGGGATCCCGCCCCGGTCGAGCTCGAGGGGAAGCGGACGCGAGAGCCCCTCGGGCCCGAGGGCCACGCCCCCGGGGAGCGCTTCGCCGTCCAGGCGCAGGTCCAGGCCCAGGATCGTCCCCCGGCACCAGAAAACGAGCTCCAGCCGGTCCGTTTCCAGGGTCGTGTCCAGGGTCAGCTTCCGCCGCCCGAGGTCCAGGGCGAAGTCGGTCTCCGGGCACTTCGGACGACAGGCGAAGTTCGCGTCAAAAAGGTCGTCGGTGGTTACGGCCAGGCTCAAGCGCTGGCCGGCGCGGCCGTGCACCCGCAGGTGGAAGCGCCCCTTCTGCAGCTGCTCCCAGCGGAAGGCGTCGAGCTCGTCTCGCGCCCGCGCGGCGAGGTCGGGATGCTCGGCTAGGACGTTCTGCTGCTCGCCGGGATCGGCGCCGAGATCGTAGAGCGCCTCGGTGTGGAAGACGGGATCGTGGAGGTACTTGAAGTCGCCCTCGACCCAGGCCTTCTCGGCCGAGCTGTCGTAGGTCGGATACTCGATGAAGTAGGCGCCGCCGGCGGGGGCGTCGTCCGTCAGGCGGTCCACGCCGCGGAAAGCGGGCGGGACTGGCAGGCCGAGGCCGCCGAGGATCATCGGCGCGAGGTCGATGGATGCGACCGCCCGCCCGACGACGCGCCCCTCGTCGCGGCCGGGGATGCGCAAGAGCATCGGGATGTGGACCTGGTCGTCGAAGAGCGTGTAGCCGTGGTGGTAGTGGCCGTGGTCGCCCAGCCCCTCGCCGTGGTCGGCGACGAAGGCCACGATCGTGCGCTCCCACGCACCGCTCGCACGCACCGCGTCGAGCACGCGCCCCACCGCCGCGTCCATCTCCGCGATTTCCGCCACGTAGTAGTCGTTCACGAAGCGCCGGTCCGCCTCGGTCAGCTCGGGCTCGGGCGGCGGCCCCTCGTGGGTGAACCAGCGGCGGCCCGGCCGCGGGTCGAGCACGTCGAAGGGCACGTAGGCGCGGCGCTTCGAGGCGAAGCGGCCCTCGTAGCCGGGCTCGCAGAACCGCTCGCGCCAGCCGTCCTCGGTCGAGTACGGCAGGTGCGGATCCATGATGTGCCAGAACAGAAACCACGGCGTCGTGCGATGGACGTCGACGAACTCCGCCACCTGCTCCGCGTCGCGCCTGGCCGATTCCATCGCCCACTCCGAGCAGTAGCTCTCGAATCCCTGGTCGAGTCCGTACTGGGGTGAGATCAGACCGTTGGCCACGATGCCGTGGGTCTGGTAGCCCGCGCGGGCGAGGACTTCGGCGAGGGCGAGGGTGGTCGGGTCGATCGGCGTCCACTCGTCGTGCCCTCCCCGGCCGGCGCCGTGGGTCGAAGGGTAGAGCGAGGTCATGATCGACGAGAAGGACGGCAGGGTCCACGGCGCCTGGGAGCGCGTCTTGGGGAAGCTCACGCCCACGGCGCCCAGAGCGCTCAGGTGCGGCGTGTTGTCGCGCGCGTAGCCGAAGACGCCCATTCGGTCGGCACGCAACGTGTCGACGCCGATCAACAACACGTTGGGGCGTGACGGGGTGAGCTCGGCGGGCTCGATGCGCGGCGTGGCGATGAGGACCGCGTCGAGGGGATCGGGCTCGCCGTCGGCGTCGGTAGAGGTGAAGCGCAGCCGGCCCGTGCGACCCGCGACGGCGACCAGGTCGAGGCGCGCCTCGGTCCAAGAGCGTTGCTCGTGGTCGTTCTTGGGATCGAAGGCGAGGGTCCCGACCGCCGTGCGCTCCCCGTCCTCGCCGGTGAAGTCGACCTCGATCGCGGCCCCGTCGCCTGCGGCGGCGAAGGCCTCCGGAGCCATCGCGTAGTGGAAGCGCAGCAGGGGCCGGGTGCTCTTCTCGGGCACGGTCAGGGGAAACGACAGGCTCGCCGGCGGCGGCAGGAGCACGGCGTCGCGCACCTCCTGCTGGTTCCCGTCCGCGGCGCGCAGGCTGACCCGCAGGCGCCAGGGTGTCGCGTCGGCCTGACCGTCCCGCGGGCGGTGGCTCTCGCGCAGACCGGCGTAGGCCTCCGCGTCGGAGAGCGGCGTCTGTTCGATCTCGACCTCGTCGAAGCGCGTCACCGCCGCGCCGCTCCCTCCGGTTCGGTGCAGGAGCTGCAACTCGAGGGAACCGGTGGTGTGGGCGGTCAAGAACGACACGTCGAAGTGGTCCCAGTCGGAGGGATCGATGCGCCGCGAGACGCGGTGGGTGATCGAGTAGCGCCGTCCCCAGCGGCTGACGCGCCCGGGGTGGGTCACCTCGCCCGCGTGCTCGACGACCCGCAGCACCTCGCGCGTGGAGGCCTCCTGCGCCGACGGGTTCTCCTCCAGGCGCACGCGACCGCTCACGCGCACGCGCGCGAGGGCGGCGATGGGCGTCACCACGGAGACGAGGGAGTCGTCGGCCTCGGTCCCCGGGCCCAGGCGCAGGAAGCCGCCCCGCACGCCGCCGGAGGGTTCCACTCCGGCCAGCTCGCCGCCGCCCTCCCGGTAGCGCATCCCGCGCGAGTCGGTCGTCGCGCGCCAGAGGACCGGCGGGGAGGATCCGTCGAAATCCCAGGCCGCCACGGCTTGTGCTTCGCTCTCGCCCGCCCTCGGCGCCTCCACGCCTTCGAAGCGCGCGCGGTCCATCAGGTCAAACAGCCGCACGCGCACTACCGGCGGCCCCGCCTCACCCGCGCAGGCGACGAGGAGCGCGAGGAGTGCGCAGACCTTCAGCGGACCTAGGTTCGGCTCGAGGCTCATGGGTGGGCGGCGCACGCGGGAGAGTCGGCCGTGCCATCCTAGCGGCTCGGGGGACACTCTGCGCCTGCCGCGGGCACGACGGCCCATGGCCGGATCCGGCGCTTGCGGCTATACATCGGGGTTCGTGTCCTGCCGCTCGTTCCTTACCGCCGGTCTCTGCACGCTGTGTCTCTCAGCGGGGGCGCGCGCCGCCCAAGAGCCGGAATGGGGGCGCTTTCGGGGGCCCAACGGGGCGGGCACTTCGCGGGTTCGCAGCCTCCCGGAGGCCCTCGATCCCAAGACCGCCGTCGCCTGGCGGACGGAGATCCCGCCGGGCTACTCCTCTCCTGTCCACGACGGCGAGCGCGTGTTCCTGACCGCGTGCGAGGGCGCGCAACCGGTGACCCTCTGCGTCGCCCTCTCAACCGGCGAGGTGCTCTGGAAGCGCGACTCGCCGGTCACCCTCGGGAGCCTTCCGAGAGGCCAGAACTCGCCGGCCTCCCCCACGCCCGTGACCGATGGGGAGGGCGTCGTCGCCTTCTTCGAGAGCTTCGGCCTGTTGGCCTACGACAACGCGGGCGAGCTCCGCTGGGATCACCCCCTCGGCCCCTTCCGCACGCCCTACGGCATGGGGACCTCGCCGATCATCGCGGGCGACCTCGTGCTGTTGTCGTGCGACCAGGACGGTGACTCATTCCTCCTTGCGCTCGACCGCGAGAGCGGCGAGCAGCGCTGGCGGACGCCGCGCCCAGAGGCCAATCACGGCTTCTCGACACCGATCCTCTATCACCCCGCCGAGGGTGAAACCCAAGTCATCGTCTCCGGCTCCTTTCGCGTCAGCGCCTACTCCCTCTCGAGCGGCGACCGCACCTGGTGGCTCGACGGCATGGCCTGGCAGGCCAAGAGCGTGCCGGTGCTGCACGCCGACCGCCTGTTCGTCCACTCCTGGATGGCCTCGCCCTCGACCCTGGGCGTGCCCGACATCAAGACCCCATTCGCTGAAGCCCTCGGCAAGTACGACGGCGACGGCGACGGACTCCTGAGCGCGGCGGAGACCGAGGAGCTCGGTCTCTCGGTCCTGTGGTTCCTCGCCGACCTCGACGAGAGCGGCGGCCTCGACCGGGGGGAGTGGAATCTCCTCCTCGCCCGCGGCGTCTCGCAAAACGGCCTGCAGGCCGTGCAGCTCGGCGGCCGCGGCGCCCTCGAAGCGTCGGACGTCCTGTGGCGCGTGCGACGCTCCCTACCGAACATCCCCTCGCCGCTCTTCTACCAGGGGCTGCTCTACATCCTGAAGGAAGGCGGGATCCTCTCGGTCATCGACCCCCTCGACGGCAGGGTGCTGAAGGCCGCGCGCATCGAAGGCGCGATCGACACCTACTACGCCTCGCCCGTCGCAGCAGACGGCAAGATCTTCTGTGCCAGCCACCGCGGCCTGTTGGCCGTGATCGATCCGGGCCCACGGTGGGAGGTGACCTCCGTGCACGACCTCGCCGAGACGATCTGGGCCACGCCGGCCCTGGCCGAGGGACGGGTCCTCGTCCGCACCGAGCGCGCCCTCTACGCCTTCGTGCAACATCCTCGTGGGACATCGCCTGGAGATCCCGACGCCCGCCCGGCCGCCAAGCCAAGACGGGCGGTGCTCCAACCGTGCCCCCCCGGCACCTCCGACCCATTGCGTACCCCGGCCGTTTCCAGGAGTGGAACGGAGCGCGCGCCCATTGTGCAGGTTAGCCTGCCGTGAATCCCGGTGCGCCATGACCGACGCCAGTGAAGATGCCCCCCGAGCGGAGAGCTCCCGCCAACCCCGCACGATCACCTGTGACGCGGTCGTGGTCGGCGGCGGCCCTTCGGGCTCGGCGGCGGCCGCGATCCTGGCCGAGAAGGGCCGCGACGTCGTCGTGCTCGAGCGCGAGCGCTTCCCGCGCTACGCCCTCGGCGAGTCGCTGATCCCCCACTGCTGGTACCCGCTCGAACGGCTCGGCCTCGCCGACCGGCTGGAGTCGACGGGCTTCGTGGTCCCCAAGCACTCGGTGCAGTTCGTCAACACCGAGGGCAGGCGCTCCAAGCCGTTCTACTTCTTCCAGCACTCCAACCATCCGGCGATGCTGGCCTGGCAGGTCGTCCGCAGCCACTTCGACGAGCTCCTGCTCACCAACGCCGCGGAGAAGGGAGCGCGCGTCTTCTTCAAGACGCAGGCGCTCGACCTGCTGCGTGATGGAGACGCCGTCGCCGGCGTCACCGCCCACGCGACCGACGGCGCGACCCTGAGCATACACGCGCCGGTCACCGTCGACGCCAGCGGGCGCAGCGCCTTCGGGCAGCAACGCAACCGCTGGCGCGAGCCCGACGGCAAGATGCGCAAGGTCGCCCTGTGGACTTACTACAAGGGCGCGATGCGCGACGGCGGACGCGACGAGGGCGCCACGACCGTCGCCTACCTGCCCGAGAAGGGGTGGTTTTGGTACATCCCGCAGACCGACGACACGGTCAGCGTCGGGATCGTCGCCGATCCCGAGTATCTCTTCAGGGAAACACGCGACCCGCGCGCGATCTTCGAGCGCGAGGTCGAGCTGCAGCCGTGGATCCGCGACCACCTCGCCGTCGGTTCCAATCTGCACCTCTACCAGGTCACCCACGACCTCTCCTACCGCTCGCGCCACTGCGCGTCGGACGGGCTCGTGCTCGTCGGCGACGCCTTCAGCTTCCTCGATCCGGTCTTCTCCGCCGGGGTCTACCTCGCCCTGCAGAGCGGCGTGCTCGCCGCCGACGCCGTCGACCTAGCCCTGGAAGCGGGGGACACGGGCGCGGCGCGTTTCATGGCCTACGGCGAGCGCGTGTGCCGGGAGATCGAGGCCATGCGCGCGCTCGTCTTCGCCTTCTACGACCCCGACTTCCACTTCAGCACCTTCCTCAAGGCGCACCCCGACCTGCACCACGACCTGACCGATTGCCTGATCGGCAACCTCGACCGCGACTTCACCGCGCTCACCGCCGCCCTCGGCGAGTTCGCCGACTTGCCCGAGCCGATCCCCCACGGCGGCCCGGCCATCTGAGCCGCTGCCTACTTCCCCGCGTCGTCGACAGCGCCGTCGATCGCCACGAGGTGGCGGCGCGTGCGCCAGAACACGACACCCTCGGCGATCGCCGGAGTGGCCATGCACTCCTCGCCCAGCGAGTTGACCGCCAACAGGTCGATCTGTGCGCCCGCGCGCACGACGAAGACCTCGCCCTGCTCGCTGGTGAGGTAGAGCTTGCCGTCGCCCGCGACGGCCGAGGCGGTGAAGCCCGTGCCGCCCGATCCTAGACGCTCGCGGAAGCGCTCCTCGCCGCTGCGCGCGTCGTAGCAGGCGAGGATCCCCGCGTCCGAGCACAGGTAGAGCCCGTCGCCATGGACCAACGGAGTCTGCATGTAGTTCCCGCGCCGCATCCGACTCCAGACCATGTACTCGCTCTCCTCGGCCTTCATCGCAAGCTCGCCGCTCGCCGCCGGATCGATGGCCAAGATCGGCGCGAAGCGGCCGTGGGCGTTGGTGATGAAGACCAACCCCTGGGCGAAGATCGGCGTCGGGGTCGGGAGGTCCCCGCCGCCCACGAGCTTCCACAGCTGTGCGCCGCTCGCGAGGTCGTAGCCGCCGATGTGCTTGAAGCCGTTGACGACGACCTGGGAGCGGGACTCGGTGACGACGACCGTCGGGCTGCCCCAGCCGGGGAACTCGTCGCGCGGGGTGCGCCAGACGTCCTCGCCGGTCTCGATGTCCAACGCCGCCAGGAACGAGTCACCCTGAATGTCGGCCTGCACGAGGACGAGCCGCTCGTGGATCACCGGTGAGGAGCCGAAGCCCCACTCGGCGCCCGGCAACCTGTAGAAGCCCGCGTTCAGATCGCCCAGGTCCCGCTGCCAGAGCAGCTCGCCCTCGGCCGAGTAGCAGAACAGCCCCTCGCTGCCGAACAGCGCCACCACGCGCTCGCCGTCGGTCGTCGGCGTCGAGGCGGCGTGGCTGCCCTTCGGGTGGCGGCGGTCGGTCGGGACGCCCTCGAAAGCGGCGCGCTCCCAGAGGACCTCACCGCTCGAGCGGTCCACGCACACCACGGCGAAGGTGTGCGGGCTCTCGTCGTCCACCGGGGCGATGTCGCCGTAGAGGCCGACCTTCAACTCCGCCTCTCCGGCCTCGCGCACGGCCGTGGTGAGGAAGATGCGCTCGCCGAAGATCACCGGCGAGGAGTGGGCCAGGCCGGGGATCGGCGTGCGCCACGCGACGCCCGCGCCGCTCTCGACGTCCCAACGCACCGGCAAGGCCGCGCCCTCGCTGATTCCGCTCGCCCCGCGCCCGCGAAACGACGGCCAGTGTCCCTCGCCCGCCCCCGAAGCCCTCGCGCGCTCGATCACGCCGAAGAGCTGTCCGGAGTGTCCCGCGCCGCTCCAGGTCCCCGCGTACTGATCGTCGTGGATGACCACCCGCGCTTCGAAGCTGCCCATGAACGGGATCGCCATGTCCTCGACGGTGATCACCGGCGTGTCCCCGGCCCACAGGACCTCGACCACCAGCGCCATGGGGAACCGGCTCTCGCCGTAGGCCAAGCTCGCCTCGAAGCGCCAGCTGCTCTCACTCCCCTCGACCTTGGAGACCGCACCGAGGGTGTAACCGTCCGACTGCGGCGCGCTGCCGGGCGGCGCGTCGCTGGCCGTGAAGGAGCCGACGAGTTTCGCGCCACTCATCAGCCGGGCGAAGGTCGCCTCGCGTTCGGCCCGCTCGACCATCGCGCTCTCCTGGCGGCCCCACACCGGCCCTGCGCCGAGGGCGCAGAGGAGGAGCGCGAGGCGGACGGGGGCCGGCGGGGGTGACATCGCTGTTCGTTCTCTCGGAGCGGAGCCGACGCCCGCGGGCGTGCGGGCGGCACCGACACCCTACTCCCTGCGCAGGGTGGCCAGCACCTCTCCGCCGACGGCCAGCCGCGCCGCGAGGGTGATCCACAACCAGCCGCTGGCGGCGAGAGCTGCGACGAGGCCGGCGGCCCGGGCCCAGCCTGATCCCTCCCCCGCGACCGCGGGCAGCAAGGCGACGAAGCCGGCCCCCGCTCCCACTGCCAGACCCAGGGCGAGCAGCAGGGCGTGCTCGCCTGTGATCATGCGCACGAGGGCGGCCCGGCGGAACCCGACGGCGCGCAACAACGCCAGCTCGCCGCGCCGCTCCAGGGCGTTGCGCAGCACTACGAGTCCCAGGCCGACGGTGCCCAAGAGCATCCCGATCCCCCCCAGGACGCCGAAGATCGCGAGGTAAGTGTTCTGCACGGCGTGGAACTCGTTCAGGCGCACGGCGGTCGAGCTGACCGTCAAGCCTTCGTCGGCGAGCCCGCGCCCGAGCTCCTCGGCTACGGCCGCCGCGCGCTCGGGCGGCGCGTCAACGAGGAACATCCGGTGGCCGCTCTGGGAGGGGAAGCGCTCCTCGAAGGCGCGCTCGGAGATCACGAGGTTGCCCTGCAGGATCGAGCTCGCCACGGCGGCGACGATCCGCACGCGAAAGGGCCGGCCCTGCTCGTCGGTGTACTCGATCGCCTCTCCGACCCGCCGGTGCATCGACCAGGTGATGCTCGCTTCGTCGCCGATCGCCGGGACGCTGTCGTCCGCCGCGAGCGGTTCAAGGGCCAGCCAGCCGTGGTCGGGGTCCACGCCGTCGGCGGTCTGGGTGAAGCGAAAGGCGCCGCGCGCGTCCAGGAGCGCCGGCTCGACGCCCAACAGACGCGGGCTCGACGGCACGCCCAGGTGCAGGCAGCTCGCCTCGTCGCCGTCGCGCACCCTCAGGGGCACCGCCCCGACGCCATCGAGGAGGTCGGGGTCGAGGCCGTAGGCTTCGCGCCCGCTCTGGGTGTTGACGTCGTGGAGGACGCCGAGGGTCGCCTCCGCCACGAGGGCGAACCCGCCCGTTCCCGTGTCCCGCCGCCCGCCCGCCGCCTCGGCCGTGGCGTCGCGGTGGTTGGCGGCGACGGCGACGACCAGGAAGGTCCCCGACGCGAGCAGGGCGGCGGTGCCCAGGCTGCGCCCGCCGCACCGTGCGCCGCCGCCCAGGGCCAAGGCGGCGAGGGAATCCCGCGGCGAGGAGCTCGGCGCTCCCAGCCTCGCCAGCAGGGCGCCGCTCGCCGCGATCCCCGCCCCCAGGAGCAGGGCCCCCGCTCCGAAGAAGGCGCCGGCCGCCGCCGCGCCCTCGCGGGGATCGACGCTCATGAGGACCACGGTCGCCCCGACCACGCACGCCGCGGCGATCCACGGGCCTTGCCGGGCGCGCATGAGCTCGCCGCCTCCGTGGGCGGCCGGCACCTCCGCGAGCAGCGCTGCCGCGGGCCGCCGGCCCTGGCGGCGGAGGGAGATTGCCATCGCCGCCACGGCCCCAACCACACTGATCCCCGCTCCCAGGGCCAGACTCCCGGCGGTGACGGTCAATCCGATCGACGCGCCGCCGACGGCTCCGCTCCAGATCGTGCCGAGCCCACCCAAGAGGGCGGCGGTGAAGGCCAGGCCGCCGGGAACCCCGACGGCGGCCCCGGCGAGCGCCACCACGAGCCCCTCGGTCAAGAAGGCGCGCACCACGCGCCGCCGCCGCCAGCCGACGGCCGACAGGAGGCCCAGCTCCCGCGAGCGCTGCTCGACGCCGAAGGCGAAGAGCATCGCCGTCAGCAACAGGGCGGCGGCGATCAGGAAGGAGGACAGGCCGCCGAACAGGCCGCCGAAGTCGGTAGCGGCGGCGCCGGACGCCAGGGCCGGCGTGCGCACGTCCTCGAAGAACAGTCCCACCTCGGCCGGGTCCACTTCCTCGCGCACCACGCGCGCAACCTCGCCGGCGCCGGCGGCGGGGAAGCGCAGGGCGGTGAGCGATCCGAAGCGGTCGGCCCACAACGCCTGGCCCGCCGCGAGGCCGACGAAGGCCTTGGGGGTGCCGCGGTGCTCTTCCCAGTAGGCCTCGTCCTCGTCGCGCACCAACTCGAGGTCGAGCTCGATCCCCGGCTCCCAGTCGCGGCAGTGGTCCGCGTCGGCCAGCCCCGGGAAGGCGGGCATCAGGGTCGGGTCGGCCACGGGTCCGGCGAGGTCCACGACCGAGCGCACGCGAAAGGTGTGGCTCTGCTCGACGAGCCGCGAGGAAGGGCCGAGGGCCCAGGTCGTCATCACGAGCTCGTCCCCCGCCGACGCGTCGAGGTCCGCGGCCAGGTGGTCGTGAATCACCAGCTCGTCGGCGGCGAGGTCGGCGGGCACGAGCGCCGTCTCGACCGTCGGCTCCCCCACCGATCCCACGGCGCACACGAAGGAGTAGGGCGTCGTGCGCTCTCCGACGCGCATTGCCTTGGCGAAGGTGGTCAGGACGCCCACGGCCGCCAGGGAGGAGCCCGCGACCGCCTCCCCCAGCGCCGCATCGAGGAACACACGCTCGCCGGTGAGCTCGACGCCCTCCCCCACGGCCAGGGGGTGCAGGTGCCAGCCGGCGTCGGCGAGGGTCCAGACCCGGCCGAGAGCGGCCCCGGCGGCGTCGGTCCCCTCCTCCGCCGTCGCCGCGCCGCCCACCAACAAGAGGTTCGAGCGCTCCCCGAGGTCCAGCTCATCCTGCAGCCACGCGCGGGAGCAGACCGCCAGCAGCGGTGGGAGCGGGGAGGCGCTGAGGGAGAAGCGCCCGCCGTCGCAGTCTGTGAGCACGCCCGCGACGCGCACGCGCAGGCCGATCGTGCGCTCGTCGCTCTGGGCGAGGACCATGTCGCGCGCCATCGCACTCGGCAGGTCGAGGCGCAGCAGCACCTCGTCGGAGGTGCCGACACCGAGCTGCCGTGCGAGGCGCTCGTTCACGAGCACCTCGCCGGGGGCGGGCGGCTCGACCGCGGGGGAGGCATCGGCGAGCTCGAAGAAGCCCCCGTCCACGCCTAGCGCCCGGACTCCGTTCGCCCGGCGTCCGGTGCCGGGAGCGGAAGCCACGCCCGACAGGGCGATCGCGGCCGTCACGCGCACAGGCGCGGGCTCCTCCCGCGCCTCCGGCCCCGGAGGCGTCGCGCCCGGGGCAGCTGCCCGGCCCGCGGGACCCAGCTCCGCCGCCAGCCTCCCGGCGAGGGCGTCGGTGAAGAAACGGTCCCGCGCGTCCAGGGCCGCGTCAACCGCGCCGACCCGCGCCACGGCCTGCCCCCGCAGGTGGGCGCGCACCGAGTCGCCGACGGCGAGGGCGCCGACGAGCACGGCGGTCGCCACGCCCGTCCCCAGGGCGACGCCCAGGTGCGTGCGCCAGTAGTGGCGGAGGCCCGAGGCGGCCAGCCGGGCGGCATTCATCCCTCGACGAGCCTCCCCGCGCCGAGGCAGAGCCGGCGCTGCATCCGCACCGCCAGGGCCTCGGCGTGGGTGACGACGAGCAGGGTCAGGCCGTGCTCGGCGTGCAGCCCGACGAGGAGTTCGGCGAGCCCGGCGGCGGCCACCGAGTCCAGGGAGCCGGTCGGCTCGTCCGCCAGGAGCAGGCGCGGCTCGTTGATCAGGGCGCGCACGACGGCCACGCGCTGGCGCTCGCCGCCCGACAGCTCGCCGGGGCGGTGGTCGCAGCGGTCGGCGAGCCCGACCTCCTCCAGCAGTCCGCGCGCCCGCTCCCGCGCACCCGCGCGGTCGGCACGTCTGCGGGCGAGGGTCGGCACGAGCACGTTCTCCAACGCCGAGCACTGGGGCAGAAGGTGGTGGTCCTGGAACACGAAGCCGACGATCTCGTTGCGCAGGTCGGCCAGCCCGTCGCCGTCGATCTCGGCGAGGTCCGTGCCCGCGATGCGCACCGACCCGCTCGTCGGCGGCGCGAGTGCGCCGATCAAGTGCAACAGCGTGCTCTTGCCCGAGCCCGACGGCCCGACGACGGCCACGGACTCGCCTTCGGCGACGGACAGGTCGACGTCGCTCAGCACCTGGGTCACCCGGCCGGCGCCCGCATCGCCAAAGCGCTGGGAGACGCCGCGGAGCTCGACGAGGGCGGTCACCGCTGCGCGCCGTCGCTCTCGCTCGCCGCCGCCGCCGCGGGAGCTGCCGGGCCCGGCTTGTAGAGTGTCACCAGGGTTCCGCCGAGCGCCGCGAGGGCGATGCCGGCGAGGAACTGCCAGCGCAGGCCGCCGAATCCTCCGGCGGGGGGATGGATCGCCATGGCGACGATCGCGTTCACGATCGGCGCTCCGGCGAAGATGATCGACATCACCGCCGCGGGGTGCCCGCGGGCGCCGAAGGCCAAGAGCACGCAGAAGGCGCCGACAGCGCCGGAGGTCCCGGCCAACAGCGACCAGAGGACCCCGCCGGCGGGCATCGCCCAGTCCGAGCGGGCGGCGAGCAGCAGCACCGCGGGTCCGACAACGGCGATCAGGAAGTAGGCGATCCCGACCCACAGGAAGGCCTTGTAGCGCCCGTTCTCCGGGTCGGCCATCGCTGCCTGCCCGGTGTGCAGCAGCACGCCGTAGAGTCCCCAGGTCACGACCGTCATCAACGAGAAGGTCAGCCAGAGGTTCGCGGTCTGGCCGTCTTCGACCGCCATGTCAGTCTCCTTCCGTCGCGCGGGGTTTCCGCTCCAGGGCCGCCCGGGCGGCGTCGATCTTCTCCCGCGGCGCGACGCTGACGCGCTTTGCGACTTCGGCGGGCATGTCCGTCGCGTGTACCCCGTCGCCGGCTGGATCCCGCACGACGCAGACCGTGCGCATGCGTCCCCCCGCCATCGGTTCCGCCGCACCGTCGGCCGCGAAGAAGCCGAACTCGAAGGCCAGGGAGCTCGCTGTGCGATCACTGACGAGCAGGCGGACCTTGATTCGGTCGGGGTAGCGCAGGGGCCGGCGGTAGACGCACTCGGCGTCGACGCGCACCCAGCCGAGCATGACGCCGTCGCTCTCGCTGTGGGCGGAGAGACCGAGGGAGCGGAAGAAGGTGTGCTCGGCCTCCTCC
The DNA here is from genome assembly GCA_002686265.1 of Planctomycetota bacterium. Lineage (GTDB taxonomy): Bacteria > Planctomycetota > UBA1135 > UBA1135. Next base: position 211,945 of record NZBA01000135.1, read on the forward strand.
ATGTACCGGAAGTAGTTGGAGAAGTGGACGATGCCGGACATGTCCGTCTCGGCGAACTCGACGGTGCGCTCGTACTCGAACTCGTGGGTCATGCGGGGTCCCGGCGGTGGGCGAGCATTGTACAGACGTCCGCGATGCCGAGAGCCATGTGCTCGGCGCCGAAGCACTCGCGCACGGCGCGGCGACCTCTCTCGGCGAGGGCGCGAGCGCGCGCCGGATCGAGCAGCAACGCCTCGAGGGCGTCGGCCAGGGAGGCGGCGTCGTCGGGCTCGCACAGTACGCCGCCGCCGGTGGCCTCGATCAGCTCGGGGAAGGCCGCGTGGCGCGGCTGGACGACCGGCACCCCGGCGGCGAGGGCTTCGAGCACGTACAGGCCGAAGGACTCGCCGTAGGTCGCGGGCACCGAGAGCACCGCGAGGGAGTCGAGGAAGCGCACCTTCTCGGCGCGGGTGATGTCCGGGTGGAGCTCGACCTCGGCCGCCGCGCCCGCCTCGGCGATGCGCGCGCGCAGGCGCTCGACGAAGGGGCGGTCTGAGGCCAACAGCGTCCCGGCGACCGCGAGGCGGGTGCCTTCCACGCGCCCGCGCCCGCGCAGGGCGAGGAACGCGTCGACGAGGGTCGCGAGGCCCTTGTCGGGGCACATGCGCGCCAGGAAGCCGATGCGCGGGACGGGCGGGGTGTCAGCGCTCCAGGGCCCCGGCAGGTCCAGCAGGTCGGCGGCCTCGATGCCGTTGTGGACGACGGTGAGCTTCTCGGCCGGGATCGCGAGACGCTCGGCCATCAGGGCGCCGTAGTCGGCGCTGACGGCGATGAAGGCGTCGGCGTCGGCGACGCGCTCGGCCACCGCCCGCCAGGCGCGCTCGCGGAAGGGCTCGCCCAGCCCGTCGAGGAAGGGCGCCTCGCCTTGCATGGTGCACACCAGCGGCCGGTCGAACTCCGCGCGCAGGCGCCGGGCCGTGCCGAGCAGCATGGCGTTGGACAGGAGCAGCACGTCGGGGTCGTCGCCGGTCGCGCGCACGCGGCGCGCGAGCTTGTCGACCTCGCCCGCCAGGGGGCCGCGCTCACCCTCGATCGCCGCCAGGGTCATCGCGCCGAGCCCGGCGGGGTCGGTCATGTTGCTGTGCCGCGCGACCCAGCGCAGCAGGCGCGGTGAGTCGAGGGCGTCGGCGAGGGGACCGGGCAGGTGCCGCGCCGCGGCCAGCTTCTGTTGCAGGAAGACGTTGATCCCGCCCATGCGCACGGGCTCGGCGGCGTCGGGCGCCTCCTCTTCGAGCACCAGCGGCAGGTACAGGGGCACCATGCGCACCTCGTGGCCCGCCGCGCGCAGGGCGTTCGCCAGGGTCCCGTCGCGCAGGCAACTCCCGCAGTGGAAGTGTCCGGTGCCGGGGGTGAACAGGGCGATCCGCATGGTCGCGACGGTCCTCAGCAGACGCGCTCGGTGCGGTGCTCGGGGCGGAAGTAGGCCGGCAGCAGGCGATCGACCTGCATCAGCCCCGCGCGGGTCGTGCGGATCTCGCCGTCGGTGATCTCGACCAGGCCGTCGGCCACCTGGGGCGCGAGGGCCTCACCGAAGCGCTCGCGAAGGTCCACGCCGAACTTCTCCTCGAAGGGGGTGAGGCCCACGCGGCCGAGCTTCATCTGCAGGAGGAACTCGCGCACCAGCCGCTCGTCTTCGTTCATCGGGTAGGCGCGCAGGTGGGGCGCCTCGCCCGCGGCGACTCTTCGCTCGTAGGTCTCGATCTCGTGCTCGTTCTGGAAGTGGACGCCGCCGAGGTGCGAGAAGGAGGAGACGCCGATCCCGGCCATGTCCGCGCCCTTCCACAGGGCGTCGCGGTAGAGAAAGCGTGTCTTCTCGTCCCGGCAGGCAGTGTAGGCGCTGCCGATCCGGTAGCCGTAGGCCTCCAGGCGCGCGAAGCCCTCGTCGGCCCAGGCGCGCTTGGTCGCCCAGTCCGCCACGGGTGCGACGGCCTCGCCGCCCTCGCGCATGCGCCCGTAGAGGGTCGTGTTGAAGGGCACCTCCATCTGGTAGATCGTCACGCTCTCGGGCAGCAGCTCGATCGTGCGCCCGATGCACTCGCTCCAGGTCGCGTCGGTCTCCCCCACCATGCCGGCGATCAGGTCGATGTTGACCGACTTGAAGTCCGCCTCGCGCAGGAAGCCGTAGGCGCGCAGGATCTCGTCGGCCCGGTGTGCGCGGTGGTTGCGTTCGAGGAGGTCCGGATCGAAGTGCTCGACGCCCAGGCTGGCGCGGGTCACGCCGAGCTCGGCGAGGGCGGCGACCTTGGGTTGTTGGAGCGTTCCGGGCTCGCACTCGAAGGCGATCTCCTCGGCGGCGTCGAAGGGCAGGATCTCGCTCAGGGAGCCGAAGAGCTCGCGCAGCTGGGAGGCCGAGAGGTAGGACGGCGTCCCGCCGCCGAAGTACACGAAGCTCGGGCGTCGGCCCGCGAGGTAGGGACGCTCGGCGAGCAGGGCCAGCTCGGCGGCGAGGGTGTCGAGGTAGCGGCGGATGTCGGCGCTGCTCTTGTCGGTGTAGACCTTGAAATAGCAGAAGTCGCAGCGCTGGCGGCAGAACGGGAGATGGACGTAGAGGCCGAGGGGGACGTCTTCGGGCGGCGGCTCGGCGAGCTTCTCGGCGACGCTCGCCACCGCGTCGAGGCTCCAGGCCGAGAACGGCGGGTAGTTGGAGACGAAGTAGTTCCCCGCGCGGGTCTGTTCGACGGTCATCGTCCGCCCCCTCCCGTGTCCTCGTCCTCGTCGTCCCGCGGGCCGAAGGCGTAGACGGCGCCGTCGAGCGAGGCCGTGATCACGACGCCGCCGGCGACCGCCGGGGAGGAGAAGACCGAGCGGCCGAGGTCGTAGGACCACACCGGCTCTCCGTCGGCGAGGCGCAGCACGTAGAGGCGTCCGTCGCCCGAGCCGAAGACGACCTTGTCTCCGCAGACGACCGGTGAGCCGTCGACCTTGCGTCGGGTGGCGAAGGTCCAGAGGGGTTTGCCGTCGGCGAGGCGCGCGCAGTGCAGCTTCTTGTCGCGCCCGCCGAAGACGACCCGGTCCTTCGTGACGGCGGGAGACGAGAAGAAGGCGTGGCGGCCGCCGTCGTAGGACCACACGCGCTCGCCGGACTCGACGTCCACGCAGGCAAAGGCGTTGCCGTAGTGTCCGAAGAGCGCGCGCTTGCCCATCAGGGCCGCCGAGCCCGCGATGTGGCAGTCGCGGCCGATCTCGATTTGCGCGAGCGCCTCCCCGCTCTCGGTCGAGACGACGTGGAGGACCGCGTCGCAGCCGCCGAAGACGATCTTCCCTCCGCCGACGGCCGGGGTCCCGTTGACGAAGTTCTCGGTCCGGTAGGTCCAGGCGACCTCGCCGCTCTGCGCGTCGAGGCAGTACAGCTTGGTGTCGTAGGAGCCGACGACGACGCGGTCGGGGCGGCCGCCGTCCGCGGGCAGCCAGGCGGCGGCGCCCAGGATCTTGTCGCCGGTCTCGTGCTTCCAGCGCAGCGCGCCGGTCTTCGCGTCGAGGGCGTAGAAGAAGAAGTCCGACGAGCCGACGAAGACGGTTCCCTCGGCCACCATCGGAGGCGCTTCGATCATGTCCCCGGTCTCGAACTTCCAGAGCCCCTCGCCGGTCGAAAGGTCAACGGCGTGGACGTGCTTGTCGTCGGAGCCGACGAACACCTTCCCCCCGGCGATGACGGGCGAGGATACGATCGCTCCCCCGCTCTCGTACCGCCAGCGCAGCTCCAGCTCGTCCGCCAGCGCTCCCTCCGCGACCCCCCGTTGGGCCGCATCCCCCCGGAACGCGCTCCACTCCCCACCCCCGGCGGGATCGGGGGCGAGGGCGAGGGCGAGGACCGCGATGGAGACGGACATGCACCCATTATCCGCTCCCACCTCCCACGGACGCCAGGGAACGGGGAAACCGTCCCGTCGGCCTCTCGCCCAGCAGCAGGCCGATGGGGGTCGCGAAGCCCCCTCCGCCGACGCGACGGTCCAGGGCTCCGCGCCGTCAAGGAGGGAGCCGGCCCGTCAGCTCTCGGTCGGATCGAGGGCCGAGCGGTAGAGCGCAGCCAGCTCCACCGCCGTGACGGTCCGGGGGTTGAAGTCCGCCGTCCACTGCGTCGCCGCCTCGAGAGCGAGGGGCCCGACGGCATCGTCGTCCAGGTCCCAGGCAGAGAGGGCCGTGGGGAGGCCCGAGGTCTCCAGGCACCGCTCCAGGAAACCGACCAGAGCCGCGACGGCATCGTCGGTGTCGCCTCCCGGGTCGGGGAGCAGGCGGCCGAGCTCGGCGTAGCGCTCGCGGGTCGCGGGCTCGGTCGCGTTGAAGCGCACGACGTGGGGCGAGAGCAGGCCGACGGCCAGCCCGTGGGGCACGTCCAGGGCGCGGGTGAGCGGGTTCGCCAGGGCGTGGGCGGCGCCGAGCATCGAAGCCTCGATGGCGACGCCCGCCAGCGCCGCCGCCACGAGCATGTCCTCGCGCGCGTCGAGGTCCTCCGCGTCGGCGAGGACGCGCGGGAAGGCGCGGGCGGCGAGTCGGAAGGCCTCGCGGGAGTAGGCCGTCGAGCGTTCATTGCGGGCGCGGGTGACCGTGGTCTCGACGGCGTGGGTGATGGCGTCGAGGCCGGTGACGGCGGTGACCGGGCGCGGCATGGTCACCGACAGCTCCGCGTCGAGCAGGGCGACGCGCGGCGCGGCGGTCGGATCGCCGCAGGCCATCTTCTCGTGGGTCGCTTCGGTCGCGATCAGGGCGAAGGACTGCACCTCGCTCCCGCTCCCGGCGGTGGTGGGCACGGCGACGAGCGGCAGGAGCGGTCGTTCGACGCCGGCTCGGCCGCGGTAGTCGTCCATCTTGCCGCCGTTGGTCACGAGGAAGTCCGCGCCCTTGGCGGCGTCGATACAGCTGCCGCCGCCGAGGGCGACGAAGCCGTCGACCGCCGCGTCGGCCGCGTGGGCACGGACCGCCTCGACGTCCTTCGTGGTCGGGTTCTCGCGCACGCCGTCGAAGAGGGCGACCGTGAGCCCGGCGCGCTCCAGGCTCTCCTTCGCCCGTTGTGGGTGGCCCGCCGCCGCGAGGCCGGGATCGGTCACGAGCAGGACGCGCGCGCAGCCTTCCGCGGCGACGAGCTCCCCCAGCTTCTCCACGCATCCCCGCCCGCACACCACGCGCGTCGGCGGCGTCCAGTCGAACTCGGCCAGGGGATCGCGCACGGCGGCTCCTACCGGTCCTGCGCGCGCGAGATGGCGCGGGGGATGCAGAGGAGCTCGACCAGCTTGCCTGCGTGCGGCAGGCCCCGATCGACGGGCGCCGTCGGCCTCCCGTCGGGATCGGCCGGGAGCTCTCGCACGGTCGTTCCTACCAGCCCTTCGTGCACTAGATGGCGCGGCGTGTGTAGAGGAGCTCGAACAGGTTGCCCTCGTGGGGCTGGCCCCAGTCGATCTTCGTCGTCGGCTGTGGGCCGAGGTTCAGGCGGCCGATCCCCGCGTCGTCGATCAGGGCGCGGGTGAGGGCCGGGTCGCGGGTCACTGCGGTGACGACCAGCGAATCCGCGGCCGACGCCGCCAGGGCTTCGGCCTCGACCTCGACGACGCTGGTGAAGGGGAAGAGGTACTCGGTGCGGGCCAGGGGGTGGTCGGGGGAGTCGCAGCGCACGACGGTCGGTCGCAGGAAGACGCCGCCTCCGTGCTCGGCGAGGCGCGGGGTGCTCCGCAGGCGCGCCGAGACGTCCTCTGCTCCGTGTTCGACCTCGCGGGAGATGGCGGCGTCGACGTTCTCGGCGACGGCCGGGTTGGCGAAGGCGCACAGGGTCGCCTCGGGATCGTCGGCCGGGCGCGGTTCGAGGTCGGCCAGGCGTCGGGCGAGGGCTTCTGCGATCTCGTCGCCGTGATCGCAGACGAGGATCGTCGAGGCATTGACGCAGCTGCGCCCGCCGTTGGCGGCGACCGACTCGACGAGCAGGTCGAGGTGCTCCTTCCAGTGCGCGCTCTCGTCGGGTCCGATGACGACCTTGCTGTGGCCGGGTCCGTGGACGCTGACGGTCGGATCCGCGGCCCAGGGCGCGGTGGTGCGTTCGTCGCCGAAGAGGACGGCGCGGTCGCAGCCGGCGAGGATCGCCGCGGCTCCCTCGTGGTCGGTCGGGTAGAAGCCGAAGGCCTCGGCGGGCGCCCCGGCGGCGACGAGTGCGCGGACGATGCGCAGGGGTGTCCAGGGCTCCTCGCGTCCCGGCTTGAGGACGACCGAGGTCTTCAGCGCCACGGCGGGCAGCCAGATGGAGTTCACCCCCGGGGAGTTGCTCGGCAGCACGACGCCGAGGCGGTCGGTGTTCGGGGCAAGGGAGACGGCCACGCCCCCCTGTTCCCCGACGCCGTGGTCGAGCAGGCCCAAGTCCATGCCGCGCGTCAGGCCCCGCAGCACCTCGTCCATCTTCGAGAGGACCGTGCGGACCTTGTCCATGTTGGCGCGGCAGAGCGTGTGGGGCAGGCCGCTCGAGGAGCTGAGCGCCGCGACGTAGTCCGCCGGCGACTGCGTCGCCTCCCCTTCCGCCGGCGGCAGCTCGTCCTCCATGAACCGCTCGGCGGCTTCGGCGCAGATCTCGAGCAGCCGGGCGACGGTCATCTCCCGCAGGGGGTTCGCCTTCCCGCGCAGGTCGCGCCGCACGATCCCCGCGTTGGCCTGGTCCATCAGCGCGAGCACCGAGCCGTCGGCGTGGTCGCACACCTCGACGTGCTCCAGGCTCTCGTACTCGGTGCCCATGCGCAGGACGGGGATGCGGGCGGGGGAATCGCTCACGCCGGGTCCCCTGTCGTGCGCCCTGCTCCGCCTCGGCGAGGCCTCACTCCCTCGCGCGCCCGCACCGTGCGGGGCGTGCGGCGCGGATCCTCTCCGCGTCGGGTGCTTCCTCCGGCGGCGGCCCGGCACGGTGTGCGGCCGCGGTCGGGCCTCCCGCTCAATAGACCCCCTCCACGATGCCCTCGGCTTCGCCCCGGAATGGTCGCACCTCGCCGACGCCGTCCCAGGGGTAGGTCTCGCACGGCGTTCGCCGCAGGGCCTCGTCGCGTTCGAGGAAGCGTGGGACGAAGAGCTCGCGGGTGAGGGTGGTGAGCTCGACGCGCCCCCACTCGTCGTAGTCCACGACGTCCCCCGACTCGGGCTCGACGACGCGCAGGACGGCGCGGGGCTGTGGCGCGTGGTAGGTGATGGAGTACCCCTCGTCGGCGAAGCCGGGCTTGTGGGCGGCCAATCCCATGAGCGTGTTCCCGTAGGTCGGCACCAGCGCGACCTTCCCTTCGAGGACTTCCTCGACGAGGAAGCGCAGTACTTGGGGGGACATGGCGGTCCCGCCGCAGAAGACGCCGGTGATCCCTGCGTCGGGGATCGAGAGCCGCTCCCCCACAGCTTCCAAGAGGCGCGGGGTCGTGAACAGGACGTCCACCGAGCGTTGTTCGAGGATGGTCGCGGCCTGTTCGACGACGTGGTTCATGTAGGCGGTCGCCTGCTCCGTGTCGCCCGCGGCGATGAGCTTCTTGACCCAGCGCGGGTCGAGGTCGACGAAGTAGCACGCCGAGCCGCGGTGGTTCGCCAGATGTTCGATCGCCAGCCGCAGCCGTCGGGGTCCGGTGGGCCCGATCATCAGCCAGTACCCTCCGCGCGGGAAGGCGGCGTCGTCCAGCGTGTTGGAGAACTCCTCGTAGTCCACCTTGTAGTCGTCCCAGCCGATGCGTTGCTTGGGCGATCCCGTCGTGCCTCCGGTCTCGAAGATCGTGAACGGCCGTCCCTCGAACGCCTTCGGCACCCAGTCTTCGTGCGGGACGCTCTTCAGCCATTCGCCGTCGAAGCGTTCGAAGCGCGCGAGGTCCTCGAACCCCCGCACCTCCTCCGCCGGATCCCATCCCGCCTCCCGCGCCCACGCGATCCAGAACGGCGTCCCGGTCTCCTCGGAGAAGTGCCGGCGCACGATCTCCCGCACGTGCCCGTCGAGGGCCTCCGCGGCCCCGGCGGGAGTCCGGCCGGTCTCTCTCTCGGTTTCGGAACGGTCCACGGTCTCGTCGGTGGCGTGAGGATGCGGGGTGCTGGCCGTGTGCTGGGGGGGGGCCGGGGCCGGGGACCACTCCGCGGTCCCGACCGGGTTTCATGCTACGCCTTGGAGCGCCGTTCCTGGCAGCCGAACCTCGTGCGGCATGCCTGAGCTCCAGCTCGAGGAATCACGGCGGGTGCTGGCCGGTTCGGGGGCTGGCTCGAGGGGGGTCCGGAGTCGCTCCCTCTGACGCGGACCGGTTCGGCTCCCCCTGGAGCACCGGGCGCACGACCGACCCCACTGAGCCCCCGCTTGCCATGGCGCGGCTCCGTACCAGGCGCTCGCCGGGCGTGACCGCGCGCAGCACGGACGGTGGGTTCGTCGAGCTCTCTGATGCGGTGTACGCGGCCAGCGAGTTCCTGGATCCCGACCGTGATCCGTTCGAGGGGAAGGACCGCACTCACTGACGGTCTCCCCGGCCACCGGTTCCTGGGAGTCCGTGCGCGCCGAGAGTGCCATCGGCCTCGAGCTGTCCGGCTGAGGGACCGCCGCGGCCCGCCCTCCGGGTCCCGCGTCAGCCCTCACGCCTCCCCGAGGGGCACCACCCTCCTCCTCACCTGACTCTCATTCGGGCTGGACCACTTCTTGGGGTCATGCCAGGACAGGGAGCGGGGATTGGGGAATCAGATCGGGCTATGCCGGACCGCGGGACGACCCTGCCATCATGGACAGAACGTCACCTCGAGGCCGTTCGAGAGGTTGAAGCCGAAGAGTCCGTTGGGGTTCGCGGGATCGCGGTACCAGAACTGGAAGTTCCAGGTGTCCATCGGGGCGATCTCGCCCGGGCCCGCGTTCGACGGCGGTTGGGTGAAGTCGAGGTGATAGGACGCCCGGCCGTTGCCGGCGATCACGATCGGCGGTAGGCGGAAGGTCGGTCCACCCCCCACGCACCGGACCCCGTCGCCGAAGGGCACCTGAATCTGGCCGGGTCCATAGTAGAAGATCCCCGGCTGGCCCGGCGGGGCCGAGCTCGCGCTCAGGGTGAAGGCGTTGACCGAGATGCTGGGCAGCCCCACCGACCCGATCAGGGCTCCCGGAGGCCCGGCGCTGTTCGGCGTGGTCACGCAGAAGGTGCTCGGATGGGGACACTCGCACGAGTCGAGGACTCCGTTCCCGTTGAGGTCGAGAGCCGGGTCATCGGCGATCTCACAACTGTCCAAGACCTCATTCCCATCACAGTCCGTCGTGTCATCCAACTCGCAAGCATCGAGCCCCCCGCTGCCGTCACAGTCCAGCAGGGGATCCGCAGCCAGCTCGCAGCTGTCCATGCTCCCGTTCTGATCACAATCGAGCGAGGGGTCGCCGGCGAGGTCACAGGTGTCGATCGTCCCGTTGCCGTCGCAATCCAGCGACGGGTCACCCGCCAGCTCGCAGCTGTCGAGCGTCCCACTGGAATCACAGTCCAGAGATGGATCGTTCCCGAGGTCACAGGTGTCGATCGTCCCGTTGCCATCGCAATCCAGCGAAGGATCGTTCGCGATCTCGCAGGAGTCGATGGACCCGCTGGAATCACAATCCAGCGCAGGGTCCTCCACCACGTCGCAGCTGTCGAGCGTGCCGCTCAGGTCACAGTCCAGGCTCGGGTCCGCGCCGATGTCGCAATCGTCCGGAATGCCGTTTCCGTTGCAGTCACCCTCGCACTCGTCGGGGATCCCGTTCGCATTGCAGTCCACGATGTCCTCGCACTCGTCGGGGATCCCATTCCCGTTGCAGTCCTCCTCGCATTCGTCGGGAATCCCGTTCCCGTTGCAATCGCCGCTGGCGCCGCCCGCTATATCGCACTCGGCGGGAATCCAGTTCCCGTTGCAGTCGAGGCTCGTCCCCTCCTGGATGTCGCAGGGGTCGTAGGTCCCATTCCCATTGCAATCGCTAGGGTTCGGATCACAAGAGTCGATCTCGCCGTTCTGATCACAGTCCAGAGAAGGATCGTTCGCGATATCGCACTCGTCGGGAGTGTTGTTGGCGTTGCAGTCGGTGCTCGTCCCATAGACCCACATGTCGCAGTAGTCGGGAATACCGTTCCCGTTGCAGTCGGGCATCCCGTTGGCAATGTCCTCATCGTCAGGAACTCCGTTGCCGTTGCAGTCCCTGGAGCGGTTGTTGAGGTGGACAATGAAGTGCGCCTCAGTGAGATTCTGCCCGTGATTGACCAAGACGAGATCCGGGGCTGCCCGACCGTCCAAGTTCCCGACGAGGGCGAAATACGACTCGGCGAGTCCGGAGAGAGTCTCGTATGGTCCGAATGTTCCGGAGCCATCATTCCAATAGACGCGGTACTGGGATTGCCCGTTGATCGGCGCGCACAGGTCTATGTCTCCATCCCCGTCGAGATCCCCCACGGCGTTGCAGTGGAAATTATTGGATACCGCCATGCTCGAGTGCAAGGAGAACCCACCTGCCCCATCCCCTTTCCACACGCTTAGCTCTCCAGAACTCGGGCTCCCTGCGCTTACCAGCAGGTCCAACGCCCCATCGCCGGTGAAATCAGCGCATGCTGGTTTCGCTGGCACATCCGGGAAGGGCAGCGAGACCCCTGGAACCAGTACGCCCGCCGGGCTCCCCAAGTACAACCGAACGTAGTAGGGGCTCGTGGTGCCCCCGGCTACGACGATGTCCTGAAGCCCATCCTGGTTGAAGTCTCCCACTTCGATCTGGTCTGGACGCGGCAATCCCACCAAGTCCCCGCCGTAGACGAAACCGCCGCCTGGCTGCCCGTGGAAGATGCGCACCTTGTTGCCGTAGTAGCCTTCCGCTACTGCGATATCAGGGATGGAGTCACCGTTCACATCCAGGCTTCGGACTCCCTGCGGCCACGCCAAGCTATCCGGACCTACGATCTCGGAGTGGAAACTGAAGGTGCCCTGGTCGTTCTCGATAAGGAATACGCCGTTGTTCTTGAAGGTCGCGATCAAGTCCAGGTCCCCGTCTTGGTCATGATCGACGGCAATCACGTCAAACGCAGACCCAGCGGGTACGGCGATGGTCTGGGGTGATTCGAAGGTCCCACTCCCATCGTTCATGTGGATATTGACGGTGCCGCCAGCGCCGCCGCAACACATCTGATTGGCAGAGGCGTAGTCCAGGGCCCCATCGCCGTTGAGGTCGGCCAGCGCCCCGTGGACGGCCCGCGTTGTCGTGCTCACGAGGCGCGGCCAGGACCAGCCGACGTTCGGTTCTGTGGGGAGTTCGAGTACACCACGGAAGTTCTTAGAGTCATGGTCGTCGTTCCAGTCTCCTGGGCTGAGACTGGGATGAGTGTCGGTGATCATGGAGGCATAGTCCTCACCTCCACCACCCGAGGGTTCACTCCCACCCCATCCACAAAAGAACAACTGGCAGTCCCAGATCTCCCCGGAGGCCCATTCCCAGTTGTTATCAACTACTTGGTCCGTTCCCCCAATCCACAGGGAATAAGGCCAGGTCCCTGCAGGGGGAAGGTGAAGAAACTGCTGTCCAACCCAATCTTGCTCCGCTTGGCTCCGGATCGTTCCTAGATGCCCACCAATAGACACCGCAAGGAGTTCGGAATCCGTCCAACTTCGAGGGGTGTATTCCAACCCGTACCAAGTGAGTGAGTAGGGGCTCTGAATCCAATCCACCTGGAGCGCGGGCTCCTGAGCGACTGCAGACAAGCCAAGACCAACGACAACGGGAGGCAACAACTGGGCAAGTCTCATGATCATGTCTCCAAGAAGGCCACAACAGCCTCGTAGACACCAGCATAGGGACTTTCCTACTGACGGGGGCGCGGCCCTCACGCGCTACGGGCAGAAGTGCAGGCGCAAGGCGTCAGACA